>DIKK01000002.1 GCA_002423605.1 Dehalococcoidia bacterium UBA5620
ATGACAGGCGTAGCTAGAATGACAGTAACAAAGCTACTTGTTGATATTGGTATGGCTTGCTACAAGTATCAGTACAAGAATCTAAGAAATCTACAGAGTAGGCGTATCCAGTGTGATGAAATATGGTCATTCTGCTATGCCAAACAGGATAATCTGCCCGATAATAAACGAGGTAAATTCGGATATGGTGACGTATGGACATGGGTTGCTATTGATGCTGATACTAAGCTTGTACCTTGTTGGCTTGTAGGACAAAGAAGTGCTTATTATGCACATCAGTTTATGAGTGATCTAAAGCGTAGACTAGTGAATAGAGTTCAGCTCACCACAGATGGTCATAGAGCTTATCTTGACGTGGTGGATGATGTATTTGGCAATGATATTGATTACGCAACCCTAGTCAAACTATATGGGAATGAACCTCAGATCGAGAAACGCTATAGCCCAGCTAAATGCAATGGCATTGAAAAGCGCACCATTAAGGGCGATCCCGATGAAACCCAAATATCTACTAGCTATGTTGAGAGACAGAATCTAACCATGAGGATGAATATGAGGCGGTTCACAAGGCTAACTAATGGCTTCTCAAAGAAGATAGACAATCTCAAGTATGCCGTAGCATTGCATTATATGAACTATAACTTTGCTAGAGTTCATAAGACACTAGGTGAAACTCCAGCAATGGCTGCTGGTGTGGCAGATCATGTTTGGAGTCTGGGAGAAATAATTAGTTTACTTGATAATTCAAACTAGACCACTACCAAGCCTTGACAATCACAGGTTATGACACGTATCATCAGTATAGTCGGGAAAACCTCAAGGGGGGATGTATGTATAACAAGATTTTAGTTCCTCTGGACGGCTCGAAGCTGGCAGAGTGTGTATTGCCTCATGTAGAGGCTATAGCAGCCGGCAACAAAGTGGCAGTAACGTTTCTTTATGCCATCCAGCCGTTGGATGTGCCTCTGACCAAGCCTGAATTCAAGTCACGCATCGAATCAGAAGCTAGAGCAGCTGCCCATGATTACCTTAAAGAACTGATAGCTAATCTCAAATACAAAGATGCAGCACAAGGCAAGGTCGTCTTGGGCAAGGTTGCCGATAACATCGTTGACTACGCCACCGAAAATAAGATGGATGTCATCATCATGGCAACGCATGGGCGCTCAGGTGTCAGTCGTTGGGTCAGCGGCAGCGTGGCGGAGAAAGTGCTGCACGCTTCCAAGGTCCCTATCTGGCTCATCAGGGCCTGTGAGCCCAGTGCTGCTTACCAAAAAATAAACATGCTGGTGCCACTCGATGGCTCAGAGTTGGCAGAAAAGGTGCTAAGCCATGTCAAAGAGTTAACAGAGCACTTCGGCGCTAAATCAGTAGATATCACGCTGCTCAGAGTATGTGAGCTGTTCTTCCCACCCTACAACTACCCACCACCAACTCCGTTAAGCTGGGAAGAATACCTAGAATATGAGACTAAACGATGTACGGAGATATGCCAGGCTTACCTGTCTAGAGTAGAAGAACGGCTCAAAAACGAGGAATTAAACGTGCGGTCAGTGGTGCCAACAGGTAATCCCGCCAATGCCATAGTTGACTACGCCAATAAGAACGCAGTTGGCCTCATCGTGATGGCAACACATGGACGTACCGGGATCAGCAGATGGGCGCTGGGAAGCGTGGCTGACAAGGTAGTGATGGGTGCCACCAGCCCCATATTTCTGGTTCGGAACGCATAACTCACTATCTACTATTGCAAAACAGCGTTAACAAACGGGAGCCTGTACCAAAACTTAACAAACCCGCCCTAGCTTCAATCTTCAGAAAAATAGGGCTTCTATTATGGCGCTTCCAGTCCTTTCAGAGGCCCCGGTATTGGCTCCGGTCTTGGTAAAGGTCCGGGCATCGGCTCCGGCTTCACACCCTGAAACCTGAACCTTATGGTAAAGGCGATGTTACCGCCCGGCGACAGCATCTGCGTTGATGGAGAAACACCATCAAAGACACTGCTCGGAGGGCCACCAGCACTATACTGCACGCCGTAGGTTCCTGTAGGCACGTTTGAGAACGTCTGCGGAGCGCCATGACCCGATTCTACATAGGGACATACCCCAGAGCTCCTGACCACGGCTGTCCATTAAGCGTGGCATAGACCGAGATCATACCTCTGGGCTGTCCTGTGAAATTCAAGGTGTACACGATAGCACCGCCAGCAGGCAGATGCTGCGATGGCGACGGCGAGATGCCGGTCAGCGTAGCTCCGATAGGACCACCCGCGTTGTAGCTTAAGGTATAAGGCCCTGAAGGCATGCCTGTGAAATTCCCCGGAATCATGTTTCCTGAATCAGTCTTAGCCCCAATTAAAGTATAGTTGATTGACCCTGACCCCGCTGCCGTCCGCCATGGTTGTCCATCGACAACAGCATTCACCATAATTGTGCCATACTGCTGTTGTTGCACAAAGTTCATGCTGAATACGATAGTGCGACCGCCAGACAAGGCCTGGGAAGGATTAGGCGTGATGCTCACCAATGTCGATACCGCCGGTCCACCACCGCCGTACGTGAGTGTATAAGTTCCAGCAGGCACATTGCTCAGCATTCCTGGCACCGCATTACGGGGCGCATTCACCTGGCCAGATATGGAATAGTTGACCGTGCCTGACCACGGCACACCATTCAATGTGGCATTTATCAATATATTAGATGCCTGACTTCTATAGAAATTAAAGGTGTAGACTATGCTACCGCCAGAAGGCAATATCTGCATTGCTGTTGGCGTAATACCCCCTAATGTCGCCGGTGTAGGCCCACCATAACTATACAGCAGGGTATAGGCTCCAGGCGGTACATTGCTGAATGTCCGTGGGACAACCGTATCGGCATCGTTAAACGGGCCGGAAAATGAGTAGTTGATCGATCCCGACCACGGCGCACCATCGAGTGTTGCATTTACCATTATGGTTGAGCTAGACTGCCTGTGAAAATTTAGAGTAAAGTGCACAGTGCCACCAGCCTGTAACGCCTGCGAAGGCGATGGTGTTACACTCGTCAGCATGGCGCCGGATGGGCCACCGTAGTTGTAGGTAAGAATATAGTTCCCGGCAGGCACATCACTGAAGCTCCAGGGCAGAGAATTATCGGTATCCGAGAAAGGTCCATTTATCGAATAGTTGACCGACCCTGACCATGGCGAGCCATCAACAGTGGCGCTGACCCGTATCGTTCCTCTATTGCTTGGAGGAGCGCCACCCGGGGTTAAGAATGACCAGGCGGCCGACCAGCCCGATGCCAGATTACCTCGGCTGCCCATAACCCGCCAATAATAGGTTGTGTCATTATTCAGTCTGCCCGAGGGCACAGTATACAGCGGCTCTCCCAGGTTACTTGTATCCACTGCCATCTCCTGGAAATTACTATCAGCAGCCACCTGCAGCCGATAGTTAGTAGCCCCCCCGGAACTACTCCATGCCAGTATCGGCGAAAGCGAAGGCATAGAGCTGCCGCTTGCCGGCGATGCCAGGCTGACAGTAATCGCAAGCACAGGAACACAGCTTCCAAGAACAAAGAGGACAACCAACAAAAGTACTGCAAATTTACGCATCGTTATCCTCTCTTATTTTCGTGCATCCATCTTATAGCCCAAACAAGGCTCTTATCAATACTCGGTAAATGGTTGTTAGCAGTGCCGCCAATCCGTTACATCTTGAGCAAGGTTTTTATATATTCTGGGTCGGAATATTTCACAGTTATCTTGTCGTACACGGTCTTGCCATCTACATCCTTTTCCTGATTCAACGCTTTAAGTGCATTTTGCCACACTGCTATGGTGCTATCGGGAACGTCTTTACTGAACGCTATGTAAAGATCAGCCCGTATCGCCACAACCGGGAGGAGAACCACGTCGCCCACATTTACCCCCGCCGTCCTGGCAGTTATCTCCATTCCATCCGCATTGCCCAGCCAGAGCTGCACTTTACCGTCAACCAGTTTTTTCAACGCTTCAGCGTCAGTCTGGCTCTCATCAAGATTGGTGAAGCCCTGTGAAGCAAGGAATTGATTGCCTGCATCCCCTTTATATACTCCAACCTTCCCCACTTTCCGCGCATCCTCAAGCTTGCTCAACTTCACCGACAAGCCCTTCTTGGCATAAAATGCCTGCTCATAATGTCCGATAGGCCCAACCCACTTAAAAAGACTTTCGCGCTGCGGCGTCCTATTAAGAGAATAAATCACCACGCCAGGGCCTGTCTGCGCCAGGCTCAACCCGTCTGCCAGAGGCATGACTTCGATATCAGCCTGTGTGCCGACTTTCTGTAAAATGGCCTGTACAATCTCCGTGCTTTGCCCCGTTATATTGTTATCGGCATCAACAAAATTATACGGCGGGTACACTTCGGTAACGATCCGCAGTTTGCTTTCTGTGACGGACGTCGTCGTAGTTGATAAACACGCGGAGAAGATAACTAACGACACAAGTGAAATAGCTAACCAAATCCTCATCGGCTGAGCCTCCTTTCTAAATCGATTGTATCATCGAAACACAATAAGCACAATGCCTTTTGTCCATATGAGTGGATTCTCTGGATGGGCAACCTTATGGATTAAGGGCTCGCTCGAAGCTATTGGAAATGCTGGCAGTTTGCTGTATAATGACTCTTAAGTGGTTTCAGTTTGGGTTATCGCATACTTCAAGTTAAGCCATTCAAGACTTACGCAAGCATCAGATGACCGCAGCTCTAACCAACGAAATATATAGAGGAGGTCATCAGATGGCTTTCCAAGACAAATCGCTCCAGTGTTCCGATTGCGGAACAACCTTCACCTTCAGTGCCGAAGAGCAGGAGACCTTCGCGTCCAGAGGCTACACCAACGAGCCCAAGCGCTGCCCTTCCTGCCGCCAGACAAAGAGAGCAGACCGCCAGGATGGTGGCTACAACAGACAACGGCAGGATATGTTCTCTGCGACATGCGCCCAGTGCGGTAAGGACACTGAGGTACCCTTCAAGCCCACCGAAGGCAGGCCAGTATATTGTCGCGATTGTTACAATAAGATCAGGCCAGCCAGAGGGCGATAGTTTAAACCTAATAACATAGACAACCTGGGCGTTCAGACTACCTATGTTATGACAATATGGGTACTACCAGTAGGCACCCAGGGTGGACAAAAATTAAATAAAGGGGTGGCAATGTGAATATCCACGTTGGTAATTTATCATCCACCGTGACTGAAGAAGACTTACGTAAAGAATTCGAGGCTTTCGGCCAGGTGACATCAGTACAAATCGTGAAAGATAGGCGCAGCGGACAATCCAGAGGATTTGCCTTCGTAGAAATGGTATCTCAGGCTGAGGGCGATGCCGCAATTGCTGGCTTGCATGGAAAAACACTGGATGACCGGACGCTCGACATTAGCGAGTCGCACCCTCGTCCCAGCAAAAGAGGTGGCGGAGGATTCGGCGGCCGCGGTGGTAGCAGGGGAGGCGGCCGCGGTGGCAGACACTAAACCGCCGCAACACAGACGCTGCAGCCAATATAATCCCCGATTGCCAGGTATACATCTTTCATGACTACGGCCACAGAGCATATAAACAAAAAACTGCCGAGTTTTACAAGTGGTCGTCGGTTCCTAGTCAAAATCAGTGAGCCCGCTAATCTATCTGCTTGAACAGCCTGCCACTGGTGCCACATACCGGGCAGCTACCGGGCGGTTCCTTCTCTGCAGTGTATCCGCACACGGGACAAACATAGTAGGGATAGAACTCTTTGCTCGTTCCCAGATTATAGAGCATATTTTGGTAAAGCTTGGCATGTACCTTTTCTACATCGTTGGCGTAGGAAAATGACCGCTCCGCGTCCTTGTTCCCATCATCTTTAGCCGCAACTATCATCTCCGGGTACATCTTTTGAAATTCGTGGCTCTCGCCGTCAATAGCCTCCTGCAGATTCTCTTTGGTGCTCTTCACCCCCTTAAGCACCTTGAGATGATTATGTGCGTGGATTGTTTCGGCTTCAGCTGCAGCTCTGAATAATTTCGCTGCCTGTGGATAGCCCCCCTTATCCGCCTCAACGGCAAAAGCGAGGTATTTGCGGTTTGCCTGGGATTCGCCGGCAAAAGCCTCCTTTAGGTAATCTTCAGATTTCGACATAAAACAACACTCCTCCTAAATGTTAAGTCTTAACAGTATTCATAAATAGAGTTTAATCCCTACTTCTAAAACGGTTATAGTGGCTGCCATCGCAGAACGGCATTTTCTTCGAACTCCCACATCCGCACAGAGCAAAGACACGTCCCGCATCCAATTCCTTGCCGTTCGCCGCCATCAGCTTACACTTACCGCTGACTTTGTATGGGCCATCCTCCATTACCTGGATAGTGACAGCATCGGACGCCGGCTGGTCACGCAACACATAGCTCAAGGCACCTGTGGGACAAGCGTCTATAGTACACTTTATCTCTTCCACATCTGCAGCATCGAGATTCACCCAGGGGCGGCTATTGACATCGAAAACCTGAGGGAGACGGCTATCGCATTCGCCAGACTTAATGCACTTGTCGCTATCCCAGTACACAGTTATCTTGTCATTGCTATATGCCCGCTTCATTTAACACCTCGCAACTTAATATCCAAGCCACATAGTATCAATTCTACTGCAACCCTGCATGTTTTACTATGCCCTATACGGCGAAAGGCGACAGGCAAAATCATCTCTCCCCTGACGGAAGAGAGATAGAGCGAGAGCGCTACCGTATAGACAAGCCAATCATTAGCATTATTGTCGCCTGATGATTTACAATAGTATCAAAGGAGAACAACGAAATGCGTTTCAACTGTGCACAATGCGGCATCGATTTTGCCAGCGCCGAAGAGTGGATGGCCCATAAAAGAATGCATCAGCCAGCGCGTCAAGTAGACCCTACCCCAGGGGTCATATGTCTGGGATGTGGCAAAAAAATCCCGGTGGGACCAGATAAAGCCAACTATAAAGGCCCACTGCCCTGCCCCAGTTGCCGCAGAACAATGACCGTCGTTCTGGAAAACGGCGAGGTCTGCTTCGCTCGCCTGGGCTAAGCGCGTGATATTATCATAAATGCACCAATATTAAGACTGCGGGGTAATCAATTGACTATCCAATTTCGTGCCACTCACGCCTGTGGATTAAGCAGCCAAATCGAGGCATTCAGGGCAGCAGCAAAGCTCACCCATAAAATATAGGGCAAGAGCAGTGCCCCAGCCGCAATCGATATCCTGAAAAACCGTATTATGGTAAAGAGTATAGCAACCCACAGACCTACGATAACGATGACAGCGCCAAAAGGTGATTGCAAGCCGAAGAAAATCACCGACCATAAGGCATTTAAAACCAGCTGAACTAAAAACGTGACCAGCGCCAATCCAATTTGCCGGTCACTCAAGCCTCTGCGCCACAACAGAAATGCCGCGATAGCCATCAGTAGATAAAGCATGATCCATGCCGGACCAAATAACCAGTTGGGTGGCGTAAACGAGGGTTTCTGCAATGCATCATACCACGTCGAAATCGATTTTACTGTAAACACCGAGCCGACAATGCCAGCGAGCTGGCAACCAACAACACATATTATAAGCCTCAGCGCATCCCACCATTTGCCAGTTCCCATAACATACCCCCTCTGCAATTATATGTCAGGTTATTCGCCCCGAAGGAGGCTACTTCTTGTTAAAAAGATTCAACACCCCCGAGGCGAAAGATAAATATGAAAAATAGTAGGGAAGCACTAAGCATGAGTTTTCTGGCCAAATAGCTCTTGAAGCTGTCCTTTTAATTGATTCATGTTTTCACGCTTGCTCTTACCTGTTTTAGGCGAAACTACCTTTGCCGCTTCTATATCTGAATTAAATAGCAAATCAAGGATGTGCAAAGATGGTGCCCCCACTGCAGCGAAGGCTTCTCGACAGCCCGCGCAGAAACTGACGAGGTCATTTGGTGCCTCTGCAGCCCGTGCCTTGATGAGCTTTTGTGAGAGGCTGGGGTTTACATAGGGCATCATACCCCCGACTCCACAGCACCGAGTTCTTTCTTTTGAATATTCCATCTCCGAGAGCTGATAGCCCATTTGTCGAATTAACTTACGCACCGACTCGGTGAATTCAGGATAATTTCTGCCCTTACATGCATCGTGAACGGTAAAGGTCTGTTCTATTCTCTTTTTAGCTGTCTCGGGTAATCCCTTTTCAGCAATTATCTCGTATAAGGAGCGTACCCTGACATGCGGAGCGCAACGTCGAAAAGTGAGATAACAATCCGGACAAGCAACAATCAGTTCCTCTATCCCCCACTTTTTCATTTCTTCCTCGACACCACCCAGCATACCTTCAAACTTTTCTTCCTGCCCCAGAAGATGCGTGGGCGTACCACAGCAACGAAGCATAATGCCGGTGCCAGGTAACTTCTCTCTGAGATATTCATAAGCTTTGATCACGAGTTGTGGGCCGATTCCAGACAAGGAGCAGCCAGGGAAGAAAGCTCGTTTAATCTCGGGGGCATCAGGATCAGGCAAAGTTAGCTCAAAGTTCTCCGATTTAGCGAACTCTTGATCGCGGGTAACGAATTGGTGCGGTGGCAATGGCCCTTTGCCTTCTTTGACTAGTTGCTTTCGCAGTTCCATGAACATTTCACCAGAACATAGTTCATTGGGACAGACGACGCGACAAAGTTCACATTCCGTACACGAATAAGGGATTTCGGGCTTCTCCTGATAGAAACCGCTCTGGAATTTCTGGGCAAGCTCTTTGGGACTTGTGCAGTACATCTTGAGTAATTCGCAATCTTTAACACAGAGCTTGCATTCGCACTGAAGGCAGCGCTCTGCTTCTTGTTGTGCTTGAGCTTCGGTGTAGCCCTGCTTAACTTCTGCAAAGTTTCCCTTGCGTTCCTTTAGTGGCAAGACAGGCATGGCAACACGTTTAGCCGTAGGTATTTCCTCAATGCTGACTGCGAGCTTACTCTCCCAAACGTCTTCCTTATCCCTGCCTGCAGCGATATCCTCCCCTTTGAAATAGCGGTCAATGGAAATAGCCGCCCGGCGGCCAGATGCCAGCGCTTCCACAACTGACTTGGGCCCGTAGACCGCGTCACCACCGGCGAAGATTCCTGGAGTTGCAGTCGCCAAAGTAACTCGATCGGAAACAATCATTCCACGTCCAATAGCGACCCCGTCCTCCTGTGTGATAAAGGAGAGGTCAGATGCTTGGCCAATAGCAACAATGACCATGTCAGCATCTATTCTGGTGGTCTGGCTAGTGTCATAGGCAGGGTTAAAACGACCCTGCTCATCGAAAACACTGACGCACTTTACAAATTCGATGGCTGTTACTTTGCCATCGCCCAGCACTTTATTCGGGCCCCAGCGGTTATCGACAAGTATACCTTCCTCAATAGCTTGCTTAAGCTCAGCAGGGAAAGCTGGCATTTCGTCCCTTGATTCTAAACAGACGAGTTTTACCTCCTTGGCACCCAAACGAAGCGCGGTAAGACTAGCATCCACGGCCACATTGCCGCCACCGATGACAACCACCTTGCCTTTAACTATAGGTGCATGACCTAAGTTAACTTCTGAAAGAAAATCGACTCCCCACAGTACGCCTTCCAGTTCGGTGCCCTCAATATTAATCTTACGGCTGGCATCGGTACCTGTGGCTACAAAGACGGCATCAAAATTGCTCTTCAGTTCACTTAATTTAATATCCTTGCCCAACTTAGTGTTCAGCCTAACATCCACCCCCATCTTGTATATGATATTGGTCTCTTTCTCCAAAATATCCCCAGGAAGGCGAAATCTGGGTATGCCCAGTTTCATCATACCACCCAAATAAGGGGAGGCTTCGAAGATTGTCACCTTATAACCAAGCTTTCTAAGTTCATAGGCAGCCATTAACCCAGCTGGCCCTGCGCCAACAACGGCTACGCGCTGGCTTCTTTCTTGCTCGGGAAGCTGAGGTAGCCACTGCGTATCACCTTCCCTGTCTGCGAGGAATCGCTTGAGTTCACAGATAGAGATGGCCTCCTCTTTCTCTTTACGTCGGCAATTAGTCTCACAAGGATGATTACAGATACGACCGACGATACCAGGGAAAGGCAATTGCTCTCTAATTATGTCAAGCCCATCTTGATATCTCCCTTCCTTGATAGCCGCTACATAGCCTCTTACGTCCAAATGTAAGGGGCAAGCAGCTTGGCAAGGAGGAGCTGAGTCACCCCAGCACTTTTCTAGAATTTTCTCCAGTTCTGTCTGCATAGATATCTCTCCTTCAGCGATTGTCTAAAATTAGTTTCTTAGCCCTAGCAGTGCGCGTGAGACTGCCGGAAGCTAAAATTTCTACTTCGGGCAGCTTAAGGTTGCCACATTTCAAACCTTGCCTAATAGCTTCTATTTCAAGCAAGGCGTTTCTAATTTCCTTATTCTCCACCTCTGTCCCTGTCGTTGTCTCTACTTGAATACGAAGGCCTTCTTCCGCGCCATCTTTGACAAATTCAGCTCGCCAATCCACGATATTAGGTATCTTGAAAATCGCCTCATCAAGGAGAGAGGGATAAAGTTCTCCTGCCTTTGTCTTCACTACCCCCTCTTTTCTTCGGGTAGTTGGGGCGAATTTCTTCATACTGGTCGCCCCACAATCACAAGGCTTGTCTAAGAGTTTTGAGATATCGTGTGTCCTGTATCTGATTAACGGCATTGCCTCTCTATTCAAAGTTGTGAAGACCATTTCTCCTTCCTCGCCTAAACCTAAAACCTCTCCCGTTTCCGGATCAACTATTTCGAGAAGGAGGTCAGCCTCATTGAAATGATAACCATCGCCACTTTGGCACTCCACAGCTACTCCTAGCCCCATCTCAGTTAAACCATAATGAACGATAACGTCAGCGTGCCACGACCGCTTCAAATTTTCTCTCATGGATGGGGATAAGTACTCAGAGGTAGTAAAAAGCACTTTTACTCCAAGGTCGGACAGATCATCAGTCACTTCAGCTTCCTTAGTTAATCGGTAGACACGGGATGTAGACCCAAATAAAACTTTTGGACGGAATTCCCTGATGGCTTTCACCTGTTCAGGAGTCGGTGCAGTCCCAACGAGTATAGGTGCACCTCCCATTTTTTTAACCCCCTTGCCTAAGAGGTCTGCTTGACTATTGGGTGGTCCTGAGGGAAGCATTATCTGGACTACATCCCCGGGTAAAGCCACTGTCTTCATTCCTGCTGCCATGAAGTCGGTCATTCGCTCAAGGTCAGCTTCAGCAAAAAATATCCGTTTCTGTGGACCAGTTGTGCCAGAAGAAGTGAAAGTAACCGCCCGAGCAATGTCAGCCTGCGAAACACAGGCAAAAGCGTAGGAGTTATGGGCTATATCCATAGGTTCGGCGAAAGGGAATTTAGCCAGATCAGATAAAGACTTGAAGTCTTCCGGTTTTATTCCTTTTTTATCGAACTGCGCATGGTAAAAGGAGCTTTTATTATAGGCATAAACCAGAGCTTTCCTAAGCTGAAGAAACTGATAAGCCTCCACATCTTGCCGGATTATCGGCTCAATACCCCTCTTGCCTATAAATTCTCCGTACTCGGCATCGCTAGCTATCTTTTCTCTTATTTTGTCGTGCAGGTAATGCTCAAGGGCGATAGATTTCATGATACTCTCCTATAAATATTGCAGATTATTATACAACCGTTCTCCGTCTGTGCTAGTAAGATAATAGGCGCACAGCGGTATCAACCTTCCCCCTTCAGTGAACACATGTATGCAACATCTCTTGAGACGTTCGATATCTACATTCCAAGCATCTTGGAAGGCCATACCCGAGATACATAGAGACTGACTGGAGGCACGCTTATAGAATTCTATCCACGAACCTGTGCCACATTTACAACTGCAGCTATCCTCCTGAGCTGGCTCATGGTACTGCCAGCGGCTGGCGACATACTTCCTGGCACGCTGCGACGGCGTCGGCCCAGAATCATAGCAACTGCTATCCTCAATTGGCTTAAAGGTAGTGGTGGAAAGTAGTTTACCGTCTTCCCCGAGCACGAAAAAACCAGAGAAGGAACATGTGGGGTGCTCGCAACCTTTCATAGGCGCGAAATTCGCCTTGCGGACTTCCCCATCTGTTTGCTGTTCTATAAGCTCAAACAGTCTGGGTATAGTTATGCGATCATCGTCTTTTGGGGCACTGGGATAGCGACCAAAATAGCTGACCGGCTGAAAATGAACACCCTTCACTATCGGCATCCGGCTCTTGGCAAACTGGATGATAGCACCAATTTGATGAGTATTAATGCCTGGCACCAGAGTAGGTACCAGAATAACTCCAATTCCGAGTTGAGCGCAGTTCTCAAGAGCTCTGAGTTTGATTTCCAGCAGATTGGCACCGCGAATCTGCTGGTATACCTCGTCGTCAACTCCATCCCACTGCAAATATACCGCGTTCAGACCTGCATCCTTTAGCCTCTGCAAATAGGCTCTGTCTTGGCCAAGCCTGACACCATTTGTGTTGACCTGCAAATGAGGAAAACCGTACTCTTTCCCCATGGCTATTATCTCTGGAAGGTCGTTGCGTGTAGTGGGCTCGCCACCACTAAGTTGCACCGGGACATCACCACCAGCAGCCCTGACTAGCTTTTCATAAATATGACCGATAGTTTCCAGGTCAGGCTCATACACAGGCAGAGGACTACCGTCAGAACTAGCAAAACATATGGGACACTTGATATTGCACCGATTAGTTACTTCAACTACAACTGTACAGGAGTCTCTTTGGTGTTCAGGACAAAGACCGCAATCATACGGACAACCTCTACTTATGCTAGTTTGAGGGCTCTGGAAAAGTTTGCTACCAGGCTTGTTATTAATAGTCCAGTCAACGTAAAACTTCTTGCCTTCCCAGACTAATGTTCGATAGGGGCCATGTTGGGGACAGCTTTTCTCAATATAAATCTTTTCCCCCTCGGCCACGCACCTGGCAGAAACGACTTTCAAGCAAACCGGACAAACGCTCTGGGTTGCGCTCATGACCTCCATCATCTACATCCCCCCTCTGCAGGCTTATCCATGATAATAACTGCATAGCCTGGCCTAGCTTCGCTAAATAGTTGCTTCCAGCTCTTTTCACCAGGCAGACGATTTGCACTGGAACCAGAGAAGAAACCCGCAGGCCGATTAGCAACTATCCGATAGGCCAACCGCTGCAGCTCCGCAGAATGGTCCTCGGTACAAACTTTCCTGAAGCCCGCCTCTTCAAAAACACGGATGTAGCTTTCTAGAGGCATGGCGCCAGCGATACAGAAACAAAAGGCAAGCGGCGGTGGGACAGAGGTTCCCTCAGCCCACTCTGAATTGAATTCACCCCGGATAATGACATCAGAAATAGCCAGTTTGCCGCCGGGCTTAAGAACACGATTTATTTCATAGGCAGTCGCCTTCTTATCAGGAAGAAGGGAAAAGGAGCATTCACAGAATACTAAATCGAAGGCACCATCAGTAAAGGGCAAAACTTCGGCATCACCCCGGACGAAAGTTAGTCTTCCCACCTCTCCACTGCTAGCAGCTTTGTTTCTGGCCTCGCTCAGTAATTTTTGTGACATATCGAGCCCGGTGATACTACAGCCATACTTTTGGGAAAGGGAAAAGACTGATTCACCCCTGCCACAGGCGATCTCCAGAACATTATCCTCTTGAGCTAAAGAGGCCAGTTGCGCTATGTGAGCAGTGAGTTTTGCACCACCAGGGTGCAGTGTGCATCCCAATGCAGAAACCCAGCTATCTGATTCATAGGCAACTACGGCTGATGTTTTCCATGACGAACTTTGTAAACCAACCCTGCCTGTCATTTAGCCTCAAGTTGCTGTTCCCCCTCATTCACAGTCTTCACTACCTCAGCAGTTATATAAGCTTCGCCACATTTGGGGCATTTCAACCCCTCTATATCCTGCGTCATACCCAGGTAAGCTAGAGAGATCTCACCTTTCACCATCTCAACTTTATCCTTGAAACAATGCCATTTTTCCATACTTAACCACCTTCAATTTCCGAGCGATGCGAATAGGCATCATAAATCATATATCCCTCTGGCGAAGAGGAATATATTGCATAGAAAGTAACGTCGGCTATTCTCCTCTTAGCCAAGAATTTGCCTGTTTCTGTATCATACAGCTTACTTCCAGTGCCCTCCGCTGACTCAATTACTTGTTTCATATCATCCTCATAGATATGCCTTTCCTCCATTAATTTCCCCACAGCTTCACTTATTTGTAGCTTTATCTCTCCACCTGCAGGCGTCACAATACATTTACCTCCTTTTCACTTCAGTCTGGATTGTTCTTATCTCAACTCAAAAATTAATTTTAACTTCGCTGCTTTATACAGCCTTCATATCAGCTGACTCAGCAAGCCCCTTAGAAAACTACCCTGATATTGACCGGTCACTTCACCGGCGCAACAATAACTCCTAAGACTTTAATCCCCACAATCCCGCCATCCTTTTAATAAAGTTCTGACCTTGGAGTTATTGTTTGCAGTATATTTATACTAGTCGTCCCCTATATCTTGCATGGTTCTTTTCATCTATTACAGGCAGGAACGCGCTGGTTCAATCGTTTTCAGATAAACCAATGGTAGCAAAATGATACAATCATCCTCAGCGCATGTCAAATTCTCGCAATCCTGCCTCTGCTATGTTAAAAAGATTCAAAAGTGAACCGTATAAAGCTGAGAGGTGAACTCCAGTGATACATTCCCGAATTTTTTCTCAAATTGAATCGAAAATACCCATTAAGCTATAATGACTCTCTGCGGTTTGTGGTGAGCGTAGCCCAGTGGTCTAAGGCGTCAGGTTGTGGCCCTGAAGATCGAGGGTTCAAATCCCTCCGCTCACCCCACTTTTGGCTAGCGCCCAACAAAAGGACATTGTCTGCGCCTATAGCTTACTCGAACTTGAAACCCTCATCCTTGAAAACATTCAAACAGGCATCTACTACATCTGCGTCGTATAGTTTGCCCTTGTTCTGCGATATCTCCTCCAGTGCCTTATCTACGCCCAATGCCGGTCGGTAAGGTCGGTGGGAAGACATGGCCTCAACAACGTCGGCTACGGCGATAATCTTGGCCTCTAAGCTAATCTCAGCACCTTTTAATCCTGAAGGGTAGCCCGAACCGTCAAGCCTCTCATGATGCTGCAGCACAGTTTCAGCAATAGGCCAAGGAAATTCTACATCCATCAATATTTCGTAGCCTGCTTGAGAATGCGTCTTTATTACGCTAAATTCCAACTCACTTAATCGCCCCGGTTTGCTAAGCAGTTCAGCTGGCACATGTATTTTGCCAATGTCGTGAACAAGTCCAGCCATACGCAATCCTTCAATCATTTCCGTAGACAATCCCATCTCCCTAGCTATAGCACAGGCCAATTCAGTAACACGATCTTGATGACCACTAGTGTATGGATCCCTCAGTTCAATTGTCCTAGATATAGCATCGATGGTTTATCGCATTGATTTTAATAGATTTTCAGTATTTTCCTGGCGCTCCTTCTCCATTTCCTTACGCTCAGTGATGTCCGAGAAAACACCAAGTACACCGATAACATTGCCCCTTTTATCTTTGACAGGTGCCTTAACCGTGTGAACCCAACGTTCGTGATCATTAAATATGTATTTCTCTTCGATTTCTTCGGTCTCCCCTGATTCCATGACCCTTTTGTCATCTGTTATATACTTTTCAGCTATATTACTAGGGAAAAAATCATGGTCTGTCTTTCCAACAATTTCATCCGGCAGTATCTTCAAATCCTCAGCATAGTTTCTATTACATACAACATAAATCGACTCTTTGTCCTTTCGAAATATCTTTTGCGGTACATTCTCCAATAGTGTTCTAAACTTGAGTTCACTCTCGCGTAGTGCCTCCATTGCCTTCTTGCGCTCGGTCGTGTCTGTAAACACTACAACCCCTCCGATAACCACATCTCCACGACGTATTGGGTGTGACAAATATTCTGCTGGAAAGCTAGAACCGTCGGCGCGCCATAATACTTCGTCGTCAATATGCACGCCTTCTCCTCGCCTAAAGGCGTGGTAAATCTTGCACTCTTCGATCGGGTAGGGGGTTCCATCTGATCTATTGTAATGGATAAGGTCATGCATAGTCTTCCATAAAACATCTTCATCGCTCTTGTATCCGAGCGTTCGCAGGCAAGCTTTGTTAACAAAGGTGCAATTACCATTAAGGTCTAGCCCGTAAATAGATTCTCCTGCAGAATCCAGCAAGAGACGAATTCGTTCCTCACTCTCTCGCAACACTTCCTGTGCTTGCCTAGCCTCGATTATTCTGGCCAACTGCTCGGCCACAGAATTGATTAACCCCCGTTCTTCTTTCATGAACGGGCCTTCGTCAGATTCTGGCTTTTTCTCTAGATAGACAATCTGAATATCGCCTGCTTTGGTCCCGTAAAGCTTGACATCTGAAGACTGCTTCCACTCAGTATCTCTATAGTTTTTCGTCTCAAACCTCTTGCCACGGAGGGTAAACCTGGCGCCGGTGATTTCTGGATACTGCCATGCTTGGGGTAATAAATTTACCGCTTCCTGACATATTTCATCTATTGCAAGCTCGGTTCTTGCACCCATCATATCGATACTGTACAGACACTGGATTTCCTTCAGTCGCTCTCTTGAGTTATATTCAGCGCTCCTACGCTCGATAACTTCCTTTGTCAATTCTTTTGTTCTAGCCCTAACCTGTGACCTTAGCATATAACTCCCCACGGCAAGCAGAAATACCAGTGCTCCAATGCCAATCATCGTCCATTTCATCCATCCAGGAATCACTGGTTTCTCGAGGGGTTTCGCACCAAGCCACTTTTCCAGCGATTGGTAGTAGATTGAGTTCTGGTCTTCCTTCAGTTGTTTTATGTGATAATCAATTATCTCGGTGAGATATGGGACTAAATTTGACTTTTGGGGGAAGGCGAAATAGAGCAGGGAAGGCTGGAAGATGATAGCAGTACTAACGACGTTAAAATCCGATCCATGTTGATTACCAAAGTCCTTGCTGGTAACTCCTGCATCAGCCTCTCCGCTTTCCACCAGCTCAAAAACCCTGATATAACTGTCCACCTCAGTGAGAGTACAGTTAATAGCAAACTTGCTAATAAGACTCTTTATGCCCTCTGGCCCCTCGACATTGACACTGTCCTTCAATACCGCAATGTTTTTTCCTTCGAGATCCAGGATGGACTCTATACCAGTTCCTGCTCTTGTATACACCCTCGACCAACTTACATACACGGTCTGTTTTGAGAAAGCATACAGCTTATTTCTTTCATCCGTATAGGCAACGTCTGGCATTATGTCTATTTCACCATTCTTTAACCTTTCCAAGCATTGCGACCATGTGCCCTGTATATACTCTATCTTCCACCCTTCCTTCACTGCAATATATTTGATAACGTCCGGCCAGAATCCCGATGCGTTACCTTCCTTATCGGTAAATATCTTCGGCTGATTTTCGTATATCCCTACTCGGATTGTTACCGTATCATCTGCAGCAACAGCTGTGCAGAAGCCAATAGAACAAAGCAGGGAGATAATACCGAGTAATATGTTATAATTTTTCATCTTCTACCTCACCCATATGAGCTAAGTAACCATACCTCATATTAAATGAACTGGGCACCAAACGTTGGTCTCATGCTAGCTAACATAGCTGCAACGCCAGTGCCCTTTCCCATTTAAATATCTCCTAAAACTTTAATCCGGAAGAAGCTATCAAAGATGATTTCAAGTACTCATCCTAATTTCAGTCTATACCCACCCCGCATAGCTGTCAATTTTACGCTTGAGTTCTAGAATGTGTGGAGCTATTCTTTCGTATTTGAAATCATCTAGGCCTTAATAGGGAGAGTGATTATTTCGGGCTTATATATTTACACAGGCCATCGTGTAAATTCCGCTGGACGTCTCCCCACTTTAAGATGGTGAATGGCTCAAAAAGTCTGAGATGGTGGAGAGGGGGTATCAATAGGTAGAACCTTGGAGATGATATTTAGCCTTTGAGTAGTTGTATAAATTCTCTTACAGATATTTCTGCTTCTCGGATAATACTGTGCAGAATACCTGGGTCTAACTCTCTATGCCTTGGAACGGTAACCGGGTTTCTGCCGGGACATCTTAACCTGATGTGGTCGCCTCTGGTTCGAGCAACATAGTAGCCCAAATTCCCTAATGCCTTGATGCACTCATCACCAGAGATTATCGGCAATTTTGGCATTACGCCGCTACTTCAATATGCTCAATCGTATAGTCGTCGCTTAATGCCCACCCCTCTTCTTCCATGCACTCAAGGCAAAGTTCAGCTGCTTCTTTAACGTTTTTCAAAGCTTCCTCAACTGTCTTGCCTTGCGAGATGCAACCGGGTATCACGGGCACCTCAGCTACGATATAGCCTGCTTCACCAGGGGTAAGAACTACTGGCAGCCTCTTCATATCTAAAGTCTAGCCTATCCTTTATTGATAATCAATCTTTATAACTTGAATACCCGAATATGGCGCACAAGGCCCCCAATCGTCGAGTCAGGTAGCATCACTGCTCTGTTCGCCTCCGTCCTTCAGTGATGCGATCTCCTGCTCGATCTCATACTTCACTAATACAAACCGGGGCTGTTGCCATATTGTGAACATCACTGTGTATTCATCGGTGATTATATCGAACAATCTGCCCTTTGCTGTCTGACCTCCAATTAGCGATAACCGGATGTGCCCAATGGTAAAGAATGTTGCCCTTTTGAGCCGTACTGACGATAGCTGAGTGAGCGATACCTCCTTATCTCCTTTTCGGCTGATGCATATCCGGTCTGACAACAGGGTTAGCCTCCCATTGATTCCTCTGGCAGTAAGGGCAACAAAATCATCCCCCTGGTTGTTCTTCTCCCCTCCTTGAAGACATATTCGCCTAGCGTGCAGAATCGGTAGTTGGAGGGCATCTGTGCTCCACATCTAGGGCAGACCCCTGGACCCTAGTACGTTGACACACAATTTTGGTAGAATATGCAGGAATACCGGGTTAAAGATCAGGTTTCATGATTTACGGACTGGCTGTGCATCTCTGATGCTTATGGCTGGTGTCCACTCGGAAATAGTGAGTGAGATGTTGGGACGTTCAACCGTGGCCATCACTCTGGCTATATATAGTCATGTCACACCGGGGCTTCAGGAAGCTGCTGCCCGAAGATGGAGCTCCGTACTGCCTCCGGGGATAGCTCCAGTGTCGGGCAAACGTCAGTATATGGAGGCCTGATATTCATACTCATGCGCCTGTAGCTCAGTGGAACAGAGTACCGGTCTTCGAAACCGAGGGTCGTGGGTTCGAATCCCACCAGGCGCGCCAGCAAACCAGCTAAATCCACAAACATTTATCTTACTGGGTTTGAAATGCCAGCAATAACATCACCAGCAGCAACACCACTAATAAAGTTATTAAAGTTTTTTGCGCACTGTAAGCCCGCCTTCTTGCTTGTTAGTAGACAGGTCAATCATGACACAATCGCTAGACTACTTCCAAACAACAGAAAATACGTTGGACTATAAAATCTTGTATCATAGAGGAGTAAAATGAAGGAGTACTAAAATGACACAAGAACTAGGCAAGATAGGTAAACCTGAAGCTTCAAACTTCAGCAAGGGTAGGAAGCTCCTCCTCATTTCTTTGATCTATGCGGGCAAAGATGCTCCACCAGAATATATGGAGAGGTTCGAACTGTACTGGAAACAAGTGTCTGAACAGATTGAAAAATTGGAATCTAAGCTGGGCAAGGTCACCAGGATATTCCACGAATCAATCAGTACAGGCGGCGAGGACGGTCTCAAGGTTATAGAAAAGCTGAACCCGAAGAGCTATCTCCTCGCCAAACAAAAATTACAGAACAACGCCATTCTTGAGGTAGTTGAGGATAAAGAGCTGGCCGAGGAGAGCATGGACTGGGAGCGATGCCTGTTTATAGGCTTCTTCAGCGACAAGGTGACTAAGAAAGTGTCAGAATTTTATGTTGAGGCTTTTAGGAAAAGGTATGCACATATGAGCAAGAGGATAGACGAAACGCTACAGCCCGGAGGGATAGCTATACTCTTTGCGAGAGAAGGCAATCTGCTGCAGTTTCCCAAGGATATAGAGGTATTCAGCATAGCCCCGCCAGCTTTAGATGAAGTCCACCGCTGGGTCCGTGACCAGGCTGCGAAAAATGAAAGGCTCAAAGAAGCTAGCTAAACAGCGACTGAGGCGAATTACACTTTGGGGCAACTTTTGAGTTCATGGTATAATCGGCGATGAAATAATAGCTTCTCCCCTCTCAAAGGGAGTGCGAGAGGGATTTTGCTAACACAGGAGAAAACAATGGAAGACATAGAGAGATTGATTAAGACAACTATGGGAGAAGTGCAAAAGGTGCTCAGCTCCAATACTGTAGTGGGAGAACCAATAACCATAAACGGCACAACTATAATACCCCTGCTAAGCGTGGGATTTGGCATTGGTGCCGGTGGAGCTTCGATCAAAGCTGACGATAAAGAATCAGGGGAATCCCCCGGCTCTGGCAGCGGCAGCGCCGGCGGCGCCGGGGCTAAGCCAATCGCCGTTATCATAATCGACAAGAACGGTACCAGAATAGAGCCCATAAAGGGAGGCATAACTTCCGCGCTGGAAAAATTAGTAGATGCGATGCCGGACGTCATCGAAAAAGTGGCCGAAAAGTGGGGAGAAGGGAAAAAGGAAGAATAGAAATAATTGTGGGCCATCGCTGTTCTCGCTAGCCTGGTTATCCTCATAGCCCTAGCGCTCTGCATGCCTATCGATGTCGTACTCCGCATGGATACGGAGAAAAAGCCTAAGTTCAGCATCAATATAGTCTGGCCCTTTGGCCTGGTTAATATAGAAATCTTGAAAGGGGGGAAATACCCTCCGCAGCACAAACATAAACCCCGTGATAATTTCAAAACTATCTTCGATATCCTGCGCACTAAGGGACTACTCACGCGCCTCATTAAGCTCCTGAGAGACATTCTGCGCTGCATCAAAGTCCGAGAGCTCGACGCCGACCTCAAAGTTGCGCTGGACAATCCTGCTGATACAGGTCTCCTCTTTGCCTTCGTAGCGCCACTAAACCTCATACTCAGGTCATTCGCTCCACAAAAAATAAGGATAGAACCTTCTTTCGATGATACTTTCTTGAAAGGTTATTTCCAGGGGAAGGCAAGGCTGCAGCCCATACGTCTCATCCCGCCTCTGCTGGCATTCAGCTTCTCTATGCCGGCAATGAAGGTTTTTAAAAGTCTGCTATCAAACAAATGAAGAAGAAGGAGATAACGGTCGGGAATCCAGTTGCCATCGCTGGGGCAACCATAATCCCAGTGGTGAAGACGTCTTTATCTTACCAATGTATTGGCGGAATGATATCACTCATCGGCATTAAACAGCCAGTGAGCTTGATAGTTGTTACACCAACAAGCAAAAAGGCATTCAGGATAACCGGGGAAGAGATACCTTTAGGGCAATTACCAGAGGTGCCTGACCTGAAAGAAATATTGGAGAAACTAGATGATAATGGTGAGGGCAGCAGGTAGAACCGTGAAACGGGCTGGAGCCTCGCCCAGGAGTTCGCCATCCGCCTGCACTGCTGTTGGCAGCGCTGGCCGAATCGCTACCTCTTTCGCCTTATTCATGCTGACCTTGGGATGAGTCAGGTGGGTACCTTTATAAATTCGGGGCAACGATGCCAACAGGTCTGGCTTGGTAATATCGTCTATTATTAATACATCGAAAAAACCATCGCCAGGGTCAGCGTCCGGTGCAACAAACATGCCCCCTCCCCCATACTTGCCATGGTTCATCATCACAGTGCACACCTTCCTCTCCATCACCTCACCATCCATCACAATAGACATACTCCTGTTCTCGTAGGACATCAAGGTACTTAGCAACCCCATGAGATAAGAGGGCATAGCACCTAGCGACTTAAATTTTACAGTGGTAGCTTTAACCACCTCGGCATCGAAACCCAGGCCAGCGAAGTTCATAAAAATTCGCTTCGCCACACCGCCATTAGCCCTGTACTCTACAACGCCGAGGTCGACCGTATATCTTTCAGAGCTGGTAAGGCGTTGACACGCTTCTTTATAGGTGCGGAACACACCTATTGTCCGAATATAATCAGCCCCGGTGCCCGTATTGACGATACCTACTACTACATCCTTATTGGCACCAGCAGCATATAAACCATTTGCGACCTCGTGTATTGTCCCATCACCACCCACAGAGACCACCATCTCACAGCCCTTCTCTGCTGCAGATTTCGCTAGTTCCATAGCATGACCCGGAGCTTCTGTTAAAGTATATTCAAAATCAAGCTCCATATCTTCCATTAGAGCCTTGATTCGAGGCCACTTCTTGGCAGTCTTACCGACGCCAGCAGCCGGATTAACGATTACTTTAGTTCGTGCCGTAAATTATCTCCTAGACGAATAACCAGTATAGCACACCGATCAAAGACTCGTATAACGATGTGCTCTCCCCTAGTATTTTATTATGCTCGCTGTTATGCTAGACTTGAATATGAGAAGCATCCAGAAAAATGACCATGGCCTGATTAACGAGCGTGTTGCTTAATGGATAAAACGTCATACATCTCGTTTAATCCACCCCCCGAGGGATTAGAAGGGCTAGTGGACCTGGCATTAGACTTGCATTGGACATGGAGCCATGCCAGCGATAAGTTATGGAATGGACTTGACCCTGTTTTGTGGCAGTTAACGCAGAACCCCTGGTTAATACTCCAGAGCGTCTCCGCAGAGCGCCTCGACCTCCTATCAAAGGACAAGGAATTTAAGGAGGAACTTCACCACCTGATTACGGCACGAAAAGAATATATTAGGCTGCCGGGATGGTTCCGCCAACAATATCCTTCTGCGGAACTCCACCCCATCGCTTATTTCAGCATGGAGTTCGGTATCGGCGAAGCGATACCTTTATATGCCGGTGGTCTGGGAGTATTAGCCGGGGACTATTTAAAAACAGCGAGCGATTTAAACGTGCCCATGGTGGGGATAGGCCTTTTATATCAGGAGGGCTATTTCCGCCAGATGATAGATAATCATGGCTGGCAAATAGAAGCATTCCCCTATAACGATCCCCATACACTTCCCATCCAGCCTGCGAAAGACCCCACAGGTGATTGGCTGCGGGTTACCCTGGACATCCCCGGCAGGACGTTACTGCTAAATGTCTGGGAGGCAAAAGTGGGCAGGGCCATACTTTATCTACTGGATAGCAATATACAGTTGAACAGCCCTTCTGATAGAGGCATCACCAGCAGGTTATATGAGGATAAGCATGAAAGTCGGCTGCTGCAGGAGATGGTATTAGGCATTTGCGGCTGGAAGGTAGTTGAAGCGTTAGATATCAGACCTGAAGTATGTCATTTTAATGAAGGGCATGCCGCTTTTCTGGTGTTAGAACGTGCGCGGCGATTCATGTACCAGAACGATAAATCTTTCCCTGTTGCATTATGGGCAACGCGAGCTGGCAACGTTTTTACCACACATACGCCCGTTGCAGCAGCCTTTGATACATTTCCTCCTGAGCTTGTTACCCACTATTTCCACAATTACTTGCAGTTGCTGCAAATCTCGAAGGATGAACTTCTGGCTCTAGGTCGTCAGGACCCGAGCGACACCACCGAGCCTTTCAATATGGCTATCCTTGCCCTAAAAGGTTGCATATCCGTAAATGGTGTAAGCCAGCTGCATGGAAATGTGAGCCGCCGGCTCTTCCAGCCCTTATATCCGCGATGGCCAGAGCACGAAGTACCGGTGGGGCACATAACTAACGGAGTTCACACGCCTTCATGGGACTCTGCGCTGGCAGATGAGCTATGGACACGGGCTAGAGGCCAAAAAAGCTGGCTCGATTCACTGGAACCCCTTACCGCAGCTATTCAGCAAATCCCCGACCAGGAACTATGGGTTTTCCGCACCAAGCAGAGACAAGCTTTGATCAATAACGTTAGACAACGGCTCACAAATCAACTTCAGCAGCATGGCGCAGAATCGCAGACAGTAGCCAGAGTACAACAGCTGCTCGACCCCAACGCTCTTACGATTGGATTCGCTCGCCGCTTTACGGCTTATAAACGCCCTAATTTATTACTTCATTCTCCAAACAGGCTGGTACGTATCCTCACCGATATTGAACGCCCTGTCCAACTCATTGTAGCAGGCAAGGCTCATCCCAAAGACAATGAAGGCAAAAAAATGATTCAAGAGTTCATCGACTTTGCCAGCCAGCCTTCTGTAAATGAGCATGTTGTCTTTTTGGAAGATTATGACCTGACACTTGCACAGGATTTAGTACAGGGAGTAGACCTCTGGGTTAACACTCCCCGCAGGCCATGGGAGGCTTGTGGTACCAGCGGCATGAAGGTGCTGGTAAATGGTGGCTTAAATTTCTCTGAGCTTGATGGCTGGTGGGCAGAAGCCTCTTCGTCGGACGTAGGCTGGGCACTTGGAGACGGCAAGGAACATGCGGGAGCAGAATGGGACGACCTTGAAGCCCGGCAATTATACGATATTTTGGAACGAGAAATCATCACAGAATTCTATAACCGCGATGCTCACGGTATCCCTGCTAGGTGGATAGCCAGAGTCCGTTCCAGTATGGCTACGCTCACACCGCGCTTCAGTTCCAATCGCATGCTGCGTGAATACGTTGACCAGATTTATATCCCGACTGCAGCAAAATTTATAAGCCGCACAAGGGACGAGGCATCCTTGGCTGAAGAGCTATATGCCTGGCATATGGCATTAGAACAATATTGGTCTCAGGTCCACTTCGGCAATATGCAAATTGAAACAGGGGATGATGTGTGGAATTTCGAGATACCGGTTTACCTCGGAGAGCTTGACCCTTCATTTGTGCAAGTTGAAATTTATGCCGACCCGGTCAACGATAAAGATGCCGTCCACCAGCCAATGAAACGAGGTGAAAAATTATCCGGTGCCATAAACGGCTACATATATCGAGGAAGTGTACCGAAAACACGTCCGGCAGAAGGTTTCACTTTGCGCGTTATACCTGCTCACCGTGAGGCATTTATTCCCATGGAGAATAGCCATATCCTGTGGCAACATTAGCCTATCGGATTACACATTATAATTCAAAACCGACAAATCGTTGACTGTAACGACACATGCCACGTGTTGACATTCGTGGAAATGTGTGCCAGACTTCTCCCCGAGTGCCACAGGCTGAAGATAGTGACAACATCATAAAATCCCGGCGATTACTTTTATCTGGAGGTAGAGGAATGAGATTATCAGATTTTGGATGGGTTCGCAGTATGAATAGCCCCCTCAGGTTGTGTCTGTGCCTTGTAGTGGTTTGCCTGATTAGCACTGGAGCGACCGGCAGCGCCGAGTCCTCTGCAAAGGGGCCGCTACCGAAAATCATGCAGCTCAAGGCTACCCCCCTGGAGCTGAAGGGCAACCAAGCCGCCTTGTACGAATTCGCCGTGCAGAACGTCACAAAAATGGAGATGATTGAGGCGAGCAATACCATCAAAGTGGTCACTACCGCTTCTCCTTCTACCCTTAAAGGGACTGCCCTTGGGATGCAGGCCAACGCCATACAGACAGGCGACGACAAGACATTCATCACCGTTCTGCGAGCAACAAACAAGTTCGGCATAGTGGAGCAACAGCTAACGCTAACTTTTGCTGCTGAGCCTCAGCAAGAGCCTCCTCTACCGACAGTGTCCGATAATCAGACTAAATCTAGTATATCTAACTGGGGGCCCCAGTCTACCGCGGCAGCTCCTTCATCTTCATCTGCTCCGTCGACCACAACTCAGTCCCCTTGGCCGCCTACGTTTGCGAAATGCCCCAGCAACTGCGCCTGTTTGAAACCTGATGAGGCAGCAAGCCACGGGCTCACCAAGAAGTACTCAGAGCAACCATGTTACCGCTCACCTGATAACCAGCAAAAGTGGTATTGCTATAGCGAGCAGGAAGGCTGGTGTTGCAAGGACACCCAGGTCAACCAGTCCACCAAAGCCCAGTGCACCCAGGTGGGAGGCTACTGGTCCCTCAACCAGACCGATGCAATACAAGCCTGCCAGCCGATGTGCTGGTGCTGCGCGGGCGGCAAG
>DIKK01000031.1 GCA_002423605.1 Dehalococcoidia bacterium UBA5620
CTGTCATTCTAGCTACGCCTGTCATTCGGCATGTAGCACGAACGGAGTTGCCTTCCACTAGGGCTGATATTACTTTGGTTCGTTGCTGAGTGCTTAACTTATTCATACATATATTATACTTGACCGCTCAAGCAATGTCAAGTATAATAACACCATTTTGAAGAAAAACTGTGTTTTCTGTTAGCTTGTCTCTTTATATGCTTTCTTGATAATCTCTTCGGCTGATCTTATTGCTGCTCTACGCTCATTCTCGATAGATGCTTTATGGGAGTTTGAATCAAGATAGATGTCACGCATTTCCTTTTCAGATAGACAAAGCAATTCGGCTAATTCCTTTGTCGTATATCTCATATCGACAATGTAAGTCATAAGAATCTCACCCAATAGACTAGGGGATTCTTTCGGCAAGTCAATCTCGACAGGTTCTCGTAATCTATAGCCAGCCTTACTCATTTGTGTCCACAATGTTCTTGCCTGACGAGGGGTTATCTCTCCCAAATCCGATGCACGTTTTAGGAGTGCAGCCATCGATACCTTCCAATATTGCTTAAGTGTGGCGAGCTTTTCTAGAGATAGGTCTTTCAAGTAAGGTCTGATATCAGATTCAGGCATAAGAAACTCGGATGCAAATTCATCTGCCTGATTCTCCATATTAGGGTCAATGTTTTCCTGATGCATAACAATATGACCAACTTCATGACAAAGAGTAAAACGCAAGCGGTCTGCCGGACTATATCGATTAACAAAGAAGAGCGGTGGGATACCAGATTGCCAGTGACTCATAGCATCTATTTTGTTGGTCTTGAAATCGAATGGGATAATTATAGCCCGTTGGTTTTCGATTGCATCGACCAGGCTCTGTACTGGCCCCTTCGGTAATCGCCAGCCAGCCCGAACGATGCGAGCTACTTCTTTGGGCTTTCCATCGAAATCACCCAAATCTATTTGCCTGATACTGACTTCGCCAATATTAACACCACGAAGCAACTTCTCTATATTCATGCTTCTGATACTGACTTGAGCATACACAGCATTCAATATCTTGTTAGTAATATTTTGGCGTTTGCGATTGAACATCTCGCTTATATTGGGGCCATATATCTTGTCATCTTGCAAAAAGAACTCAGGTGGGTAATCCAACACTGCAGATAATTTCTTAAGGTCTGTATCTTGGATGCCACGTAATCCACCTTCGACCCTGGAAAGCCATCCTTGAGACACGGATAGCTTCTCTGCTAATTCTTGTTGGGTAATGCCACGTGATTCTCGTGCAAGAATAATCAGTATTGAGTTTACCTTTTTACTTTTGTATGCCATGATTATTCATCAGAATTATCAGTCTCTTTTGGGAAAACACGCCTAGTTTGTGAGTCTGAAGCACTACTTGTTAAGGCTTCAGCTGGGGATACTTGCGGAGACTTTACTGCTGATATCTTTAATTCCCATTCATTATATTTTCCATTAGGACATGTTAAATATATATCTTTGATGGCTGTCTGCAGGTCATTCCACACATATCCTGCATAAATATGCGTAACTGGCGATGGCATATCAGGTAAAGGTGTTTGTATTTGGTTTTCGATTTGGAAGACCTGTAGTGTTTGGATATTACTTGGACGAAGTCGACAGTCTAGCTTCTTAAACATTAGTTGGAATTCATTGTCTAGAAAGACGCTAAACCGCTGTCGATTATGACTGAACAGCACACCGGGTAAGCCTTCTAACTCTTTGGCGGCATTAAATGCCATGAAATCATTAATAATGCTAGCCTTCGTTCTTTTCTTGAACTTAGACCTAGTCTGAATATCAATCTTGTTGTATTCCTCAATAGCATTAGCGATACTAATTTCAATCCGCTCTAGAAAGGGCATGAGAATTACCTGAGCTTGTTCAATGGAAATTGTCATATTATCCATCCTCCTGATAAGAGTATAAACTATAAATTGTCATTTGTCAATGGCAATTATGCCACTATTTATGCCACTTCATAGCTAAATAATATATCATATCTTCTTTTGCCATCTTTTTTGCGCAGCTTTCTGGGCTATGTCCTTGCGCTGCTCGGCTGTTAGCTTCTCGGCTCTAGCCTTGCCACCTTTTAAGCCACCTAACCTACCAAGAGCAACAGCATTAGGATTCTTCTCTCTTGGTGCTTCTTCGGGTTCAGCCGTGGTCTGCTCTACAATGAAAGCAGCTAGTTGATTGATGTCTTTGGGTGTCTTTTTCTTACTTGACCGCTTAGGCATATTTTAAGTATGCCATATCTATGATAATTTGTAAAGTACGAAAAGATGCATACTTTTATATGAATACCATTGACAACATTAAACAAGGTGCTACAATAGCTTCGATGTATATAAAGCCAAACAATTACGCCTTCATAGACGGAAGCAACCTACACATTACATATGAATACATAGATTGGAAAATGGATTATAAAAAATTGTACCACTTTCTAACTAAGAGATTTAATGTCATTGTAGCTTATTATTTTGTTGGATATGCCTTGAAATACAGCGACATATATAAAAAACTGAAAGAATATGGCTATACCTTAATGCATCAGATCACTACCCGTGATGCGAACGGGAAGCTCATAGGCAATTTAGACGAATATATGATTAAACAGGCTAAATGGGACATCGACAAATACGATGGAGCGATCATAATTAGTAGCGACCAACATTTTGCCGAGTTAGTGGAATTGCTGGATTCAAAGGATAAATTGAGATTGGTCTTAGCACCATGTAACAAGGGTTGTTCCCCTATATTGAAAAAGGCTGCTAACACCAAAATTGAGTTCTTAGATAATTATAGAAAGCACCTAGAAAAGCTTGATTAAATATAAATGAGGAGTAAACCGATGGGACTCTCACCCATAAGCTTGCCCCTCATTTGATACAAATGAATAGTATATCACAATGATATAACTTGTCAAGTTTTTACCTGTTTTTACCTCTTTTCCATCCTTTTTACATATTTTTAATGCTTTTGCCATAAATTACCCTGTTTTGTAACTTTATGTCCAAACTAGACCACTACCCAAGGCTTGATTTGAAGGAACTAGTGCGAGAAGAGTGTGCTCTAGTTATGGTTACGCCAGCTTTATATCGGAGCTGGCTCTGATCTCCTTGATAAACTGGAGCGAGATGTTGCTCTTGAGGTCGTTGCGGCCCTTTAGGGGTGCTACAAATTTACCTTTGATCCAGATACGCTGCGGCTCGATAAAGACCAGCACGCGTGGCCCATTTATGGCTTCGTCCAGAAACCGCGGATAGCCATCCTGGAACTTTTGTTCGGCATCTTTCACGTAGACCTCATCTTGGCTTTTCAATATGTCCTCCAGGAGGGCACTGGCTTTTTCTACGTTGCTGTCTGTGGTTATGGGGATGCGGACTTCGTCGAACATAAAATCAGAGGAGATAGCCTTTGACTGGATAGAATAGTCCTTGGAATAGTTCAGCACCGGCTGGTCCAAGATTATTAAGTTGGGCAGATGCAAAAGCCTGCCGGTGAGCTCACCACCCAGCTTCTCGTCCTCACCTACTTCTTCTAGCGTAGTATGAAGCAGACCCACTTCACGCACATCGCCTTTTATATTGCCGATGCGGATCCTATCTCCTATGGTATAGATACCAGAGAAGACGATTACGAAATAGGAGAAGAAACTGGCGGCATACCTCTGTAAGGCCATCGCCATTGCCAGAGCTAGAATAGGCACTAGCAGAGCTACTTGAGGCACTTTGATTGCTGCCACCACAGTGGCTGCGGCCAGCGCCAGAATGAAGACAAATACTCCGCCTGCCGTCAGCCATCCCGAGTTGCGTAACCATCGCTGGTTTCTAATCACTACGGCTGCTCTGGTGAAGTTATTATTCTTGTGGTTGTTTGTTGTCAATGGAGTGATCCTAAGGCGCTTTCTCTACGGAGAGGGCGAGATTTAGATAAAGCTGTGCTGCTTGTAGCACCTGCGGGAAAGACACCGATTCTTCTGGCGTATGTGCTTCATCCAGCCGGCCCGGTCCCAGGATGATAGGGTCGACTCCCGCAGCCCAGAGCACGTTGCCGTCGGAGTGGCTCCTGAAGTCCTGTGGCTCCCATGCCAGGGCCATTTCCCGGTATACCCTTCTGAGCTTATCTACGAATGGCCTCTCCTGTGAAATAGCATATCCTGCATGGGTCTCCTCAAATTTCAAATAGGCATCCAGCCCGGGGATTCGCTCTCCGGCCGCTTTTACAAGCTGCTCCAGCTCTGTTTTCAGCACGTCAATCTTGGAGTTGGGTGGCAGGTGGAGGTCGAGCCAGGCCTCACAGGTATCCGGCACCACGAACCCGCAAGGGAAGCTAGTCATCTCTCTGATATTGTAAACCAGCTCATGCGGAGAGGATGTGACATACCCTGTAACTTGCAACAGAAGCTTCAGCATAGCTTCAATGGCATTTTGCCCCAGCTCGGGCATGGAAGAGTGAACCCTTTTCCCCCTGGTGCGCAACAGAACTTCCAGATAGCCATAATGCCCCAAGCAGGGTACCATATTGGTAGGCTCACCCACTATTGCCCAGGGTAAGCTGTACTCTCGAACCAGCTCTTTGGCGCCGATGCTATCCTCCTCTTCGCCGACCACCAGGGCCAGCCCCACAGATGGGGAGCCTTTAGTGGTAGCCAGCACGGCAAAAGCTTCCATCATAGCAGCGCAGCCAGCCTTCATATCTGCGGTTCCCAGCCCGTAGATGCTGTCTCCTTCTTCGCTGGAGCTATAGTCCTCTACATCATAAGCGCTGATGGTATCCAGGTGCCCTACAAAGCAGAGGTCCATCTCATCTCTTTTATCGGGCAACACGATCAAATTGAATCGGTTTTCGTCGACCTTTTGCCTGATTATAGCCAATCCATGCTTTTGGAGATGCTGCTCTGCATATTCCACGGCCTCTGCCTCTTTGCCTGTGGGGCTGTATATGTCCACAAGGTCTTTGAGGAGCTTCTTCAGCCTTTCAGGTTGTATATGCATCATGCACCAATGTTAATCGGACTGTTTTGCATTGCGGGCGATTATGGCCCAAGCAAATATTTTCATCCTGTTATTTATCATTGTTATTCTTTTTCTCCTGCCGCTGCAGTGTCTTGGCTAGCCACACATGTTCTGCACTGATGCCGAAGCCGATTTTTTCGAAGAAGGAGACAGCCTTTTTGTTCTCAGCGTCGGTGTCGGCTAGCATCATTCTTACGCCATCTTCCTGAAGTCTATCCTCGAGCTTCCTGTACAGGCGCTGGCCCAGATTAGTCCTCTGGAACTTACTGTCAACCCCTATCCAGCTCACGTACCCATATTTCTTCCAGGCAGTACCCTCTTTTTCGATGGTATAGGCCAAGATAAAACCAACAATTACCCCATCTGCCTCAGCCACCAGGCAATAATCCGGGTCGGAGGTGAAATTTTCGGTTACCTCGTACTGGTCCCAGGTGCGGTAGAGGAATGGGAACTCATCGCTGGTGAAAAGCTCCTCTCCCATGTGGTAGACAGCGCTGACGTCATCTATCTCCATCTGTCTTATTTCTACTTCGGCCCTTTTTCTTTTTGGCTTCTCACTTTTGGGGATTTCTGAATCCATAGATCCTTTCCTGTTCCTTTCGTCATTTAGACATGGTGTATGGTTTAATTCGGGGTTTCATTTCTGGAGATAGGCCACTCATGGGTACATCAAAAGCTGGTCTGTAATCTTGCTTCTCAAGTCGCGGCCGGCGATAACACGATAGTAGTGTTCTGTCTTTTCGTCTTCGGTGAGGTCGCTCATGTTTATGGCTTTGTAGGCGTTCAGAATTACCTCGCGTTGTTGCAAAATGCCTTTATGGACCATGTTGATATCCCACATCGGACTGCAGCTTGCCCACCAGAACTGATCGCTATGCAATGCTTCGTCGAGTAATTCCCTGGCGATGTCAGCGTATCCCCTGGCAGATTCTGAGGTGGCTACCTGTTGAGCCTTTTTGGTCATTTCCATTGCTATCTTAAGATGCTGCCATTGTAGTTTGTGAAGTTTATTATTTTTGGATTTCCATAAGGGGTAAGGGTCTCCTGCTTTGATATCATCCTTGGATGTGCTCCACGACGAAGGATATGGCTGAATGGGGTCAGCCCGTGGGAAAAGGTCAAGGAGCTGGCTCAGGGTGACCACGCGGACCTCACTTGCCTCGGCTACCTCGACAGTGCGAAGGATCTCACCGTGTCTAGCCGCCAGGTCCGGGGTTTCTGCTAGCGGGTGCGTTTCATCGCTGGTATTCCCGATGGTTTTACCTTTCTCTGGATTAGGGCTGTTTCCGGTTGCTATCGCCTTGTATACTTCGCCCAAAAAAAGCTGTTCCCAGCGTTTGATGTGATGGCCAAAGGTTTCGGCATCCATGGCTGTTACCACGTAGATGTCCCTTTTCTTGTCCCTAAGCCCCTTTATCTGGTCAATGAAAGACATGGCATCAGTTTGTTTAAAGCTGATGCGATTGCTCAAGAGATCGTCGCGGAAGAATACGGCGAGCTTCTGACTGTCGGGGGACGATATCTCATGGATGACGTCGTTAGGCCAGGCTGTAGGGCAGGCGACACCGCTGAGGATTATCCACCTGTGACCGGTGTCTAGCACTGGTTTGACGATGTCGGGGCTGTAGCACATCTCGGGAGGAAAGAAGCCCTTGGGTGCATAACTATTCCCGAAGAACTGCTTGTTGCTCTGGTAATTGTGCGTTATCTGCCTCAGCACCTCATCTTGAGGGATGAGAGGCAGTATCGGATGATACTTTGCTGAGCCGGTAAATTCCAGACGTCCATCTTCTGAGATGGCTCGTAAACCATCGATCACATCTGACATCCCATGGTCGGCCAGCATCTCGGTGAGGACGGCATTGATATTCACGGTTACCTGGGCGTGAGACAATTCGCGGAACAGGTTTACCAATGGCCGATAGGACTCGTTGCATACCTTTTTCAGCACCCAGTGCACCTGAGTCGGCGGTTGATAGAAATGTAACAGCGGTGCCCAGTAGATCATGATTCACATCTCAAGACTTTGATATAGTGCTATACATGGTAGTATAAAGGCAAATTACGATTAACGCGATGCTTGATGTATGCCTTGCCAGTATATCCTGCATCAAGCCTGACTGTGGTCTGGTGGATTTTATCTTCGGTTGTACTGATGATCCAGGAGAGCTCCTGTTTTTATCTTTTATAACACAAATCGACTGGCTGTTACAATATTTTAGATGATGCCGACTTTGTCCCGATTACATCGAGACTCAGAATTACGGTGAGAGAATTGCCTCGCTAAGGCTAATCCATGGGGCAGGATTGGCCATCGGAGGCATCCAACCGTTACTTTAGGTAAGAGTGCTTGTGCTATATTGCTTCGAACTTGAAACTTTTTTCATGGAAAAGCTTGAAACAAGCATCCACAACTTTGGGGTCATAGAGGGTGCCACTATTCTTTGAGAGTTCCTCAAGAGCTTGGTCTATGCCTAAGGCCGGTCGATATGGCCGGTGAGATGCCATCGCCTCAACTACATCAGCCACAGCCAGTATTTTTGCCTCCGGCAGAACACCTTCGCCTTTTATGCCTGATGGATACCCTGAGCCATCCAGCCTTTCATGATGTTGGAGCACGATCTGGGCCACAGGCCGGGTAAATTCTATCGCCTTCAATATTTCGTAGCCGACCTGAGAGTGCGTCTTTATCATGGAGAACTCAATTTCGCTTAGTTTGCCCGGCTTGTTCAGGATCTCAGCAGGTGTATATACCTTGCCGATATCATGGATGATGCCTGCCATGCGGATTCCGTCAATCTCTGCCTCCGGAATGCCGAGCTCCTTGGCTATGGCGACAGCAAGCTCAGTTACACGGCGTTGATGTCCAGCAGTATATGGGTCTCTCATTTCCACTGTCAGAGCTATAGCTTCTATTGTTGCTTCCATAGCCGCTAACAGCTTCTTTGTGCTCTGCTTGCTCTCTTCTTCCGCCTTCTTACGCTCTGTTATATCTCGAAGTATAGCCATTTCAGCAGCCCTACCATCATATTCGATACTGCTGATGTTTATCTCAATTGGAACCGTATTACCCGCTTTGGTCAAAATCTCTATTTCGTAGCTGTTCGGGACTTCTTCTCCAGACATCATCTTGATATGACGGTCTCTTATAAGCTCTCTATATTCTGGGAAAATTAGATTGATGCATCGCTGGTCAATCATGTCCTTCAGGGGGATACCCGTAATCTCAGCCACCTTCGAGTTGGCGAATTTTATCAAGCTGTCCTGGATAATAATGACCCCATCGTTTCCTTGCTCCACAAGAGTTGAGTACTTTTTCTCCGCCCGATGGAGTTGCGCTTCTACCTGCTTGCGCTCGGTAATGTCACGAACGAACGCGCAATTATGGGCTTTGTCACCAAACTCAATATAATTGGCTGTGATTTCCACCGGCACCATGCGGGCGTCCTTCCTTCGGAGGGCGGTCTCAAAAACGAGCTTTTTCTTCTGCCTGAGCTCCTCCCAATGCGCCGGCCATACCTCTCTCGGATGTGCTGGGTTGACGTCGCTGGCAGTTAGCTTCATGAATTCCTCTCGCGAGTATCCCAAGAGGCGGCATGCTGCATCATTCACATAAGTGTGGAAAGAATCTTGTCTAAGCCACATGATAGCATCGGCGGCGATGTCCATTGAGAGCTGTGTTAGCTGCAGAGCCTCCTCCGTCTGTTTGTGCGCCTGTCTCACTTCTGCCTCGCCCCCGCTTTATAGCTTCTACAATTGATTATCATACCAGTATTGTTGCTCCTAAAAGGTAAAGATAAGATACTGGCCTGGCTTGACGGCTTCTATGTTCACCTCGCCTCGTGGTTCCCTCCTCCTGTCTTTCTTTGTGGGATGTCTTTTACACGTTTTTGCGTCTTCGTCCATGACTTGTAAGAAAAATGCTGACGGCTCTGAGTATATCGTCGATATCGGAAGGTTTTTTCATAACAAGCGACGGACCGTGCTCTATATGTTTTTGCATAAGGTCGCTATCAGAGTAGCCAGTCATTATAACTATGGGCACGTGCTCATCCAGCTTCCGAATGCGTCGGAAGATTACGCTGCCGTCAATCTCAGGCATAACCAGACCCAGAAATATTAAATCGAATTCGATCTCGGCGACCAAACCTAATGCCTCATGGCTACTCGAAGTTGCCGTCACCTGATAAACGCCATCCTTCAAGCTATCCTTGAATAACTGCCCGATTGACGGCTCGTTATCAATAACTAGAATATGCGCCGGTCTGTTCACAGCCTGCCGAAGCAGCCATTTATCGATTTTGCCTTTATTGAATCGGAACCGCCGGCCGATTTTAGTTGCAGGTATCTCTCCGGCTCTGGCCTTACGCAGAACGGTTCTGGGGCTCATTTTGAGGTACTCGGCCAATTCTTGTGGAGTGAGTAATGGTTCCATCTACTCCTCCTCCCGTGAGGCCTCTTCTTAAGACCTCTTAAGACCTCTTAAGACCAAATTAGCACTATTGTTTATATTTGTCAATATCTGTTAATAAAACCTTCTTCTGACTTCAACTGGATTACTGTACTGGTCTGGTATAGCGGTGATGCCTGGCTGGGCTATCTTTCGAGATTACCATTCGCCTGAGGCGGGCATTAGGTGGATGGTAATGACGGGGAAAAACTTTGTGCCCCGAACGGTATTTAGTTTTTATCAGAGAACCTGGGGGTTAGGGAAAGAATTAATATTTTCAGAGTATATTTCAGGCGATATAGATGACAAAAAACCAGGCGGGGTGCCTGTTATTTTTGTAGGCTATTTTGAACGTGAAATAAAAACTTTTTCAAAAATTTTACCAGATTGGGCTTAAAATGCTTGACATATGTTTTTTTTGATGTTATAAAAACGTTAAGAACATTATAAAAATGGTGTTGGGGCTTCATCGTAAAATGAAGCTAAGAGGTACGGCTGAAGTTAAAAAGGAGAAAATGGAGAGTGACAAAATCGGCAGCGACTATGAAGAGTGGGGTGGTGGATGAGGCAGCAGAGGAGCCTCCAAGCTTAACTGCCATAGTAAATGAGGACGAAGAACCTCCAAGTATTGCTGGCACTGCCAGGAAGAACAGATTTTTTAACCATACCTCAGGGGAACTCTGGAACGATTGGAAATGGCATTTCCGGAATCGGATTACCTCTATTGACGAACTGGTCAATTTCATCCCCCTTTCATCTATCGAACAAGAACGTCTCAAGCTTGTAACCGCTACCTATCCTATCTCAATAACCCCGTACTATTTATCACTTATCAACCCCGAAGACCCGCACGATCCTATAAGAAAGCAGTCTATTCCTTCTTTTGACGAGATAGCGCTTGCTGGCATGGGATTTGAGGACCCGCTTGCAGAGGAACGAGACTCTGTGCTGCCGGGGCTGGTGCATCGCTATCCTGACCGGGCATTAATGGTACTGACAGACCTGTGCCCCATGTTTTGCCGTCATTGCACGCGCAAAAGAGAGTGGCGGCATGGAGGCTGGGTACGGACTCCTGGCGAAATCGAAGCGATGCTTCGTTATATCCGTAAGAACAAGGCTATCAAGGATGTCATCATCTCCGGCGGCGACCCTTTGACGCTTTCTACTCACCGCCTGGAGCAGGTCATCTCAAAGATAAGACAAATAGAGCACGTGGATATCATTCGCATCGGCACCAGGTGCCCTGTGGTGCTGCCCCAGCGCATCGATGATGAGCTATGTGCCATGCTATCTAAGTATGGGCCTATCTGGTTGAATACGCACTTTAACAATCCTAACGAGATAACGCCGGAGTCGGCTAAAGCATGCGACCAGCTGCTGCGGAGTGGGATTCCGGTGAACAATCAATCCGTGCTGCTGCGGGGCATAAATGATTCTGTGGAAACGCAGTTGAAGCTATGCAAGGGGCTGTTGAAGATAAAGGTGCGTCCTTATTACCTCTTCCAGTGCGACGAAGTCCAGGGCACGGAGCACCTGCGCACTTCTGTGGAAACAGGAGTCAAGATTATAGAGGGAATGCGAGGGCATACTTCGGGACTGGCAGTACCCACATTTGTCATAGATTTGCCAGAGGGCGGCGGTAAGGTTCCGATACAGCCAAACTATATATTAACCCAGACTGAAGATGATCTGGTGTTGAGGAATTATCAGGGGCGTTTCTTCTGGTATCGTAATCCTAAAGCCATAGGCTCTAGTGGAAACGGCCGCAAGAATGACAAACGTGTGCAGGAAACGGTGCCTGTGGAGGCGTTTCCCGTGGCAGAGCCAGTGATGACGTAGGAGCTAGAGTTGAGGATAGGACTATGCTACGATCTTAAAGAGGCAGTGCACCTCGAAGGTATTCATCCCGAGGACGCTCTGGAGGAATATGACTCGCCGGCGACGGTTGAGGCTATCGCTGCAGCCATAGAGGCCCAGGGACATTCTGTGGTCAAGCTAGGTGGTGGTGAGGAGTTCCTGGCTAATATTATTAGGCAGGAGAAGTTTGATTTGGTCTTCAATATCGCTGAAGGCCTGGGCAACTACAGGAGCCGCGAGGCACAGGTGCCAGCAATTCTGGAGATGCTGAACATCCCTTGTTCCGGCTCAGACCCTCAATGCCTTGCCATCTCTCTGGACAAACCGCTGACCAAAAAGATTTTATCGGCTTCTGGCATCCTTACGCCAAGGTGGCAGGTGGCCAGCCGGAAAGAGCAGTTGTCGGAAATAGACTGGGATGGTTTCCCATTCCCGGCTTTTGTTAAGCCCGCTTATGAGGGGTCCAGCAAAGGCATAGGCCTTGCTTCCAGAGTCGACACCCCTGAGCAGGCAGAGGAATTGGTAGCTGCGTTATTGGAGCGCTACCAGCAGCCGGCGATGGTGGAGGAGTTTATCTCCGGTGATGATATTACGGTGGGGGTAGTGGGTAACTCATCGCCTGAAGTTGTGGGCATAATGCGCGTTTTGCCTAGAGATAAGAGGGATTGTTTCATCTACTCGCTGGAGGTGAAGCGGGATTGGGAACGTCTGGTGGACTATGAATGTCCTGCCAGGCTAGAGAAGACCACTTTCGATAAAATCGCGGATGCCAGCCTGAAGGTCTTTGAGGTCTTGGGATGCCGTGATTTTTCCAGGGTCGATTTCAAGCTTGGCTCTGATGGGGTACCATATTTTCTGGAGATAAACCCACTGCCGGGGCTGAATCCAAAGAGCGGTGATTTGCCCATTATGGCGGGTAGAATGGGTTGGACATATCGGGGTCTTATCTCAGCTATACTCAATGCTGCCTTAGAGAGATATCCTATAGAATGCTGCCTGAAGTAGCGATAGTATATAACGAGCCGTGTACCTGTGCCTATGTGCCGTGGGAGGAGAAAGCTGTTCTCGGTGTCCTTGAGACGGTTGATGCGGTGTACAAGGCGTTGGTTGAGTTGGGCTACCCTGTCTCTGTGGTACCTCTGTTGCCTCCCATAGCGCGCACGCGCGACGTCTTGAAAGCCCTAAGGGCTGACCTGGTATTCAACCTTTTTGAAGGGTTTGATGGCTCTCCCGAAACGGAGGCTGTGGTCGCTGGTATCATTTCTGAGATAGGACTGGCTTATACCGGTTGTCCGCCTCCTGCGTTATCTCTGGCATTGGACAAATCAAAAGCCAAGGATATTTTAAGGGCGGCGGGCATAAAAACCCCTAACTTTCAAGTGCTGACTCCTGATACGTTATGCATATTTAGTCTTACATATCCCTGTATCATTAAACCGTGCGGTGAAGACGCCAGCCATGGACTGACCGAGGAGAGCGTGGTAAATGATGCTGATCATCTGGTGCGACAAGTTGCCAGGGTGAGTGGACTTTTTGGCGGTAGAGCATTGGTGGAGGAGTTTGTTGATGGCCGTGAATTTAATGTCACCGTTCTTGGTAGCGATAACCCCGTTGTCTTACCGATTTCAGAGATAGTGTACACTTTGCCGCCGGGCATGCCTGAGCTGCTCACATTTTCCGCAAAGTGGGAACCGCAGACTATTTATTTTGAGCACACTGGCGTAGTTTGCCCTGCTGAACTGAACGATGATACCAGGGAGCAAATCGTTGATATAGCCCTGCGTGCTTTTCGGTTGCTTGGATGCTCCGGTTATGCCAGGCTTGATTTAAGGCAAAATGGTGGAGAGCCGCAGGTTCTGGAAGTTAATCCTAACCCTGATATATCCCCGGGTACAGGTGCGGCACGCCAAGCGCAAGCTGTGGGCATGGCATATAGCCAGTTCATAGATAGGATTGTGCATTTAGCCCTGGAGAAGTCCTGCTTATGAGCTGCAAAATCAGGCCGATGGTGAATCAGGATAAGCTGGCCATACTGGATATATTAAGGCACATACCTGAGTTTAAACCTGCTGAAGTGGAGGTTGCGGAAGAAATGATAGATAGCTGTCTAGGTGACCCATCCGGTTCTGGTTATACCATCTTAGTGGCTGAACTTGAGGCGTCGGTTGCAGGTTATGTTTGCTATGGGCCTACTCCTCTCACTGAAGGTACATGGGATATGTACTGGCTTGCGGTCTCTCCTGAGATGCAGGGCAAGCGCCTGGGGAAAAGCCTGGTTTTATCAGCAGAGGATGATGTAAAAGAAGCTGGCGGGAGGTTGTTGCTTATTGAAACCTCATCGCTGCCGGGATATGAGAGAACCAGAAATTTTCACCGTTCCAATGGTTATCGGCTTATTGCCAGAATCGCTGATTTTTATTCAATTGAAGATGACTTGTTGATTTATGAGAAACGCTTTTCCTAAAAATACCACTTGACAAATGGGGACCCCTTGAGCTTTAATATGCGTGTTTTTTTGGTTTGGGATTTAACAGCATCATGAGTAATAATCCGGTTTACTTAGGGCTTCAAGGACTAGCGCTGGCGCTGATTTTCTGTCCTGAGCCCGTTACCACTGTTGCCGGCGTTTGGCTTCTGGGCTACGCCAGGGCCAGAGCGGGTTTGCAGGAAGCAGTTCCTCAGAAGCGGGAAAACACGTTTGTTCATATCTACGACTATAAACTGGAGAGGATGGGGGAGGCGGCTATTACCTATGAGCTGGAAAAGAGACGTTCCGGTCAACTGCCCTGGCCTACTATGACTGCCAGGGTCTATAAACTGCCCCAGGCGTGGAAAGCTTACCAGAACGGTGATAATCAGCCTGCCCGGCCCCAACTGCTTAACGGAGTTCCGCTACCGACAAAAGAGGCCCGGATGGCCTCCGGTGCCAAGCAAACTGTATATGTTCAACAGCCCCGTGCCAGCGCTCCTCTTGCTGAGCTATACCGGGCGCAGCCTGTGAGGAAACCATTGCCGGCAGCACACCACAGCAAGTCCTTCTCCGTGATGCAGCGCGACCACATTGCCCGGATGCTGGATTCTATGAGGTTTACTCAGTCCTTTGCTGTCGCATCATCCCGCAGCGCCTCTGTCTAGCATATCTTCCACCGTCATCGCCATATCCTGACTCTGTTCGGATTCGTAATGACTGTGAAAATGGGCGGGCATGTGCCTTTTCCTTGGATCCTAACTGACAGATTGCGGCATAATGGGATTATTTTTTGTCCTGCGTTGGGCGTCCTACTCGTGGCGCAGGGACTCTATGGGGTCCAGTTTTGCAGCCATGAAGGCAGGGTAGGTGCCGGATATCAGCCCGGTGCCTACCGATACAGAGAGAGCGATTATAACGATGGTGGCTGAAATCTCAGCCTTGAGGCTCATAGTTCCCAGTGAGATGTTGCCCATTAATGACGCTCCTCCCAGTGCCAACAGAAGGCCGATTAAACCGCCGGTTAGACTCAGCGCTGCTGCTTCGATAAGGAACTGAAGTAAGATATCGCGGCGCTTGGCGCCGATGGCTTTGCGGATGCCGACCTCGCGTGTGCGTTCCGATACCGAGACCAGCATGATATTCATGATGCCGATACCGCCGACGAGGAGCGATATAGCGCCGACGGCGCCCAGGAAGATAGAGAAGGTAGCCATGGTCTGCTGCATGCTATTGAGGGTTTCGCGCATGTCCTGGATAGTGAAATCGTCTGCTCCCCCGGTCCTGATGTAGTGCCGGGCCCTGATCACAGAGGTTATCTCGGCAATTACAGCGTCTACAAGTTCTGGGCTGGCGGCCTTGACTGCAATTTGCTGGACGTTATTGCCGCCTGTTATTTTGGATTGCATAGTGGTCAGGGGCATCAAGAGGTAGCTGTCTCCTCCGAAACCGCCCATCTTTTGCATAGTGCCGACCACCTGGAATTTGCTGCCGCTAACCCGCAGGCTCTTGCCGATCGGCGACTCGCTCCCGAACAGGTCGAGTGCCGCCTGATAGCCGAGCACTACCACATTGTTCCTGGCTGTGGTGTCCTGGTCAGTTATGAACCTACCTTCCTCCATCTGGTAATTTCTTATCTGAGTTATGGCGGGGGTGATGCCGGTGATTTGTATGGTCACGTTGTTGTTGCCGTACGATACGCTTCCCCTGGAGCCAAGTGTAGGGGAGACTGCGCTTATCGATGGGGCTACCGTTTTATCTTCCAGTGCCTGCGCATCTTCAAACGTCAGTGGGCGCACAGTAGTTATCGTCTTGTCTGTCGAGCTCGATATATAAAGGGCGCTGGCCCCCATATTATTGAAGGTTGTGGTTAAGCTTTGCTGAAACCCCTGGCCTATAGAGACCAACAATACCACAGCCATGACGCCGATGACGATGCCGAGCATGGTAAGCGATGAGCGTAGCTTATTAGAAAATATAGATTGCCAGGCCGTTTTGACGCTTTCCCAGATGCTCATCGCCTTTTCTCTTCGATGATTTTACCATCACGGAGATAGATTGTCCTTTGCGTGTATTTGGCGATATCTTCTTCGTGGGTGACCACGATCACGGTGATGCCTTTCTGACACTGCTCGGTGAGCAGCATCATGATATTATGGCTGGTAGCGGTATCCAGGTTGCCTGTAGGCTCATCGGCAAGTATCACCAGCGGGTTGTTTATCAGGGCGCGGGCGACGGCTACCCTCTGCTGCTCTCCACCCGACATCTCGCTGGGATGGTGCGATGCCCTGTCGGCGATGTCCACTGATTCCAGTGCATCAAGGGCGCGCTGGTGTCTGTTTTTATTGCCGGCATATATCAGTGGCAGTTCCACGTTGGCTGTCGCTGTCAGTTTAGGCAGCAGGTTATAAGACTGAAAGACGAATCCCAGCTTGCGATTGCGCATTACCGCCAGGGCATCATCGCTCATGCTGGCTACATCCTGACCATCGATGTGGTAACTTCCCGAGGTCGGCTTATCCAGACAGCCGAGGATGTTCATCATAGTTGACTTGCCTGAGCCTGAATGCCCCATGATGGAGATAAACTCGCCTTTTTGGCAGCTAAGTGAGATATCATCCAGCGCATTGACCTTGACTGTCCCCAGGTCGTATATCTTGGTTATATTTTTAAGTTCGATCATGTTAGTAAACTCGATAACATGCGTTCGGTTAGCCTGCTACCTGAGCACCCGCATGGGATTCGACGTTCTTGGGCCTGACTGGGTATTGGGCAGTGTAGTGGTGCCCTGCCAGCTTGCCATCCTGACTTTATCGCCTTCCTTTAATCCTGACAGGACTTCAGCGAACTGAAAGTTTTGTATGCCCAGGGTGACTCGTTTTCTTTCAGACGCGCCCGTAGCCTCGTTGACCACCGTTACCATCGGCCCGTTTGGCGTGTTGATGATTACTGAGACCGGCACCAGCAACGCATTCTTGACGCTGGCTGCCATGATATTTGCGGTGGCATTCAAGCCACCTCTAAGCTGGGAATCTGTCGGGTCTAGCGATATTTGGATGGCAAATTTAATGACGTTGCCCGCTTTTGCGCCATAGGGAGAGATGAATTTAACCGTCCCGGTAAACACTTTGTCTGTAATAGCATCGATGGTGATATTGGCCTTTTGCCCCGTTTTGACTTTCATGATATCTATTTCGTCCACAGTGCCCTGGAACCTTACGCGGCTGGTACTGACAAGCTCAACGGCAGGCCGTGATGAAAAGTCGATGGCGGACAGGCTATAATTCACTTTGAGGTTCACGCTTTTTATAGTGCCTTTAGTTGGCGCTATTATAACCGTCTGCATGATGGCTCGTTTTGCTTTATATAATGCTATTTCCGCGCTTTGCAGGCTGAGGTTATATTGTTGCAGTGTCTTCCAGTTGATGCTGCCCCCGCTTTCGAAGACTAGGGTTTGGTTTTGCAGGACGTCGCGAGCTATTTGTAGTTTCAGCTTGGCTATGTACAAATTATCGATGGCTTCATCAGTCAGATCGGCATTATCCGGGGGTAGATACTCCTCCACCTCCTGTAAGGAGCGCAAGGATGATTGTAAGAAATCAACGCTGCTGGGGGTATCGGCATATTTGAAGACAAACCTATCCTTAACGGATATGGTGCTCTTGGCCATCTGGCTCGCTGTAACCGTTTCTTGCTCTGCAGCATCGAATTCCGCCGCGATTTTTTCATATACCCCGGCTTTCATAGCGCCGGCTTTTCTCATGTCGCCACTGATATCCAGCAGCTTCTGGCGGAACTGCTGCAGGTAGTCAACGACATGCTGGTTCTCCAGTGATAGGGGCGCAGAGCTTCCGGCGGCAACATCGGGATAATATGCCGTGTTTGCCTTGGCGCCGGCGAGCTCGGCGGCGTTGGGCCTGGATGTGATCAGTTCCTGGCATACCTCGATGTCGAAATACGTCATGATCAGCCAGTAACCGGCGTCTTTATATTTCGCCTGTCTGAAATAGTTGGCAGCCGTACTTATATCTTTTTTAGCCTCGTCAGCCATGCGCGACACGCTTAAATCGGCATAATTATAGGGAAGATGGTCGATACCGCAGCCAAATGCAATGTTGTTCTGCGCCGTCTGAATGCTGAGAAGGGCTGGCTTGATGCCGTCTTGCCCGTTTGATCTGGCGTCTTTTTGAGCCTTGTTATCAAGCATGGCCAGCAAACCGCCTTCTCCTACCTCATCACCTTCCTCTACCAGTATTTTTCTTACTACACCCTGGGTACCAAACGCGAGCTTAAAGTCATCTGGTGTGATAAGGGTACCATCAGAGGTCACGTTGATATCTAGGTCGCCCCGTTTTACTTCCAGAGGTTGTTCTGGAACTGACGCCTGGCTGCGGCTGCAACTGGCAAACAGTGGTAATAGCAGGATACCTAATACCACTGCGGTTATCGCTCTGTTCGCTAATTTATCTCTCACTCAGTTCTCTTTGTGTAATTTACTTTTTTTATTGAGATTCGGCTGCAAATGGAATTACCTGCCCCCTCCTGGCGGTGGCCCTTGAGGGCGCGTCGTCACCGGTGCTCCGGACATAGCCTTTTGTTCAAATATCACGGTATCGCCCTCTTTTATGCCGGATACTACTTCGGCGAACTGCTGATTTTGCTTGCCCAGCGTTACCTGCTTTTTCTCGGGTTGACCTGTGGCAGGATTTTTGACCGTGACGAAGGAACCGGCTGTAGTGGTGGTAACCGCTGTCAGGGGCACGATTAATACGTTGTTAACGCTATCTATGGCGATATCCGCCGTGGCGCTAAGCCCTCCCTTGAGGTCAACATCAGAGGGGTCGAGCAGGATGGTCACGTCGAATTTAACCACGCCACTGGTATCCGCAGTGCCGGAGGGAGAGATGAAGGATATAGTGCCGCTGAACGTTTTGTTGGGAACGGCATCCACGGATATGGTTGCCTTTTGGCCGGTCTTTATTTTCAAAATGTCTATCTCGTCAACCAATCCCTGGAACTTTATTGTTTTTGTGTCGACAAGTGTAACCGCGGTCCTGGATGAGCGGTCCTGGTCAGAGATGATATCCTTATCTTTGACGCCTACGCTGACCACTGTGCCGTCGAAGGGCGCAAAGATGACAGCGCTGAGCAAATTATTTTCATCGGTATCGAGGGCTAACAGTTTTTGCGCCAGGTCGATATTGTAGTTGCTTGTATTTTGCAGGGAAAGACCGTGCTGTAACACCATCTCATTGCTTCCCAGGATAGCGTTGCAAAGCCGTATGTAGTGCTGTGCTATCCGTAGATTAGAACTTAAATCAGGCGAGTTAAGGTCCTCTTTTCCAACGCTTGCCAGTGCTGCGTTCAGCTTCTCCTCGGCAGCATCGTAGAGGTGGAAGCTGATGTCCCTGCCGTAGACGGTGGTATCGTTCCTCTTCTCTATCCTGTTGACGTTATCGGCGAGCCTTAAATTTATCCCGTCCATCTGGCTTGCAATATCCCTGAAGGCGGAATCGGCATCTGCATAGTTGTCCTCAGTGAGCGACGCACGCAGTTTCTCTAAAGCTGCCTGGCTCTGCTTGATTTGCTCCGCCAGCTCTTGCAGCGAATCTATGAACAACATGCCAGATATGTCATATTGCCAGAGCCATGAGCTAGCTTCTTCCTGGTCAGCGTACTGCGCTAGGCCGCCCAGGCCTGAGGCAGGGTTGTGTATGGCGTCCTCGATTATGCTTATGCAGGCTTCGAGGTCGGACTGGGCGACATATAGTTCGGATGCAGCTTCGGCGCTTTTGCCTGACTGGAGCAGTGTCTGCGCTCTCGCCGTCTCCTGCTGTGCCCAGACGAAGGAGGTCAAGGTGGTGGAGTTGGGATAGTAAGAAGGGTAATTGACTTCTGAGTCTTCTATTCCTAAATCCTCACCAAAGTCTGGGCTCGTTTTATCTGCGTTATACGAGTGTTCTGGAAACTGGGGAAGCAGCGGCACCGTTTCGTACAGGTTGCTTAGTGTCTGCTGCAGGGCGTTGTTGTCTGACATCAGCTGTAGCCGGTACGCTGTATCGTCGAGCCTTGCCAGTATCGTCCCTCTGGTAACATATCTCCCCTCTGCCGGGTTTTGTCCAGTTGGGTCATCATCGCCTATGACATATACGACCTCGCCCGCTGAGCCGAATGCCAGGTCATACGCCTGGGGCATGACCAGGTTGCCATCCACTGAGACAGTACTTATTAAGTTGCCGCGCTGCACGGCTACAGCCTGGGTTTGCACTGCCGACGTGGTTGATTTGGAAGCGCAGCCAAAGCCTGAGATAAGCAAAATGGATAGGCAAGCAATGATTAGGGGTTTATTACGTGTGTTAGTCATGTATCAGATTTACTTCGGGTAATTATAATGTAATTTGTGATTCTAGCCCAATTTCGTGGCGCTGATTCTAAGAAAAAATAAATAATAACAGTCAATTGTTAAGATTTTGTTTAGATGCAGGGGTGGTGTGGGCAAAAAAGGGGGAGGGTATTTCCTCCCCCTTTTTTTTGCACCCTGCCATTTATTTTAGGTGGTTGGGGCCGGGGTATTAGGAGAGCATCTGCCAGGAAAGCCGCCTGGGCCCGGAGACCTGTGCGGTTGAGTCATAGGGACGTCCGGTCGGGAATTGAGCCATTCTTTGAACTGCTCCGGGTTGTCCTTGGGGTTTGCCGGCTTGGATGCCCACCATGCCTTTACCTGGTCAGCTTGCTGCTGTGTTAGCTTGCTATTTTGAACCGCCTTTTCTAGTCCTTGTTCCGGGTTTTGCCCTCTAGGATGCTGTTCCCTGTATTCGGTTCTTGCCTGGGTAAAGGCGTCAGTAAGCTTCTGCTGGTCTATGCCCAGTATCTGGGCGACCCTGGGCAGTATGCCGTCATCCTTACCTGTTCCGTTATCTCCGGCCTGGGCAAGCACGACTCCTGCCGTAGCGCCGATAACCAAAACGGCTGCCAGCGCTGATGCAAGAATGATGAATTTCTTGTCTTTCCACATTACTTGGTTACCTCCTTTTTGTAACACTGATACTTAGATGGTAACAGTGCAATATTAATTTCTAATTAAGATTTGTGAGAATCGTCTATATCTTTATAGGCGGGTAGGGTAAATATAAACTTGCTGCCTTCGCCTTGCGTGCTTTCAGCCCGTATGCTGCCTCCGTGTGCCTCCACCAGTTGTCTGGCAATGGTCAATCCCAGACCGCTGCCGCCCGTATCTCGGGAGCGGGCTTTATCCACACGGTGGAACCGTTCGAAGATGAAGGGAAGCTCATCAGGCGGTATGCCTATGCCGTTGTCAGTCACGCTGACTTCTACCTCGCTATTCAACAGTTTTACCGAGACGGTTATGGTGCCTTTTTCCTGCGTGAAGTTGGCCGCATTAGCCAGCAGGTTCCGCAGTACCTGACCGATCCTGTTGGTATCTGCCATAGCTAATGCCGGTCTTTCCGGTAAATCAAGCTGGACGTCTAGTTTCTTAGCGATTGCCAGTGAGTGCATGGCTTTTACCGCAGACGCAGCGATTTCTCTGATATCTGCGGCTGCGCGGGATAGAGAGAGCTCGCCGGACTCGGCTAAAGCCAGCTCATGGAGGTCTTCGACCAGCCTGGAAAGCAGCATGACTTCCTCATGTATAGATTGCAGGGTTGTAGCATCGCTTTTGATCACTCCATCCCGGATGGCTTCAACATATCCCCTGATGTTGGATAGCGGCGTTCTTAGCTCATGGGCAACATCGGCTACCATATCCTTCTTCAATTTATCGGCGTGTTCCAGGTCTTCTGCCATAGTATTGAATGCGCTGGCCAGCTTGCCCAGCTCGTCCCGGGACTTCAAGGAGACCCGGCAACTGAAATCTCCCTGGCCGAATTTGCCTGCGGCCTTGGCTAGCTCATATATCGGCGCCGTAACCCGGCTTGAGGATAGGAATGTTAGCCCGATTGCTATAATTACACCAACCAGGCCAGCCCAGATTATAGACCACGTAAGTGCGCTCAGGAACTCGGCCATTTTCGCCTCCCTAACGCCAGTGAAGCTTCTTTCAAAGGGTCTTGGCACAGGTGAGCCGGCTGGTGGTTGCCTATCGATGATAAAGATTATGTCTGATGGCAGGTCAGGTATCAAATTTTGCCCCAGGTAGGTTTTTTGAGAATCGCCGATAACCACGCCATTTTCGACGACAACGATTCTCAAACCATAGAGTTGTCCCATCTGCTCCACCGAGGGCTGAATGTCTGCCCAACTCTGGCTTTGTTGATAACGTTGTTTCAGGATAGACTGCATCCGTTCGATGCGTTCGGCGGCTACTTTCTGCTCATAGTGCTCGATGTTGGTATTTATGCTCTGGTTGATAAACAAACTCACAGCGCCAACCACGATGCCGATAACCAGAATGAAGGCCAGGAAAATGCGCCACCGGAAGCTCGATAGCCTCATTTTCCTACCTCCAGCTTATAGCCCATTCCGTAGACCGTTCGAATATAATCTTCGCCTGAAGGATCGGTCTCCTTCAACCTTTGTCTCAGATTAAAAATATGCACATCCAGGCTTCGTTCGAATCCATTATAATCAAAGCCCAGGGCTTTCTCGATCAGTTCATCCCTGCTGAACACTCTGCCAGGCTCGGATATCATTGCTGCCAGCAGGTGAAATTCCGTGGGCGTCAGCTTAACTGGTTTGTCTTTCAATCGGGCTTCACGGCGGCGTAAGTCTATGGAAAGAGCTCCTCTGGTGATTTCCTTTGGGCCAGCCATAATTCCATTGTTGGCGCTGCGGCGGAGCACCGCCTGAACCCTGGCAACCAATTCGCTGGGGCTAAATGGTTTGGTTACATAGTCATCGGCTCCTGTGGCGAAGCCTTTCACCCGGTCTGTCTCCAATACTTTAGCCGTCAACATAATGATGGGGACATCAGATTCAGCGCGCAGGTGCCGACATATATATAAGCCATCTACACCGGGGAGCATAAGGTCGAGCACTATCAGGTCAAAAGACTCCTGCTTCGCCTTCAACAGCGTATCCTGCCCATCATAAGAGACGTCCACGGCATATCCAGCTCTTTCCAGATACAGCTTCACTAACTCAGCGCTTTTCCGATCATCATCGGATACCAGTATTCTCTGCTTTCTCTTCATGCTGTTTGCCATGAGTTATATTAGACTTCCTCTACTATAGTATCAGACATAATTATTAAGATTCTATTAAGGCTTTAAATCACTCTCAGTCGGGCTGTCAGGAAATGGCAACTATAAAGAGATCGCGGGTCGTCAGGCACGCTGTGCTCATGGTGACGATTGATTTTTCGGATAGCCTCAGGCTCGTTTAACCAGATTGGCTTGATGGACAAATAATGGCGCTTGATTTAGAATTATCTTACGTCTACAAAATAAGTCTTGTGGAGGTGATAACATGATTGTGAGAACGAAACAAGATGCAGGGCGGGTTTTGGCTGACACACCCCATGACAAATGCTTCCTTTGTCATGATGGCTGTGTGGCCCAGAACTTACATCAGTTGGCTGACTGCTTGTCGCATATCAGCACAGACTCCTTTCGCCATCATGCCAACGATAGCAGGAACGATTTCGCCAACTGGGTGCGCGATGTTTTTGGCGATGATAAGCTGGCAAAAGACCTGGCTAAAGCTGGCGACAGGAAGGAAGCGGCTGAGATCGTCAGGAACAGGATAGCCTGGCTTAAGAAAAAGCTTTAAAGAACAGTCTTCAGATATGTATCCTGTGGCTGTGCAGAAATAAGTTTATGCCGATGCCAGCCGCCTAATGTTGTCTTTGTATTGTGGAGGCGGCATATTTTAAGGCCGCCATTCAGTGAATCTATATGAAAGCTTCTCAAGCGTGTTATGCCTGTCTTCGAAAGCTGGCTTATCAGGCTGCTGCGCTGGCTACTGAGGACGAACAATTAAAATCCGGAGCAATAGAGCGTAGCCTGGGTGTGCTCAAGGACAATTTCTCCTGCGATGCGGTGACCATCAGCATCGCTGCCAGGATGCATGAGGCCATCAAGGAAACAACCGGGAACTGCGACCCTTATAGGGCGATGAAGGATACCGAGATTGGAGTTGCCAGGGAGTTGTCCGCCATGAGTGAACTTGGATGTAATAGCTCCAGAAGCTGCCTCAAGCTGGCCGCACTGGGCAATGCCATCGATTTCTTCAGACCGATTGAGGCGGTCAAGATAGACTTGAAAGGTAGTGTGGACTTTGTCATTGATGATTCGGCGCGTTTCGAAGATAAACTTATGAATGCCAATAAAGTGCTGTATCTGGGTGATAATGCCGGTGAGGTGTGCTTCGATATGCCTCTAATCAGGTGGATGAGGCAGTTTGCCCGCGTTACATATGTGGTTAAAGCGGCTGCGGTGCAGAACGATGTCACATTGGAGGATGTGAGGAAAGCAGGGCTGGAGCGAGAGCTGGGAGATATTATCACCACGGGGACGGCGACGCCGGGAGTCGTTTTTGATTTGGCCTCGGTGGAGTTCAAGCGTGAATTCGCCGCTGCCGACCTTATACTTGCCAAAGGCATGGGGTATTATGAGTCCTTGTCCGAGTTGCCGACTGAGGGCAGGGTATTCTATTGTTTGAAGGCAAAATGCCAGCCAGTGGCTGACTCCCTGGGGGTGCTGCTAAATAGCTATGTGGCACTGCTGCGCTGAGCCTTCCCGGCGCGAAGTAATAATCCCTCGGCAGAATGTCATTGCGAAGGGCGAAGCCCTATGGGCAATCTTGGTATGTGGCGAGGCTATATGTATTCCAAAATCTCAGTGAGGCTACGGATACGGGGGCAGTTGGTGATCTCAGGGAAGTGATTATTGCGGTCGAGGAGCACGCCAGTCATGCCCACGCCTTGAGCGCCAACTATGTCTAGCTCATACTGGTCGCCAACGTGAATCGCCTCTTCTGCCTTGACCCGCGCTTTGCTCAGTGCAGCCAGAAATATCTCTGGCTGCGGTTTATCACACCCAGCTTCGGCTGAGGTCACCTTGAAACTGAGGTAGGGTTGTAATCCCAACTCCTCGTATGTAGCATCCATGTCCTGAACCACGTTGGATATCAACCCGGTGGTTAAGCCTTGCTTTTTGAGCGCTTTCAGCGTGGGCAGTGTGTCCTCATAAATCTTAAACTTCCAGGTATAGCTGCTGACTTTTGCAAATATCTGGAGGGCGGTATCCGGGTTGATTTCGGCTTCAGCGCCAGATAATATCATGGTGATATAGTTGATGTAGAACGCCTTTTTTTCTTCGGGCGGTCTTTGCTCTACGGGCAGGCGGATGTTCTCATTTCGGTAGAATATGTCTGCTGCCGCCAGCGACTTGAATAGCGCCTTCTCCTCCACCTTGACCCCGAGCTCGCTGCTGGTTTTGACATATATTTGCTCCCGAGGTGGGTCATAGGTAGCCAGAGTATTGTAAAAGTCGAAGCAGATTGCCTTGATCATAACAAGATAAAAGTATGTGGGAAACTCGTTCATATGTCAAATAGGTATTATTGCTACGATGAATCCTGAACACCAAATCTGAAATACTAAACAAGTTACAGTTACCAAAATACAAAACCCCAATAACATTTCCCTGCTTCGTGTCATTCTGAGGCAGCCTTCAGGCGGACTCAGAATGACAATGGGGCAACGCACCATGCGCAATGCTTAGAACTTGACCTCCTTTGCTTCTTGAAATATAGGCTGGTCAAAGGTCAATTAGTCCTGTTTGGTTCCAGGTGAGGCCGTTGTCGACGCTGAGCGAGAAGGCACTTTGTTTATGGCTGCCGGCGATAGGGGAACTTGTCCCGCAGTAGGCTACCTTTCCATCAGGTGACCAGGCCACGCGTGCTATGCCCGGGCCGGTTGGTGGTTTCCGGCTGCCCTGCCATACAGGAGTCATAGATTGTGGATTGAATGTGCAGTAGACCTGAGTGCCCGGGAAGTTTGTGGTTGTGCTGTGCAGCAGGGCTCCAGCCAGCAGCTTGCCCCGGCTATGCGTCCCGGAGTATGCCAGGCTGCATATGATTTCACTCCGCCCGAATATGCGATAGCAAACTGTGTTGTCTATGCGGTAAACGTCGTCATTGGCATTGCCTGCCGTAATAGCGCCGGGAGGGTTGTCTGTCCAGCAGACATACACATGCCTGCGTGAAGGGATATCGATCGAATAGTCTGCGGGTAAGGCGATATCGGTATAAGTCAGTGGTGTTCCTGGCGTGTCTTGTCCTGTCTGGCAGATCTCCACAGGGTAACCAGAAAAGGAATTCCATGTCGTATTGTTTGAGGCCAGGTCTCTGGTGCCGATGTAGAGATAGGTATCATCGGTGCTGGGAGCAGGGCCGCTGGCGACGATGGCCATGATTGTCCCATCGCTGGCAAATCCGGGTGAATATTTGATGGCAAAGACATCTACTCCCAAGATTGCTGGCGTGGGCAGCCAACCATCAGCGCCAGTGCTGATATCCTGCCAGCCGGCTGCGTAGCGGTAAAACGTGTTGAGCCATATCTTGCCATTGCCATTGCCTGTAGATGTGCCGGCGGTGATTTCTCGTCGTAGGTTGCCGTAGCCTGGTGAAATAGCAAGACATTTGATTTGCTCGGTGCCGCCGAGTTTGTTGGCTAATCCTGTGGCGTAAAAGGTTGAGCCACCATCGATGGACAGGTAGACTTCAGCGCCTCCGTTGGTGGCTATGGCTACAACGTTGGGGTCATCAGGTGCTATGGCCAATGCTTCCCAGGGGGCAGCTCCAACAGCGTGTTGCTCAGCCCAGCCATAGCCACCGTGGTCCGATTTGTATAATTTGGCATTGAGGGCATCGGCGGCGTAGACCGTAGCGCTGTCGTAGCTAACAGCGATATGGCTTACATTGCTGCCGGGGACTATGAACCAGCGGTTGTCAATGGAAGTTGGTGTGGGATGATGGGAGGGCGGGATATCAGGTACGTTTGTCTGCTCTGGTGGGGCTCTTACTGTGAACCAGATGCTTTCCGGGTATGGGTCGACATTGCCGGACTCATCTTTCGACTTGACATAAAATGTATAGGAGCCATCGGGAAGATTTGTGTATGCTTTAGTAGTGTTAAGCAGGAATGGTGAGTAGCCGGTATCATAGCCTTCGAGGAAATATGAATAAGTGAGATTGGCTGTTGGGGTGGCAACATCGTTACCAGTCCATTCGAAAGTTACGTCTCTGGAGCCGATAATTTTAGCAGGAGCCTTGGTGATTGTGGTATGAGGTGGTGTGCTGTCAACAGAAGGTGGTGGTGGGTTGGGAGGTGGGATAGGAAGTTGAGGCTCACAGATGCCGCCTGTACCACCCACTAGCAGCGCACATATGATAACCAGCCACGCTGGTTTGTGGACTATGTTCATAATAGCTAAAAACGCCCAGTGCTGGATTTTACTCTATATCTGGAATCCAGTCCAATAATTTGGTTTCAACTCCACTATTTGATTGGATTAAAGTCAGCTTTTCCCTTCTTACTCGTAACAAACGTGGAGTTGTGTTCGGGTTCTTTTGACACTCTTAGCTAAAGTTGATAAGCTTTGAGCAGTGTTTAAGGAGGTTGAATTTGCCTGAGGAAAAGAGCAAAGTAGATATGGAAAAAATCGTCTCGCTGTGCAAGCGGCGGGGCTTTATCTTTCCCAGCAGCGAGATATATGGTGGGCTGGGGAGTTGCTGGGATTACGGACCACTTGGAGTGGAGCTTAAGCGGAACGTTAAAGATGCCTGGTGGCGTGCCATCGTTCACCAGCGGGATGATGTGGTGGGTATAGATACCAGTATTATCATGCATCCTCAGACATGGATGGCCAGTGGCCATGTTGATGGCTTTTCTGATCCTATGGTGGACTGTAAAGCTTGCCGTCAGCGGTGGCGGGCTGACCATATCAGCGGCGATAAATGCCCTGGCTGTGGTGGCGAGCTTACAGAGCCGAGGCAGTTCAACCTGATGTTCAAGACCTTCATGGGGCCGGTGGAAGACGATGCCAGCGTTGTCTATCTGCGCCCAGAGACGGCGCAGGGGATGTTTGTCAACTTTGAGAATGTGATGACCACTTCCAGGAAGAAACTACCCTTCGGCATTGCTCAGATAGGTAAGTCTTTCCGCAATGAGATCACCACCGGGAACTTCATCTTCAGGACGAGAGAATTTGAGCAGATGGAGCTAGAGTATTTCGTTAAGCCGGGAACCGATGAGGAGTGGTTTAATTATTGGGTGAATGAGCGATTCAACTGGTACTTGAAACGGGGTATGAGGAAAGAGAACCTGCGTCTGCGTGAGCACAGTAAGGACGAACTGGCGCATTATGCTAAGGGCTGCTACGATGTGGAGTACCTTTTCCCTATGGGCTGGTCGGAGCTGGAAGGCATCGCTAACCGCGCCGATTTCGACCTGACACAGCATGCCAGGCACAGCGGTAGAAGTCTGGACTATTTCGATGAGGAGACAGGACAGCGTTATACCCCCTATGTTATTGAGCCTTCGGCTGGCGTTGACCGGTCGCTGCTGGCTTTCATTGTGGATTCTTATGCTGAGGAGCTGGCCCAGGGTGAGACCAGGGTCGTTTTGCATTTACATCCTGACCTGGCTCCTGTTAAGGTGGCTGTTTTGCCATTGAGCAGAAATGAGAAGCTGGTGCCATTGTCAAGAGAGGTACATGCTGAGCTTCGCCGCTGCTTTGTGACGCAATATGATGACGCCCAGAGTATAGGGCGGCGCTATCGTCGGCAGGATGAGATCGGTACCCCATTCTGTATAACCATCGATTTTCAGTCGCTGGAAGATAACCGGGTCACCATCCGGGAACGTGATAGCATGGAGCAGATAAGGTTACCGATAAAGGAAGTTGTTGAGACGCTGCAAGCTAAGCTTAGCGGTGAGAACTTTGTTACTCAGCCCTTGTGGACGGCGAAGCCAATAAGTGCGGTGGAAGGACAATTGTAGAGTCTCCTCTAAGTTATGAGGCGGCGTTTATATGACTAAGACTACTAAACGGCAAGAGCACAAGGCCGTGAAAATCAAGTTAGACCCTCGCAAGCTGAAGCTAGCCAAACCACTTGACAAAGTGAGGCCGAAAGCACGCTTTGGCATCCGTGGCAAGATAATGATATCGTTCCTGGCTCTAGTTTTTATTTCACTTGGTATCATCAGCGCACTGGCAGTTCGCAGTATATATGAGGTGGGCCATCGTGCTAGGGTAAACAGCTTCAGTATGGGTGAGGAGGTGGTGCGCACCAGCATCGCTGCGCTGGAAGATCTAGGACGGGTATTTATACAAAGACGGGCGGTGTACGTTGCCAACGAGATGAAGCTTTTCATGGAGTTGCAGCCATCTCTGGACGTGTCCACGCTAAAGGATAATAAGGACCTGAGGGATATTGCGGTTCAGCTAGTTGGGCAGACCGGATACACCATGGTGTATGACAAATCCTACGTTGTCATTTTCCATGTGGAACCCAAAATGGTTGGCGTTAACTTGCACTCGCAGGTAGGTGAACCTTCCAAGTATCTTTCAATCGTGGAAAGAAGCCTGTTCGGGGAATCTTCAGGGTACTATGACTGGACAGATGAAAACAATCAGACTCGTTCAAAGTTCATGTCTTGTGTGCCTGTGGAGGGAACAGACCTCATAGTGGCTGCCAGTACCTATATCGACGAATTTTCAGCGCCTGCTGAGGCGGCGCAGAGGAATATAGCCAGTGCTGTTGCAGCTACCAGTAAGTACATTGATGATCAAATGCAACAGGCTCAACTCACTTTTATGGTCGTCATTTTTTGTGTACTGGTTGTGGCTGGCGTGGTTATATTCCTGCTGTCCAGAGCAATTACCGGGCCGATACAGGCGCTGGCCAAGGGCGCTGAGGTCATAGGAAGCGGTGAGCTCGATTATAGTATCGAAGCCAAGACTGGCGATGAAATCGAGGACCTTGCCGAGCGATTCAACATTATGGCGGCAGCGCTTAAGGAATCTTATACTAACCTGGAAAAGAAGGTCGAGGACAGAACCAAGAAGGAGAGAGAGCGCGTAGAGCAGTTGCGTACTATAAACGAGGTCAGTCGTAAAATCAGTTCCATCGTCGACCTGGATGAACTGATCTCAAACGTCAGTGACACACTTCGCCAGACTTTCCATTATTATAATGTGAACATCTTTTTAATGGACCCTGAATCCAATCGGCTTACTCTTAAATCTTTATATCTGGGTGGGCAGAAGGGGGTCATACCGGTGACTGTGCCTTTGGAGGTGGATCAAGAAAGCATTGTGGGCTGGGTTGCCCGGATCGGTGAACCGTTATGTGTAAACGATGTCAGCAAGGAGCCACGGTACCGGGCTATCGAGGCTTTGGGCGATACCAAATCTGAGCTTGCCGTGGCTATTAAATTGGGAGATAAGGTATTCGGAGTTCTGGATATTGAGAGCGCCAAGCATCATGCTTTTGGCGAGGCTGACATTTTTACCGCGCAGACACTGGCCGACCAACTGGCTGTGGCTATCGAAAACGCTCGTCTCTATGGGGAAACGCGTGAGATGGCAGTTATGGAGGAGCGTAACCGTATGGCCAGAGAAATCCATGACACGCTGGCACAGGGGTTTACAGGCATTATCTTACAGCTGGAGGCGGCGGAGCAAGCCTTTAGTGATAGTCCTCCAGAAGCAGAACGCCATTTGAATCAAGCCAGCAACTTGGCTCGTAAAAGCTTAGCTGAAGCCCGGCGCTCGGTCTGGAATCTGCGCCCTAAAGCGCTGGAACAAGCTAATCTGGCCGATGCGTTGAAGCAAGAGGTGAGCAAGTTTTCTGAGCAGAATGATGTGAATGCAACTTGTGTTCTTAATGGTGATAGGCAAGATTTATCGCCTGACGTGGAGACCGGGCTTTTGCGCATATGTCAGGAATCTCTTAATAACGTTAGGAAATATGCCAAGGCTACCAATGTGGAGGTTTCTCTGGCATTCGATACCTCGACAGTCACGTTGACAATTAGCGATGATGGCGCCGGTTTTGAGCAGGAAACCAGGGGCAAAGGTGGCAAGAAACGGCGGGGCTTTGGTCTGATAAGTATGCAAGAGCGTGCCCGTGGTTTAGGTGGTACCTTCGAGGTGCAGAGCGAGAAAGGCGCAGGAACAGTGGTACGGGTGACGGTGCCTATAAGCTAGGAGGTATTATGGAGGATACAATAAGGATATTGATTGCGGATGACCACCCCGTAGTGAGAGAGGGTTTAATGTCCATGCTGAACAGACAGGAAGACTTTGAGGTTGTGGGAGAGGCTAAGAATGGCGTGGAAGCAGTCAATAAGGCTAAAGAGCTGGCTCCTAATGTGGTGCTTATGGACCTGAGGATGCCTGAGCTTGACGGGGTTGAGGCTATACGGCAGATAAAAGCTGCCAGACCGAGCACGCAGATTATAATCCTCTCCACCTACAGCGACGACGAGTATATTTTCCGCGGTATAGAGGCCGGAGCTCGAGCCTATCTGCTGAAAGATGCGCCCAGGGAGGAGTTATTTAAGGCAATCAGAACAGTGTATCGTGGTGAGTCGCTCATCCAGCCCGTAGTGGCTTCGAAGTTGCTTGACCGATTAACCGAGCTCTCGCGGCGAGCTCCTTCAGGTGAAGAGCTTTCCGAGCGTGAGCTGGAAGTGTTACGGCTCATGGCCAAGGGGTCTGCCAACAAGGAGATAAGTGCTCAGCTCTCTATATCTCAAAGCACGGTGAAGACGCATATCAGCAGCATTTTTCAGAAGCTGGGCGTAAATGACCGTACCGGCGCTGTTACCGAGGCTCTTAAGAAGGGCATCATTAGCCTTTAGTCATACTAAAGTATGACTAAAGGTCAACCCTTTTGTTATACCAAAACCAGCCGTTTTCCTGATTTGCGGTATTGGTGTGTGAATGTAAACTCAGGTATAATAGAAAGTAAGTTGGCGTTGGTATACTGACATGGAGAAATATGGATAAGATAAAAGTACTTTTAGTAGATGATAATGAAGTAGTAAGGGAAGGCTTGAGGAGCATCCTCGAGCCGCAATCTGATATAGAGATAGTGGGGCAGGCTGTGGATGGCCTGGATGCAATAGGTAAAGCTCAGGAATTGCAACCTGATGTCATCCTCATGGATGCCCAAATGCCTAATATGGATGGCACCGAAGCTACCCGGCGCATAAGGCAACTCCTCCCCCGGACCAAAATCATGTTTTTAACGGTGTATGGGGATTATGTTGGTGGTGCGCTGGCGGCGGGGGCTAGCTGGTATTTGACCAAGGACTGCAGACGACAGGACTTGCTGGAAGGTATCAGGGTATTAGCTCAGAGCAGCCGGGCAAAAGAGAAAAACCACGCTGGCCTTTAGATCTAGACCTCAGGATTAAACCCCCTCTCGCTCTCCCCTTAAGGAAGCCTCTCAAATTAGCTTGAATTCTAACACATCCACCATACCCATATCGGTTAATCGTAGTTCGGGGATTACGGGTAGAGCGATAAATGATAGCAGGTCGAAGGGCGCTGGTGGCGTAGTCCCCAATACAAGCGCAGCTTTTTCTACGCCGCTGAATTTTTTGGCAACCGCGTCCAAAGGTTCTGGGGAGAGCAGACCGGCGATAGGCAGTGGCAGGTCTGCCAGAATTTTGCCATTGTTACATACTGCCAGGCCGCCTTGCAGTTTTTCAATGTGCTTGATTGCTGTGTATATATCCTGGTCGTTGGTTCCAACGGCTACTATATTGTGTGAGTCATGGGCTATAGATGAGGCTAAGGCTCCGTGTTTTAGACCAAAGCCCTTCACTAATCCTTTGCCGATGTTACCAGTGGCTTTGTGTCTTTCCACGACCACCAGTTTCAATATGTCTTCTTCGATATCAGACAAGACTACTTTATCCTTGACTTTAACCTTTTCCACTCTCTTCTTGGTAACTATTTGCCCGGGAATAATCTCGATTACCGGCAGGCTTGTTGCCTCGGTGGTTAACTTCAATGCCTCGATGCCGAAAGATTTTATGCGGATGGTGTTTAGCTCTTCTCCAGAAGTCCTTGGTATGGGCAGGAGGTAATCACCTTCTTTGGCTACAAGCTCTCCTTTATAGAAGACCATATCTATCTCTAGTTTTGGCAGGTCGTTGATAGTGATCAGATTTGCTATATAGCCCGGGCCAATGCCTCCATGGTCGTAGATCCTGAAATATTCTGCGGGGTTGATTGTGGCCAACTGCATGGCTTTCACCGGGTCCAGCCCTCTCTGAATTGCCTTCCTCACCACGGCATCGATGTCGCCTTCTTGGAGCAAGTCGGAGCAGCTACGGTCATCGACGACGAAGAAGCACCTTCTAGATGTCCTATTATTGACCAGTGGCAACAGCGCATCCAAATTCTTTGCCGAGGAACCATCCCGTATCATCAAGTGCATCCCCCGTCGCAACTTTTCTCTGCCTTCTTCGGTGGCGGTGGATTCATGGTCAGAGCTAATGCCTGCAGACAGATAAGCGTTGAGGTGTTTGTTGGCGACGCCCGGAGCATGACCGTCGATGACTGTGCCCTTAGCGGCGGATATTTTGTCCAGAACCTGTTTATCGCCGTTGATGACGCCGGGGAAGTTCATCATCTCACCGAGGCCGATGACATTCCTCATCTTGAGTATCTTTTTGATATCCCGGGCGCTGATTGTGGCGCCGCTGGTTTCCATGTGGGTGGCTGGCACACAGGATGGTGCCATAAAGAACATGTCCAGTGGCAGTTTCTGCGCCCAATTCATGACGAACTCGATGCCTGCAATTCCAGCGACGTTGGTTATCTCATGGAGGTCGGTGACCACAGTCGAAGTTCCTCTGGGGACTATCGCCTGGGCATATTGGACGGGATGGAGCATTGAGCTTTCGATGTGGGCATGGCCGCTTATCAAGCCTGGCGCTAGGTAAGCGCCTTTCAGGTCGACTGTTCTCTTGGCTTTGAGGTAGTTTCCGATGCCAGCGATCCTGTCGCCGTAAATAGCCACATTGCCTTCTTCTATAATTCCAACGAAGGTATTAATTATCTTCGCATTCTGAATCAGCAAATCTGCAGGCGCATCCCCGCGGGCAACTGCAATCAGTTTGGCTAAGCTCATTATTTTTCCCCCCCCAGTTCGCTCAGAGCAGTTTTACGATATTGCCAAGAAATATTTATGCGTTGATGCTATTCTATGAAACATATATCAGGAAGGTGACGGTGTTGTTCATTCAGATCGATGCCGCAGCCCACTATGAACTTATCGGGCACGGTGAACCCGAGATAATCGATGGTTACCGGAACTTTCCGTCTCGAAGGCTTATCAGCCAGGGCACATAGTTTCAGTGAGGTTGGTTTTTTCTTTCGCAGGTAGTCCATGATAAATGAGACTGTCAACCCGGTGTCGACTATGTCCTCGACCACGAGCACATCCCTACCTCCTATCGGTGTCTTTAGCCCTTTGAGTACTTTGATCTTTCCCGTAGTTTCGGTGCCAGCGCCGTAGCTTGAAAGCTGCATGAAGTCCATCTCCACAGGCAGCCCAAGCTGACGAACCAGGTCGGCCATAAACATAAATGAGCCTTTAAGAATACCGATAAGCAGAGGTCTCTTACCTTGATAGTCTTTGCTAATTTCAGCAGCGAGTCTGCTTATGGTCTGTCTGATCTCGTCTTGGGGAATTAGAACTTTAGGCTGCCGAGCCACCATAACATTATACCTTTGGCTGTATTTATTGTCTATAAGGATTTTAGGAGGGTATCACCGCTTGACGGTCAGTTTTTTAATTGCTTGGGACAGGCCGTCGAGGGTGAGTTCGTACATGGGGAAAATTCTTCTTATAGCTGCAATAGTGGGGTGGTTCCAGTAGCTTTCTGCCTCAGGGTTGAGCCAGACGCAGTGGCTGAAATGTTCGGCGATTTGCTTAAGCCGGTATAATCCTGGTTTGTGGTTACGCTCGTAGTAATAAATAGAGCCTAGGGAGTCTATCAACTCCGAAGTCGCCATGCAGGCATCTCCTACAAGGATTACCTTGTGGTCAGGTTCCATGGTACGAATGAACTGGTCAACGCTTACTCTATCCCGGCGGTCGGTGTCCTTATCCAGGACATCATAGACGCAGTTATGAAAGTAGTAGTATTTAAAATCCTTGAAGTGGCTGCTGGAGTGAGCAGCCGAAAAGAGCAGGCTGCAGAGCTGGGCGAACGGCTCCATAGAGCCACCAACATCCATGAGTAGCAGCAACTTCACGGCATTTTTCCTGCTTTTCCCCCAGACGAACTCCAGCTCGCCAGCGTTTTTGCAGGTGGCGTCGATGGTGTTTTTCAAATCCAATTCTTCGGGGCCAACGCGGTTGAGCTGTCTCAGTTGCGTCAGTGCTACTTTGAGCTGGCGTACATCCAGTGTCAAGTCATGGCGGTAGTTGCGGAATCTCCTGTCCTCGGCTATTTTTATGGCGCTTCTACTGCCTCCGCTGCCGCCAACCCTAATTCCAGATGGATGCTGCCCTGAGTGCCCAAATGGCGATGTGCCGCCTCTGCCTATCCAGCGGGAACCTCCATCATGCTGTTCAGTTTGCTCCTTGAGTCTCTTCTCGAATTCCTTCATCAGTTCTTCAAGGCTCATGCTGTTGAGCAGAGCACGTTCCTCTGGTGTGAGCAGCAGCCGATTGAACGGGTCTTTGAGCCATTCCAATAATTGCTCGTATATCTCGGGGAGAGGAGATCCTAGTCCCCGGAAGTATTCCTGGAATGCGAGGTCGTATTGGTCATAATGGGCTTCGCTTTTTACCAGTATGGCTCTGGCCATGCAGTAGAATTCATTCATAGTGGTGATGCAGCCCTTGGACAGAGCATCCATCAGCGTCATCCATTCTGTGATGGAGACAGGCACCTTCCGGTCTTTGAGTGTGTAGAAAAAGTTGGTAAACATGAAATTTAGCCTGGGTCGGCTATGTTAGTCATAGCCGGATACTCTGCTAGCCTGTTTCCTCCGCATGTAGAGGTTGGAGAAGAAGCTGTGGTCGGCCTCCTTTTTAATCAAGGTGCTGGTGAAAGGTATCTCCTTACTTATGATTTCTGGCGAGGTACTGCTGGCGACCAGCACCTGTACCCAGTCTATAAGCTCGCTGGTTGAGGGTTTCTTGCGGAACTGGTCGATCTCGCGCAACGAATAGAAGGTTCTGAGCGCCTCTTTTAGTAGGTCGTCTTTGAGGTTAGGAAAGTGCACATGGACTATCTCTTCCATGAGCTCGGGGTCGGGAAATTCGATATAGTGGAATACGCAGCGCCGTAGGAAGGCGTCGGGGAGCTCCTTCTCGGCATTGCTGGTGATGATTACTATGGGGCGATGGATTGCTTTGAAAGTCTCATTGGTCTCGGGAATGTAGAAGCTCATCTCATCCAGCTCGTTGAGCAGGTCATTGGGGAACTCAAGGTCGGCTTTATCTATTTCGTCTATCAGTAGCACCAGCTGCTCTTTGGAGGTAAAAGACTGCCCCAGCTTGCCCAGCTTTATGTATTGCCTGATGTCTGAAACCTCTTTACCGCCGAAACGGCTATCGTTTAGCCTCTGCACGGTATCGTAAACGTACAGGCCTTCCTGAGCCTTGGTAGTTGATTTTATGTTCCATATAATCAACTTTTTGCCCAGTCCTTTGGCTATACTGTGGGCTAATAGCGTCTTGCCTGTTCCTGGCTCGCCCCTTACTAGAAGCGGCTTTGCCAGTGCTATGGATACATTGACCGCGTTTCTCAGGGCTTCGGAGGCGACATAATCCTGTGAGCCTTTGAATCTGTCGAAATCATCGTTGTTCATTATTAAGATATTTCTCCTGTTATATTTGGAATTGCTGAAAAATGTAGATTCAACCCCCTTCATCACCCAGTCTTGGACTTCTTTTTATTCTCGCTAATTGTAGTTTACCAGCGGGTAGTAAATCAATTTCGAGCTTGAATTGCTACAGGTGTTCCCTTTGACACCCTCCATTTGCAGTGATAGACTTGATTCATTTCAGAAATGCAACGAATCGGTATTCTATACCATCCTAAAATAGAAAAAGCTAGGTCTTTTAGCGGCGAGCTTGAGAGATTCTTGAGCAGTCAGGGGCTTTCTTTCTGGACATGCTCGGCATGGGAGGAAGACAAGGCGAAAACTCAGATAGCCGGGACGGACTTGGTTCTCAGCATCGGTGGCGATGGTACTATTCTGCGAGCTGCCCGGGCTGTTGTGCCACAGGCAGTGCCGATCGTGGGCATAAATTTCGGCAACTTGGGATTTTTGACTGAACTCAAAGCTGATGAGGCTCTGGATAAGCTTCCGCGGCTACTTGGAGGCAGGGGTTGGATTGAAAAGAGAGCGATGCTCCAGGTTGAACCTTCTCAGGGCAGGACGTCTTACGCTTTGAACGATGTGGTGGTGGGGCGGGGAAGCTCTGCCCGGCTGGTTAGTGTTGAAGCCAAGGTTGATGATGAATTTCTTACTGTTTATCGGGCTGATGGAGTTATCGTGGCCACGGCTACCGGCAGCACTAGCTATTCCCTGGCAGCCGGCGGCCCCATTTTGTATCCGCAGGCTCGTGGCATTTTGCTGCAGCCTATTTGTCCGCATCTTGTTCTGGAAAAGGCACTGGTGCTGCCGCCTGAGGCTATAGTGCAGCTTAAAGTTATTACCAACCATGAAGCTATACTGAGCCTCGATGGCCAGGTGGAATCTCCGCTGCGCAGCGGAGATGAAGTGAAGGCCAGACTCAGCTCTCACGTAACGCGTTTCTTAAGGCTTCAGCCCAAGAACTATTTTTATACCTCGTTAGAATCACGACTTAAAGGTAAGATGACATGAAAGTAGAAAAAGCTAGGATAAGCGATGTCCCACAGATACATGAGCTGGTGAATAGCTTTGCCGAAAAGGATGAGATGCTACCCCGGGCATTAAGTGAGATATATGAAAACCTGCGTGACTATTTTGTTATCAGGGATAGCGATGACCGTGTTATTGCCTGTGCTGCACTCCATATTAGCTGGGCTGACCTGGCTGAGATTAAATCGCTGGCGGTTAAAGAGATGTCTCATGGAGAGGGAATTGGGGCACGGCTGGTTAAATCCTGTCTTGATGAAGCCAGGGAGCTGGGCATACCTTCGGCATTTTGTTTGACTTACAAGCCGGTTTTCTTTGAGAAGCAGGGCTTTCGCAGGGTTGACAAGATGGAGTTGCCACGCAAGGTGTGGGCGGAGTGCTTCCGTTGTCCTAAGTTTCCTGATTGCGGCGAGATGGCTTTGATTTACAATTCCAACCCGGCAATTTAGCGACTATGGCGGGGAAATGATATTTGTAGGCGCACGGCGCTCTAGCGAGGTGAATACAGAGATGGAGAAGACGATATCCAGCCAGACAATCTATGAAGGTCGGGCAATAAGGTTGCGGGTTGATACCGTGAATAGGCCGAATGGCAAGACGACCACTCGTGAAATTGTGGATCGTAGCGATTGCATTGCCGTGGTGCCTATAGACCACAAGGATAATGTCCTATTAGTGCGCCAGTATCGCAAGGCCGTGGGCAAGTACCTCCTGGAGATTCCGGCTGGTGGCATTGACCCCGGCGAGCAGCCGCTGGCTGCGGTACGACGTGAGTTGCAGGAGGAAATCGGTTATCTGCCTAATAAGATAAATAAGGTAGGCGGTTTTTATGCTGCCCCGGGCTATTCTAGCGAATATATGCATCTATATGTGGGTACTTACCTTTTGCCCAGCAGACTGGAGGCAGAAGATACGGAGGATATCCAGGTGGTGCGTGTGCCTTTAGCCAGGATACCAGACATGATAGATTCAGGCGAAATTTGCGATGCAAAGAGCATCGTAGGTTTGCTCAGAGTTATCTCACTGGGACTAAAAGGCAAATGAGCACCATTCACTGAGAGCGCTAAAAAGGGCTATCTTTTAACATCACCCCTTCAGGTAGGCAATTTAATTTTCTGTCCACCGCCTAAGCAAAGATCTCATGAATAGTCTTTAGCTTCAACTCAATCTACCTTTCCCTCGTTCTTTGTCCTATTACTGATCTTTTGTCTTAATCTTTACCCTGAAATGGGCACAGATATCTCTCGATGAAATAGAAGCTTAACCATCCTCTTTAAATGGCAGACAATGGCGGCCATGGTAAACTGGATAGCCATCTTAGCTAGCTTCCAGTAGCATGCCTTCTCTAGTCTGTGAAACATCTTAAGTTCGGCAAATTCCCTCTCTATCTTTGGCCTCTCCCTCTGAGTGGTAACTATCTCTGGCTTAACCTGGCTGCTCTTCCTGTTTTTCTTAGCGATGATGGCCGACGTGGACTTGTTCTTCTTGAGCAGGCGGTGATCCTTGTTATTGCCATAAGCTTTGTCCATGAGCTTGAAGAAATTATCCTCTGGTATCGTCCGGTCATAGATATGGTCCCATAGAAATAAAGTTGACTTGATTTGGCTCTTAGCATCAGATATACTCCCTGGCAGGTTCACTGGAGTGTATGATATCTCGGAACATAGGTTGGCTCAAGGGCGAATCCGTGACTTTCCCTAACAAAAAGCTATTAAACTGTTGACAATGTGTTATAACATAGTTACAATTTGCCATCAGTAGGTATAAGAAACGATTAACTGTGTGCGGTATTCATCGGCCTGAGTTCGACGATAGGTCTGTCTGCTACCTCCGAGTTAGCTCATATTCAAGCCAACGTGTTGTTCTTGGTTTGCTTTGTGAGTTTGCCGGCACCGATCGATGTGCCTATAGTTTTGTAAGTTGTCTAATAACCGAAGAAGATGAAACCTAAGAGGATATTGGTCGCCGTAAATGGTAGCAAAGCGGATGCGGGAGTGGTTGAGCTTGCCTGTGACTTATCCAAGAGGTCTAAGGCGGATATTTATGCCGTATATGTGGTGGAGGTCAAGCGCAGCCTGCCTCTAGATGCGGTCATCGATTCCGAGATGAAGAAGGCAGAAGATGTGCTAACCCAGGCTGAAGAAGTTGCCGGCGAAAGAGGTTGTGAACTGGAAGCTGATATAATTCAGGCGCGAGATGTAGGACCAGCAATTGTAGAAGAGGCAGTAGAGCGGGAAGCTGACTTGATTATCATTGGTCTGACCCAAAAGAGAAGGTTCGGTACCTTTAGTTTGGGCAACGTTATCCTTCATGTGTTGAAAGAGGCTCCTTGCCGTGTCCTATTGAGTCGAGAGTCTCTTCTAGTAGAGGTGATAACAGCGTGAATGTATTGGTTATGGGTTGTGGACGGATGGGTGCTCAGCTAGCTAGTTTGCTGGATGCTGAAGGACATAAGGTGACTGTCCTGGATATAGATGCGCATGGTTTCAGGCGGCTGCCACCTGGCTTTGGCGGCATAGCCTTAGTCGGTGATGGCACTAGCGAAGACGCGCTCAAAAAAGCTGGCATAGAAGAAGCTGACGCCTTCGTGGCAGTGACTCAAGGTGACAACCGCAACATTATGGCGGCTCAGATAGCCAAGCATATATTTAATGTTTCTAGAGTGCTTTGCCGCATATACGATCCGCTACGAAGGGACATCTATGAAGCGCTAGGATTAGAAGCTATTAGCCCCACCACTGTGTTTGCTCAAATATTTAAAGACAAGCTGTTATCTATGTAATCGGGTTTAAACATTATGTATATAATCATTGTTGGTGGTGGTACCGTGGGGTATTATCTCTGTGAGGCTTTATTAAATGAAGGACATGAGGTGCTCGTGCTAGATAAGGACGCTGCCAAGTGCGAACGTTTTGGTGATGATATGGGAAGCGTATGTATGCGTGGCGACGGATGTGAGGCTGCAACTCTGGCTCAAGCCGGGGCAGCCAGAGCCGATGTTTTGATTGCAACAACTGATGAGGATGAAGATAATCTGGTGGCCTGTCAGGTAGCTAAATATGAGTTCGGTGTCGCTCGCACTCTTGCCCGGGTAAATAACCCCAAAAATGAGATGATATTTAAAAAATTGGGTGTCGACCGTACTATCAATGTTACCAATTTGATTCTGGACCATATAGAAGGCGATCTGCCTACACATCCGATGGTGCACCTTTTGACTATGATGGAAGATGGCACGGAGATTGTCGAGGTCAGGGTGAGGGAGAAATCTACAGCCGTAGGCAAAGCAGTGAAAGATCTCTCTTTGCCGCCGGATGCCGTTCTAGTTCTGCTGATACGGAATGGATATAAGCCGCAGACGGTGATTGGTGATACCGTTTTAGAGGTCAATGATCGGATTATTGCTCTAACGCCTACTGCTGCTGAGGATGTATTGCGAAAAGAACTCACTGGGCTAGATTAGGGTGTAGGACAGTGGCTAAGGTTGCTTTTCAGGGAGAGCCTGGGGCGTTCAGTGAAGATGCTGTAATTGCCTTTTTTACTGATGCCAAACTTCATCCCTATCCTAGCTTTAGAGCAGTTTTTGAAGCTGTGCTGAGTGACGAGGTCGAGTTTGGCGTGGTTCCCGTGGATAATTCTCAGGCTGGCAGTATCAATGAGACCTATGATTTGTTGCTAAGCTATCCTCTAAAAATATTCGGTGAGATCAATCTTAGGGTAAGCCATTACTTGATGGCTATGCCGGGGACATGTCTAGAAGAGGTCGAGACGGTCTACTCTCATCCCCAGGCTTTGGCGCAATGTGATGAGTTTCTAAGTAATCTGCAAGTCGAGGTGATACCTGCCTATAATACCGCGGGCAGTGCCAAGAAGGTGAAGGACGAGGGGTTGAAAGGATATGCTGCTATAGCTAGCAAACGGGCTGCCCAGATATACGGACTGGAGATAGTGGCAGAAGGAATTGAGACAAACCCTGATAACTACACCAAATTTTTTGTTATTTCAAAACGGGGAGCTGAGCCAGCCCGGAAAAACAAGACCTCTCTGGTATTCGCCATCAAGAATGTTTCCGGTGCCTTATATGCTGGTATGGGTATCTTCGCTAGCAGGGGTATAAACTTGGCCAAGCTGGAGTCAAGGCCCAGTAAGCGTAAGCCGTGGGAATATGTATTTTACGTTGATTTTGAGGGGCATGTGACTGATGCAGCTTGCAAAGAGGCTATAGCAGAGCTTGAGCAGAAAACTAGCTTTTTGAAGATACTCGGCTCTTATCCCAGCGCTGAGGGTTGAAACTTAGCTGACTACTTTACGCAAGCCTTCTTTTAATATATCGTAACTTTCAGATAGCGCTTGTGGCAGGACCTTGATTTTAGCGACCACGGGCATGAAGTTGGTATCGCCTTGCCATCGGGGCACTACATGGCTATGGATATGGTCATCTATGCCGGCACCAGCTATCCTGCCTAAATTCATCCCGGTGTTAAATCCGGCCGGATTCACCGCTTTATTCAATATCTTGATGCTTAGCTTAATCATATCGATGTGTTCTTTTGATTCGGCGTCGGTCAGATCTTCCAATTTCGCTACGTGCCGGTAGGGTGCTACCATGAGATGCCCCGGGTTATAGGGGAAGGCATTCAGCATTATGAAGTTGCCTTTCCCACGATAAAGGATGAGGTTCGTCTTGTCTTTCTTTTGCTGCGGTTTTTGACACAGGATACAGCCACTTTTGTGAGGTTGGAGAATATATTCCGTACGCCAGGGCGCCCAGATTTGTTCTATTTGTGACATGGGTGTTATCTTACCTAATCAAGGCGGTGATTGCAATAGATTGACTTTAATAGCCAACATTGCTATCTTTGTTGCTGAAGGGTGTTTATCGATTAGGGTATGGCTAATCTTGAGCTTAATGTCGTTACCAGAGGTGGTATTCCCTGGAGCGTTAAGCGGGAGATCGAAAATACGCTCCGCGATTGCTACCGAAAGTTCAGTTCCAGGCTACCTTACAAGGTTGATGTGTTTATTGTAGACAGAGAAGCCAACATGCGGGCTTTTCTCAGGGACGAAAAGTTAAAGCGGGGCATAACTGTCAGGGATGATGATATATCCATCTGCGCGCATGATGCATGGTGTGGCTATCCGCGGATGCTTATCTGTTTTGAGGAGTGGGCGCAGCTTGGCAAACTGGCCAGAGTGGGTTCGGTGTGTCACGAAGCTGCCCATACTGTCCTTCATGGCTCCCTGGAGTATTGCATTTTCAGGATGCCTGACGATGCTCTCTGTGCTGCTACCATAAAGGGCGTCGATTCAGGAACGCTAGATCAGGCGCTTTATTCTATATCTGTGGCGGTTAAAGATTTCGAGGCTACCAGACTGTTGATCAATAGCGGCTACATTGAATGTCAATTTGCTTTCGGACTGGAATCATTAGGTCTTTCGGAGCAAGAGAGGGCTGCATGGAAGTCTGCCAGGGAAAATCGCCAAACGAGATTTATTTACCTGCTAAATTTGCTCCGGCCGGTGTTGTTTGCCCAGCCACTGCTGGTGATACCACGCTCAAATAAACTGCTGGAGATGCAAGTCTATCTGGGTAGGAGAGCAGAGGAACTGGTTGAGCATTTAGGTGACGCCGAGCGGAGCAGGTTCATACAGGTAACCAATATGATGACAGCAGGCCTGACTGCCGTCGACACACATAAGAATGTCGACTTTGCCCTGAATCAGGCTATGAGTCTAGTATAGGCTGGAGAAGTTCCGTTTTTAACTCGTTTAATTTGTTCTCGAAGGGCTGAGCCAGCCGGCTTATTCTTTTCTGCCATTCAGTCTTAGCCAGGATATTGACCCGGTCGATAGCTGTGCCTGAGATTCTCATCTCTTGAAGCATCTCTCTTCCAGCTTTATCTATCTCCTCTCTTTCCTTCTCATTGACCTCGTCATATTCTTGGGCAAGTTCTTTTAGTTTATTGACAATTTCTGTCGTTTCCCCCCTGGTTATATAAGAAATGCCTTGGCTTATCTTGTCCAGCATTAACCTGTTTCTCAAATCGATACACTCTACCAAACGCTCAATAACTGCCCGCCTCATCAATTCTTTGTCTGCATCGTCTTGCTTATCTAGCTCGGCTTCTAGATATTTAGCATCGCCTCTTTCCAAGTATTTTTCGGCTAGTGATTTACCGAGTTGGTTATACTTATCTTCCCTGTGCTTATTGCGTTCTTCCGGCGATAGTTTACCTAGCTTACCTGCTTTTTCCTGGGCTATCTCCCATGCACTTCTTATATCTCCCACTGGCGCAGAGCCTCCTAAGTTTAAATTGGTTTTTGGAGAATTTTACCTTATAATCTTATTCGGGTTCAAAATTATGGTACATCACTCAGGTAATTATTACTCGATGCAGCTTGCCGAGGAGTTTTATTGTTATGTGTGGCAAGGTATGGGAAACAATTGTAATAGCTGTCTATTCACTAATGTAATCAGAGGTGAACGGCCTCATGTGCTCGTTGACCCGGGGCATATAGCGAACGAGATGGGTGAGCCTTGTTTTGATTATCTGGTCAAGGCAATAGAGGGTAATGGGTTCAAGGCCGATGACATAGGCTTGGTTATCAATACACATAGCCACCCCGACCATTGCCAGGCGAATGAGGTGCTGGTTACTAGGAATCAAGCTGTAGTTACTTTGTCTAAAGAAGAAGAGGAGTTTCGTACTACACTGGGTGCAGGGATGTACTCCATGCTAGCTATGAAACCGCCGCGGTTTGCGCCGCTCTTCTATCTAAAGGAAGGTACGCTGGATCTCGGTGCCAAGAACAAGATATCACTCCGGGTTTTCCTCACACCAGGGCATTCACCGGGGTCAGTTTGTCTTTACTGGCAGGAGAATAGAATTCTGATAACCGGTGATGTGGTCTTCTATGGCAGCATAGGCAGGACGGATTTCCCCGGCGGTAGCCTGTCCCAGCTTAGAGGGAGCATAGATAGATTAGCACAGCTCGATGTGGAATGCTTGGTTTCGGGGCATAGCACAGAGATGGGCAGTATCATTAAGGGTAAGCTGGATGTGGAACGCAATTTCCAGTCTGTTAAGTTGTTCTTCTAGTTACAGGTTGTTTTATGGAAATAGATGAAAAAATCGAATATGCTATAGATCATACTGAGATACTCAGGTCGCCTGAACAGAGCCTAGCTACGTTCGGCAGTACTAACATCTACTACTACCTGGTCACTGAGCTCATGGAGAATGTGAACGTGGTCAGGGAGGGCAGGGTTATTGCTGCCAGGCCGAAGATTGTTACACCTACGTATCTTGTTAACTTGGAGGGGTTTAGCCCGCAGGCGAGGAGGTTTGCTGAGATGATGGCTGCGAAATTACCGCACGAGGTCGGTATTTTCTACAGCTATAAGAACGAGCCTAAGGAGATGAATATTGCCTCCGAGCCGGTGAAAGCGGTGATAGGGAAGATAAACCAGCGCATAGATCAACAGCATGACCCATTGAGTGCTATCATCAAGGGTGTTGAGGATCTGTGGGATGTATCGCTGCTTAAATTTACCTATGAGTTGACTATAAGCTCTATGCATAACAACGTAGCTGAGCTGGAGAGAGGTGGCTTGTTACATGTGGACGGGGCTGGGGTACCTCGGGATGCCAGGAACTATATCGAAGAACTTTTTGAAAAAACGAAGCGCGATTTGTCTTTAGCAAACGAGTTGGCCGTCGAGCTGAAGCGGTGGGGTCTGTTCCCTGAATATCAGGACAGGTTTTTTAGCCTGTTTCGAAAGTGATAACCATATCTTGTAATCATTAATGCTACCTTCCGTTTTGCTTTTCTTGGTATGCTAATTCCGGCTCCAGCAGACACAACGCTATCCAGACATAGAACATAATTCTATTGACAATTACCATTTTAGTGGTATAGTACTATAGTACTGTGAACTATAGTACTGATGAATTAACTGACCGGGAAATTAAGCCATGAGCCGGCGGCGATCCAACATTGAGATAATAGGTGATATGCTCAGGGTGGGCGAGAATGGGGCTGGCAAGACTGAGATAATGTACAGCGTCAACATGAGTTATACGCAGATACAAAAGTACCTGGGGTTCCTTATCGGGCATGGTTTCATTGATAAATTACATGTTGGCAATCCTTCGGTGACATATCAGGTTACGGGAACGGGAATGAGCTTGTTGCGGAGCATTGATGCAGTGTTAGAAGTGCTTGAATTTAAAGATACGGACGACTTCTAGTTGAGGACGCACATATTGACGCTCTGGTATATGTTGAGTTTCAGCTAACGAAATTATCAAGAGAGGGGAAACGGCTATGTCTGAAAAGAGATTATTGGCGCTGGATGCTGAAGTGGTAAAGAAAATAGATGAAAACCGCGGCGATATGGGCATCTCGGAATTTATTAGCTTCCTCATTGATAGCCAGCTTAAACAAAGTGACGGTGTACAGATCAATGGTCATGTTACAAAAGAGGAATTCAGACAGTTTGAATATGGAATCAGGGAACTCCTGCGTAATTTCCTGGAATTCTTCCTTAGCTACGGGATGGAGCTGGGCAAGCAACCAACCGACAAAGACCTGGATGTGTTAGCCCAGAAACTTCAAGCTCTGGGGCTTTCTGCCAGGAACAAAAGCTGATATCGGATTACGACTCTCTCCCCTTCTCCGCAACCTCTCCGCATTCCGTCATTTCAACCCAATAGAACTATCTTCTAGAACATAATCACTTCCCAAACTGAATCAAGCGTGGCATATTGTTAATTGTCAGTAGTGTTGTCTGATTCAGTTAACAGGGAGGTGCAATTATGTTAACGAGCTTAAAGCTGTTGCGTGAGGGCAGGCGTGAGGAGCTATGGCAGATGTGTTGCGGCTTCGTCGACCTCAGCCTAGAGCAGTTTATGACTATTCAGCGCCGGCTGCTTCTGGAGCAGATTGAGCTGCTGAAGAAATGCCAGCTAGGTAAAAAAGTGATGCGCGGTGCCATGCCCCGAACCGTGGATGAATTCCGGGAGCAAGTGCCACTAACGACTTATGAGGATTACTGTCCAGAGATTGCTGAGAGAAGGGATGATGTTCTGCCAGCAAAGCCGATTCAGTGGCTGCAGACTTGCGGTGGTCGGCATGTTAAGTGGGTGCCGATGTCTGAGAACTTTACCCGTGAATATGAAAAGGTATTCACCGGCCTGGCGCTTTTGGCTTTGTGTAATGACGGCAACATTTCTCATGTTAAGGAACGCATGAAGGTGCTATTAACAGTGGCACCACCAGATTATGCCTCAGGTTTCGATATGTCTGCGGTGCAGCGCGGTCTTGGTTTAGACGTTTTACCGTCTAAGGTTACTGAGGAGATGAGGTTTCAGGAGAAGATAGACGCCGGTTTTAAGGAGGCTTTGGATAGAGGGCTGGACGGTTTCGGCGGCGTGGTTGCAGTCTTATTGGCTGTAGGCGAGCGAATCAGCAAGCGGAGTGGAAGTGTAGACATCGGCTTTTTGTTGTCTCATCCCAGAGCCTTATTCCGCATTGCCAAAGGATTGGTAAAGAGCAAGCTGGCGCACCGCCCGATGTTGCCCAGAGACCTATGGTCGGTGAAGGGGATTCTGGGTAGCGGCACTGACAGTGCAATTTTTAAGAAAAAGGTGGCGGAGCTATGGGGAAGATATCCGTTGGAGTTATATGCTGGCAGTGAAGGTGGCGCTTATGCTACTCAAACTTGGGACTATGGAAGTATGACCTTTATCCCTAACCTCAATTTTCTCGAGTTCATCCCTGAGGACGAGCATTCCAAGTGGCGCTTAGACCATGCCTACCAGCCGAAGACTGTTTTGATCGATGAGGTCAAAGCCGGTGAGAACTATGAGCTGGTAATCACCAATTTCCATGGTGGGGCTCTGGCGAGATACCGACCGGGCGATATGGTCAGGATAACCTCGCTGCGCAATGAAAAGCTCAATATTGATATTCCGCAGATGGTGTTCTACAACAGGGCCGATGATATCATCGATCTCACCAGCCTCGGACGGCTGACGGAGAGGGTAATCTGGGAGGCAGTCGAGAACACTGGTATCTCTTATGCCGATTGGATAGCGCGCAAAGAAATAGTTGACGGTGCGCCGATATTACACCTTTATATTGAACTTAAAGGTGGTTACATTGCTAGTGAAGAAGATATAGCCAGCGAAGTCTATAAACAACTCAGGGAACTTGATAAAGAATATCATTATAATATCTACAGCATTTTTGGTGATACAGAATCCCCTCTTGACTCAAGACCAATACAAGTGAGTTTGCTTCCGCAGGATGCTTTCTCCAGTTATATTGCCCGAAGGCAAGCTAAGGGCGCTGCCTTGGGGTATCTGAAGCCACCGCACATGAATGCTTCGGATGTAGTCCTCTCTGCGCTTATGGCAGAGAAGAAGATTCCTGTGGCAACCAAAGCTCATGTCGAAGCCACAGCAGTTCGGTAAAACCAGATCGGGGTAAGTTTATAAGCATTGAAGGCGGGCGGATTGCCCGCCTTTTTATTTAGTAGCTGCTTGTCTTATTGACAGCCTTTGGCTTTAAGTAGATAATTGGCTTATTTGAATGAATAGTCATGCGCTGGTTCCTTTACTCGTTAGCATCGTAGATATCATCCTTCTTGTCGTTTTGCTCCTTAGCCGCCCGTGGCAGAGGCAACAGAGGCTTTTCTTCTGGTTCCTTATTGTAGCTATTCTGTGGAGCTTGGTCGATATTACCATCCGTGGTGATTTCTTTATCCAGAGCAAACTTCTATTAGTTAAGATTGGGATTTGCCTTTGTGTCTGGACGCTGTTGCAGCTTCACTTTTTCCTGTTTTCCTTTACTAAGGCTGGAGGCTCAGGATATCCCTATCTCTATATTTTCATCGTCGCCACTATTCTCTTAGCTGCTCTTGGCTATGCTCCTAGGGATATAGATATTACCGAACCTGGCGTCCATGTCTACTACGGTATCTGGTATCTTGGCGTCATTCTCTTGCTGGTGATTGTAGGTGGTAGAGATGTTTACCTCCTGGCAAAGCGTTTGAGACCAACCACCAATGTCATAGCCAAAAATCAGGTTGTTTATTTACTGGTCGGCATTGGTATTTTTATTCCCGTTGCCTTGTTTTCTTTTTTGCCCGGTGGAGGTGGCTATCCCTGGGCTCATCTCGGTAATCTGTGTATTGCTGGAATCTTTCTTTATACTGTTGTGGTACATCGCTTGCTGGATATTGGAGTGGTCTTCCGTCGAGCGTTAGTGTGGCTCATTTTGAGTTCTATTGCTATTGGCGTTACCACCCTTGTATTTTTTCTGGCTCACCTAGTATTGGGCTTCGATGTTAGACCTGCTGTTCTTGCGTGTGGCATAGCCTCAGGGGCTCTAGCCTTCGTACTTGTTTATAGATTGGCGGATCCCTTCTGGAGAGGTATGGAGCGGGCTTTTTTGGGGGAGAGGCATGGATATCGGGAGCAATTACACCAATTCATCAGCGGCATAGGTGCTGAGCCTGACTTAGGTGAGGCTGGATGCAAGCTTGTGACCTTGGTGTCACAGGCTGTTGATAGTTTGGGAGCTAGTTTGCTCTTGCCTCGGAACGGAAACGGAAAGGGAGATTTCGTGATTTTTGCCTCTTATCCGCTTGGTGAGGATAATCCAATAGCTAAGCTGCGATTGAGACAGGATAACCCCATTGTCATCTGGCTGAGGCAGAAAAATGAGGCACTATCCGGGGAGCAACTGAGCATTCTTCCTGAATTCCAGGCTTTATGGTCGGAGGAGAAGGCCGAGATCGAGTCGGCACAGATTGGGGTATTGGTTCCTCTGATGAATAAAGGCAAGCTTGTGGCTATTATGTCAGTCATGCCTAAGCGGAATGGCAAGCTTTATTCTCTTGAGGACATTAATATAATTGAGTCTACTACTGATGACGTTGCGAGTACTCTGGAAAAAGATTATCTCGCCATGCGAATGCAAGAGCGGGAGACAGAGTTAGCGTTTATTAATCGCTTAGCTGTGATTGCTACCACGAGCATTGATATTGCGGTAATGTTCAACAGTTTTACGGAAGAGCTCAGAGAATTCGTCAGTATTGATTGGGCGACTATTGCTTTGGTCGAAGACAAGCAATTACGCTTCATGGCTTTATCTGAGACTATTGGCTCACCGTGGGCGCCAGGTGAAGCCATACGCCTGGGAGGAACCGGCACTGCCTATGTAATAACAACCAAAGAGCCTTTAATAGAAGCTGATTTAACGCAACAGCGGAGTTTCTGGACTGGTGAATACCATTTGAACCAAGGTATAAGGTCAATAATCTATCTGCCGCTGATAACTAAAGGTGAAGCCTTTGGTGCCATGATAATTGGCAGCCGCAGCGCCAATTCTTATGGTGATCGCGAAATCAGGTTGCTTGGGCAGGCTGCCCGGCAAGTAAGCGGGGCTATTGTGCTCTTCAAACTTTATGAGCAATCTGAGAAAAGGGCCCGTGTAGACGAGCTAACCGGGCTATTTAATCGCCGCCATTTTGATGAAAGCCTAAGGCGAGAGATCGCCATTCAATCCCGTGGTGGTGGTGTGCTATCTTTGATTTTCCTGGACCTCGATCTTTTCAAAGGATACAACGACAGATTCGGGCATCCAGAAGGTGATAAGATATTGGCGCGAGTTGCATTTCTGATAGAGGGTTCGATAAGAAGCGTTGACCTGGCTTTCCGCCATGGTGGTGATGAGTTCGCTGTCATCTTGCCCGGGGCAGTTGGGCGAGATGCCTTTGAGGTAGCTGAGCGCGTTCGGAATAAAATTTCCGGTGCAATGAAGGCAGTGCAAACTGGTATAACTGCCAGCCTTGGTCTGGCATCATGGCCGAGCGATGCTGTAACACCGGACGATGTTGTCACTGCTGCTGATAGGGCGCTCTATTACGCTAAGCGGACAGGGGGCGATCGAATTTGCACCGTTTCTGAAATGGTGCCTCAACAAGGTGGACAAGGTGTTCAGGGGACCAATTCGGACAAAGAGGCATTGAGCGTAATCTATGCCTTGGCGTCTACAATTGAAGCTAGGGACCAATATACTTACGGACATTCGAGGAACGTAAGCCGGTATGCAGTGGCCCTGGCTGAGGCTTTGGGATTGCCTTCGGAGAAAGTGGCTATAGTTGGTACTGCAGCGTTGCTACACGATATCGGCAAGATAGGCGTTCCCGATGAGGTGCTTAATAAGCCTGATAAGCTTACCACCGAAGAATGGGATTTGATCCGATCTCATCCCAGGTTGTCGGCAGTCATAGTGGGTCATGTGCTTAGCTTGACCCCTTGTTTGCCGGCTATTCTCCATCACCAGGAAAAATGGAACGGCACGGGCTACCCATCAGGGCTAAAGGGCAAGTCCATTCCTCTGGAAGCGCGCATTCTAGCAATAGCCGATGCCTTTGAAGCTATGACATCTTCTCGTCCTTATCGTGGTGCGCTATCTTGTAAGGTAGCAGTGCAAGAACTAAAGCGCAATGCCGGTAAGCAGTTTGACCCTAAAATTGTTGATGCCTTTTTGCCTGTAGCTTTGTCTTTGGTTCCTAGCGGCGCGGAGATAGGGAAAATTTGATATTTCAAAAGCGAGTCAGACGGCCTTGACCAGAGCGCAGATATTCCGTGAGAAAAATTTTAAGGGGAAGCGGTAAGGATTTTCCGGGAACATTTTTAGAACTTTGAAGCCAGCTCTGGTTAACAGCTTGTGGAATTCAGGGTAGGAGAAGAGGTAATAGTAACGGTAAAGTGTTTTCCCCTTTGATTTCCAGGTTACCTGCACCTCTTTGCCCTGTCCCCAGAAATGAGGCTGCCACTTGTTCCATACAGTGATGAAAGCTTCGCCTCCTGGTTTAAGGATTCGTTTTAGTTCTTGAAGAGCCTCCAATCTTTGTTCGCTATCCTGTATGTGGTGGTAAGTGGCTACCGCTATTGCCCAGTCGAAGGTGGCATCAGCGTAAGGCAAGGCTATGGCATCGCCTATTGTTAGCTTTACCCCGAAGTTGAATTTTGCAGCATATTTTTGTGCCTGCTTGACCATCTCTCTGGAGAAATCCAATCCCCATAGCCCAAAATTATCTTTAAAAGGCAGGAAGTCAGGGCCGTGGCCACAACCGATGTTCAGGAGATGGCCTTTTTGCCACCTGAGCGCTATCTCCTTGAGTTCCCTGGTGAAACGCGACCAGTGTCTGAGCCGGTACCAGCTTTCAGCTATCTCGTCGTAAATCTCTCTGTTTGTCGGCATCACTGTGAATTTGTTAAACTCAGGTCTAAGGAAAGCATAACTTGAAGAAAAGTTCAAGGACGATATCTGGAGTGACCCCGGTGGCATTAATGTGTCGGCCAGTTGGCTGCCCTGGCGAGTGCGTCTACTGCCCGGATTATCCTGATGCGCCCAAAAGCTATACGCCGGAATCTCCGGCGGTGCTCAGGGCAAAGCAATGTGATTATGAGCCGAGAAGGCAGGTCGAACTGAGGCTGAGAGCTTTTTCCCAGATGGGCCATCCGGCGGATAAGGTGGAGCTTATCGTCATGGGAGGCACCTTTTTAGCTTATCCTGAGGAGTATCAGTACCGGTTTATACGGGATTGCTATGATGGACTGAATGGCAAAGAGTCTTCTAGCCTGGATGAGGCAAAGACAACCAACGAGATTGCCGAGCACAGATGTGTTGGGCTGTGCATCGAAACCAGGCCTGACTGGTGTCAGGAAAAGGAGGTTAGAAGGCTGCTGGAATTTGGCACTACTCGGGTGGAGCTGGGAGTGCAAACGCTGGACAACGACATATATCGCCTGATTAAACGTGGGCATACGGTCGCTGCTGTGGTGAAGGCTACCAAGCTGCTGAAAGAGTATGGCTTAAAGGTATATTATCACTGGATGCCGGGATTACCTGGTTCTACTGCTGAGCATGACCTGGAACTGTGGCGAGTGCTCTTTACTGATAATAGTTTCAAGCCTGATGGTGTTAAGCTTTACCCTACGCTGGTTATCGCTGGCACACAACTGGAGAAATGGTACGAAACTGGGTCATACCAGCCTTATCCTATGGATGAGATGGTGGACTTGATGATAAAAATCAAGTCTCTGGTACCGAAATACGTCAGGATTCCCAGAGTGATGCGCGATATACCCAATAAGTTTATTGTCGCCGGCTGTAAGAATCTGGCGTTGCGGTCTACGATTAAAAAAAGGATGGAGGAGACAGGTATTCAGTGTAGTTGTATTCGCTGTCGTGAATACGGACATCGCTTGAGAGATGGCATGAAAATCGGCGAGCCACGGCTAAAAAGGCAGGACTATAGAGCGTCCGGCGGTAGGGAAATCTTTCTTTCCTTTGAAGATGACAAAGAGACATTGTTTGGCTTGCTCCGCCTCAGGATCGGTGGCTTGGCTGTGGGTAATGGGGGTTGGGCTATGGTGAGAGAGCTGCATGTCTTTGGCCCTGCGATTCCCCTGGGGGAAAAGCGTTCCGATGCTGCGCAGCACAAAGGTTTGGGTGGAGAATTGCTCAGAGAAGCGGAGAGAATAGCGCGGGATGAGTTTAAACTCCAGAAGATAGCGATTATCAGCGGCGTTGGCGCCAGGGCCTATTTCCGCTCTGAGGTTGGATATGAGTTGGAAGGCGCCTATATGGTCAAGAGACTGGGTAGATAGTTCCTCCTGCAGGGGAAGTTATTTAGAGAGACCCCGCCTTTGCGTCTACAGGTGGCAGGCGACGAAGTGGCCTGCGGATATTTCCACTAGTTCTGGTTCTTCCTGGCAGCAAATCGGCATAGCTCTATGGCAGCGGGGGTGGAAATGACAGCCTGGGGGCGGGTTGAGTGGTGAGGGCACATCTCCTTGTAGCACTATCCTTTGTTTGCCTTTGGACTTGAAGCTGGGAGCTGCCGAGAGCAGGGCCTCTGTGTAGGGGTGAAGGGGATTCTGGAAGAGCTCTTGCTTGCTTGCTTGCTCAACGATTTTGCCCAAGTACATCACAACTACCCGATGTGCCATGTGCCTTATTACCGACAGGTCGTGTGCTATAAATAGGTAAGCTAGTCCAAATTCTTCCTGGACGTCAACCATCAGGTTAAGGATTTGCGCCTGGATGGATACATCCAATGCGCTCACCGGCTCATCGGCGATTATGAGCCGGGGATTTATAGCCAGGGCGCGGGCGATGCCGATGCGTTGCTTTTGCCCGCCGCTGAACTCGTGAGGATGATAGCTGGCACAATTGACATCCAAGCCTACCTGCTGTATCAGTTCGGCTACTTTTTGTGCCCGTGCCTTTTCATCGCCGATGTTATGGATGACAAGAGGCTCGCATATCGAATCGCCAACGGTCATCTTGGGGTCAAGCGAGGCATCGGGGTCCTGTAGGATGATCTGAATTTCCTTCCTTAGTTCTCTAAGTTCATGTTTATCCAGCCTGATGATATCCTGTCCCTTATATAGGATTTCTCCGGCTGTCGGTTCCTCCAATCTCAATATGGTTCTGCCAAGAGTTGATTTGCCGCAGCCTGACTCGCCGACCATGCCCAATATCTCGCGTTCCTTGATGGTGAAAGATACTCCATCAACGGCTTTCACGTCGCCGGCTTTTTTTGAAAGTAATCCAGCGGTTACCGAATAGTACTTTTTCAGATTTCTTATTTCTAGTAAGTCATGGTTTGCCATTTGTTTTATTGATATAAAAAGCAACTTACTTTGTGTGTATGAGATATGGATATGTATGATGGTTCTTGATGTCTGCAGATGTCCATCACCCGGGAACATCTGGGGTGAAAAGGACAGCCTGGGGGAAGTTCTAACGGGCTGGGTATGGTTCCTGGGATGGACGCTAATCTGCCTGTAGTTTGTGAGATATCAGGTATGCATCCTATTAAACCGACGGTGTAAGGATGTTTGGGGTTGTCTATTATCTCGGAGACAGGGGCGGTTTCCACGTCCTTGCCTCCGTAGAGAACCACCGCTCTATCTCCGATTTCGGATACTACTGCCAGATCATGGGTAATGAACAGGAGCGACATTTGCCTTTTTCTTTTCAGGTCGCGGAAGATATCCAGAATTTGCGCTTTTATAGTCACATCTACGGCAGTGGTTGGTTCATCGGCGATAAGTATTTGGGGGTTACAGGATAATCCCATGGCTATCAGAGCTCTTTGCTTCATGCCACCTGATAGCTGGTGTGGATAGACATTCATAACCCTTTCCACCGATGGTATGCCCATCTCTTCAAGCAGACCGCAAGCCCTGCTGTGGGCTTCTTTTTTGTTCAGCGGCAGGTGAAGCATTATTTGCTCGATTATCTGGTCAGATATGGTCAGTACCGGGTTCAAGGCCGATTGTGCTTCCTGGAAGACCATGGCAATGTCTTTGCCTCTGATTTGCCTCAGTCGCTTGATTCTGCATTTGGTAAGGTCGAGGTTGTTATAGAGCACCTCACCGTCAACGATTTTGCCTGGTGGGCTTTCCACCAACCGTAGAATAGAGAGGGCAGTAACTGTCTTACCACAGCCTGATTCTCCAACCAGGCAGAGGCATTCGCCATGCTTAACCTCAAAGTCAATGCCATTGACTGCTCTAGCAGTACCATGCCGGGTGTAGAAATATGTCTTCAGATTGTTGACTTTCAGTACATTGTTATCCATAGCTTATACGCTACTCCTGGGGTCAAAGGCATCCCTTAAGCCATCGCCTAAAAAGTTGAATGCCAGTACGGTCAAGAAGAGCATGATGCCTGGCTCCACGGCAATCCACCATGCGGTATCCAGGCTATGTTGGCCTGCTTCCAGGATTATGCCCCAACTGGGTACAGTGGGGTCGCCCAGGCCGATGAAGCTCAAAGCGGCTTCAGCCAGAATAACCCCGGGGATTGACATGGTAGCTATAACGATAATCAAGCTCATGACATTAGGTATCAGGTGGTGAAATATGACCCTCTTGTCAGTGGCGCCCAGAGCTTTGGCGGCAGTGACGAACTCACGTGTCCTCAGGGACAGCGCCTCGCTTCTGACTAGTCTGGCGGTACCTGTCCAGCCGGTGAGACCGATTGCTAGCACTATAAAAGCTAGGCTGGGGCCGAAGATAAATACGATGAGCACCAGCAGCAGGAAAAAAGGAAAGGTCATCATGATATCGGTGAACCTCATCAGTATATTATCCACCCAGCCGCCGGCATAAGCTGACAGGACGCCGAGGATTGTCCCGATAATTAAAGCTATGCCTGTAGCAATGAGCCCGACCTGTAAGGATACCATAGCTCCTGAGACTAGCATAGATAGCATATCGCGTCCCTTGCCGTCTGTGCCCAGGGGATGTTTCCCTGTCCCGCGTATTTCTGTGGTGGTAAATTCGTTAGTGTCGATATGATATGCCGATTTAATATTGGTGAAACCCACTGGCGGCATGTTCTTTTCATCGAAGTCAACTAGTGTTGGGTCCGCTGTGAATGATGGGCCGATGAGGGCTAATAGAATCAGAAATAATATAAAAACCAAACCGAAGACTGCTAGCTTGTTTCTGCTTGTCCTCTGCCAATAGTAGTTCACCAGCCGCGTGTTGATGTATACCGGTTTCGATATTTCTTTTCCGGGTATACGTGTTCTCTTAGTCATATCTTATTCTCGGGTCGAGGTAGGTATAGGCGATATCGGTAGCCATGTTGATGAACAGCACCATAAATGTCCCAATGAGGGTTATGGACATCACTACCGGGTAGTCATGGGCAAAAATGGCGTTGAAAGAAACTTGTCCCAGCCCTGGTATGCCAAAGACGATTTCGGTGAGATAGGCGCCGCCGAAGACAATGCTGCCCAGGTCGAACATGATGATGGTGACCAGGGGCAAGAGAGCGTTTCTGAAGGCATGCTTGCCGATGACGGTGCGTTCGGGAAGTCCCTTGGCTCGAGCAGTGGTGATGAACCCCTTTCGCAGGTTGTCTAGCATGGACGACCTGGTATATCTCACATAGCCAGCCAGCATGCCGGTGCCCAATGTCATTACCGGCAGCACCAGCGCCTTGAGATTTTCTAAAGAGAATAAAGGCAAGGCAGTGTCATAATATGACTTGAATATTCCCAGTTTGACAGAGAAAACAAGGATGAGCATAACGCCCAGCCAGAAGCTGGGTATGGAGACACCGATGAAAGATAAGAAGGTGAATACGTAGTCGGTCTTGGTGTATTGCTTCACTGCAGAATAAATGCCGATTAAGATGCCAAGCACAGCAGCGAAGATGCTGCTCAACAGGATGAGCTGGAAGGAGTAAATCCAGTGCGTCTTTATCAGGTCGATGACGGGCATGGAGGTACTGAAAGACCAGCCCAGGTTGCCTCGGAGCAGGTTGCCTATGTAATCTATGTATTGTTGCCATATAGGTTTGTCCAGCCCGTACCGTGCTTCGATGGCTGCGGTTACCTGTGCGATATCCTGACCTTTAGCAGCCAGGTTGGCCAGGTATTTGTCTGCCGGCGAACTGGGACCGACTCTGACCAGGACGAAGGTGATGGTCAATATGCCCAGGGCGATGATGACAGCGTAGATGAGCCGTTTGATGATGTAAACTCTGAGCCAGCTTTTTCCCATGACTATGAAAACCGAAGTATCCGATCACTCCGGAGTTTAGCGAATAACCCTCCCCCCTCCTTCGCCTGTCCTGATAGTAGCCGAAGGAACGGTAGAGGGTGAGTGAATTTATTCAAATCGCCATAGGTAGTAGTTGTACCACATGCTAATACCTGGTTCTATTCCTACGACATTTTTCTGAAAACCTTGGTTAGCTTTTTGGAAAACAACAAAGTCAAAAGGCTGGTCTTGGGAAAGCAGTAAGGATAACTTGGAGCTGAGCTGCTGCCGCATGTTCTTATCCAGAGCCTCTTTGGTCTTGAGCCGCCGGAATAGCTCATCGACCTCGGGATTAGAGTAGCCGAAATAATTCATGCCACCTTCGGTGGTAAATACCACTTCAGCGCTTGTAGGGGATAGCAAGCCACCGGTAAGTCCAATTAACATCATGTCCCAGGATTCCGCGCTGACCGCGTCATGGCCGTTATTATATCCAGCCTCTTTGACACTACCGGGTACCTTGTTTCGCACGTATTGATCCAAAAGAGTAGGCCAGGGTACCAACTTTACCCTAGTTTCAATCCCTAATGCAAGTAGCTCTTTCCTTACTTGGAGGGCAATATCCTGACTCGCTTGTGACGCTTGGTCTGTTACTAGAACTAATTGGAGCAGACCGCCATCCTTGTTGGTTGCCTTTATTGTCCCATTTTCCTGTTTTACTCCATAGCCTTCTTGGTATAGTATCTCGGCGGCCTTCTCTTTATCATAGAGAGGACCGACTCCATATTTGACCACACTCTTATCGTCATACAATGGCGAGTTTGGGGACAGGAAGCTGAAGGCTGGTTGGCCGAAGCCAAGCAAGATTGACTGGCTGACGGTCTCCTTGTTGATGGACATAGAAAGGGCTTGTCTAATTGCTTGCTTCTTTAATCCCTCCCAACCATTAGCTCTCTGGTTATAGGCTAGTAGTGTATAACCGGTGGTAGGAACAGTGTATACATCGATGTTTTTCAGACCCATGAACTTGTTTACTTTTTCCGGCTCAATTCCACAGTGAGTTATATCCCCAGCTTCCAGGGCTGCTTGCATCGTTGCCGAGGAGCCGAAGAGCTTAATGACATACTGGTCGAAGTATGGGGCGCCGATTGGTCTACCCAAATAATAGTCGGGGTTGCGCTCCACCACGTACTTATCATTCCTATTCCACTCTTTGAAGCGGTAAGGCCCCAGGTTGCCTGTATAGGTGAGGTTATTGAACTCGGGGGCTTCAGTAAAGGTCTTGACATCGCCTTCATACTTGGTAGCGATGTATTTAGGGTATGGCTGCAGATCATAGATGGAATATACAAAGTCGGGATTAGCTGTCTGGCGGGTTATGGTGAAAGTAGTTGCGTTTACTACCTGCGGCGTGACAAATACTTTATTGCCAGCCACCTCTTCCTGCCACATACTTTTATAGGGGTAGTTCATCCAATCAGAGAACATCAGGTTACCCAAGGTATACACATAATCTTCGGCGGTTACCTGTGAACCATTGCTCCATTTCAGGTCATCTCTGATGGTCACGGTGTAAACCAGGCCGTCCTGAGATATCTCTACGTCTTTAGCCAGGCAGCGCAACTGGAGTTCCAGTTTATTGTTGAATGTGGCTAGTGAATCCACTGTATGGCTGGCATATCCAGAAGAGCTGGCATCTGCAGCTAGAATCCAGTTCAATGTTTCGGCATCTCCGCCTGCTTGTCCATTGATGAAAATTCCCCCTTGTTTACCTGCTGGTTTTGGGGGTTGGGTGCCGCCACAAGCTATACTTGTAAATAGAGCAGCTAGTATAAGTGACAACGCAACGAACAATCTCGCCTTTCTCATTTCTCAGCCTTTCTAGTTTTTGTTCTGATTTTAGAAATGCAATTAAATAAAATCTGCCGCTAAACGGCGGGTTAATTCGTCTAGATCGCCTTTGTTTTCTCTGCTAATGCGCTTTATGGCTTCATCCACCTTCTGATGTTTGTAAGCATCGTAAAGGTCATCCAGTTTCGCGTAGTAGCCGGTTCTTCTCCCTAACCTGTAGTTGAGCCTTTCCTGTGGTGGCAATGCCAGATATCTGTTTATAGTATCCAGACATTTTTGTTTAGCTTCAGGAAACTTGCCTTCTATCTCAGGCAGGAGGTTCATTATATGGTCGCTGGCTAGATAGCTGGTAATCTCCAGCTTTTCGATGAGGTTGCCTATTTCTTCCACTACAGCATCGTCAGATTGTAGCTCGAAATTACCGCTGTCTATCTTCTCTTGCAGGGGCATACCGGTGCGGACATGCAAGGTGCGTAACCTGATGAAATCCGGGTCGATAGTGTTTAGCACCCTGGCTGTTCCTTGGACATGGTCAGATGACATCTTTTTGCCGCCGAGCCCGGGCATAATGTACTCGCTCAGTGAAATGCCAGCGTCTTTCACGTTTCTGCCGCCTTTGATATGTTCTTCGGCAGTAACACCTTTCTGCATATATTCCAGGACTCGGTCGGAGCCGCTTTCCATGCCGATATGCAAACGGGAAAGGCCGGCATCTCTTAGTTGCTTTAGCTCTTCTACCGACTTTTTGGCGGCAGTATTGGAGCGGGCATAGGAAGTTACCCTGTTTATCTGAGGGAAGGTCTGTTTCAGACATGAGAGCATTGTGATCAGGTCTGATGTCTTCACGACAAGGCTATTGGCATCTTGTAGGAAGGCGCACTCACCACCTGCCCAGAGCCACAGGGCTACATTACGGATGCTGTAATCATGTTGGCACTGGTTATAAATTGCTGCAGCCAAGTCTTTTAATCGGGTGCCATTGTCTGTCTTCCATGACAGTGTTTTTATTTCCTCGGCGATAGCCTTGGCCGTTTCTATATCTTTGAGTACGTCTTCGGTGGACCTCAGTTCGAACTTTTGTCCCTTGTAAACAGGGCAGAAGGCACACTTGTTCCAAGGACAGTGTCTGGTTGCTCTGATAAGTAATGAATATGCCTCGCTGGGTGGCCTTATGGGGCCCTGCTCAAACGTTAGGTCAGATAGTTTTAACCCTAACATGGTTTCCAATTATATCGTTTATCCTCTACCATTGCGAACCACTCAACCGCCGTCTGAATCCACACTAGGGCGATTCAGAATCTCAAAGATCGAGAAAATAGCTTCTGGGGAGTGGTATAATTTAGTGGCTCACTCGTTTTATCAGGATTGAATAATTGTGGATGGGATAAAAGTAGTTTCTTTTGATGTCGAGGGCACGCTGGTAACGCCTGATTATAGCTATGCTATCTGGTTCGAGGCCATTCCTCGGCGCTATGCTGAGAAGAACGGCATTGATTTTGAACGAGCCAGGGCTATTGTCGAAGAAGAATATAAAAAGGTGGGTGACCAGCGCCTTGAATGGTACGATGTCTGGTACTGGTTCAAAAGGCTTGAACTTGGCGTTCCGATCCCGGTGATGGAGGGGTGTCGGGATAAGGTATACTACTATCCTGAAGTTGAAGATTTACTGACTTCTTTGAATGGAAGATATATCCTTAGCGTTGCCTCTGGGTCGCCGCGTGACTTTCTAGTCCATCTGCTAAAGGATATCGAGCCCCATTTTGCCAAAGTCTTTTCATCTGTATCTGATTATAAACAACTGAAGACTCCTGGGTTTTACCGGGAGATGTGTCAGGTGTTGGGAGTTCATCCTGAGCAGGTAGTTCATGTCGGCGATAACTGGCAATTCGATGTTCAGGCTCCTACAGAGATAGGCATCCGTGCCCTCTACCTGGATAGGAAAGGGCAGCCGAATAACGAACACTCGCTAGTCAGTTTAGCCCAGTTAGAGCAGCATTTACTTGATTAGCCAGAGGGCACTCGCTCAAATCCCCCTCCTTTGTCGTATCAGAGTCTTTTCATCTTGACTAGTGGGAGCAGACTTTCCACATCCTGGCGGCGGCAGAGCTCTGTTCCTGGCGTTAATGTGGTTGCTGTCCCGGCGGCTACTGCCAAGCGGCAGGCATCTTCGATTGTATCTCCCCGGGTGAGGCTAAGCACCATCCCGGCTACTGCTGAATCACCAGCGCCTACAGTGCTGCTTATCTCTACTTGGGGCGGTATGACGCTCAATGTCTGTGTATCAGTAGCGATGATAAGCCCATCGGGACCACGAGATATGGCAACAACTTCGATGCCCTGGTTGACCAGAGTTTTTGCTGCCTGAATAATGGATGCTTCATCCTTTAGTTTTGTTCCCAGCAAATCTTCGGCTTCATGTACATTGGGCTTAATGACGGTGGGCTTGGCTTTTATTCCTTCTCTTAACCACTGTCCGTCAGAATCGAGGACGGTCTTTACACCTTGCGCTTTGGCCTCCTCAATAAGCCTTGCGTAGATATTGTCAGGCACTCCCGGAGGTATACTGCCGGCCATGACCAGAAAGCTAGGTTTTGGTTCAGTATGTATTATCTTGCTTATTAAGCTTTCCAACTCACCCTTGGAGATGTGGGGGCCGGGAGCATCGATCCTGGTCTGACAGCAGGTCTCCATATTGGTTATGATGAGGTTGCTCCGTACCTCACCTTTAATTGGCGTGAAATCAAAAGGGACTCCTTGCTGTTGTAATAGCTGTTTTAGTATTTCACCGTCTACTCCACCGATGAAGCCGTAGACAATAGTCTTGCCTCTCAGCTCGTGGATAACTCTGGAGACATTGATACCTTTGCCACCAGGGTCACGGCGAAAGCTAGTCCATCGATTGGTTTCGTCTATAACTAGTTGTTCTACGGTTACTGTCTTGTCCAAACTCGGATTCAAAGTGACTGTAGCAATCATTTAAACCTCTTCCACTTTCAATAGATTAGTGCTGCCGGATATACCTAGTGGTACACCACCGGTGATAACTATAAGGTCGCCATCGCGGGCCAGGCTGGTGCCTTTAGCTACTCTGGCTCCCTGAGCAAACAGTTCGGTTATTCTTGAGGCATCGGGAACATGGAATGCGTGTACTCCCCAAGATAATGATAGCTGTCTCTGCGTTATTTTATTTGAGGTGATGGCTAATATGGGCACCTTGGGGCGGTATTTGGCAACACGCTTGGCTGTGCTGCCTGAGGAGGTGAAAGCGATGATTGCCACTGCTCCTAGTTGTTGTGCTGTATGGCAAGCAGCATAGCTGATGGCGTCATCCGTTTGTGGCTGAAGGTCTTTACCTTTATTTGTCAGAATTTCCTCATAGGGTAACGCTGCCTCCGTTTCCAGGATAATCTGTGACATGATGGATACTGCTTCCCTGGGATAGTGCCCCACTGCAGTTTCGCCTGATAGCATCAGGGCATCGGCACCATCAAAGATAGCATTGGCTATGTCGGTGACTTCAGNNAGGTGGCTTCGGGGCGGGTGGGTGTGGGGGTGTTGATCATCGATTCGAGCATTTGTGTGGCGACAATGACAGGCTTGCCTAGGTGGTTGCATTTGTGAATGATTTCTTTCTGAACTATGGGCACTCGTTGAATAGGTATCTCGACGCCTAAATCACCGCGGGCTACCATGATACCATCGGCAGCTTCCAGGATTCCATCAAGGTTGTCTAAGGCTTCGCGCCTCTCGATTTTGGCGATAAGCGCAGTGGTTAGTCCTTTTTGGTTGAGGACTTTTCTCACCTTGAGGATATCTTCGGCTGAGGTGATGAAGGACAAGGCCACAAAGTCTACTTTTTGCTTTATGCCGAAGTCCAGGTGCTCCCAGTCTTCGTCTGTTATCGCTGGAGTTCCCCAGTTGATGCCTGGAGTATTTATGCCTTTATTTTCGCCAAGCTGGCCGCCAACTATTACCTGGCAGTCGATATCAGTATCGCTGGTATCTATAACCTTAAGTCTTATGACGCCATCATTGAGAAAAATGGCATCACCAGGCTTTATTTTTTTGGGCAGCTCAGGCGAATCTACAGACACATGGTGTTTATCTCCCAGAACATCTCTGGTGGTTATAGTGAAATGGGAGTTCTCTTTCAGTTCGACTGTGCCTTTTGCCAGTTTTCCGGTCCTATTTTTTTGCCCGGGCAAGTCTTGTATTATAGCTAATGGCAGTCCAAGCTCTGTTGCCGCTTTACGAACGTTTTTAATATTAGCGGCATGCTCTGTACGAGTGCCGTGGGAGAAATTGATGCGAGCCACATCCATACCGGCATCGAGCAGTTCCTTCATGACTACAGGTGAACTAGTGCTGGGCCCAATGGTGCACACTATCTTTGTCCTGCGGGCTATGTTGCGCTGGATGATATTAAGCGACATTCTATTTAATACGTCCGGTACCAGTTTTCGCTGAAAGCAGATAGTTCGTTGGCCTTAATACCCAGCTTGCGATACCAGGGAACAGCGTGCTTGGTGGCTATATCAGCCAATTCCTTGAGTCTATCGACGACGGTGGTTGACAGAAACTTGACTCTCTTGCCCTTGTCTTTAATCTGCAATGCATCTTGCCAGATGGCTCGCCCTCCCATGAATCCGGAGGCACCTGCTTGGCAAGCGATTTTCACCTGTTTACGGAAAGTCTCATAATCTACGCCTGTACTCAGTACGACCCATGGCACACTTGAAGCTTCATCTAATTGTTTACATAACGCAAGCAGCTTCGCCTCATCGGTTTCGTATTTCAGGTTGGCTGGGAATTCTGCCTTGAGGACATCGATAGGGAGCGCAGTAATTTGACGGGCAGATTTAATTACCAGACATGGTTTATGGTCTGCATACTCTGGTGAATCGGGGTTTTCTTTACCAGTGGCATAGGTTATGGGCTCGACAATGAATGGAATGTCGTGCTTCAGGCATTCTTTAGCCACGGTACCTATAGTGTTCAGTTGCTTCCGTGTCACATTAGCAAGGTCGGGGCGGTAGTAGACCAGTATCTTGACTGCGGAACCACCCATGCGTTTTATCTTTTCTACGCTCCAGCCTTTGAGCAAACTGGTTATACGTCCCTGAGGCGAGCTTTCGTAGCCAGTCGCCTCCATACTGATAAGCAGTCCGGTATGTCCGGGGAGCGCCCCGCCCGCTATGCATTGGGCAGCACCGTAGTTTGGGTCTAACAAGATAGCGCTGGCGTGTGGGGCGAGGGCAGCGCATAGTTCCAGTTTCTTGTCAACCAGTTCGCTGTAGCCGACATTTTCGGGCTCTTCCTGGGTGATCATTTGTTTGAGAGAATCCCGGTGGTCAAGGGCGCAGATGACAAATATGCCATCATGAGTCGTAATCTGTTGTAGACCTCTGATTTTACCGATGCTTACAGCCATTTCGCCTCACTCTTTATATTTTCTGGAGTAGAGGTATATCGTCAATTATATCATGTTTCCAGCATGGTTAAGCTGTTGTGTTAATTTAGAAGATGGTGCATAATTGTGCAAATTAGAAAACTTGGAGGTGAGATGTGACTACCGATAAATTTGAACCTTCGTCCGATACCCTGGCGAGAATGACTGTGGCAGAGAGACAGAAATACCTTGATGCCAAATTGCGGAGCTTTGTTGACTACGCTTACAAGAATGCACCTGCAGTTAAAGAGCGCTTTGACAAGGCCGGAGTAAAACCTGCGGATGTCAAGAGTGCCGACGATTTAGAAAAGGTTTCGATTTTAAGGAAGGATGATCTTATCGAGCTTCAAAAGAAGAATCCGCCCTTTGGCGGATACCTGGCTGTGCCTATTAGCAAGTTGGAGCGTGTTTATCAATCGCCTGGGCCTATTTATGACCCTGAGCGCATGAAGGCTTTCGCTCTGCCTCCTGAGATGACGCCGGACTTTAGCAAAGGGCAAATCGTAATGAACACCTGGTCGTATCATCTAGTGCCAGCCGGCTTGATGATTGATAAAGCCCTGAGAAGCATAGGCTGCACCGTAGTGCCCGCAGGCACGGGGAATACCGATAATCAGGTACAGATAATGCATGATCTGAAGGTGAGCGGTTTCTATGGCACCCCCAGTTTTTTGAAAATCATCATCGATAAAGCAGAGGCCATGGGCTACGATTTCAGGAAAGATTTCAACCTCAAGTGGGCTGTGGTTATGGGTGAGATGGGTGGTGATGTTCTGAGAAAGTTATTTACGGAGAAGTATGGTATCTCATGTCTTGGCGGTGATACCTATGGTACAGCAGACCTGGGTACTGTGGCTGTTGGGTGTGAAAAACGATCAGGTATGCATTTTGCTATCGACGCTATCATCGAGTTAATAGACCCAGCGACTGGCAAACGAGTTGGCGCTGGCGAGGTTGGCGAGGTGGTGGTGACGCCGTTTGAGGAGGTGTATCCTTTAATCCGCTTTGGCACTGGTGACCTTTCCTCTTATGTTAGTGATCCTTGTGAGTGCGGCAGGACGACGTATCGATTGACAAAGATTCTTGGGAGGTCTGGAGATGCTGTCAGGGTGAGGGGTATGTTCGTGCATCCAAGACAGAGTGATGAAGCGATTGCAAAATATCCAGCGATTTCTCGTTATCAACTTGTGGTTACCCGACCTGAGAACAGAGATGAGATGATACTGTATGTCGAGCTTGCCGACGAGAAGGTTGACGAAGAGAAACTGAAGGCCGACCTTGATAATGATTTCAGGAGTGTATGCAAAGTACGCTTTGACCGCATGGAGCTTGTATCCAAGGGTACTATAGCTAAGGATGCCAAACCCATTGTTGACAAGAGGTCATATTAGTTAACCTGAGTCAATATAATTGAGGCTGCCCGAGAACTTAGTGAATCCGGGTAGTATGGAGCATCGGGCTCCCTCATAATTTATTATTGCCCAACCGCAATTTGCTATCATATTGTGGTAAGATTGCTCAGTATTCAGACAGGTGGTTATATGGCTACCGCACAATCAATGAATGAAGAAAAACATGCAAACGTCCGGTCGGTCAATTATGGTAAACTGACCTGGTATTACATCGAGAAGCCTACCGAGCAGGATATGGCGTTTCTGGCTCAGCATTTCAATTTTCATCCTCTGAACCTTGACGATGTCCTGAGCCGTGTGCAGCGTCCTAAAATAGACGAGGAAGAAGACCATCTGTTTATTGTGCTCCATTTTCCTGTATTTAATAAGCAGAATCGAGTTACCACACCGAGTGAAGTGGATATATTCATTGGTGAAAATTACCTGGTAACAGTGCATAAATCGGGGGATCTTAAGCCACTAGCCAGGTTTTTCAAGGATTGTGAGGTTGACGAAGGGACCCGACAGAAATACATGGGACGAGGCTCAAGCTATTTGCTTTACCATATATTGGATAATCTGGTCAACTACTGTTTTCCTATCCTTAACAAGATAATCGACAACATTGACAAGATAGAAGACCTTATATTTAACAAGACAGTACCGGAGACAGTTCGGCAAATATCAATAATCCGACGAGACCTTATCGGCTTCAGGCGCGTCATTCGTCCTCAAGTTGCTGTGGTGGAGGCGCTGGAGCAAGAAGAGTACCCCTTCTTTAAAGAAGAACAGGAAGTCTATTTTGGCGACATCGCTGACCACATCCGCAAAATCTGGGATGGTCTGGAGGATTGTAAGGAGGTGGTAGACGGATTGGCTGATACTAGTAATTGGCTCACTTCGCATAGGATTCAGGAAGTAATGAGGGTGTGGACTATTATAATGGCGCTCTTGACTGTACCAAGTCTTATTTCGAACCTTTGGAGCATGAATGTACGTTTGCCTGGTGCGGGAATAGACAGCTATGTGCCTTGGGCATTGATAGTTTTGCTTATGATTATTTCTACTGCAATTACATACCTTTTCTTCCGCCGTAAACATTGGATCTAGGACAAATTACACTAAGACGACAAAGGCTTTCTGTAATGGCTGTTTCTCATAGGTTTGTAGTAGTGGTGGCTCTTTTTATTACCTGTCTTATTACCGCCAACATCATAATTGCCAAGCAGATAAGCATCGGCGATTTGATTTTTCCGGCGGCGATAATCATCTTTCCCGTAAGCTATATTATCGGCGATGTTCTTACAGAAGTGTATGGTTATCAGCAGGCGCGGCGTGTTATCTGGCTGGGCTTTTTCTGCAATTTAATTGTTGTGCTGGCTATCTGGGTAGCGCAGATATTACCCCCAGCGCCGGTCTTTGATGCTCAAGGCGCCTATGAGCGTATCCTGGGCAGCGCCCCGCGCTTCTTGTTGGCTTCCTTTGTGGCTTACCTTGCTGGTGAGTTCGCCAACTCTTTTGTGCTGGCTAAAATGAAGGTTATGACCAAGGGGCGATGGCTATGGACGAGGACGATTGGCTCCACATTAGTGGCTCAAGGTATTGATACCATAGTCGTTCTGCCAATTGCCTTTTTTGGGGTGTTGCCTTTATCTGTTCTAGGGATAATGATATTGGGACACTGGCTATTGAAGACTGCCTATGAAGTTTTGGCTACCCCATTTACTTATATCATTGTAGACTATTTGAAGAGGGAAGAAGGCGTTGATGTCTACGACTATAAGACAGATTTTAATCCTCTTCGGGTCAGCTGAGTGATGCATTGCCGGGGATGAGCCGTGGAAGTCAGGTTCGTTGTCGACCAAAATGTGGGTAAGCTGGCAAAATGGCTCAGGATGATGGGATATGATGCGTTATTGTTTAAGGGAAGAGATGATGGCGATATGATTAAAGCCGCTTTGTTTGGGAACAGGGTACTGTTAACTAGAGATACACAGGTGGTGAAGCGGCGTGTAGTGGCCAGTGGTAGGGTGAAGGCAGTGTTATTGGAGGATGATGATCCACGGATGCAATTACGGAAAGTTGTTGGTGCCTTGAATTTGGACTGTAGGGCTAAGCCATTTTCCATCTGTCTCGAATGTAACCGCCCTTTAGTAAAGCGAGATAAAGATGAGGTATATAGCTTGGTGCCACCCTATGTTTTCAAGACTCAAAGGCATTATATGGAATGCCTATCCTGCCATCGTATATACTGGCAGGGAACGCATTGGGCGGCGATGAGCAAGGAGATGGAGCGGTTTATTTCAGAGCAGCGAGCATCATGAGGAGTAGTATGAAAGTTGTTACTGCTGAGCAGATGAGGAATATCGACCGGAGCGCTGCCAGTATTGGGTTGACTACCGATATCCTGATGGAGAATGCCGGGCATACGGTGGCTCGAGAGACCAGAAAGTATGCTGGGGAAGTGATTGGCAAGCATGTCCTGATTATAATTGGCCCGGGCAATAATGGTGGTGATGGATTGGTGGCAGCTCGCTATCTCGCAGAGTGGGGGGCTGAGGTTAACCTTTATCCGTGCACTAAGCGCCCGGATAATGACAAGAACCTGGTGTTGGCACAGGAACGAGGCATAGCAGTTATATCCGCCGAAAAAGATAGCGATTTGGCTGATTTCGATAGACTTTTAGTATCCTCGGAGATAGTTATCGATGCTGTTTTTGGAACTGGCAGAAGCCGAACTATTGAAGGGGTGATAAAACAAGTCTTAACTAAGGTAGTAGCCGCTAAACAAGAGCGACCTGAACTTTGTGTGGTTGCTGTGGATATGCCTTCAGGGATGGATGCCGACAATGGAACTATTGATGATAGTTGCCCCTATGTCGACATCACGGTTACACTTGGCTATCCCAAGCAGGGACTGTTCAGTTTCCCCGGCGCTGAACGGGCGGGAAAGGTCGTTATAGTTGATATCGGTATACCACTAGCCCTGGCTGAAAATATAACTACGGAGCTTATCACTGAGGACTGGGTCAAGATGGTGCTGCCCAAGCGTCCTCGTGGGGCTAACAAGGGGACTTTTGGCAAGACGTTGGTGGTAGCTGGCTCGGTCAATTATATCGGAGCTGCCTATCTTGCCTGCATGGGAGCGGCGCGAGTGGGAGCTGGCTTGGTGACTTTATCTACCGCACGGAGCCTCCAGCCGATTCTAGCGACGAGAATGACCGAGGTCACTTATGCCCCTCTGCCGGAGTCTGAGGAAGGAATAGTTGCTGCTGAAGCAATGCATGTGTTGAGTCAATTGGTAAAGGAATATGATGTTTTGCTCATGGGGTGTGGGTTGGGGCAAAAGACTCAAGTCGTGAAATTTGTTGGTGATGCCCTTTTTGGTTTGCCCAAAGCCTCCTGTCTGGCTCTGGTACTTGATGCCGACGCCTTGAATGTTTTAGCTCAGATACCCAAATGGTGGCAGAAGCTAACTCAGGATGCTATACTTACTCCACATCCTGGCGAGATGGCGCGGCTAACTGGTGTTTCGGTTGAAGATGTGCAAAAACAACGTGTGGAGATAGCCCGTAGAGCAGCCGTGGAATGGCATAAAGTGGTGGTATTAAAAGGGGCGTATAGTATTGTGGCTGCACCTGATGGACATGTAGGAATTAGTGAGTTTGCTAATCCTGGACTAGCCTCGGCAGGTACCGGAGATGTCCTTGCCGGTGTGATTTCCGGCCTGATGGCTCAGGGCTTAGCGCCATTTGATGCTGCAGTTTGTGGCGTTTATATACATGGTAAGGCCGGCGAAGTGGTTGGCAAGGGTATGGGGGAAGCTGGCATGTTGGCCAGTGACCTGTTGCCAGTTTTGCCACAGGTCATCAAAGTCTTGAAACAGGCAGACCATTACGTAAGTAAACAGGTTAATGAATTGTAGTGGTTAGAGTTTGATGTTATTAGCTGCTGATATCGGAAACACTAATATCACCCTCGGTGTCTTTGATGGCGAAAAGTTGAAAGGTACCTGGCGCGTTGCCACCAGTGTGCATCGTATGCCGGATGAGTATGCTATTACGATACTTAGTTTTTTTGATCACCAGCACATAAAATATTCGGAAATCAAAGACGTTGTCCTGTGCAGCGTGGTACCACCCCTGGTAGATAGCTTTGAGGGGCTCTGCCAGCAGTATTTGAATGTTACTCCTCTGGTGGTGGAGGCTGGAGTCAAGACGGGCATTCGAATTTGCATGGACAATCCAAGGGAGGTCGGCGCCGACCGCATAGTGAACGCTGTAGCCGCTCATCAGTTGTATGGGGGGCCGGTGATTGTCATCGACTTGGGCACTGCCACCACTTTTGATGCTGTATCAGTGGAAGGTGATTATCTCGGTGGCTCTATAGCCCCGGGGATTTCTATAGCTACCGAGGCTTTGTTCACGCGGACGGCAGTCCTGCCTCGCGTGGAGTTGGTTTCGCCTAAGCGGGCTATCGGCAGGAATACCATCGCTGCTATGCAGTCGGGTATAGTCTTTGGCTATGTGGGATTGATTGAAGGTGTGGTATCTCGGATACAAAAAGAGCTGGGAGATAAGGCTAAAGTAGTAGCCACCGGTGGTTATGCCGAGCTTTTGGCTAAAGAGACTCGAATAATTGATATGGTGAATGCTGACTTGACGCTGCTTGGCTTGCGCTTGATTTATGAAATGAACAAGACGTAAAGTCTAAGGGGTGGAGTATATATGAAAATGGCTAATAAGACTGTGGTGCTGGGAGTTACGGGTAGCATTGCTGCCTATAAAGCTGCTGATCTGGCCAGCCGGTTAACACAGGTAGGCGCTAAAGTTGAGGTTATCATGACGAAGGCAGCTATGGAATTTGTCACCCCGCTTACCTTCCGCAATATCACTGGCAGGCCTGTGGTTACCGATATGTTTGAGTTAGCCTCTGAGTATAGCGTTGAGCATGTAGCTCTGGCTGAAGCTGCCGATGTTATGGTCATAGCGCCGGCTACTGCCAATATAATCGCTAAGCTAGTCGCTGGGATTGCCGATGATATGCTCCTGTGCACGGTATTGGCTACTAAAGCACCTGTGGTTCTAGCTCCAGCTATGAATGTCAACATGTATGAGAACCAGGTTACCCGGGAAAACATAGCCAAGCTTAAAGCTCGTGGTTTCACTTTTGCCGGTCCTGGTTGGGGCAGGCTTGCCTCTGGCAAGATGGGGCAGGGGCGATTGATAGAGATAGAAGAGGTCTTCGGTATTGTTTGCCAGGTGTTGGGCAAGAATGGTGATTTTGCTGGCAAACGGATTGTGGTTACCGCCGGCGGTACTCAGGAACCGGTTGACCCGGTGCGGTGCTTAACCAACCGTTCTTCAGGCAAAATGGGGTATGCACTGGCTGAGGCGGCCAGAGACCGCGGTGCTAAAGTAGTGCTGGTCAGTGCCCCCAGCGCCCTTGCTAAGCCTGCTGGGGTAGAGATGGTCAATGTAGCGGCTGCCCAGGAGATGTATGAGGCGGTGAAGAAGGCTGTAGCTGGAGCCGATGTCCTCATCATGACAGCAGCGGTGGCTGATTATAGACCGGCTGAGGTCTCTAAGAAGAAAATTAAACGGCAGCATGCTTCCAGCTTGACTCTGGAGTTGGAGAGGACACCTGATATCCTCGGTGAGGTGAAGGGGAAGTTCCTTCGTGTAGGCTTCGCTGCCGAGAGCGAGAACCTGGTGGCGAATGCTAAAGAAAAGCTTCAGCGAAAGCAACTTGACCTCATCGTTGCCAACGACATTACTGCTGCAGGGTGCGGCATTGGCTCCGATACTAACCGTGTGGTGATAATCGACAGTCAGGGTAGAGCTGAGAAAGTGCCGCTTTTGCCCAAACGAGAGGTGGCGGACAAGATTCTGGACCGGGTGGCAGGTCTCTTGGCTAATAGGGGTGGGGAATAAGATATGCTGCTAATAGACGGTGTAAAGTATGAATTGTGGACGCCGCCACTTGAAGATGACCTTGAGCAGATGGTCAAGGAACATGCTCAGGATATCTTTGGTGAGAAATCAGAATACTTTGATAAACAAAGATTGGAATCAAAGTTGGGGAAAGGTTCCATACCTGATGGATTTGTAATTATGTTTGGAGAATCACCGTGCTGGCATATTGTTGAAGTTGAGTTATCATCTCATGACTTGCACAGGCATATCGTTGAGCAAGCCAGCAGATTTATTATTGGGATAAAAAATACCCAAACTCAAAGGAAAATTGTTGATACGATATGGCAAGAAATAGATAGAGATGATTTGCGTAGACTAAGAATAAAAAGTTTCCTTGGATCTATTGAAATTCATAGGTTTCTAACTGACCTGATTTCCAAACCACCTGTGTTAACAATAATCATTGAAAAACACACGGGAGAATTGGATGAGGCGCTCAGTGCTCTTGCTCACCCTCAGATTAAGGTTGTAGAATTCCAAACTTTTGTTAGAAAAGGGGTTGGTTTAGGTGCTCACGCTCATTTGTTGGAGCCACTGAGTGAGCCTGAAGTAAGCGAAATCATGAAGGAAGATGATCCACCTTTGATTATCCGAGGAGTCAAAAGAGTGACACTTCAAGACTTGATTAGTCAAGGACTAATTAACCCAAAACAAAGGCTATTCAAAACATATAAAGATAATCGATATGAGGCTGAAATAATGGCGGGAGGTCAGCTGAGACTTTTGCATGACAATACAGTATGGAACAGTTTGTCAGGGGCTTCTGACCATATTACAGACATATCGACTGATGGATGGGAATGGTGGTATACAGAAGTAAATGGTCAACGATGCGTGATGGACGATCTACGAAAGCGGTTGGCCAGTAATTAAAGAAACCAAATTGTAGTAGCTCGAAGTTTGTGAGTTAGCTGGTGTGGTGGGCGACCCTGGTGGGTCGCGTTATCTTTTTGAATAGCTGAGGTTTTTGATATGTCTGAAATCGCTAAAGCTTATGTTTGGGGCGAAGTTGAGCAGAAGTGGTATCGCTTCTGGATGGAGCAGGGCTATTTCACTCCTAAAATAGACTGTGATAAGGAACCATTCGTGGTAATTATGCCGCCGCCCAATGTCACCGGCGAACTTCATGTAGGTCATGCACTAACGACAACGCTGGAAGATATAGTTATCAGGTGGCATCGGATGAAGGGTGAGCCTACGTTATGGCTGCCCGGTGTTGACCATGCTGGTATTGCTACCCAGGTAGTAGTGGAGCGGGAACTGGCGAAGGAAGGGACAGACCGACATCAGTTAGGCAGGGAAAAGTTTACTGAGCGCATATGGCAATGGGTAAATAAGCATCGAGAAGCGATAACGTATCAGCATCAGCGGTTGGGAGCTTCATGTGACTGGGTGCGGGAGCGATTTACGCTTGATGAGGGACCCAGTCTGGCAGTGCGTACCGCTTTCGTCCGTCTCTATGACAAAGGGCTGATTTACCGCGGAGAGCGTATTAATACCTGGTGTCCTCGCTGTCAGACCGTTCTCTCTGACCTCGAAGTCCAGCATAGAGATATGACTGGCAAGCTTTATTACCTGCGTTATCCCTTTGCCGATGGCAGCGGATATATTACAGTGGCTACTACCCGCCCTGAGACCTATCTGGGTGATACTGCGGTGGCGGTAAACCCTGGAGACGAGCGTTTTAAGGGGGTAGTGGGCAAGAAGGTTGTGCTACCGGTTACCAATCGGGAAATCCCCATTATTGCTGATAGCGCTGTTGATATGACATTCGGTACTGGCGCGCTAAAGATTACACCGGGCCATGACCCTGTGGACTTTGATATGGCAGAACGGCAAGGCTTACCGATTATAAACATATTGAAACCTGATGGCACGATGAATGAACAGGCTGGGCTTTATGCTGGTCTTGACCGCTTCGCCTGCCGTGAAAAGGTAGTGGCTGATTTTGAAAAGGCAGGATTGCTGGAAAAAATCGAGCCACATTCACATGCTGTGGGGCATTGTGACCGTTGCCAGACCATGATTGAGCCTCAGGTGAGCCGTCAATGGTTCGTTAAGATAGCTCCCCTGGCTGAACCAGCTATTAAGGCCGTTGTGGATGGGCGCATTGTCATAGTTCCTGAGCGATTCACCAAGGTCTATCTCAACTGGATGGAAAACATACGTGACTGGTGCATTAGCCGGCAGTTATGGTGGGGGCATCGTATCCCGGTATGGTATTGCCAGAAATGTGGTGAGACTATAGCGGCTATCGATGAGCCTAAATCGTGCACTAAATGTGGCTCGACCGAGCTTGTTCAAGACCCGGATGTGCTCGATACCTGGTTCAGCTCGGCATTATGGCCGCATTCGACTCTCGGTTGGCCTGAGGCTACCGAAGACTTGAGCTATTTTTATCCTACATCAGTCATGGTGACGGGCTATGATATATTGTTTTTCTGGGTAGCTCGCATGATTATGATGGGGCTGGAAGACATCGGTGACATTCCTTTTCATACTGTGTTTCTCAATGGATTGATCAGGGATGAGAAAGGCGACAAAATGAGCAAGGTGCGGGGCAATGTCATTAACCCCAATGATGCTGCCGATGGATATGGCACCGATGCCCTGCGTTTTGCCCTGACCACTGGCACTGCTCCGGGGGGCGATATCAATTTTGGACAGCATAGACTGGAGGCCGGTCGCCATTTCGCTAACAAACTGTGGAATTCTGCTAGATTTGTGATACAGAGTATTGAAGCTGCCCCTGATGAAGATAATGCCTTTGCTGTGCTTAAAGAGGTTGGTATGATGGCGAAGATGACCGAGGCAGACCCTTGGCAGGTATTGACGCACTCAGTGGCAGCGCGTTCAGGGGCATTGGAAGACCGCTGGATTCTAAGCCAGCTTAACAGGCTGGTGACTGATGTCGACCGGCTAATGTCTGACTTCCAGTTTGGCGAGGCGGGGAGGTATATTCATGACTTCTTTTGGGGTGATTTTTGTGACTGGTATATTGAGATGGCAAAGATTCGCCTCTCTGATTCGGCATCTTCCCCTTTACCTGTCTTAGCCCTTGTGCTTGAGGCTATATTGCGTTTGCTTCATCCCTTTATGCCGTTTATCACCGAGGAACTGTGGCAGAACTTGAAGCAGCGATTACCTGAGGGTGTGCTTGAATTTAACTCGATAATGATTGCGCCATGTCCGGTTGGCGATGAGAGAATCCTCGATACTGAAGCTGAGCAGGTGATGGATGCCGTTATTGAGGTTGTACGTTCTATACGAAACGCACGGGCTGAACACAAGGTTGCCGTAAGCAAATGGATCGAAGCTAGCGTCTATGCCGATAGCTTAAGCGCTGCGTTGTCTTCACAGTCGAAGGCTATAGCGACCTTGGCTAAGGTCCGGCCATTGAACGTTTTGAATCGTAGCCAACGGCAGGCAGAAGGAGAGAAAGCCTTGGTGATGGTGTTGAAAGAAGCTGAAGTAGTATTGCCCTGGGTGGGCATGGTTGATGTGGCAGCCGAGAGAAAACGTCTGGAAAAAGAAGTCGGTGTTACGCAAGCTGAGGTTGCGCGGCTGGAACAGAGGTTGCAGGACGATACTTTTATTGCCAGGGCTCCAGTGGCAGTGGTAGAAAAGGACCGGGATAGGCTTCAGACCTGTAAGGGTAAGCTGGCGAGACTAAATCAAGAGCTAGCGCAGCTAGGATGAATAGAGCATACGGAGTGCTTATACAATACCCTGAAGTACCAGGCTCGAAATCCCAAACAAATCCTAATGACCAGAATCGCCTGCGGTCACTAATGATGGGAGGGATTTCCCGTTAGAGAATCTACGGATGAAGGCAGGCATCCTATTCTTGTAGCTGCCCTTTCTTCGTCCTAGTATAGACTCTGTAGATGGTTTCCTCGCCTGTTATAAAGCACTCGATGCAGCCTTTGCACTTTTCAGGCTCGACCTCCTCAAGATGCACTTCAAATCCTAGCTCTTCGCACATCTCCAAGGTTTTCCTGAGATGCTCGCCGCCGGTAGTTGATACTAAGTTCCAGCCTTCTTTCTCCAGCGCTTGTTTAGCATTAGCCATTTTATTTACCTCTCGACCCTATACCTTGGATTTAGCATATGCCATTTTACGTCATAATAGTGGTGATTTCTTTGCTGCTATGGCACGTTGCATTTGCGACAACGCTCTCTTGGTATCACTGGCAACACGGGTCTTATCTGACATTTTTAGCCGACGTTTGAATAGCCAGTAGGTGAATTCCTTACGCTCGCTCAAACTTGTAGACTTAAGCTGTGGGTAATGTTTTTCTTGCCTGAAGCTAGTTAATAATTTCGCCTGGCTAGCGCTATAGATCCATCGGTATGCCTTATCCAATTCATCAGCATATTTGTTCATGCCTAAAGTGCGCCGTTCTTTGCGGACATCGTCCAGAGTGGCTGCAATCAAAGCTTCTTCCACCAGCACGCCATAAAGATAATTGAGGTAAGCTTGATATTTGGCTGCGCCGATAGACTTCTTGAACTGTTCCCTGGTTAGCTCTAGTGGCGGACGGTCAAAGAAAAGCAGGTCGATGATTTCCTCCTCAGGGACCATGTTCCTTACCTCGTCGCATATCCGTTCTGCCAGCAGCAGCCAGTCGAATGCCTCGCCATCTATCAGGTACCGATAGTGGCGCCCTTCATAGTCCTCTTCAGGGCTTTGCCATAACTTTATAGCCTCAAGTAAAGCCAGATACCAGTGGCTGCCATCGATTATTGTCTCTTTGAGATGTGCGATTGCCTCGGCATCGCCCTCGGCGGTGGTTTCTAAGTTATTAGCTGCCTCTGGTGGCATATCCAGTTACCCTCTTTGTTACCTGTTCGTATTGTGTGGCTATGAGCATGTTATCTCTTGCAGAATGCTAGTATCTCTTCTATTGGCCAAGTATTCACGATATGCTCAGATTGGCACCAGCCGCGGCGGGCAACCCCGATGCCGTAACGCATGAAGTCTAGCTGGGCACTGCTGTGAGCATCCGTGCCTATAACTAATCTTACCCCCAGTTCCCTGGCCCGGTAAACATGGATGTCTTTCAGGTCAAGTCTTTCCGGCATAGCATTGATTTCCAAAGCTTTGTTGCACTTGGCCGCAGCTTTGAATATCGCTTCTGTGTCAATGGCCACCGGCTCTCGCTCACCGATGAGGCGACAGGTGAGGTGGGCAATAACGTCTACATTCGGGTTTTCGATGGCTTTTAGAACCCGCCCGGTTATTTGTTCCTCGTTTTGATTCATGCCTGAATGTATGGAGGCGACCACGATATCTAATTCGGATAATAGCTCTGGAGACAAGTCTATGCTGCCATCAGCTCGGATATCAACCTCGATGCCGGCGAGTATGCGGATACCACGCATTTGCTTGTTTATTCGTTTGATCTCCTCGATTTGTTCTTTCCGTCTTTCCTCGTTTAGCCCGTGCGCGATGCCCCGGCCGGCAGAATGGTCGGTGATTGCTATATATTTATAGCCTCTGGCTTTGGCTGCTGACGCCATGTCTTCAATTGACTCGTGTCCATCGCTCCAGTCCGAGTGAACGTGAATATCACCTTTAATATCCGATAGCTCCACCAGCTTAGGAAGGGCATCTTGCGCAGCTAGCTCTATTTCAGTTGTGCCTTCCCTGATTTCCGGTGGGATGTATTGAAGTCCCAGTCGTTGATAGAAATCTTCCTCAGTGGCGAATTTCTCCAGCTTGTCTGTAGCCATGTCGGTAATACCATATTCGCTTAGCTTCAGTCCTTGCTTCTGAAATCTCGTTCTCAGGATGATATTGTGTTGCTTGCCGCCGGTGAAATACTGTAGCAAAGAGCCGAATGAATCATGCTCTACTATCCTAAGGTCAGCCTGTAGACCGCCGGGTAGGATAACACTGGCTTTTGTCGGACCTTTAGCTAGCACCTCTCTAATTTGTGGCAAAGATACGAAGGCGTTGATGATCGCTCCGGGGTTGTCGGCTGTTCCCATGAGATCGATATCGCCCACAGTCTCATGGAAGCGGCGCAAGCTGCCGGAAGCGGTCAGTTTTTTACTCCGGGTAATCGGCGGAGAGCTTCAAACACCTCGTCGACTACGGGCAGAGCTTCGCCTATGGGGATACGCTGGTCTTTGCGGCGCAGCGCTTGTATCTTGTGCAGTATATTCTCGGCGGTCTTACCGCCGAGGCGGGATACTTTGGACACCCTTTCATCCTTTATGGCTTGTTCCAGTTCGTCTACAGACTTTATCCCCAACTCGGCGGCAAGTCGGGTTGCTGTCTTAGGCCCTATGCCTGGTATGGCTAACAGGCTGGTTATGCCCTCGGGGAATCCTGCTTTAAGCTCTTCGTAGTAGCCGAGCTTACCGGTGGTTATCAGCTCAGTGGTTTTTTTAGCTATGGCCTCGCCCACGCCGGTGATATCTTCCAGGTCTTGTCCCTCTTCGAGCATGAGTTCAATTTCTTTTGGCAAGTATTCGATAGCGCGCGCTGCCCGCTGATACGCCCGAATCTTAAATGGGTTTTCTCCCTTAAGCTCCAGCAGGTCAGCGATATTTTGGAATACCTTGGCGACCTCGGTGTTTTTCATAGCGGGGTTTCTAATCTCCAGACGAGCTTTTCTTGCTCGGAAATCCTGTTTCTACCCCCCACAGCAGTGCTTGTATTTTTTGCCTGAGCCGCAGGGGCAGGGGTCGTTGCGGCCGATTTTTCTGCCGCTGGGGATGGCGAATTTTTGGGCTTGTTTCTGTGGCTGCTTTTGCTGCGGGACTTCCTGCCTGGTGATAGAGAGCTTGTAGATATTGTGGACGACATCATGGCGGATGTTAGCCATTAAACTCTCGAATAAGGCGTGGCCTTCTTTTTTGTAGATGACCAGCGGGTCAATCTGCCCCATGGCATGCAGGCTGGCATCCTGGCGCAGGTGGTCCATGGCTGTAAGGTGCTCCATCCACAGGCTATCGATGGTGCGCAACATCACCACTCTTTCCAGCAGGCGGGTATCCTGGCTGCCAATCTCCTTTTCCCGCTGTTCATATAATTCATGTGCATAGTCGATGAGCTTCTCTGTTGCCTGTTTGGGCTTCACCTGGGCCAGGGCAGCAGGAGTTAGTTGCGGAGGCATGGGGAAAATGTCTGAGATATCCTGGACTAGACCGGTAAAGTCCGGCTCGGAGTAGTCGTCGACACAATGGGCGGCCACCAGGCTCTGAATTTCCTCCTGTACCATAGATAGGATATTAGCTTTAAGGTCAGCGCCTTCCAGGATTTTGTTGCGCTCGGCGTAGATTACTTCGCGGTGTTTATTGACCACGTCGTCATATTCCACCAGGTGTTTGCGCATATCGAAGTGATAACCTGTGACTTTGTCCTGGGCATTTTCAATGGCTTTGCTCACCATGGGGTGTTCGATAGGTGTGTTTTCGTCGAACCCTGCCCATTCCATGAAGCCCTTGACGCGGTCGCCACCGAAGCGGCGGGCGATATCATCTTCCAGCGAAACGTAGAAGCGTGAACTGCCTGGGTCACCTTGCCTGCCGGCACGGCCCCGGAGCTGGTTGTCTATGCGTTTAGCCTCGTGGCGCTCGGTACCGATGACATGAAGGCCACCGAGTGCCATTACTTTCCCATGGTTTTGTATCCATTCTATGTGATTTTCGTATTTTTCTATCCACTCCCTGCATTTTTCGTATTTTTCTATCCACTTTTTTTTCTCTTCTAATTCTTTTTCCTTGCTTTTCTTATATGTATCACTCTGTTCCTTTGTTTGCCCTGATTTTGCTTCAGATGCCAACCACCTTTTGAATTCCTCATATTTCGACTTTAATTTTTTAATTATGTCATTACAGACTTTATAGAAACTGTCATTGTCTGTATATCGCCCCCCTTCTTTCATGAATTCCTTGTATTCTATATATTGGTCTTCTTTGTCCCCATATTGATTGTATATATCCCTGAAGTAGGACTCCACGTTTGTAAGAGGGGAAATGTCTTCGTGCTGTCCTCCAAGTATGATATCAACACCACGCCCAGCCATATTGGTGGCCACGGTCACGGCACCGAGGCGCCCTGCCTGAGCGATGATGGCAGCTTCCTTCTCATGGTTTTTTGCATTGAGCAACTCGTGGGGTATGCCTTTTCTTTTAAGGTGCTCGCTCAAATGCTCTGATTTATCGATGGAGACGGTGCCTATGAGCACCGGCCTGCCCTGTTTGTGGAAGCTTTCAATCTCGTTGGCGACCGCTTTGAATTTGGAATCCTCATCTTTATAAATCTGGTCAGTGTTATCGCTGCGTATCATCGGCTTGTTGGTAGGGATGGTAATAACATCCAGCTTGTATATCTTGTAGAACTCCTCAGCTTCGGTGGCTGCGGTTCCGGTCATGCCTGCCAGTTTTTTATAGAGGCGGAAGTAGTTTTGAAAGGTAATGGTGGCTAGAGTAATGCTCTCCTTCTGAACCCTGACCCGCTCCTTGGCTTCGATAGCCTGATGCAATCCCTCGGAATATCTGCGGCCGAACATAAGGCGTCCGGTGAACTCATCCACGATGATAACCTGACCGTCTTTGACCACATAGTTGCGGTCCCTCTTGAACATGGCATGAGCCTTGAGGGCATTATCCATGTATTGGTTTAGGCCGTAGTTAGCCGGGTCATACAGGCCGGGAGCCTTGAGCAGTCCTTCCCGGCGTAGCCAGCTCTCCATGTTGGTCATGCCGGAATCGGTTAGGTAGACGTGCTGCTCCTTTTCTTCTATGGTGTAGTCATCGTCTTTTTTAAGCTGTGGGATAAGGCGAGCAAATATCTCATATTTCTTGGTGGCCTCTTCGGCGGTGCCGCTGATGATTAAAGGCGTACGGGCTTCATCAATGAGGATATTGTCTACCTCGTCGACGATGGCGTAGTTGAGGGGGCGCTGGACACGCTGGGACAGGTCCATAGCCATGTTGTCCCTAAGGTAGTCGAAGCCGAACTCGTTGTTGGTGCCATAGGTTATATCAGCTTCGTAGGCCTGGCGGCGTTCGATGGGGTGGAAATGTGGCCAGCGGGTGTCTTTTTCGTCCGTGTAATCAGGGTCATATAGGAGGGCGGGTAGTTGGTTGGTGATGCCTTGCGTTGGATATATGCTGGCGGTGGTCATGCCCAGTGCATGGAGGATAGGGGACATCCAATAGGCATCACGCCGGGCGAGGTAGTCATTCACCGTGACTAAATGGCAGCCCTGGCAGGTGAGGGCGTTGAGGTAAAGAGGAAGAGTGGCTACCAGCGTTTTGCCTTCGCCGGTTTTCATCTCGGCAATTTTGCCTTGGTGAAGGACGATGCCGCCCATAAGCTGGACATCAAAGTGGCGCTGGCCAATGGTGCGGCGGGCGGCTTCCCTGATGGCAGCGAAGGCTTCGGGCATAAGCTCGTCCAACAACTCGCCTTGCTGAAAGCGCGATTTAAACTCGTTGGTTTTAGCACGGAGCTCGTCGTCGCTGAGTTTTTGGAATTCGGGTTCCAGTGAGTTTATCTCAGCTACGATGGGCTGGAGTCGCTTTATTTCTTTTTCGTTGGAGTCTGTGAGGCTACCAAGCCATTTAAGCATATTTTTTCTATTCAAAAATGGCGCCGATGGATTGTCCAGTGTGGATGCGGCGTATGGCTTCACCCAGCAATGGAGCTATCGGCAATACCGTGATTTTATCCAGTTTTTTCTTTCCATTGACTGGTACGGTATCAGTGACTACCACCTGCTTGACGGGAGATTTACTTATTCGCTCTATGGCTGGGCCTGAGAATACAGGATGGGTGCAGCAAGCATAGACTTCGGTGGCCCCGTGGTCAAGGAGGGTTTTTATGGCGCCGACCAGTGAGCCGGCGGTATCAATCTCGTCATCGATGGTTAAGGCGCGCTTTCCTGCAACATCGCCAATGACGTCTATGGTTTCAGAGGCATCGGCATTGCCCAGTCGTCTTTTTTCGATTATTGCCAGAGGCGCATCGAGCCTCTCAGCCATATCACGGGCGCGTGCGGAGATGCCGATATCGGTGGCCACCACTACTATATCCCCAAGTTTTTTCTCTTTCCAGTAGTTGCGCAGGATAGTTAGCGCAGTGAGCTCATCCACTGGAATGTTAAAGAACCCTTGTATCTGAGCAGCGTGGAGGTCTACGGTTAGCAGACGGTTGGCGCCAGCGGTGGTGAGCAGGTCTGCCACCAGTCTGGCGGTGATGGGGACACGGGGTTGGTCCTTCTTATCGGTGCGACCGTAGCCATAGTAGGGGATAACTGCAGTAATCCTGCCCGCAGAAGCCCGTTTGAAGGCATCTATCATGATGAGCAATTCCACCAGATTTTTATTTACCGGCGAGGATAATGGTTGGACAACGAAGATATCTCTTTCTCGGACATTTTCCAGTATGCGCACGAAGATGTTTTCATTGCTGAATTCAAAGACCTCAGCCTTACCCAGAGGGATTTTCAAGTAGTCACATATCGATTGTGCTAATGATGGGTGGGCAGTGCCAGTGAAGACTTTGAGTTCATCCATTATTTGCTCCCGCTTTTAATACATCGTAATTATAGCACTAAAGGAATTGCTATGTCCTACGTTTGATTTTGGAGTCTGCCTGGCTATGTGTATAATGCTTGGGACATGAGAAAGGCAAACATAAGACAGATTATCGCATCGCTGGTTGCAGAGTATGGTGACCGTAAGAGGTGTCTTGATAGAAGCCCGGTATCGGTGCTGGTTAGGACCATTTTATCCCAGAACACATCGGACAGGAACTCAGACAGGGCTTTTGAATCGCTGCTGGCTTCATTCAGTAGTTGGGATGAAGTAGCCAATGCTGGCATTGACGATATAGCCAACGTTATCCGCATCGGGGGGTTGGGGGAAGTGAAGGCGCGATACATAAAACGTGCACTTGAAGATATGAGGCAGAGACGTGGTGGGTTCGACCTTGAGTTTCTAAAGGAACTGCCCCTGGGGGCAGCCCGAGATTGGCTCAGGGAGTTGCCAGGCGTGGGCATGAAGACGGCTAGCTGTGTGTTGTTATTTTCTTTAGGTATGCCGGCGTTTCCCGTGGATACACATGTCTTCCGTGTGGCTAAAAGGCTGGGGCTTCTAGATACTGAGTCTTCTGTAGAAAAAGCGCACCATCGGTTGGAGAGCCTTATGCCACCTGAAGATGCCTACCGGTTTCATGTTCTGCTGATCGAGCATGGCAGGAAGATATGCAGGGCTCAGCATCCTCGTTGTCACGAGTGCATGCTATGCAAGTTGTGTCCTACCTGTGGAGAGCTTCGAGATCGTGGTTAAGTAGTCCAGTGCTTAGCTATAAACATCTGGTTTTCACCAGACTACTAAAATTGCTTCATTATGTAGTGGCAGGGTTTAATTTGCCGGGATATAATAGAGGCGTATTTTGTGCCTTAGGGGGTTTTTTATGAGGAAAAGGACAGCACTATATCGTGGATGCTATTTTCGGTTTGTTGTTACTATTCCAGGGAATATCGGGGCTTGTTCTCTGGCTTGTCTTGCCCGGCGGTTATGGGTTTAGGGGAGGTTTTAGTTCTGGTGGGGGAGCCTCGTCATTTCTGTTTACGCGCAATTCTTGGATTGATATCCACACGTGGATGTCAGTAGCTCTGCTAGTCGTGTTTGCCCTGCATACCTTTATACACTGGCGGTGGCTTGCTGAAACGACGAGATCGTATTCTAAACACAATGGGACTTAGTCCATCCCGGGGATGGGGAAGCGCTGGCATAGGGCTGCAACCTGTTGGCGCACCTCTTTTTTGACCTTTCCGCTATCGAGGTCGGAGAGCACCTTGATTATGAGCGAGGCGATCTGCTTTATCTCCCTTGTGCCCATGCCACGGGTGGTTACGGCTGGTGTTCCCAGCCTGATGCCGCTGCTTATTCGCGGAGGTTTGGGGTCGAAGGGAATGGCATTCCTGTTGACCAGTATACCAGTAGCCTCAAGGGCATCCTGTGCAACCTTGCCTGTAATACCTGTTGGTGTCAGGTCGACAAGAAGCAGATGGTTATCGGTGCCTCCGGAGACTATGCGCAAGCCATGAAGCTTGAGCTCGGCGGCCAGCACTGCGGCGTTCTCCAATACTGCCTTTTGGTAAACGGTGAACTCAGGTTGCAGGGCTTCAAAAAAGGCTATCGCCTTGGCAGCGATGGCGTGCATGAGCGGCCCACCTTGCATGCAAGGGAAGACGGCAGCGTCTATCTTAGAAGCCAGCTGTTGTTTACATAAGATGAAGCCGCTTCGAGGGCCACATAGTGTCTTGTGTGTGGACGAAGTGACTACCTCAGCGAAAGGAATGGGTGAAGGGTGCAGGTTGGCGGCGACCAGTCCTGCGATATGTGCCATATCCACCATGAGTGTAGCGCCGGCGGCATCGGCGATTTTACGGAAGCGATGGAAGTCGATAATACGGGGATAGGCGCTGGCACCGGCGATAATCAGCTTCGGCCTGTGTTTTATGGCCAGTTTTTCCGCCTCATCATAGTCCAGGAGTTCTGTTTCCCTGTCAACGCCGTATGAGACAAAGTTATACCATTTGCCCGAAAAGTTTACTGGTGCGCCGTGAGTAAGGTGTCCGCCATGGCTTAAGGTCATTCCCATGACGGTATCGCCGGGCTGGAGCAGGGCAAAATAGACTGCCATGTTAGCCTGACTGCCGGCATGAGGCTGGACATTGGCATGTTCTGCATCGAACAGCTTTTCGGCTCTCTCTATAGCCAGGCTTTCGATGGCATCTATGTTAGCACAGCCAGAATAATAGCGGCGTCCCGGATACCCTTCGGCATATTTGTTGGTCAGAACGGAACCTTGAGCGTCAAGAACTGCCTTGCTGGCATAGTTCTCAGAGGCAATAAGGTTTATGGTTTCCTTTTGACGTTTTATTTCCAGCTTGATGAGGTGGGAGAGTTCGCTGTCTTGCTGGGTTTTCTTGCTCAATTTCGAGTCTCCAAAATATGGAGAACATAATAACATTCTCCCAATATACTGGTCAACACAGTTGGCGATGATATAGATGACACACCAAGAGGTATACCTATTGACAACTTAATAGCTTGGGTAGATAATTCTACCTATTGTGCACGATGCTAATAATTTTGCTTTCATTGATGGGGCAAATCTATACTATACATACGATAACATAGATTGGAATTTAGACTATGCGAAACTCCTTAACTACTTAAATAAAAAGTTGGGGGTTATCGTTGCTTATTACTTTTGGGGCAAGATAGATAACAATAAAGAGCTTTATGAATATGTTGACTCTTGTAACTACACCATGAAACTAAAAACCCCAACTCGATACACATCACCTGAAGAATTTGTCCGCACTGCAAAGCAATCATTAAGCCTAAGATGTTAAGGCAAAAAAGCAACTGTGATTCATACATGACCCTAGAAATTATGTCTAATTGGTCTATATATGACCAAGCTGTAATCATAACGAGCGATGGTGACTTTGATGAACTGCTCAAAGAGTTATTACTTAAAGACAAATTAAAGCTATTGTTTGCACCATGTAATGCAGGTTGTTCGGAGTTATTAAAAAGCGTAGCTAGGGGAAGAATTGCGTTTATGGATGAATTTAGGGGTGAATTAGAGAAAATTTAGGAGACAACCCTGTGGGACTCTAGACCCACAAGATAGCCTCCCGTCGTGTTACAGCTTAATATTATAGCACTATTGTCAATAGGTTCAAACTACACCATGTATATCGCATACACAGATGAATCTGGCGATTCTGGTTACATCAACAGCCCAACAAAATACTTTGTCATAAGCTGTTTGCTTGTTAATGAGTTATACTGGCTTGAGACTCTAAATAAACTTGTTAAAATTAGACAACTGCTAAAGCAAAAATATGCCATTCCTACACGGTGCGAACTTAAATCTGAGCATTTTATATACAGACGTGGTCCTTTTGAGAAATTAAGTATAAAACCCCACGAACGTATGCAAATTTTTGGTGACTTGCTTAGTTATGAAGCAAATATTCTTAAAGTTAAAGTCTTTGCAGTGGCTATTGCTAAAGATAAGATAAAATATCAACAACAAATCAATGCACGTTCAGTAGCTTGGCAATGGTTAATGCAGAGGTTAGACAACTTTTGTGAAAAACAAGAACCAAAGGAAAGAGTTATGTTATTCCCAGATGAAGGACATGGCCCACTGGTAAGAACGATTATGAGAAGAATACGGAGAATTCAAAAGGTCAAAGGCTTTTACGGGGGAGAATTGAATATTGAAGCTAGACATCTCATCGAAGACCCACACGATAAAGAATCTCATAAATCTTATTTTATTCAACTGGCTGATTTGAATTCTTATGCCGCACATCGATATAAAGAAATTGCGCCTAATCGCAAAGCTCCAGATGGACTATGGGATATATTAGACAAGGTATTACTAAAGGAAGTAAATGAACAAACTGGCGGGCCTAAGGGAATTGTAGTATGGCCTAGAGATTAAAGAAAAACACCCCTGTTGGGGTGTCTTCCTGTTGGCGCAATACTCGCTAACACTTCAGGTGCTAGTCCATATCGCATTTATAGTATAACAGAACACTCGTTCTTTGTCAATACCCCAATCGTGTGGTATGATACTATCATGGACGAGAAAAAACGTAAGCACGATGATACCACAGTATCACTTCATCCTTTGACTTTTGAAGAAGCTATAAGAGAATTAGCCACGCCTAAGCGTAAGGGTTCTCAGCCTGATTCGTCTGGCAATACCAATCGAGCCGTCCCTGAGTCTGAGTCATCAAAGAAGCGAACCGCTCTGCATCAGTAACCTTTCTGTTATTGAACCGATACTGAAATTCCGATAGATACTGAGGCAGATATTTTCTATCTACATGCTGGAAAATCCCATATAAGCCTCGCTTCAACAAGCTCCAGTAATTCTCGATACCCTGAGTATGGATGTCACCAGACACATAGGTTTCCTCATGGTCAATCACATCATGCCTGACATGATGCTTTATATGCTTGTAAGCTTTATTGCCATCGGTAATCAGCCTAGTATTTGGCAAGTCTAGGTTTTTTCTCAGAATAGTCCCTAGCGTCTCAGCGTTGACCTGTGGAACTGTTATTGTCCTAACCTTACCCTTGCGCTCTAGTATGCCGAAAACTACAGCCTTGTCCATTCTCGGATGATGTGGCTTGGGTCTAATTCCCATTTTAATTTCATCTTGAATTCGTTCTTTCCAAGTAAAATGACCACGGCTCTTACCACCGATATAGGTTTCGTCGGCTTCCACAGTACCAGACAGCGGAACAAAAATACCTTTGTCTCTCATAGCTTCACGGATTCTGTGAGCCATAAACCAAGCTGACTTGTAGGTTACACCTAGCATCCTATGTAATTGGTGTGCGCTAACACCTTTTTTAGATGCGCACATAGTAAATATTGCAGCAAACCACTTATTCAGAGGGATATGACTATCTTCAAAAATAGTACCGATTGTTGCCGTGAACTGCTTCCTACAAGCTCTACATTTATAGAGCTTTTGGACTTTGTTCTTGGATTTTGTTTTGCGTTCTAGGACGTAAGGATTAACAGTACCGCATTTAGGGCATGCCGCACCATTAGGCCATCGCTGATGCTCTAGGTACTCACGGCATTGGTCATCCGTCCACCTGAGAACTGTTTGATAAGCTAGTTTGCTTGTACTCATGTTATTCACGCCTATAACACGAGTATAGCATACTAAAATGGGTGTGTCAAGTGCCTAATCGCCACACAGTTTGCTAAAACCATAAAACCTGTATATACTTCTCTTGGTTTGCCCGAAGGAGGCAGCAAAGTGAAACGACTTACCTGCATCACGGTTCTCATTGTGCTTTTCTCTTTTCTAGCGTCAGGAGGCTGTCTGCCAGCGTTGTCGTCAGCAGCCGGTAACCAGGGTCCAGTAATATCAAGCATCGAAGCAGACACTCCTGTCATTTACCCTCTGGGTTATTCCGGGATCAAATGCGTGGCTTCGGATCCAAAAGGTGGTGCGTTGAAATACACGTGGTCATCTACAGATGGCAAATTTAGTGGGGAGGGAGCCGTCGTTCGGTGGGATGCCCCGGCTGATTACGGTGATTATCATCTGATGGTGAGAGTTCAGGATAGCAGCGGCAATAGCACGCAAGCTACTGTAACCGTGAGCGTGGTGGTGAGGCCTCCCGAGGCTTGCTGTGGCGGCAAAGGGCACTAGCTAGAGCAACGATCGTAATATTCGTAGGGTGGGTTATCATGATGCAGAGATATCTAATCATGTTCGTTGTATTTATGGCATTGTGTGTTTGCATCGCTGGCTGTTCCAGCCCGGAGCCGCAGGGGGATCTCAAGATTCTTAGTGCCGACTTGCGTACGCATGAATTTACCGGCGGCATGCCTCAAAGCACGGCCACGGTGTTAGGCCAGGCGCAGAATGTAGGCACCGCTAGCATCGGTGTCGCTCAAATAACTGTTGAGTTCTATGATGCTGGCGGCAGACTTATTGGTACTGCCTCAACTACGAAAGATAACCTTAAGCCGGGCGAAGATTGGCAATTCAGCGCGCAGATTGTTGGCCCTGACGCATGGAAGAGCGTGAAATATAAGGCCTCAACCAGCATGAAGTAATGGAAATCCCTCTCAATCTTCCAGTAGCTAATTCTAAATTCCAAGCACCAAATCCGAAGCCGTAAACAAATTCCAATGGCCAAAATCCGAAAATTAGTTAGGGGAGTTTGACTGCGCAAAAAATCCTGCATCTTTTCTCCCCTTGTAGCAGAGGATTAAGGCCGGGGGGTATATTATTAGCATATTGTTGATGGTGTTAGGTTAATGTATACTTTGTTTATAATCATTGCAAGGAGTAGAAGATGAAGAAAAGTGCGTTTATATTTTTGGCAATGGCGCTGACAGTGTTGATGATAGCATCCGTGCTGGGCAGCGCCTGTGGTCCAAAGCAAACAGCGCCTCAGCCACAGACACCTTCCTCACCTGGCGGCAATCGAGCACCGGTGATCTCAAATCTGACCGCGGCGAAGCTGCAGGTTTATCCCTCTGGTACTACCGAGATACAGTGCGTTGCCTCAGACCCTGATGGCGACAGGATAGACTTTCAGTGGAATACCACAGGTGGTAGCTTTAGTGGTGCAGGTCCTACCGTAATCTGGCAGGCTCCCAAGAACTATGGGACATATACTGTTGTAGTCATCGTCAGTGATGGCAAAGGCGGCAGCTCACAGTCAAGCCTGAATCTCGCGGTATCTGCTAACCAGAATCCGATTATCAGCAGCTTTAGTGCTAATCCGTCTACCATTTTGTACGGAGGCAGCACAACGCTTACCTGTGTGGCCACCGACCCTGAAGGTGATGTCGTCAGGTATAGCTGGACAGCGAGCGAAGGCAATATTACCGGCGTAGGTGACAAGGTTACCTGGGTAGCGCCGAATAAAGGTGGGGAGTTTACTGTCATAGTTGTTGTTAGTGATGGCAAGGGTGGCGAAACCAGGGGCGACATCAAAATAACCGTGACTACAGCCACAAGAATGATAACCATCACGCCGGTTACCCAAGAGACAGGCAGCGTAAGCTCTGATGGTGATAAGGATAACTCCCGGACATGGGCCGGTGATGATGAGAAAAACGTTGGTTATTCCACTTTCTGGAGCTATGATATCTGGAGTCTACAGGGTGCTAATATAGAGAACGCCAAGCTTAAATTCACTACTAGGAATCGTGCCGGTGACCCATTTAGTATGACCACGGGGCTTAAAGGGTTGAGGCTTTGGAATGTCAAATACGGTGACAAGTTGCCCAGTTTCCAATATACAGGTAACACATTGGAACGCGGAGGTGCCGTTTTTACCAGTCCACCGGTCGAAGTCGATGTAACCCCGGAGATAGGCAATCTGGCCAAAGCAGCAGCTACGCGTTTTCAGGTGGAGGCTCTGTTCATGAACAGAAGCAACGGCAATAATGTGGCGGAGTGGATTGACTGGTCAAACGTTGTATTGGAAGTCACTTATACTGAGAAATAGTTTACCTTGGTTCTAGAGTAATTAATGAGGCGACCTGTTGGGTCGCCTCATTTGCTGATAGGCTATTCAACCTTTTGACTTACCGATACCTTGGTGCTATCATAAGTTAGCAGTCTAATGGTGAGAGTGCTAAGTGATAAAAGGTTTAGCCAAGAGAAGAGAGACGATTCTCAAAATAATAGTTAGTGAATATATCGCTACGGCGATTCCTGTGGCTTCTGATACTGTTTTTCGCAGCTATGATTTGGGGGTGAGCCCGGCAACGATCCGCAACGATATGGCATATTTAGAAGAGGAAGGGTATATTACTCGCCCTCATACTTCTGCCGGCACCATACCTCTGGATAAGGGCTACCGCTACTATGTAGAGTCTCTTACCAAGTATGTGAAGCTACCGCAGGGCGAACAACGCCGTATTCGCAGTATGTTTCATGGGGTAGAAGATGAGTTTGAGGAATGGATGAAGTTGGCGGCAGCTATTGTAGCACGTTTTGTCAGAAATGCTGCACTGGTTACCTTTCCTAAGTCTGAGCAATCGCGTTTCAGACATCTGGAACTCGTAATTATACATGAGTTTTTAGCCTTGCTCATCCTGGTGCTAAGCGATACCATGCTAAAGCGGCAGCTCCTATCTTTTAATGAGCCTGTTACCCAAGAGCAACTCACCAGCCTGGCTAATAAGCTGAGTACCGCTTATTCAGGCTTGACCATCTCTGAGATTACGGCTAAAAAACTACCGTTGCCCTCTCTAGAGGACCAAATAGCCGGGACTGTGGTGAATATGATGTCTGTTGAGGATAAGCTTGACTATGAAGAGCCTTACCTTGATGGTTTACGCTTGATGTTAAGCCAGCCTGAGTTTGTGGGCAAGGACAGGATGTTGAGCCTAATGGAGCTTATGGAAGCCAAGGGATGGTTGGGTTCGTTATTATCGCAGCAAGCTGATGAGGAAGGGGTTCAGGTCTTGATAGGCGAAGAAAATCAAGACAAAGCCTTGCGTGATTTAAGCCTTGTTTTTAGTCGATATGGCGTTCCGGGTAGTGTTAGTGGCGCTGTGTTGGTGGTCGGACCGACTCGTATGGATTACCGTCGCGCTATTTCCTCAGTGGGATATGTGTCAGATGTATTAAGTGATTTGATGTCAGGGGTCTATCGCGGTGCTTAGTATTAGTAATAGGTTACTTTGATAATTAAGGAGGATTGTATTGGCTGAAGAGGAGAGAAAACAGGCTGGCGAAGATGTAGCAGAGCTGTCTGAAGAAAGCAGTAACGATGTGGAAATACTAAAGCGAGAGAGAGATAAATGGAAGGGAAAGGCTGACGAGTATCTGGCTGGCTGGCAAAGGGCACAGGCTGACTTTGAGAACTACAAGAAGCGTACCGAGCAGGAAAGGAGCGAGCAGATTAACTGGGCTAATGCAGTGCTAATCAAGAAATTGTTGCCGGTGCTTGACGATTTGGACCGCGCTTTTGTCAATTTGCCGCCTGAGGTAAAAGAACCCGAGTGGGCGGAGGGGTTCAAGCTAATACACCGCAAATTTTTGGGCGTTCTGGAATCCGAGGGACTGGTGGAGGTGGAATGTGTGGGCGAAGAGTTTAATCCTACTATTCACGATGCGGTGATGCAACATGAGGGGAAAGAGGGTGTGGTGCTTGACAAGTTATGCAAGGGCTATAAGCTAAAAGATAAATGGCTTAGAGCACCGCAGGTGATTGTAGGTAAGGGAGTTGACCCTGCCGCAGAAGAAAAGTAACACGCAGAAATCTAATTTAAGAAAAAACATATTAAGGCGATAGCGTAATAAGGAGGAAAACATGGGGCGAACAGTAGGCATAGACCTGGGTACTACTTTCAGTCTGGTAGCGATTATTGAGGGCGGCGACCCGAAAATCATCCCTAATACGGAAGGCGAAAACCTCACGCCATCGGTGGTTGCCATCGATAAAAAGGGTGAACGGCTGGTGGGTTTGATGGCAAAGCGCCAGGCGGTCACCAACCCGGAGAACACCGTCTTCAGCATAAAGCGGTTGATGGGTAGAAAATATCGGGATTCTGAAGTTCAGTATGACATGAAGAGGTTGCCATACAAGATCGTCGGAGCACCTAATGGCGATGCCAAGGTGGTTATGAGTGGCAAAGAATACAGCCCGCCAGAGATTTCAGCGATGATTTTGCAGAAGCTGAAGCTGGATGCTGAAGCATACCTTGGGGACAAGGTTACCGATGCCGTGATAACTGTGCCGGCTTACTTCAATGACAGCCAGCGCCAGGCGACTAAGGACGCCGGCGCTATCGCTGGTTTGAATGTGCTGCGCATTGTCAATGAGCCGACAGCTTCGGCTCTGGCATATGGCCTGGATAAGAAGAAGGACGAGACGATAGCAGTCTATGACCTTGGTGGCGGTACCTTCGATGTCTCTATACTCGATCTGGGTGAAGGCACCTTCCAGGTTAAATCAACCAACGGCGATACACATCTCGGCGGCGATGATATTGACCAGAGAATTATGGATTGGCTCTGCGATGAGTTCAAGAAAGAGTCTGGCATAGATTTGAGGCAAGACAGGATGGCGTTGCAGCGGCTCAAGGATGCCGGAGAGAAAGCCAAGCGGGAACTGTCTACTGTAGGCCAGACCGATATAAACTTGCCTTTTGTCACCGCCGATGCCTCAGGGCCCAAGCATTTGAATATAACTCTGACTCGTGCCAAGCTGGAGCAACTGTCTATGGATTTGCTGGAGAGAAGTATGGAGCCTTGCCGCAAGGCATTGGCAGATGCCGGGTTAACCACGGCACAGATAAGCGATGTCGTTCTCGTTGGCGGTCAGACCAGGATGCCCAAGGTGCAGGATATGGTGCGCCAGTTCTTCGGCAGGGAGCCAGTGAAAGGCGTCAATCCGGACGAGGCAGTGGCACTGGGCGCTGCTATCCAGGCAGGCGTGTTGAAGGGCGACGTTAAAGACGTTTTGTTGCTTGATGTCACACCTCTGACATTGGGTATAGAGACTCTTGGTGGGGTAGCTACGCCGCTCATCCCGCGCAATACCACTATCCCGACCTCCAAGAGCCAGATTTTTAGCACCGCGGCTGATAATCAGCCAAGTGTGGAGATTCATGTGCTCCAGGGCGAACGTCCCATGGCCAGCGACAATCGGACGTTAGGGCGGTTCATGCTTGATGGCATCTTACCGGCGCCCCGGGGCGTGCCACAGGTCGAAGTTACCTTCGATATCGATGCCAACGGCATCTTGAATGTCCGTGCTCAGGATAAAGGCACGGGCAAGGAGCAAAAGATTACCATCACTGCTTCCAGTGGCTTGAGCAAGCCAGAAGTCGAGAAGATGGCAAGAGAGGCCGAAGCACATGCTGCCGAGGATTCAAGGAAGAAAGAGGAGGTGGAGGCTCGCAATATGGCTGATACGCTGGTGTACACTGCCGAGCGAACTATCCGTGAGCAGGGAGACAAGATACCTGCTGATTTGAAGCAGCAGGTGGATGGCAAGATAGCTGCAGTGCGCTCTGCCCTTCAGGGCACAGACGCTAACTATATCCGCAGCGCTACGCAAGAGCTATCTGATGTGATGCAGAAAATCGGCTCTGCAGTGTATCAACAGCCCGGGGCACCACCGCCACCCCCTCCGGATGGAGGCGCTCCTGGTGATGATCGGCCCGGAGGCGAGGGGGGGACTGTTGAGGGTGAGTTCAGGGAAGTATAAGTTCTGATATTTACTCTCGATAATTGATGGCGGATGTTGCTCCAAAACGACATCCGCCATCTTATTTTATTATTGACAGCGTAGCCCAAAATCAATATTATAGTGACAAACTAAAGGAGGACAGATTTATATGGCTAAAAAGAGTATTTCCATAAGCGGTGTGGCCATGGGGGTTATAGCTCTAGTAGCAGGTGTGTTGATCTTGTTTAACTGGCTACCTTTGCAATGGGTTGTGGGTATTTTCCTTATCGTCTGGGGTATTCTGGCTATAATTGACAACAGATAATATTTTTTGATAGCTATAAGATTAAGGAGGTAGTGTTCTAATGTTTCAAGTGAGCGGCCTACTATGGGGTATCATCACTCTCATCTTCGGTATCGTCGTTATGATTTTTCCCAGGATACTTAATTACCTGATTGGGATTTATCTCATCATCATTGGAATATGGGCCATTATCCAGGCACTGTAGTGCATATCCTTCTCTCTCCTGGCGGGATGGAGTTAAAGTAAAATCTCTTTGCCATTTGCATCTTAACTTTGTGCATCTCTCACTTATATTTTCCCATCAAGGTAGAGGAATGGATATGTAGGGGATTTGCTAAGTTTGTCTTGCTTGTTGGCATAGGTTAGAATATGCTCTAAATAGTGGATAGGTGGCGAGGTGAATAGGTTCGAAGAGCTTTATCAGAACTTGAAAAAAGAGCAGGTTCAATTGCAGCGTGAGCTGGAACAACTCAGGGATGAGATGAAATTGGCTGGTGAGGGGCGGGAGGGTAGTCCCTTTGGTAAGCGTGAGGAGGAAGCTACTGAGGCCTCTGAGTTAGAGAGAAATCTGATCCTGCAGAGCCGGCTTGAGGATGCGCTGGCAGAAGTGGAACATGCTATTCGCAAATATGAGGCTGGTACCTACGGCATCTGCGACCTTTGTGGTGGTGCTATAGCGCTAGCTAGGCTTGAGGCGTTGCCCCAGGCAAGTTTGTGCCTGGAATGCAAGGCATGCCAGACGAAAAATGGCAGGAATAAATCGGTACGGTAATTGGTGGCGTGGAGGGCTATTCCTGCTTGTTGCCGTATTCGTGGTGGTGGCAGATCGGATCACTAAGTCTTGGATTGTGTCTAATTTGCCCCTGGGTGAATCCTTTCCTGAAGTCGGCTGCCTGAGCATAGCCCATGTGCAAAATACAGGGGCGGCTTGGGGTCTCTTTGCCAATCAGTCCGTCTTACTCAGCATAGTAGCCATAATCGGTATAATTGTTATCCTGGTGTTCTATCGTTATCTTTCCGAATACGGTATTTTGGGCACATTAGCGCTGGGCCTCGTTTTCGGTGGTGCTACGGGCAATCAGATAGACCGAATTGCTCTTGGCTACGTTACTGATTTTATACGCGTTCGGTTATGGGATAATGTTTACTGGCCGACATTCAATGTTGCCGATTCGGCTATAACCGTGGGCACAATTGCCCTTGTCTGTTTTATTTTTCTGACGCTGAGAAGAGATGATGGTAGACCCCATACCGGAAATGAAAAAAATCCAGGTCGCCGATCCAGCAGGGCGTCTGGATAAATACCTGACCAGAGAATATCCTGAATTATCACGCTCTCGCCTTCAGGCTTTGATCGTGCGGGGATATGTCCTGGTTAATGGCTGTGGCGCCAAGCCGGGACAGAGACTGAATCCGGGCGACACAATACAGATCACTTTGCCACCTCGGCAGAACGACCTTCCCGTTGCTGAAGATATGCCGCTGGACATCGTCTATGAGGATGCTGATGTCATAGTGGTGAACAAGCCGGCAGGACTGGCTGTTCACCCTGCCCCGGGGCATGTCAGCCATACCCTGGTTAACGCGTTGTTGGCGCATTACCCCGGTTTGCATGATGTTGGTGATATTATACGGCCGGGCATCGTTCATCGCCTGGACAAAGATACTTCGGGGCTGATGATTGTGGCCAAGAATAGTTACGCTCAGCAGTGTCTGATTGACCAGTTCAAGTCCAGGCTGGTGTCCAAGGCCTACCTTGTTCTGGTGAAAGGTAAACTGATGCCCCAGCAGGGCATTATTGAAGCTCCTGTTGGCCGGGACCCAACGCACCGTAAGCGCATGGCTGTGGTGACAGGTGGCAAAGATGGCAGGACAAGATATAAGGTCAGGGAGTATCTCGATGATTACACGTTGCTTGAAGTCCATACTGAGACCGGGCGGACGCACCAGATACGGGTTCACCTTTCGGCTATAGGTTATCCTGTGGTCGGCGATAAGGTGTATGGGGTCAAATCGGCATATCTCAAAAGACAGTTTGTTCATGCTCAGCAGTTGGGTTTAAAGATGCCTGATGGCGAGTATCGGGAGTTCACCTGCGAGTTGCCATCAGACTTAAGGGTAGCCCTTGAATTTATCAGTAAGCATTAGGGAATGGAGGTCCTGATTTATTGATTTGGGGCACAGTAATGTGTTAAATTGTAGCTAATCGGGGGATACGATAATGAAGGATGAGGAAAAGTCTTACGGTCAGATTAAAAAAGACCAAATGGGGCGTGAGAGTGAATTGTATTCACAGATGAGTGGCAAAGGCGGCGAGTATGGTGATTTGGAGACCTTCGAGGCAGATTCGGCCATTCGGAGAAATGAGCTGCTGTTCAAGATCAATACGGATATGGAGGATGCCAGAAACGCTTTGAAGCAAGCTGAACAATTGTGCGAGCGTTTGAGAAAGCGTGTGGCCGAGCTCGAGGGCATGTATCGTATCCTGACCAAGAAGAAATAAATCTAAGATCCCTCTCAATCTCAATTCTGTTTTCTTGGCGGAGTCGAAGAATACAGGAAGCTTTAACAGGAGTCAGGGTTGGAAAAGAAGCCAAAAGAATATGCACTGGAATATGCTGGCTTCTGGGTAAGGCTGGGGGCAATCGTTACCGACATGGTGGTTTTGCTGCTTACCTATGCTATATTCTTAAAGCTTGCGACCTTGATAGTTTCTTTCTCTATGGTGAATGTATTTGGCTCGCTGTGCTGGGATGTTGGCTTGATTAAAGGGCTTTTCCTGAATCCACTATTCTTGCTGGCGGCGTTTGTCATAAAAATCGCATATTTTGTTGGCTTCTGGACATGGCGGGGGCAGACGCCCGGGAAAATGCTGCTGGGAATAAAGGTAATCCGCACGGATAGCTCTCCGGTTACACTGGGGCATGCCTTTTTACGGTATTTGGGCTACATCGTTTCAGCGCTGACTTTGTACATCGGCTTTATCTGGGTTGCTTTCGATGAACACAAGCAAGGGCTGCATGATAAAATTGCCGATACTTATGTGGTGAAGTTACCTGTGAGGCAGGTGGTATTGGCGCAGACATATGCCAGGACTGGAGCCCACCTTGCCTGAGGCAAAGGTAAGGGTACGTTTCGCCCCCAGTCCCACTGGCTATCCCCATCTTGGCAATATCAGGACTGCCCTGTTTAACTGGCTTTTTGCTCGTCATAATGGTGGCACCTTTATCTTGCGCATCGAAGATACCGATGTGGCACGGACGGTGCAAGGCGCTACTGAAGCTATTATGGATGGCTTACGCTGGCTGGGGCTTGATTGGAATGAGGGGCCTTATTTTCAATCGCAACGGCTGGATAGCTACCGTAGGATGGCAGACCAGCTAGTGAGGGAAGATAAAGCCTATCTATGCTATTGCTCTCCACAGCGGCTGGAAGGGATGCGCCAGGAACAGATGAAGAGGAAACAGCCGCCGGGGTATGACCGCCAGTGCAGGAATCTCACATCAAAGGAGAAGGCAGAGATGGAGGTACACTGCATCACGCCGGTGGTCCGTTTCAAATCTCCAACCGAAGGCCAGACCTCTTTCCATGATTTACTGCGGGGTAATATTGTCTTTGAGAATAGCACCTTGGATGACTTTATACTGCTCAAGTCTGATGGCTATCCCACCTATCATCTGGCCAACATCGTCGATGACCACTTGATGGAAATCACGCATGTGCTCAGGGCAGATGAGTGGCTCTCTAGCACGCCACGCCATGTGTTGCTTTACCAGGCACTGGGCTGGCAGCCGCCGCAGCTTGCCCACTTACCCATGATTTTGGGGCCGGATAAGGCCAAACTGAGCAAACGGCATGGCGCTGCGGCTATCACCGAATATCGAGACCAGGGTTACCTGCCCGAGGGGTTGTTCAATTTCCTGGCTTTGCTTGGTTGGTCACTGGATGATAAGACGGAGTTATTAAGCAAGCAGGAGATAGTGAAGCATTTTTCACTGGAGCGGATAAGCACCACGGCGGCGGTGTTTAACAGGGAAAAGCTGGACTGGATGAATGGGGTTTATATAAGGGGATTGAGCATGGAAGAATTTTGCAGACGCTCTTTGCCCTTCTTGGAAAAAGATTTGCCTACTGAAGTTAAGCGTCCTCTTGATGCTGATTACCTTCGCCGTATTATGCCTCTTGTTCAGGGCAGGGCAAAGACCCTGGCTGAAGTGCCACAGCTTACAGAATTTTTCTTTGTGGACAACATGGAGTACGATGCCAGTTTACTCTCGGGCAAGTTAGGAAGGGAAGAAATGCTTAAAGCCTTGCAGATTTCGCTGGCTAAATTAGAGGCACTGTCGAATTGGAATACAGCTTCCCTGGAAAGTATCTTGCGACCTTTGGCTGAGGAGCTTGAACTTAAGACAGGTGTCTTCTTCGGTTTGTTGCGTGTAGCTGTTACCGGCCGGACCGCGTCTCCGCCCTTGTTTGAGACCATGGAGGTTTTGGGCAAAGAAAGGTGCATGGCGCGGCTGAAGCTAGCTGTAGATAAGCTGTAATCTCGCGTTTGTAAAGTCTGGAAGTGTCATTCTGAGTCCACTGCATCCTGAGCGGAGGCGAAGGACATGGTAAGAATAATTTCACAATTCAGGCTCCGCTGCGCACAGGGTCTGTTTCCGAAGACACCGACTACAATTTTCCTCTCCCTTGGGTGGAGTTCAAGGGTACAAGCAACATTAACTAAATAGAAGTGTTAAAATATCACCTTTGATTTTAGAAAATTCAGCAGTACCAATTACTGAGATAGGACGAGGTCTTCCTAAGGGCACTTTTATTTTGTGAGTGATACGTCCTGGAAGTTTACTCATAATGTAGACATTATCAGCCAAGACTAAAGCCTCTTCTACGTCGTGGGTTACAAATATTATTGTAGGTTGTATCTGACTCCAAATGGAAAGCAAAAGCTGCTGCATAGTAATGCGTGACTGGGCATCCAAAGAAGCAAAAGGCTCGTCCATTAAAAGCACTTTTGGCTCCAAGGCTAAAATACGTGCCAATGCGGTTCTTTGCTGCATACCCCCTGAAAGCTGATTAGGATAATACTTTTCAAAACCTTCTAAACCTACTAAGTGAATATGTTGCTGGCAAATAGTATCTATTTCCTTATCTTTATATTTTTTGAATCTAAGTCCATAGGCAATATTTCCTTTTACTGTAAGCCAAGGGAAGAGAACTGCCGACTGGAAAACCATACCTATTTGTGAAGTTGGCTTTGTGACTGGAGTGCCTTTAAAATACACTTCTCCTTTGTTAGGCTTCTCAAAACCTGCCAATATGTTGAGTAAAGTAGACTTGCCACAGCCACTGGGTCCCAGGATTGCTATAATTTCTCCTCTATCAAGCTGTAATGAAATTTTATCTAATACCCTTAAACTTCCAATACCTTCGGGTAAAGGAAATATTTTATCTAAATCATTAATAATAAGTTCTTTATCTAAATTCATTTTATCGCACTAGACTACTACACCCCTAGAGCTGTACAGACAGGGTTGGGAGGCATCAGCATTATATGACTAACCGTTCAGGATCTTGCCGGTGTTCCTAACCTGAGGTATCCGGTATCAGAGGTACCACCCGCACCTTCTTTCGAAGGATAAATTAGATTACATATTTTAACAAGTATTATATCTGTGATTCTTCCTAATATAGCTATGAAAACCATTGCAGTAATAATCATTTCGACATGGCCTAACATACGTGAGTCCATCATTACAGCGCCTAAGCCTTTTGTAACACCTGTAAGTTCACCCAATACTAAGTAAGCCCAACTAATACCAAGCCCAAGTCTTAATCCAACTATAATAGAAGGGAAGGTTGCCGGTAGTATTATGGTAGAAAATAAGGTAATTTTGTTGGCTCCTAGCATTCTACCGGCTCGTAGAAATAAAGGAGATACTTGGGAGGCGCTGAAAGCTGTATTGGTATAGATTGGGAAAAAGGCAGCCAATGTAATTAGAAATAGAGTGGTCTCTTCACCAACCCCAAACCAAACGATAGCAAGTGGAAGCCAGCCTATACCAGGAATAGCCCTAATCGCATGGATGAAAGGATCAGAAAGTCTTCTTATAAAATATATCCTTCCACTCAGAAATCCGAGTGCAAGCCCTAAAAAGGTTGCAAGTCCAAACCCACAGAGCACTCTAATAATACTTGCTGTCAGGTTTTCAAATAATTTTCCTGAGTATGGAGTAAGGTTCCATATACCAAAAGCAAAATCAATAATTATCTGGCCTAGTTTTAATGGATTTGGCAGAATATATGATGGTATTCGGCCATGGAGTGTGACAAAACACCAGATTACAATAAGAGTTAAAGGGATTATAAATCCTACTAAATCTACATTTACCCTCTTTTTACTTAAAATATTGGTCTTTAATTTGCAAAGGAAACGCCTCATTTCATTAATTCTTCTTGCGCATGTTTTACAAAAGTACAGTCGAATAGAGCATCGATATCAGGAATCTGAGAAATGATACCCAGTGCTTTCATTCGGTCTGCTAAATTCTTGGTATTATTGATATAATTCTCATTGATATCCCAGGACAAGTCTATATTTTTTGCAGATACATCAAGTACTTTCTTATCAGTTCCAAACTCTGCAGCCTTACTGATCCAATCGTTTTGATTCATTTTTAAATATTCTGTGGCTTTGGCATGGGCTATAACAAGGTCTTGAATTAACTTTGGATTATTTTTAATCTTGTCCCTACTAGTAATCATAGCACCATTTATAGTTCCAATGTTATCATCATAGTAAGGGTAGGTAAGGATTCTCCCATAACCTTCGGCTATAGCAATAGACGGATATGGTTCTCCGCTGCAAAAGGCATCTACAGTGCCTTGTGATAAGGCTTGTCCCATATCAAAAAAGTCAATCCTTTTAAGTTCAACATCCTTTTGTGGGTCTAATCCATTTCGCTTTAATACCTCGAGTAAAAGTGCATGATGCATGGATCCTGGTACGTAAGCAATTTTCTTACCCTTTAAATCTGTTTCTCTTTTTATGTTTGAATCATTACGTACAACTAAAGCAGAGCATTTATTGCAAAGACCACTTACTATTACTACCGGCTCTCCGTTAGAAGCTGCAGCTATAGCAGTTACTACTGTGGTACCACACATATCAAGGCTTCCTGCTAACAAAGCAGTTTTCTGATCGCCTGGGTTTGTAAAAGGTAAAACCTCGATATTATATGAATTATTTATAAACTTTTGGTAGAAAAATGGTTGTATAGTTTGAGCGGTTTTCCATGTGCCTACTTTTACTTGGACGTTTTGCGGACACTCCTCCTTACTACATCCTGAGAGAATAAATATGCCGATAATACTAATTAATAATATTGGTAGTACTAATTTTTTCATTTTTATCCCACCTTTGAAAATACTTTATAGCCACTAGAATTAAACCAGATTTTTGCAGTATTTGTATCAAATCCTCTCCACTCACCTTCTGAATTGGAATAAGTATCTCTCGGTAATGCACCTGTTTCTACCGCTACTACGTTAGCGCCCCATTTCAGGGCGATTTCTGACGCTGGATGTAAACAAATATCCGGTGCGTTATATCCAGCAGCAAGACGAGTCACGGCAGTAATTTGTGCAAGTCTTTTACTAGATAGAGCAGGTAGGTTACCGAGTGGTGTGCCAGGGACTGGAACTCTTGCCATGGCTCCTGTAGCTACTGAGTCATATTTCATAGCGGTCAAAAAAATATCTGCAATTTCTTCGTTAGAGTGTTCGCATCCAATAGGTTCCACAAAAAAAGCTAATTTGAGGGGGGAGTTTTTTACGGATTCTAGCGTTGATAGTCTATCTTTTGCTGAAAATCTTGTATTTTCCCCTTCACGGAGTCTTAGAGAATGATAAACATAGGTTACACCTGCTTTAGCTAATTTTTTTGCCATTTCTTCATCGAATTCACCTATATTCACACCAAGCTCATATTCTCCCGGTACAGTATTACGAATTTTTTCGGCCGATTTAGAAAGTTTCTCGAGGCTATAGAATTGAGTTGTACGAAGGAAAATCCATCTAGCACCTTCATTTACATATTTATGGGCGAGTTTTATTATTTCATTACCACTAATTTCACTTTCATCTTTGACTATACCCCATTTTTCACCGAATGAGCAGAAATCACAATTCATAGAACAACTTTTATGATCTAGCCCTATAGTTGCCCAAATGTATGCCCTATCTTTACAAATAATTGATGCTGCTTCTCTTGCTGTTCGGCCCAAAAATTCACAATCTTCAGAAGCAGGGTCAATCTTTAATAAAGAGATAATGCTTTCTCTATCTAGGAGTTTACCCGAAAGGGCAATTTGTTTTGCTTTCTTAATCAATTCTAAATTATTCAAAATAACTCCCTCCCTTAGTTCGGAGATGACCTTCCTTGAGACTGCTCTAACTGGCGTAGAGAATGATCAGACTGATATGCCCACTTAGCAGATGTAAGCCCAGTGCCCCTGCGATATCATGGTCGAAGCAGACCATGCAGATGCCCATATTGCCGGATTGCCCATTCTGACCAGCAAAGGTGCCAGGACACCAACGATAGCGCCGGTGAGGATAGGTCCCCAGCGGGATGTAAGAAACCTTGAAACAGATGACATTTAAACTCTTTTCGTTATTTGTTATGCCCTGCCCCGGGAAAATAACGAAAGGAGACTCGGGGCGCGTCAGCCGAGCATAATCATAGGAGCAACGTTACTTTCCCATGTAGCAGAATGTGATGGATGCAACACGCGCATCATGCCTGAATAGGCTCAGATTCTGCGGTTGAGAACAACCATAACGTTACCCCCTTTCTTTTTTCGCTTGGCCGATTCGGCTAGCCATGATTGTATAATGGACGATCTCCCATTAGCAACCCTCTGTGCTTGTTTGCATGATTGGTGACAGTTTACCTTGTAGATATCATGTCATGCGCTTTAAAGTGCTTTACATAACATTTGGCAGAGTTGCCTTATAATCAAGTGTATTCAACTATACTAGACCCCCCTCATGTTGTACATATGTTCCTCTGGTTTCCTGATGGCATAAGGACGATTCCCTTGTCTTTGTACTGTAGTGACCTGTTTTTATCTACAACTCATGGGAACAAGCGCGATTGCACAATCGGGGGCTATCGCAATAAGTATCGCTAAGTGAAAATATTTTGGTTTGACCTAAAGTCTCTACCTGTGGTATTATATGCGTGGTTGCGCATATAGTGATATGGAGATATAAATGAGAGAGGTAGTTAAGGCGTTCAAGGCGTTGTCGGATGAGACCAGGCTGAGGATATTGAACCTGCTTATGGAGCGGGAGTGCTGCGTCTGTGAGGTGATGCAGGTGCTGGATATCTCCCAGACACGTGCATCCCGAAACCTGACCATCCTCTATGATGCTGGATTACTGAAGTTGAGACGAGCCGGACTGTGGGCGCTGTACTCCATAGACAAGGATAATCTGAAGGCCTACCAGGTGGGCATGCTCGATGCAACAAGACAGGCGCTGGAAGGCAACGACATAGCTTTACAAGACAGAGAGCGGCTGAAGTATGCCCAGAGACTATTGCCCGATATTATTTGCGGGTGTAAATCATGAACGAGGTCAAGACCTGCAGTTGTGATACCGGCTCTGCCACGGCGCTGGCAGTAGGCAACTACAAAAATAGAACCAGGCTACTTGTCCTGCTGGGCATCGGCCTGGCACTATGGATAGTCATCTACTACTGGCTGCAACCGGCCGCTGACTTCCTGACATACAACGTCTTCAAACTATCAGCTTCCAGTCGCCTAGGCAGTAGCGTCGCTTTCTTTATCTACGACGCACCCAAGGTGATACTGTTGCTGTTACTCATCATTTTTGCCGTGGGCGTCATTAGGTCTTTCTTCACCCCTGAAAGGACCCGGCAGATGTTAGCTGGGAAACGCGAGTTTATGGGAAATGTCATTGCTGGCGGGCTGGGGGTTGTCACCCCGTTCTGCTCCTGCTCTGCCGTCCCGCTTTTTATCGGCTTTATGGAAACCGGTATCCCGGTGGGCGTTACCTTATCCTTTCTCATCGCTTCCCCTATGATAAACGAGGTGGCGCTGGTTCTGCTCTACGGCATGTTTGATTGGGAAATCGCCTTGATTTATCTGGTAACGGGGCTGGCTATTGCCATCACTGCCGGCTGGGTAATAGGCAAGCTGAAGATAGAGAAATACATAGAAAGCTGGGTATTAGATGTTAAGATGTCTCAGGCTGCGACAACTGAGGAGTCGGGCATGGCCTTCACAGACCGAATCTACTACGGTCTCAATGCCGTACGCGAGATAGTGGGTAAAGTCTGGCCATTTGTCTTGGCTGGTATTGCCGTGGGCGCTGTAATCCATGGCTATGTCCCCGAAGGTCTGCTGGCTTCATTCATGGGCAAAGATACCTGGTGGAGTGTACCTGCAGCAGTGGTAATCGGTATACCGATGTACTCCAATGCCGCCGGTGTGATACCTGTAGTGCAAGCCCTGATGGAAAAAGGGGCAGCGTTAGGAACAGCGCTGGCTTTCATGATGGCTGTGGTGGGACTTTCCCTGCCTGAGACCATCATCCTACGCCGTGTACTCAAGTGGCAGTTGATCGGTGTCTTTATTGGAGTGGTGGCTATAGGCATCATCATCATCGGTTATCTATTCAACCTGCTTATGTAAGGAGGTCTTTAATGAACATCAAGATATTGGGCACAGGTTGTGCCAAGTGCCATAGTTTGGAGAAGACGGTAAAAGAGGTAGTAAGCAACCTCAAGCTCGACGCTCAAGTTGAGGCAGTCAACGACATGAAGGAGATATTAACATATAACATTCTGACTACCCCGGGGTTGGTCATCAACGAGAAGGTAGTCCTTTCTGGCCATGTGCCCAACAAGAGAGAAGTGGAACGTATTCTCATGAATGCTCAGTCCAGCGAAGATAAATGCTAATAACTCATTTTCTGGAGGTTAAAGGAAAAGAAATGATTATAAGAACCAAAGGTTACCTGCTTTTAATCTTGGTGCTATTAGCGGTAGTGGTGGCAGCCTGTAGCTCCTCTGCTACAACGCTAACTCAATTGTCCCCTACGGCAACAAATCCGCCGACTACGACGACCCCTTCGCCTGCACAGACATCGGATCTACCAGACAGGGTAGATATGGTGTATTTCCAGCGCAGCAACCCCTGTCACTGCATGGCAGTGATTGGAGAAAACATCCAATTGGTCGTGCTTAAAGAATTTCAAGATGAAGTGACCACAGGAAAACTGACTTTCAAGATGTTGGCCTCGGACGACGAAGCTAATATTGACATGGTCAAAAAATACGACACGCCGCCATTTGGTCTCTTCCTCACCATCGTAAAGGGCAAGACTGAGAAGGTCGTGCCCGTGGAAGAAATCTGGGGAATGACGGGAGACGAGGCCAAATATAAAGAATATGTAAAAAACACTATAGCGAAGAGCCTAAATGGAGAAATATAGGTGGACTTGCTCGGATTCGCCACTAGCCTGAACATACCGGTTATCTCGGCGTTTCTCATCGGGCTAATGGCTGCAATTGGCCCCTGCACCATGACCACCAACATCGCTGCTATAGCCTATATCAGCCGCAGGGTTGCCGACCGCAGATATGCCGTTACCACCGGAGCACTCTATACGCTGGGGCGCATGCTCACATACTCCGTTATCGGTATGCTCATCATCCTGGCCGGACTCAAGACTCCTGGCATCTCCACATTTGTCCAGGACATCGGCGAAAAAGCGCTAGGGCCATTCTTAATATTCGTGGGGGCAGTGTTGCTGTTCGTAGACAGATTCAGCTTCGGTGGAGGCAACAGGTTATCACAGATGGGTGGCAAGGTAACTGACTGGGGGATTATCGGCGGTTTCCCGCTGGGGGCTATCTTCGCCCTAGCTTTTTGTCCGGTGAGCGCTACCCTGTTCTTCATGGTGTTGATACCGCTGGCGCTCAAGTCAACCGGCGGCATTACTCTGCCAGCGTTCTTCGCCATAGGCACCGGCCTACCTGTTTTGCTATTCGGCACATTGCTCTCTTTCGGCGTGGCTGGAGTTACCGGATGGCTTAACACTATTACCCGCGTCGAGAAATATATCCGCATCGCCATGGCAATCGTATTCATAGCTGTGGGGATCTACTATGTGGTGCAATGGCTCAGCTAGTAAGATACCTCAGCACTCACCGTCACCGTTTATACGTTTGGACTGCCAACATAACAAATTAAGGAAAAGAAAAGGGGGTGGAAATCAAGATGGCAGAAGAACAGCAATTTCAGGCAGGAGTAAATACCCACGCGAACGTAATCTTTTCCTGTTAAGGCGGAGCGTCCAACACCGGCATCACGAGCGCCCTTGCCTGTCTGGAAGCAGTGAAAGAACTGGGATTGAAAAAGGTGGCTATTATGTGTATGGGTGGATTGCCGACCAACGTGAAGCCGGTCTTAGGCAAGACCCAGGCAGCGAGATTGTTACCGTGGACGGCTGTCCTTTTGAGTGCAGTCGAAAAATTGTAGAGCAGTCCGGATTCAAGCCGACCAGCATCGTGCTCACCCGGAATATAGGCATGAAAAAGAAGGGCCTCAGTGAGGACATTGGCAAAGAAACTAAGGGTGTGATGACGTACATCTCCGATGACGATGTGAAAAGGGCAAAAGAGCTTATCGTAAAGACAATACAGCAGGAATGTGAATGAATTACAGGGTTGCACAGATTGAGAATTCTCTTTTTCAAAATCACGGGAACCATAAATCGAGAAAAACTTCAAAATAATAAAAAAAGGAGATAATTAGAAGGAGGGTTAAAAGATGAATACTGTACCAGAATGGGCCTGGGAATTCCACGGACATAGGTGTCCTTTCATGCCACTCGGCTATCGCCTGGCTAAGCGAGCTATGCAGGAGCTTAACGTAGAGCATGAAAAAGACCATGGATTATTTGTCATACCAGAGTTAGGTGTCGGTCATCCGCAGACCTGTCTTATGGACGGAATGCAGATAGCTACCGGAGCCACTTATGGCAAATCGCTGATGGAGAAGACCTTCTGGGGTAAGCTAGCGGCGGTTTTCTATCATCCGGAGAAGGGAGCAGTTCGGCTGGCACTGAAGGCTGACTTCTTGGATGAATTCGGTAAGCTGGAGTTTTTCTCTTATCGCCTCAAGGGGGTAGAACCGTCTCAAATTCCCGCCGATGTTACTAACAAAGCCATCGCATGGACTGATGCACAGCCGGATGATAAGATATTCAAGATTGAAAAACTTCCAAACTACCAGTTTAAGCGGGTGAAGGGCTCTTTCAACAAGGTCAAGTGTGTCAAGTGTGGCGAGTATGTCTTTGAGCGGTACGTGCGCATGGTAAACGGACAGCCTCACTGCATCCCTGACTCCGGTTACTAGATTGTGTGCGTTGTCTCGCCTGAATTAAGAAATGTCACTCATAGCTATAATTATTGCCTGCATTGTGGTGATGGCTCTGGCAGTACCTTTTTCTATGGTAGGCCAGGGTGGTGGTTCTACCTATGTGCCGGTATTGCTAGTGGCAGGTATGGAATTCCACGAAGCTTCGACCACCAGCCTATTCATGATTATGCTGGCCAGTCTCGGAGCTACCCTAGTCTTCGGACGGAAGAAGACAGTGGATTGGAAACTTCTTTTCTCTATCGTTCCCCTCGCCATTCTCGGTTCATTTGCCGGTGGCTATGTCGCCCAGTTCGTGAGCGTACTGGTACTGAAGATTGTCTTTGCCATAGTACTTATCATCGCTGCTTTCTTCATGCTCCGCCCGGCTACTGAAGGGCAAAGCCCCAGCTTCGTGCCTCAATGGATGTGCTGGGATAGAAGCTGCGGCGAATATCAATACAGCATTTCCATGGGGCTGCTAATTCCGGTGACGGGAGTGGCAGGCTTTATCGCCGGCATGATAGGAGTCGGGGGCGGTCTATTTGTTCTGCCTCTATTGATATTGCTCTTTGGCTGTCCCACTCGCATAGCCATTGGAGTTTCCTCGACTTATGTTGGAATTGCCGCTCTACCCGGTTTCATAGGTCACCTAGTGGGCAATTCTGCCTTCAATATCTGGGTAGCACTTCCCCTGGCAACAGCCGCTTTTGCTGGGGCCACGCTGGGGCCAATGTTGTCTTTGAAAACCGACATAAGGAAGTTACGTATCGTCCTGGCAATAGTTCTCATTGCCCTTGCCATCTGGATGGTGATCAATATCTTTGTGAAGTAGGAATAAAGCAATAAAACAAATGAAGCCAATCCTTTCCGTCTGCGTGGGTAACTCAGGTCGTAGCCAGATGGCAGAGGCTTTCTTCAACCGCCTGGCCGGTGTAAAAGCCAGCATAGCTAAGTTGCTCAAAAAATGGAGGGACTCGTGAGCATAAGCGAACCGCAGGGCACAATTGGCAAACTCTCAATCATGGACCGCTTCCTCACTTTGTGGATATTTCTGGCCATGGGGATAGGTGTCGGCCTGGGCTATTTTATTCCCAGCGTATCTGATTTCATCAGCGTTTTCTCAATTGGTACCACTTCCATCCCTATCGCCATTGGGCTCATCCTGATGATGTACCCACCGCTGGCAAAAGTTAAATACGAGGAGTTGGGCAGCATCTTCCGGGACTGGCGGGTGCTGGGATTATCGTTGGTCCAGAACTGGGTTATTGGGCCAATACTCATGTTTTTGCTGGCAATACTCTTTCTGGGTTTCATCTGGCCGTATCCGGAATACATGGTCGGCCTGATCATGATCGGCCTGGCGCGTTGTATCGCCATGGTTATTGTATGGAATACGCTATGCAAGGGTGATAACGAATATGCTGCTGGCCTGGTTGCCTTTAACTCCATTTTCCAAATAGTCTTCTATTCGGTATACGCTTATATCTTCATCACCATACTGCCCGGCTGGTTCGGTCTTAAAGGTTCTGTGGTGGAGGTTACCATATGGGAGATAGCACAGAGCGTGTTAATCTATCTCGGTATTCCTTTTTTCGGCGGTATGCTCACCCGCTTCTTGCTTATCAGGTACAGGGGATATGCCTGGTACGAGAGCAAGTTCATCCCTAAGATTAGCCCCATTACTCTTGCGGCTCTGTTTTTTACTATCGTGGTGATGTTCTCCCTCAAGGGTGAGCTTATTGTTCAGATACCGCTCGACGTGGTCCGCATTGCGGTCCCGCTGCTCTTGTACTTCGTCATCATGTTTCTTGTATCGTTTTATATGGGTAAGAAGATTGGAGCTAGCTATCCCAAGACAGCAAGTATTGCCTTCACCGCCGCCAGCAACAATTTTGAGCTGGCAATCGCCGTGGCCGTAGCGGTCTTCGGTATCGGCTCGGGGCAGGCATTTGCTGCCGTTATCGGCCCGCTGGTGGAAGTACCGGCGCTTATAAGCCTGGTGAATGTGGCATTGTATTTCAGGAGGAAGTTTTTTGCGGGGGGAGCCCTAGCGCCGGTGTGCCAGATTGAGGAGATTAAGCCACGAGCGTAATCTGGCCATAAACAGCTACTACTTTAAGCGTAGCTTTTTCAGTGAAGGGTAAATTCTCGATTGACTGGAGGTAAATATCATGGAGAAGGAAGAGGTTAAAAAAGCAGTACGTGAAGGCTACGCCCGGGTGGCAAAGCAGGAAAGCTCCTGTTGTGCGACGTCTGGCTATTGTTGCGGCGGCACTGCAGTAGCCAAAGATATCAGCATGGCTATAGGCTATAGCGAAGAGGAAATGGGGTCTGTCCCTGAAGGGGCTAACCTCGGCCTGGGCTGCGGCAACCCGGTAGCCCTGGCGTCTCTGAAAGAAGGCGAGGTAATGCTTGACCTGGGTTCGGGCGCTGGCTTCGATTGCTTTCTCGCCGCCAACGCAGTGGGTAAAAGCGGTAAGGTTATCGGGGTAGACATGACGCAAGAGATGATTGAAAAAGCCCGCGAGAACGCCCGCAAGGGCAACTACCACAACGTGGAGTTCCGGCTAGGCGAGATTGAGAACCTGCCGGCGGCGGACAACTTTGCCGATGCGATTATCTCCAACTGTGTCATCAACCTGTCTCCAGACAAAGAGCGTGTGTTCCATGAAGCCTTCAGGGTATTGAAACCAGGCGGACGATTGATGATATCGGATATCGTGCTGCTTAAAGAGCTGCCGGCTGCTATAAAGAAATCTATGGCAGCCTACATTGGCTGTCTCGCCGGCGCAAGTCTGAAAGATGCCTATCTGGATGCAGTGAAGAACGCAGGCTTTAAAGAGGTCAGTATAATCGATGAGACTTCCTCCCCCATCGATTTCATGGCTAATGACCTCACGGTACAGGCTGTGGTAAATGATCTGGACATGCCACCAGGCGAATTAAGCAAGGTCGGCAATTCAGTGAGAAGTCTAAAAGTCCAGGCAATAAAGCCGAGGACTGCCTGAATATAGAATATCGAAAGTGTGCCTGAAAGGCACATCCCATGTATTTACAGTGTAAAGTTAGTAGTTCGTTGGCAGAAAAGTATTTTGCATTTTGACCGGCACTTTTGCTTCTTGGCTTATCTTGGGGTGATGGTGATGTTATTTAATTTGTTGCTTCGTGACGGACTTACATCCTCTGAGGATATATCTGTGACAGCGTTATTCATCAATTCCTTCAACTTATTGTTCATATGCTGTGGAAATCGATTTTGAGTTTAGCGTATATTGACCGAGGCGTAGATCTAGGATTATTCTGAACAAAAGATATTACTCTCTCCGCATTCGTCATTAGCTCCTCCTCTTTGTTATTCATTATCTTCCAGCTTCGATAAACGCACAAAGGTTTAGGGTGGGTTGGCTATTATGGCTCTTCATCTTGAATATATAATTCAAAAACGTCCAATCTCTCTCTCAGCATTTTCAAATTGACTACATCTTCATTGTTGTATTCCAGCAGTGTCGCAAGTGCATTGAGGTCTCCATACTCCACGTATCGCCACCACAGGAGCACGGCATCGTAGCCACTGATGCCCTGGAGCTTGCGGGGTATGCCAAGCTGGCGCTCCACTGCTTTGAATCCGCCATAAAGGTTATTCCGCCAGCAGGCGAACATAAGGTCTTCATGCTTACATAAATCTTCGAGGTCGATGCCCAGGGAGGCCTTAATAAAATTGAGGTCAAACCGCTGGCCATTATAGGTATAGATGGTATCGGCGCCTTCCAGCGCTTGCAGCAGATTATTTACGGTCACTGCATCCCCTACTAGTTGAATAACCTCGCTCTCGCTGCCATTACAGCGATAAATGCCGATGACGGTGATGGTATCGCCAAACGGCGATAGCCCCGTGGTTTCTATGTCCAGATAAACGTCACAATTCACCTTTTCGCTCTTTTTTAAGCTACACCGTACCACCAACCAGTGACAACCATATGTCAAAAAGTACTATTTCTTTCTGTACATTTCCCTTATTTTCTGTACCGTTTGTGCAATTCGCTCGCGGAGCTCTTTCGGCTCCAGCACCTCCACTTTCTCGCCCCAGCTTAGTATGAATCCTTTGAGCTGCACGGTTAGAGGCACCGTCATGGTGACTATAGTTGAACCGCCCAGTTCCTGTCGCGCCTCCTGCGTTAGGTGCCAGGTGGCCTCCTCAGCTACACGAGCTATCTCCGGACTAAAGCGCAGCTTGATAGTCTCTGCCTTGCCATCCACCATAATGCCCCAGCCAGCGCCAAGAAGCTCATTAGGGTCAAAGGTTTTAGGTATAGTATAGTGGTCGTTGGTTAATTCGATGCTCTTTATCCGCTCCAGCTTGAATACGCGCTTTTCATTGGCGTGATGGCAATGGGCGATGACATAGGTGGCGTGCTCCAGAGCCATGGGCTGGATGAAATACACATCGATAGTGCGCTCTTCCGGTTCGGCTTTCTCCAACGATCGGTACCATATCTTCGCCTGCCGCCCCTCCGTCCATGCCCGCGCCAAGGCCTCGAGATTACGCAGGAAGCGTACATCCCTCTCCTGCTTCTCCATCCATTCAATAGTACGCCGCACCTGGGCTTTCAGCGTCATGGGAACAACAGAGTTTAGCTTCAAAAGGGTGGAGGCGATGCTGGGATTATACGCATTGCTGTGGCCTAGCATGAGTCTGGCAGCGATGAATATGGTCATGGCTTCCATGAGGGTGAGATTAATAGGGGGCAAGAAACTGCCGGCCTCAACTTTCCATCTCCCCTTCTCCATCAAGATAGGGCCTACAAGCCTTTCAAGGTCCCGGCGGTCACGGAATATGGTCCTGGTGCTGACGTTGCACCGCTCGGCTACCTTATCTGGGTCTATGCCCTGCGGATTCCCGGTGAGGATATAAAGCAGGTCGAGGAGACGGATTAGCCGGATATCCTTATCGCCCTTCATAAACACCTCCCAATCCAGGAAATTTCGAGCTTGTTGCATTATAACACTAATGCCAGCGCAAACCACACGTAACCCAGGCTATTGTCCCAAAGCCACAATTTTTTTCAAACCGCCTTCAAAAATTGACAGTACCTATCACAGACACATGGGAAAATAAAGGTGATTTATTAAGAAGGAGGTGATGAAATTGGAAATCCTCGGCGAAGAGATGATCGAGGCACTCGATGAAATCGAGGGTGAACCCTTTATGCCATTGGAGGGACAGCAATCGGTGGAGTCGCCTTTTAAGTCGGCTCGAATTTCTTGTCATTCTGAGCCTAGCGAAGAATCTTAAAAGTCACTTCAATAATCGGTAAGATGTCAACGGGAGCGGCACGATTCGTGCGAACCACAGGAGGAGGATTTTATACCAGACTAGCCTAATCTTCGAGATTCTCCATCCGCCCGAGGTAGATTCAGAATGACAAAAGGTAACAACCTCAGGTATAATTCTGCGCGTTTCCGAAAACCTGCAGGTTCAATTCTCGGTGAGCGCCTTTAATCAGCCATGATAAATGGGCAGAAGATAGAGATTCCTAGTAAAGCAGCTACTCTGCTGGCGACGACATTAGCCGCCTTTCTCACCCCATTCACAGAATCATCTATTAACATCGCCCTCCCCCAAATCGGCAAGGAGCTCATGATGGATGATATCCTTTTGAGCTGGGTGCCTACCGCATACATCCTGACTGCGGTGATGCTGCTGGTGCCAATCGGCAGATTCGCAGACATCTACGGCAAGAAGATGATCTTCAGGTCTGGCATCATCACCTACACGCTAGCGTCAATCCTGTTGACCATCGCGTCTTCATCTTCCATGCTCATCGTCTTCCGTGTCTTGCAGGGTATCGGTGGAGCCATGACATTCAGCACCAGTGTAGCTATATTGACCTCTGTGTTCCCTCCTAACGAAAGGGGCAAGGTGCTTGGAATCAATGTGGCTGCGGTATATATAGGCCTCTCAATCGGGCCAGTCTTGGGCGGAATTCTCACGGAGTATTTCGGGTGGAGGAGCGTTTTCCTGATAAACGTTCCATTGGGGCTGACTGTAATCAGCGTTGCCTTCTGGAAACTGAAGGGGGAATGGGCTGAAGCTAAAGGAGAGAAATTCGATTTCACTGGCTCGATCGCCTACAGCCTAGCATTAATGGCTGTGGTATATGGCTTCACACTGCTACCAGAGAGAATAGGAGGATGGTTGATTCTGGCAGGAATATCGGTATTAGTAGCCTTTATCTGGTGGGAGACAAGGGTAGCCAGCCCTATTTTGCACACCAGCCTCTTCCGTCATAATACGGTTTTTGTATTCTCCAATCTGGCCGCACTGATAAACTACAGCGCCACATTTGCTGTGTCGTTCTTGCTTAGCCTCTACCTGCAATTCATCAAAGGGCTTGGTCCACAAAATGCAGGGCTGGTGCTCATAGCTGCACCTGCAATACAGGCTATCCTGTCTCCACTCGCTGGAAGGCTTTCTGACAGAATTGAGCCGCGGATGCTTGCCTCCCTGGGCATGGGATTGACTGCCATCGGACTTTTGATGCTCACTTTCCTCGATAGCAGAACAAGCCTGTGGTTTATTATCACCAGTCTGATTATTCTGGGTGGTGGCTTCGGCCTGTTTTCATCGCCGAACACCAATGCAATAATGAGCTCCGTCAAGATGAAGTTCTACGGGGTTACATCAGCAACACTGGCAACCATGCGGCAGGTGGGGATGGCGCTGAGCATGGGGACAGCCATGCTGTTGTTCTCACTATTTATCGGCAGAGTCCAGATCACTCCCGAATACTATCGGCCACTTTTGACAAGCGTACATACGGCATTTATCATATTCACCGTTTTGTGCGTCGGAGGCATATTCGCCTCGCTGGCAAGAGGTAAAGTCAGATGAAAACTATCGTCTTATTCTTTGATTACGATGCCCCGATCAAGTACAATCTCGAAAACATGTTCCTCAATGTCCGTAGCGGTGCTGCGCATCTTTCTTAAGTAAAGCGCCCGAACGTGCTTGCCATCACGCATTTCTACGCCCAACACAATCACGCCTTCACTGACAAATTCTTCTATACCATACCTGGAAAGTTTAGAGGTTCCGGTGATAATGCCTGAGGTAATCACAATGGTGCACCCTAAACTATCTTCAATAGCGAGTATGAGGTCTCTTACGTATTCCTGGACAAAGGCTGAATGCTCCGGCACAAATACCAGTGGTGCTATGGGGTCTATGACGATCCGCTTGGCATTTACGCTCTTCACCTGCTTGGTTAAGTCATTAACCACTGTGCGCACATCCACTTCCTTCTTTTTGCCAACGCGGATATCGGCAAGATAAGGCGCCACATCCAGCAATAACAACCGGCGTTCTCTTACATATTTGTCGAAATCCCAACCCAACGACCCCGCATCTACAACCAGATGGCTCGCCTTTTCATCGCCGGAGATATAGATGCAATTTTCACCTCGGAGCAGACCATAATAAAGATATTGTAACCCAAACACGGTCTTCCCGGTACCGGACTCGCCGCTCACAAGATAGACTTTGCCCGCCAGTAAACCGCCGCCGATAAGCTGGTCAAGCCCTTCGATCCCTGTGGCTACTCTGGAGTGCGCGATTACCTCTGTCTTAACCGCGGGCGCAGGCGCCTCTACCCTGGATATTTGCTGAGGAGCCTCTGCCATGTGCTCTGGTTCAATTACCTCTGCTATAGCCATGCTCTCAGAAATTAGCCTATAGCCACAATTACCACAAAATGCATACTGAGTAGAATTGCCTGCCTCGCAGTTGGGGCATATCTGCGTCAATTTTGTTCCACACTCACGACAAAAAGCATCGCTATCGAGATTATCAGACCGACATGCGGGACAGTTCATCTTTTACCCTCCATTCACCTTTGATTCCAATATTATGCCTTTAGCCAGCATACGTCAATGACCTTAAGTGAATATGTCCTCCCTCTCAGTTTATTCTCAGTCAACTCTGGAGGGAAACAACAGGTGCTATCGATCACTACGGCAACTTTCTTCATGGCACAACCCCACAACATCAAAGTGTCTTGTGGTTACTTTGCCATACGAGGTATTCCTATGTCAGTGGATTGGGTATCTTACTCCTGGATCTTACAAACTTTTCCCCGGACCACCAGTGTGCCTAATCCAAATAAGACAGCGACAAGCCCAAACAGAAAACCTATAAACGGAAGCCATCTCAGGACTACTAGGATGGCAAGTCCGACAGCCAGAGCGCCAATGAGAATGCCTTTCGATTCAACCTGCGTAGAGCGCTTAATTATCAGCAAGCCGATGAGCAAAGCAACTGGTATCTGGCTAAGATAGATGACTATACCATAAAGAAGCAGGGTAATTAGCGCCAGAGGTATACCTATCACTGTGAAGCAGACAAATATGGCGGCTAGGGGAATAGCAAACAGGATAACAGCCCCCCAGCCTAGGCTTTGCCAAGGATAAGCCCGGATAACATCTGTCAGAGAGGTTAGCTTTTTCGGAGCCGCCAGGACAATAATTAGACCTATCAGAAATATCATGAGGAAGCCTAACGCCTTGCCGGTCAAATCTTTCAAGATGGCAGGTTGGGCCGGCTTCTCGGCTTCTGGCAGTTTATGGATAACCTTGCCGCCAATTTGAGCGCCGGATTGAATAGTAGCTTCATTCTCACTGATATAGGTCAGATCCCCTTTGATATTCGCTATGGGCGCTATGTTCAACCTGTTAACATTTATTTTTACATTTCCACCCACGCCATCGGTAATGCTGACTTCACCTGCTCCACCCTTAATATCGCCCCCAACATGTCCATCCACACGAGCGGTGCCTGCGGCAAGTAAGAGATCGTCACCTACTTTAGCTTTGCCGCTAATATTGGCATCGGAACCAGCAATAACCAGATCACGATCAACGCTGCCACTGAAATTTATAGTCTGTCCTGCCAGTCTGGCGCCATGAGCAACTGCGCCATTTACAGTGATTATCTGCCCAACTACAGTGATGCCACCATTGACGATGCCATTTATAGTAATTGTTTTTCCAGCGGCAAAGATATCGCCATTCACAATGCCATCAATGGAAATATTATTCCCAAACGCATAGAGGTCACCATTGACTACTTCACCGCTACCAATAGTAACGTTTTCCCCAGTACGACCATCCATAGCCAGCACAGGTGCTGGCACCATCACCAGCAAAACAGTAACCAACAAAACACCAAGGATTTTTAAAAAGCGTTCGTACATGACTTATCTCCCTATTCTCAGCCTACCATTTCGTTCGTCTACGATTGTACAAGAAAGATTTTCCATACGCAATAGGTGGTTTCCCCATCAGTGTAATTTCTCCGTTATGCTATTATTTATTGTGGTAATTATCAGGTAGATGCTCTGGTGGATTGCACCCAGTGACTGTTGAGATTCTTCGCTAAACTGAGAATGATAGGAAGAAATGGAAAGAGGAAATTATAGGAGTGGAATATCTATCTCAGGACGATGCGTATCCTATTGCGCAATATAGCGCCGGCGGCTAGGCCGGTGAGCAGGCCGCCGAGATGACCTTGCCAAGCTATATTTGGTGAAGACATTATGAAGAAGCCACCTATCACTGCTACCCACAAAGGTATGGGCATAGGTATGGGAAAAACGAAAACCTTCAACTTCGGCGTCAATACCGTAAGCGCACCACCCAGAGCAAACACAGCCCCAGAAGCGCCGATGACAGTGGAATAAGGCGATGTTAAAAACCCGATAAAGGCAAAAAGCATGAACAACACGTTGCCCATGATGCCACCAAGGAAATATATGATGTAGAATGACCGGGTTCCCACCAAACTGGCTAAGAAACGGCCGAAGAAGAAGAGCGTTATCATATTGGCTAGAATATGCCAAATGTTGCCGTGGACAAAAAGGTTGGTTACGATGGTCCAGGGTCTCTCCAGAAAAGTTGCTGGCTGCAACCCCAGCATCGGGATCAAATCATAATCGAAGAAATTGCCAGCAATCGTTGCCAGATACACGACGAAACACAGAATCGCTACAACCAGTATCGGGGTCAGATCATCGCCTCTATAGCCACCATTTCTCATAGCTCATAACACCTTTCTTATCTTATGAAGTAGCCACCAAACATGAAATTACCAGCTATATTCGATTAATAATACGGAGTACTATTAGATGGTATGGCTGGTGTGTCCATATTTCTCATAGAAGACTATCTCGTTCCACTCTTTTCGTCCTGGTCCTTGAGTCGGTCCCTCAGGATAGCCCAGTGGAGTTAGCTCTACTACCCTGACGCCTTCGGGAACTTGTAGAATCTCCCCCACCTTCTTAGCATCAAACAGCCCAACATGAACAGTCCCCAATCCCAAGCTATGGGCTGCTAACGCCAGGTTCTCCATGGCGATACCAACATCGAACATGAACCAGTCACCCTTATCTGTTTTAGCTTCTCCCTTATAAAAGCCAGATCTTCCTGTCTGGGCACAGGCTACAACTACCATTGGCGCATGCCGCACTGCCTCTGTTGCCGGGTTACTTCCAGTTGGGCTATGCCATAACAGCGCCTCAGCCAGCTTAGCTTTGGTATCGGAGTCTTTGACCACCACATATCTGGTACATTGAGTATTGCTCCAGGATGGAGCCCAGCGCGCTGCCTCGAGCACGGTCTTAAGCACCTCCTCAGGGATGGGGTCAGGCCGATATTTCCTGACGCTCCTTCGTTCCTTTATCGCCTGTATGACATCCATATTTTCCTCCCATGATTAGCCATGTATCATCGCACTAATGAAAATATTACCTTTTCCTCTTTCATCGTGATTGTGACTTTTCCGCCAGTCTCCGGGTAAGTTAAATGTGCCATTGTCTCTCCAATAGCGAACCATTCCTAGGGTGGGGGGAACTGCTCCCACGACTTGGTATCCATATCCCAGGTTATATGGGGCCAAGCCTATGTGGTCGGTATAGAGGTGGGTTATAAGAAATCTGTTTTGTTCAAATCCACCTTCACGTCTTTCAGATTAGCCAGCATGGGCACAATAACCCAAGGCTGTGGCTATTTTATCACCTTTCATTGTTTTTGTCCTTTAAGAATAGCCTTGATACAAAATGGTGATTGGGACTGGCACACAGGTTGTGTTGTTATCAAGCGAAAATGTTACCTTGATTTGCAAGATAATTTATTGCGGTGTTATCCACTTGACGCAGATGGTAGGAGTGGTAAAATGAGAGTATGGATTGTGATATTAATGAGACTGCGTTCCACAGAGCTTGTAAAGATACTAGATTTTATTTTAGTACCATTCGTTTCTGGATATTTGAACTGCTTATTACTACTGGGTTTACGATTTGGGTATTACTCTGGACACCTAATTTTGTGGAGGGGTGGCAAAAGATAATGTACCAAATACTTGTTCCTATGTTAGGGGCGATTGGTGGGCTCTTTATCGTATTTTTGTTTTCATTTGTAGTAGCTCCTATAAAACAGAGGAATGAGGCACGTATCTGTTTATCTAAAATGGTTGGAGACAATATCTCCCAGACAATAAGTCAGCTAAATTTATTCAAAACGAAAATTGATGGAGAAGAGAGAAACTATACAAGCATATTAATGAAGTGCGCAGGAGATTTATCTGTTGGGGGAATTACGATAGAACCAGACCGGCCAAGTGGCTCTCATAATTGGGATACTGGAGCATGGGAAGAAAATATATTGAGTAATGATATGACGCATAGCCAATTATTAGGTTTTCTCCGGCAATTGCGTATTGCAGGTATTGTAGATGTCGACAGAAATATTATAGGCAGAGATACAGAGCGTTCCGTATATCTAGAAAGTTTCTATTTAAATGAATTTGGCAGACAAGTTGTTAATCGCATCAAGCCAATAATATAGCAACATTAATTAGAAGTAAGTTCTTTATATTCGAGGTTATCTGATTTGATTAGTTTCAAAAGTGTATCACGGAATAAATATGGATTCTCACGATTGTTGAATCGCCATTCCAATTCATCAAGATAGGCTTCAAGATGTTTTTTAGAGACTTGATGGTACGAACCAACAAGAGAACGTTTCAACAAACTCCAGATGTTCTCAACGTAGTTAGTGTGAATATCGCCTCTTACCCATTCATTTTCACTATGATTCACAGTCTCATGTCTCGTATCCTTATTTGCTATTCCTTTGTACGCAGGCCAATCATCGGTGTATATCGCTTCAGCATTATCAGCTATATGCTTCTTGATAAACTCGTTAAGCACTTCACGAGTTCGATCATCAATCACTTCAAGCCTAATCTCTCCCTTACGTTGCGCGGCACCAGCGACAAGAACCTTATTCCCCTTATATCCATGCCCAACGTTCTTACGCTTGCCACCTATCCAAGTCTCGTCAACTTCTATAATCTTGCTAAGAGGCGCAGGATGATCGACAGTCATAGCAGCCCTAATTCTATGGCAAAGATACCATGCTGTATGGTAAGAGCCAATACCAAGCGTTCGTTTCATCTGATTAGCCGAAATACCTTTTTTAGACTCAATCATAAGATAAATAGCTACAAACCACTTTTGCAATGGAAGGTGTGTGTCTTGGAATATAGTACCAGTAGTAACAGAGAATTGATAACCACATGAACCACAATCGAATTGGTTACGAGTATAGGAATTGCGGATTACCCTGCTTCTGCAACGAGGGCAGACAACACCATCTTGCCAGCGTAGGTGTTCAAGATGTTCACGGCAAGCATCCTCGTTATTATAGTTCTCCATCAGACGTATCATGTCCATATCCATTTTCACATCTTTTTTCGCAATTATTTTCATTGGAGACCTCCTATGCCTAAAAGTAAGAAACACCCCAAAGATATGACAACTGAGGAAATAGCGAAGGCTGTATTTCACCCGAAATTACATCAGAAATTGCGTGACAAAATAAAGGAGCTTGATGAGGGGAAGAAGCCGAAATCAGATTCAAAACTATCATCACATAAATGATGATAGCATAGATTCAAATCCGTGTCAAGTGGATAATCACGATTTATTGGTTTTACTGGGGAAGAAACCCCAATAGCACTTTTTCTTTCTCACGTGTCTTAGCACCTTGAGTTTATTCTGTTTCCTCTTGTAACACTATCTCTTCCACGAGTTACTTTTTCTCTTAACGGTTAGGGGTGGTAAAATCGTAGAGCATCAACATCGACGAGCATACCCATTTGACCTTGACAGTCATCGGAGTTTGATGATATGATGCCCTGCGGTTGTGTGGCTGTATGCGGGATTTGCAACAGAATGGAGGTGAGATTTTGAGCTAACAGATATGCTATGGTATGGGGTAGTTAGCAGATGTGGTTTATTACTCACTTTCTAAGTTTAGTGTATAACAAAGTAAATTAGGAGGGTATATTATGAAGGTAAATGTTTTGGGAATTTGTGGTAGTCCTGTAAAAGGAGGCAATGTCGAGAAACTTCTGGAAATAACACTGGATGTTGCCAGGGAGGAGAAGGATGTCGAAGTTCAGGAAATGGTGAAACTCGCTGGCACGAAGATTCAGGATTGCAACCAATGCAACTGGTGTCTAACCAAACAAGAGGAGGGTAAATTTTGCAACAAAAATGATGACATGATGCCGATTTACCCGAAGATAATGGCGGCAGATGTTATTCTAATAGCCACTCCTACTTACATAGCGAGATCGGCTACTTATCCGCTATCCGTTATAGATAGGTGTCGGTGTCTTTTGGAAGGAATGTATTATCGCTTCGTGCCCGAAGCCCGTTTAGCAGATAAGGTTGGTGGAGCTCTAACAGTTGCTTATATGAGACATGCCGGGGTGGAGACCTCCCTGATTTCAGTTGTTGAGAGCTTTATCCTGCTTAACATGGTAGTTGCTAGTGGCGGGCTTCTATCCACTTATGGCGTGGGGGCTGTATCTAGTAAGGGTGGAGCTGGAGGTTCCGATATGAGCGAGAGACATCCCGTTCTTCATGATGAGGTAGCAGTAAGGTCTTCAAGATTCATGGCCAAGAGGTCAGTTTGCCTAGCCAAGATGATAAAGGCTGGTAAGCAAGCACTGCCGGAAGAGGAATGGTCTACATGGCTTAAAGTCTTAAAGGAAGACTATGACAAGAACCTTGGCTTTCAACTTAAGGGAAGAAAGTAAATTGATCACTTGTCTCCAGCCTGCTTTTTAGCTATCGATAATCATTGTTCTCAAAAGGTGTGAGAGAAAGTTTAAAAGCATAGCCAAGAGATACTTGTATATATACATTATTTTACCCGCGTGTGCGAATAGAAAAGCAGGCCAACTCCGAATGTTGGCCTGCTTTTTCTTATCTTTGATGATAGCCTGCATTGTTCAGTAGGCAGGACTTTAAAGAGATTTCGGCCCGCTTGTCTGGTTATTTTCTGATACCCTGATAGGTTACCGTTCTGCTCTGATTGAATGTCTTCCAGGCGCCCCCGCTGTAATATCTGCCTTGACCATTGACGTTAGTAGTGACCATCAGCGTGTTATCGGAGGTCAGGCTTACCTGAACACTATCGTCGAGATTGACAGTGAGTTGCTCCATGGTGCCAGGCGGTAGCAGTGCGTTTATAAGCGTGGGTAGCTTTTCCATGTAGAAGTTGCTACCTCCGTCAAAAGTGGCTGACTTCTCACTGTTCTCGTTGACCACCACCGGTTTCTTGGTTATGTTTATCCCAAGTGTGTTGTACCAGGTTTCTTGGCCGTCATAGGTTATCCTGAGCACACCGTTCACACGAGTGATGTACCAGGTAGTTGCCTCAGGTATGACCTGGTTTATTAACATATTCGGTGCTGGTAGCTGTGGAGATATGCTGGTCCGGGTCATTTCCCACGTTCCCACTAAGGGGTCTTGGGCTGACGTTTGAGGCGTATGAGATGTCACGATTTTGATGCAGCCGGGGAACAAAAGTAATACTAATAGGATGAGACTGGCTATAAAGAATCTGGCATGCTTCATTAAACTTAACCTCCTCTGATACCCCATTTTGCATTATAATGGAGTCTTTTTCTCACGTCTATCCTGGTGATTTTCCTGACTTGAGCTTAATCAGCCAGGCGGTGGATTTGAGCTGCCTTTCCAACAGGTATCTGATATAGTCCCGCATCACCTTTTCCAGCTCTGATGCTAGTTGTGCGTTTATTTTTACCTTATAGGCGGTGGCAGAGTCGCAATTTTGCCACAGGCGCAGGACTTTCAGAGCGTTCAGGGACAGGGCACGGACTACCGGTTCCTGATAGGCGCAATTGGCGCAGAGTACGCCTCCGTATCTGGAACTGAAGAAGTTGGTCACTGGCTGAAGCTGTGAATTGCAACTGGTGCATTGTCTAATCTGAGGGCGATATCCCAGGTAGTCGAGCAACCGAATCTCAAAATAGCGCAGGGTAACGTCGGCGTCTTTGCCCTCAGATAGTCGCTGCAGCGTTTCCAGTAACAGGTTAAACAGTCGATGGTCTTCTAGATTTTCGTCAATAAAGGCGTCAACAAGTTCTGAGATATACATACCGCAGGAGATAGTCTCCAGGTTCTCCTTCAAAGGCAGAAAGTTGTTAATGGTTTGTGCCTGGGTGATGATATCTAGATTGCGACCTCGAGCCAGCATAAGCTGGCTGTGGGTGAGGAGCTCAACGTGGCCGCCTAGCTTACTCTTGGGACGGCGATTACCCTTAGCTACGGCTTTTATTTTGCCCAGAGCTGGGGTATAAAAAGTGAGAATTCTATCGGCTTCGCCCAGATTAGTGCGTTTGATGATTATGGCTTCTGTTTGATACACCCGAGGCGTGGTCATGGCCTGTGCGGTCACATCTCCTGTCTTCCCTCTAGGGCACGGCTGAGAGTAACATCATCGGCGTACTCCAGGTCGCCGCCGTAGGGTAAACCGCGAGCCAGTCGCGTTATTTTGACTCCTAGCGGGGTGATTAACCGCTGGAGATACATGGCTGTGGCTTCTCCCTCCAGGTTCGGGTTGGTGGCCAGTATCACCTCGGTCACCGAGTCGGTGTTTAGCCGGGATAGCAACTCGCCGGTCTTCAAGTCTTCAGGGCTGACGCCGTCAGAGGGGGAGATTACGCCATGAAGCACGTGGTATAGGCCATGATATTTCTTGGTGCGTTCCAGTGGAAGGATGTCTATGGCTTCTTCTACCACACAGATTTTACTATGGTCACGTTCTTTATCCCGACAGATAGCACAGGGGTTGGAATCGGTTATGTTAAAGCAGATGGAACACAGGCTAACATTTTCTTTTATGTCCCTGATGGCATCGGCTAATGCCTCGGCCGTTTCCTGGGGCGCCTGTAACAGGTGGTAGGTCAGCCGTTGTGCGCTCTTAGGTCCAATGCCAGGTAGCCTGTTGAACTCTTCAATTAGCCTGGCTATAGGCTCAGAAGCAGAGGTAAAGTCAGCGTTCAATGGTGCAGCCTCCTAAAACAGCCCAGGGAATTTGAATCCGTTGGTCAAACCGCCTAGGTGGCTGGCGGCAAGCTCTCGAGATTTTTCCAGAGCCTCGTTTACCGCCGACATAACCAGGTCTTCAAGCATATCAACATCTTCAGGGTTGACCGCCTCAGGTGATATCTTCACCGAGCGTATCCTTTGTTGACCGTCGATTATTACCTTTATGACACCGCCTCCGACAGTGACTTCGACCACCATTTCATCTAGCTCCTGCTGTGCCTTGGCTAGTTTGGCCTGTAGTTCTTGTGCCTGGCGCATGATATTCTTGTTGATCATTTTCTCACCTCAGGATTCATCATCAATAATGCTGGCGCCCATGTCCAGTGCCGCCTTTACCAGATGGTTTTCTTGCTTAGTGCGCTGGGTAAGTATGCAGCGCACCTGGTATGAATGCCCAAAGACTTCTTTCAGCTTTCTTTCTACCAGGTGCCGGTACTTGCGGTCTTCTATCTTCTCTTTGTGGAACTCGTGGTAAAAACCAAGTATCAGAGTGCTATCTTCGATGGCTACCGGCTCGCAAGCGCTTCTTAGGAAGGCATCGAGGTTGCCACTGGAGCCTTCTCCATGCAAGGTGTTAACGAATTCTTTCCAGTGGCTGCGTATATAGGCTATATCGGCAGGATTTTCTGTCACCAGACTTTCGGCCACCTTTGCTGGCGGCTGGTCAATGTTTTCCTTTGCCGGCGTAGTTTTAGCCTCCGTGGCTCTTGTGGTATGACTGGCTGCCTTGGCGGTTGATTTTTCAGGCTCGGGTGATGTGGATTTGATTGGCTTGGTGTAGATGGGAGAGGCCTTGGGCTGCTCAGTCCTCGATGGCATTGCCTGGGTGCACTTCACTTCGCTGGTAGACAGGATGCATTCAACCAGCGCTAGCTCTAATGGCAGCGGTGAGTAGCTGTTGGCACGGAGGTCGGCACTGCCGAACAGCTTGACCGCTGTCAATAAGTAGTCCAGGCTGGCATCTTTTACCAGCTCTTTCATCTCCATAAGGTCGTCGCTGGTCACATCCACTATAGATTCAGAGCCGGATTTTATCAGCAGCAAATCCCGCAGGTAGTTCACCAATTCCTGATTAAACTGGCGTATGTCCAGCCCGTCGTTGCTCACACTGTTAATTATCTTAATCCCGTAGGAGACATCCTTACCTACGATATACTTGGCCAGCTCTCTGATTCTTAAGTCGCCGCTGATGCCCAGCAGGTCTTGCACCTGATGTAGCTCGATGTTGTGGTCGTAGTAGGCAACTAGCTGCTCCAGTAAATTCTCGGCATCGCGTAGACTGCCTGTGGTTACTTTAGAAATGAGCCGCAAGGCTTCAGGTTCAATTTGTATTTCCTCATTGTCGCTGATGAGCTGGAGCTTGGTAATTACCGCTGCCTGCGAGAGACGATGGAAGTCGAAACGCTGGCAGCGCGATAATATGGTTGACAGCACTTTATGCGGCTCCGTAGTTGCCAGAATGAAAATAGCGTGAGGAGGAGGTTCTTCCAGCGTCTTGAGGAAGGCGTTGGAGGCTGCCTCGGTTACCATGTGAGCTTCGTCTATGATGTAGACCTTGTAGCGGGCAACGTTCGGAGAATACTTTACCTTTTCCCTGAGCTCGCGGATATCATCGATACCGCGGTTGCTGGCAGCATCTATCTCAATTATGTCCAGAGCGTTGCCCTGATTAAATGCTTGGCACATCTGGCATTTGTTGCAGGGCTCGCCATTAACTGGTTCAGCGCAGTTCACTGCCTTGGCCAGGATGCGCCCGGTAGTGGTCTTGCCTGTGCCTCGCGGGCCACAGAAAAGGTAGGCATGGCCTACACGGCCGCTCTCTATGACGTGTCGCAACGTTTGGGTAACGTGTTCTTGCCCTACGACTTCAGATAGAGTTTGAGGACGCCATTTGCGGTAAAAAACTTGGGAAGTCATGCGTCTACATTATACCCTATGTTGGTCACTGGCTAAAGGTTTTTATGCAATGATTTGGAGCCTGTGTTATAATTTGGGCTTATAGACCTGAAGTAAGGAGTTTTATCTTGGAAAAAGAGAAAAAAACAGCTATCATCTCTGATTATAAAGTCCATGAGACTGATACTGGCTCTGTAGAAGTGCAGGTGGCGGTACTCACCGAGAGGATAACCGAGCTCGCCGAACATTTGAAAGTTCATCCTCATGACCATCATTCCCGTCGCAGCCTTCTGAAGTTGATAGGACGAAGACGGCATCTGCTGGGCTATGTTAACAGGGAAGACAGCAAGCGTTATCGTAGCCTTATTGGCAGGCTGGGTTTAAGGAAATAAGAAAGAAGGTCGCGGTATATGCCCCAATCTTTTCAGTGCATCATCGGTGGTAAGATTCTCACAATTGAAACGGGCAAGTTGGCCCAACAAGCTGAAAGCGCCGTTACTGTTCGCTATGGCGGTACAATAGTTCTGGTCACTGTTTGTGTTGGCGAAGCTAAAGATAAAGATGCTGATTTTCTCCGCCTCACAGTAGATTACGAGGAACGGCACTATGCTGTGGGCAAAATCCCGGGCAGCTTTATCAGGCGAGAAGGACGCCCCAGCGAAAATGCTACTTTAGCTGGCCGTATGGTTGACCGTTCGATACGTCCTCTTTTCCCCAAAGGTCTGCGTAATGAGATTCAGGTTATAGTTACTGTCCTTTCTACCGACCAGGAAGACGACCCTGATATTCTGGCGCTCATCGGCGCATCGGCGGCTGTGACCATCTCATCTATTCCGTTTAGTGGGCCTATAGGTGCAGTACGCGTTGGCTATCTTGACAACAATCTGATATTGAACCCGATATTACCTGAGATGGGCCGGAGCCTCCTTGACCTGGTGGTTGTCAGCACTAGGGACAAAATTATGATGCTGGAGGCGGGAGCCAGGGAGGTGCCGGAGGAGATTCTACTCGATGCGGTTAAATTTGGACAAGATGACTGTCAAGACCTTATAAAACTACAAGAGGAGATGCGGCAGGCTATCGGCAAGCCCAAAATGGAGGTTGAGCTAGCTAAAGTTAAAGATGAACTACTGGCTGCGGTCTCCTCAGAATTCGGTGATAAATTGGCTCAAGCGGTTACTCACGGCGACCATGGTAAGCGTGACACGGCGATAGAAGAGGCAAAACAAGAGATCATCGGTAAGCTGAAAGAGACCTTTACTGAGGCTGAAATCTACGAGGCGATTGAATACCAGCTAAGAAAAGCAGCCAGGAAAAGCATACTTGAGAGGAAGCTGCATCTGGATGGCCGCCAGCTTAAACAGATCAGGCCTCTCAGCGCTGAGGTTGGCCTTTTGCCCCGTACACATGGGTCTGGGCTTTTTAGCAGAGGGCAAACTCAAGTCTTGACTATTACCACCCTTGGCTCTCGGGGGCAGGAGCAGTTGATCGATGGTCTTGGGCTAGAAGAGACAAAGCGTTTTATGCACCATTATAACTTTTCCCCGTTTTCTACAGGGGAAGTGAAGCGCCTGGGAGGGACAAACCGGAGGGAGATCGGGCATGGCGCTCTGGCAGAGAGGGCTCTGGCTCCGGTAATACCAAGTGAGGAAGACTTCTCTTATACCATACGTCTGGTTTCCGAAGTGCTTAGTTCCAACGGCAGCACTTCTATGGCCAGTGTCTGCAGCTCGAGCTTGGCGTTGATGGATGCGGGAGTGCCTATTAAGGCTCCGGTGGTAGGGATAGCCATGGGATTAGTGACCGGTGACGATGGTGATTATGTGGTGCTCACCGATATTGAGGGCAAAGAAGACCATTATGGCGATATGGATTTCAAAGTTGCCGGTACAGGCCTGGGTATAACTGCCATCCAACTTGACGTGAAGTTGCAAGGTATTAGCTACCAAGTTGTGTCCCAGGCTGTAATGCAGGCGCGCGAAGCCCACGCAGAGATATTTGAAAAGCTGAAGCAGGCCATCGATTCCAGCCGGCCTGACCTTAGCCCTTATGCTCCAAGAATGTACAAGATAAGCATCGATCCCGGTAAGATAGGCGCCGTGATTGGTCCCGGGGGCAAGATGATTCGGTCTATCATTAATGAAACCAAGGCGACTATAGATGTTGAAGATAACGGGACGGTGACTATCGGTTCCTCCACCGAAGAAGCGGCGCGAAAGGCAATCTCGATTATAGAGGGGTTGACTAAGGAGGCAGAGGTTGGCGCCACGTATACAGGGAAGGTTACCCGGTTAATGAACTTTGGCGCTTTTGTAGAAATCCTGCCCGGTAAAGAAGGGCTAGTTCATATAAGTGAGTTGTCTGACCACCGTGTGGCCAAGGTGGAGGACGTGGTTAAGGTTGGGGACGTGATTACGGTCAAAGTCATTGAAATTGACCATCTTGGCAGGGTGAATTTGTCACGTAAGGCTCTTCTTACGGGTTCGAATGGTGATGACGATGGCGGAGTCGGGGCACCTGCTTCAGTGGAGCGTCGGTCATCAAATCAACCGGGACAACGTTCTGGTTATCCACGGCGCGATGACAGAGATAGCCGACGTCCTTATCCTTCCCCCAAATAGCCTCAGATCTACCTCCGCCTTCAGCTAAACTTGGAGGATGACTACTATGAAACCGATAGCTGTGCTAGTCTACGGTGCACTGGGCAGGATGGGCAAAGAGGTTATTGCTGCTGTATGCCGGGACCCTGAGTTGAAGATCGTGGGGGCGGTTGACTTAAAAGCTGATCAAGGTATGCTGCCTTTGCCTGACGGTTCCGCAGAAGTACCACTTTATGCAGACGTGAGTTCCATGTTAAAGAGCTGGCACCCTCAAGTTCTGGTGGATTTTACCGTCGCTGAGGCTTCTATGATTGCAGCGCGAGTTGCCGCTAAACAGGGGGTAAATCTGGTCATAGGCACCTCCGGCCTTTCAGATGATAACCTGAAGGAGATCGACCAGTTGTGTAAAGCGAATAATGTGGGCGCAGTGGTAGCTCCTAACTTTACTATCGGGGCGGCAGTGCTGCTGAATGCAGTTAAAGCTGCGGCTAAGTTCTTTGACTTCGCTGAGATTATCGAGATGCATCATCATGAGAAAGTTGATGCTCCATCAGGGACTGCGTTGGCTACTGCCAAAGCTATGCGGCAGTCACGTGGTAAACCTTTTAGTTATCAAAAAACCAAAAAAGAAACCATCAGCGGCACTCGTGGTGGGGAGTTTGACGGCATAGCCATCCATAGCGTAAGATTACCTGGATTTGTCGCTAGCCAGGAGGTTGTGTTTGGTGGGATAGGACAGACGCTGAGCGTCCGCCATGATACCATAGGGCGAGAGTGTTATCTGCCCGGTGTTATTCTGGCTATAAAAGAGGTGGTGAAGCGGCAGGGGCTCATTTATGGGTTGAATACATTATTGAGTTTAGGAGAACAATAATGCAGTGCAACGTAGCTATTGTTGGTGCCACTGGTCTTGTAGGTCAAGAGTTCATCAAAGTGCTGCAGCAGCGCAACTTCCCCGTGACCTCGATCAGCCTCTATGCTTCCGATAGGTCGGATGGTAAGAAGCTGTACGTGGGTCATCAGGCAATCATAGTCAAGGAAACGACGCCTGAGTCCTTCGATAATGTTGACATTGCGCTTTTCTCGGCAGGTTCGGAAGTCAGCCGCTATTTTGCTCCCATTGCAGCTAAGGCTGGGGCGCTTGTTGTTGATAACAGCGCTGCCTGGAGGATGGACCCGAAGGTCCCGCTGGTGGTACCTGAGGTAAATGCCGAAGATATAAAGCTGCATGATGGCATCATTGCCAATCCGAATTGTTCTACTATTCAGATGGTGGTGGCTCTATATCCGCTGCACAAGGTTAATCCCATTAAGCGGATTGTGGTTTCTACCTATCAAGCGGTTTCCGGCACCGGCTCTGCCGCCATGGAAGAGTTGACTACCCAGACTAAGTTGGTTCTGGAAGGGCAGAACGTTGTTCCCCATGTGTATCCTCACCAGATAGCCTTCAATTTGTTGCCGGAGATAGATGTGTTCTTGGATAGCGGTTATACCAGGGAAGAGTTGAAGATGGTGGAGGAGACCAGGAAAATAATGCATGCTCCAGATATAGCTATCTCGGCGACCTGTGTGCGGGTGCCTGTGTTTATCGGGCATAGTGAGGCGGTAAATGTTGAGTTCACTGACCCTATAGCCCCTGATGATGCCAGGCGTATACTGGCTGAGGCGCCGGGAGTCAAGGTGCTGGATGACCCCAGCGTAAGCCTTTATCCTCAACCCTGGTTGGCTGCTAATTCGGATGATACCTATGTGGGACGCATCAGAGCGGATGCTTCTCATCCCAGGGGTCTGGTGATGTGGGTAGTGTCCGATAACCTGCGCAAGGGTGCGGCTCTTAATGCGGTTCAGATTGCTGAGGAGGCGGTGAAGCGGGGTTGGGTCAATCGACAGAAATAGTCTACTCAGGAAGGTTGCCCATGAACAAATTCGGTCGCTTACTCACCGCAATGGTTACCCCTTTTGATGCCCGGGGGAAAGTTGATTATGCCCAAACAAAGAAATTAGCCAGGGCTTTGCTGGATTCTGGCAGTGATGGGCTGGTGTTAGCCGGCACTACTGGCGAGTGTGCCACGCTAAGCCATGATGAGAAGTTGCGCCTCTTCTCCGAGGTCAAGTCGGTTGTTGGCAACAGAGGCACGATTATAGCCGGCACGGGTAACTATAATACTGCCGAGAGTTTGGAGCTAACCAAAGAGGCTGAGAAGACCGGCATTGATGGTTGCCTTCTGGTTGTGCCTTATTACAACCGACCTGCTCAAGATGGGCTATACCAGCATTTTAGGGCGATAGCGGAAGGCACCCGCTTGCCCTGTATTATTTACAACGTCCCATCACGTACTGTAACCAACCTGAATGCTGAAACTGCTGTCAGCCTGAGCAAGATTGAAAACATCGTTGGCATCAAAGAAGCCAGCGCTAACTTTGACCAGATCGGTAAGATTATCACTGGCGCCAGGAAAGATTTCCTGGTTTATAGCGGTAACGATAGCGATACCCTCTCGGTATTGGGACTTGGTGGCTATGGAGTTATCAGCGTTGCTTCGCACCTTGTCGGCGTCCAGATACAACGGATGATGGAGGCTCTCCTCCAGGATAAGAATAAGGAGGCAGCCGAGTATCACCATAAGCTGATGCCGCTGATAAACGCTCTGTTCGTAGTGGCTAACCCTATGCCGGTTAAGTATGCGCTGAATTGCTTGGGTTTCAAGGTAGGCAAGCCTCGCCTACCGCTCACCGAACCAGATGAGAAGTCAAAAGCCGTCATTGAGCAGACGTTGAAGAACTACAAGATAGATTTGCCGATAAAGTAAACAATAGGTAAGGGGTCCTAATCCCCTCTGGCCCACCATTGAAGCTGAAACACCAACCATTTGAGATAGATTCCGAACCCTCAGTCCTGTCTTCTATTAGCGCAAACGGTGAATTAAGTCCCATTTTGCGATAGTTCCGTTCTCAATATTTAATCGCTTAATCACTGTCTCGTAGAGTAAACGCTTTTCATCAAAGTTCGCTTTATCATAGAGGAAGTCCAACTCAGTTGCGAGTTGTAGGGCTACATCAAACTAAGCTTTGACCTATTCTATTGACATCCCACCCCACCCACCCAACATATCTACGTGTTGTGAAATAGCTTTTAATGCCTTTCGTGGGAAAACACCATTACATTTTACCGGCGAATGAATGAAGCGCGTTTAATATGGAATCAGTTGAAGTACCATAGCAGTTAAGAGTTGGGGTTAAGGAGGCTTGGCAGGGTCGAATAGGTTATAATAAGGAAGCGATACAGCTGGAGTAAATTCTAATAAGGAGCTAACAAGGAAGGAGAGTTCAGGGACAGGGTAGACAAGCTAGAGAGGCTTGTGAGCAGGTTGACGTTATAGAACGAGTTTTTAAAAAGGTATTGCAAAATGGCCTCAGCCAGTCGGCAAGAAACGGGAATTCATTATGGCAATGGAGGCATTAACTTTCCGCACTTTGAAGCAGTGCTTAAAATTAACATGAGTTACCGAGACGATTTAAGAAACATAGTCATCATTGCCCATGTAGACCACGGCAAGACGAGCCTGATTGACATGATGTTAAAGCAGAGCAAAGTCTTTCGTGATAATCAGCAGATGGGTGAATTGATACTCGATAGGAATGCACTGGAGCGGGAAAAAGGCATTACCATTCTGGCCAAGAACGCAGCGGTAACTTACCGCGGTGTGAAGATAAACATAATAGATACACCGGGACATGCTGATTTCAGTGGGGAGGTAGAGCGGGTGATAAATATGGCAGACGGCTGTCTGTTGCTGGTTGACTCAGTTGATGGGCCCATGCCCCAGACTAGGTTTGTGCTCAAACATGCGTTGGACGGGGGGCTAAAACCGATTGTAGTCATCAACAAAATCGACAGGGAGAATTCCAGAATATCTGAGGTGGTGAGCCTGACTCAGGACCTTTTTCTAGAATTAGTTACCGACGCCGATCAGCTTGATTTTCCGGTACTGTATACCAGCGCCAGGAACGGCACCGCTACCATTGACCCGGGGAGAGAAGGGGAGGACCTTATACCACTATTTGAAGCGATACTCCACCATGTCCCGCCACCTCGTATTGAATCCGGCCTATTCCAGATGCTAGTATCTAATCTGGATTACAACAGCTACAAGGGCAAACTTGCCATCGGCAAGATTTACCGTGGGAGCATTAAGCCCCATGATAAGGTCAGTGTGCTGGGACTGGATGGTAACGTTAAGAACTATGAAGTGAGCGAGGTATTTACCTTTATGGGGCTAAACCGCGTGGAGGTAGAGGAGGCAACCGCAGGCGATATTGTGGCCATAACTGGCGTGGAGACAGTAAGCATCGGGGATACCATAGTCAGTCCCGACCAGCCCGATGCCTTGCCTCGGATCGAGGTAGGCGACCCTACGCTGAAGATGATGTTCAGCGTGAACAGTTCACCGTTCGCCGGTAGAGAGGGGAAATATTGCACCTCGAGGCAGCTCCGTGAGAGGCTTTACCGGGAACTGGAAACAAATCTCAGCCTCAGGGTTCAGGATACCGAAACGCCCGATGTTTTCCTGGTATCGGGCAAAGGAGAGCTGCACCTAGCTATACTTATTGAGACCATGCGCCGTCAGGATTACGAGTTTGAAATATCAAAGCCGGAAGCTATAACTAAAGAAGTAGATGGCAAGGTTATGGAACCTGTGGAATCTCTCATCATTGATACGTGCTCCGAATATGTGGGTGCCATCACGGAGATTTTGAGCAAGCGCCAGGCTAAGTTGACCAATATGTATAATGACGGGGAAGGAAATGTGCGCATGGAATTCCACATCCCTACGCGCGGTCTAATTGGTTTCCGCAGCACGTTTTTGACCGTCACCCGTGGTGAGGGAATTATGAATACATTATTCCTGGGATATGAACCGTCGTATGGAGATATCGTTTCCACCCGTAGCGGCATGCTGGTAGCTTCTGAAAACGGCACTGCAGTTACCTACGGGTTAAACAATGCCCAGGGCAGAGGTATAACATTCATCGATCCGGGCACACAGGTTTACCAGGGGATGATAGTGGGAATGAATTCTCGTGGGGACGACCTTGCGGTCAATGTCACCAAAGAGAAGAAACAAACCAACATCCGTTCTTCCACATCCGATATCGCGGTTAAGCTGACGCCGCCTTTGAAGTACAGCCTTGAAGAAGCGCTGGACGTCATCAGCGATGATGAACTGATCGAAGTGACACCCAAAAGCATCAGGCTGCGCAAACGATTGCTGACACAAAACCAGCGTGCTAGGGCGCGCCACGCCTCCAGCAAAGATGACTAAATAGTTAGTCGACAACTGCTAGCTACAAGCGACGGTTGAAAGACAATAGACCATGACCCTTAAGTTTGCTTCCCTGCTCCTAGTAGCATTTATTATGCGTTAGACATTTCCGTAGGAACGCTGGCGGCTTCAGACATAATACACAAGTTCAGCGAAATAGTGGACTTTACGAAGTGATATAATTCACTGATCAACCTCTGTTCGGTACTGTGGAAAGTACTCAAGTGTGATCCCAGGATTATACTGACTAAATGGCCATGATGAAGGCGTGTGAGTATGAATAATGTGGCAGAGGCGTTCCTTTTTGCTGGCGGAGTCTACAATCTGGGGTTTGTCATCTTTCACCTCATGTTCTGGCGGATTTTCTGTTGGAAGAAAGACTTAGCTTCGCTTACTTTTACCAACCGCCAGGTGATGCAGATTCTTAATCTCTGTATCATTTTCGTGTTTCTGGTGATAGCATATGTATCATTCTTCCATGTCACCGAATTGCTCCGAACCGGCCTGGGCACTGCTATGTTGATTGCTTTTTCCCTGTTTTGGTTTCTACGAGCCATTGAGCAGATAGTATTTTTTGGTCTCAGAAACAGGGCGTCGCTCATTCTCACTATAGTTTTCCTGCTGGGAACTGCCATCTATCTAATGCCACTACTTTTGGACAAGCCTTGGTGAGTCGACTTCCCCCTATTGACAAAACATCAAGCCAGCCCCACAATATAGCAAAGAAGCCGCACGATGGCAGTGGAACATGTTACTGGTAAAAAGGCAAGGTAAAGTATATCTTGAGCATCTGTAATCGTACTCGACACCAAATCCGAAATTACAATTGACATAGGGAGTTACCCTTTATCATCTCCTGCAAGAGGCGAGGAGTAGTAGCTTCAGGGGTACGGCATGCTGTGCCTACATTGCTTTACTGTCTATCAGTAGCCTTTCTGTATTCTTCGGCTTTGCTCAGAATACGAGAGGAGTTCGAAAGTTCGCAGAGTGTTGTCTTCTAAGATATACTATAGTATCTATGGGCGATTCACCACTCCTGCATGCTCTGTCCAGGGGCGCGGTCCACATTGCAGTTGGCCTCACCATTGTGGCCGGTTCATGCATCCTGCCCTGGCTTATTCTGGTGGGATTGCTATCTTTAGCAACTGTTACTCTTTTATCTCTGGACGCCGCCAGACTACGTGTGCCCCCTTTTAGACATCGCTGCTCGGTTTGGCTGGCCAGCTTTTTGAGAAAAGAAGAAGAGAGAAAGCTGACTGGAGCTAGCTATTTTCTGTTGGGCAGCCTTGTTACCGTCCTGGTATTTCCGCCGGATATTGCGTCACTGGCTATACTGTTCCTAGCTCTGGGCGACCCCGCTGCCACCATAGTTGGCACCTGGAAGGGACAAACTAGGTTTTGGGGCAAGAGCCTTGAAGGGAACATCGCCTGCCTTGTTGCCTGCCTACTGGTGGCAGTTGTGGTGGTTACTGCCAGGGACTATCCACCGCTGTTGGCAGCTGTGGTGGGAGCCTTTGTTGCCACCGTGTTCGGAGCGCTGCCATTGCGGATAAATGATAACATCACCATCCCCTTTGGCAGTGCCTTGGCAATGCTGCTCATGAGATTAGTTATATGAATTATGGACATCTTAAGTATTGACCCCCGTATAGCTGTTATATATACTTAGTTTATTGTCAAAATGGTCAAACTGCTGCATACCGCTGACATTCATCTGGGTGGGGAGTTTGCTTTCTTGGGTGACAGGGGCAAAGAGTATCGGACCCAACTGCTTGCCACATTTGATAAGATAATTGATATGGCTATAGCTGAAAAGGTCTCACTTTTTCTTATAGCAGGTGACCTCTTTAATACTAACCGTGTTCATGGAGTAGTTGTGGGCAAGGTGCTGGCTGCATTCAAAAAATTGGATGGCGAAGGCATCCGTGTATGCATCCTACCCGGAACCCATGATGTTTACAACGACGAGTCTATTTACCGCTTTGTGAGCTTTCCACCAAATGTTACAGTGCTTACTCCAGAAAACAATCACCATATCTATCATGACCTTGATGCTACAGTTTATGGGAGAGCCTTCGATGGCAAAACCTACAGCGAAAGCCCACTTAAGGGGTTATCGCTGGTCAGCGAAACGAAGCTACACATCGGCATGGCACATTGTTCCATTAAGATTCCAGAAAAAGTTGAGCGGGAGACTATGTTGCTAGACAGGAGCGAGATAGCTAATTCGGGATTCGACTATATGGCTCTAGGACATTGGCATTCTTTCCACGACTATAGTCAAGGGAGTACCAAGGCATTTTACTGTGGTTCACCAGAACCTATCTCCATGGACCAGGAGGGTGCGGGCAACGTAGTGCTAGTGACCGTACAAGGAAAGGGCGATGTCACCGTTACACCATGTCGGGTTGGTAGCAAACAGTTTGATGGCCTGCACATAAATATAGGGTTAGTTAACGAAACTGCCGACATCGTCAAGTTCATCGAAGCTAGGGCTAATCCGGATTTGATTCTTAAAGTGACATTAGAAGGCCTGTGTAGTACAGGCCTTAATCCAAATTCCAAGGAGCTAGAGGATTCTTTAGGCAAGCAATTTTTCTGTCTTAGAGTGATGGACAAGTGGCAGCCTAAGCTGGATGAAGTCACGACAGATAATTTCCCTGAGGAGACAGTGACTGGAAAATTCATCAAGCTCATGCGGGATAAAATCGCATTAGCTAGCAATGAAGAAGATAAAGAGTTATCCAAGGAAGCGTTGAAGCTTGGTTTTGCACTCCTACGAGGGCATCTTCAGGTGATCGAATGATACTCACAAGCATTAGAGCCAGACGTTTCAGAGGCATAAAGCGAGAAACGTCGAAAACCTTCGACCCGGGCTTGAACATCATCAAGGGAAGCGATAACGAAGCAGGTAAATCCTCACTGCGCATGGCGATAACTAAATGCCTGTTTCAGGATCCCACCAGCGTAAGTGATGATACACTTAAATTGACCAGATGGGGAGAAGAGCAACTCTGGGAAGTGGAACTGGAGTTCCAAGTCGGTACGACTTCTTACCAGCTAAGAAAGAGCTTGGAGGACAAGACTTGTAAACTCGCCCGCATTGATGCTCTAGAACATTCTATAACCAGCAAAAAGGCAGTGGCGGATAAGATCGCAGAACTCATTGGTTGTCCTTCTGAAGTCTTCTTCGAAAGCACTGCTTGCATTGCTCAAGACGAGATGATTCGTCTTATCCCATCAGGAGCAGCTCCTGCTGAACGGAAGAGTGCCTTCGGTACATTGACACAAAGACTACAAGCCACCCTTAGTGGTGCTCAAGAGACAGACGTGTCCAACATCATATCAAGGCTGTACAACAAGGCGCACCGCAGAGAGGCCAAAGGGCCTCATTGGCAATTGCAGAGGATAACAGAACGGCTTAACGTCTTGCTTCGTGACAAGCCAGCGCAGGAGGCCAAAGTTGGGGACTTAATGGCTAAGAGAAAAGAGCTGAACCAGATAAAAAAAGATCTGGAGCAAATAAATAAAGACTTGCCTACTAAGCAGGAATTATTAGAAAAGAACAACAGGATATTTGAGTTGCAGGATGCCGTAAGTAGGGATACAAACCAATACGAAAGTTTTGAGAGAGCAAAAAAATTCAAGGACAAATTGGATAGCATAGATAGACGGTTGGAAGAATTCGCTCATTTTTCTGGTAAAGACGCAGAGCTGCAGCAACTCGACGACTTTGGAAAAGAGCTTCAGGATCTAGAAAAACGAAAGGCTGGCATACAACGTGAATTGGGCGCAGCAGAAAAGCAGAAACCCGCCCTATGGAAACTCATACTAGGTGTGCTAGGTACAATACTGTTCCTAGGTGGACTGGTATCAGGCTTCATCGCCAACAAATATATCTATCTTGCTCTTGGGACTCTTGGCGGGCTACTCCTCTTTGGATACTGGTTAATATCTCAAATGCTTTGGCACCGACAGATAACTTCGTTATCAAGAGAGCTGAAAAATCTGGGAAGGCAGATGTATAATCAGTTGGACTTGGTAAAGCCTATCCTCAGTTCAATGGGCTTCAAGGATTTTAACGAGTACATTAGTGAACGCAATCGGTATGCAGGAAAGCAGGCTGAAAGAAAAGAGCCTTACAATAAGCTGAGCGGCATACTGGGTGATAAAGATTGGGAACAATTCAAGTCGGAAAATTCAGGTTTGGCAATAAAAGTGACAGCTAGCCAAGAGGAATTGAAAAGCCTTCTTCCTTTTAAGCTAGATCCGCTTCAATTGCAGAAACTTGGAACTGCAGTTAATGGGCAAGGAGGGTTAACACAGCAAACGAAAATTCTAGAAGGGAAGAAGCTCGGGCTTGATAGTTTCTTCGCATATACAGATGTGGATACGGACCAACTGGCCAGTATGGAGGAGGAGATAAAATGGCTGCAGAACGAGTTGGCATTCTACAGCAAGAAACAAAGGATCTACGATATAGCGTGTCAGGTGCTTGATAACGCACATAAGCAAACACTTTCCAGGGCAGCTACTGTGCTTGAGAAAGAGCTGAGTAAATACATATCAACTATAACTGATGGCAGGTATAAGCAGGTCAGGATAAATGAGCAGAACCTTTCCATCCAGACTTTTTCTCCCGAGAAGAACGATTGGGTTAATGTCGCAGAGCTTAGTCGTGCAACCCAAGACCAGTTTTACATCTGTGCCAGGTTTGCGTTGGTCAACCTAATTACGGAGGGGAAGAGGCCGCCACTCTTGCTGGATGATCCCTTTGTTAATTTCCATCAGAAAAGGCTGGAGAGAACTATCCCGCTGCTTCAGGAGCTAGCCAAAGAAAATCAAATCCTGCTGTTTACTTGCAGTGATGCCTACGACGATTACGGCCACGTGATTTCAGCCGATTAGATGTTGTGTATCCTGAACCCAACTGTAATATCTCTCTTTGGGCGCCAGATGGGGCAGAAGATGCATTGAGGCGCAAAAAAGTCTGGTGTTTACCACCTCGCTCTAACTCTCTCTAAATAAGAATACTGATATAGAATCGTGATTTGTTGGAAGAGTTGATGGAGGACTCTTCCAAAAGCGACTTTAGAGATTCCTCGCTACGCTCAGAATGACGGGGAAAAGCCAAGAGAGAGAAGGTTAGAATAAATGCTCCAAACTCCCCTCGTTCTGGCACAAACTTAGGATTGACTCTTGATAGCTTTTAGCGCTTGGTGTATTGTGGGGCTTTGCGAGCGCGCTTAAGGCCGTACTTTTTGCGTTCTTTGACCCGTGGGTCACGGGTGAGCAGTCCCTGCTGGCGCAGAACTGGCTTCATTTGTTCCCCGGACTTAACCAGAGCGCGGGCAATGCCGAGGCGGATAGCGTCAGCCCAGCCACTCATGCCGCCACCGGTCACCTTGACTTCAGCGTCATATTTGCCCATCGTTTCGGTAGCTAAAAACGGCTGCTCGATGGTGCGACGGTGCTCATAGCGGGAGAAAAAATCCTCATAAGGCTTGCCATTGACCGTAATCTTGCCGCTGCCCGGGGAAAGTTTAACCTGGGCGATAGCGCATTTACGTCTGCCTATACCTCGTTCATATGTCTGTGTAACCATTAGCTTTCACTTCCTTCAGCCGCCGACTTGGCAAGCTGTGCCTGATGAGGATGGCTATCGCCGGCATAAACCTTGAGCTTCTTATACATGGCTCGGCCCAGATTATTGCTGGGCAACATTCCTTTGACTGCAATTTCTATCACCCTGGTAGGATGCTTGACCATCATCTCTTCAAAAGTCCGGGACTTTAAGCCTCCGGGATAACCGCTGTGTCGGTAATACACCTTCTCTTTGGCTTTCTTGCCGGTTAGCCTTACCTTGGAGGCATTAAGGATAATAACATAGTCACCGGTATCCAGATGAGTGGTATAAATCGGTTTATGTTTGCCCATAAGCAATCTCGCCGCTTCAGTGGCAAGCCTGCCCAGCGTTTTACCAGAAGCATCCATTACATGCCACTGGCGTTCAACTTCTTTGATACTAGTTGCATAGGTTTTCATAGTTCAACTCCAAATTGCTGGGGTAATTAACCCTAGTAAGGCATAGACCGCACGCTGGAGCTGTAGGGCCAGCAATGCCTAACGTCTTGGCCTCCATAACACGTCGAAATTCTCCCAAATCTATCTTGCCCAGCCCCAGTCTGATGAGCAAGCCCATGGTATTCCGTACCTGATGAGGCAGAAAGGAATTCGCCATGATGTGGAAGGTAACCATCTTGCCCTTTTTCTCCACACCGGCATGGTAAACAGTGCGTATGGTGCTCTTCATCGGCCCCAAGTCGGCAGCGAACGAGGCAAAATCGTGTTCACCTCTCATAATATCAGTTGCTTTGTTTATCATATCTATATTTAACTCTTTAACTACTAAATATGCATATCCTCCAGCCAGCGGCGAGCGGATAGCGCTATTCACTATACGGTATTCATATTCACGGCTCAAGGCGTCACGCCTGATGTTGATCTCAACGCTCACTTTACGGGCGCCCCTGACCGCGATATCCCCTGGCAGGTAGTAGTTTAATGCCCTGACCAGGGTCTCAGAAGACAGAGAAGACCTAATCCAGAAGCTAACCACTTGTCCTCTGGCATGGACTCCTGCATCGGTACGGCTGGCACACATTACGCGGCTGCTGCTATCGCCGACCACCTTCCGTATTGCCTGTTCTAGCTCGTACTGGATAGTAGGCGCATTAGCCTGCCACTGAAAACCGTGGTAGCGCTTGCCATCATACTCCACAAGCAGAACAATCTTACTGGAATTGTTAAAGAGCTTCACCAACTACCGCGTCTGGTCCCTACACCATCTCAAGCTGAACCATGTGTGCTCCATCGCCCAGTCTGGGGCCCAACTTAACTATTCGCGTATATCCTCCCTGACGCTGCGCGTACCGGGGAGCAAGTTCGGCAAATACCTTGCCAACTATTTTTTCATCGGTAACAAAAGCCAATGCCCGTCGCCGGGAAACAAGGCTGCCCTCTTTGCCCAGGGTAATTATCTTTTCCGCCAGACCTCGGACCTCCTTGGCTTTAGCCTCGGTGGTTACGAGCTTTTCGTGTCTGAATAGGTCAGTCGCCAAGTTACGGTACAATAGCCACCTTTGAGCTGTGGGCCTGCTAAGTCTTCGTCCAGCTACCTGATGTCTCATTTATATTTCCTTCGCTATTTGGAATCACGTCTCAAGCCTTTTCGGCAGAGGCAGACTTCTTTTTCTTTTCCTTTTTCTCTTCGGCGTCAGCCGTAACTGGTAAGTCAAGTTCTTTGAGCACAGTATCAACTTCCTCCTTGGACTTAGCTCCAAAACCAGCCAGCGTTGCCAAACCACCCACCCCCTTTTCCAGAATCTGTCCCAGCGTGGTTACGCCGCCCCTCCTCAAGCTATTATAGGTATGAGTGGACAAATTCAGCAGGTCGATGGGCAGATGGTACTGTTCCGGCGGGATCAACCTTTGCCAGGAAAGCTCAGTCCCCTCTTCTTTTAAAGTTTTAGCCAACTCTCGGAAAGAAGAGAACTGCTCCACAAGGATGGCAGCGCTCTGACTGACCGCCTCCAGCGGGGTAATAGTGCCGTCAGTCCACACTTCAAAGGAAAGCTTTTCCTGGTTATCCCCCTCCCTGATGTTGCTGCGGTCAACTGTGAAATTTACCCTGTGCACAGGAGTAAACACAGCATCTATGGGAATGGTGCCGATGGGCAGACTGTCGCTGGAGCTAGTTGACAGGTAGCCCCTGCCCAGTTCCACATTCAACTCAACACTTAGCTTAGCTTTGGGCGAATCCAGAGTAGCCAGATAAAGGTCAGGATTGGCAATTTCGAAATCTGCTGTGGTCTGGATGTCCCCAGCAGTAACTTGCTTCTCTCCCTTGACTTCCAGAAACAACTTGCCTGAGCGTTGGGAAAGGGGACGAATGCGTATCGCCTTCACGTTCAGTAAAAAGTCGATAGTATCCTCTTTGATATGTGGGATTGTGGAGAATTCATGCTGGATGCCTTCGACTAAAACCCAGGTGACAGCAGCGCCGGGCAATGAACTAAGCAATATCCGGCGCAAACTGTTGCCCATGGTAGCGCCAAAACCTCTCTCCAGAGGTTCAGCAGCGAATCGCCCGTAGGTATTAGTAGTTTCGACACATTCTACTTTTGGTAATGCTAAACCAGCCACAAAGCCACCTCATCGAGAGTAGTATTCAACAATGACCTTTGCATCAAATTTGACTTCGATATCAGCAGGCGCGGGCAATGAAAGAACTTTCCCGATCATCTTTTCCTTGTCTAGAGCCAGCCAACAGGGAACAGTCCTGGCGCCTATCTCTTGAGCCAGAGTCTTATAATATTCAGTCTTGGTGCTCGACGGTCTCCATATGATTATATCTCCAACCTTTATCAGATAAGAGGGGATATCAGCCCTGCGGTCATTCACCTTGAAATGACCGTGTCGCACAAGCTGTCTTGCCTGGTCACGGGAATCGCCGAAACCTAGGCGGTAAACCACGTTATCCAGCCGCCTTTCCAGTAAAATCATGAGATTGTCGCCGGTCACTCCAGGGAGCCTTTCCGCCTCAGCAAAGAACTTGATAAACTGGCGTTCCATCATCCCATAGCTATAGCGTGCCCTTTGCTTTTCGTGTAGCTGAATTCCGCGGTCAGACTTCTTGGGACGCCGTTTGGATGTGGCGTTGTGTCCTGGAGGGACATTTCTCCGTTCCACAGCACATTTAGCGGTAAAACACCTTTCGCCCTTGAGCATCAACTTGTCGCCGATGCGGCGACACAAACGACAGTCAGCTTGTGTATAGCGTGCCATCTCTATACTCGCCTCCTCTTCCGAGGACGACAACCGTTATGCGGAATAGGTGTCACATCTTTAATGCTGGTAACGACGATACCCGAAGCTTGGAGAGAGCGAATTGCTGCCTCACGCCCGCTACCGGGCCCCTGGACGAACACCTCTACTTGTCGTAGACCGTGCTCCTTAGCCTTCTGAGCGGCCCCCTGTGCTGCTAACTGAGCGGCATAGGGGGTACCCTTTCGAGAACCCTTGAATCCTGCAGTGCCGGAGCTACCCCATGAAATTACATTGCCTTTAGTGTCGGTGAGGGTAATAATGGTGTTGTTGAAGGTGGACTGAATGAAAGCTTTGCCTTCAGCAATAAGCTTACGTTCTCGTTTTTTCCCTCCAGCCTTTCTTTTCTTAGGCATATATGTGCAATACTCCTTCTATTTCTTGGTCGCGCCACGCTTCTGTCCACGCCCAGCCACTGTCTTGCGTAGACCGCGTTTGGTTCGAGCATTAGTCCGTGTACGTTGTCCTCTCACCGGTAGACTGCGGCGATGCCTCACACCTCTGCGGCAGCCGATCTCGATAAGGCGTTTAATATTAAGGTTAATTTCCCTGCGTAGGTCGCCTTCCACCTTATACTCTTTATCAATAGTCTCGCGGATCTTGCTCACTTCCTGCTCAGTAAGGTCTTTAACCTTGGTGTCAGGATTCACGTCACTAGAAGCCAGAATGTCCTGGCTGGCAGTACGACCGATTCCGTAGATATACTGCAAAGATATCACTACTTTTTTCTCTTTAGGGAGGTCTATACCAGCAATACGTGCCATCTATTTACTCCAACGATTACCCTTGCCGTTGCTTATGTCTGGGATTTGTGCAAATAACTCGCACCGTCCCATGGCGCTTAATAATTTTGCATTTATCGCAACGACGCTTAACTGAAGCTCGTACTTTCATCTCTGAGTCTCCTCAAATTCCAGAAAACCTTTCTATAATAAGCCTTTATGTTAAAGATGTCAAAAGGCGAGCTGCTCGGACTACTTAAACCGGTAGGTAATCCTCCCCCGGGTCAAATCATAGGGCGTCAGCTCTACCAGTACCTTATCCGCAGGCAAAATCCTTATATAGTTCTTTCTCATCTTACCAGATATGTGAGCTAGGACAATATGCCCGTTAGCTAACTGTACACGGAATGTAGCATTGGGCAAAGATTCTGTTACTGTTCCTTCAACCTCTATGGCTTCTTTATCAGGCATATTACCCTTTATAATACAGTAAGTACCTCGGGTTCACCATCGCTAATTGCTATAGTGTGTTCAAAATGAGCTGAAAGGCTACCATCAGCAGTCAACACTGTCCATTGGTTATTGCTCAAGCGCGTCTGCCAGCCACCTATATTAACCATCGGCTCCAGCGCCAAAGTCATGCCTTTGCGCAATGCAGGGCCTGTGCCATGAGAGCCAAAGTTTGGCACCAGCGGGTCCTCATGCAGATTTCTGCCGACTCCATGCCCAGAATATTCCCTGACTATAGAAAATCCCCTTGCCTCAACATATTCTTGAATAGCCGCTGAGATATCGCCCAGCCGGGCACCGCATCTCGCAGCCTTTATCCCTTCCATCAAGGCGGCCTCGGTAACATCAATCAATCTCTGCGCTTCGTTACTAATCTTACCCACTCCCATTGTCACCGTCGCATCACCATGGAAGCCCTTGACCAGAGCTCCACAATCTATAGATACGATGTCTCCTTCATTCAACCGTCGCTCGCCGGGTATACCATGAACAATCTCATCGTTCACCGAAACACATATACTTGCCGGGTAACCTCTGTAACCCTTGAACGAAGCCTTGGCCCCATGCTTTTGGAATTCGCTGGCGGCTATTGCATCCAGTTGTTTGGTTTTAATCCCCGGCTTTACTTCCTCCCTCAGCCTCTGCAAAACCGCGGCTACTGTGTATCCGGATTGCCTCATAATAGACACTTCATCTTTGGACTTGATGACCGTCACTTAGCTTTGCCTAACCTCGTATCTAGCATCTCCACTATATCCTTGGATACTTCTTTTATCGTTTTTTTGCCGTCTACTTTAACCAGTTTGCCCTGATTCTGGTAATAATCGAGCACAGGAGTAGTCTGAGCAAAATAAACCTTTAGTCGCTCTTTCACTGTTGCTTCGGTGTCATCGGCACGCTGATAAAGTTCACCGCCGCATTTGTCACACTTGCCTTTGACCTTGGGTGGCGAACTTATTTCATGATAAGGCGTCTGGCACTGGCGACAAATCCAGCGTCCGAGGAGCCGCTTCAATAGCTCTTGCTCCGGGACTTCGATATATAATCCCATATCCAAAGCGCCACGCCGAGCTAATGCTTTATCCAGCGCCTTCGCTTGCTCTATTGTCCGGGGGAAGCCATCAAGAAGGCAGCCGTTCTTGCAATCAGGCTCATTAAGCCGTTCTGAGACGACCTGGATGGTCACCTCATCAGGTGCTAGCAACCCCTTATCCATATATCCCCTTACCGTCTGCCCCAGTTTGCTTTCTTTCTGCACTGCTTGGCGAAAAAGGTCGCCCGTGGCCAGGTGCGGCAAGTTCAACTTCTGCGAAATAACCGATGCCTGAGTGCCTTTGCCTGCCCCTGGGGCGCCGAGTAAAACTATAAACATCGAAGGTAATCCTCCTATTTTATAAAGCCTTCATAGCGGCGCATGGTGAGTTGCGCCTCTATCTGTTTCATGGTATCTAGGGCAACACCGACAACGATGAGCATGCCTGTACTGGTTATGCCTAGGGATTGAATACCTGTGACTTGCTGACCGACGAAAGGTAACACTGCTACCACAGCTAGAAACAGCGCTCCGCCCCAGGTTAGATGATTGGTAACTTTGCTCAAATATTCGGTGGTGGGCTTGCCGGGGCGGACGCCGGGGACAAAGCCACCTTGGCGCTGCAGAGTCTTCGCCAGGTTCATCTGCTCGAATATCACCATGGTGTAGAAGAAAGTGAAACCGACAGTCATCAAAAAGTACAATCCCCAGTAGAACAAGCCGATAGGCATAGCAGCGTTAGGGCTGAACCATTCCATGATGTGCCTAGCAAAATTCGGGTCCTCCCCGAGCGGACTGGCGAAATAGCTTGCTATGGTACCCGGGAAAACCATTATCGACATGGAGAATATCAGGGGTATCATCCCTGCGCTGTTTACGCGCAGCGGTATAAACGTTGATCCTGACTGACGATACATGCGTGCGCCCTTGAATGCCGTCCGTGCATATTGGACAGGGATACGGCGGGCGGCTTCGGTGAAGACAACTATGAGCACCAGCATAGCCAGTGACAGAAGAAGGAAGAAGATTAGCCCGAAGAGGTTCTCCTGGGCTATAAAGCCACGCCCGGCATTCTGCGGCAAACCAGCTACAATGCCACCGAAGATAATTAGCGAGACACCGTTACCGATGCCGCGCTCGGTAATCATCTCGCCCAGCCATATTAGGAACATGGTTCCTGCGGTCATGGAAACTATTATGGCAAGGGTAGACAATGCATCAGAAGGAGCAACGATGCCTTGACTCCTTAGTAGCGCCAATTGAGCATAGCCTTGTAGCGCTGCCAGAGGTATCGTGAGCCAATGGGTGATCTGGTTAATACGGTTTCTCCCCGTTTCTCCTTCTTCAGCCAAAGCCCGAAGTTGCGGGACTACTGGTACCAGCAATTGCACGATAATTGAGGATGTGATATAAGGATAAACCCCCATAGCGGCCACGCTGAAGTTTCTCATAGCACCACCGCTAAATAGGTCAAGCATGCCCAAAAGCTGGTTTTTATCGAAGAGGTCGCGCAAGGCAGCCAGGTCTACTCCGGGCAGCGGTACATGAGCTATGAAGCGGAAGATCGCCAGCATGGCGATAGTGAAAAGAAGACGCCGCCTCAGGTCAGGCAACGAGAAGGCATCTGTCAATGCTTGAATAAGGCGTGGTCTGGTTGCTTTCTGCTGCATCCTAGAGTGCCTCTGTTTTTCCACCCGCAGCGGAGATTTTACTGGCAGCAGCAGTGGAGAACTTACTAGCCTTTACTATGAGCAGACGATCAATTTTACCCTCGCCCAAGATTTTAACCGGCTGATTGATTGACTTGATCAACCCGGCTTTGAGCAATTCCTCAGGGGTGACCTCGGAATTAGCGGCAAACTTATTAAGCGAACCCACGTTCACGATGCTGTATTTCACTCTGTAGGTATTGCTAAACCCACGCAGTCGGGGTAAGCGCTTGATGAGGGGCAGTTGGCCGCCTTCAAAACCAGGGCGGACGCCGCCTCCAGCACGCGCTTTATGGCCTTTGCAGCCCCGGCCGGAATAATTGCCATGGCCGCTGCCATTGCCTCGCCCAACACGCTTTCTACTATGGGTGGCACCCGCCGCTGGTTTTAAGTTACTTTGATTCATCGTTAACCACCTCCATTTTAACCAGATGGTTGACTTTAGCTATCATGCCTCGAATGCTGGGCGAATCTTCATGCACAACTGTTCCATTCAAGCGATGAAAGCCCAAAGCTCTCAATGTACGCTTCTGCTCTTTAATATAGCCTATAGCGCTTTTCTTCCAGGTAACGCGCAGCTTAGCCACTTATTCCTGCCTCTCTAGGCTGAAGTCCAGCTTTTCTTTTGGCTACAGCAGCCTTGGGATTTCTGAGGCTGGTCAACCCCAGCATTGTAGCCTTAACCACGTTAATAGGATTGGCCGTGCCTAAAGATTTGGTGAGTATATCCTTAACCCCGGCAGCCTCGAGCACAGCCCGAACGCTACCACCGGCGATAAGACCGGTGCCGGGTAACGCTGGTTTGAGCAGCACTTTAGCCGCGCCAAACTTGGCTGTTATCTCGTGCGGCACAGTATTGCCGGACATGGGCACCTTGATTAGACTCTTCCGGGCAGTCACGCCGGCCTTGCGGATGGCTTCGGGCACTTCCTTTGCCTTACCTAGGCCATACCCTACATGCCCATTGCCGTCGCCGACCACTACCAGCGCTCTGAAATGCATGCGTTTACCGCCCTTAACAACCTTGGCGACGCGGTTAAGCTCCACCAGTTTCTCACTCAACTCCAGCTCACTGGCGTCGGCTTTCTCTCTCTGCCCAATTTCTTTAGTAATCGCTTTCATCGGATTAACCTCAAAATTCCAATCCAGCTTTCCGAGCAGCTTCAGCCAAAGCCTTAACCCGCCCGTGATATTTATAACCGCCCCTATCAAATACCACCCGCTTAATCCCCTTATTCAATAGACGCTGTGCCATAAGAGCGCCTATTAACCCGGCGCCCTCCGTCTTCTTTTTTCCATCGAGCTTGTCCCTTATTTCAATGTCCAGGCTGCTCGCTGAAGCCATAGTATGACCAACGGTATCATCTATTGCTTGGACATAAATATATTTCAAGCTCCGGAATACACAAAGCCTCGGCCTATCGCTCGTGCCCTTAACGTTTTTCCGTACCCGAGCATGGCGTCGTTCTCGTGCCAGTCTTGTATCAGTCATCTGCTATCTATTAGCCTTTCTGAGCTGCCTTACCCGCCTTGCCAGGTTTCAGGCGCAGCTTCTCGCCAGCATATTTGATTCCTTTGCCCTTGTAGCCATCAGGTGGACGGATAGCTTTAATCCGAGCCGCTGTCTGTCCTACGAGTTCCCTGTCGATGCCAATGACCTTAATGCGGTTAGTTCCCTCTATCATTACTTCGATTCCCTGAGGTGAAGTAAACTCGATAGGGCGGTTAAAGCCTACTTGTAGCGACAACTTATTGCCTGCCACCTGAGCCCGGTAGCCAACGCCGCTAAGCTCCAGCACCTTTTCAAACCCCTTGGTAACCCCATTGACCATATTAGCCAACAGGCTTCGGGTCAATCCGTGCAACGAGCGGTGAATCCTGTTATCGGTGGGCCGTGCCACCATCAGCATCCCATCTTCTAAGGTAATGGACATATCAGGATGGAACGAACGTGATAGCTTCCCTTTCTTGCTCTCCACAGTTACTTCACTGCCCTTGATACTGACTTTTACCTCTGGAGGTATAGGTATCGGCATTAGTCCTATTCGAGACACAAACTCACTCCTAAAAGAATTACCAAACTGAACACAATAATTCACCGCCGAGGTTCTTATGCCAGGCCTGTTGCCCGGTCATGACCCCCTTGGATGTAGACACAATGGTGATACCTAGCCCTCCGTAGACGCGGGGTATCTCACCTCTGCCCACATAGACTCTGAGTCCAGGCTTGCTCATACGCTCTATCCCTACAAGCGCCGGCTGACCATCAATGTATTTCAGATTAACTTTGATCATGCGCTGCGGGCTGCCCTTGAGCACAGAGTAATCAATAATAAATCCCTCATCCTTCAGAATTCTGGCGATGGACATCTTCATCTTGGATGCGGGAATAAGCACGCTATCGTGACGTGCTGTGATGCCATTTCGGATTCGGGTTAACATATCTGCAATTGGATCAGTAACTACCAAGGGATACCTCCATCACCAGCTTGACTTTCGCACGCCAGGGACTTTACCTTCCAGTGCAAGTTGCCGGAAACAAATGCGGCATAACCCGAACTTACGGATATAGGCGCGCGGCCTGCCGCATAATTTGCATCGGTTATGTTGCCGCACCTTATATTTCGGCGAGCGCTGCGACTTTATTATCATACATGTTTTTGCCATATCGGATATAACCTCTTACCTTTTTCTGAAAGGCATGCCCAGAGATTGTAGCAAACTCCTGCCTTCCTCATCGTTACTCGCGCTGGTGACTATCACTATCTCCAAACCGCGCAGCTTATCTACCTTGTCGTAATCAATCTCAGGGAACATTATCTGCTCTTTAAACCCAATGGCGTAGTTGCCCTGGCCGTCGAATGAATCCGGTGATAGACCCTGGAAATCACGAATTCGAGGTAAGACCACACTGACCAGCTTATCATAGAACTCATACATACGCTTACCGCGTAAAGTGACCATGATCCCGATAGGCATGCCTTCTCTGAGTTTGAAAACTGCGATAGACTTCTTGGACTTCGTTATCACCGGGTGTTGCCCTGCTATAGCTGTCAGATCAGTCTCTGCCGATTCCAAAGCCTTGGAGTTTTGTGTTGCCTCGCCTAGGCCGATATTCAAAACGATCTTCTTCAGCCCGGGCACCTGCATCACATTTTTGTATCCGAACTTTTCCTTTAGTTCAGGCACTACTTCTTTTATATACTTTTCTTTCAACCTATACATATATCCAGATATACCTTATCTAATCAATTACCTCATGGCAGACACGGCACAATCTTGCCCTTTTGCCATCATCAAGAACGCGTAAGCCCACCCGTGTGGGCTTACTGCACTTGGTGCAAATCAACATCAACTTCGACACATGGAGCGGCGCTTCCAGCTCGATGATGCCAGCCTGCTTGGCTGCGCCCTTGGTGCGCGAGTGGCGCTTAATCATATTGATGCCCTCGACGACTATCTTATCATCCTTGGGATGGGCGAAACGCACCTTGCCTTTTTTACCTTTATCTTTGCCGGCAATCACCAGGACTACGTCATTCTTTCTTATCTTCATCTAAAGAACCTCTGGAGCCAAAGATACGATTTTCATGAACTCTTTGTCTCTCAGCTCCCTGGCGACTGGGCCGAAGATACGGGTGCCCTTGGGATTGCCTTTATCGTCCAGAATAACTGCAGCGTTATCATCGAACTTGACGTATGAGCCATCCGGACGATGATATTGCTTGGCGATTCTTACAACCACTGCCTTAACCACATCGCCTTTCTTGACCACACCACCGGGTATGGCGCGCTTCACTGAAGCTACAATAATGTCACCCACCGAGGCATATCTTCTCCGTGTGCCTCCGGGTATGTTAATGCACATAATCTGCCTGGCGCCGGTATTATCCGCTACCGTGAGTCTGGTATAAGGTTGGATCACTGTCCTTGCGCTCCCAACTTGAGCTCTTCCTCTTGGATAGAGCCCATTTCTACTATGTCTTTGCTCCTCAGTATCTCAACTACCCGCCAACGTTTATCTTTAGAGAGCGGGCGGGTTTCAACTATCTTAACCAGATCGCCAACCTTACAAGTATTTTTCTCATCATGAGCCTTAAATGTGGCGTTGTGCTTAATAACCTTTTTATAGATAGGATGGCGCCTCAAGGTCTGTACCATGACCACCACGGTCTTGTCCATCTTGTTGCTTACCACCTTTCCTGTTCTGGTTTTATGTATCTTTTCCATGGCTTATCTTATGCCCAACTCCCTCTCTTGTTTTACCGTGTTCATCCTGGCTATTCGTTTCCTGACCTTGGGTAATTCCCGGTGATTAGCCTGTTGCCTGGTGGCTAGGCGAAAGCGCAAATTGAAAAGCTCTTGGTGCGCCTCATCTATCTTCTTAGCTAGCTCCGTATCGCCCAGATTGCGGATCTCCTCTATCTTCAACTTACCACCTCCTTGACCACGAATCTAGTCTTGATGGGCAACTTATAAGCAGCCATATGCATAGCTTCCTTAGCCATGTCCGCTTTTATGCCGCTTATCTCGAACAGCATCCGCCCTGGCAAGACTACAGCCACCCAGTGGTCGGGAGCACCTTTGCCGCTGCCCATTCTGGTCTCAGCCGGTTTCTTGGTTACCGGCTTATCAGGAAAAATACGAATCCACATCTGTCCGCCGCGGCGTAAATAGCGAACCATGACACGACGAGCGGCCTCAATCTGTCTGGCTGAAAGCCAAGCACACTCCGTAGCCTGTAGACCGAAATCGCCAAAGGCGACGGTATTACCGGAGTTAGCCTTGCCTCTTCTATCTCCCTTGTGGGACTTACGATACTTCACTCGTTTCGGCTGTAACACTCTCTATAATCCTCGCTTCAGGAATAATATTGCCTTTATAGACCCATACCTTAATTCCGATATGTCCCATGGTAGTATGGGCCTCAGCAAATCCGTAGTCGATATCGGCACATAGTGTGTGCAATGGTAATTGCCCCTTAAGCACCGTTTCGCGGCGGGCGATTTCGTTGCCACCCAACCTGCCGGCGCAACTTATCCTTATTCCCTTCGCCCCGGCTTGCATAGTCCTGAAAACGGCTTGCTTCATTGCCCGCCTGAACGCCATACGTCGCACAAGCTGGTCGGCAATATTTTGAGCGACCAAGACCGCCTCAAGTTCAGGCTGCTCGACCTCTTTAATAGATAGCCGTACTTTCCTTCCACATATTCGCTCTAACTCCGCCCTCAATTCCTCGGCACGCTGTCCTCCACGACCGATAACGATGCCGGGACGAGATGAATAAAGCGTTACCAAAATATCATTCCCTCGATGGTCAATTTCTACCCGGGCAATCCCGCTTTCCGCACTCCGTTTCTTAATAGCCCGGCGTAATTTCAAGTCCTCATGCAAATACTCGGCATAATGTTTCTCATCAAACCACTTAGCGTACCAGCCTCGGATTATGCCTATCCTGAAACCATACGGATGTACTTTATGTCCCAACTTATGCCTCCTCCGAAACGAAGACTGTAATATGGCTGGAACGCCTTAGCATAGGGCTAATCCTGCCCCTGGCCTGGGAACGATATCTCTTAAATGTATGCCCTTCGTTGGCCGTAATATAGACAATCTTAAGTTCAGAAGGCACCATTTGGTAGTTATTCTCTGCATTGGCGCTTGCCGATTTAATCACCTTGGCTACAGCTTGGGCTGCGGGGGTTGGCGCAAACTTAAGTATGTTCAAGGCATCGTCAACCTTCTTGCCTCGTACCATGTCCACCAACAGCTTAACTTTCCGAGGCGAAATGCCCACGTCTTTGGATATTGCTCCGACCTTCATAATTAGCTAACTGCACCTTTCTTCTTAGCCTGGACTGTTACCTGCGCCTTACTGACATGTCCGCGGAACGTTCGAGTATAGGCGAACTCACCAAGCTTATGCCCCACCATGTTTTCAGTGATAAAAACAGGCACATGGCGTCTTCCATCGTGTATCCCAATGGTATGCCCCACCATTTGTGGCATAACAGTTGAAGAGCGCGCCCATGTCTTGATGACTATCTTCTCTCCCGAGTGATTGAGCGCCTCTATCTTTTTCAACAATTTAGCCTCGCAATAAGGCCCTTTTTCAGCTGCACGTCCCATAATTTACTGCCTCTGTGTTACTTATCTACTTTCCGTCGTCTTACGATTAATCTATCCGAAGCCTTTTCAGGGCGTGTTCTAGGTCCCAAAGCTGGCTTACCCCAGGGAGTCTTCGGTGGCATACCCCGAGGTGATCTGCCTTCACCACCGCCATGGGGATGGTCACGTGGGCTCATGGCTGAACCGCGTACCTTAGGGCGCCATCCCATCAGCCTGGTGCGCCCTGCTTTACCCAGTTTCTCACCCTGATGTTCAACGTTGCCTATCTGCCCAATGGTGGCCCTGCAACCGGTGAGAAAACGTCGGACTTCGCCCGAAGGTAACCTGATAAGCGAGTATTTGCCCTCTTTAAGCAGCACTTGAGCCGCTGTGCCAGCGCTACGGGCCAACTGGCCGCCTTTCCCCGGCTCAAGCTCCAGATTGTGAACCAGGGTACCATCTGGTATAGCGTCCAGTGTCAACGCATTGCCCGGTTTTATATCAGCATCGTTGCCAGTTCTTATGGTATCGCCTACACCTAGCCCCAAGGGGGCTAAGATATAGCGCTTCTCACCATCGGCATACTGGATAAGGGCAATACGAGCCGAGCGGCAAGGGTCATACTCAATGCTGGCTACTTTCCCGGGGACGCCGATTTTATCCCTGGCGAAATCAATGATGCGCAACCTTTGCTTAGCACCACCGCCGCGATGACGCGAAGTCACCACGCCTCTATTATTCCGCCCAGCCTGCTTCCTGATTGGCAGCAATAGAGACTTCTCAGGCTTGGACATGGTTAGCTCCTCAAATGAAGCACTAACCATGTTCCGCCTGCCAGGCGATGTCGGACGATAGGTTTTCAATGCCAAAGCTTAATTCTCCTAAACCCTTACGGATGTTTGCGTTGCCATCGGCTCTTCCTAAGCATCTTGCGATGCTTATGCTTGGCCATCTTTTTCTTGCGCTTCTTGATTACAGAGCCCAATTCTAGTTTATACTCCCTCGAAGAATTCTATTTTCTGACCAGGCTTTAGGGTAACGATAGCCTTCTTCCAGTCGGGCATCGCCACCTGTCTCCGTCCCATCCTTCGTTTTTTCCCGTGAACAGTGAGCACGTTTACCTTAAGCACGCTCACCTTAAAGGCGGCCTCTACCGCTTCCTTAATCTGATGTTTGGCTGCACCCTTGGCTACTTCAAAGATATATCTGTCCTGCTCCTGAAGCAGCGCACCCTTTTCCGTGATTAACGGCCTCCTTAATACTTCATAAAGATGCATATCTTAACACAAACTCCGAATTTTCTACATTAACTGCCGCTGGCGGTTGCTTTTTTCACCGACTTTTGACCCCAGAGTTCCTCCACTTTATGCACTGCGTCTTTGGTCATTATCAGCGCTTTGTAGGAAAGCAGGTCAGCCACATTAAGCAGGTTCGCTGGTATAGTCTTAACGTCCTCCAGATTGCGGGCTGATATAAGCATATTACCATCGGCTTCAACTGTAGCAATGAGAGTAGAGGTATCAACTCCCAGTGCTATCAAGATGCCCAACATCTCCTGAGTTCTCGGACCAGACAGTTCGATCTTGTCTAAAATTTTGATCTCTCCATCACGGGCCTTCGCTGAGAGCACGCACCTTAAAGCCAGACGCCGCATTTTCTTGGGCATATCTTGCCGATAGCTTCGGGGGTGTGGGCCAAAAGCCACTCCGCCGCCCTTGAGCAGGGGCGATCTTCTATCGCCGCGGCGTGCCCTGCCGGTATGCTTCTGGGCAGAGAGCTTCCTTGTGCTTCCATTAACCTCGCCCCTTCGCAGGCTATCAGCGGTGCCCTGACGGCGGTTAGCTAGTTGCCTAACCATTGCCTGGTGTACCAAGGCCTCGTTAAATGGCACACCAAAAACACTTTCGGCTAGCTCTATGGAGCCGCTCTTTTCGCCCTGAGTAGTATAGACGTCGACTTTCATCCTATCTTAACCCTTAGCTTGCCTTCCTGATAATCAATATACCTTTGCGATGACCTGGCACTGCCCCACACACCCAGAGCACATGGCGGGGGAGGTCAACTTCAACTATCTTCAAGTTGCGTGCGGTTACACGGTCATGCCCCATATGGCCAGCCATGCGTTGCCCCTTCCATACCCTGCCCGGGGTAGTGGTCGAGCCAACGGAGCCGGGAGCACGATGGCGGTCAGATTGGCCATGTGTCTTGGGCCCGCCAGCAAAATGGTAACGCTTCACGCCTCCGGCAAAACCCTTGCCTTTTGATATGCCGATAACATCGATTATGTCTCCAGCTTTGAACATATCAACATCATATTTTTGTCCCACCTGCACAACGGCAACATCATCTACACCGACCTCGCGGAGGTGCCCTAGCTGGCCGACATTCTTAAGATGCCCTTTTTCTGCTGAGTTAAGCCGCTTCGTTTCTCCAAAGCCAAGCTGCGCAGCGTTATAGCCATCCTTAGCCTCAGTTTTCACCTGGGTAACGAAGCAAGGTCCGGCCTCAATGGCCGTAACCACCACTTCGCCACCATCTTGGAAGCGCTGGGTCATACCTATCTTCTTGCCAATAAGACCTTGAATCATATACCTACTACAACCTGATATCGACTTCCACCCCAGAGGGGAGTTGGAGTTGGGTCAACGCATCTATGGTTTTAGCGGTTGGCCCAAGAATATCAATAAGCCGCTTGTGTGTGCGGATTTCAAACTGTTCTCGTGAATCCTTGTCAATAAATGGAGAACGAATCACACAGAATTTCTGGATTCGTGTAGGTAGAGGCACTGGCCCAGCCACTACAGCGCCAGTGCGTTCTGCGGTCTCCACAATTTGCTCCGCTGATTGGTCAACCAGTTTGTGGTCATACCCCTTAATCTTGATTCTAATATTCTGCTTGGGCATCTATCGCTCTCTTCCCTTGAGCATGATCTGCTCCGTTAAGCTGGCGGGCACTTCCCTGTAGCAATTAAATTCCATAGTATATGTGGCCCTACCTTGTGTGGCAGATCTTAGCGAAGTAGCATATCCAAACGTCTCAGCCAGAGGCACCAGCGAGTGTACCACACAGGTCTCGCCGTGGGTCTCAATGCCCTCGATATGGCCTCTCCGGGAATTCAAATCACCAATAACATCGCCCATAAACTGGGCTGGCATAACCACTTCCAGCTTCATAATCGGCTCCAGAAGCACAGGTTTAGCCTTGGCTACGCCGTTTTTAAGACCGATAGACCCCGCCATTTTGAAAGCGAGCTCGGACGAATCCACCTCGTGGTAGCTGCCGTCATAAGCCGTAACCATGACATCGATGGTAGGATAACCAGCCAGGATACCGGTTCCCAGTGCCTCTTTTACCCCGGCTTCGATGGGCGCAATATATCCCTTGGGTATAGCTCCGCCCTTAACCTGGTCAACAAACCGGAAGCCACTTCCTCGCTCCCCGGGCTCAATTCTGAGCCAGACATGACCATACTGCCCTTTACCACCGGATTGCCTGACAAATCTGCCTTCAGACTGCACCGAGACGGTGATTGTCTCCTTATATGCTACCTGTGGCTGGCCTACGCGCACCGTGACATTAAATTCGCGCAGTAGGCGGTCTACCAGGATTTCCAGATGCAACTCACCCATGCCGGCGATAAGGCTCTGGCCTGTCTCAGGGTCGCTATGTACCAGGAACGTGGGGTCCTCTTCCGAGAGTTTATTTAGCGCCTCGCCCATCTTGTCTTGGTCAGCCTTGCTCTTAGGCTCGATTACCATGGAAAGCACTGGCTCGGGGAAGCGGATGCTCTCCATGAGCACAGGGTGACCAGCATCGCATAACGTGTCGCCGGTGAAAGTATTCTTAAGCCCTAGGGTAGCAGCAATGCTGCCGGTACCCACCTCTTCTATTTCCTCGCGGTGGTTGGCATGCATGATGATCAATCTACCCAGCCGCTCCTTCTGTCCCTTGCTGGAGTTAAACATCTGCGTCCCCACCTTTATCTTGCCGGAGTAGACCCTGAAATAGACCAGTCTGCCCATGAACGGGTCGGTAACCACCTTGAAAGCAAGGGCTGCAAAAGGGGCATCATCGCTGGCTTTCAGCTCCACGGTGGCGCCTGTTTCCGGGTCAATGGCTTGAGTCGGTGGCACATCCAGAGGAGATGGAAGATAATCTACCACGGAATCAAGCAAGGGCTGAACGCCCTTGTTCTTGAAGGCGCTGCCGCAAAGGACAGGCACTATCCTGTTAGCAAGAGTCAACCTTCTGATGGCGGCTTTGATCTCTTCGCTGGAGATCTCACGGCCTTCGACATAAAGCAACATCAGCTTGTCATCGTTCTCAGCCACTCTCTCAATGAGCAACTGGCGATGTTCGTTCACCTCAATCTCATATTTTGCAGGGATTGCTACCTCTTGCGGAGGCACAGTCATATCTTCAGAGTAGAGCCAGGCTTTCTTATCAATTAAATCCAGAACGCCCTTGAAATCGGATTCCGTCCCCCAGGGCAACTGTATGGGCAGTGCCCTTGCACGCAGGCGCTCTTCTATCATGCCCACAGTACGATTGAAGTCTGCCCCCACCCTATCCATCTTATTGATGAAGCAGATTCTAGGCACCTTGTACCTATCAGCTTGCCGCCATACTGTCTCGGATTGTGCTTCAACGCCTGCCACTGCATCCAGCACCACTACGCCTCCATCGAGTACCCGAAGGCTGCGCTCAACTTCAGCAGTGAAATCAACATGTCCTGGTGTATCAATAATATTTATATGGTGCTCATGCCAGGAGCATGCAGTAGATGCAGAGGTGATAGTGATACCGCGTTCTCGCTCCTGCTCCATCCAGTCCATTACCGCGGTGCCATCGTGCACCTCGCCCACTTTGTATGTGCGCCCGGTGTAAAACAGGATGCGCTCAGTGGTAGTGGTCTTACCCGCATCGATATGTGCGATGATCCCTATATTCCGCACACTCTCTAAAGCAAAAGCCTTGGGCATAACACCACTTCCTGTAGCAGCTTTCTTAGGCTGCTGAGCTTGAGTTCCAACAGTTGTCGTTACCATCTATAATGCGCAAATGCTTTATTTGCCTCAGCCATCTTATGTGTGTCCTGTCGTTTCTTAACAGTTGCTCCCTGACCCTGTGAGGCATCGATAATTTCGGAAGCTAACTTCTCCGCCATGGACTTACCGCCGCGAGCCCTAGCAAAATCCATAAGCCAGCGCATCGCTAAGGACATCCCGCGGTCATGAGGGACCTCAATCGGCACCTGGTAGGTAGCACCACCAACGCGCCGTGACTTAACTTGGAGCAACGGTGTGGCGTTCTTAAGCGCCTGTTCTAAAATCTCCATCGGCTCGGCATTCGATTTCTCCTTGACCGTATCCAGGGCATCGTAAACGATGCCCTCTGCTGTGGCTTTCTTGCCATCATACATTACCCTGTTGATGAATTTAGCCACTACAAGGCTTCCATACTTGGGATCAGGAGACGCCTGTTTTCTTATTACCTTCGTCCGTCTTGGCATTTAGCCCCCCGAAGCCTTAACTGCTGTCTTGGTGCGCTTGGCTCCATATTTGCTCCGACCCTGCTTGCGCTTTTCTACGCCAGCAGTATCCAATGTGCCACGAATAATGTGATACCGTACGCCGGGCAAGTCTTTCACTCTGCCGCCACGGATGAGTACCACAGAGTGTTCCTGAAGATTATGTCCCTCGCCGGGGATGTAGGCGGTGACTTCGATGCCATTGCTCAGCCGCACGCGGGCAATTTTTCGTAGCGCCGAGTTCGGTTTCTTGGGGGTCATGGTCTTCACCTGCACGCAAACGCCGCGTTTCTGCGGAGAGTTATTGCCCTTATTAAGCCTGTTCTTCAGGGCATTATGGGTAAAACCCAACGCAGGAGCTTTGGTCTTTTTGGAGACCTTGCTTCGTCCCTTTCTTACTAACTGATTAGCAGTTGGCATCTTCGCCTTTATTCATTTTCACTAAATTAAAAAGCCACCTAGTTTTCACCGGTCTACTTCCCTGTAAAAGGCTTGCGTCCCGGTTCGACCAGCCGGCTTACTCAGGTTTCTTAACCCCAACTAATGGCCAGTAGACGCTACAAGCAAGCAATATATCACAATACGTAGAATCCTGTCAACCGCCTGCGCTTTAGATAAAATCAAATCAATAGAATCTCTTTATGACACAGAAGAAATAAAAAAGGACATTGAGGTTTCGGTTAATAAGGTGCGTAATGAGCGACAGGCCATGATGTCTTGAGGTGGGATGTCAATAGTGGACACCAAACCTTTCATGCTGCCAGTAACCCTGCATAGTATTTTTGGGTAAAAGCTGCCGGCGATAGGTAACCCAGCCTGGCCTGTA
>DIKK01000028.1:0-359503 GCA_002423605.1 Dehalococcoidia bacterium UBA5620
TTATAACTGGCACCAAAGCAACAACTGGGGCCGAATTTTTCAACTCCACCAGTGTACCTTTGTTTGTCGCCATCATACTGCTACTTGCCTTATGTAGCCTTGTTAGCTGGCAGAAAGCCTTATCGGGGAGAAGTAAAGAACTCGGTATTGCGGCCGGAAGTGCGGCTATCATCACGATCATCCTTGTTGCCACCGGCATAGGAGAATGGTACGTGCTGACAGCATCTTTCGTCGCTGCTTTTGCCTTAATAGCCATACTCCTCGACACTTTTCGAAGAACAAACATGGCTAAAAGAAACTGGGGGGCCTACGTAATACATCTGGCCATAATCATCATGGCTATAGGAATCATCGGCTCCTCAGCTTACGACCGCTACACTGAGATTACCCTTGCACCAGGAGAATCGGCGAACGTTGGTAATTATACCCTGACCTACAATCAGCTCGAACTCCAAGGTGACGAACAAAGGATGATTATAGAAGCCGATGTCTCTGTCTTAAGCAACAACCACTATATCACCACTCTAAAACCACAGAGGGCCGTACAATCATACTGGGGAGATTGGGTATGGACGAGTGAAGTCGCTATCCGCTCAACACCTGTGGAAGACCTTTACCTCGCCCTGCTTGATTGGGATGAGAACGAGAACGTCTTGATTGGCGCAACCATCAATCCTCTCATTATGTGGCTCTGGATAGGAGGAGGTATCTTCCTTGCAGGTGGGCTACTCCTCTTCTGGCCAAGAAAAGGCTAACCTTGGCTTATCATCATATGGTCAAAGCCGAAGGAATCCGCAAGTCTTTTGGCTCCAAGATAGTACTCAGAGGAATTGACCTCCAGGTAAACGAAGGTGAAACACTGGCCATTTTCGGGCCCAATGGGGCGGGAAAGACCACGCTCATCAGAATGATAACCGCTGTCTCCCCTCCGACCACAGGCAATATCTGGGTACTGGGCTATGACCTGAAGGCTCATGCCCGCATGGTAAAAGCCATGCTGGGTGTAGTTCCCCAGGCGGATAATCTTGATCCTGACTTAACGGTGCTGCAGAACCTGATGACTTTTGCCCGATATTTCGAGATACCCAGGCAGGAAGCTCGCCAGCGCAGCATGGAAGTCCTGAGACTGTTTCAGCTCGATGATCGATGTAAAGGTAAAATCGATGAGCTTTCAGGGGGCATGAAGCGGCGGCTGTTAATAGCCAGGGGCTTAATCAATCAGCCCAGGATACTGATTCTGGATGAACCTACCATTGGACTTGACCCACAAGCTAAGTATCTGGTCTGGGACAAGCTCAGGGAGCTAAAGTCACAGGGTGTTACCCAGCTTCTACCCACACAGAATATGGAGGAGGCAAGCACTCTATGCGACCGGGTGGCCATAATGCATCAGGGCAAAGTCCTGGCGCTCGATACTCCGAAAAAGCTGATCGCTCAGTACGTGGGCGATGATATCTGGGAAATTGAGATAAACTCAGGAGAGTGGGATAAGCTAAGGGGCAAGCTGGAAAATAACAGGCTTGAATCTGAAAAGGTGGGAGGCAAGCTTCATGTCTTCCATGTCTCTGACCGCGAATTGCTTCGCCGCTTGGTAGATATCCCTGAAAGCCTGAGCCGGCGGCATGCGACGTTAGAGGATGTCTTTTTCAAGATTACGGGAAGGACACTAGCTGAATGATATCATTCTCCTGGCGGTTTATCAGAATGTGGCAACGCAACAGCGACGTCTTCCTCAGGCTATGGCGTTCCGAAATACCCGGCTTTGTTATTGAGCCACTATTAGTTTTAGTAGCTATGGGATTCGGCCTGGGCGCTTATGTAGGTTTGGTCGATGGGCAAAGATACATTGAGTTCATCACACCGGGCATCATCGCTTCCTACACCATGTTCAGCGCCAGCTTTGAGTGTACCTATGGCACCTTTTTTCGCATGGAATTTCAGAAGACATTTGATGCTATCATCGCCACGCCACTGAACATCGAGGACGTTATCGCCGGAGAGATTTTCTGGGGAGCCACCCGGTCGATGCTCACTGGCACCATGATTCTAACAGTGGCATCGATATTTCATTTAGTGCACTCGCCCTGGGCATTGTTAATCCCTATTTTTTCTCTGCTTATAGGCACCATGTTCTCGTCCATAGCTATGCTGTTCACATCTATTGTGCCCTCGGTCAACAGCTTCAATTATTTCTTCACTTTGTTCATAACGCCGATGTTTTTCTTTAGTGGCGTATTTTTCCCCATCTCCTCTTTTCCAGAGATAGTCAAGAACCTAAGCTGGATAGCGCCGCTGACGCCGGCAGTTCATCTTTCTCGGGCACTGGTGACAGGGGAACTGCATTGGAGTCTTCTCTGGTCGCTTGGTCTCATCATCATACTCATCGTCTTGTTTTTTTCAGCATCGCTGGTGTCAATGCGGCGCAGGTTGACCAGGTAAAAGTTATCCTGTCTGCGACTTGCCCGCCATTTTGTCTACCTCATCAGGATTCTGGCAGAAGGCCAATACCGACGACCAATCGATGATGCCCTTGTGGTAGAGGTCAACCAGAGCATCATCCAGGGTACGCATGCCCAGCTGAGCTTGTGTACGTATCACATTCGGTAAAAGAAAAGACTTCATCTCGCGGATCAGGTTCTTAACCGGAGGGTTAGCCAGCATTACTTCCACCGCCGCCACTCTGCCACCACCAATCCTGGGCACCAGCGCCTGGCACATTACCCCCAGAAGCACCGAAGCCAGCCGGGCCGAAGCCATGGGACGCTCATGAGGCGGAAACAGGTCAACGATTCTTTCAACGGACTGCGCCGCGCTGGGAGCATGGCCAGTAGACAAAATTAAGTGTCCCGTCTCAGCCACAGTCAATACTGCGGCGGCGGTATCCAGGTCCCTCATCTCGCCCACCAGGATAACATCGGGGTCCTGCCTCAGCACATATTTCAAAGCGCTGGTGAAGGACGGAGTGTCAGCAAACAGTTCCCGCTGGGAAACGGCACATTTAATGCCAGGGTGTACATATTCAACAGGATCCTCGATGGTAACTATATAGCGCCGCGCAGTATTATTCAGGTACTGAATCATAGCGGCCATCGTCGTGCTCTTGCCTGAGCCTGTGGGGCCGGTTACCACAATCAAGCCTCTAGGCCTGGTAATCAAGTCTTTACACAACTGCGGCAAAGCAAGCTCATCTATCGTAGGTATACTGGGCGGCAACAACCGAAAAGCCAGGCTAATAGACCCTTGCTGCAAACAGGCATTACACCGTAGACGGCTGCCGCCTCCGGGCATGGAGTAAGCGAAGTCCAGTTCCATGTCCCGGCCAAAGGTCTCCCTCTGCTGAGGCGTGGTCACCTGGGTAAAGATTCGTGCTATATCCTCGGCGTTAAGGTTAGCAGTACCCTCCAACGGCTGCAGTGCGCCGTCGATGCGTAATAAAGGCGGACTGGCTACTATCAGATGCAAGTCTGAGGCCTTCTCATTCTCAGCCTGTCGGAGCAGATTCAGAATCTCCATTTCATCCTCGCATCAAAAGTACTTATCTCAACTCTAGAGTATACTCCCATTTATTAAACTCCAATGCAATCAACGTCTGCACCAGTACCGAAGAAAATCTGCCGCTATCTCTGAGTGCGCTGGCATAGCCCAAAATCAGCGACCTGTCAGGGGCAGTTCCAGATACACGTAAACTTGTGCTCGCTGGGCTATAGCCTATCGAGTTCAATTTGCCGGCGCCGGGCTGCAAGCTGGTCACCTTAGCTAAATCGCCATTGACCTTCGCCCGCTGTAGTTCGAAGATGTCCAGCGGCTGTTGGAAGACAGCAAGCGCACTTTTGGCGTTGTTTACCCCGGTCTGCAACTGCGCCAGTTGAGCAGCATTGGTCTGCATCTCTTCAACCTGCGCCTGTGCCGTATTTACTCTGGTCTGTAATATGGCGGTCTTACCGATTTCCTGCGCTGTCAATATAACCAGCGGCACTAATAGCGCCACAGCAACCAGAATAAACACCCAGGCGACGACCTCGATGAGGGGGCGAGGCTTAGGCAGATAAGCTTCAGGTATCACATTCAGGTTCACCTTAGACTGGCCCCTGGCGCCTTTGGTCTGCTTCAAAGCCAAACCAATATTCACCGCATACTCACTGGGGCTAAAACCTTCAGGATAATGGAACCACTCGGGGAGCATCTTGATAGGAAAATCCAATACACCAGTCATAATCTCCGATGAGTCACCGCTCAGAAACACCTGCACATTGCTCATCCTCAGGTCTCCCTCGCGGCTGGACTTGTAGAAGACTACAGTCCTATCAAGTTCATCCTTTATCACTCTCACCTTATCGGACACCTTCATGTCCTCAGAGGAGAACGGCAGACTACGCACCAACCTGGGGATACCATCTATCATGACCACAATGTCAAAACCGACTTGCTGCACATTGACGATGATGGCATCTTTATCATCAGACAACCTGGCCAAGGCCAGAGGATTGACATCGATAAGTTGAGGCTGGAGCCCTGCCAGGCGCAACGTCTCCCACAGTACATCAACCGTATTGCGCGGCGATCCGACCAGGCAAATCATGGTTTCCGTGCTCGATATATTCAGCGCTTGCCAAGACGCATATATCTCACGTAACGATACCGGCAGCACTTTGGTCATTTGCCTCTTCACCGCCTCGCTCAACATTCCCGTGGGCAATCGGGGCAGGTTAAAAATGCGGTACAGGGAATGCATACCGCTAACATTGGCAATTACTTTCTTGTCAGTAACATCGTACGCCGCCAGAAGCTCGCTAAGCTGCTGGCTTACCGCTTCCTTGTTCAGAATAAGGCCGTCTTTAACCAACCCCGGTAACAATGGCAGACTGGCAGCCTTAACCACCTGCCTTCCCTCGATCACCACCATTCTTATACGGGTATCTTCGATATCTAAAGTAATCATTTATATTTACTTACTTGCCTCATAACAGAATATATCGATCTTGACATTAGCCCTGTCTTGCTCGCCTTCCTTGGCAGCCAGGGTAATTGTAACATCATTAATCTGCGATGTGGGCAACTTACTACCCAAAGCCAGCAGAAAATTCTGGAAGCTCGACACTTGTCCCTTCATTTCAAGACTGAGTGTCAATACCGGTAAAGTTATTTTATTGGTACTTGTAGTCACAACCTGTTTCGAGGTTGACTGCTCTGTTTTCGTTATACTTATGTCATAGACCTGAGCTATTTTAAGTAGCATATCCAGCATTTCAGGTCCCTGAGAGGTGGTATAGAACACAGCCCTGGCCGCCTCAGTCTGGGCCTCGAGGCCTCTTATCTGAGCATTCAGTGTGTCTCTAGAAGCCTCTTGCTTTGGTGCTCCTGCCAATGCCCGCTGCAGTGTAGCAAGGTTATGTTCCAACTCGGCTCGCTTCGGTACTTGCTGCTGGTAGACCAGCCATAGCGTTATTATCACAATACAAGAAATGCCTACCACCAGCAAAAACTGGCTCATTCGCCCCAGCTTGGGCAATCTCTGCATCAGCCTTTCGGTCAGGCTTTTCGTCTCTCCTGGTTGTTTCGGTTGAATCATTTATATATTCGCCTTGAAGTAACTTAATCTAGTGTAGCATCTCCACAATGCTAAAACTAGTAGGTAATCAGTATCTCAGACGAAATTTCGAGAGAGAAGCTTCCCGGAAGCAGTTGACAGCTCCTTCAAAAAAGAAATGCTTGCTAAACAACCACACAGCCCAATGAAATGAGAAGACCTGATTCATCCACGCAAAAATTCTATTGAACACTGTAGGTTAGCAGTTGCACTGTAAAATCGCCGTCACCCCCACCTCCACCAGTTGATACACCTGGAAAGTCTAATCCACCCTCTGGCACCCCTACCAAGGTAAGACTGCAGTGCGGCGCTAAATATACCTCGGAGTCACCAGCGACACAACCGTAGAAGGTGCCACCGGGTTTTATCGTGGTTGTACCGGACACAGACATGACAAATATGAATTCCTGGTCTCCAGACCAGCCGGCAAAAAGGTACTGGCTGGCATTGTTTTCGATGGTAAATCCGCTTCCCGCAGGATTAGGAAAGGTGAAGCTAGAATATAGGGCAGTCTTATATCTCTTGTTATTGGTGGATGACAGAGTTCCCACACCAATAGTCGAGTTGTCAGAAATCGCCGCCAACCAGTAGTAACTATTATTTGTGATAGAGGTAGCCGGGAAGTTGAGGGTGTTCCAGCCAGGTACCACAGCCTGGTCTGGAGTATCGGCAGCACCCAGTTTAGCCCCTGGTGCCCCACCGCTGTCAGCATAGACTGCCAGTTTTACTCTGTCTGGGTCTGAGCACCTTACATGGAAGTTGGTCATAGAGCCACTAGTGCCTGCTTGGAATCTGGCAAGCAGAAAGGTATCTGATGAAGTAGATGATACTAGAGACTCCGTATCATCTACACCTAACAACTTATTACCTGGGGCCATATTCGGCTGAAAGTTAACATCGCTGCAGGCGATAATGCATCCTGGTCCATAGACTATACTGTTGGGCTGAAAATTGAGCTCGCCTGTGGCAAATATGGTCTTCCCGTTAAGGTCTACGGTGCAGTTCGGCTGAACATTGAAGTCGCCATCTACATAGATCGTGCCATCGAGCCTGCTATATCCACCACCATTGATCTCTAAGGCACCCACACGATACAGCGGCCCAATAGGCTTAGGATTAGCCAGCGTCCAGCCTGAAGTGCTGATGCTGGAACTGGGATACACAATTAAACCGTCAACCTGTGCCAGGTAATAAGTCGAAAGCTGCACACATGTGGGCCAGTCTATCTGTTCTTGGAGAATCTCACCTTCTATTTCGCCTTGGTTCGTTAGGGTGCCATCGTCATCGTAAATAATCCCTCCCACAACCTCAACGCCTGGCTTTATGGTTACGTCTCCCGCACTAGTAATAGCATGGTCAAACATCCATGACAAATCTAGGTCGCCTCCCACTAGCGGCGCAGCGGTTATCACAGCTTTCTCCTGTCCATTCAGCTTGGCAACGGATTTTACCGTATACAGCGTGCCAGTACCATAGGCCTGCTCCCCCCACTTCTCCACCGTCACAGTCATGCCATTGATTACAGCAGGACTACCGACACCATCTTGCAACATATAGGCATAATAAGGAGGGCTACCGCCAGCGAACGGGTCAGTGCCTTTCTTATATTTCCACAGCGCATCTTCGATGCCGGCATCGGCAGCGTAAATCGCCTTGGTCTTGATATCAACCACCTGGCCAGCTTTGAGACTGGTTTGCAGCAGATAAAGAGACGGGACCACCAGCAAACCTCCTAATATCAACAGCACCAGCGCCGTAGGCAATATGAACCCTGACTCATTTCTAAATATCTTCTTTATTATATTCATCATTTAAATCGTCTCTTGTCCCTACCAGTCTATTTATCACCACTCACATGCGCCGCGGAGTGACGGCATAAGTCCTATGCGCCTCAGCGCCACCAAACGAGGACTGTATGATGAAAACCAGCTTTGCTTTGGTCGTGCTATCGCTGGCCGTAAGATTGGCTGAAGTAGCCGGATACAGATCGATATATTCAGCAATCTGCGTTATGGCGCCCTCGGGGCTGGTCTGACGCTTCAACACTGTACCCTCAATTGTATTCTCAATGACATAGTCGATAGTATGAATTACAGGTGTCGGTTCAGTGCCAGTCCAATATAGGGAAAGAAAGCTATTAGACGGTCTGGTAGTAATGTTATCCGCCATCATAGCATCCCGCGAGATGAACAGGCCAGCATTCTGCACCTGCGTGAACACAATGGCCTGCGCGTTGTTCTTGGGGCCAACCCTCATCATAGTCATAATGGTCATGGTCATCACGCCCATGATAGCCCCGGCTATGGATATCGCCACCAGCAGCTCGATCAATGTGAAACCTTTGCTGCTTCTCTTCAAACTTTTCGGCATAGCAATCACGGCTTAAACCCCCCACAGCAGATAGCTCGTCATCTATTTACTTTATAATCCTCCAGCCTGAATGCTTCCTCGCCTGAATGATATATAATAACTGTGACCTTTTGTATATTTGTATCGTCATAAGGCGGATCAGGCAAGGGTGAAACAATCACTGTAAAGCTATACCCCTGCGCCACAAGGTCCGAGGGCACTGCTGTAATGTTCTCAGTATATGCGGAAACTCCAGCCAGATAGCCAACGCCCTTGACCTCCTCCATCTTGCTCTTGGCCAGGCCTTCAGCAGTGACATTTTTTTGGCTGATAATCACTGCCTTGCCCGATGTCTGCAGCCCCATGAGAAACACAACTCCCACAGCGGCAAAGATAGCCAGAGCCACCAGTACCTCAACCAGGCCTATACCTTGCTCGCCATCCCTGAATCTCTTTAAACCCAGCATCTTATTTTCGCCAGTTCCCCTTTTTATTTTATCAGGCCGAGGCTGCCATAGAGAGGCATAAATATAGATAGAGCCATAAATCCAACCATGGCACCTACAGCAATAGTCATCGCAGGCTCAATCATGCTGACAAAGGTCTGTATCCCCCTCTCAGCTTCAATCTCATAGTTCTCAGCCACCGTTACCAGCGTTGAATCCAGGTTCCCTGTTTCCTCGCCCACTTTGGTCATCTCTACCATCAGAGGTAAGAAAACCCAGCGCTTCCTCATGGGGCCAGACAGTCCCTCCCCTTTAATTATATCCTGCTCTACATCGCCTAAGGCGTTAGCCACCACCCGGTTGCCGCTGGCTTGAGCCACCAACGACATGGTGTCCGTTATCGGCAAGCCAGCCTTAAACAGCAGGGCAATACTGCGGCAATCCCTGGCCAGCTCACTCACCAGATTGAGACGACCGAACACAGGCAACTTCAGCATCAAATAGTCCCAGTAGTAACGCCCTGTTGACGTTCTGGAATACAAGAATATAACCACTCCCAAACCCAGCACTGCGACCAGCGAATACAAGCCATAATGGCTTATAAATTCAGTCGATCCCAACAATAATTTGGTTGTTATAGGCAACTCTCCACCCAGAGACTTCAGCATATTCACTATAGGAGGCAAGACTGTGGTAATCATAAATATCATGACAAATACAGCTAAGACCAAGACGATAACAGGATACATCAATGCCGACCTTATCTTATTCATGGTAGCAGCCTGCCGCTCAGAGTAGTCAGCCAGGCTCCTGAGCACGCCTTCTAGAGAGCCTGTTTGCTCACCAACACCCACCAACTTGTGGAAAATAGTGGTAAACACACGGGGATGCCTTGCTAAAGCCACCGATAGTGATCTGCCCAGGCGCAGGTCAGTTACCACCTCTATGAGCACCCTTCTTAGTTGTCTATCACCCGTCTGGCCTTGAAGCAATTCAAGGCTCTGAATGATGCCCACACCTGATTCGATAAGCAACGCCAACTGACGCGCAAATGTGGCTAGCTCAGCAGGCTTTACCTGCCCTTCGAGCAGCCTATCCAGGTCTGGCGCAAAAGACGTTACCGGCTTAAGCTGAACAACCTGGCAGCCGATTTTATCCAGCATATCACCTGCTGTTTCTTCATTGACTGCGGTGATCTTGCCCTTCATCAACCGCATATCGTCGGTATAGCCTACATATGCATAATCCATAGCAGCCTACTGTAAACCTTTTTTCACTGTTTAATACCTCACACCTATGTAAGTCTAATATATGCACGTTTCAAATCATATGTCAATATTGAGTATTACACTTTATTACTAATCTGAATGGGAAATAAGTCCTGGTCTTCATTTCTAGCCAGAGACAGAACCCGTTCTATTGACAATCAGGTAAATTGTAGACTATTATTGTTGTATAAAACAACAACAATGATTAGTCTGGAGAAATATATAAGCGTCCGGGCTGCAGCCAAGCAGCTAGGAATACATGAGGAGTCGCTGCGACGATTGCTCCGTATGGGCAGCCCGCCCGGAGAGAAGGTAGGTGGGCAATGGTTTATCAGCAAAGAACAGCTTGCCCTATTTGCAGCTACCTATGATGCCAGGACAGGCAAGAGAAAAAGGCTGATTTAGAGCTATCAGTAGCAGAGGATTACATGGAAATGGTAAAAAGGGCGAGAAGCCTTAACATACTGCTGACCCTGGCGCTCCTGGTTGGTTTACTGCCATTAATAGCGACGGGCGGTACCAAAACTGCTCTGGCGAATCCGGGCAAAATGGCATGGTCCATCATAACCACCCCCGCCTTGAATCAACCAAACAACACAATAGTCAGTCCATCGGAAATCAACTCTATCGCCATCGGCGGCGACGCCATCACCTTCTATGCTGTAGACGTTGCCAATAGCAAGCTTTACAAATCAATCGATGGCGGCTCTACCTGGCCTACCTCGTTGATGATTAATAACTCGCTGACCACTGCTGGCGCTAAACTCCCTGTCTGGAACATAGCTACAGCTCCGGATGATGTGAACTTAGTGGTCGCTATCACCGATGGTTCAGGTCCTCCAGTCCCAAACGGCCCGAAGGAAGTATTCATCTCAACTAATGGGGGAGCTAATTGGCAACAGGCACTGGCAGGAGTGCCATTGTCGCTAGGTGCCAATGAATATATTAGCTGCGTTGACGTCTCCCTGTCCTACGGTAGCGGCCAGCGTGATATCGCCATAGGAACCAGAGTGGCACCCGGTGCCGGCACCGGTAAGGTATGGGTATTCAAGACACAAGGTTCTAACATAGGCTGGAAAGACCAAGCATTGACTCCCACTGGTGATTTAGTTGCTATAAAATTCTCGCCGACCTATTTTGGCGATAGCAGCATCGTGATAATCTCATCAACATTATCGCCGCCCGCTCCCTCAGCTGGCACCTTTCTCAATCTCGGACTCCGTGACATGGTCAATAACAATACCACATGGAATAGCTCTCCTGGTTACCCGGTGCAAATCTTTCATGCAGCTTTCCCTGGCACATCGTCGCCCACCGCCAGCCAAATCATCACTGCCGATCTGGAGCTTCCAGCCGACTTCATAGGCTCAGACCCCGGCGCTCTGCGCCGTTATTACGTCAATATCGATGCTGATCCCACCCTACCTAATGTACAATCCGGGGTTTACCGCATCGATAATAACCAAGTCTTCAGGATTAAACCGCCTACCGGTAGCAGGATATCAAGCATCGCCTACTCTGGCATCTACGCCAGCGGCAAGCTCCTTGCAGGAGAAACCTTATCATCGTCGGCTCTGGTTAACGTCTGGCGCTGCACAGACCCTATCAATAACACACCAGCATGGCTAAAGTCAGACCAGTATAAGTCCCCTACAGGAGGAGGCAACTCTGGCTATGCAAACGCCCAAGTAGCATTGGACCCCAGCGGATCCATATCCTATTGCGGTACCGGCTCAGCCAATCTTTCGGCGGGAGGTACCGGCAATGCCCTAGGCCAATGGCCATTCGCCTTGTTGACCAGCGTCGCCCTCGATGAATCAGCCTTCTCGATAAGCCCCTACTCGCTCCAGTATAAATTCGTATTCGACAACGCCAACAAAGCTCCAGATATAGATGCAGGAAATATCTGGAACCAGACCGGCTTAATAGACACCGAAATCACTCAGCTCTCAGATGTTGCCGTCCTGGAGGTGACTAAAGGCTCCAAAGACTATAACGTGCTCTATTTAGCATCCATCAACACCAACACCACAGTGGCTCAAAACTTCGATAGCGCCTGGCGTAGCACCGGCAGCCTGCTGGGCATGAACTGGGAGCGGATACTGTGCACCGCAACCGGCAATAACGATATCATACTCCGCGTCAACCCCAGGATTGCCCCAAATAGAAGCAATGTCATCGTCTTCGCCGACAGAGACACAAACAACATTATTTATTCTCCGGATGAAGGCCATTTCTGGCAGGGGCTTCATGCCAGCACAGATACCATGGTAACCGATTTAACGCTGGCCAGCGATGATGTATTTTATGTTCTGGATAATACCAGCGTCCGCAGAATCAGCAAAAACGGCATCTTTTGGGTGTGGAAGGACCGAATAAACACCGGATTGGATTCAGGCCATACCATAGCCACCCCGCTCAAGAATCCAGAAAAGAAAATTGGCGAGGGAGATGAAGACTGGGTAATAGTAGGCGACGAGAATGGAAAGATGGCTTATGCCGATTTCTCCGATGCTACACTGGTATTCGAGCCATCACCGCTGTTAAGGGTCTCCGTGCCCGAGTTTGGTAAGATGCACGTTATAGCTGATGACAAATTTGAGCAAAACAACATAATATATGCTGCCAGCGACCCTGGCAAAATCTATAGATGGACCATCGGCACCGACACCACTGCCTGGGATGAGCTGGAACCACCTAACGGCAGCTTCTATGGTCTGGAGCACCGGAACGACGTGCTTTACAGCCTATGGGACATACCGGCGGCGCCCCCTAGCCAGCCCGGCGTCGACAGGTCGCTCTATTCGCGCAGCACAGTACCGCCACCAATTGAGTGGGATAGCCTTGTCGAAGGGCTGCCAGAATTGACTGACGCCAATTACCCTGTGTCGTTTACACGCGAGCCAAGTTCATTAAAGGTATCGGAAAATGACTACAATAGCCTGTGGGCAATCGATAACCGCCTATACAACTGGACAAACAAGATAGGCTGTCTCTGGGGGTACACCGACCTCTTTGCCAGAGTCGGGCCGTATGCTTATGCACCAGCCAGCGGAGATATTTTACCGGTGGACCCTGTTAGCGGCCGAGCCAGCGAGGTAAATTTCGCCTGGCACGACATCAGCTACGCCACAGGATACGAGCTGCAAATAGCTAAAGATGAAGAGTTTACTATAAGAGTGTTCAGCGATAATGTCACCCCGGTAGATCAAACGGCACCGGCAGCTTTTTATCCCGCCGGTGGGCTAGTACTAATTCCCGCCTCCGAAATTGCCAGCAGTGGTAACATCGAATCCGGCCACAAATACTACTGGAGAGTCAGGGCAAACCGCGCCGTCGGCGGCGAAACTGTTCGTAGTCCCTGGTCAGCTACTCTGTTCTTTACCATAGAGGCTGGCCTGCCAGTACGGGCTACACAGATTGGTCTCACACTGCTCCAGCCGAATAACGGCGCTAAAGGCACATCGCGATCTCCTGCCTTCTCCTGGTCGCCTATGCCCAGAACCACCAAATACGAATTCATCCTGTCGAAAGATGCTGCATTGCTGGATATACTGGTCAAAACGCAGACTAAAACAACCGCCTATCAGTACGACGGTGAACTTAACCCGGGCACCACCTATTACTGGCAGGTAAGGCCGCTTGAACCTGTGCCCGGCGACTCCAGCCCAGTGTCCAACTTTGCCACAGCAGCAAAAGAGACCAAAGTGGAGCAGCCAAAAGAACAGAAAAAGCAGGTCGCAGTCTGGATATGGCCGGTGATAATCATATGGACCATCTTGATAATCGCATTGATTGTCTTTGCCAACACTAGGCCTACCTTAGTCAGCTCAAGGCCGACTTCTAAAAACCTAGAAGCTTTCACCAGTAAATCCAGAAACCTCATATCCTCACTCACCACTAAAATCAGACGTATACTTCACTGGGATAGACACAAGGATGATTCGCAGAATTCTGAGTAATGCTCGTCCTAAATTCTTAATAAAGCAGAAATGGCTGGACGGTAATTTCCCGAAAGTCAGTCCCGTATTGGTGCTAGACGGGGATCAAGAAAAGAGGTTGTATGGTACCCCTGGGGCGATTCGAACGCCCGACACGCGGTTTAGGAAACCGCTGCTCTATCCGTCTGAGCTACAGGGGCACGCACGATGCGGAGTTAAAGTTTTGCCGCTCCCCTGCCGCTCCGGGTCACCCCCGACGGCAGCACCTCATCAAGGAGCGCCATCGCATCTTCCTGCATCCCCGATATTATATGTGAATAGACATCCATAGTAAAGGCCACACTGGCATGTCCCAGAGCTTCAGAGATCACCTTGGGCTTGGCTCCTCTTAATAGCATCAGGCTGGCGAAGGTATGCCGCAGGTCATGGAATCTCACACGCTCCAGACCAGCTTCCATGCATATTTTCCTGAAGGTGTGTGTGAGGCCACAGGGATCAAGCGGTTTACCATCCATGGTGGCAAATAGCAGATCATCCAGAGTTAGTGGCCGACCCAGATGCCAGTGGAGTGATTCCCTCTCCGCCCGGTATTCCCTGAGAAATTGAGCCAGCTTTGATGTCATAGCAACACGCCGTCTGCTGTGCATGGTCTTGGGCTCCTTGAATATGCACACACCTCGCCTCTTGTATAACACCTGGCTGACCGATATGGAGAGCATATCAAGATCGATATCCCGCCATCTCAGCCCCAGCAGCTCTGCCTGGCGCATTCCCGAGCTAACGGCGGTATATATCACGGGGTAGTAGTTGCTGTCCTGTGCATGGGTCATGAGTATCTCGACCTCAGCGGGTGTCAGTGTGCGCATGGTCTTCTTTACTACCCGTGGTGCGTCCACCAGATCGCAGGGGTTACGTCCCAGATAACCCTGACGGATGGCTTGGGGCTGGGGCCTGGCGAGGCTTCCTAGGTGGGCCGGCTGGGGAAATCGAGGGACGGGGGTTTATCCCCCCTTTGATGACTACTATCACTGGCGATAGCGAAAGGCCAAAGACAATATAAGCTCTGAAGTGCCCAAGGGTTTTAATCGCTTCGCAGAACGCTTGAGCTGATAATCACGATAGTGCCTGCGTGGCAGACATCACCGAGCCGAGTATAGCGCACACTATCACGAGATGGTAATGGCTCTGCAGACACTCGTGAACTCAAGTCAGGAGCAGGCAGGCACAGAGGTTCATTGCTATTTTATAGTCAACAAAAGCACCTCAGTATGTGCTGAAACCTCGTTCTTCGAATTTATTTGGTATTTGGGATTTAGGGTTTTACGGATATGCAGTATACTTGAAAAAACACCCCCTTCGTTCTGATATATAATATTAGTTAACGGAGGTAGAAAATCGTGGGATATATCTATTCGTTTCATGATGATTGCGAGGATAAGGTCGTCCTGGGTAATAAGGGCGCCAACCTGGTTACTATGACTAAGCTCGACTTGCCAGTCCCGCCGGGGTTTGTAGTTTCAGTTCAGGGCTATAACGAGTACAAGAAGACCGGTAGCTTATCCGATAAAGAGATCGCCCAGGCGGTCGCCGACCTGGAAAAACGGGTGCACGCCAAGCTTGGTAAAGGACTCCAGGTCTCCGTTCGTTCATCGGCGCCGGCATCCATGCCGGGCATGATGGATACTGTTCTTAACATAAACGGTATTTCCGAGGTGAGGACGGCCATCAGGCGAATCTTTGAGTCATGGGACAATATCCGCGCCATTGAATACCGCCGCCTCAACAATATACCTTCTGACATGGGTACAGCAGCAGTGGTGCAAGCAATGGTTTTCGGTAATAAGGATGCTAAATCCGGCACGGGCGTGGTCTTCAGCCGCAACCCGAGCACGGGAGAGCACGGCTTATTCGGCGAGTATATCCAGCGTGCGCAGGGTGAGGCCATCGTGTCCGGGTCCACAACCCCCATTCCAGTCGCACAGCTCAAATCTATAATGCCGAAAATGTACAAAGAGTTGGAACAGAAAGTCGCCCTGCTTGAAGCCCATTTCCGCGATATGCAGGATGTCGAATTCACCATCGAGTCGGAAAAGTTGTATATTTTGCAGACCAGGTCAGCCAAAAGGAGCGGGCAGGCCGCCGTAAAGGCGGTGGTGGATATGGTGCATGAGGGCCTAATCACCGTGGAAGAGGCTATATTACGAGTCAAAGCCGATGACCTGCGTGCGCTTTTGCACAAGCATATTAAATCGGCCCAGCCACACGAGCCGCTGACCAAAGGGTTGGCGGCAGCTCCCGGCGCCGTAAGCGGACGTGTAGTATTTACCGTCAATGATGCCATGATCCTGTCGAAGAAGAGCATCCCTGCCATCCTAGTAAGGCCGGAGACCAGCCCGGATGATATCCAAGGCATAGCTGCCGCCGATGGTGTGCTGACTTCCAGAGGCGGGCTTACGTCCCACGCGGCCATTGTGACTAGGGCTATGGGCAAGCCATGCGTCTGCGGGGCTGAAGACATAGAGATTGATCCTAAGGGCAAGTTCTTTACATCTAAAGGAAAGACCGTTCATCATGGTGACACCATCACCATCGATGGGACTGCGGGCGCGGTCTATATCGGCACTATTCCACTTGAGGAAGGGTCGATGATTGATGAGTTTAAAGAACTGCTTACCTGGCTGGATGGAGCCAAGCGGCTGGGGGTCAGGGCAAACGCGGATATGCCGGAAATGGTGGCGCACGCCATCAGGATGGGGGCTGAAGGCATTGGCCTCTGCCGCACGGAAAGACAGTTCAATGGTCCTGAACGCTTGTCCGCCATTAGGGAATATATCATGGCGGAGACTGCAGCTAAGAAGGCCAAAGCGTTGCAGCATCTAAGCAAGTTGCAGAAGGAGGATTTCATCGTACTGTTCAAGGAGTTAAATGGGCTGCCTATTATTATCAGGCTTCTCGACCTGCCTCTTCACGAGTTTCTTCCCTCTGAAACGGAGACCAACGACGCTAGGACGAAGCAGCGTATAGCCGAGCTCAAGGAGATAAACCCGATGCTCGGGCACAGGGGAGTGCGAGTGGCAGTCACCAATCCTGAGATATACAAAATGCAGGTAGAGGCTATAGAGGCGGCAAGGAAAGAGGTTCTGGCCGATGTGTCCATAATGATCCCTCAGGTCATTACTCTGCAGGAGCTAGTCATGATCAAGAAAAGCTGTACGGAAGGATCGAGCCTGAAATTGGGGACCATGATGGAGACCGTTCGCGCCTGCATGAGGGCTGGGCGGTTGGCTGAAATGGCGGACTTTCTCTCCTTTGGCACCAATGACCTTACGCAGGCGGTGTATTCGTTCAGCCGTGAAGATGCCGAAAAGAAGTTCCTTTCTACCTACCTTGAGATTGGCATCCTCGAAGATAATCCTTTCGAAATCATCGACATCAAGGGCGTCGGCCGCCTTATGGAGACGGCCATATTCTGGGCACGCCGTGCGAAGAAAGAGATACCCATCGGCGTCTGCGGCGAGCAGGCCGGTGAGCCGACATCAATAAAATTCTTCCACGCAATTAATGTTGATTATGTGAGCTGTAGCCCATTCAGAGTGCCAATTGCCAAACTCATCGCCGCCCAGGCCGCCATATCGCAAAAAGATAAAACAGAAGCAGTGTTATAAGTAGTGGGGGATAATTTACTGATTGTCCCATTTTCACTGACGACATACATAACGTGAGAAGCAGTACGAGGAGACTTCCAAAATGGATGTAAGCAGCAAGACCGCTCGCGGGACATTTTCCCGTATTTGGGCGGGCTTATTCGGAAAAGACCTGGCACAGAAGTATGCCGGTGACGAACTGTCTCTTCGATCAGAACTGTTCAGTGACGATCAGATGAAGCAGCATGGCAAGATTCTTGCGGGTGAGCACCAATTGAAGCCCGGGCGCCCTCAGGATAACCTTCTGAAGCGGCTGGCCGAGAATGAGCGTCTCCTGCTTGAAGTCCATAAGCTGCTGACAGAGCACGTCATGGCAGGCAGCCAGATTACACCGGCCGGCGAATGGCTGCTAGACAACTTCTATTTGATTGAGGAACAGATTCGAACGGCAAAGCGGTTCTTGCCGAAGGGCTATAGCCGTGAACTGCCACACTTGCTGAACGGCCCATCGGCTGGACTTCCGCGAGTGTATGACATCGCTCTGGAGACAATCTCGCATGGCGATGGCCGGGTGTATCAGGAAAACCTCAGAAGTTTTGTAACCGCCTATCAGTCGGTGACACCCCTGAAATTGGGCGAACTTTGGGCCATCCCCATCATGCTGCGATTGGCACTGATCGAGAATGTCCGGCGAATTGCTGCCGGTATCGCCGCCAACATTAGCTATCGAGATAGTGCCGACGATTGGGCCGACCGGATGATGGAGATCGCCAGAAAGGACTCAAAAAGTCTGATTCTGGCGATCTCCGACATGGCACGGTCGAACCCCCCGATGATGAGCTCGTTTGTTGCGGAGCTCACACGCCGCTTGCAGGGCCAGGGTCATGCTCTGGCATTGCCGCTTACATGGATTGAACAGCGCCTGTCCGAGGACGGCCGGACCATCGAACAGTTGGTAGGCTCAGAGAACCAACAGCAAACTACCTACCAGGTCTCAATGGGCAATAGCATCGGCAGCCTCCGCTTACTGGGTACGACGGACTGGCGTCAGTTCGTCGAGAAGATGAGCATTGTCGAGCAGACTCTGCGTGAGGATCCTGGCGATGTCTACGGTAAGATGGATTTCGGCACCCGTGATCACTATCGCCACATCGTGGAGAAGGCTGCCAGGCGCAGTTCCTACTCCGAAAGCGAGGTGGCGCGCAAAGCGATCCAGTTGGCGCATGAGGTAGCAGCTCGGAAAGGAGGCGACGACCGCGCAGCGCACGTTGGCTTTTACCTGATCGACGAAGGATTGGCACAGCTCGAACGAACAGCAGAGGTGCGGTTATCGTTTGCTAAGGTATTGCGCAAAGTCAGTCGCCGGTTTTCTTTCCCTCTGTATAGCGGAGCCATCCTGCTCATGACAGCAATCTTCGCTGTGTGCTTTACGGCAAAAGCATACGCTGACGGGTTGCAGGGTTGGGCATTGGGGTTAATCGGACTTCTATCGTTTCTCTGCGCCAGTCATCTGGCGGTAGCCCTAGTGAATTGGCTGGCGACGTTGCTGGCAACGCCGCGCCCGCTGCCGCGCATGGATTTTTCCCAGGGTATCCCACTGGAATTGCGAACTCTGGTTGTGGTCCCAACGATGCTGACGAGCACTCAAAACATTGAGGACCTGATTGAGGCATTGGAAGTCCGCTTCCTGGCAAATCGCGATGACCATCTCCACTTCGGCTTGCTCACTGATTTCAGCGACGCCGTCGAAGAAACACTGCCGGAGGACGGACCGCTTTTGCGGCTGGCCCAGCAGAGAATCGAAGAGCTGAACGAAAAGTACCGGAGTCGAGAAGGCGATACCTTCTTCCTGTTTCATCGCCCGCGCCGATGGAATCAGCGCGACCGGATATACATGGGTTACGAGCGCAAGCGCGGCAAGCTTGCGGATTTGAATGGATTATTGCGGGGCCGGTTAAGGGATCGCTTCGCTCTCATTGCCGGTGAAACCACAGTCTTATCGAACGTGAAATATGTGATCACCCTGGATGCCGATACGCAATTGGCACGCGATTCGGCAAGGCAGTTTGTAGGCACCATGGCGCATCCACTCAATCGTGCACGCTACGACGAAGACCAGCAGCGTGTCGTTGCAGGGTACGGCATTCTTCAGCCACGGGTGGCGGTGAGCCTACCCGGCATCAACCGATCGCGGTATGCGCGTATGTATGCCAATGAGATCGGTATCGATCCATATACACGCGCCGTTTCTGATGTTTACCAGGATCTGTTCGGTGAAGGTTCGTTCATTGGCAAGGGCATATATGAGGTCGACATATTCGAGCGGGCATTGAGCAGGCGTTTCCCAGAGAACCGGATCCTCAGCCACGATCTTCTGGAAGGATGCTACATACGGGCGGGGTCGTTGAGTGATGCGCCACTATATGAGGAAAACCCTTCCCGCTACAGTGTGGACGTCAGCCGCCGGCGCCGTTGGATTCGCGGAGATTGGCAAATTGCGCAGTGGATAATGCCTGACGTTCCCGGCCCCGACTCACGCTTGGAGAAAAATCCGCTCTCGGCGCTTTCGAGATGGAAGATTTTCGATAACCTGCGGCGTAGCCTCACCCCCACAGCGTTGACACTCCTCTTGCTTCTGGGTTGGACAGTGTTACCATCGGCATGGTTCTGGACATTGGCGGTGATCGGCATCATCTTGGTTCCTTCTTTGATAGCCTCAGCCTTGGAGGCTCTTCAGAAGCCAGTCGACGTGACTCTGCGGCAGCACCTCGCTGAGGTAGTGCGCTCGGCACGCTGGCACTTAGTTCAAGCTGCATTCATGTTTGTATGCCTGCCGTACGAAACGTTTTTTAGTTTGGATGCGATTGTGCGCACCACCTGGCGGTTGCTGATCACGCATAAGCTACTGCTCCAATGGAATCCGTCGGGCGACTCGGATCGCAATAGCCGCACGGATATTGTCGGCTCATTTCGAAAAATGTGGATCAGTCCACTCGTTGCCGCCGCCTCAATGATCACGCTCGCTGCATTTAACCAAGTTGTGTTAGTTGTGGCTGGACCCATACTGTGCCTCTGGTTTGTCTCTCCCGCTATCGCCTGGTGGATCAGTCGGCCACTCGCCAGGCGCCGAGCAGGGATGACAGTGAACCAGACCCTCTATCTCCGGAAGCTTTCCAGAAAGACCTGGGCATTCTTCGAGACCTTCATCGGCCCGGAAGATCATTGGCTACCACCTGATAACTATCAGGAGCATCCCGTTGCGGTCATAGCGCATCGCGCATCTCCTACCAACATGGGCCTTGCGTTGCTGGCGAATTTGTCCGCGTATGACTTCGGATACCTTTCGGCCGGACAACTCATCGAACGTACGGCGAAGGCGTTCTCCAGCATGGAAGTTCTGGAACGGCACCATGGCCACTTCTACAACTGGTATGATACGCAATCTCTGAAACCACTGCCGCCCCGCTATATTTCGTCGGTGGACAGCGGGAACCTCGCAGGCCATCTGCTGACATTGCGGCCGGGTCTGCTCGGCCTAGCTGATCACAGGATCATGGAAACACGAATTTTTGAGGGCTTAAGCGACACTCTCAGGATCGTCATAGATGCTGCTGCCGCCGCTCCGAAAGCATACACTTCGGCCCAATTCACTCAACTTCAACGGGATCTGGAGTCAGCGACCCATTCCCAATTCAATACGCTCATGGCTTTGCGGCTTTGCCTCAATCATCTGGCAACATCCGCTGGAGTAGTGGTTGCAGACGTGGAAGCTCTCGATGCTGACCCCGAGAGCCAATTGAGATGGTGGGCCCACGCCTTCGCCGGGCAATCTCGAAATGCCCTCGACGAACTGACGTTTCTCGCCCCGTGGACAGAGCTCTTATCTTCTACGAATAACCTCGGACAATTCCCTGAGCTCGAGGTGATTCCAACGCTGCACGAACTGGCAGCGCTGGAGGTGGATTTCCTGCCGGCGATCGTACATCGGCTTAACTCTGCCGCCGTGTCGGCGGAAAACGCCTGGCTTGGTGAACTTCAACGCCTAATCACGGCAGCCAGCCAACACGCCAAAACAAGGATTGCGGATATCAAAGGACTTGCACTGCGATGCGGCGCCCTCGCCCGGATGGAATATGACTTCCTGTTTGACGAGGCGCGTCATCTGCTGGCCATCGGCTATCATGTCGGTGAAGAACGGCGGGACTCCAGTTACTACGATCTACTGGCTTCGGAAGCGAGGCTTTCCTATTTCGTAGCGATTGCGCAGGGACAACTGACACAGGAAAGCTGGTTCGCCATGGGGCGTCTTCTGACTACCGCCGGTGGAGAACCGGTCCTCCTTTCGTGGAGCGGTTCGATGTTCGAATACCTGATGCCGCTCTTGGTGATGCCGACCTACGAACACACCCTGCTCGACCAGACTTGCAGGGCGGCGGTTGCCAGGCAGATCGAATATGGGAGAAAACGCGGGGTGCCCTGGGGCATTTCTGAATGTGGTTACAATGCTCTCGATGTGCATCTTAACTACCAGTATCGCGCCTTTGGTGTCCCCGGCCTGGGGCTCAAACGCGGGCTCGCCGAGGACCTGGTGATTGCGCCCTATGCCTCGGCACTGGCACTGATGGTGACGCCCGAAGAGGCGTGTCTGAATCTCGAACGGCTCTCTGCTGAGGGCTTTGAAGCACGGTATGGCTTCTACGAAGCGATCGACTACACTCCGTCGCGCTTGCAGCGCGGACAATCGAGGGCAGTGGTTCGGTCCTTCATGGCCCATCACCAGGGCATGAGTTTCCTGTCTTTGGCCCACCTGCTCCTGGACCACCCGATGCAGAAACGATTTGAGTCGGACGCCCTATTCCAAGCGACCATGATGTTGCTCCAGGAGCGAATTCCAAAGACTACAGCGTTCTATGCGCATACCTCCGAGCTCTCCGAACACCGTGCGGCTTCCATCACTACGGAAACACCGATTCGTGTTTTCACAAACCCCGACACACCAAAACCGGAAGTGCAGTTGCTCTCGAACGGCAGGTACCACGTAATGATCACCAGTGCCGGCGGCGGTTACAGCCGCTGGAAGGACCTCGCCGTCACACGCTGGCGCGAAGACCCCACCTGCGATAACTGGGGCACGTTCTGTTATATCCGCGACGTGACCAGCGGGGAGTTCTGGTCAATCGCATATCAGCCGACTCTCAAACGGCCAAAGCATTTTGAGGCAATCTTCTCGGAAGGGCGAGCCGAGTTTCATTGCCGTAACCACGACTATGACACGTACACCGAAATCGCTGTTTCGCCCGAGGATGACATTGAACTGCGCCGAGTCCGCGTCACTAACCGTGGCCGGACGCGCCAGACAATCGATATTACCAGTTATGCGGAAGTGGTTCTGACACTGCCCGCCGCGGATGCGCTACATCCGGCGTTCAGCAATCTATTTGTGCAGACCGAGATCATCCGCGGGCAGAAAGCGATCCTCTGCACTCGAAGGCCCCGCTCCCAGGATGAGCAGGTACCATGGATATTTCACCTGATGGTCATGCATGGGGCGAAGATCGGAGAAGTTTCTTATGAGACCGATCGCATGCAGTTCATCGGCCGCGGTAACACCGTCGCCGATCCACAGGCGATCAACGGTGGCGCTGGCTTATTTACAGAGGCGCTCTCGGGTAGCGAGGGGTCTGTGCTTGATCCGATTGTGGCCATACGCCACAGGATAACGCTGGACCCCGAAGAATCGGCAACGATAAACATTGTCACCGGCATCGGGGAAAACCGCGAGGCAGCCTTACGTCTCGTGGGAAAATACCAGGATCTACGTCTCGCAGACCGCGTCTTTGATCTGGCATGGACACATAGCCATGTGCTGCTGCGCCAGCTCAATGCCTCCGAGGCCGATGCGCAACTCTATGGGCACCTTGCCAGCTCGATCATCTACGCTAATGCCTCGCTGCGAGCTGATCCAATCATCCTCATCAAGAACCGCCGGGGGCAATCCGGTCTCTGGAGCTACGCCGTCTCCGGTGATCTGCCGATTGTGCTGCTGCAGATTGAAGATCCTGCCAATATTGATCTGGTACGCCAACTTGTGCAGGCCCACGCGTACTGGCGTCTAAAAGGACTGGCGGTGGATCTGGTGATTTGGAACGAAGATCACGCCGGTTACCGCCAACTACTCCATGAGCAGATCATAGGGCTCATTGCCGCAGGCATAGAAGCCAACGTAACCGATCGACCCGGCGGCATTTTCGTAAGACGTTCTGACCAGATAGCGGAGGAGGACCGCATCCTGATGGAAGCGGTCGCTCGCGTCATCATCACCGACAGACGGGGGTCGCTGACGGATCAGATCAACGGTCGCAGTCTGCTAGAAGTAAACGTGCCCCTCCTTACCCCGACCCGAACCCGCCACTCCGAACCCCTAGCGGTCGTCCCGTTGCCACGCCACGATCTAACGTTCTACAACGGACTGGGCGGATTCACCCCAGATGGGCGCGAGTATGTTATTACCACTGCGCACGGGAAGCTGACACCGGCGCCCTGGGTAAATGTGCTGGCCAACCCTCGTTTCGGGACCGTCATTTCAGAGAGCGGACTTGCCTACACCTGGAACGAGAATGCCCATGAGTTCCGCCTGACTCCCTGGGGGAACGATCCCGTAAGCGATTCGAGAGGAGAGGCATTTTACCTACGTGACGAAGAGAGCGGCCAATTCTGGTCACCCACGCCACTGCCCTGCCCAGGGGCAACGCCTTACGTCACCAGGCATGGATTTGGTTACAGCGTCTTCGAACACACCGAGGGCGGCATCCGCTCCGAACTGTGGGTTTACGTGGCTATGGACGCAGCGATCAAGTTTACGGTGCTTAAAGTGCGTAACGAGTCGGGCCAATCCCGCCGACTCTCTGCTACCGGATATGCGGAATGGGTGCTTGGCGACCTGCGGCAGAAATCGACAATGCACGTGATCACCGAAATCAATCCTGATAGCGGCGCCCTCTTCGCTCGCAACCCATACAATACAGAGTTCCGCGATCGGATTGCGTTCTTCGACGTGGACGACACGACTCGCACCGTATGCGGCGATCGGGCCGAATTCCTGGGACGCAACGGTACACTACGCGCTCCTGCCGCCATGAAACGCATGCGCCTTTCCGGCAAGGTGGGGGCCGCACTGGACCCCTGCGCCGCGATCCAGGTAATCTTCGATCTGGCCGCAGGGCAAGAGCGTGAGATCGTCTTCAAGCTTGGCCTTGGGTTCGACACCGACGACGCCAGGAACCTGGTCAATCGCTTTCGGGGATCAACCGCTGCGCACGGCGCCCTCGATATGGTGTGGCAGCACTGGAAACACACCCTCGGCGCGATAAATGTGGAAACACCCGACCAGTCCTTCAACCTGCTGGCCAACGGTTGGCTGCTGTACCAAACTCTGGCGTGCCGTCTTTGGGCGCGAAGTGCAACCTACCAATCGGGGGGCGCCTTCGGTTTCCGCGATCAGTTGCAAGACGTGACTGCACTAATTTACGCAAGGCCGCATCTCGCTCGCGAGCACCTCCTCCTATGTGCGTCCCGTCAATTCCAGGAAGGAGATGTCCAGCATTGGTGGCATCCTCCGGTGGGTCGGGGAGTGCGTACTCACTGTTCGGACGATTACCTCTGGCTGCCGCTCACGATGTGCCGCTATGTCCTCACGACAGGGGACACCGGCGTATTGGATGAGCCTATCCACTTTGTCCAAGGCCGCCCGGTAAAAGCAGATGAAGACTCTTATTACGATCTGGCCGTGCGCTCTGAAGAGGTGGCGAGTCTTTACGAACACTGTGTCCGAGCCATCCTGAATAGCCTAAAATTCGGTGAACACGGCCTGCCTCTCATCGGTTCTGGTGACTGGAACGACAGCATGAACCTGGTGGGCGAACAAGGTAAAGGCGAAAGCGTGTGGTTGGGATTTTTCCTTTATGAAGTGATCATGCAGTTCACTAAGGTTGCCCGTATGCGGGGTGACCTATCTTTAGTAGAACATTGCCAGAAGGAGGCGGCTCAACTGCGCCAGAATATCGAGCAGAATGGCTGGGACGGAGGGTGGTACCGCCGAGCCTACTTCGACGACGGCTCGCCGCTTGGATCGTCAGTTAACCCCGAATGCCAGATTGATTCGATAGCGCAGAGCTGGTCTGTTCTTTCAGGTGGGGGAAACTATGAACGTTCGCGTATGGCCATGGAAGCGGTGAGCGAGCGTCTCGTTCACCGCGAGCATGCGCTGATCCAACTTTTGAACCCGCCCTTCGACAAATCGGCGCTGAATCCCGGCTACATCAAAGGGTACGTCCCAGGAGTTAGAGAAAACGGCGGGCAGTACACGCATGCGGCCATCTGGGCGGCAATGGCCTTCGCTCGCTTGGGGGACAACCGGCGCGCGTGGGATCTGTTTACCATGATCAACCCGCTAAACCATACAAGATCGACCGAGGAGACTGCCATCTACAAAGTGGAACCCTACGTAGTTGCTGCCGACGTCTATGCGTCACCGCCGCATACCGGCCGCGGCGGCTGGACATGGTACACGGGCTCGGCTGCCTGGATGTACCGGCTCATGGTCGAATCACTCCTGGGGCTTCGACTTGAAGTGGATAAACTGTGTTTTACGCCGTGCCTCCCCGCGGATTGGGCGGGGTTCAAGATGCACTACCGCTATCGGGAGACAGTCTACCACATCGCGGTCCTGCAAGCGCCTGTCGGGAATGGTGAGGTGCACGTGAGCGTGGATGGCGTTGAGCAACACGATAAGACCATCCCTCTTGTTGACGACCATAAGGAACACTGGGTCGAGGTGAGGATGACCCCACCACTGTAATTTAGTCCATGTGTAATTTAGAATCTTCCGGTTATTGAGGGCTCCTTTTTCTGTACCAGCCGTAATCAGCAAAAAGAGACAGTAATTAAACCACCTTGGCCTCAACTTGAAGTTTTTAACAGCGTTAGTACGGTTAGCGTTTTTATTATATATTCCGCCTACACATAGCCCGGTTGAAATTTTAGAAAAAATCGGCGTGTGTGAAATGATGAATGTGTCTGGCAGACATTACCGATGTCGAGTATAGCGCACACTATCACCGGATGGTGGGCCATATGAGCAGCTGGTCTGTAGTTAAATACACTATGCACTCATAACTGACTAAGTTTTTACTTCCGTGCTCTTTTCCTTTGACGCTTTCTCTGCCGCTTTTCGGCGGTGGTAACAACTATGGCGATATGTGGTAACACGTATATAGCGCCAATACAGGACTGTATCAAACGATATCCAACAGGATGGGACAGTATGGTTTTCTGGAGCTTAGGAAACCGCTGCTCTATCCATCTGAGCTACAGGGACGTGAAGCCCAATCTATATGCGTGTCTTCCGAATAACTAGACCATCCGGGGTAGAATAAGTCCTTGCTCTAACACTGGCCGCTTTCATTTTAAGTTCAACCTGCTCCTCAGGCTCAGCTTCAGCCTCTGCCCCTACCTCAGCTTTTGGCTTGGCCTCAGTCTTAGGCTCAACAACAGTACCCGGCTTCCGCCTTCGTTCACCCAGGACCTTTTCCAATCCAGTAACCAGTTCATGTATCCTGGTATCATCCAGGGCATCGGCTTCCTCTATAGCAAGCCCCTCAATTTGGGTTATGAAGTTCTGTAGCTTAACACTATGTGCTTCAAGCTGTTTGACCCGTTCGCTCAGTTGCTTGGCAACATCGTGTATTTCAGGAATCTCTGAATCTAAAAGATTCTTTAGGAGCTTCTTTACCTCTTCTCTACGGGGTTTTCTGACCATTTTTAAACCTCCCTGCCGAGTTAAAGTGGATGTAATATTACCATATTCAACCCGCTGCGGCGTATTCTTCAACTAATCCTACACTCCGCTAGACTGCAATTATAACAACGGCATCATTGGCAATGCAACAAATATAAGGGAATAGCTCATCGCGTAGTCCGTACCGAAAATGGACCGCATGCTGCCAGCGATACATGCTAAAATAGGATGAAAGGAAATTCACGCTATCACCCAGCACGCCAACGTGCCTGAACACACTGAGACCCTGCACCACCGTGTACAAGGCGATTTTAACTCAGTTAAACCTCTTGTCCACTGAGTCCAGGCCGATTATCGGATTCGCCATCGGCCAGAGTTGCCTGGCGCCGGCATTCCACACCAAAGACTGGCCATAAACAGCGCTCCTCATAGCACCTCTATTTCCAGCATCCTATCTACTCGGAAAACCCTATCTCCGTTCCGCTTCAAGCAAAAAGCCTGGACTCCAATATACTCGACATTGTTGTATTCCATCTCACCCACGTATTTTGGCACTATATCCCTTTTTGTCTTTTCATCATTCGGCTTGAGGTAGACTATCCTCAACGTTGACTTACTCTGAATAGCCTTTTCAATTACGGCGATTTTGTCCCCTACTGAGCATGCCTTATCAGCCTTTTTATATTGGTACTTTGTCAGAAATTTGACCACCTTGTAGTCCATCCAGATATGATTTTTCCTGATCGGTTTCTTCAGAACAATACCGCTAAGGCTGGTGCACCGGCTTAACGCCACGTACATCTGGCCATGCGCAAATGTGCCTCTGCCGATATCGATAATTACCTTACCAAACGTTTTCCCCTGGCTTTTATGGATAGTCACCGCCCAGGCTAACATAAGAGGGTACTGGGTAAACATGCCGATAACCTCAGATTGCAGTTGGCCATCTTCAGCGAAAAAACGGAAAATCTCCCAGGTATAGGGTGCAATCTCCATCTCCTCGCCACTGGATAGCCTAGCGATTACCACCGAATCGCTATTCTTATCAGTCTTTATGTCAATTACCTTACCAACAGTACCGTTCACCCATCGGCCGGCAGTATCATTATTAAGCATCATGATTTGCGCCCCAAGCTTAACCTGGAGTTCGATGGCAGTAGGCAGGTACTCTTTGCCGAACTCCCCCAGCACTTCAGCATTAAAGGTATGCAGATCGCCACTCAACGCTTCTAGCTGTTTATTATTGATAAGAGCAGCATGTTTGTTATCGGTCGTCAAATGAATATAGAGATCATCCGGCGGCGGTTCATACTCAGGCATATACCTTTGGTTAAGCATCTCCAACCCATCTTCGGAAATGGAATTATTACGAATAGTGTTCAGCAAGTTGATAAAGTGCTCATCATGCTGGCGGTAAACCTTATCCAACTCCACAAACTCCATCTCCAGTGGACCGAATACATGGGCACTGAAAAAGTATGGCGTCTCATAAAGTGATAGAAAAATCGCCCTCTCGGTTCCGGTAACCACCGGCGGTAATTGATATAAATCACCCACAAAAATCATCTGAATGCCTCCAAACGGATTATCCTTCTTCAGCCCGTGCAACCGTAAAAATACATCAACGCAATCGAGCAGGTCGGCTCTAACCATTGAGATTTCATCGATAACAATGGCATCAAGTTCCTTATAAATGGGGGTACTGCCTTCCCTGCGGAGCTTTCTAACCCCCTCAGGTGTAATATCAGGCTTAAATTTGAAAAAGGAGTGGATGGTCTGACCTTTAACATTAAGAGCAGCTACGCCGGTAGGAGCCAGTACTACAACCTTCTTTTGTGTTATAGCGCGGAAGTAGTCCAGCAGCGTTGATTTGCCTGTGCCTGCCCGACCTGTAATAAAAGCATTCTTATCACTATGCTCCATGATATCCAGCGCATGCTGGAATTGCCCATTGAGATCTATCTCCGGCCGTTTTATCTTCTGTTTAAACATGCTTAATATGAAGGCAAATTGTTTATATTTTAATGGTAAAGCCGCAAAATAGCCATTGCTTTTATGGTAGTTATTTTGTAAACAGTGCCTCAGTTTGGATATAATCTATTTAGTTTTTAACCGCCCTCGAATACAGGCGTGCTTTCCATCAATCAACACGGCATGCTCGCCAGTTTTAATTAGCAGAAAGGAAATATTATGGGTTTAAGCTGTGGTCTGATAGGACTCCCCTCCTGTGGTAAGACAGTCATTTTTAATGCCATAACCGCTGCTGGAGCATCAAGCTATAGCGGGTCAGAGATGAACCGCGCGGTAGTCAGCATACCCGACCAACGCATTGAAAAGCTGACTGATCTGTATCATCCTCTTAAAGTGGTACGAGCTACCCTGGAGGTAGTTGATATCCCCGGTATTAAAACATCTGCAACGGGAGATGGGCGCACCGCCAAGTTGCTCGGAAATATTAAGGACGTTGAAGCCCTATTGCATGTAGTACGCTGCTTCGAAGACGATAGTATTCCCTTTGGGCATGAGGCAATAGACCCTGTACGGGACGTTGAAACCGTTGACCTGGAAATGGTAGCTGCCGATAGCACCACTCTTGAGAACAAGATAAACCGCATGGAGAAAAGAGTACGTGCCAAAGATAAAGATGCCATACGAGAGGTTGAAGATTGCCAGAAAGTACACGCTGCTATTCAGCAAGGTATCCCCGCACGTAAGCAAAACCTCACCATTCAGGAACTGGCCAGCATCTATGAATGTAACCTTTTATCACTAAAGCCAGTCCTCTATATCGCCAACATCAAGTCTATCCAGGATACTACCAACAGGCATGTTACAGTTTTAAAGCATATCGCTGATGCCGAAGGTGCGGAAATGATTACCGTCTGCGGCAAAGACGAAGCTGATATCAGCCAGCTTGAACCTGATGAACAGCGTCAGTTCTTACAGGAGTTGGGGCTAAAAGAATCTTCAATGGAGCGGCTTCTTATCGCTGCATACCGGCTGCTCGGGTTGATCAACTTCTTTACCACTGGTAAGGATGAAGTACGTGCCTGGACTTGTCAGGCGGGCGATAAAGCCCCCGTGGCTGCCGGAAAGATCCACAAGGATATGGAGAAAGGCTTTATCCGCATGGATATTGTTCGATATGAGGACCTGATAGAACTGGGCAGCGAGGCTGCTGTAGCTAAGGCAGGCCGGCAGCGGACCGAAAGCCGCGAATACGAGGTGCATGACGGCGATATCGTAGTGGTGCGCTTCAATACCAGCAAATAATAATCAGCACAAAGCTATCCTTGCCAATTTCTCTATCTCTGGATTTTTTTGCTCTCAGTCACTCGATTTCACGTTTTAGAGACTGTTAAAGAACTGAAAAGATAACCCTGACGAATTAATTCTCGAATCGTTAGGGCTAGATTTATTCCCTGCGGGACAATCTGACAAGCCGCTTTCTGGAGGTCAGATAACTGCATACGATTAAGTATATGCAGCAACTCCAGCATTTTGTTCTAGACACCACATGATTACTTGGTCGAAATTATATACGGAAGCTCGCCCAATGTATGGCTCATTTTTGGCAAATATACAGGCTCTGGCACAATCATTTATTGTCAATCTATTTGGATGTTTCTCAGGTAATCATACTACCTTTAGGGTGAGTATCTCTGGAAATGTGAAATTCTTGTATTGCAACTGGATAGATTCTGCTATATTTTAGCAAGTAGTTGGTGGGCCACTCGGAACAGTTCCCGAACTTTTGTTTGAGAAGAAGGAATTGCTCTCTGCCTTGCAGCAAATGTTAATAGCTGTGACGCTTGTTAGCTAGGCCCTGAGATTCCTAATGATCTCTCCTAACCCTGGTCTTTTCCCATACATCAAGGTGTAGATTCTCAACAACTTAGCTGCTATTAACAGCCCGCCAACGACGGATATTGCCAACACAGCTAAACTGGCTACCAGTTGCCACGTGGGAACGCCGATTACGCCCAGGCGTATCATCACCAACACGGGCGCACTGAACGGGAAAATGCTGAAAACAACCCAAACTGGACTATTGGGGTAAAGCAGGATCAAAGAGAGAAGCCAAAATGGTGCGAAGCTGAATACGCCGTACAGCCCTGCGAGCCCTTGTGCTTCCCGTACAGTGGAAGTAATAGCTGCGAGGCTGGATGACAGTACGGCAAACAACAAATAGCCTAGGATAAAATACACTATACCCAGGATCCAGAAGTAAGCCGGTACCTGGATGGTACTGATAAATCCCCCGACAGATGAAGAAGCCAATCTTAGAAGAAGAGGAAACGATATCAACCATACTAGAACCTGTATCAATCCCGCTGCTCCTAGGCCCAGCACTTTGCCGGCAAGCAGCTGCCGTGTTGAGACCGAAGATAGAAGTATCTCCATCAGGCGATTTTCCTTTTCTTCCCCCAGACTTTGTAACACGTAGGTTGAACTGATAATTAGGGAAAGCGCCAGTAAGAAGGCAAAAACCCCGGGCACAAGCAAGTTAGCGTATCCAGCTTGTCGGGCAGCCACTTCTCCTGTTGAAGTAATCAAGGTGGTGATTAGATTTAAAGGCGTCTCCACAACTGTGATGACATCTGCCGGGACCTTCCCCACCAGCAGATTACTTGACGTGAAGTTCTTGATTGCGGTGTTAGTATCTTCAGGAGGCGCCAGTTCTTTCTGGGTGGTAAATAGATTCACCGTTCTTGTTGATAGAAAATCAGGGGGAATGATGAAATATTCGGCTATATCCTTTTTGATTATTGCCTGTGTTACCGCTTCCGGGGTATCATAGCGGACCAAGTCGATGTTCCCTTGAGCAGTAAACTGTATGAAGCTGCCTACTTCATCTACGTATCCGATCCTGGTCACTTGTGCCGGTGGACTAGCGATACCTGAGACAATCTGAAAAACGCCAATAGCGAGAAGAGCCAGCACCGGCAGAGCAAGCGTCAGGATAATAAAGCCGCTCCTTCTGAGTGTCCTCAAAAACTCGTGCCTGAATATTAAAAACGTCCTATTCACGGTTTTTGCCTGCTACTTCAAGGAATATCTCGTTCAGAGATGGCGTAGCCACTTCGAAGCGGTTAATGGTGACTCCTGATCTTACCAAACTATCCAGCACTTGCTTGGGGGTTGTACCTTGATCAAACACCAGTTCTACGTAGCCCTTCTGAACATGCCTGTCGACAACCCCGGGTAGTTGACCAAGCTCACCTTCAAAATCGACTATTACGGAATGACTCCGATAATTCGTTTTGATTTCTTCGAGGTTGCCGTAAAGCACCCCGCGCCCGGTATCAATCATCAGGATACGGTCACAAAGCTCCTCCACCTGGCTCATTTGATGTGTACTGAGAATTATAGCTTTGCCCTCATTACGCAAATCCGTGATCATCGTTTTAAGTAATTCGGTGTTGACCGGGTCGAGAGCAGTAAAAGGTTCATCCAGAACGATAAGCTCCGGGTCATGGATAATGGTTACGATGAACTGGATTATCTGACCCATGCCCTTGCTCAACTCTTCAATCTTTTTATTCCTGGCAGACTGCATACCAGTCTGAAAAAGCAGCTTATCGGCCTTTTCCTCAGCCGAACGCCTGTCCATGCCCTTGAGAGAAGCTAGGTAGACGATAGATTCAATAACCCTAAGGTTTTTGTAGAGTCCTCTTTCTTCTGGCAGGTAGCCTAATTTGCTTTTGGTGGCCTCGCTCAGCTTCTCGCCAAGAACGGATATATCCCCGGAATCGGGCTTGATAATGTCCATTATCATCCTGATGGTTGTGGTCTTGCCCGCGCCGTTGGGTCCTATTAGGCCGAATATCTCGTTCTGACTGACAGAAAAAGAAAGGTCACGGACTGCGACCTTATCAGTAAAAGACTTGGCGACATGATTGATTTCAACAGCGGACGAGTTGCCAACCTGCCGATGATTATGATCAGGCAACCTTTTCAAAGTGTCCAATCTTCTACCGTTATCCTCGGCTCTAGTTTACGCGAAACAAGACCATCGCAGCAAGCGGAAGCGATGCCGACTTGGAGGAATTGCCTTATGACGCAAAATCACGGAATGACTAACTGGGATTACTAGTCTACTGGTTGGGGCGAATCAATCGGTAAAGAATTGCAGGCATCTGGCTAACATCTGCGACATTATTGCAAGCAGGTGGTGGAGATAGGGGGATTCGAACCCCCGACCTCCGCGATGCGAACGCGGCGCTCTCCCAATTGAGCTATATCCCCTCGAATAATCCAATACTAACAAAGGCACTAAATTTGTGTCAAGCTCGGCCGCTATTCAATGGCTGGCCCTTTCCCCATCTGCCCCACCTCACCCTGTTGCTGATTGGTTAAATCCAATTTGTAAAAACTGGATGTATCCGGCAAATCCATGTATAAGTCAGGCGTATCATCTATCTCAATTTTCACCTTATCTAACTGACACTCAAGAACATGCCCGCCTGCCTGCCTATCGTCAGTAATGAAATGAAAGCGATATCCGGGCACATTTACCCCCTCGATATAATCCGGGCACCGAATCCCCACCATAGTGCCAGCCACATCACAAAAGTCAAAAGTTACCTGGCTCTGCAATGCCTCGGCAAGCGTGGGATACGGCTCACTTTGTCCGGCTACACTCCTTGTCTTGATAGATTTAAACGTACCTTCTACCTTGATGGCGTAAAAGACATTCTTGCTGGGCAACAGGCTATCCAAATATTGCGTAAACTGCCCCATGTTCAAAGGCTGATCGACCTGAGCAACCCTATCAGGTTCAAACCGTGTCACCATACTGAACGGTGTTTCCTGTGAATCTGCTACAGGATAGACCTTCCCATCTGCTTTAATCTGATAAAACTGGCCACCCAGCGCCACCATCTCTCCATCAAGCCCATCAAAGGTGCCAATGCCAAATTCGCCATGCTCCTTTAGCGCCTTGAAGGTCACTGTTCCATCAAAGTCGCCTCTGGAAAGAGCACCAATCGTCGAAACCTGATACAGGACATCATTATCTTGTTGCCAGCCAGCACATCCTGATACCACCAAGACGTTGAGCAACAAAATTACTGCTAGCAGAAAACTGGTTTTCCTCGCCATATATCCCCCTCAGTATCTTTTAATTTCAAGAACAGCGCAGGTACTACGCCAAATGCTACTACTCACATAAGCTACGCGTCAAATTGTTGACAAGCGCGGCCGGCTCAAATAAACTTAGTGAGCATGAAAACTTTGGCGCAAATGAAGCGATTCATGGAGCCGAAATCGGTGGCGATTATCGGCAGCTCTCGGGATACCGGTGAATGGTCTTTCAATATATTGGAACACCTGCTTACCTACGGCTACCAAGGCAAACTCTACCCCGTAAACCCTAACGCCAGCGAGATACTGGGACTTAAGAGCTACGCCAGCGTCTCAGAGATAACCAGTGACATCGACCTGGCAATTATATCCACACCTCGTGTCTTGACCCCACAACTGGTTAAAGAATGCAGCAAACATGGTATCCATGCCATCACCGTGATAGGGCAGGGCTTCAACGATGCCAGCGATAGTCAAGGCAAACAGCTTCAGAAAGAAATAGACGATGTTATCAAAAACAGCCAAACCAGAGTACTTGGCCCCAATACATTAGGCACCGCCAACGCTTATATCAACTTTAGCTCATCGTTCTCAAAGATAAGGCTGGAAAAGAACCATATCGGGCTTATCTGCCAGACAGGTGTCTTTTTTGTCGGCTTTGCAGAGGTAGCTCTGACAGGCAAGGGCATTGACCTAGGCAATGCTTGTGACATCAATTTTGTAGATGGGCTGGAATACTTCGAGCAGGACGCAGAAACTAAAGCAGTAGCACTGCACATTGAAGGCACTAAAGACACCTCACGCCTTATTGATATTGCCAAACGCATAACGCCAAAGAAACCTCTGATAGTCTTGAAAACAGGCAAAGGTCAGCAGGCTGCTAGGGCAGCTAAATCTCACACCGGTTCACTGACCGGCAGCCACGAGATATGGTCAACAGCACTCAAACAAGCCGGAGTTATCCAGGCCAGCGATCTTGAAGAATTAATTGACCTGACCAGAGCGTTCTCTATATTGCCTCTAATGAAAAACCAGAAAGTTGGGGTGGCCACCATAAGCGGCGGGCTGGGCATCATAACCCTGGATGGATGCCAAAACTCGGGCCTGGAAATCGGCAAGCTATCCCCGGAAACTCAAGAAAAAATCGAGGCTATATCACCCCAATGGTTAAAGGTCGGTAACCCTGTAGACTTCTGGCCAACGGTTATGGCATCACCTACACCCATGGAATCGCTGATAGGCATACTGGAGACCCTTCTTGCTGACCGAAAACTGGATGCAGTTATGTTAATAATAGGGTCTTTCAATGAGAAATGGGATACGGCACTCTGCCAGTCTTTGAACGGATTAGCCACAGCACACCCCGATAAGCCACTAACCACCTGTATCTATGGGCCTTATGGTGATGAGGCGATAAAAGGTTTACAGGCCGCAGGAAAAGTCGCCGCCTACCCCACACCAGAAAGAGCTATCAGAGCCCTGGCTCGGCTTTATGAATACTCGCAATTACAAAACAGGCTCTAAAATCACCCTGGCATCAACCGCTACCGCCTTATCCTTATAAGCAAAGATAGGATTTAGATCAAGTTCCTTGATCTCAGCATTTTTATCAACAAAGTCGGAGACCTTCAATATCAAATTCTCTAGGAACTGGATGTCAGCCGGTTCCTGTCCCCTGTAACCCTCCAATAAGGGATAGCCTTTTATCTCCCTTATCATCTCATGCGCATCCCTCTTGGTCAGTGGCACTATCTTGAAAGCCACGTCCTTCAATACTTCAACCAGAATGCCACCTAGGCCGAACATCAACACCGGCCCAAATTGGGCATCTTTGGTCATGCCTATAATAACTTCCACACCCGGCCGCACCATCTTCTGCACCGATACTCCCTGAATCTTCGCCTTGGGGTAATGTTTTTTGACCGAGGAAATTATATCGCTATAGGCTTTGCCTACTTGGGTAGCATTCTGCAACCCCAGCTTGACGCCGCCGGAATCGCTCTTATGTACCACATCAGGCGATATCACTTTCAGGACTACTGGAAAGCCCAACTTCGTACTCAAGGCAATCGCCTCCGTTTTCGTCCGCGCTAGCTTAGCCTCAACGACTGGTATACCAGCTTCTTTAAGAAGCTCCTTAGACTCGATTTCGGTTAGCAATGTTCTCTTCGCTTTCCGTGCTTGCCCTAATATATCGCCCTTGACCATCTGATTCCTCCTTGGCAAAATACTTTCAGTAAAATGTCTCTATTTTAGCTGATTCACTGCCGTGTTGAAAAGTTACTTCATCTGCATCATATTTAAGCACTACGAACACAACGTCTATGATATACTAATATCAAGTTGCATACAAAACTAGCATTGAAATTCTCCTCCCCCTCTTGGTAAAGGGGAAAACCGGAACTTCCCCCCTTTTAAGTGTAGATTTAGAGGGATTTAATGAGTTCATCAAAACAAGCTGAGTCAGAAGTAAAGTCCAAACTAAAAGTGCTAGGCATCGCCGGCAGCCCGCGACGTGATGGCAATACCGACCTACTGCTCAACCAGGTGATGGCCGGTGCTGTCAGCCCGCAAGCTGAAACCAAGATAGTCATCCTCAGCGAGCTTAGCATCGCTCCCTGCCGACACTGCGATGGCTGCATAAAGACAGGGGAATGCATAATACAAGACGATATGCAATGGCTACGCAGGGATTTAAGGGAGGCCGACCGGTTAATTCTGGCCTCACCTGTCTTCTTCATGGGGCTTACCGCTCAGACCAAAGCCATGATAGACCGCTGCCAGGCGCTCTGGGTCATAAAATACGTACTGAGGCTTTCTGCAGCCATCAACAAGGACAAAGAGCGCAAGGGGATATTCGTCTCGGTCGGTGGCACAAAACTAAACAATCTATTCCAGCCTAGCATGGCCACAGTCAAAAGCTGGTTCACAACCCTCGATATCGAGTATGATGGTGAACTGGTCTTCCCATCAATTGATGAAAAAGGTGCCATCACAAAACACCCCACAGCCCTAAAAGACGCCTTTGCCCTGGGGCAGAAACTTCTCCTTACTCTGTAGAGAAAACTTCAGGTTTATACCAAAACCGCCGGTAAGTCATCTCTACTTCGCCCAATAACCGCATGTGCTCCAATCGCAACGGCGATGTGCAAGGTTACCAATTGTCTGCTTTACCGTCCCTCTTGCTTTATGTTAGAATGCTCCAATATAAAACTTGGAGCAAATGAGGAGATATACTATGCCCAGCAAAACAAAAAAGGAATGGCAAGAAAAAGTATTAGGCCCTGCGCTCAAGCGTGCACCTGAACGGCAAGAAAAATTTGAGACCAGTTCCGGCATTAACCTGGCGCCTGTTTATTGTCCCGAAGATATACAGGAGTTAGATTACGCCACCGCCTTGGGCTACCCCGGAGAATACCCATTCACACGTGGTATCCAGCCGACGATGTACCGAGGCAGGCTGTGGACCATGCGGCAGTATGCCGGTTTTGGCACCGCTGAAGAGTCAAACAAACGCTACAGGTACTTGCTAGAGCAAGGTCAGACCGGCTTAAGCATTGCCTTCCAGCTGCCTACTCAAATCGGCTACGAGTCATCCCACCCGTTAGCAAAAGGCGAGGTGGGCAAGGTCGGAGTGGCCATAGATACGCTGGAAGATATGGAGATACTGTTCAAAGATATTCCGCTAGATAAAGTCAGCACCTCCATGACCATCAACTCTACAGCACCAATACTGCTGGCTATGTATATCGCATTGGCCAGAAAGCAGGGGGTAGACACGGCTAAGCTGGACGGCACCATCCAGAACGATATCCTCAAAGAATACATGGCCCGTGGCACCTACATCTTTCCACCCCGTCCCTCTATGCGGCTGATCACCGATATCTTCGCCTACTGCAACAAGAACGTACCGCGCTGGAACACCATCAGCATCAGTGGTTATCATATACGAGAAGCGGGTTCTACCGCTGCACAGGAAATCGCCTTCACGCTGGCTGATGGCATCGCTTACGTTCAGGCAGCTATAGATGCCGGACTCGATGTTGATGGATTCGCTGGCAGGCTCTCATTTTTCTTCAACGCCCACAACAACCTCTTCGAAGAAGTGGCTAAATTCAGGGCAGCGCGCCGTCTCTGGGCTAAGATCATGAGCCAGCGGTTCAAAGCTAAAGACCCACGCTCCATGATGCTGCGCTTTCACACCCAGACCGCCGGCTGTACCCTCACCGCCCAGCAACCCTACAACAACGTCGTAAGGGTCGCCATTCAGGCTCTGGCCGCCACGCTAGGCGGCACACAATCACTGCATACCAACTCCTTCGATGAAGCCTTCGCTACACCATCGCAGGAAGCTGTGACCATCGCCCTGCGTACCCAGCAGCTCCTGGCTTATGAAAACGGTGTCGGTGATGCCGCCGATGCGCTCGGTGGCTCTTACCTGATTGAGCATCTCACCGAGCAACTGGAGAAGAAAGCTGCCGACTATATCGAAAAGATCGATAAACTCGGCGGTGCAGTAGCTGCTATCGAGCAAGGACTCCAGCAGAGGGAAATCCAGGAAAGCTCATACCAATATCAGAAGAATATAGAGGATAGCAAATCCGTCATCGTAGGTGTCAATAAATTTATATCCCCATCGGTTAAGGTGCCTAACCTGCTCAAAATTGACCCGGCACAGGAGAAAAAGCAGTTGGATAGGCTGTCTCGCGTCAAGAAAGAACGTGATAGTGAAAAGTGCAACAAGGCACTCAAGAACCTAGAAGAAGTAGCCCGAAGCCAGGAAAACACTATGCCTGCGTTCGTAGAATGCGTTGAAGCCTACGCCAGCCTGGGCGAAATTTGCGACGTGCTGCGCAAAGTATTCGGCGTTCAAAAAGAATATCTTGTATTTTAAAGAGGAGGGTTAGAGATGATTAAAAAAGTCGACCATATCGCTATCGTAGTCAGAAATCTGGATGAAGCACTTAAACTATATGAGAACGTGTTTGGCATTAAACCTGCCAAGATCGAAACAATACCCCAGCAGGGCGTGAAAGCGGCCTTGTTGCCCATCAAAGACGGCGGCGAAATCGAACTACTGGAGCCTATCGACCCACAAAGCGGTGTAGCTAAATTCCTGGAAACCAAAGGCGAAGGCATACACCACATTTGTCTGGTCGTCGATGACGTTGACAAGGAGCTTTCTGACCTAGCTAACAAGGGAGTCTCGCTAATCGATAAACAGGGACGCTCCGGTCTAGCTGGCAAGATTGGATTCATACATCCCAAGTCAACCAAAGGCGTGCTGTTCGAGCTGGCACAAAAGGTACCAGGTTCTCATTAGCAACCATTATGATAAAAGGCTATATCTCTAGATAAGGAGTAACGCAGATGGCAGGAGAGCAAAACATCCGAGTTTTAGTAGCAAAACCTGGACTGGACGGTCATGACCGCGGTGCCAAAGTGGTCGCCAGGGCACTGCGCGATGCTGGCATGGAGGTCATCTATACCGGCATCAGGCAAACCCCGGAAATGATTATAGCGGCAGCAGTACAGGAAGACGTCGATGTCGTTGGACTGAGCATCCTCTCCGGAGCTCATATGGAGCTTTTCCCACCTATCGTAGATGGGCTCAAGAAAAAGGGGATGTCGGATGTGCTGATCGTCGCTGGCGGCATCATACCGGATGAAGATATCATAACATTACAGAAAATAGGTATAAAGGCTATTTTCGGACCAGGCACACCGACGAGTAAGATAGCCGAGTTTATCAGGTCAGAAGTAGCCACTCGGAAAAACTAAAAAACTATTGAACTCGGGCAATGCCGACAATATCTCTCAGGTTGCCGATGCCTTCCCTCTCAGCAAACTGCTTGATCCCTTCAAGTACATCAAGGGCAGCCTGAGGTTTGCTCAAAGTAGCCGTTCCCACCTGCACAGCGCTGGCTCCCGCCATAATAAACTCCAAAGCATCCTCAGCACAACTTATACCACCACAGCCTATGATGGGCACCTTCGCCACCCCGGCAACCTTATATACCATGTAGAGCGCAATCGGTTTGATTGCCGGACCGGAGAGCCCCCCCATCATAGTACCTAGAGAAGGCCTGCGCTTCTTTATGTCAAGTGTCATCCCTCGCACCGTGTTAATCAAGCACAAAGCATCAGCACCAGCCTGGCACACCGCCACAGCGATTTCAACGATATCCGTCACGTTAGGGCTTAATTTCACGATAACGGGCAGGCTAGTCGCCGCTTTCACTGCAGCAGTAACCTCAGCAGCAATTTTGGGATCGGTGCCACACTCCATGCCGCCGGACTTAACATTAGGACAACTTATATTTACCTCAATTCCGCTCACGCCAGGTACTCCCTCCAGTCTGGTAGCTACCTGTGCATACTCATCCATATTTTCGCCGGCAATGTTAACTATAACCGGCACATGCCACTGTGCCCAAATAGACGCCTTGTCCCTTACCACAGCTTCCACACCAATGTTCTCAAGACCAACGGAATTTAGCAGCCCTGAAGCTGTCTCCACCAACCGGGGCTGAGGATTTCCTTCTCGGGATTTTAGCGTCGTACCTTTACAAACTATAGCCCCTAGTTTCTGAATATCGAAGAGCTGGCTATATTCCATACCATAGCCAAAAGTGCCGGAAGCCGTTATCACCGGGTTTTTTAAAAGTAGCCCCTTGACATGAGATGGAGCCAATTGAACGCTGGTATCAATCATTTTACACCTTGACCGAGGGACGCAATTTCAGCACCGATTCCAGCTTACCGTCCATAGTATTCACCTTATCTCGACGTTCGTCTATCTTCAGGGTGGTAACCACCCGCGCTGCTCCTTTGCCAAAAGGGACTTCATGCATTTTACACGCTACTTCGATTATTATATCAAGCGGTCCCTCTAAAATCGTCCCCATCGGAGTCAGTTGATAAGAAATGTCTTTTCTATCCTTTATCATATCAAGGCAGGCAGCAACATAGTGACTAACCCCAGCACTGCCCGTACCCACCGGCACCACGGATATCTCAGCAACAACAGCTACTCTCATCTCGTCACCTCCCAGAATAAAGTACTCATCGTATCTATAGTATATCCAAGGCGCTGAAGAATTGATAGAGCGGGGTGCCCGACATAGGTTGTATAAATATGCTACAATTTATCTCAGTTTCATCAAGACTACCTCAAAATGGAAACGAACTATATTATTCGCCGTATGCAAGATAAAGACATACCCCAGGCACTGGAAATTGACCATGAGGCTTTTCCCACGCAGTGGCCACATCCAACTTATGCATCCATAAAACATGAACTCCGTAACCATCTGGCACATTACATGGTAGCCATTAATCCACTGGACCCCAGGTCAGAAGGAGTCAAGAAAACTGACGACGACCATAATTTTGGGCACAGGCTGCTCCAAATCAAACATCTGTTCGACCATGACCGCTTCTTCGGCGAAGAGAAAACTTCATCTACCACGGACTACCTCGTAGGCATTGCTGGCTCCTGGACCATGCTCGACGAAGCACACATTATCACCATTGCCACCAGAGGCAACTGCCGCCGACAGGGAATAGGGGAATTATTACTCATTTCAGTCATCGACATGGTGACACAGCTAAAATCGAACATAGTAACCCTTGAAGTACGCGTTTCCAATACGCCTGCACAAGCGCTATATGAAAAGTACAGCTTCCGAAAAGTAGGCTTGCGCCGGCGTTACTATTCTGATAACGGAGAGGATGCATTCATCATGACCGTTGAAGACATCACCTCTGCATCTTTTCAATCGTTGTTTCAACAGCTTAAGGAAGCCCACCGCAAGGAACGGGCAGATCTCTATGCATAACTGCTTTAACTATATAGGAGGAATACCATGGGTGAGATGAAAAGCGCCTGGGAAAGAGCATTGGAAAAAGTGGAGGGGATGGGCAAGCTAACGGAGGATGAAGCTAAACATATCGAATACCTGCCGGCCGGCAACCGCTTGGCAGCAAAGTACCTTGAAAACACAGAATTCGACCTTAATGCTGAGCTAACCAAGTATAAGGGCACCAGCGCCAGAAAACACATAATTCAAGGGGCTGAAGAGATATTCGTCCGAAACATAACTCTAACCTATCACGAAAAGGCTAAACAGACTACCAGAAGGGCCATGGCAGGTATCAAGATACTAAAAGAAAACAAGGGCCAACTGGATGCTATCTACGAACGAATAGAGAACCTGCTCAACTATTACGAACAAGCTCGCCAACAGACATTCACACAGTTCAAGCAAGGCTTCGAGGCTAAGCTTCAAAGCACGGCAGCAGCTTTACAGCAAAAACGGGGCGATGCTACATCTCTGGAAGCCGAGCTTCAGCAGCAATTTCAGCAAGAGTGGCATAAAATCAGCAGCCAGCTCGATGCTCAGTACGAAAAGGCCCTGGAAGAACATCGGCAGCAGATACTCAAAACTTCATAGGTGCTTTGGTCGAAAACAAGATTGTCCCAAAACAATGGGTAATCATTTCGGCTTAGCTCAATGACCACCTTTGCTCCATGTAATCCACCCTTCCCCTGGCTACTGTACCCCTATCTTCAGCCACCATTTAGCTCCGGCGGTATCTATTTTGATGGTGTAATCACCCTTATCCTCAATAGCAACCCAATCCGTACCCCAGTTGGTAACTTGCGTATTGCTTTGGTCGGCTTTATACACGGAAACAAACATTTTATGTACGCCTTCGCCCACCATCTCATACCCGTAATTAATCACGCAAGGTACACAGTCAACCGTAAGCTGTACTTGGTCAGAATCAACACCTTCTAGTTTTTGAATAGTCTTCAGTGTGAGGGTTTTAGGGCCTGAGAAATCAACTGTCCGGTAAGTCTCGCTGGGATAATCTTTAGCCCATCCGCATGTGGGGACAGGCGGCGCCGGAGTCTCCCTTGGTCGCCCCGTAAAACTCCCCCCAACCTCGCTGCCAACTCCCTGTGCCCAACCTGCGACGCTATCCTTAGCATTTATCAATGTCTTGGCGCCAGCCAATGTAACCACCGTGGTCATAATAATGGCAGTGATGACAAATACCACAATAGCAGCACCGGGGCGGATCTTTTGCCTGCGCCAGGGCGATTTAGACCACAGAGAGACTAAAAGCGCTGCCACGATTAGGATAATGCCGAGGACAATATTAACTTCGTGTTTGACCAAGAGATAGATAGTCCACACCACAGCCACGTCGCAGACCAACGACAGGATAAGCAGGAACGGACTTAGCCATGCAAACCGGCTCTCATAGTGCCTGTATTCTCGCAATGTCTCACCCTACACTGATTATACATCCAGCCACCACAAAACAGAATAGGCCTTACCCGTTCATATAATTAGGAGGTGTTTTATTCTGATAGAAAAATATAACTATTCTGCCATCCGTGAGGAAACCAGGAGCCGCTTCAGGCGGAAAGAATCCCGGCTGCCTGCTCTGTCATTGCAAGTCCCGATTTATCGGGGCGCGTCAATCCCACAATATGAAGGGAATCCGGTCATAGCCCTGGCCATGCCTAATCTACCAGCATCAGGCAATAATAATTCCGGGTTTCTGTTTTCTCCTTGAGAGGAGAAATAAAGAAGCCATTGTTCCGTGCTGTCTGAAACACATCAATGCCACACGCTTCCATAGCTGGCCTGGCATCACGTTTAAAGTTGCAGGGAGCCCCCATTTGCTTGGCACACTCTTTGCAGAGAGCGCAAGGCCCCTCCCCCAAGACAAAGGCCTTATAGTACCCGTCCTTGAACGCCTCCTCTTCCAGTTCCACCAGCATCTTCTCGAACTGCTTTACCGGTTTCATCCTTTCCCCCGATGCTGGATTCTCCAGATGAAACAATATGGCACGATGATAGCAATCGATGAGTGCTCGTGTCTGTTCTGGCGTCGGCGAATCAGGAGGACAGCAGTACCCGAGTCCATATCTTGTACAACCAAACTGGCACTTCCACCGTACCCATGCTCCAGTCACCACACTGCTGGGATGGATTTGCTTTGCATGAGTTGCCCCCTTCTCCATAGCCAACTTACAATATTTATCCAAATCTGCATCTGCCATATAACATATCTCCTAGGTCTATTTTTTCTAAAAAGCCTGGCGGCGCTCATAAGAAAGCAGATTCCACAAATATATTGCAATTATCTCAGATATTATAGCATGGAAGTACAATTCGGACATCGTGTTGCCTTTAAAGGTATGTCCGTATAGCAGAAAGGGCATCCCTTCGTTGTAGCTTCTGCCAACGCTGCTTCTTTTTTGCGCCGTAGCTGACTCATGGAGTGGATGACCAGGAATAGCACAAGAGCGACGATTACAAAATTGATTAAACCATTTATAAAAAGACCGTAGTTAATGGTTGCTGCGCCCGCTGCTTTTGCTGCCGCCAGCGATGGGTAATGCTGCCCGCTCAAACTTATGAACAAGCTGGAGAAATCAACCTTACCCAGCAGCAATCCAAACGGCGGCATCAGGATATCGTTCACCAGCGATGTCACGATGCCGCTGAACGCAGCGCCCACAATAAAGCCGACAGCCAGATCAACCACGCTACCCCGCATAACGAATTCCTTGAACTCATTCATCAGCTTTCTCATAGTCCACCCTCCTGCTTCAATATTGGCATTATTCTATCGTTCTCAGAGATCGATGGCAACAATATAGGCAGCGATAAATTAGCGGATGGTTGGTGCCCCCAAGGGAATTCGAATCCCTGTCTACAGCTTGAAAGGCTGCTGTCCTAGGCCTCTAGACGATGGGGGCCAGTTCTACTACGGATAAAGGGGCAGGGCTTCCAACCCGGCCGTCTCAGGAAAGCCAAACATTATATTCATATCCTGCACAGCTTGTCCAGCAGCGCCCTTCACCAAGTTATCAATGCAACTGATGATGACCAGCCTGCCCGTCCTGCTATCAACGGTGGGATAAACTAAACAAAGGTTACTGCCCCAGACCTGCTTGGTCTCAGGCGGCGCATCCATCACCTTAACGAAAGGCTCATCTTTATAAAAAGAGCGGTACAGCTCTTCTACCTTCTCCTTGGCCAGATTGCCATCCTTCAGTTTCCCATAGCAGGTACTCAAGATACCCCGCGACATAGGCACCACATGAGGCACAAAGGTCACTGCCAACGCGATGCCTGATGTCAGAAGCTCCAGCTCCTGCACCATCTCCGGCAGATGGCGGTGCCCTCCTAAAGAGTAGGCACGGACATTATCCACCGCCTCAGCATAGTGTGTAGACACAGTTAAAGCTCTCCCAGAACCGGAAACACCGGATTTACTATCTATGATGATGTCCGGGTGAATTAGTCCCGCTCTCACTGCCGGCGCTAAAGCCAGAATTGCCCCCGTAGGATAGCAACCGGGAGCAGCTATTATACTGGCTCCAGGTATCTCAGCACGGTGCAGCTCAGGCAAACCATATACCGCCTTCAGCAACAACTGCGGTGCTGGATGCGCAAAGTTATACCACTGCGGATACTTGCCAGCGTCCTTAAGCCGGAAATCGGCACTTATGTCGATAACCTTCACCCCCCGTTCCACCAGAGGCATTATAGCTTCGGCACTTGCCTTGTGCGGCATCGCCGAAAAAGCGACATCTACCTCGCCAATCTCAGCAGTAATGGTAAAATCGATTTCAGCCAGATGCGGAAAAACATTGGCTAGCTTCTCTCCCGCCGCACTCCTACCGGTAATAGATGCCAGTTCCACCTCTGGGTGTCGGTAAAGCAACCGCGCCAGTTCCACACCGGCATAGCCTGTAACATTTATGATGCCCACCTTTACTTTAGCCATATCTCACCTTCACTATAAATGTCTCACATGACAGGTTTCATTTATAATCAACGCCGAAGCCGCGCCATCCCTGTACTCGAAAAGGTTCAATGCACAAACATCCTGGGCTATCTGCCAGAAATGGGAATTATCCAGCTTAAGCACTTCAAGTATCAGTAGCTGGCAGACCACTTTATGCGACACCACCGCAACCACTTGTCCCTGATATTTATTTATCAGCTCAGAAACAACAGCAACAGCCCTCTCCCTGACCTTGTCCAGGCTTTCTCCACAGGGAAACTCAACCTCCTGCGGTTTTTCCCGCCACTTTGCATAGAGAACGCCATCCATTGTCTCAGCCTCCTCCATCGAAAGTCCCTGCCATTCTCCGTAATCGATATCGATCACCCCGGGCAATATCTCCACCTCAAGACCAAAACGTTTGGCTATAGGATAGGCTGTCTCCAAAGCACGCCGCAGAGGGCTGGAGTATACTGCAGAAACCCGCCATCGGGCAATTCTCTCAGCCATCGCCTGTGCCTGTTTTACACCTACTTCGGTAAGCGCCGGGTCGGCTCTGCCTCTGAATCTTTCCACCCTATTCCATTCCATCTGTCCATGCCTGATGAGGATAAGCCTGGTTGAAATCAATGAACCACCAGCCCGACGACGCCTGTTACTGCGTCTTGCATATCGATTCTAGTCCTTTAATTGACTCCTCCATGCTTCCGCCTAATAACTTACGATACAAGTCCGGTACCAAACCCTTAATGAAACTATGGGCAGAGCCACCCGCATCATTAGGCAGGGTAGTAATGGAAATCCTGTTTTGCTTCAGTGCCCAGGTATCCGTCCCCGGAATCACATGCCACTCTGAAACACCCCGACTAACCCAGTAGTAATTCCGCTTGCCGTCATGTCCGGGCTCAGCATTGTCGGAATACTCTCGCCGACCCAGGCTGGTTACCTCAATCCCCTCAATATTCTCCTGAGGCAGATTAGGCACATTTATATTGAGCAACAACCTCGCCGGCGTCTTCTTTTCACGAACCTCCTCTGCCAAAAGCCTGGCCAGTCTAGCGGCAACGCCGGATTTTACGTCTCTGAAAGCTGCCACAGATACTGCGATGGATGGAATGCCATAAAAATAGCCCTGCAAGGCAGCACCCACCGTGCCCGAAATAAAGACATCATCGCCTAAATTAGGCCCTTCATTTATGCCGGAGACAAGCAGGTCAGGCATGCCCTTCAAAGCCACCTTAAGAGCCAGGATGACGCTGTCGGCAGGAGTCCCCTCAACCAAATATGCCCTTACCCCTTCAACCAGAGAGTTCACCTCAAGCAATCTCAAGGGATGGCGCAGCGTCACCGACGTACCGACGCCGCTCTGATCTCTATCAGGAGCGACTACGGTCACTATACCCAGCCCGCTCAGTTCCTTAGCCAGTGCCCAGAGACCAGCAGCATGTATGCCATCGTCATTGCTTACCAGTATTCTCAAAGCAGTGCCTCCAAAATCCATTTGAGTTTACCATAACAAACAAGACAGAACAAACCTTAAACAGAGAGGGTGCCCTTGCATTATTCCCTCATTTTCAGCTAAAATCAAACACGTGCTTGAATTATCTCCGACCGAGCTGCTCCAGGAGCTAAAGCCCATTTTCTACCCCGAATCCATTGCCATTGTCGGCGTTTCTACAAGCAGGCCGAATGCCGCCTCTGGCTGGGTATCCGGGCTGGTACATGCCGGATTTCTGGGGAGCATTTATCCAGTCAACCCACGCGGCGGAGAAATGCTAGGGCTGAAAATCTATCCCAATCTCACAGCGATTCCAGGGCATGTAGATTACGCCATTATATCCATACCACGCCAGATTGTCCCCAGAATACTCGAAGAATGTGCAGCTAAAAAAGTAAAGTTTGCCCATTTCTTTACCGCAGGCTACAGTGAACTGGGGGACACCACCAGTCGTAGCTTGGAAATCGAGATGATACAGAAAGCGCGGCAAGGCGGTTTTCACATCATCGGGCCTAATGGCGCCGGCAGCTATTGCCCTGAGAGTAAGATACCATATGCGCCTACGGGATTAATGGGCGAAAGCGGCACAGTTAGCTTTTTGACGCAGAGCGGTGGTATCGGTAATACGTTTATTGGTAGCGGAATAGCTCGAGGTATAAAATTCAGCAAGGGAATTAGTTTTGGTAATGGCGTTGACTTAGATGGCACCGACTTATTACGATATCTGGGCGCGGACCCAAAAACTTCTATAATCGGTGCCTACTTCGAAGGTGCCGGCAACGGACGCCAACTTCTCAATGCAATGAGAGAGGTATCGAAAGCTAAACCAATAGTGATGCTGAAAGGCGGCAGAACCGAGGTTGGCTCTACAGTCGTCAAATCACATACAGGGTCATTGGCCGTCTCATCAGCCATCTGGTCAACAGCATTGAAGCAAGCAGGAGCTATTGAAGTCCGCACTATCGAGGAACTAGTTGACACGCTGCTCATCTTCCAGCAGCTTGGGCGATGGCATGGCAGAAATATAGCAATTGCCAGTGGATTTGCCGGTGGTGGAGGTGGTATCGCAGTAGCAGCCGGAGATATCTGCTCAGAAGCAGGGCTTACAGTTCCGCAGCTCTCCTCACAAACGCTGGAGAAGCTAACCAAGATTTTAGGGCTGGTGGGTAGTATATTACACAATCCTGTGGATGTCAGCCAGGCGGACAGCAAACCAGCTACACTGGAAGAAGCCTTCGAGGCAATACTCTCCGATCCGGTTATAGATATGCTCATAATCCAGGAGGACATAGGCATACTCTTGGTACAATCGACCAAGGAAGACGTGGATACTATCAATAGCAGCCTGATAAACTTGAAAAATAAATATAATAAACCCATCGTGATAGTCATGCCACCGAGCATCAATGAGCCAGAGCGATTACAGACAGAACACCAACTGGCTCAAGGCTCAATACCGGTATTCCCCAGTATGGAACGTGCTGCCAGGGCCATCTCCCGCCTAAGTCAATATTCCGGCCCGGATGCCTCCTATAGAGGCTAAGACATGGAAGGAATCGGCAAGATACTCCTGATAATCGGCGGCATTATCGTATTCTTAGGTTTACTATTGACCTTCAGCCAACATATTCCCTTTTTCGGTAAATTGCCCGGCGATATCGTGATAAAGAAGGACGGCTTCTCCCTATACTTCCCTATCGTCACATTCCTTATACTGAGCGTCGTTATCACAATAATAGCTAATGTCATCCTTCACTTTCTAAGCAAATAGCCCCTTCCGATGAAACTAAGCGATTTCGACTATAACCTGCCCCCGGAGCTTATTGCTCAAACACCAGTAGAGCCACGAGATAAATCACGTCTCATGGTACTTCACCGGGACACCGAAGCTGTAGAGCATCGCACTTTCCATGAAATAATAGAGTACCTCCAAGGCGGAGATACCCTGGTATTCAACAACAGCCGGGTTATACCTGCCCGACTTTTCGGGATAAAAGATAATAGCAACACCAATGTGGAATTGTTGCTGCTGCGCCGTCTGGACAACAACGTATGGGAAACACTGGCTCGTCCCGGTAGAAGAATGGGGATTGGTGCAAAAATCAACATAGCAGGTAAAACTGCCAATGCCGATATGAGCATAACCGCCGAGGTAATCGGACTGGGCAAGGGAGGCATCAGAGTAATAAACTTCTCCGACGAAAGTTTGTTGGAGCAATTAGGCAATGTTCCCTTGCCACCTTACATCCACGAACCGTTATCTGACCCGGAGCGCTACCAGACGGTCTATGCTAAGATAAATGGAAGCGTAGCGGCGCCAACCGCCGGACTCCACTTCACACCAAGGTTACTCGATGAACTACAAGAAAGAGGCGTCCAGTTTGTTTTCGTGACCCTTCATATCGGGCTTGACACATTCCGTCCGGTTCAGGTTGATAACCCTGCTCTCCACCAGATTCACACCGAATATGGAGTCGTAAACCCAGAAACCGCCGACTTAATCAACAAAACAAAGGATAGGGGCAGACGGGTCATAGCTGTAGGCACCAGCACCATCAGGCTTATCGAGGCTGCTGCTCAAACAGGCACTGTTCAGCCATTTTCTGGCAATGTGGACTTGTTCATCCTGCCGGGGCACAAATTCCGCACTACAGATGCGGTTATCACCAACTTCCATCTACCCAGGTCAACGCTGCTCATGTTGATTTCAGCCTTCGCCGGTAGAGATTTCGTGCTGCAAGCCTACACACAGGCGAAAGACCACGGCTACCGGTTCTATAGTTTCGGCGATGCCATGCTGATTCTCTGAAACATCTTACTTTTGCCAGACAGATGACAACTAAGTATAATTCGGTCATTACTCTTGCCGTTCAGGTTGAACGGATTTCGGATAGCAACGCTTAAGTATTGACACCCAATGTAAAATAAGACCGCCGAAGAAGAGGCACAGGAAACTGCCTGAGAATAAACAATAAAATGTGTGGAATCGTCGGATGCTGCGGCAAAGAAGCAGCCGCCCCTATCGTTTTCCAGGCCCTAAAACGGGTGGAATACCGCGGCTATGACTCAGCAGGCATCGCGGTGCTGGCAGATGGATGTTTATCCTTAAAAAAAGATATCGGCAAGCTTGATGAGATTGAGGCTAAACATGAGCTAAGCTCACTGCCCGGCAAGATAGCTATCGGTCATACCCGCTGGGCAACGCATGGTGAGGTTACACAAATCAATGCACATCCCCATTATGATTGCTCCCAGACGGTGGCTGTTGTGCACAATGGCATCATTGACAACTATCAAGAGCTCCGTAGAGAACTCACCAGGCATGGGCATAACTTGATTTCAGATACAGATACCGAAGTTATACCGCACCTCATAGAAGACGAGCTAAAAAGGGGGCATACCCTTGAAGCAGCAGTGCTCGCCATAGCGCCAAAAATAGAAGGCTCTTATGCATTCTTGGCTATATCATCAAAAGACCCTACCAAGATTGTCGGCACCAGAAACGGCAGCCCTCTAGCGATTGGCATAAGCGACCACATACATTTTGCTGCCAGTGATGCCCTCGCTTTCTCCGGATGGGCAGATAAACTAATGATCCTCGCAGATACTGAGGTAGTGGTACTGACAGCCGACTCTATCCAATTTTTCGATGCCAGCGGCAATAAATTGAACAAAGAGACTAAGGACATCGAGACACAATGGAGCGAAGGCGATAAGCAGGGATATCCCTTCTACATGTTGAAAGAGATAATGGAGCAACCCCAAACTCTGGAGGCGGCTGTGGCGCAAGATAGAGAGCTATTTACCAAAATCACCCTGGATATTCTCAGGGCCGGACAGGTTATCATCACCGCCTGCGGCACATCCAGACATGCGGCATTGGTCGGCAGGTACATGTTTTCCCAGGTTGGCAAAAAGTTCTGTGACGTGATCATGGCCTCCGAATTCGGATACTTCGCCGACTCTGTAGACAAAAACACCGTGGTTATAGCCGTATCTCAGAGCGGCGAGACCGCCGATGTCATCGACGGTGTTAAGAAAGCAAAAAAAGCCGGTGCAAAGATAATTTCCATTGTCAACAGGCCGTATTCGCAGTTAGCTGAAATGAGCGACTATGTTATTCCCCTTAACTGTGGACCAGAGCTATCTGTGGCAGCTACAAAATCGTTTCTCAGCCAGTTGGTAGTCTTCTATTTACTGTCTTTCTCTATGGTGAATGCCTTTGATAAGGCCGTCAAGGACATTAGCAGTATCAGCAGCCAGATAGCCACAGTGATCGACTGGAATAATAACCGTCTTAAAATGCTATGCGATAACCTCAAAGATAAACATGACTTCTATTACATCGCCCGGGGCATTAATTTCGCAATTGCTTCCGAGGGTGCATTAAAACTAAAGGAGGTATCCTATGTTCATGCCGAAGGTATGCCTGCTGGCGAACTGAAGCACGGCACGTTAGCTCTTATCGAGCCGGGTACACCTGTAGCCGTTATCTGCCCTGATGACTACACCTATCTTGAGACACTCAGCAACGCTATGGAGGCGAAGTCCCGCGGTGCCTATATCATCGCCTTCTCCGATAGAGAGAATGAAATCTACGACTGCTGGATCAAAATTCCTAAAGTCAACGAGTTGCTATACCCTATGGTCGTCGTAGTACCCCTCCATCTCCTGGCGTACTACATGGCGATTAGCTGCGGCAAAGACCCTGACAGACCCCGTAACCTGGCAAAGTCGGTTACCGTGAAATAGAAACAGGCTGTAGGTAATGGCACGAGATGGGATTGAAAACAGTAAAGATTTGCCTAGTTGGTCGCTACTTCGATCTTCGCAACGGAGGTATAGGGCGCTTCTCTATGGAAATGCGCGACGCACTCCTGAAGAGAGGTTACGAGACAGTGTCGTTCGGTACACACAGGGAAAGAGACATCGGCTATTTCGTGTACTCAGCGGTTGAGGCCGCCTTTACACTGCCAAAAGGCTACGACATATACCACTGTCTATCACCCATCGAAGCCATATATGCGCCCAAAGCGTCCAGCATTGTCACCTTCCACGACCTTATCCCCTGGCTACATTTGAACAAAACGGAAACCCACTATGCGCAGGGACCGATGAAACAAGTGAAGCGTCTAATCAGCAAGCATTATTTCAAAGCTGCAGCCAGCATGGCCAGTAAGTGCAGTCTTATTGCCTGCAATTCTGAACACACACGGCAGGAGCTGATTGAACATCTGAATGTCGATGAGACCAAGGTGAGCGTAATACGTTTCGGCATAAGCCAGACTCTTGACCCCGGCCCGAAGAAGGACAAGATATTTCGTATTGGCACGCTGAGCTACCTGGATCCCAGGAAACGCATCGATATCCTTATTCAGGCGTTCTTAGCCGCTGGCATCGACGGCGAACTTGTCATCGGCGGGACCGGAGCGGATTACCACAGGCTGGCGGAGCTGGCACGCCAACACGACGAGCGCATCAAATTCGTGGGCTTCGTCCCAGAGGAAAAACTGGCTGAGTTTTACAACTCGCTTGACCTGTTTGTGTTTCCAACCAAGGTCGAGGGATACGGTCTGCCTATCGTCGAGGCTTTTGCCTGTAAGAAGCCAGTCATTGTGCTTCACGATGCTATCATGCCGGACGAAATTAAGTCGCGCTGTGTGGTGGTAGACAACCTAACAGAGTTCCTCAAGAACCAGAAGTTGACCCTGGACATCGAGAGAAATTATGATTTTGCCAAGATACACGACTGGAACTCATGTGTCGAAGACTATACGAAACTATATCAGCGTGTGTTGGAGCGAAAATAGTAGGTAGCTTTAGAACTGCACTCCTAAATTTAACCAGATGGGAGAAATATGGATTTAAAAGGCGTTAATATCTTACTAGACGGGTACAACTTAGGACTCAGCAAGGGTACAGGTATAAAGAGATATGGAATGACCTTGATCGAAGCATTAGGAGTTCTCGGAGCTGATATCAATGTGTTATTCAGCTCTCGCGTTGCCGGGAATCCCATTATTGATGAAGTCACCTTTTTCGAGTCAACCGGCGAGCCTAAAAACGATGACAGACTTCGCCTAGTTGGTACCATAAAGGACCTATTGATAGCAGCAGCCAGAGCCCCTTTTGGAATCTCTCAAAAGGCAAAGAGAATGAGCTTCGGCGAAGTTGTTTTAAAAAGCGCTCAGTGGCGTGATACCTACCGCTCTGCTAATATTTTTGCTGTGCGAGACTGCTACAGTGTGGCCATCGCCTTGTATCAGATTTTCGGCCTCAAGACAGTCATCAATATGCCCCAAAAAGTCGATATTTTCCACGCAACCTGTCCGCTGCCCATCAAGATAAGGAAGGCCAGGAAGATAACAACTGTTCACGACCTGATACCATTGAGGCTCCCCTATACTACACTTGACGATAAGAATCTCTTTTACAAGACTGTCCGCAGCTCGATTGAGACCTCGGATCTTATCATTACTCCTTCAGAGCACACCAAAAAGGATATACTGGACATTTTCCCGACGAATCCCGATAAGATATCGGTTACATCTGAACCAGTATCGATAAAGCCCGTCGACGAACATGATAGGATTCCTCTGGAGCTATACCTGAGGAAATACGCCCTTCAGCCGAATGAGTATGTCCTCTTCGTCGGTGCTATCGAGCCAAAGAAAAACATCGTCAGATTGATCGATGCGTATTCGCTCATCGACACTGATCTACCGCTGGTCATCGCCGGCAAGAAAGCCTGGCTCTGGGAAGATGAGATCGGTGGTAGAAATATCAAGAACCTTCGTCTCCTTGGTCATGTATCTGATGAAGAGCTAAGATACCTGTACAGCGGGGCGCGCTGTTTCGTCTTCCCTTCTCTGTACGAGGGATTTGGACTTGGGCCGCTTGAAGCAATGACCTGCGGCTGCCCTGTTATTGCATCCAATGCCGCGAGCCTTCCTGAGGTGTGCGGAGATGCCGCCTTATATGTTGACCCCTATGATATAAATGATATCAGGGGTAAAATAGAGACTCTGATTAGCGACCCGCAACTGAGAGCCAAACTTTCAGAAGCAGGAAAAGAGCGGGCAAAGCTGTTCAGCATGGAAAACTACGTCGAGAGGCTGTACGAAGCTTATTCCAAAGTTCTGTGAATATGATTAGTTTTGGATAATTGAGCTAGATAAGACCCAGACGCAAGATAATAAGCAAGTAATGAACTTTTTGGGGAAAGATGAAAACTCTTAAGGACTGGATAATAGCCACCGGGCTGAAAAACAGGGCTGTAATCAACAGCATACCGGTGTTTAGAGAGGTCGCTAGGCAGGTTTATCGCTGGATGCCCTCATCTGAGGCTATATCTGCACCTAGAAAAGACGCGGTCACCGGTCAGGCAAATGAGGACTACGCATCTCTGTCCGCAGCCCAGATTAAGAAGTTGATGAACGAAAGGTACAGTAAAGAAGAAGCATATGTTGTTACATGTTTATGGGATAAGGTGAGGACTGAGGAGCTGAATACAGTGGTAATCAACATGTTCTCCCCTACTGTGGATAAGAGAATATTGGAGGTAGGCGCAGGGATAGGAGGCAGTGCGGCCTATATCTCGAAGTGTAAGGAATTTGTCGGGACAGACGTATCGGAAGTGGCCGTATCACAGGCCCGGCAGACATTCGGTAATAAGCCCAACTTCAGCTTTCTGACCATGGATGCGATGGATTTGAAGTTAGATGAGGACTATTTCGATGTCGTCATCGCCAAAGAGGTCATAGAACACCTCCCCGAACCACAAAGAGCAATAAGGGAGGCTTTCAGTGTTCTACGCCATGGTGGTTTGCTGGTGGTCACATCTCCTAACCGCGATAGCCTCCACCTGAGAGTAAACAGGATGCTCGGCTACCCTGATTTCAAATGCTCTTTCGACCATGTAAAAGAGTTTACCTTTGGTGAAGTGGTCGAGATGTTGACTGAAGAGGGGTTTCGTATCAAAGACACAGCCGGTGTCTTCTTACAGCCCTACTGGGGTATACACAAAATTGATGACCATGTGCGACATCTGACAGATAATGACCCGCGCATGGTCGAGATGCTCAGAGACCTGGGTAAACGAGCCGGTGCCGAATACGCCTTCTGTTTTGTAGTCTCGGCGATTAAGCCTTGATTGGCTGGAAACCAAAGACAGGGCAATACCATGAGTTGATAACAAACCCGACCTCGCCGAGTTGAATAACCGATACCGGAATACCACTCTAGTTGTTCATCCTCCATTCAGTAACGCCAGGTAATCGTTTATCACCTTTTCGGTAGCGCCCATTGAGATAATCTTACCTTCGTTCAACAATAGTGACCTCCGGCACAGGCCTTTTACAGCTTTGAGGTCATGGGAAACAAAGATTATGGTCTTGCCCTGCTTCTGGAGCCCGTTTATTTTATCTATACACTTCTTTTGAAAGGCTTCATCACCCACAGCAAAAACCTCGTCTATTAGTATAGTGTCCGGATTGGCATGGATAGCTGTGGAGAAGGCCAACCTCATATACATCCCGGAGGAGAGATTTTTCAGCTTCATATCTTCGAATTTCTTCAGCTCGGCGAAGGCAAAGATATCATCATATATCCTTTTCACCTGCTTGCGGCTTATCCCCAGTATGGAAGAGTAGATATAGACATTTTCTTCAGCGGTTAGCTCCTGCTGAAAGCCGATGCCCAGCTCAAGAAAGGAAGCTACTTTACCGTTCATCTTGACCGAACCGCTATCCGGATACAACACCTTTGCCAGTATCTTGAGCAAGGTGCTCTTACCTGAGCCGTTTCTACCTACTATACCGAAGGTCTCGCCATTCTCAACCTCGAAGCTAACGCCCTTTAACGCCCAGAATTCCTCATAGTCGAACTGCCTTTTTATCACGCCGACTATGTTCTGAAACAGCGTTGTCTTCTTCTCGTGAGGGATACGGAATTTTTTGGAGATTTTATCTGCGGTTATAGCGCTCACTACATCTCCTCGGCAAAGCGACGTTGTAATTTGCTAAAGACAAGATTACCTACCAAATAGACGACAATGCCGACCACAATAACACCAACAAGGCTAGTAAGCGAAGGTATGTCCCCGGCAACCATTACCCGGCGATATATAACTATAATCTGAGTTAGCGGATTAAGCATATAGTAGGGCATAAGGTAAGGCGGAACTACGGATAGGGGGTAAACGATGGGTGAGCAGAAGAAGAGAACATTGATCAGCACCTCCCACATTTGGTCGAGGTCACGGAAGTAAACAAAGAGAGATGACAGGAGCAACCCTGCCCCGAAAATAAGCCAGAAATACAGAAAATGAATAAGAGGGAAGAGCAATACGGTGATAGATAAATGCCCCAGTAAGATGAATATTATGGACAGCAGAACTACGAACTCGAGTAATGAGCTTATCAGGTTCGCCAGGACATTGCTCAGCACCAATATCTGCCGGGGTATATATACCTTGGTCACCAGGCTGGGCTTATTGACTATAGCATGAAGAGATGATGTAGTGCCGATAGTGAAGAACCGCCACGCCATTATGCCCACCAGCAGGTTTGCGGCAAAGTCCTCCTCCTGACCAAAGAGATGTCTGAATACAAAATACAGGACCCCTGCAAGCAAAAGTGGGCTAAGGATAGACCAGAGAAAGCCAAGCGAGGTATTCTGGTAGCGGCTTTTGAAATCGGCGATGGTCAGGTTCCTGACCAGCTCTCTATACTGCCACATTTTAGCTTTATATTGTAACCGTTCGGCAACTCTTGCGCCACCCTCACCCTTTCTCACCCGTAGATTACTATATTTCCTGCTTCACACTATCAACCAGGCACAGGCTTACGACTTCTCATGCAGCCCTACCTGGACCATAAGCTCATCAGGCGATACCTGATAGCACTGAAGGCAACAACAGTGCCATGCACTACAGGATTAAGGCTCGAACCTTGCGAGTGGTAGCGACATGAGATGGGCACCTCCGTGATAACAAAGCCCTTTTTTCTGGCTTGCAGAAGCACTTGGACGCTGAAGCCGAAGCCTTTCTCGGTGATATTGACCGCTTCGAGCAGCCTTCGGCTGTGTGCCCGGAAACCGCTTTGAGAATCGGATACCTTCGCCTTTGAGCCAAAGTTGCAAAGCCAGGTAATGATATGGATGCCGAACTTACGATGACGATGAATATTAGTTCCTTGAGTTTGTTGAGTTGGTGGGAGGAAGCGGGAACCGATAACCATGTCCGCCTCTTCTGCAAGGATGGGAGCTAAGACCTGTGGAATTTCATCCGGGTTGTGTTGCCCATCGCCATCTAAGGCCACCAGAATATCAGCGCTGTCAGCCTTCGCAGCCTCAAAGCCCGTCCGTGTAGCGGCTCCAGCTCCCTGTTTCTGCTTATGTTTTATCACCCTGGCTCCAGCAGCCCGGGCGACTTCAGAGGTATTATCGGTTGAACCATCGTCAACGACAATTACCCGGTCAACATACTTACTGGTTCTGACAACTATATCGCCGATAAAATATTCCTCGTCGAGGCAAGGGATGACGGCGATGACCGTCGGTCTGTGGCCTTTGGTCATATTATCATGACTGACCAAGAGCTATAAATCTCGACTTTGAAACAATGTTCCAAACTATATTCCTCCCCGGTAAATTGCCAGTGAAGTCACTGATTTTCTCATTCCTGTATTCCTTTGTCCGCTAAATCTTCTTCTATTTTACCTCGATTATCAACCAAAGTGAAAACCAGCCTGTTTGCCTCTTGCCTGTTGCTCCCTAAGTAAACGGGGGAGTTTAAGAAAGGCGCAGCCCCTCTTTCGTATTCTTTTTACCTCTCCCTATGAGGGAGAGGGTCGGGATGAGGATACCCCCCCTTGACAGGGGTGTTATAATACACGTCATGGGTAAACAGGACATCCTGGAAATGATGGATGTAACGGATGGGATGGATATCATGCCATCCGGCCATTGGAGGTATAAACATGCCTGAAATTAGAGCCCCGGTGCCGGTGGAAATCCACCGCAAGCTCAAGTCGGAGGCGGTCCGCGATGGCAAACACCTCAAGGACCTCGTCGCTGAGATATTAGCAGACCACATCAAAAACACCAATGGAGGTAAGCAAAAAACGAAAAGGGCCTAAACCTTTGCTGCTTATTTTCGTTTAACCATGCAGCAGACTTGTTCAACAAGAAAAGCACTAAGGAGGTAAAACAAAATCATTATGAGTAACACATTCAAAGGCAAATTCTTGAGTATATTCTTATCCCTACTCCTCATCCTCTCCCTGGCAGCAGTGGTGCTGCCGGCAACGCCGGCGAAGGCAGCCGTTACCGGCGTCAATATTACCAGCCCCACAAACGCGGTTCCCCTTTACGGCCACACAGGCGGGACACTAGCGATAGGGTTCACTGTGACCGCGACTGATATCACCCAGGGTGACCTTCTACTTGAAGTCCTAACCGCCGGTACCAGCACTGCAGTGGCTACACAGCCTTTATACGCTGTGACCCTTGCCATCGGCGTTAATACCTTCAGCTACAGCATCGGCCTGACAGGTGTCGCTACAGGCACTTACGACGTTAAAGTAAGCGCACTTCAGCCGACGGGCGGCGGTATATGGCAGGCCAGTGATATAGAGTCCAATGCTCTCGTAATTGACAACACCATCCCAACTGTGACGCTGACCAATCCCAACGGCGGCAATTACGTATCATCTAGCAAGGACTATACCGTATATTGGAACGCAACGGACACAGTTCCCGCGCAAGACGTGTATGTAGGTGCTATGTACAGTACCGACGCCGGCACAAGCTATCCCTCGACTGCCTTCACTACCGTACCGAAAGCCAGGGGTACAAACAGCGCAACCTGGTTAGCAGCGGACATTCCCGATATGGACACCCTATCGGCCAGATTACAACTCACAGTTACCGATACAGCCGGTAATTCCAGGGTTGTCACCAGCGCATCTAACTTCACCATTATCAATTCTCCCCCTACTGTTACTATTAGCACTCCAACTACAGGAACATCATGGAACGGTAACTCTACACAATCGATTACTTTCACCACAGTGTCTACATTTAGTACCAACGTGGATTACAAGATAGAGTTATCCCTTGATAGTGGGGGAACGTATCCTACTTTGATAACGGATTGGGTCACCAACCGCACTCCCGGTCTAACCACCTATAGTTGGAAGGTAGACAACACATACCGCGGCAGCACAGCCAAGATAAGGGTTACCGTGCGTGATAAAGCTGGCAACGAAGGCACGCCGGCAATTAGTAACGCATTTACCATTGCCGATGTGACCGCTCCCACCGTGTCAGTAACGGCGCCTACAGTTGGAACAATATTCTATGCCGGACAGACCAACCAGACCATAAGCTGGACAGCCAGTGACAACGTATTCAGCATAGGCAGCGTTGATCAGTTGCTTAACTACAACATACAGTTGTCTACAGACGGTGGTACATCGTGGGGTTATGACATACCACTCACTGACCAACCTCAGGGTCTCAATACTTATGCCACCTGGACTGTGCCTACACCACTGGCTTCGAGCACCAACTGTAAGATCAAGGTAACCGCCACTGATAAAGCTACTCCCACAACTAACTCGGGCTACGCAATCAGCCCCACATTCAGCATATTGCTGGGCGGCAGCGGGCCCACAGTGACAGTCACCTCTCCCAATACGGCAAGCGTGTCCTGGCAGGTAGGCACCATACAAAGCATCACCTGGACAGCCACCGATGCATCCGGCAACACAGTACGCTTGGACTACCTAATCCAGCTTTCGATAAACGGTGGCAGCACCTACCCTATAACAATCGCGAACCTGACCAACCAGCCACAGGGAGCACGAACCTATAGCTGGGCGGTGGACTCCAGCACGCCGAACAATCTCAACAAGATCAAGATTACTGCCACAAACCCCGCCAGCGCGCTGTATGGAATTGACTCCAGCGATGCCAATTTCACCATTACCGAAGCAGATTTCGCTGTTGAGCCCGCCACTATAGCCCTGAAACAGGGTTGGAATCTAATCTCTCTGCCACTGGTACCCACCAACTCAAACATAGAGAACGTGCTCTCGACATGCATAGGCAGGATCGACAGGGTTTGGGCCTGCACCGGCGGCACAAATGGCGGTACTTGGAGCTCCTACTACCCAGGCGGACCGACCAGCCTGACCACAATGGTCGATGGCAAAGGTTACTGGATAAAGGTGACAGCGGGCGCCGACACTTCGTTCACATTCCAGGGCAGAAAAGGTAATGCTCCGCCTGCCTCACCACCTTCATACAGCGTGGTGCAGGGCTGGAACCTCATAGGTTACAAGTCCACCCTTTCCACCCATACGATTTTAGATTACCTGGGTGCAACCAACTATAATTTGCCGGTAATCGGGTTTACCAACACCGGCCTAACCAGCGGCACCTACGACTCTTATACTCCTAATACAGATACGCTTGATACAGAGAAGGGCTACTGGGTATACTTCAACTCCACCGGCTCATATACACCACCTTCAGACTAGTTTAACTGCAATCTGCCGTCAGCCAATGGCTGACGGCAGATTTAATAAAATAGAATCAAAATCACAGCCTACAAATAAATAGGGAGAGCCCGGAATCAAATCAGTCGAATTTCTACGCAATGCCACCATTTAGATTTGTAATTTTTCGCAGCGTGAGAGCTGCTTATAAGCTAATTTGTTATTGAGGAGCAAATGAAATGTTAACACCACACGGCACAACATCTCGAAGTTTAAAAATAGTATTCACTTGCCTTGCGCTGGCTCTTTTGCTTTTCCCTGTCTCCAGCCAACCTGCCAGCGCCGACGCCCCGACGGTCCCGCACCAGTTCTTCGGCACCGTTACCATTAACGGCTCCCTTGCAGCGGCAGGATATGCTGTTACAGCCAAGGTAAGCGGAACCGAGGTTGCCACGGGTAACACGGATTCCAGCGGGCGTTATGGCTACAACCCGTTGATCATGGTTGCAACAAATGCTGGCACTACTATAGATTTTTATGTTAATGGTGTTAAAGCAGCCCAGACAGCGACCTTTACTTCAGGTGAAATAACCCTGCTCAACCTGACTGTCAGCGGCACGGTGCCACCACCCAGTACCCCAGTTGCCCTGAATATCAGCACCTCGTCGTTGCCCAGCGGGACAATCAACAGCGCCTATTCAACTGCCCTGGCAGCAAGCGGCGGCACCTCGCCCTACACCTGGTCAGTAACCTCCGGCAGCCTGCCCGCAGGGCTGACGCTCAGCGCCGGTAGCGGTGTCATCTCAGGCACACCTACCGCCACCCAGACCGCTAGCTTCACCGTGCAAGTGAGCGACAGCGCATCCGGCACCAGCATCAAGTCATTTTCGATGCAGGTGAATGCTGCTTCCACACCCGCTCAGTCAGTGACTATCAGCGCCAGCGTCCTGGGGCAAACCGGCTCCTTCAGCGCCACATCGGGAGTAGTAGGCAGCACCACCTCATTCAGCAGCGCGGATGGAAGGGTGCAGTTTAATTTCATAGCCAATACCGCCATCAATATCACCGGTCAATCGCTCACGGTGACCACGGAACCTTCACCGCCTTCGCCACCTTCGGATGCTAAAATAATAAGCTCCTACAATTTCACGCCCAACAACACCACCTTCAGCCCCGGGATTAACGTCACCTTGAAGTATGACCCGGCGGCTTTGCCTTCGGATGTGTCCGAGTCCAACCTGTACATCGCCTACTGGAGCGGCGCGAGCTGGATTAAGTTGACCACCGAGGTCAATACGCAGAGCAAGACACTGACCACGCAGGTCAGCCACTTCACCATCTTCGCTATCATGGCGGCCACCGGAACGTCAGCTCCGCCGGCATCAGCAGCCAGCTTCTCCGTGTCTAATCTGTCGGTTAGTTCCGTCCTGGCAGCACCAGGCGAGCAGGTGACCATCAGCGCCCAGGTAACCAACACTGGCGGCACCCAGGGCAGCTACAATGCCATCTTGAATGTAAACGATGTCAACGAAGCCGAGAAGGAGATAACCCTGGCAGCAGGGAAAACTGGAACTGTTACCTTCACTATAAACGAGCAGAAAGTCGGTGTCTATAATATCACCGTCGGCGGTCAAAGCAAGAGCTTCATGGTAAACGCAGCTAAGAGCGGATCATCCAGTGGACCATTCACACCGATTAACATCGCTGTGTTCATTGGCGCACTGATCGTCATCTTAATCCTCATCGCCATGATACGCCGCCAGTCAAGCTATTAGTAAAAGCGGGCATCTGCCTGTTGCCTCGCTTGTTATCATCAAGGTAGCCCCGATAAAATCGGGACTACCTTAGAATCTCAAAGACAGCCACCACATAGATAAAATCCTCTCCCTCGGTGGGAGAGGATTTAAGGTGAGGGTGGAATTTTTGAATATTACCGCCCTGTGTACTCAAATATCTTCACCTGGGGGCTAGCTATCTGATTTGGCAATCTTACGCCTTCTTTCGAACTAAAGACGAGCTTGTAATCCTTCAAGGCTGACAGGAGAACAGGGCTAATAAATGGGTCAGCACCAACTATTTTATAGTTTTCTGACTTCTGTTTGGCAACGTACACCCTAGCATCTTCATAAGTATCGAATGTCTCCTGATCTATCACCTCTTTATAGACCTTACCGTCCTGACCAAACCTCTCTCGATAGGAGATTACCGTAGCTTCATCAGGTATTACCACCTTGCCATCGAAGTTATACAACCTTACGGCCAGCGAGCGATAATACTCAGGATAGAAAAACGTGGCGTACTTAAGCTCACCGTCCTCCATTTTGTAATAGGTTTCATAAAACGTATCCAACTTGCTGTCAGCCCATGCTGGCAGCGCATAAAACTTGCTCGTGGTTGTTTCGTAATCGATAGCCACATATTTCGAGCGGAACCCTGTGTCATCCAGAACTTTAGCAGCTTCATACTCATCCTGGGCAATAAACAACCTGGCTACAGCGCCAGCGTTAGCCTGACCCGGGTTAGAATTAGGAAGTCGATGCCCGATACGGGCTATCCAGTAGCCATAATCCCACCAGGCAGTAACACCATAGGCAGTCTGAGGATAAGTAAACGGCGCCTTGTGTAGCTTGTAGTAAAAATCCGGCGCACCGAACGGGTCTGAGGTATTATCCTTCATCCAGGAAAGCGCATCGCACCAGGCATTGCTCGGCGCAAATGCTGGCTTACTGGCAATATCTATCGACATCTTCGTGCCAGCAGGATAAGCTCCGACTTGGGGCATAGGCCCGACATTAGGGTAAAAAACAAGGAATACGACAACAATTAAGCCCAGCGCCATGTTCACCGGGCCGGTTTGAAAAGAGGGCTTTTGCCTGTGCTTCTTTTTTTTGCTTTTCCTCTCAATTTTCAGGGGCATGTCCACTTGCTCCACTGTCTCTTTGAAGCCAGCAAACTTGAGTACCAGCCACGATACATAGGCAGTAAGCACCGCCACATTAGCCGCAAAATAATAAGCAAAACGCCTTTGCCCCAGAGTTGCTGCCAGTATTATCAGGCTCCATACAACAATTAATGTCTTATCAGCTTCAGCCCGCTTCACAACTGAATATATAATGATTCCAAGTGAAATAAGGCTGAGCAAGAATCCGGTGGTGAAATCACCCCATAACACGTCAAGAGTAAACTGACCGCCTGGGAAAAGGATAGGTTGCGCCTCCATTATGGTTAAAAATGCCCCTGAGGGGGCAAAAATGCCGAAGCTCTCCAACATCGAACGTGTAAGCGAAGGGCTGACAATATAGAATACAGCCAACCCAACTACACCAAAGACGATTAGAGCCAATGGATAATAGCCTGGCTTAAGCCCCCTGCCTGCCATTAATCTGGATACCAGGTTCAAGATAACCGGCGACAGCAATGCTATGATAAGCGAAGCCAAATATATTCGACCGGGGGAAGACGGCAAGAACATCGCCGCAGCGACGAAAAACGTTACCACGCCAATGAGACACAGATAGTCGGCGCTTTGCCCTCTAAGATGCTCGATGATGAACTGGATGACAAAATAGACAAAGATGATGAAAACAAAAAGCAATCCTCCCTGCCATATAAGAAGATAAATGCCAAGGAAAATGCCGGCGAGCAAGCTGCAAACCAGGGGTTTGATGAGGACAGCCCAATCTTTTTGCCTCACGTGAGCGAAAGTAAATTTCCCCTGTCCCGCTTTGATAGCCAGAATTAAGAATAGTATGGCAGTTGTGCTGAAAAGCACTTCAGCAACATGGTGGTCGGCATAACCCAGAATCGACCTGCCCAGAAATTCACCGGGCAGAATCGCCATCAAGCCCGCAGCCATGACCCCTGCCCAGCGATTAAACAGCGCTTTGCCTATGAAGTAAGCAGGAATAATAGTGATAGCGCCCAGGACAGGCGGCAAGTAAACGCCGACCAAATCAATGATATGCTGACTCGGTGACCCCATGCTCACTAGCCAGGCAATGCCAGCAAGCAAATAATCGAAAAGAGAAAAAACAGCAGCCCCGCCAACGGGGAAAAGCAGATAGGGCGCAAAGGTACTATGGTCAGGCAGGGTATTAGCCAGGTTATCGACCAGCATCATGTGGTAGTAGGCATCGGTGCCGGTGAATTTTATCATCTCTCCCACGAAGACACTGGAATAGGGTAGAACGATACGCAGATACAACGAGATACCAAAAAACAAGGCCACTACTATGCCTGCGATAAGTCCCGGATACAACTTAGCTCGGTTCATAATTACAACCTCGGAGTAGATTATAGCTTTGTAGTAATATCAACGCAAGGTAACCGCCTATGCCCTCCCTGGCATTGAACAACCGGCATTGACTTAATCCCCTGCCTGGTGCTACTCTATAAATACAACTGAATAAACATGCTGGGGTGCCTGAGGGTAACCGAGGGCTTAATTGGCAAGCAAGCCGGTGAAATTCCGGGACAGTCCCGCCTGCTGTAACAGTCAGAACATCAGCCCCATTGGACATGTTCACCTCCGCGGAGTAAGGGGGTGGGATTTATTATTTTATAAATCCCCTTGCTCACTGGAGCAGGGGATTTATATTTTGAAGCGAGAAAAAGGAGAAAATAGCCTGCGATGGCGCTGGAGCTGTTAAAGGACACCACCTTGCCTACGGCCGCCGCTGCTTATCCTAAAAAATGGCACAGCAGAGCCTATGCCATTGCCGGCTTGGCAGCTCTTTTGGTCATCGTAATCCTAGCAACCTCAGCCATAGGCAGTACTGAGATTGCACTGGGAACATTGTTCAATATATTTTGGGCTAAGCTACCATTCATCCACATCAACCCCACATGGCCAATCACTGCAGAAACCATTATCTTGCATATTCGTTTACCCCGCATACTGTTGGCAGGGCTAGCAGGTGCCGCACTGGCTGTGGCCGGAACCACATATCAGGGACTCTTCCGCAACCCTTTGGCCGACCCATACCTGATAGGTGTCTCTCAAGGTGCCGCCCTGGGAGCCGTCATCGGTTTTCTATTACCTGTATCATGGCAAGCAGGCAGCGTACCGTTACTGGCATTTGCGGGAGCCATAATCGCAGTCGGCATAGTCTATTCCATTGCCAAAGTGGGCAAAACCCTGCCCATGACCACGCTCATCTTGGCCGGCGTGGCTTTGGGCGCATTCCTCTCTGCAATCACTTATTATTTAATGATCATTTCCGGTGATAAGCTGCATGGCATAATCTCTTGGCTCCTGGGCGCATTTTCGCTGACCAATTGGTGGCAGGTAATGATAGTAACACCTTATATTCTGCTTGGTGCAACAGTCATCTGGCTCTACGCCCGGCCTCTGAACATCATGCAGCTTGATGAAGACCAGGCACAGCAACTTGGCATCAACGTGGAAAGGGTCAAGCTGATTTTGCTCGCTGCCGCTACCCTGATAACCGCCGCCGCAGTCTGTTTCTGCGGCATTATCGGCTTTGTCGGCATTATCATACCCCACGCCGTACGTCTAATCTGGGGGCCAGATCACCGCTTCCTGCTGCCTCTGGCTACCTTATCCGGAGCCATCTCCCTTATCCTCGCCGACACCGCAGCCAGAACATTGCTATCGCCCACTGAGATACCAGTCGGCATAATCACCGCCTTTCTGGGAGCTCCTTTCTTCCTCTACCTGCTACGACAAAAGAAGAGGGCCATATTCTGATGCTAAATTTGCATCTGGAAAATGTAAGCCTGGGATACAACAAACGAAGGGTGCTTCACGACATAAGCCTCGAAGCCAGCCCCGGGGAAATGTTGGGCATAATCGGGCCTAACGGCTCAGGAAAGTCAACCCTTATCAGGGGCATGACCCGCCTCATATATCCCAGCGCAGGACAAATCTTTCTTGATGGCAGAAACGTAGCAGACATAAGCCGCAGCGAATTAGCCCGGATGATGGCGGTCGTGCCGCAAAATCCCAGCTTGCCGGAACTGTTCACCGCCTTCGAGGTGGTATTGATGGGACGCACGCCGCACCTGAAGCTCTTCAGATACGAAACGAAAAATGACCTGCTAATAGTCACCAAGGCCATGGAGGTCACCAAAACGCTGGACTTTGCTGAGCGCAGAATAAGCGAACTCTCCGGCGGTGAAAGGCAACGTCTGACCATCGCCCGTGCCTTAGCTCAGGAGCCGACGATACTACTCCTTGATGAACCTACCGCCCACCTCGATATTAAATATCAGATAGAGACCCTCGATTTAGCCCGCAAGCTATGCCTGGAGCAAAACTTAATCGTGGTGACCGCTTTACACGACTTGAACCTGGCTGCTCAATACTGCGACAAGCTAATTATGCTCAGCAATGGCGAAATCCACTGTTACGGGACACCTGATGCCGTAATCAGCAGCCAGAATATCAGGGAGGTCTATGGAGCTGAAGTATACGTCTATCCCCACCCTCTGAACCATTTGCCAGCTACTCTTGTTGCCCCTGCAAGAAACGAGCATAAAGCAAACCATTAGTGAAAACACAAAGGTATGGATAATGTTTTTATTCTGCTCATAGCCCTGGTCATTGACCTCACCCTCGGTGAGCCTCCAAACGCTTGGCATCCCGTAGCCTGGCTGGGCAAGCTCATTTCGTGGGAGACAAAATTATCACCACGAGCAGGTAAGTGGAGACAGTTGACCTATGGTATAGGTATGGTGCTAATAACGCTAGGCTTATTGGTAATATCAATGTATTTTGCCTGTGCCTATCTAAAGGAGATCGGCACAGTATCTTATGTCATCGTCGCAGGAGTCTTGCTGAAATTCACATTTTCACTGCGTGGACTCAGGCAGGCGGCGAACACTGTCAGGAAATCGCTCGCCCAACTAGATTTAGCCCAGGCACGCGGCAGCATGTATGCTCTGGTAAGTCGAGACACCACCAAACTTCACCAGGGTCAGTTAGTTTCAGCTACTGTGGAGTCAGCAGCCGAAAATACCTCTGACAGCTTTGTAGCACCATTATTTTACTTCCTGCTCTTCGGCCTGCCCGGAGCAATAGCCTACAGGATAGTTAATACCTTCGATGCAATGATGGGATACCATGGGGAATGGGAATACCTGGGCAAGTTCGCTGCCAGGCTGGACGATGTGGCTAATTTTATCCCTGCCCGAATCACTGGCATCATCATGGTCTTAGCCACAGGCATATGCGAAAGAAATACGTCACAGGCCTGGCATATCATGCTCCGCGACCATAAAAAGACACAAAGCCCTAATGCTGGCTGGACTATGAGCGCCATCGCCGGTGCTCTGGAAATACAGCTGGAAAAAGTGGGGCATTATCAACTTGGTGATAACCATCGTAGCCTCTCCGTTGAGACCATAGACGATTCCCTGAAGATAGTATATGCATCAGCCGCTATCTGGAGCTTGACAGTAATCTTAGTTAAGGTGGTCTATCTTGCTACAACCTAACCGGGCTGTGGACAAAATTGCTCCCTGCGCTCACGGTGGCATTGACCATGATGAGCTAAAAAGGCTTGGCATTTCTCCTGAAACAATGCTCGACTTCAGCGTGAGCTGCAACCCATTCGGACCACCGCCAAATGTCACAGAAGCTCTTGCTCATACACGTATAGACTGCTATCCTGACTCCACATCCTCCAGCTTAAGACAAGTGCTAGCCACAAAGCTAAATACCTCGCCAGAAAACATTATTATAGGCAGCGGCTCGACTGAACTTATCAGGCTGCTGGCTATCGCCTACTTCGGCCAGAAAGACACGGTCCTCATCCCACAGCCTGTATATGGTGAATATGAAATTTCCTGTCGTCTCCTAGGGGCCCAGGTTCTGAAGCAAACAGCGTTACCGGAAAAGGTTTTTAAGCCAGACATCGCCGAAACCATAGATTTAATCCGAAAACACAAGCCGAAGGCCATTTTCCTCTGTAACCCCAACAACCCCACTGGGCAGTATCTGACAAGAGCGGAGATGCTAAACATTATGTCAAATATGCAAGATGGCCTGGTGATACTCGACGAAGCCTATATCGCCTTCACTAGAGATGCCTGGTCATCAGTGGATTTGATACACAATGATAATGTAGTCATTGTGCGCTCCATGACCAAAGACTATGCCCTTACTGGCTTACGACTGGGTTATGCCATAGCCACTGAGCAAATAATATCTACTCTAAATAAAGTGAAACCACCATGGAATGTATCTACCCCAGCACAGGAAGCCGGCGACATAGCCCTCTATGCCGATAACTATCTGGAGGAATGTAATTCCAGGATTCAAGAGGCCAAAGACTTCTTGACAAAGGAACTCGAATCTCTTGGGCTATCGCCTATGCCATCACAAACCAACTTTTTCCTGGTCAAAGTTGGCAATGCCACAGAATTTAGACGGTCATTGTTGAAATACGGAATTTTAATCCGTGATTGCACTTCCTTCGGCTTGCCTGATTATATTCGTTTGGCGCCACGCACCCTATCGGAATGCCACAGGCTGCTCGCAGCTATAAGAAAAGCAGGAGTCCATGCCCATGTCAGCTAAGACGTTGATGATACAGGGCACCGCCTCTTCAGTAGGCAAGAGCATTATGGTGACCGCCCTATGCCATATCTTCCATCAGGACGGGTTTAAGGTCGCACCCTTTAAGGCGCAGAACATGGCGTTAAACTCCTTCGTTACCAAGGAAGGCGGCGAAATCGGGAGAGCACAAGCAGTGCAAGCCGAGGCTGCAGGCGTTGAGCCATCAGTACATATGAACCCCGTCCTGCTTAAGCCGGAACGAGATGCCACTTCGCAAGTTATTGTCCTGGGCAAGGTAGCGCGAAATCTGGACGCTGCCCAGTATTACAATTACACTCCTGACTTGCTTAAGATAATAGAAGATTCATTGAACCAGCTACGCGCTGATTACGACATGGTGGTGATAGAAGGTGCAGGCAGCCCTGCCGAGATAAATCTGAAGGAACGAGAGATAGTCAACATGCGGGTAGCCAGGATAGCAAATGCTCCTGTCCTCCTGGTGGGAGATATCGACCGTGGCGGCGTCTTCGCCTCACTCATAGGTACCATGGAACTGCTATCTGAAGACGAGCGTAACCTCATAAAGGGCTTCATCATCAACAAGTTCCGCGGTGACCTGGCACTGCTAAAGCCAGGGTTGGCTATTCTTGAGAAACGCACGGGCAAGCCGGTGCTGGGAGTAATCCCCTACTTCCACGATATCACCATCGCCCAGGAAGATTCAGTCTACCTGGATGAAAAGCAGATAACCTCAGCAAACGACAGCCCGGATATAGCTATCATCCGCCTGCCACATATCTCCAACTATGACGATTTCGACCCCCTGGAGAAGCAAGGCTGCACAGTGCGCTATGTCACCAGCACCTCCGAACTGGGAAACCCGGATTTGCTAATTTTGCCCGGCACCAAAAGTACCATGGCAGACCTGATTTACCTGCAACAAACGGGACTGGCAAAAGCCATTGTTCATCATGGTATTTCCAGCGTTCCTCTGATAGGCATCTGCGGCGGTTACCAGATGTTGGGTAAAAACATCCATGACCCTGAGGGGATAGAGTCTCAAAGCATCATCATCAACGGCCTTGGTCTACTCGGTAGTGAAACCGTTTTTGAACGCGAAAAAACGACCACACGTATCAAAGCTAAGGTCATTGCCAACGATGGCCTGTTAGCAGGACTCGAAGGGCTGGAAATCGAGGGTTATGAAATACATGCGGGACAAACAAAAGGCCAAAACTGCCTGCCTGCATTTCAGGTTACGGAGACACCGCAGGGCAAGACCGACTACCACGATGGCGCCGTGGCCAACGGGGGCTGGATACTGGGCACATATATCCACGGCCTATTCCATAACATAGGTTTTACCCATGCTATCCTGAACCGATTACAGGAGCGGAGGGGACTGCCACCGATTGCCTCTATTCCCCTAAACAGGCAAGAGCAATACGATAAACTGGCTGAGATAGTGAGACAAAACCTGGATATGGACAAGGTCTACGATATAGCTTTGGGGAGCAACCATGACTAACGCTTTAGATAAGATACTGAAGGCAATAAGACCGCTGGATACCGCCGCCATGGCCGCTGCCCAGCAGCGCCAAAACAGCTTAACCAAGCCCCAGGGCAGCATGGGCAGGTTGGAAGAGCTATCGGTTCAGATTGCCGGTATCACCGGCCAGACTTTGCCCCGGCTGGAACACAAAGCCATCATAACCATGGCCGCCGACCATGGTGTGGTAGCTGAAGGAATAACTCTCTATCCTCAAGAAGTGACCAGGCAGATGGTATTCAATTTTCTCAATGGTGGCGCCGCCATAAGTGTTTTAGCTAACCATGTCGGCGCCCGGATCATAGTGGTCGATATGGGAGTCATCGGTGGCTTTCCACCGCTGCCCGGGCTTTTCTGTAAAATGATCGACTTCGGCACCAAGAACATGGCACAGGAGTCTGCCATGACCCGCCAGCAAGCTGTAGCTGCCATTGAAGCCGGCATCGAGATCGTCGAGATAGAGAAAGGCAAAGGGTTAGACATCCTCGGCACCGGCGACATGGGCTTGGGCAATACCACCGCCAGCAGCGCCATTTTCGCAGCTACCAGCGGTAAACCGGTGGGACTGGTAGTGGGACGAGGCACAGGGATCGATGACCGACAACTGGCACACAAGGTAAAGGTTATAGAAAGAGCCCTGGCGCTGAACCAACCCGATGCTGAAGACGCACTCGATGTATTAGCCAAGGTAGGTGGCTTTGAAATCGGGGGGCTGGCTGGAGTGATGCTTGCCGGAGCTGCCTGCAGAATTCCGGTGGTCATCGATGGCTTTATCTCCGGTGCAGCAGCGCTCATCGCCACCACACTATCGCCTCAGGCCAAAGATTACCTCATTGCCTCCCATGTTTCGGCTGAGGCCGGGCATAAGCTGCTGCTCGACTTCCTCGGTCTCAAACCACTGGTTGATTTGAACCTGCGCCTGGGAGAAGGCACTGGCGCCGCTTTAGGTATTTTCTTTGCTGAAGCTGCAGTGAAGCTTCTAAGCGATATGGCTACATTCGCCGAAGCTGGCGTCTCTCAGACCGACACTTCTCAAGACAAGGGAGGAGGATAATCATCATGGGCTTCTGGACGACTCTCCAGTTCTTAACCATATTTCCAGCTCCTTTCCGCCACGACACCGGCAATAAAGCCTGCGGAGAGTCCCTGCCTTATTTCCCCCTTATCGGGCTACTATTAGGAGCACTCCTCATCGGCCTCCACTATGGTCTGAGCTTGATTTTCCCTGCTTCTGTAGTCAATGCGCTACTCGTTACAGCCCTGGTTATCTTCACCGGCGCTCACCATCTCGACGGATTGGCCGACACCAGCGATGGCGTTATCGCTGGCACATCCAGAGAAGAGAGGCTGGCCATCATGTCAGACACTAAAGTCGGTACCTTTGGCATCATCGGCGTTTTTCTTACGCTCTTGCTCAAATACGTTACACTATCTTCAACGCCAGTGCTTCCAGCCTTGTTGCTCATGCCCACGTTGAGCCGTTGGATAATGGTCAACGCCATATTCATCTTCCCCTATGCCAAGGGCAACGGCATGGGCTTAGCCTTCAAACAGGGTGCCACCTGGCAGAGATTTGCTATAGCTACCGCCATAGCCTTAATCGCCGCGGTGGCGCTGCTAAAGCTATGGGGGCTGGTATTGATGGCAAGCTTATGGCTCATGGTCTTCGGCGTGGCCAGCTATTTCAAGTCTCGTTTGGGCGGACTGACCGGCGACACCTACGGCGCCATCAACGAGCTAGCCGAAGTTTTAGTGCTCCTCATCTTAATCATCATCGTGAGGTTCCAATGACAAATCTATATACTGTTTCATGGAGCGGTGGTAAGGATAGCTGCTTCGCCCACTGGAAAGCAATCTCACAGGGGTTGAAGGTCAGCTATTTGCTGAACGTCGTGGAGAAGAACACGACAAGGTCAATGTCCCACGGTTTAGACAATAGGCTAATATCCTTACAAGCCAAAGTGATAGGACTACCTATTTTACAGCAGGAGGTTACCTGGGAAACCTATGAAGTAGAATTCAAATCCGCGCTCGGGGAGATCAAGTCCAAGGGCATTACCGGGTTAGTTACCGGCGACATCTATCTGCAAGAACACAAGGATTGGACAGATAGTGTCTGCGCCGAGGTTGGCATAAAATCCGTCTTACCGCTCTGGGGCATGAATACCACCCAGCTTTTGACTGATTTCATCAACGCCGGATTCAAGTCCATTGTAGTCAGTGTCAAGGCGGAATTTTTCAACAGGGAATGGCTGGGGCGCCAGGTAGATAACAATTTAGCCATGGAACTGGGCAAACTGGCAGAAAAGTCGAACGTCGACCCCTGCGGCGAAGCCGGAGAATTTCATACTTTTGTCTACGATGGGCAATCTTTCCAAAGACCGATAAGGTTAGGACATGCAGTTCCAATCCTCAAAGATGACCGCTGGTTCTTAGATATTCAGGAGTTCAGCCTTGCCTAAAAAATGTATCTTGGTACTCGGTGGCGCACGCAGCGGCAAAAGCCAATTTGCCCAGGAGCTGGCTGGAAAGCTGGGCAGAAAGGTGCTTTTTGTCGCTACCGGAGAGGCGCGGGATGAAGAGATGCGTGCCCGCATTACCCAGCACCAAAAGGACCGTCCTAAAAGCTGGCGCACGCTGGAAGCGCCCACAAAGCTGGACAAACAAATCGAGGAAAAAACGGGCGCTGCCCAGGTAGTAATCATAGACTGTCTCACCTTGCTCATATCCAACCTTATGGGCGACGACCCTGACTATGCAAAGGCCGAAGAAAGTATCGTTTATGAGATAAAGCAGCTTGTCGCCTGTATGGACAAGCTCAACCCCACTTTCATTGTCGTCTCTAACGAGGTGGGTCTAGGCTTAGTGCCCGAAAACAAGGTAGGTCGCACCTACCGAGATCTAATGGGCAAAGTCAATCAGCTTATTGCCCAATATGCCGATGAGGTCTACCTCATGGTAGCCGGCATACCCGTAAAGGTAAAGGAGAAATAAACCATGAAAAAATCGATCCTAGCCATCCCAATATTATTAATAGTTGGCTTAATCTTATCAATCGCCTGTGTCCCCACAGCACCCCCCAAAGAGACTAAACCACCGGCTTCACCACCCATCGAGACGAAGCCACCAGCAGTATCTCAACCCGAACCAGAGGTCCTACCAAGCTTCCCATTAACCGTTACAGATGACCTGGGAAGAAAGGTAACCATAGCCAAACTGCCACAACGCATCATTTCTCTTGCCCCAAGCAACACTGAGATACTATTTGCTCTGGGACTGGGAGATAAAATAGTCGGCGTAACCGACTATTGCGACTACCCTGAAGCAGCTAAAACTAAGCCACGCGTTGCCGGTTACTCTACCCCTAACATAGAGAAATTAATCTCCACGGAACCTGACTTGGTGCTTGCCGAATCCATCCACGAAAAAACAGTGCTGCCGGCACTGGAAAGGTTGGGATTAGCTGTTATCATCACCAAGGCAACATCTATAGACACAGTGCTACATGAAATTTCACTAATAGGCCAAGTCAACGGCAAGAGCAAAGCGGCTACTAAGCTAGTCGATAGTATGACGCAAAGAATCAATACCATAACCAATAAAACAAACGCCTTGAATCCAGAACAACGGCTTAGAGTCCTCTATGCTGTGTGGCACGACCCCATCTGGACAATGGGATCCGAGACATTCAGCACTGACCTGATCACCATGGCTGGTGGAACTAATATCTTCGCCAATGACTTTAAAGAATCACGTGTAGTATCGCTGGAATCGGTTATCACCAAAAATCCGCAGGTTATCTTAGTCAGTGGCATGGGAACTTCAGGAGACCTTATATACAACGGCATTAAAAATGAATCCAGGTTGAACTCTGTAGACGCTCTGGTAAACAAACGTCTATACAAGATAAGCGATGCCAACCTTGTGGAGCGCCCCGGACCCAGGATAGTGGACGGCTTAGAAGAAGTAGCGAAGTTGATTCATCCTGAGATATTTGGTGCGCTTAATATGAAGTCTAATTAAAAGATTCTCAGAAAAAAATAAAGAAGGGAGAGATTGATTTTCCTATATAAATAATTTAGATTATAAGTAGTTGTCAGGGTGCTCTCGGAGAACCGAAAGCTTAATTGGAGAGCAAGCCGGTGGAATTCCGGCACAGTCCCGCTTGCTGTAACAGTCAGAACGCCTGCCCTGACAAAAAAGAAACCTCCGCGGAGAAAGGGAGTGAAAGAGATGAGCCGTGCCATAAGTCCCCTGTTCTCAGGAGCAGGGGACTTTTTAATATTAAATTCAAAGGAGGAGACCGTGAAAGCTACACATCGCATCATCTTAGCACTTATGATCAGCCTGTCAATGATGGCTGGCATACTATCAGCACTCAGCGCGAAACCAGTCCTGGCAGACACAACAGTCCTTAAATGGCATCGCTCGAATACTCCGGGGTCAATCTCTGATAAACACGATATCGTCAGCCCATCAGAGGTAAACCGCATCGCCATCGGTTCAGACGGCAAGACTTTTTACGCTGTAGATATCCCCAATGCTAATAATGCGGATGGGGCCAAAGCTTTATACAAATCCACAGACAGCGGTATATCGTGGAACGACACGATTAGCAAAAACATCTACCACAAAATGTCTGCTGCGGAGCAAAGTAACTTTCACGTATGGGATATAGCCATAGCCCCGGATAACGTTAATTTCATCGCAGCTGTCACTAACGATAGCACCAGCAACTTGCCGCGAAATGTATGGGTATCAAGCGACGGCGGCGCTGGATGGGAGAACACTAATTGCCCGGCTAATGATAATATTAGCGCCGTTGACATATCACCGAGTTACGGCAATCGTGACATAGCTATCGGCACCAGAACAGGCGCTGGCAACGGCACTGTCTGGGTATTAAAAGCGCCTGACTACAACAATTGGATAGTCCAAGGCCTCACCGGTGATATCATGGCGCTCAAGTTTTCTCCCAGCTATACCAATGACGCCACTTTGGTGGTTGTTTGCTCCGATGCCAGCGGCACTTACCTCAACTCTGGCATCCGTGACTTCGAATCTAATTCTACCAACTGGGATATAGCTTACGGCGCCTCAAGACCTGAGATCACCGCCAGAGCCAGCGGCACGTCACCCAAAGCAAATCAGATTATATCTGCCGATTTAGATCTGCCAGGTGATTTCTTAGGGCAAAGCCCAAGCTTACGCCGCTATTATGTCAGCACTGACGATGACGGAGCCACCAGCGATGACGGAATTTTCCGCATAGATAACGCCGCCGTCTACCACCTTATGCCCGCGACCCAAACCAAAAGGATCGCCAGCATCGCCTATCATGGCACATTTGCTTCAGGGAAACTACTGGCTGGCGAGGTTCTAGGCAACCCCTGCTCCGCCACGGTGATGACCTGGTTTACGGATGCCCCCATCACCTGCCCCATCCCTTGCTGGTATCCAGCCATGAAGCCGCCGACTGGGGCTGCCGGTGCTCCCGCCTCAGGCTACGACAACTCCCATGTTGCCTGGTCACCCGATGGCACCATCGCCTATGCTGCCACCTCCAGCAGTGGAGTCCTTATCCCTGGTGCCAACTGGCCCAATCCTTATCTTACAGGTCAAGACCTCGATGAATCAGCCTTTTCATTGAGCTTAAATAACGGCGAGACCTGGAACCAGCTCGCCCTAATTGATACTAAAATCACCCGGTTCACTGATATCGCCCCGTCCCCAGATTGCTCCACCATCTATCTGGCTTCAGTCAACGAGAACCCCGTCTGTTCTGGATTCGACAGCGTCTGGCGGAGCCAGAGCTCGCCAATCGGATCAATTTGGGAGCGTGTGCTCTGTACATCAACCTCCGACCAGATCTGCCCCACCAACCAGGCCGATGCAGCTATGCTTAGCCTGGCAGGAGACAAAGCTAATGGCGCCACCGTCTTCTGGGTAGCCACCGGCACACACAAAATGATGTGGTCCCCAGATTTTGGCGACTATTGGACAAGAATTGCCCCCGACCTCCCAATTCAAGATACAGCCGCCGAGGATAGCAGGACTCTCTATACACTTAGCTCCAATGGTCGAGTACAAAAGTTCACATATAGCGGGACAGGATGGGTACCCGACGCTATCATCGAAACTGGTCTTGACACCGGATACAGCATAGCCACCGCCTACACCGGGCTGACACCTGACAACGACAAGGGACATATCATCGTTGGTGGTACCGGCACCGGCAACTACGATGTGGCTTATTCAACAGATGGAGGCGTCAGCTTCACTCCCATTACCACGCAACTTCCCACCAGGGGCAACACCATGGTTATTGCCAGCTCAAGTTATAAAAGCGGTGGCTACCTCTTCGCCATCAATCCGGGTGGAATGTATGTGTGGTCAGTTTATTACGGTGGTGGCGGCGACTGGTCTTATCCATCCCCGGAAGCTGGCGAGTGGGCAACGGCGTGGGGAGGGGCAAGTTGGCCTACACCTGTCAATGCTTTAGCTACATCCAGAAATGGCAGCCTATACTTTTCTGATGCCTATGGAGCGTATATAAGATGGGCATGGGCTGGTGCCGGGCTTGACTGGTCTGTTAGTTTCGGTACAGAACCAACCCGAAGGCTAAGGGTCTGCGGCGGATTGGGGCTTGGCGAGCCGGTTACAATATGGCTTATTGACCAGCAAGAATACAACCCACCCCTGGGTGGTATCTGGTGCTATACAGACACCTTGTTATGGAGCGGCCCCGTGCCAGTTCAGCCTGTAAGCCAATCGGCAGTAGACTTCGACCCTGTATCAGGAAGAGCCAGCGAGATAAACCTCAAATGGAAGCCGGTGTCCTTATCCCGAGGCTATCGAATTGAAATAGCCAAGGATGAGGATTTCTCCTTGAAGGTTGCGGACATTGGCAGTACCTGGGGCGAGAAGACATCAGTACTCAACCATATCACGGCTTCTACTACAGCCGCCTCTTACGTGCCACCCGATCCGGACGCCCCTGCCCTTGTCATACCTCCAGGTGGAGGGCAAGTTACCGATAGCAACGGCGAAACCTGGGCAATCCCAGCCCTTGAAGCCGGGCACACCTATTATTGGAGGGTAACAGTCCAGGATGTAGCTACTGGTGACGCTATCTCAAGTCCCTCATCCTGGCGAGAAATGTTTACTGTCAAGGCCGGCTTACCTGTACGCACTCCGTACTACGGGCTTCAGTTGCTAGCGCCAGATAATGGATGCCTCGGCTGTCCTGCCGAGCAACAATCATTCTCCTGGATGCCTTACAGAGGAACTACCAGATACAGATTCGCCCTGGCAAAAAACCCGGCCATGACACAAATCGTGGTTGACACAGAGGTGCCCACCACCTCCTACCAGTACCCTGGCAAACTTGATCCCGGCACCAACTATTTCTGGCGAGTTATGGCTTTTGAACCTCAAACCAGTGACTGGAGCACCACCTTCTGCTTCCAATCTGATACTATGCCGGACACGAAACCACAGCCACACACATCAGGCTTCCGATCGTCCTGGATTGGGCTAATAATCGCTATCGGCGTAGCTCTGGATATTTCTTTGCTTGTCCTCATCATCCGTCGTCGGCAAGCCTAATCGCCTTGGCAGCAGCTCAAAAGGAGCCATAGCTATCCCATCGCCCGGGAACTGTTCATCCAGGGAATAGACCACCTGATTGCCAGCGGACTTTGCTGCTGCCCAAACCATGGCATCAGCAAAGGACATCCTTCCCGATGGACACAAGTGGAGTTATCAATTTGAGCCATACGATAAGTCAAGGTATAATGCGTCTTAAAATGCGCGTTACCGGTGGTATAGCTAGAGGGCAACAGTTCAAAATGCCTCCAAGCCAATTGGTCCGACCCACTACTGATAAGGTAAGAGAGGCGATTTTTTCTATTCTGGCTTCCCTCAGCAGCGATTGGACACGCGGACTTGACCTTTATGCCGGCAGCGGCGCCCTGGGCATCGAAGCCCTAAGCCGTGATGCAGAGTGGATTGATTTTGTTGACCAGGAACCCCGCTGCTGTGCTACTATTAAACAGAATTTGGAGAAGGTCGGATTCAAACAGAAGGCACACGTCTATTGCTGCAAGGTCGCCAAAGCCCTTACTTTTTTGAAAGATAAATACGATATTGTATTCATGGATCCACCTTACGCAGATTCTTCCACAGGTAGCACGGTAACACAATTGGCCAATTCAGAACTGCTGAACGATAACGCCTTAGTCGTGGTTTCTCACGCCTCCCGCTCACCACTTCAGCCAAGCTACGACAGGCTCTCTTTAGTCAAAGAAAAAAGATATGGCGATACTGGCATATCAATATATCAGAAGGAGACCAAATCGTGACTATTGCTATCTACGCCGGCAGCTTCGACCCAATCACCAATGGGCATCTTGATATCGTCAAAAGAGCAGCGGCGATTTTCGACAAGCTTATCATTGGCATTTATGATCGCCCCCGCAAGACCCTGCTTTTCACCCCCCAGGAGAGAGCAGAGCTGGCTCGTAAAGCTGTGGCAGGTCTGGATAAAATCGACATCCAGATGTATACTGGCCTCACCATCGATTTCGCCAGGAACGTGGGAGCGCAGGTGATGGTACGCGGGCTAAGAATGAGCTCCGATTTCGAGCGCGAGTTCGAGATGGCCATGATGAATAAGAAACTGGCACCCAACCTGGAGTTGGTCTGTTTCATGACCAGCCTGAGATATCAGTTCCTCAGCTCCAGCTTGCTTAAAGAAGTCGCTCAGCTAGGAGGTAATCTCACCGACATGGTGCCCGACCATGTGTCAGAGGCACTAAAGGAAAAGTTCGCCCAAAAGCCATAGTAACCTGATCACATTTACATTTCCCAATTATAGTAGATTCCCCGTATCAAACCGATATCTAGTGTCCAAGCCCGTAAATAGCTGAGCTTGTTCAATGTCACCTCCTCTTTCATAGGATGACATTTTCCCAGAACAGTTAGGAATCACAAATCGTAGAATATTAACACTGACGAGCACATTAGCTTGACAACCAGTCCTAAAAGGTCATATACTCCAGAGGACACGAGCGATGGGGGGCGAATGTCGCCTTATCGTGAGTTGAAATGTGAAATCCCTGATTATATGGTCATACAAATATAAAGGTTAAGGAGGCTAAACCTAGAAATGGCGTACAAAATTACCAATGACTGCATCGGCTGTGGTTCCTGCGAAACGGAATGTAAAAATGAAGCCATCAAGCAAGGCGAGGACACTTACGTTATTGACCCCGATAAATGCACTGAGTGCGTTGGCTGGTTTTCTAAATCCAAATGCGTTGAGGTCTGCCCGGTAGATGCCTGTATCACTGACCCCGCACATAAAGAAAGCAATGAGCAACTTCTGCAGAAATGGCACAAGCTTAACCCGGGTAAAACCCCAGAAGCTTAACCTGCAACATAGTCTGAAATACGACATAAGATACTTTATCTTATGCAGAGCGTTGCCTCCCCTTTTCCAGGGGAGGCTTTGGTTTTCTAGCTGCTGGAGGATAACAGAAGCTCAAATCCCCCGTAACCCCATTTCCCAAAGGAAAAGCAATTTGGGGTGACTTCGAGAGGAGCGGCTAAATCTTGAGTTTGAATATTGAAATGCGAGACAGTGCCTAATTTTATAACAAAATAGGCGCTATGATATTATAAAATGTACTGCTTACAATGCGCCAAATGGTGGATACAAATAGATAGTGGAGGTGTTCGATGAAAGCAGTTCGCTATACTCAGGACATGATCGATGACTACCTCTCAAAAGGGTACTGGACAACTGAAACACTAGCTTATTTTTGGGACCGAAATGCAAGGGAATACCCTGACAAAGAGGCACTCGTAGACTACAAAACTAGATTGACTTGGTTACAGGCGAAACAGCAGATAGATAGGCTTGCCCTTGGGTTATTATCATTAGGCATAGGCAGAGATGAAGTAGTTGTGTGTCAGTTGCCCAACTGGGTCGAGGCGGTTATCTTCCGAGTTGCCTGTGAAAAAGCTGGTATACTCTTCGCTCCAACAATGACATCATCACGGCATACCGAGATAAAGCGTATATTTGATACTACTGAGGCGGTAGGTATAGTTATTCCCAAGGAGTTTGATGGCTTCGACCATTTTAAGTTGATTGAGGAGCTCCGCCCCGATTTACCTACCTTGAAGCATGTTTTCGTTGCTGGCGGCAATGTCCCTGGAAGAGCGCTTTCCCTCGAAGAGATGCTCAGAGAGCCTATGGAAACAAAATATCCTTCTGAGTACCTGCAAAAAGCAGCATTCAGTCCGATTGAAGTTTCGTCTATCGCAATTACGTCTGGGATTACTGGCTTGCCTAAGTTTGTTGAGTGGGCCACAACACCTCTCATACTAGGAGCCAAAACCTGCATAGAACGATACAAGATGACCAGCGATGATATTGTCATAGCTCTTGGTCCTATCGGCTGGGGGAGCACTGTATTTGTAGGTTTTGTTGCTGCGCCAATAGTGGCGGCTAAGATTGTTCTGCTGGAAAAATTTACGCCCGAAGAAGGCCTTAATTTGGTTGAGAAGGAAAAATGCACTATAGCTGCTGGAGCTGCTGCCCAGTTGATTATGATGGTGAGGGATAGCAATTTTCATAAATACGATGTCAGTTCATTACGCGCCTTTTCCTGGACCGGGGCTCCACTCCCTTATCATATGGCGATAGAAGCTGAAGAGGCGATGGGATGTACAATCGTAGGTATGTATGGAGGACAGGACATGGGTGTCCCGCACACCGTCAGTATAGACGACCCTTCTGAGGTGCGTCACCTAACAGTGGGTAAACCACTTCCCGGAACTGAAACTAAACTGGTTGATGATGCAGGAGAAGAGGTGCCCCAAGGAGAGGTAGGTGAGATACTTAGCAGGGGAGCTGCTTGTTTCCCAGGAAGGTATAAATCCCCCGAGGATACCTTGAAGGTATGGGGAGCAATGGGCAAAGAAGGCTGGTATAGGACAAACGACCTAGGTAAATTTGATAAGGCGGGGAATCTAAGCGTTGTTGGACGCAAGGAAGACATAATTGTTCGAAGCGGACAAAAGGTCTATCCTCTAGAGATTGAGAACATACTGCTTACTCATCCTAAAGTGTCAAATGTAGCCGTTGTCGGCATGCCTGACACCAAAGAGGGTGAAAGAGTTTGTGCTTATGTCATACCTAAACCCCAGCAACAATTTACCTACGATGACATGATTTCCTTTCTAGAGAAAAAAGGACTCAGCCCATATAAATTGCCCCAAAGGCTGGAGATTATAGACAGGTTCCCAATGTCATCTGGTGGTCAAAAGATACTGAAGAGAGAGCTTGTCAATATTATAACTCTCAAGCTCAAGGCGGAAGGCAAAATCTAATTGGTTTAGCTTCTGCGCTAGTTTCTCCTTATCAACCCCCTCCTCACTTTTGAGTTCTACCTTAAGTGTAAATTCATCTTTCCAAATGAACCGGGTCTCGGTCATTCCAAATTGATTTGTGATTTCGGATTTGGTGCCTGAAATTTTTTTGAGGGAGGTGGGATGTTTGCCGTAGACTATGATCTGCTGTGAATAAAAGATAGCGAGCGCGTCCTGGATATCGGCTGCGGTCAGGGGCAGCATAGCTGGTAATTCCACAAAGAATGCAGTTGTCTGCTTTACGCTCTGGACATCGAAGAAGCAGACCTTCAAGCTTTCCCCTGGTCTACAACCGGCTCAGCAATTCAATCATATCAACCCAAACTACTTGGCTCCCAGGCTACTGGCTTTGTTATAGGCCGCAATGACTGCCTTAAGCAGTAGGGAGCGTAGGCCCCCTGACTCCAGTTGCAGTAACCCCTCGGTACTGGTACCACCAGGGGAGGTTACCATGTTCTTCAGCTCGGCAGGATGTTTGCCCATCACCTTAACTGACCGCGCTGAACTTATCATGGTCTCTACTATCAGCCTCTCAGCCATGGGCCGCGGCATGCCGATGTGCACGCCGGCATCGGTGAGCGCTTCGATAATCAGGAAGAGATAGGCCGGGCCGCTGCCGCTCAAGGCAGTAGCCATATCTATATATTTCTCACTATCCACATACATCTCCTCACCCATGGCAGCCAGAATAGCCTGCGCCATCTCCCTCTGTTTCTGCATTATCCCAGGAGTAGCCGTCCACACCGTCATGCCTTCCCCAATCTGCGCCGGCATGTTGGGCATCGCCCGAACCACGTAATCATGCCCCAACCCCTGTTTCAAGCTATCCATGGTGACCCCCGCAGCTATAGACAGCACCATTTGCTTTTGCGATATCCCTCTAAGTTCACTTAATACCTTGCCCGCTTCCTGTGGCTTCACAGCCAGGACGATTACATCAGCACCTTTGGTTGCTTCGCGGTTATCGTCCGTGATCTGGACGCCATAACTTTCCTTCAAAACATCGCGCCTTGCCGGGCTGATATCGCTGACGCTGATATCTACAGGCTTGGCCACACCCTTAGCCAGCAGGCTTTTAACCATGGCTTCACCCATCGTGCCACCACCGACAAATCCTATTCTCATCATAACCTCCTATCGCCGAAAATGGCTCTACCTACCCTGACCATGGTCGCCCCTTCTTCAATCGCCACCTCAAAGTCATCGGTCATGCCCATGGAAAGGTACTTCAGACCAATCGATCCCCGCAATTCCCGCAGCTTGCGAAAAACTGGCCGCACATCCTCAGCATCGTCTGTTAACGGGGCAATGGTCATCAGACCAACAACCTGCAAGTTTGATAATTGCTTTATTTCTCTGAGGGCATTAGCCACCTCGTCTACAGCAAAGCCGCTCTTTGGCACTTCTCCGGACACATTAACCTGGAGCAAGATAGACAAGGTTTGCTGCACCCGTTGGCTCAGAATCTGTGCTAGCTTTATAGAATCAATGCTATGTATTATGTCAAATAAATTCAGGGCAGCGCCAGCCTTATTGCTCTGAAGATGCCCCACCATGTGCCAGGTGATATTGGGCTTCAGGTCAGCAAGCTGTCTTACCTTAGTCTCAGCCTCTTGCACCCGGTTCTCCCCGAAATCCCTTATGCCGCAATCAAAAGCATACCTTACAACCGAAGCCTCGAAACCCTTGGTAACTGCAACCAGCGTTATCTCATCAGGCGACCTGTGACTTCTATGGCAAGCCCGGGCAATCCGCTCCCTCACCTCCATAATGTTGGTCTCAATATTCAATGCACCTTATTGTAGCAAGGTCTCCGCATCATTGCTAGATTTCTACAGTTTCTGGCAGTTAGGACAGAAGTAGCTGCCGCGGTTTCTGATGGGAATACGCTGGATGGGCATGCCACAGTTGGGACATGGCTTGCCTCCTCGATGAGCTACTCGGAAGCTGAAATGGGCGGTGCCATTCTCGCCGCCAGGGCGTTTATAGGTGTCTATGCTGGCGCCCTTATTGCGGATAGCTTGTGTCAAGACGTCCTGAACAGCTTGATATAGCGCCCGTGTCTCTTGGTTTGAAAGACTGTTTGCTTTTCTTAGCGGACGGATTTTTGCTAGGAATAATGCCTCATCGGCATACATGTTCCCGATGCCAGCAACAAACGTCTGGTCAAGCAGCACCGCTTTGATAGGAGCCTGGCGTTTCTGCAACAAGCTGGCAAACCTATTGGCAGTGAATTCGGAAGCCAGCGGTTCCGGACCAAGTTTGCCTACGACAGACTGTTCCTCTTCTGCCAGCCATATTACGCCCAGCCGCCTGCGGTCGGTAAACACAAGCTGGTTGCCATCATCGAGTCCGAACATCACTCTGGTGTAGCGGTCAGTGCGCTCCGGATTTAATAGCAAGGCACCTGTCATTCTAAGATGGATAATCAGAACCTCACCGTTGGAAAGCTGGAAAATAAGATACTTGCCACGGCGCTTAAGTTGCTCTATCCTTTGCCCTACCAGCTTATGACAGAATTCTTCGACGGATAACCCATGCAAAGGCTTAGCATCGCAAATGGTGATGCTGGTAAACCACCGGCCTGTAATATGCGGCGCGAGCTCGTTCTTGATAGTCTCCACTTCAGGAAGTTCGGGCAATTTATTATATCCTCTTTTTATACTTTCTCTGTCATTCTAAGTCCCGATGCACCTCACCCATTGTCATTCTGAGCCCCGATATAGTCGGGACGAAGAATTCCGAAAGACAAGTTTCATTTGCACTGGGCGCCGGTATTGACGCATTTATAATACTACACAGGAGTATAATAGTGCAGCTTAGCTTATTTACTGCATTGGAGAAAAGAACGGGAATCAAAAACCTTCTGTTATTGTGTGCCTACATTGGGCTGGTTATGGCATTGGTGATGATTGGTTGTGCCAGCCCGGGGCAAGCATATCTAGAACAAGGTGATGATTATACTGCCCAGGGGCTATGGGAGGAGGCGGTTGCCCAATATACGGAGGCGATTAAGGTAAGCCCTGACCTGGCAATGGCCTATTACCACCGCGGCAATGCCTTTTCGCAGTTGGGCAAGTTCGATAGCGCCACAGCAGATTATGATAAGGCGATTGGCCTTGACCCCCGGCTGGCTGGGGCTTATAACGGACGCGGCTACGCCTATGTTATGAAAGGCATGTTTGATAATGCCATTGCAGATTATAATAAGGCCATAGAGCTAAACCCGAAGCTGGCTATTGCCTATGATAATAAGGGTCTGATATATCATAACACGGATAAGTTCGATATGGCCATAGCCGAATTTAGCAAAGCGATAGAATCAGATCCCAAGCTAGTCAGAGCCTATTTTGACAGGGCTTATTCCTATCATAAGAAAGGTGATAAAGAAAAGGCAGCAGCCGACTTGAATAAATGTATCGAGCTATCAACTGACCCAAAACTCACCGAGGCGGCCAAAGAGTTGCTGGAACGGCTGTAACGGGTTACAGTAACATACGCTAAACCTGATGACAGATTAGAGAGTGTAATAGATTAACAGTTGAATAGGACTAAACGCTAAGCCTTATTATCAGAGGCCTGCTTGCCAAGTTCAATTTCCTCTTTCATTGAGGTAAGACAATTATGTAATCTTGTAGATGCTATGATGAGTTGGTTCGATTGTACTATGATTCCTACGCTGACTGCATTTACACCTTTGTGAGCACTAAGTACAATGCCCTCCCATCCTTGTAGATCAGGCAGGTTATCTTTCTCCAATTTTATCAGTCTATATATGTCTATTACTTTCTTAAGTTCCATTAACTGATTTGTGGTATTGATGATCTCTTCATTGGGTACAAATGGTCTCAAGCCAAACTTGAGTACATTATTAAGATAATAATCGACTTTATCTACCACCTCACCATTGACTAAATCCTTTGGTACAACCATGCGTTTTTCGACGAATGCTATCTGCATAGTAAAGGCAATTCCCAATGTATCATGTGCTCTCCATACGCATCTCTCGACTTTTCTTATTAATTCGATATACGAGGGAGCGTCTCCATTACTAACTTTATCTTTAGTGGGAATTGATGTCTTGTCAGGGCTCTCCTTGATTTTTTGTATTAACGGTCCAACTACTGCTTCATCAACTCCGACAAAGGTCCATTGATTTTGTATTGGTGTAACATGTGAGTTAATATTTGATGAAAGCTGATTACGTATTTCCGAGAGTTCTCTTTTTGTCTCCTTCTTTAAGGCCTCCATTTTTGAATTGAAGTCTATGACATTGAAAAGTTTGAGCCTCTCAGCGAGTGAAGCTAAAACCATAAATACAACTAAGAGAAATACCCAGAAATGTATGTTACCTAGATTAACACCTTTCAAACAGAGAGTATAGAAAAGATAGGCTAAAGCAAGAGCTGCTACTGTATACGGTATTACCAGCTTCAGAATGTTTGTCTTCATATGATATTGTACTTGGTCAATTTTCTTGATCGCTGTCCAATATTTGTATAGCTTCCTGAGTTATTCCTAGTCCATTATACTTCACTAAGCCTCTTTGTGCATCAAATGCAGGAATCAGGTGCATTAGGATAAGAGGACACCCAAAGGACGCGAAATTCTACTTTATGTATAAGGATAAGGAGGTGATGCAATTAAATTACTATAGATAATCACCAAAACACCAATTAACTCAGCCCTATCTACTCCATCTCGCCCCAGTTTTTGCCCATCTTGATGTCAATTTTGAGAGGCACGCTGAGCTTCAGCGCTTGAGGCATGAGTTCGGCAATCAACCTTTTCATGGTATCCACTTCATCGGGATGCACATCGAAGACAAGCTCATCATGCACCTGAAGAGTCATTTTGCTGCTCAACCTGCGGTTTTTCATCTCGCGGTGGATATTGATCATGGCTATCTTGATGATATCGGCTGAAGTGCCTTGCACCGGCATGTTGATTGCCATTCTCTCAGCGGCTTCTCTAACCTGGCGGTTCGGTGATTTAATCTCAGGGATATAGCGGCGCCTGCCCAACACCGTCTGCACATAGCCCAGATCCCACACCTGCTTTTCGGTGGCTTCAATATAGTCTTTGACCTTTGGGTACTTCTCGAAGTACGAAATAATGAATTGAGCAGCCTCTTCCCTGCTGAAGTCGGTGGCTTGCTCCAATCCGTAATCGCTCATGCCGTAGATAACGCCAAAGTTCACTGTCTTGGCCAGACGGCGCATGGCAGAAGTGACCTCCTCCTCAGCGACATTGAACAGCCGGGAGGCGGTAGCGGTGTGTACATCTTCATCTCTGAGGAAGGTGGCGATGAGTTCCGGGTCTTGCGAGATGTGCGCCAGCGCTCTGAGGTCTATCTGAGAATAGTCAGCGGATATAAGATACCAGCCCGGCTCGGCGATGATAGCCTGCCTCACCTTGCTGCCTATTTCGCCTCGTATGGGGAGGTTTTGCAGATTTGGGTCGCTCGAGGAGAGCCTGCCTGTGGTGGTGCCGGTTTGATTGAAGCTGGTGTGAAGCCTTCCCGTCTTAGGATTGACCAACGTCTGAAAGGCATCGGTATAGGTCGACTTTATCTTAGCAAACTGTCGATATTGTAGGATGAGATCGATTACAGGATGAGTGCCTCTCAATTGTTCCAGCACTGCAGCTTCGGTGGAATAGCCGCTCTTGGTTTTCCGACCGCTGGTAAACTTTAGATCATCAAAGAGCACCCGCGATAGCTGCTGCGAAGAATTTATGTTGAATTTATAGCCGATGCTGTTATAGATTTCTGCCTCCAGCCTGAGCATTTCCTTGCCCAGACTGTTGGACATGTCTCGCAGCAGCTTCACATCTAAGGCCACGCCGTTACGTTCCATGTCTACCAGCACAGGCACCAGCGGCATCTCAACCTCGCTGAATAGCTTCCATAGCTCTGGCTGCTGCCGCAGCTCATTTTCCAGGACGTTTTTTAGCCTCAGTGTGATATCGGCATCGGCGCTGGCATAATCGGCAACCTCTTCTATGCCAGCCATAGCCATAGATATCTGCTTAGGACCTTTGCCGATTATCTCTTCGATACGCTTCATCTCAATGCCCAGCTTGGTAAAAGCCAGTGTCTTAAGCCCTATGCTTTTTTCGCACAGCAGATAGGCGGCAAGCATGGTATCAAAAGCCAGATTTTGAAGGTTTATGCCGTGCTCCGCCAGCACCGTCATATCGAACTTCCCGTTTTGGGCTACTTTAGCGATTTTGGCATCTTCCAGTATCGGAGCCAGCCTGTCTTTGACTTCAGATAACGGTAGCTGAGCTACGTGGCTTAAGCCCCGGTGCCCCAATGGTATATAGAAGGCTTCCCCCTGCACTGATGACAAGGAAATGCCAATGAGATCTGTTTCCACCGCCTTTTTGCTGGAGGTTTCCACATCTACGGCAAGCTCCCTGACCTTTGCCAACAGGTTGATAAGCTCCTCCAAGGCCTGGATGCTGCTTACCAGGTGGTATTCTCCTTTTGCTGCAATCTGGCTGCGTGTTTCTGTAGGCGCTACTAAATCTTCCGGCAGCCTGGTGAGCAGTTGGGCAAATCCCAGTTCACGAAAAAGCTCGACTACCTTGCTCCTGTCATAGGCGCTGACCTTGCAGTCGTCTAGATTGAGCACTATGGGCACATCTGACACCATGGTCACCAATTCCTTGTTCTGTACTACCAACTCCTTATTTTCCCTGAGCAAAGATTGCAGCCTGGATGGAGTTACCACCTCGATATGCTCATAAATGCCCTCGATGCTGCCGAATTGATTCAGCAGCTTGGCTGCTGTCTTATCACCGACGCCGGCGATGCCGGGAATATTATCGGAGGGATCGCCGGAAAGCGCCTTAAGGTCTGTGATTTGCCCTGGACTTACGCCGTATTTTTCCTGTACTTCGGCTTCATCATAGATAACAGTATCGCTGAATGTCCGCCGCGGCGCCAGCACACCTATTTTAGGGGAGACAACCTGGAGCACGTCGTTATCGCCGGTGACGATGATGGTATCTATGCCTTGCTGGCTGGCCTGCCGGCTGAGGGTAGCCAGGATATCGTCGGCCTCGTAGCCATCAATCTCGAAGGCGGGCAGATGAAAAGCATCCACCAGCTGATGAACGCGCCCTATCTGGCTGATCAGCTCTACGGGCGCTTTGGGCCGCTGGGCTTTGTAGTCGACGAACTTTTCATGTCTGAAGGTAGGCGTTGGCGTATCGAAGGCAATTGCCCAGTGGGTAGGTTTGATCTCATTCAGCACCTTTAACAGCATGCTGGTAAAGCCCTGCACGGCGTTGATTGTCTCTCCAGTACGGGGTACCGTCAACGGCGGCAAGGCATGAAACGCCCGATGAATCAATGCGTTCCCATCGAATAATAGAAGCAGAGGTTTATCTCCAGCCATAGTGGATTGCCTTATTGATTTACGTTGCAGAGTGTCGAGTCCATTATATATCATGTTGACAGCCGTGGTATACTAAACGCCTACTTTTTTGAAGGTGTTGATGTGAAGACGAAAAACCTGCTTTCCGTAGCTGATTTGACCGCTGCGGAAGTGGATAGACTTATCGCTAGAGCTATAGAGATGAAGCATAAGAAAGCGCCCCAGGTGCTTTCAGGTAAGGTAGTTGCGCTCCTGTTTGAGAAGCCGTCGCTACGCACCAGAGTAAGCTTCGAGGTGGCTATCCATCGACTTGGCGGCTATTGTTTATATCTATCGCCCAACGAAGTGGGCCTGGGCAAGCGTGAGCCGGCATCCGATGTGGCTCATGTGCTGGGACGCTATATCAATGGCATTGTGGCTCGTACCTTCGCTCATGAGACTTTACAAGCGCTGGCACAATATTCAGGCGTGCCTGTAATCAACGCGCTTTCTGACCGAGAACATCCCTGCCAGGCGTTGGCCGACATATTGACCATCCGCGAGAAAAAAGGGAGACTTAAAGGCCTGACTCTGGCCTATGTCGGCGATGGTAATAATGTAGCACACAGTCTGCTGTTAGCAGCTTGTCTTAGCGGAGTTAATTCTAGGATTGCTTCTCCACCCGGCTATGCGATAGATAAGAATATATTGCAGACGGCTGAAAGATTTGCTGCCGACAGCGGCAATCATATTATCTTGACCGAAGACCCCCGCCATGCGGTTAAAGACGCCGATGTGGTGTATACCGATGTCTGGACCAGCATGGGGCAGGAAGCTGAATCCGAGCGCCGCAGAAAAGACTTCGCCGGTTATCAGGTTGATGAGGGCATGCTATCTTTAGCCAAACGCGATGCGATATTCATGCATCCTTTGCCGGCACATCATGGGGAGGAAGTTGCTGCTGGTATCCTGGAAAATCCACGCTCGGTGGTCTTCGACCAGGCTGAGAACAGGCTACACCTACAGAAGGCTTTGCTGGCTGAGGTATTCCGCTAGGTTGAATAAAGCCAATGACAGATGGTATCCTTAGAGATACCTGTTTTGTTATTTTTATCCCTGATTAGAGTGTGAATTCATGAAATCCGTGGTTGCCGTAGTTGGCCGAGCCAATGTGGGTAAATCAACGTTATTTAATCGACTATCTGGCGGATTGATAGCTATTGTAGAAGATCTGCCGGGGACGACACGTGACCGCGTGTTTGCTGATGTCCGCTGGCATGGTTGGGAAGTGACCCTTGTTGATACCGCTGGATTAGAGGTCAAGCCAGGATCTACGCTGGCTCAGAAAGTTCGGTACCAGGTTGATATAGCTATCGCCGAGGCCGATATCATCCTTTTCCTGGTCGATGTCCGTGATGGATTGATGCCTGCTGATCAGGAAATAGCTGATCGGGTACGCAGTGGTGGCAAACCGGTAATCCTGGTGGCTAATAAAGCCGATAGTGACAAACAGGAGAACCTGATTGGCGTTTTTTATCGCCTAGGACTCGGCGTCCCTATCCCTGTGAGCGCTCATCACGGACGGGGCATCAATGACCTATGGCAAAACTTGACCTCATTCTTACCACAGCCTTCGGAAGCTCCTCTCGAAATGACATCTCCGAAGATAGCCATAGTAGGACGGCCTAATGTAGGCAAGTCAATGCTGTTGAACGCCATTGTGGGTGAGGAAAGAGCTATCGTTGATGCTACAGCAGGGACAACCCGCGATGCGGTAGATACCATGTTTAATTTTAAAGGGCAAGAGCTATTGTTGATAGATACCGCTGGTGTTAAACGACGGGGACGGGTGGGTATTGGCATAGAATATTATAGTGTGGTGCGCGCTCTGCGCGCCATAAATCGCTGCGATGTGGCATTGCTGGTTACTGACGCCACTGAATTTCTGACGGCGCAGGATATACACATCGCCGGGTATATCAGAGATGCGTGCAAAGGTATGGTCCTGGTGGTGAACAAGTGGGACCTGATGCCGGAACAGCCCAAGGAGGAGTACACTCAGCAGATCGAGCATCGGCTGAAATTTATGTCTCACGCTCCTGCGCTCTATGTTTCAGCCAAGTTTGGACAGGGCATAAAAAGGATATTAACAAACGCGCTGGAGGTATGGCGTGAGCGGCAAAAGCAGCTACCTGATACTGTCATCGACACGCTCATTAAAGATGCGGTGCTGTCTCATGCACCGCCACGGAAGGGTTTCCGTCAACTTAAGGTTTTTCGGGCCTACCAGGCAGGGATCAATCCACCCAGCTTCGCCTTTATGGTAAATGACCCGGAGCTGGTCCATTTCTCCTACCGTCGCTATCTGGAAAACAAGCTGCGGCAGACATTTGGATTCTACGGCACTTCCTTGAACCTGCAGTTCAAGAAAATGCCCCGAAGAAACATAAGGAAATAAGAGGAAATTAAATATGGTAATCGGCAAATTTATAGCTGTGGCGGTGATAGCTTACCTCCTTGGCGCTATTCCCTTCGGCATGATAGTGAGCAGGCACATGGCCGGAGTCGATATCTCGAGATACGGCAGCGGCAACATCGGCGGCACCAATGTGTATCGGACTCTGGGAACAAAGGCGGGAGCTATAGTTATCGTTTTCGACCTGGCTAAGGCGATTGTGGCAGTTCTGCTGCCCTGGTTCATCATAGGCAAGGATGTACTTCTCATAGCTGGTCTTAACATCGACTGGCATTGGGGGCAAGTCCTTTCAGCATTGATGGTGATGCTAGGGCATAACTGGTCGGTATATATCAAGTTCCGTGGCGGCAAGGGTGTAGCTACATATTTCGGTGCCTGGTTTGCCATGTATTGGCCTGCGGCAGTGGTTGGCGGCATCATTCTCATATTGACAGTACTACGAAGCAGATACATGTCTCTGGGTTCTATGCTTGCGGCTTTCGGCATCCTTTGTTTGTTTATAATATTAACCATGTTTTATCGTTGGCCACCGATATACCTGGTCTATAGCTTTATAGCAGCTGGCTTGATCTTCTACCAGCATCGAGCGAATATCAACCGGCTGCAGAGTGGCACTGAGAGCCGCCTTAATGTCCCGTCAATGAAATCAGGTTCTTAAATGCTCCAATCTCACCATGGCTAAAGTTGCAGTTATAGGTGCTACTACTTGGGGTAATTCTATAGGCATGTTGCTGGCCCAAAAGAAGGTGTCTGTCAATATTCTGGCAAGGACCGAGGCAAAGGCTAGAGAACTGGGGAAAAAGCAGCAGGAGCGCGTATCGAGCACAGGATTTCCTGATTGTGTTTTGTTCACCGGCAATGCTACTGAAGCTTTGCACGATGTGGCGTTTGTTATTTGTGCCGTACCGGCTCAAAGCATGCGACAAAGTGTTAAAGGCATACGGGACTACGTCACACCGTCTATGATACTCATTAGTCTGGCCAAGGGGCTGGAGGCGGAGAGCGGGAAGCGTATGTCAGAGGTAATTGCTGATGAGGTCGTTGCCGGAACAGCCCAGAAAATATGCGTTCTCTCCGGACCTAACCTGTCCAAGGAGATCGACCAAGGCTTGCCGGCTACCTCAGTGGCAGCCAGTCCTGATATTCGGGTAGCTCAGCGCGTGCAAGCGTTGCTCGATTCTCCTATGTTCTCTGTCTTTGTCAGCGATGACATAGTGGGCGTTGAGGTCTGCGGTGCCTTGAAGAATGTCATCGCCCTAGGAGCTGGAATATTCGATGGCTTGAAACTGGGCAATAATGCTAAGGCTGCATTTATCGCTATTGGCTGGAGTGAAGTTGTTTCGCTGGGCATGGCATTAGGAGCTAATCAGGCCACTTTTTGGGGTCTGGCCGGGTTGGGTGACCTTATTGCCACAGGCAATAGCCCCCTGAGCCGCAACCACTATGTGGGATATGAGCTGGGCAGAGGTCGTTCTCTGGCTGATGTAATGGCATCCATGCCTAATGTTGCCGAGGGCATTGATACCACTATGGCGGCGCACTGTTTGACAGCTAAATTGGGGCTGAAACTACCAACGATTACTATGGTTTACCGGGTGCTCTTCGAGTCTCTAACACCTGCTGAACTGGCCAGTCAGCTCAGGAATGGTATAGAACAATAACAAACGGATGTCCCGAGAATGATAGGTAGGTCACTTCGACTCCGTTCAATGACCGCGTTTGCTCCGATAGCGCTTGGAGCCGATGCCACAGGCTATCCGGATTTGCTGAATTTTTGGCTACCCCCAAACATGTAGAGGCACGGTATGCCGTGCTCCTACATGTTTGGGGGTTAATTGGGGTTTTTATGCCTAGTTCTCGCCAAACAGGCTTTTAATCCTCTCGGCGTGGTCTTTATCCTTGGGCATATCAGCTTGCGGCAACATCTTGGCCAGATCTTCAAATAGTTGCCGTTGTTCCTTGCTCAGGGATTGTGGAGTTACCACACGGACTATAACCAGTTGATCACCTCTACCACCACTATTGAGACGTGGTACTCCCTTTCCTCTAATACGAAACACCTTGCTGTTCTGAGTGCCCTGAGGCACCTTTAGCATAGTATTGCCGTCCACCGTCGGTACCTCTATCTCACATCCCAGAGCAGCCTGGGCAAAATTGAGGGGCAACTCGTAGAGGATATCGCTGTGTCTGCGCACGAAGAACTTATGCAGTTCTATATTGAAGTTGAGATATACATCACCTTTTGAACCGCCATAAATACCTGCTTCACCTTCGCCACTGAGGCGCATCTGGTAGCTTTCCTCTATCCCTGGTGGAACCTTAACTGATATCTTCCGCTTTAACTTTTGCCTGCCACTGCCCTTACACTGTGGGCAGGGATTCGTGATGATTGTGCCTTCGCCGTGGCACCGTGGACAGGTAGTAGTATGCACGAAGCGCCCGAAAACGCTTTGCTGCACCCGACGCACCTCACCATGTCCGTCACAATCAGTACATTTTTGCGGGTTTTCCCCTGGCTTGCTGCCGATACCGTGGCACATAGAGCAATTCTCTATACGCCATATCTCAATTTGTTTGTCGGTACCAAAGACAGCTTCTTCGAATGAAAGGTCAATGGTTGCGCGCAGGTCATCTCCCTTGCGAGGAGTACGGCGATGGCTGGTAGCAGTAGCCCCCCCGAAAAATGCCTCGAATATGTCGCCGAAGCCACCAAAGCCAAAATTGTCGAAGCCGAATCCTCCAGGTTCCTCTGTATTGCCATAGCGGTCATAGTAAGCCCTTTTCTCCGGGTCGCTGAGCACCTCATAGGCAGCATTGGCCTCCTTGAATTTCTCCTCAGCTTCAGGATTGCTGTTATGGTCAGGATGGTGCTGAAACGCCAGCTTACGGAAAGCTTTTTTTATCTGCTCTCCAGTGGCATTTCTGGGCACCCCGAGTATTTCATAATAGTCCTTGCGATTTATTGACATAAGTTTCTGCCCTGACTTTCCAGTATAACCAATAATCCCGATTGTTGACAAATTTTAGATTTGGAGGCTGTTCATGACTTACTGAAATTTATTATGCCGGGTTACATGGCTATGCTAGATTTTGTCCTAAGTTTATGCCTGATGTATCATTATGTGCATGTCGACCAAAGAAAAATTAAAACAAGCCCTTGCTTTGCGCACCAAGGTACGGATACATGACAAAAACCTAGCCCAAGCAGCGGTATTATTGCCTATATTCCTCAAAGGAGGAAAATACCACATCCTCTTCACTCAGCGGAGCAACCATGTCCATCATCATAAAGGCCAGGTGTCCTTTCCCGGTGGTGGGTGGCATGAGTCTGACTGGAATCTTCAAAATACGGCACTGAGAGAGGCCTGGGAGGAGATCGGACTGGGACCCAGAGATGCGGAGCTGCTGGGAGAACTGGATGATGCGCACACAGTAAACTCCTCTAGCTTTGTGATCTCTCCCTTCGTGGCATTCATCCCTCATCCTTATAAATTCAAGGTGAGCGATTATGAGTGCGATGAAATTTTCGACTTGCCCATTGAAGACCTCATCCATAAGGCAAAAGTTGCAGAGGACCGCTATGCTGTGGGGAATGAACACTTTATCACTTACTCTTACGAGTGTGAGGGGCGGTTAATATGGGGGGCTACCGCCCGCATCCTGCATCAATTTCTGGAAATATGGAAGTCTGTGAGTGGAGCTCAGTCGTAATTTTTAGCTTTTGAGCTCTGATTTCTTGCCTTCAGTGATTTGCTTTGTTCTAATCTTGATGGTCTTCGGTTTCACCTCTTCAGCCTTGGAAATGGCTAGGCACAAGTATCCTCCCAAAGCTTGTCCATCGCTTCATGCATGTTTTCTAATTCATTCAAAGGCCCCCAACGTACTAAATCCATAACTATTTTCTCCCCTTTTAATTTTTTGAGCTCCACTCTTCCTCGGTATTTTAATTAACCTAATAAATTATTATTAAGTTTTATAAATATACTTTACCAGTATTTTTAAATAATACACTTGACATTGCCTGAGATAATCCTTATAATTCAACTCAAGGTTATCAACTATGCCTGGGAAAGATTACTATCAGATTCTGGGAGTGGGACGAAACTCCACTGAAAAGGAGATAAAGCAAGCTTATCGCCGGTTAGCACGCAAATACCATCCTGATGTCAATCCGGGGAATAAATCTGCCGAAGCCAGATTTAAGGAAATAAACGAGGCGCAGGAGATTCTCACCGATCCGGAGAAGCGGAAGAAATACGATCAGTTTGGCAATCAATGGCAGTCTGCTGAACAGTTTGCCAAGTCTGCTCAGGGTGCCCCACGGGATTTTAGGAGGGGTGGTACTTACAGCACCTCCGATTTCGACCTGAATGACCTAGATGGATTAGGCGGCATTTTCGGTGATATTTTGCGGGGTGCTGGTGGTGCTGGTTTCCGCACGGCACAACGTCCTCGAAAAGGTCAAGACATCGACCATCCTATTGAAGTCACTCTAGAAGAAGCATATCACGGGGCGAAGCGTTTTATTGAGATGCAATCGGAGGAGCCTTGCCCAACCTGTGGCAGCAGAGGCATTGTAGGCAAAAGGCCTTGTAGCACCTGCGGTGGCTCTGGCTTGGTGATAAGACCCAAGATGCTAGAGGTTAAAATTCCACCGGGTGTTACTACTGGCTCCAGAGTTCGTATCGCTGGCCAGGGAAGATCAGGTCCTGGTGGGGCGAAAGGTGACCTTTACCTGGTAGTGACCGTATTGCCACACAGAATGTTTGAACGTAAGGCAGATGACCTCTATGTTGATGTTCCTGTGCCTCTGGTTGCAGCTATACTTGGAGGTGAAACAGAGGTGCCCACATTAAAGGGTAAGCTGGCACTAAGGATACCACCTGAGACCGATAACGGCAAGGTGTTCCGCCTGGCAGGACAGGGCATACCGCATCTGGGTGATTCCTCATATGGCGACCTGTTTGCCAGGGTAAGTGTTGTGTTGCCCAAAAATTTAACCCAAAAAGAGAAGGCGCTTTTTGAGCAATTGCGGGCTAATCGTCCTATTTAGGTATTGATAACCTGCTGTGAGGGTGATAAGATAGAATGAGTTCTCAAGGTTCGGAGCCAAAATACGTAATAAGTGTCGCAGCTAGAATAGTAGGTATTGAGACTCATACTCTCCGCTACTATGAAAGGCTTGGTTTAGTACAGCCTTATCGCTCGGAGGGGAAAATCCGCTACTATTCAGAAGGTGATATTGAGCGGTTACAGCATATCAAAGCCTTGATGAATGACCTGGGAATAAACTTGGCTGGTGTGGAGGTAGTGCTGCGCATGACGCGGAGAATGGTGCAGATGCAACAGCAGATGCAAGAGATGGAGTCGGAGATTGAACGCCTGAGGCAGGCTAGTGGGTATAAAAAGCGCTATAAACTCAATAAAGGAGATGAAAATGGCTGAAACGAAGACAAAACTGCAACCGGCGAAATGGCAAGTAACGGCAACTACAATAAGCTGCGATTTAGTTGACGATTTTGTCACCATCATGGTCGACAAGGATTGGTCGGTAAAATGTGCCTGGTACAACAAGTATAAAGCGAAAGCGCTTGAGGACAAAACGCATAAATTCGACAAGGAGATCAGGCAAAAGATAGAGAAATGTCAGGGTCCGACTTGTTATTATATGACCGACTATCGGGATAAACTGATCAAGGAAGAGCCTGGCGAAAAGTAAAGGTAACTAAATGCCTGTAGGGCCAGAGAGATTTACCGAGCAGGCCAGAGCAGTGCTGGCTGCTTCGCAGGAACTTGTCCGTCGCTATCGGCATAGCCAGTGGGATGTAGAGCATATCTTGATGGCTTTGCTGGAGCAGGAAAACGGCTTGACCATGGACATACTGCAAAAACTGAATATAGATGCAGCCGCGGTGAAGAGGCGTGTGGCTTCAAGCCTCAGAAATACACCGAAGGTAGCTTACGAGTTAGGGCAGATTATTACTTACACTCCTCGTGTTGAGCGTCTCCTAGAAAGCGCTGAGCGTGAAGCTGACAGACTCAAGGATGAGTTCATCGGCACTGAGCATCTGCTGATAGCTGTCGCCGCCGAAGGGCACGGTGAGTCTGCAGGGATTCTGCGTGACTTCCATATAGACCAGGAGAAAATTTACAGGGCGCTGCAGGATATCCGCGGCGGGCACCGTGTTGATAGCCCGGGTGCTGAAAGCAAGTATCGGTCTCTGCAGAAATACGGCCGTGACCTCACTGATTTAGCCCGTCAGGGCAAGCTCGACCCAGTTATTGGTCGCGACGAGGACATAAAGCGAGTAATGCAGATATTGACCCGGCGCACCAAGAACAATCCAGTGGTTATCGGCGAGGCAGGTGTGGGTAAGACTGCTATAGCTGAGGGTTTGGCGCAGAAAATAGCCATCGGTGATGTGCCCGATTCGCTGAGGAACAAGAAGGTAGTTGCCCTGGATATGGGGGCGCTGGTGGCTGGAAGTAAGTTCAGGGGCGAATTCGAGGAACGGCTAAAGGCAGTGATGGATGAGGTGCGCCAGGCTAGCGGCGAGGTTATCTTGTTTATCGATGAGATACATACCGTGGTTGGCGCCGGGGCGGCAGAGGGAGCTATCGATGCCAGCAATATGTTAAAACCGGCTTTGGCGCGAGGTGAGCTACAATGTGTTGGCGCTACCACTCTGGATGAGTACAGGAAGTATATCGAGAAAGATAAGGCGCTGGAGCGGCGGTTGCAGCCTATATTTCTCAGTGAGCCCAGCGTCGAAGCAACCATAGAGATGCTCCGGGGCTTACGTCCCAGGTATGAAGCACATCACAAGATAAAAATAGAGGACTCTGCGCTGGTGGCTGCTGCCAAACTCAGCCAGCGTTATATAGCAGACAGATTCTTGCCAGATAAAGCTATAGACCTGATTGATGAGGCTGCCAGTAAGATGCGCATCGACATGGAAAGTAAGCCAGCAAATATCAAAAAGATGGACGAGGAAATAAAGCAGCTACAGGAAGAAGAGAATGCGGCTGCTCAAAGAGAAGATTATCAGCAAGCAATGGAGTTGAGAACAAAGCGGTCGCAATTGGAGCAAGAACGCAATAGATCCGAGGATGAGTGGCGTAAGGAAAAGAAGATCGATAGCTCAGTCGATGAAGAAAAGATAGCTGAGCTCATTTCCAAATGGACAGGCGTACCTGTATCACAGATACTGGAAGGCGAGGCAGAAAAGCTGCTCCACATGGAAGAGCGGATACATGAAAGGATTGTGAATCAAGACGAAGCTGTTTCTGCCATCTGTGAGGCGGTGAGACGAGGACGTGCCGGGCTTAAAGACCCACATCGGCCTGTAGGGAGTTTTATCTTCTTGGGCCCTACCGGCGTAGGAAAAACGGAGTTAGCCAAGGCGCTGGCACAATTCCTCTTCGATGACGAAGATGCCATGATTCGGCTGGATATGTCGGAATATATGGAAAAGCACACGGTGTCCCGGCTTATCGGTGCACCGCCGGGATATATAGGTTATGAAGAAGCGGGGCAACTTACCGAAGCGGTGCGCCGCCGCCCCTTCAGAGTCCTTCTCTTTGATGAGGTTGAAAAAGCACATCCCGATGTTTTTAATATCTTGCTTCAATTGTTAGATGACGGCAGGTTGACCGATGGTCATGGCAGAACAGTTGATTTCCGTAATACCGTGGTGATAATGACCAGCAATCTGGGAACAGAGAAGTTCCAGCGTCAGGCGATCGGTTTCTCCCTGCAAGAGAAAACTGAAGAGCAGCGCTTGAAGAGCGATATAGATAAAGAACTCAAACAAGCCTTCCGTCCGGAGTTCTTGAACAGAGTAGATGATATCATCATTTTCAAGCCGCTCACTAAAGAGAACCTGAAAAAGATAGTTGACCTCCTGATACTGGAGGTGGAGAAGCGGCTGGCTGACCGGAATATAAAGCTGGAGCTGTCTGGTGAAGCTAAGGATTGGCTGCTTAAGGAGGGCTATGAGCCTGTTTATGGGGCGCGCCCGCTACGCAGAGCCATCCAACGCTATATCGAGAATCCACTCTCCAGCCGCATATTAGCTAGGGAAATCAAAGATAGTGACCGTGTGGTGGTTAACCTCGGCGAAGCTGGATTGACCTTCAATACTGCAAATACTAAGAAGAGGGCCAAGGCATCTAATAATGCCCGCCAAAAATAAGGTATTGGAGGAAAAGCAAGAAGCACAGGGGGCAGAGGGAAGGTGGTCGAAAGCCAAGGAACTAACTATAGCCGGTTTGGCGCTTGCATCAACCATAGCCTTATGCGTTCTTGTTGTTATTCATTGGGACTTTGTGATTAAGGCGCAGAACTACGGTTATTTCGGCGTTTTTATCATCAGCGTTTTATCCTCCATAATCTCGTTTATCCCCATACCTAGTTTGATGTTGGTGTTCACCCTGGGCAGCGTAATTAATCCTATAATCATTGGCATAATCTCAGGCCTGGGAGAAGCGGTGGGCAGCATTGGTATTTATCTCACGGGATATGGAGGTAGAGGAACTGTTCATTATCTTAACCAGAAGTTCTATGGCAGATTCGAGGGTTTGATACAACAGCGCGGTTCACTGGCCGTTTTTTTTATGTCGGCCATCTTTAATCCCTTGTTTCTCCCCTTCACAGTCGTCGTTGGATTGCTTAGGTTCGGGCTGGTCAAGTTTTTCTTCCTTTGCTGGGGTGGCAAAGCTGTAAAGAACACGGTGGTCGCCTCTCTAGGGTACTTCGGATTGGGTTCTATACTACGTTTATTCGGAATAGGAGTTTAGCACATGAGTAAGACTGAAGATAGCAGCAAAGCAATAGCAAAGGCAAAAGAGAAAACTGCCAAAAGACAGACAGTTAAGGAAGCGCCTCCTGAGTTAAAGAGATGGAAAGTGGCCTTCTTATTATCTATTTTTCTGGGCTTTTTAGGCGCTGACCGTTTTTATATTGGCAGAACGCGTTCTGCCATCATCAAGCTTCTCACATTAGGGGGCTGTGGAGCATGGTGGATCAGCGATGTGATACTTATTGCCAGTGAATGGCGTAAGGATGCATGGGGTCGGCCTCTAAAACATTAGACGCAAGGAATTAAGTACATGTTTCGCCTTATCATCGGTTTGTAGTCCCTGCATAAAAGAAGGTGTACTATGTGAGCCTGTAAAGAACCATGTCTCAGCCAATAAACGAGGCCTCGAGCGACCTCATACCATAAGGAAACTAAAAGGACTGTAAAGTCGCAGATACAGGAGACTTAGTTCGGCTTGATACTCTAGACGTAATACCATTGCCGGGAATAATCCTTGAGCACTTCACTACCAGTAGCGTAATCGTGTCTACTCTTTTAAGTGTGACAGCGTGTTGCATTATCTCCATCAAAGTGATACAATAGCATCTAAGTTTAAACCTTTAAGTCGGTCCGGCGAGGCTGGCAAGGGAAGTATGGTAGAAGACTATAACTGCATAAAATTCTCACAGTGGTTTTTGTTAGTAAACCTCTTGTCAATCCTCGGCGGGAGGTTTTTTTATGGCTGAAAAGAGCCTTATGTCCCGCAAAGATATCGAGCGCGCTTTAGTCCGCATTACCCACGAAATCGTTGAAAGGAACAAAGGCGCCAGGGATATTGTGCTCGTTGGCATGCAGACCCGCGGCGTACCTCTAGCACACAGGCTGGCTGCTACTATTCAAATTCTAGAGGGGGTTACTGTCCCAGTTGGATCCTTAGATATCACCTTGTATCGTGATGACCTGTCTTCGTTAGCCCTGAAGCATGTAGTTCAGCGTACTGATGTCCCTTTCGATATTACCGGCAAGCATGTCATCCTAGTAGACGACGTTTTTTATACCGGGCGCAGTATCCGCGCGGCTATGGATGCCATCATTGATTTGGGTCGGCCGCAGACCATCCAACTAGCAGTTTTGGTGGACAGGGGACACCGGGAGCTGCCTATTCGTGCTGATTACGCAGGCAAAAACATTCCCACTGCACGAAATGAAGAGGTGAAAGTATACGTCAAGGAAGCAGATGGCGAAGACAAAGTGGCAATTGTCATTCCGGACATGGGATGTGAGAGATGAAGATAACCGAGCAAGGCTCAAGCACTGCTATCCCGGAAATATTTACACATCCTGATATAGATGCCTGGCAGCGCCGCCATGTGCTTGACCTAGACGATTTTACCAGGGAAGAAATGGAGCTTGTCTTTGATATAGCCGATGCTATGGCAGAGGTGCTCACCCGGGAAGTCAAACGTGTGCCTACGTTAAGGGGCAAGACAATGGTCACTATGTTTTATGAACCCAGCACACGCACCCGTGCATCTTTCGAACTTGCTGCCAAGAGCCTCAGCGCTGATACCTTGAGCCTTGATGCTACCAAAAGCAGCGTGGTCAAAGGCGAGTCCTTGGTTGACAACCTGCGAACATTGCAAGCCCTAGGCGCCGATGTCATAGTGATGAGACATTCTCAATCCGGTGCCCCTTATTTGGCTACGCAGTATCTCAACACCAGCATCATCAATGCTGGGGATGGCTGGCATGCACATCCGTCTCAAGCTTTACTTGACCTGTATACCATACGCCGCCATCTGGGCAAGCTGACCGATCTCAGGGTGGCTATTGTTGGAGATATTATGCACAGCCGTGTAGCTCGCTCCAACATCTGGGGCATGAGCACTATGGGAGTCAAGGTTGTGCTCTGTGCGCCATCCACTCTTTTGCCACATGGGTTATCGGAGTTTTTAACACGTTGCCGTTTCTCTAACGTTAGCATTGAACCAAGGCTTGAATCTGCTGTGGAGGGGGCTGACGTGGTAATGCTATTAAGGCTGCAGATGGAGAGGCAACAAAGCGGACTGCTGCCCAGCCTGCGTGAGTACATACAGAACTATCAATTGACTCAGCATAGGCTCTCGTTGGCCAAACCCTGCGCTTTGGTACTACACCCTGGGCCAGTCAACGAAGGTGTTGAGGTCTGCCCTGAAGTTGCCCATGGAGCTCAGTCGGCAATTGAACAGCAGGTAACAAACGGCGTAGCCATCCGCATGGCACTACTATACCTTATCGCAGGAGGGAAACGAAGCAATGTCAGCTAGCCTGCTCATAAGGGGTGGACATCTCCTCGACCCCGGACAAGGAATGGATAAAGTCGGTGACCTGCTTATTATTGAGGACAAGGTAGTCTGGATTGGAGATAAAGGCAGAGCGCCACAACCACCTCATAAGGTCATCGATGCCAGTGGGCTTATCGTTTGCCCTGGCTTTATCGACTTGCATTGCCACCTCCGCGAGCCCGGTTTTGAAGATAAGGAGACTATTGCCACTGGCACTAAAGCTGCTGCCAGAGGCGGTTTCACCACTGTTTGTTGTATGCCAAATACAAATCCACCATTGGATAGTCAGGCTTCTATCGATTATGTAAGGAAGACGGCTGAGGCTGATGGCATGGTTCGGGTGTTGCCTATAGGTTGTGTAACCAAAGGAAGACAAGGCAAAGAATTGACTGAGATGTTCGAGTTAGGCAACGCTGGAGTAGTCGGCTTCAGCGACGATGGTGAGCCGGTATCCAACTCGCGCATTATGTGTCTGGCTATGGAGTACAGTCAGAACCTCGGCTTGTCCATTATCGACCACTGCGAAGATAAAGAGTTCAGCGATGGTGGCACGATGAATGAAGGATGGGTGTCGGCACGCCTTGGCCTCAAGGGCATCCCTTCTGCGGCTGAAGAGATTATAGTGGCGCGCGACCTGGCACTGGCGCAATTAACCAGCGCCAGGCTTCATATCGCTCATGTTAGCACCAAGGGCTCGGTGGACCTTATCCGCCGTGCCAAAGAGAAAGGCATAACAGTGACCTCAGAGGTTACACCACACCACCTAACGCTATCAGAAGAACGAGTCATGGGCTTACCCTCTGTGAATGGCCACCAGTTAGCCTATGACACCAATGCCAAAGTCAATCCGCCTTTACGCACCGCTGAGGATATCTCCTCTTTGATTGATGGTCTTGGTGACGGAGTGATTGATGCCATTGCCACTGACCATGCTCCCCATACCTCGGTGGACAAAATGTGCGAGTTTGGTCTGGCGGCTTTTGGCATTAGCGGCCTGGAAACCGCCTTTGCCTGTCTTATGAGCTTAGTGCATAGCGGTGAATTGGACCTGAAAACGCTGGTCTCAAAGCTCACGTTTGCGCCAGCAAAAATCATCGGCAGTAAGGCCAGTGAGCTTGGTGCGCTGAGGGTTGGTTACCCTGCGGATATCACGCTTCTTGACCCGAACAAGGAATGGATGGTTGATAGTCAGCAGTTCGTTTCGAAAGGCAGGAACACGCCTTTCAATGGTTGCCAGTTAAAGGGAAAGGTCATGGCAACCGTGTTTGCCGGCAACATAGTCTATAAGGATAACTCGTGGAAAGCGTAGGTCATTAGGTTGGGAGTCGGTGTCACAGATGGATAAGAAAGCAATACTGGTATTAGAAGATGGGGCAGTCTACGAAGGTTATTCATTTGGGGCTGGCATCACCGCCTGTGGCGAGGTGGTTTTTGATACTGCTATGACCGGTTACCAAGAGATGCTCACTGACCCATCGTTTGCCGGTCAGATCGTGGCACCTACATATCCTCTCATTGGCAACTATGGCATTAACCAGGATGGTTTCGAATCGAAGCAGATCCAAGTAAGAGGCTTTTTAGTCAGAGAGTATTGCTCGATACCCAGTCATAGACTGAGTAGTAAAACGCTGGATGAATTTATGAAAGCCAATGGCATACCTGGTCTGGCTGGAGTGGATACCAGAGCCTTGACCCGCCGGCTGCGTTCTGCAGGCGTGATGATGGGTATACTGACTTGTGAGATGACAACCGGTGAAGCTCTAGAAAAGCTTAAAAGCATACCTGGCTATGGTGTTATTGACTATGTGAAGCAGGTGACTACCGATAAGTTATACCGTTGGAAAGACTTAGCCAGCACACAGCATTCCTGTCACGTGGTAGTCGTTGACATGGGATTGAAATATAACATCGCTCGCCTACTAGCTCAGCGTGGCTGCTCGGTAACGGTTGTTCCTTGTACCATGCCGGTCTGGGATATCTTAGCGTTAAAGCCTGGGGGTATTGTCCTGTCTCCGGGGCCTGGAGACCCTGCTCTGCTGGGCTATATGTTAGAAACAGTTACCAGGCTTGTTCGCGAGAAGCCGGTCATGGGCATTTGCCTGGGGCATCAGTTAATTGGCGCGGCTTTTGGCGCAAAGACATTCAAACTGAAGTTCGGTCATCGCGGGGGCAATCATCCTGTCCATGACCTGGAAACTGGCAGAGTGCATATTACCACGCAGAACCACGGCTATGCTATTGACCCAGACACGTTGAAAGACGGGCTGGATGTCAGCCAGAAAAACCTGAACGATGATACGGTGGAAGGCCTGCGACATAGAGAGTTGCCGATTGTGTCTCTCCAGTACCATTCAGAGGGAGCTCCTGGTCCTCAGGATAACATATATTTGTTTGATAGATTTCTGGAGATGGTGAGGAAAGAATAAGCATGTCCAAAGTATCCAAAGTTCTGGTAATCGGTTCGGGGCCGATAATCATCGGCCAGGCGGCGGAGTTCGACTACGCTGGCACGCAGGCATGCAAGTCGCTCCGTGAGGAGGGTATCACCACGGTATTAGTGAACTCCAACCCAGCGACTATTATGACCGACGAGGGTATTGCCGACATTGTCTATATCGAACCACTAACCGTCGAGGTCGTCGCCCGTATAATAGAACGAGAACGGCCTGAAGGTTTGCTGCCGACGCTTGGGGGGCAAACAGGTCTTAATCTAGCAGTGTCACTGGCAGATGCTGGAATACTGGACAAATACAACATCAGGCTTTTGGGCACGCCTCTGGAGACGATCAAACAGGCAGAGGAGCGATCTTTGTTTAAGAAGCTGATACTGGATATCGGCGAACCTGTGCCAGAGAGCGTAACGGTGAATTCGGTGGAACAAGCAAAGGAGTTCGCCAAATCAATCGGGCTGCCACTGATAATTCGGCCTTCCTATACCCTAGGGGGCACAGGTGGTGGCATTGCTAGAACAACAGATGAATTGGAGAACATCGTATCTTACGGTCTAACATTGAGTCCAAGCCGTGAAGTTCTCGTAGAGAAATGCCTTCTGGGTTGGAAAGAAGTAGAGTATGAAGTAATGCGGGATGCCGCCGATAACTGTATCACCATATGTAATATGGAAAATATCGACCCGATGGGGGTGCACACCGGCGACAGCATCGTGGTGGCTCCCAGCCAAACGCTGACCGACAAAGAATATCAGATGCTGAGATCAGCCAGCCTCAAGATAATCCGGGCTTTAGGTATTGAGGGTGGCTGCAATATACAGTTCGCCCTTACTCCCAGCCGGTTGGTGGCTGAAAAGTGGGCTCCGGACCAGTTGGATGTAGCCACAAGCCAGTACTATATCATTGAGGTCAATCCTCGCGTCAGCCGTAGCTCAGCGCTGGCAAGCAAAGCCACAGGTTATCCCATAGCCAGGGTAGCTGCCAAGATAGCTATCGGCAAAAGGCTGGATGAGATTGTGAACCAGGTTACTGGCAAGACGATGGCTGCCTTTGAGCCAGCGCTCGACTATTGTGTGGTAAAGATTCCACGCTGGCCTTTCGACAAATTTAGCCTGGGAAATCGTACTATAGGCAGCCAGATGAAATCGACCGGCGAAGTCATGGCAATCGATCGTTGCTTTGAAGCTGCATTACAAAAGGCGGTACGTTCACTTGAATTTGGCAAGAGATCTCTTCTCTGGGAAGATAGAAGTTGGGGCAATGATAAAAACCTTACTTCATATCCCCTGCACCCCAATGATTTAAGGCTGTGGGCTATTATGGCAACATTGAGGAGAGGGGCAAGCTGTGAACAAATCGCTCAGCATACAGGCATCGAACCGTGGTTTCTCTACAAACTCGCTAACATCGTGGAAATGGAGAAACGACTCCTGGCTGAGCCATTGAATCCAGAGCTTTTATGGCAGGTGAAGCGGCTCGGCTTCTCTGATGAACAGATTGGCACCCTTGCTGATAGATTGCCAGAGCAGGTGCGCCAGTTGCGGCATGACTGGGGAATAAGTCCCATCTATAAAATGGTTGATACCTGTGCCGCCGAATTCGATGCTAAGACAGCTTATTTCTATAGTGCCTACGAAAACGAGAACGAGGCTGAGCCATTGGAGGGCGAAAGAGCTGTAGTCATCGGCAGCGGCCCCATACGCATCGGGCAGGGCATCGAGTTTGACTATTGCAGCGTTCACTCAGCATGGGCGCTTCAGGTCGCCGGCGTCAAGAGCATAATGATTAATTCAAACCCGGAGACGGTATCCACAGATTTCGATACCAGTGACCGGCTTTACTTCGAAGCTTTGGACGAGGAGAGTGTACGTGATATTCTAGAGAATGAAGCCCGCTTTCCAAAGCATCAACCGGCGCCGCCTTCCATTGTGCAATTTGGCGGGCAGACGGCTATAAACTTAGCTGAAGCACTAACCCGAAGCGGCATGCCCATCATCGGCTCCAGCGCTGAGGCGATCGACGTTGCTGAAGACCGACGCCAGTTCGAGAACTTCCTCAATAGATTAGGCATACCACAGCCTCCGGGAGCTGGGGTGACGTCACTACAAGAGGGTATTGACACAGCTAATGTCCTGGGTTATCCGGTGATAGTACGCCCCAGCTATGTTCTTGGTGGCAGAGCCATGGAGATAGTTCATAGCGAAGGAGAGCTGGTCCGGTACATGTCGCTTGCTTTGGAGATAGATAGTAAACACCCTATCTTGATAGATAAATATTTCGAGGGCGAAGAGGTTGAGGTAGATGCTGTGAGCGATGGTGACGATGTACTCATACCTGGGATAATGGAGCACATCGAACGTGCAGGTGTACATAGCGGTGACTCAATAGCAATCTATCCAGGCATTAACCTTAGCGCAACAGAGGTAGATACCATAGTCGATTATACTGTAAGGATAGGGCGAGCTTTATGGGTTAAGGGATTGATGAATATCCAATTTGTTATCATGCGTGGTGAAGGAGGAAGGTCTTCGGTATATACTTTAGAGGTGAATCCCCGTGCCAGCCGTACCATTCCATTCATCTCAAAGGTCACTGGCGTACCCATGGTGCAAATCGCCACCAACGTGATACTAGGCAAAACGTTGCAGAAACAAGGCTATAAGACAGGATTGTGGAAGCGACAAAAACTGGTGGGTATAAAAGCACCTGTGTTCTCCATGTCTAAGCTGATGGGCGTGGACACCTACCTCGGTCCTGAGATGAAGTCCACTGGCGAAGTCATGGGTATTGATTATACTTTTGAAGCAGCATTAACCAAGGCGCTTATGGCTGCAGGGCTAATGCTGCCATCTCAAGGCAACCTCTTATTCAGCATCGCTGACAAAAACAAGGCCGAGGCTTTGCCCATTATTAAGGATTTCTACTCACTAGGTTATCCTCTCTATGCCACTGAGGGCACAGCTGTTATGATTAAAGCTGCGAGGATGAAGGTGGAGATGATCAGCAAGAAGTTGGGTGAAGGACACCCCAATATCATTGATGCAATCAATGGTGGCTCTATAATAGGAGTGGTAAACACTGTTACCGGTGGCAGAGTCGCCATGCAGGACGGGTTTGATATCCGGCGGGCGGCTGCAGAGAGAGGCATACCCTGTTTCACATCACTCGATACTGCCCGTATAGCACAGAAGGCGCTAGTCAACGGTAGCCAGATTTTCAACGTGAAGCCTCTGCAAGAATATCTAAAGAGGGCTTGTTGATTCTATGAAGCAAGTCTCGGCAAAGATAATCTCTAATACCGAGGTTATGCCCGGATGCTATCTACTTTGCGCCGAAGCTCCCGATATCGCCGCAATGGCCGGGCCGGGGCAGTTCGTCATGGTTAAATGTGGCGATAAGCTTACCCTGCGCCGCCCATTTAGCATCACCAGTGTAACGAATTCGGGCCTCTATATCCTCTACAGCCTGATTGGCAAAGGCACTTTGTGGTTGACCCAGCGCCGAAAGGGTAAGGAGTTGGACCTACTGGGGCCGCTGGGCAACGGTTTTTATATTGAGCCAGCTACAAAAAATCTGCTGCTGGTTGCCGGTGGAATCGGCGTGGCGCCACTGGTCTTCTTGGCACAGCAAGCGATTGGTCGAGAGAAATCGGTTACACTGCTTTTGGGTGCCCGCACTGCCGCTGGACTCTATCCTACGAAGTTTTTGCCTGCTGGAGTGCAAACCGTTGTTACCACTGAGGATGGCAGTAGGAGCAGGAAGGGTATGGTCAGCGATATTCTCCCTGATTATACAGACCAGGCTGACCAAATTTATGCCTGTGGCCCGGTAGCTATGTATCAGGCAATAGCGGAGCAAATACAAAAGCAGAAAAAAGAAAAATCAATACAGGTCTCTCTGGAGATACGGATGGGCTGTGGGCTGGGAGCCTGCTACAGCTGCAGCATAAAAACTAAAAATGGTATGAAGCAGGTATGCCAGGATGGTCCTGTTTTTGATATGAATGAGATTATATGGCAGGAGGTGAAAATATGACAGTTGTGAGCAAGACGATACCGCTAAGCACCAACGGGAATTGTGATATCGTCAACATAACATCCGATGTGGTTAATGAAGTCAGTAGCTCAGGCCTTTCCAACGGGACAGCAATCATATTCGTCACTGGCTCAACCGCTGGCGTTACTACGATTGAATACGAGCCCGGCCTGGTGGCTGATTTGAAGGCTATGTGGACGAGGTTAGTGCCTGAGAAAATGGAGTATAAACATGACCGTGCCTGGGGTGATGGAAATGGATATTCACATGTCCGTGCCGCACTCCTCGGCGCTTCCTTGACCGTTCCTTTTATAAACAAGAAGATAGCATTGGGCACCTGGCAACAAATAGTCTTGATTGATTTTGATAATCGTGCCAGATCCAGGGAAATTGTTGTCCAGGTCATCGGTGAATAAATTAAAGCATTGTATCGAGATTATATACTTGATGTATGTTTCCCATATGGTATCTGTCTTCTACTTAAGCTAGGTTTGCCTGCGTCAAGTATATAATTCCTTTTCGTTGGCCTGGCCTCTGGTTTTTACCCTGCTTTCAGAGCTACCAGCCTTGACCCAACTGAATCACTTCCCCACGAGTAGCACTATTCCCCCTGGACCAGGGAGAGGAACTCAGCACGGGTGGCTACCCTGCTGCGGAAAAACCCTCTGGTTGCAGAGGTAACAACATTACTCCCCTGCTTCTTAATACCACGCATGGTCATGCACAGGTGCTCTGCCTGAACAATAACTGCTACGCCGTCAGCCTGCAGCGTCTCCATGATGGTATCTGCTATTTGTGTGGTCATTCTTTCCTGGAGCTGAAGACGCCTGGCAAATATCTCTACCACCCGAGCCAGCTTACTCACTCCTACAACCCGACCACCTTTATTGGGGAGGTAACCGATATGAACGGTGCCAAAAAAGGGCAGAAGATGATGCTCGCACATCGAATAAAATGGCACATCCCTGAGTATTACCATCTCGTTATGCCCAACTTCAAATCCTGTGGTCAATTCTGCCTGTGCATCCATGTCCATACCGCTGAATAGCTCGGCATACATCTCAGCTATCCGCCGAGGGGTCTCTTTCAAACTCTCCCTCTGCGGGTCATCGCCGATAGCTTTAATCAGTGAAAGTGCTGCTTCTCTTATCTTATCTTGGTCCACCATTATTACCCCCTTATCAAAAGCCAGCTTTAGAGGCTGCTTCAACTATGTACTTATCTTGACATTGGAAATTGGGGATGATTAATACACAGTTGCCGACAGTCGACAGAATTAAACTAATCCCAGCGCATGTTCAATTATATTAATATCAGGTGGTAGCTCAGGGAAAGGTTCCACGAACTTAATGGGGAGATCGGGGTCCTTCAACCCTGTGCCAGTAATGATGCAGACGACTTTTTTATTGAAAAGTTTCAAGCCGTGTTTGGTCATCTTGATAATCCCAGCTACCGAGGCTGCTGATGCTGGTTCACCAAAAATCCCCTCTTTGCTGGCTAAAAGCCGGTATGCTGCCAGAATCTCGTCATCAGTGACGGAGTCTATAATGCCACTCGACTGGTCTCGCGCTGCCAATGCACCTTGCCAGCTTGCCGGATTGCCTATGCGGATGGCTGTGGCTATGGTTTTCGGCCTTTTAACCACCTTCCCTTTCACTATAGGCGCAGCGCCTGCAGCCTGGAAGCCCATCATTCTTGGAGTCTTGGCCGCCTTGCCTACTTGCTTATACTCCATGAATCCCTTCCAGTAAGCAGTTATATTTCCAGCGTTGCCCACAGGGATAAATAAATAATCAGGGGCATCTCCCAGATCGTCCACAATTTCAAAAGAGGCTGTTTTCTGACCTTCGATGCGGTAGGGGTTGAGGGAGTTGACCAGTGTGATTGGATGCTTTTGCACCAGGTCGCGCACTATCTGCAGTGCCTGGTCGAAGTTGCCTTGCACAGCGATAATTTTCGCTCCGTAAGCAATAGCTTGAGCCAATTTGCCCATTGCGATATTTCCTTTGGGAATGATAACGATGACTTGCAGGCCAAAGCGGGCTCCATAGGCTGCCGCAGAGGCGCTAGTATTGCCAGTAGAAGCGCACATTACGGTTTTGCTGCCGCTCTCGACGGCTTTAGCGATGGCCATTACCATACCCCTATCTTTGAAAGAGCCGGTGGGATTGCAGCCCTCAAGCTTGAAATAAAGCTCACCGCAGCCAAGCTCTTTCTCCAAATATACTGACCTAACCAGCGAGGTATCTCCTTCGCCAAGCGTTATAATAGGAGTATCCTTTGTTATAGGCAAGAAGTCTTGATAGCTAGTGAGAACGCCACGTTTCATTGTTTTTCCTTCAGGCTTCTACTCTTACGAAGTTACTGATGGCTTTGACTACAGACATATGCTCCGTTTCCTTTAATGCCTGCTGTACTGCTTGTTCCTTGGCTCGATGTGTCATTATCACGATCTCGGAGATTTTGGTCGAAGGGTCAGTCTCTTTCTGAATAACCGAAGCGATGCTGATAGAATGGTCGCCCAGTGTTTTGGCGATTTGAGCTAAGACTCCGGGTCTGTCAGGGATGCTCATCCTCAAATAATAGCGAGTCTCTATTTCAGCCATGGGCTTAACTTTCAGCTTGCTGTCAAGATTTAATCTAGGAAGCTTGATTGTCCCGCGCTTGATATCCTGAGCTATACTGATGATATCAGCGACTACGGCGCTCGAAGTAGCTGAAGGACCGGCCCCTTGACCATAAAAGATAAGTTTGCCTACGAGGTCCCCCTCTACTTGAATGGCATTGTAGACGCCATCTACATTGGCCAGCAATGCATCTTCGGGGATGAATACAGGATGAACGCGGACCTCGACAGAGTCTCCAGTTCGCTTGGCAATAGCCAGGAGCTTTATAGCATAACCCAACTCTTTGGCATAACGGAAGTCACGTACCTTGAGCTTTGAGATACCTTCATGGTGAATGTTCTCAGGAGATATCTCAATGCCAAAGGCAATATTAGCTAGGATGGCCAACTTATAAGCGGCGTCTACTCCCTCAATATCTTTGGCTGGGTCAGCTTCGGCATAGCCCAACTTTTGTGCTTGTTTTAGCGCCACAGAGAAATCCCAATCTTCTTTGCCCATCTGAGTCAATATGTAGTTAGTGGTACCGTTGACAATAGCGTAGATTGCAGTAATATCGTTAGCTACCAGGTCTTCCTGGAAGGTAGCAATAAGTGGTATGCCGCCGCCGACGCTAGCTTCGAAACGCAGTGCCACATGGTGTTTTTGAGCTATGTTCAGGAGCTTGCTCCAGTGTTTTGACATCACCTCTTTATTGGCAGTGACTACATGCTTACCGTGAGTTAAAGCTTCTGCGATATATTCTAAAGCGGGGTGTTCACCGCCCATAAGCTCCACAACTATTTCTATCTCTGGGTTGTTCGTTAAGTCAGCAAACTGAGTGGTGAACAGGTCAGGCTTGAGTCCGGATGTATTACGTTTGGATATATCTATTTCTAGAATCTTTTTCAGTACCAGTGAGCTTCCTGCTTCTCTGGCCAGAGTGCCTGGTTTTCCCATTAAGACCTTAGCTACACCACCACCAATCACACCTAGTCCCATCAAGCCAATGCCCAGTTGTTTATCATGCGGTAACATGTTTGCTTACCTTTGTGTTGAAGCTTGCGACTTTGCGTTCTGAAGTTTGATAACCCTGGCTACTGCCCAATTTTTCTGCTCATTGGTCAGGTATTTCTCTATGTGGCTATTTCCCCTTTGCTCATCGAGCCAGTCCTGAAATGCTTTAGCTTTCATCTGCTCCCTGACGTCATCATCAATTTTACGATTGTCGTCTTTGTTCAAGACTTTTATCAGCCAATAGCCGCCCTGAGTCTGGACAGATGTATCTGGATAAGGATCGCCCACAATTCCGGGTTCAAGTTGATAGGCAATCTCAATCAAGACGTCTTTCCCAAGCCCCTGCCCTTTCTCAAACCAGCGAAGCCAGCCAAGGTCACCGCCCTTGTCTTTACTTTCCTGGTGCAGTGAGTATTTCTGCGCTAGGTCGGCGAAATTTTCACCGGCCTGCAGTTTGGCCCGTATTTCTTCAGCCTCTTGTCGGCTTCCAAGCAGAATGCCTCTGGCATGAACCCCCTGTGCATCGTTTTTCTCAATCACTTCCACAAGCCAGTAGCCGATTTGTTTGGTAACCGACGGGTCATAAGTTGGCTCACTTATTTTCCCGGGTTCGAGACTAAAGACAATCTGTTCAAACAATGGGTTATCGTTTTTCCATAATAACAAGCCTGATTGACCTTTTGGTAGCCAGCCGAGGTCGCCGCTTTTCCCTTTAGTTACCGATTCCAGAGATAGTTCACCAGCTAGGGCGGTGAAATTATCGCCAGTAGCTAGCCTTGTCAGGACTTCCTGAGCTACGTCTTTGCTCTCCAGGAACATCGCTTGAACCTGTGCCTGCTCAGTTATAGTCGGCACCCTTTTATCGAAATAGTCATCAGTCATCTTTTTCCCCAACAATTCCGCACCGATAATGTCTCTCACTACTGTACCATCTGGCAAGCCCGTTATTTTGAACATGTCATCTACTTCTTGGTCGCTGACACTGATACCTAATTTCGGTGCCGCCTGCTTAACAAGCTCGTTTTGCTCAATGGCGTCGAGAGTCATATTTGCCATAACTGTGATCATAGAGGATGAAGTTTCGCGCCCCTGGCTAAATATCTCAAGTGCCTTCAGATAATAGTCCATGCTAATGGTGGCATCATTTACCTTCAATACCTTTTGATTAAAGGGTTTTATCTGGGCGTTGTAATATCCCAAGCCTATAAAGCCAAAAATAACGACGAAGAATGTGACTCCCACAATTGTTATGATGCGTTGTCGTCGCTTCTGCCGTTCCCAGCGGCTTTGCTGATGTTTAGTAAACGGTCGTTGTATTTCAGATTTCCCGTGCTTCTTAGCCAACGTCTAAAGTCCTTTCCCCATTATTAATATTATATGAGCGTGTTACAAGTTGCGTTGTCTTAAATTAACTATTTATGATAACATATTGTTGCCATTGAAACCACGGGGTGTAGCGCAGCCTGGTAGCGCACCTGAATGGGGTTCAGGTGGTCGGAGGTTCAAATCCTCTCACCCCGACATCCATTTTCCCGCGGTTCGCCGATAAATGCTAGGGGACATTTAGGGCAGATGGGTTAATCTCTAGATGCCCTATCTCCGAAGCAAGTAATCTGGATTTCTCGAGATGTCCAATAATTTCGTCGAGCAGGGCGACATAATTGCCGTGCTTCGCCTGGAAGTCTTTGACATATGACTCATTGACTGTTCCCTGGATGCCAAGTTCCCTGTCTATATCAGCTAATTTCTTGATTGTGTCTAACGTGACGCTATTAGCCTGGTCCTCGGCTTTGCCAATTTCCACTCCGAGCTGCTGGCTTAACGCGTACCATTCAACTGGGGTGAGGCGGTTGCCATTCTGGTCGGTTGATTTTCTGTATGGGTTTTCCAGCCAGAGCTTAGCGGCAAAAGCATTACATCTATCGCTTTGTATCAGCAGCAGTTGCAGAGCTTCTTTGGATGGTAATACGTCTGACATAATTGTGAGCCGGTCATTTCCCTTCTCGTCCTTCGATGACCAATGCAAATCTTCAAGTGGATACCAGCTGAAGTCCTGTATCTGCTGGTTTAATATATAAGCCAGCTCCAGCTGCTCCTTCATATTTACGTACAGATCATCGAATGCTCGACCTTTGCCTCGCCCAGAAATAACAGCAGTGTTTTGTGCTCCTTCTTCTGATTGGCCGGTTAGTTTAGGAGGCAACCATTTAGACACAAGCTGACCGATATCCTCGTAAAAATACCAATTCCCGTTGTATTGTGGATATATAGGGCAAATCTTGGTCACACTCCATATCTTGTCCCCTATATACCCTGCGGCGAAGGTAGCATCTGCCTTCCCATCCAGAGAAGGTGGCGGCGACCCTCAGCCACACCAACCTTCAGAAGGAGCAGGACAGTCAGGACTTATGCTCTTTGCCAGGAGAGTTAGCTCTTCAGCTTTATAGCTAGCCACATCGCTTGTTTTGCAAGCTGATGGAAGCAGGAGCAGCGAAAATATAACCAGGGAGAAAGCTATTAAACGCGAGAATTTAATCATATTTTCCTATCAACCAGATTATTTTAATTTGGTTGATTATACAAGAGAGCGCTGAAAAAGGCTACCCTTTAATCACCACTTTAGGTAGGCAATTAAATTTTCTGTCCACCGCCTAAGCAAAGTGACCCTCTACCATATTCTGCGACATTTCAATTTTATCCCTCCCTTAATGTATAATTATGTTCAGTGTTTTCGACGATGACCCTCTAAAAAGGAGTGCTTTGAAAAAGTTTTTGTTATTGCCATTACTAGCAGCCGTCTTGTTGCTTATCCCTACAACCGCTTGTAGCGTTTTCGGACCGTCTTCACCCCCACAGCCAATTTTGACAACCTATATCAATGATCAATATGGCTATTCTGTCGGGCATCCCAAGGACTGGCAGATGACAGAAGAAAGCAAAAAGGAAGTGTACTTTCTATCGTTAGACCCGGAGAAAGGGTACTTTAGCGTTGGAGTACTGGAGAATGCCACGCTGCCCATATCTGAAATAGCCAAACGCTGGCTAGTGGCCGTATCACAAATGCAGGACGATGTTGTCCTGGTAGACACAGTAAAGATGGAGGGATTGTGGGACTGGTATCTCTCATACGATTATGTGACAAAATGGGGTGAAGATTTTCACGCAGAATCATTCTTTAAGCAGATAGGAACACGAGTTTACAGGATAGAGACGGTCGGTGAAAAAGCAAGTTTCTCTAATTATCCTTTCAGTGCCATAATATCCTCATTCAAGCTATCGACTGAACAGCCGACGAAGTAAATAAACCTCATCTGAGAAAAACCTAGTCAAGGATCTTGGCATGCCGTAATGCACTGCGTACTCCAGCTCTGGTGACATTACTCCACATATCGTTGCTGAGAAAATCAAATTTATTTTTTTTAGACGTTGCAGCGGCAACTGCTTCGACTGTTTCATCGATGTCGCCTAGCTGACGGTATAATCTAACCACAAGCTCCTCGAACTCATCGGTTTCCCTCAGCCCATTTTGTATCACCATCTCCGCCTGATTGCCTGTAACCACACCGTAGTGCTCAAAGGCACATATATCAATTTCGTAACTAGCCAGCTTTGTTAGAGATTCCTTGTAAAGCGAAAGGTCATATTGAGGTGATGAGCAAGTCAGTCGAGCCACACCGCCAACTGGAGCTGGAGCCGCGTCTGAAGGAAACAATGCCTTCAATTTAGGTACATATACCGCGATAGAGCATTGACTGTGCCCCGGCACTTCCATGAAATGGATATCAATATCATCTCCGAGGTCTAAAGTATCCTTTTCGGTAATGACATGGTCAACCTTAATCCCATCAAATTGTAAGTTTAGCTGGTCATACTCGTGCTGGAGTCCCAGGCTGTCAATCATGCGTTTGTTAGCTAAAGAAATGGATTCAACCACTTTATCTTTCGCTAATACTTTGGCTGCATACGCTGAAGCAAGTATCTGTATATGTGGGAACTTCCTTTTTAGATAAGGCACAGCGCCACAATGGTCAAAGTGGGAATGTAGAATCACCAGATACTTGATTTTCTCAGGAGCTAAGCCAATGACAGCAAACTGTTCTTGCAGGCGAGGTGCTATCCAGCTCATGCCGCCGCCAATGATTATGGCATCTCGACCCTTGAGCAAATAAAGGCAATTCTGATGCGTCCCAAGAAAATACAGACTATCGGTGATTTTACCGGGCTCTTTAATCCAGGCGGCATCCATAGAACACAGCTCCTAGTATAATGGACTGAAGCGGCATAGTAACATAGCGCAGCCTACTAAAGCAAACGCTGACCCCTACCTATAAATTAGTCATTGCATCGGAGTTAGCGTCAATAGCGATGGCCTTGTTGCCTTCGGAAACATATATCCTTGCCAGGAGGCTGGCAGCGGTGGTTTTTCCCACTCCACCCCTTCCAGTAATAGCTAACTTCATATTTTATATCGGAGTATTCGCCAGCTAGTTGCATTATGCGTGTTGTCCACAAGCTTTGCCGCTAAAACAGGGGTATAGCTAATGCTAAGGCAAAATCAAGGTTATCAGATTTGCCACGGTAGCGCTCAAAGTTATATGGATGCATGACAGAATTCTGTTGAGTTATAATTGTCTCAATTAAGCCAGGTATTAAAAGGTGACGATGAAGAAAACTATATTGATTATACAGGAGCTTTTAAAAAGACATCAATAGATTTTGCCAGAGTTCAAGGCAAATCAACCATGAATCTATTGTCTGCAATAAATAAATGGGGCAACACCCTATATCGACTCACTGGATGGCATTGCACTTTGGCATTGGTGTAAAGACAGCATTTCGGGTAAATTGTGATCAATATTGACCAGCCCTGATAATAATCCGTCATGCAACTATAATAGGATGACCATCAGATAAATGAGAATGGAAATCACTGCCGTAGTCTTTGTAAGAGGACTTGCTTGTTTTGATTATCCACGAAAAACACAAAGTCGAGAATGCTAATGGTCAATCTGATAATGGGGAAATTCCTGCTTTTACGACTTTCGTTTTCAGGTAATTAATGAAAGCAGAGCAGCTTATCAGCATATAATAGGCGTCTTCAAAATTCAAGGTACTGTCTTTCATCAAGGCGTGTCGTATTCCAGCAGCGTCGCTAGTATAGCCGTAAGCATTTTTGAAACTTTGCCTTAAAGACTCATGTATCTCTAGTCCACTATCGGCCAACTTATTTAACGCATCGCCCAGTGTTGCTTTTGGGTTATCGGTTATTATCCTGCATAAAGCTTCCACAGCGCTAATGGATTCTTTAATGGAATTGCGAAAATCGGGATTTGTCTTATCAGAGATTTTCTGAAGAGCAACTTTTATATGGTTACTCACTGGGGACAACAAAGCCGGGCTATTGATAGCTTCCGTCAGAGAGCTAATCTCATCATCTGATGTAATAGGCGAAATTACGCCATCTATAAACCGATATCCTGCCATTTCCTGTTGAAGAACGCCATTGCATGCTTGGCAGAATTCCTCGCTTTTACCCTGGTCACTATAATGATTTACGATGAATTCCAAAAAATCGTAAACTTTATTATATTGACTCTGGAAAAAGTAATTACGTATATGCTTGATCACTGAATTCACCTTGGTATTGAATAGAACATCAATCGGCAGCTTGAAATAGTCGTGGTATAGGCCGACCAATAATGGCACCATGCCACTCTTCTGCAATTCCCAAATTTCTTTGCTTCTATATTGGAGACCATGTACTGACCAGTCAGTCCATGATGAAATTTGTTCCCAAAAATACAATGTCAGTAAATTCCAGAGGCGATTTCTTAGTTCATCGCTTATTGAATCAACTTGGACAATGTTATTGATTGGCTCGATGCCTTGCCTTTGGGAAAACGAGATATTACGTTCCATAGCAATCAACGTTGTCGACCGAAACGACTCCAGTTATATAGCCGCATTATACATCCATTGAATATTTGAATGGAATACCACCTGAGGCGGACTCACGATGACAGATTGTTATTATGTGAATTGCAGCATGCTATAATAGGGCAATGAAAATTGCGATCATCGGGCTGGGGCTAATCGGTGGCTCGATGGGATTAGCGCTAAAACAGGCAAAGTGGCGCAATGCCGAGGTCACCGGCTATGTTAGACGCCCTGAGGTCGGTTCTTCTGCTCTAAGTCTGGGCACAGTAGATAAAGTGGAATCGAGCCTAAAGAAAGCTGTGGAAAAGGCTGACCTGATCATAATCGCCACGCCGGCGCTGACCATAAAGGATATTTTTGCCAGGACAGCCTGTGACTTATCTGCCGGCTGCATTGTTACTGATGCCGCCAGCACCAAGCAACAGGTGTTAGGCTGGGCAAAAGAGCTGCTGCCGGCAACAGTCGATTTTATAGGCGGACATCCTATGGCCGGCAAAGAGACCTTCGGCATTAAGGCTGCCACGGCTGACTTGTTTCATGGATGCATATATTGCCTGACACCGGCACCGCAAGCCAAACCAGCAGCCATGCAAACGGTGACGGAGATGGTTAAGGCGATAGGAGCCACTCCTCTGGTTATAGATGCTAGGGGACATGATAATCTGGTTGCCGGCATCAGTCACCTGCCCATGTTGCTGTCGGCAGCACTTGTCCTGGCAACTACCCAGAACGATACCTGGGGCAAAATGTTGCAGCTGGCATCCAGCGGCTACCGGGATGTCACGCGTCTGGCTTCAGGTAACCCGGAGATGAATGCCCATATCTTCCTGAGTAACCAGGAGACCATTGTTTCCTGGATCGATGAATTCATTAAAGAGCTACAGAGATTACGCAGCCTGATCGCTAACGGGGATAATGAAATCGAAAGGGTTTTAGCATCGGCACGTGAGGCAAGACAGAGATGGCTAGAGAAACGGAGCTAAGACGGATTGCGTCGCCGAAACAACTTGCAGGCGATGTAGTTTTGCCCGGCGATAAGTCGATCTCGCACCGGGCTATAATCCTGAATAGCCTGGCCAGCGGCAGGAGTAAAATAAGCAATTTGTCACCGGCAAAGGATTGCCAATCAACAATACGTTGCTTAAAGGCTCTAGGCGTGCAGTTTACAAGACCCAGGGGTGAGCCATTGCTGCACGTCCATGGAATTGGTGCTAAGGGACTAAAGGAGCCGACCAATGTTCTTAATGCCGGCAATAGCGGCACCACCATGAGACTGCTTGCCGGCGTGCTTGCGGCTCAACCTTTTCTTTCGGTACTGACCGGAGATAGCTCTCTGCGCTCCCGCCCCATGAAGCGGCTGATAGAACCACTACGCCTGATGGGCGCTGAGCTATATGGACGAAATAACGACTCACTGGCTCCTATAGTCGTCAGGGGCAGGAAGCTTCAGGGTATCAGATACCAGTTGCCGGTGCCCAGCGCCCAGATCAAGTCGGCAATACTTCTAGCAGGTCTTTTCGCAAATGGCACTACTACGGTAGAACAGACCGAAATTTCTCGTGACCATACCGAACGCCTGCTGGCCGAAATGGGGGCTGAGCTAGAAAGCTCGGAAAAGCTTATATCTGTGTCACCGCTAAAGGCTCCGCTGGCCCCTCTGGATATTAACATCCCGGGCGATATAAGCTCAGCAGCCTATTGGCTAGTGGCCGGGGCGATACATCCTGATGCCAGACTGAAGATAATCAATTGCGGCGTTAATACCACGCGAACCGGTATCATCGATACCCTAAGAGACATGGGAGCAAAACTTCGAATTGAAAACCAGCGGCTGGAAGGCAATGAACCGGTGGCAGACCTTTATATTGAATCCAGCCAGTTACATGGCATCGAGATCGGCGAAAAAATGATTCCTCGTATAATCGATGAGATACCCGTGTTGGCAGTAGCGGCGTGCGCCGCTAAGGGCGATACGGTAATCAGAGGCGCCGGTGAGCTGCGCGTTAAAGAATCTGACAGAATTTCGACCACGGTGAAAGAGCTATCCCACCTTGGCGCCAGAATCGAAGAGTTACCGGATGGCATGGTCATTCATGGCGGCAGCCGACTGGTAGGCAATGAGGCCAAAAGCCATGCTGACCATAGGCTGGCCATGAGCTTAGCCATAGCAGCCCTGGTTGCCAGGGGAAAAACCGTGATACGCAATGCCCAGGTAGCGGAAATTTCATATCCTGATTTCTGGCAACAACTGGATAAACTCGCTAAATATTGAGGTTGACAGGTGAAAAAGAAAATAGGCGCATGCATACCAAGTTTGTCCCAGTATCCTTTACTTGTCGTCGTCTCCGGGCCATCCGGCGTAGGTAAGGATGCCACGCTAGCCAAGATGAAGGAGACAGGTATCCCTCTTTACTATGCAATAACTGCCACCACACGTCCGATGCGACCAGGCGAGAAAAATGATATCGATTATCACTTTCTGTCTGAAGAACAATTTCAGCAACTGGTGAAAGCAAAACAGTTTTTAGAGTGGGCGAAGGTCTATGGCAACTACTATGGCGTATTGAAAAAGGAAATAAACGAGGCATTGGACAAGGGAAAGGATGTGATTGTAAAGGTGGATGTCCAGGGGGCTACCACCATCAAACGGATCGCTCCGGATGCAGTTTTTATATTTCTGATGCCACCATCAATGCAAGAGCTGATTCATCGCTTGGAGAGGAGGCATGGTAAGCTCGATGACGACCTGAACTCTAGATTAAGCAAGGCACAAGAGGAAATCGAAGCTTTGCCCCTTTTCGATTACGTTGTGGTAACGCATAAGGATAAACTGGACGTTACGGCGACAGAGATTGGTTCAATAATCACATCTGAGAAGTGCCGGGTGCAGCCTCGTATGATAATATTATCCTGACCTAGTGTTTTTTCGCTGTTTGCTGTTCAAGGTTGTAAATATAGCTCTCTATATACCGCTTTACCCTATCACCCGGCTGATAAATGCCAAAGTGTCCCTCACACAACATGTCGGCTTTGAGGTCAACGAGCTTTTCCAAAGAGGTGATTGCTTGCTTTGGGTCACCACCCCACTCAGATTCATATGGCCCATGTATGTCCTGCCCAAAAAGTACCCTCTTGCCTGTAATTTCGACATACACCGCTATACTGCCGGGGGTATGACCGGGAATATGGATAAGCTTCAAGTCGTGCCTGCCATAATGAAGATTATGCTCAGCCCCTTCTATCTTCACATCTACGGGACACGGCTGGTAATCAACGCCATAAGCATCGGCGCCAGTGCCATTGCCTGACTCAATAGCCGGTGCATCGAGTTCATGGGCGATAACCTTGACGCCATACTTGTTCTTGAATTCGGCTAAAGCGCCGATATGGTCGATATGCCGGTGAGTAACAATAATAGAGTTTAATCTCTCAGGGGCAAGACCAAAGGCATGGATATTATCCACCAGGCGGTTGAAGCTCTGCCCGGCACCCGTATCGATAAGTATCAGTTCGCCAGCATCAATCAAGTAAACGCAACAGTCGTAGGGATGAGATATCTCCGAGCCGCCGATAATATAAACGTCATGCCAAACACGCATTGCTTGATTCATCTTTAGCTCTCTGTTGCCTCCAGTTTCCTCAGGATTTCCTTCTCTTTGGCGCGCATAAGGCGCTTTTCCTCGGGTTTTTCATGGTCGAATCCTAACAAATGTAATGTGCCATGCACCACGAGCAAGGTAAGCTCTTGTTTTAAGCTATGCCCCTGCTGCTGCGCCTGAGTAACTGCCTGGGGATATGAAATCACTACTTCGCCCAGATGCCGAATACCGTCCGGAGCCGGCACAAATTTAAACTCAGAATATTCTTGTTCATCTTGAAGCTGCGTATAGAAAGAAAGCACATCTGTAGGCTTATCTTTACCGCGATAGGTCTTATTGAGTTCCTGGACGGTTTCGGAATCAGTGATAAAAAGCCCCATCTCCACCGGGAGTTTGATTTCAACTGCTTCAAGAGTCAACCGGACAACACTTTTCAGCCATCTGCCATCGGGAGACGCAGCCAGCTTGTCATCGATAGCGACACTGATTTCTACCTTCCTTGCCATACCCGTAGTTAACAGCATCATAGCACCAGAAAGGATTGTTTTCAATCAGGTTTTCATGCCGAGAACCGCACCCTGAAGAAAGAGTTGGTTTATTCTTATTACTTCACGTAAGATGGCTGGTTGCCCCAGGTTTCTCCCCACACTTGCTCCATACAGTTATTGCTTTTGTTGCTTTCGAGTAGCACGTCTTTTACATCAGCACATACTTTAACATTCCACATCGGATATTCCTGGTATTGATAAGGGTAAGGGTAAGGGTAAGGATACAGGTAGGGATAGGGATATGGGCGTGCATCAAACGGTGCGATATAGGCTTCAAATGCCTCGACCCTTTCCTGCCCGGGATCTAATGGCTGAATATAGCTAAAGGCGACGTCGTAATCATTGATATAGAAATGTGCCTCATTCAGTTCAGATTTGCCGGCACCCTGGTTCTTTGCGACGTAGTAGACCCTTTTACCTGTAGTCCACATGTTAGTTATCACCAGGTCTGACAGCAGAGTTGCCTGCCTGACCATAACCGTAATGGAGTTGGGCACGGAGGCAGTTCCATCGCTGACTGTGAGGGTATATATCGTCTGAATGCTGGGGCTAACCTGTCGAGTTCCGCTTGAACTGACAGCACCGATATCAGGCGTGATGATGACAGACATAGCACCTGAGGTCTCCCAACTCAAGACCACCGGCTGGCCAGCAATTATGCTAGTGGGACTAGCGGTGAACGAAATTATTGCCGGCAGCGATGTAGCGCCGCTTGGCACCGTGGGTTGCTGCGATTGTTTCGGGGTATTCGGAGGTGCTGGAACCTGTGGTATCTCGATAGTGTAACAGCCTGCTGCGAAAGCCAGTGCTACCGAAATTGCTACCAGACGCCACCTAAAATCGTACTTATTCATCTCAACCCCCATTTACCAACTATTTTATATCAAACTAATTAACTTTTCATCATAACCATAAAAAGATATGTCATAGCTGACGGCTTCTGAAAAGCAGCACCATGACAGTAAGGATAATGACATCGCCCAGTATACTGCCCAGAAAGACAGCTATCAGCAAGTAATAGATACTGTCGGGTATTTGTCGTACCGCAGGCAACGGTGCTACCTCGGCTACTGTGGTGAAGCTGAATACCGAGCCGGGCTCGCTAGGCAAGGGTTTAGTGGCCTTCACCTGCCAGTAATAATTGCTGCCAGGTTTTAGCCTGCCCTTGTATTCATAGGCTGTGGTGGGCACAGTTGTCTCGACCACTATGACCTTCATTGCTGAATCCTGGGCAAGGACGAAGTTATATTCCGTGCTCTCTTGGAATGGAGTCCAAGAGAAAGCGACAGGTGATACCTGTATGCTATGGGCGTCTTGCTTGGGACTTAATGCCTGGGCGCCGATATAGGGGCTGACCACAGGCAATCCAGCCTTGATTCCGAAGCTATTTACATCAGACCATTGGCTGCGAATCAGCTGGCCGTTGGCCGCCTGCCTCACCCTTACCTGCCAGTAGTAGGTGGTGTTTACCTCCGGCAGCAGCCCAGGTGTGATCCTGTAGGCAGGGTCGGTCTGGGTGGCATATAATAGGGGTTGGTGGCAGGTTCGGCTTCAGTAATACGTAAACTTAGATTCTCATCTTTGCTGATTTGTATTTCATAGGCGTTGGCCAGCGAGAGCTGCTCCCACCTGAGGTCAACATCCTGGTTTCTGCCGCTCACGGAGTCACATCCCATCATGTCACCTTCTTTAGGCATAACTAAAAACGGCCTGGCTCTGGCAAGGGTATCGGTGAATGCCCAGAGGCATCCTCGATTGCTCGATGGATTGAAGTCGTGGTCATCAATTGCCCATAGGCTACGCCGGGAAATAGCAAGTGAGCTAGGTTCAGTGCTGAAGCTAACGCCGGCGATAAGACCAGTGGTTAACGAGTCCCAGTATATGCTTGGTTTAGGAATGCCACTCCGGGGATAAAGCGCCCTATCGACTCCACTACCATTCGTACTATAAGCGCCATACAGGGCCCCCCAGCTACCCAGTACAACGCCATAGAAGCTATGGTTGGGCGGCGCTAGCTCATCCCAATTTTGGCTACTACTTATGCTCCAGCGGTATAAGCTGCCGCTATCGTCGGCCAGGTAAATAATATGGTTGTCATCAAAATAGGTGTCGAAAGCCGCGTGCCTATTGCCGGAGGTCGGCGTCTGTTTCGCTATTTTTGTCCAGACTATACCGCCATCAACTGAGTAGGATACCGGGGAAGATGAGTTTTTAGCGGCGCCTACCAGTACGTTTTCACCTAATACGGCAATGGTATGCGCTGCATCCAGGCCCGAATCAACAGTTCTATTCCATATCCATCCGGTAGCATAGCTGCCCTGCTGCACCATGCCAGTAGACTGGAGGACGTAAAGGGTTTGGCTATCGGCTGCTGCCATATCTTGTATCATAATATTAGGCATACATTCCTGCCAGGTTTGACCGCTATCAATGGAGCGACGCGCCAGCTTGGTGCCCTGATTACCCCAAAACACAGCGGCGCCGTCTTTGCTTTCCGGAGCCAGCCTCACTATGGATGATTCTCCACTAAAGCACATCACCCGTTGCCACACCATGCCCAGCGGGGAGCTTTGGCTACGCCATAGGCTATCGAAGCCGACATCATTAGCCGAAGCTAAATAAATAGTAGCTTCATCTTCGGCTGCGGTTACGCTTTTGAAACGATTAACTTCAGTATCGATAAGACCGGCCTGGTTCCATGACTTGCCATTGTCTCCTGAGATGGAAACGGCTGACTCATCCAGGCTTTGGCCGCTCCACGCCAGATTGTTTGGGTCTGCCCATTTCTGTGGTGTGTCCCGGTTGCCTGCCCCTGTGGCACACAAGGCAGCAGCGCTGCCAGGCAACCATGCAACCTGGGCATTGGCATAGCCAACCATGGCACCGCCGGTGGGTTGTTTGAAAGAGAGCCGCCACGTAGGACAGGCTAACAGCGGGTCGAGGCATATCCAGACCCGGGCGGCAGCCGTAGCGGAATCAGCGCCAACCTCTCCTGCCAACATTTTGCCTTGCTTGTTATCGCCTGCATAGGCGATGGTGCTTATCCGGACGTTGCTGCCGCAGCCGGGCACCTTCAGCCTGGTAACCATGGTGTTGTTGAGACGATAGACATCATCCAGCGCCTGACTTGTCCCCATCGCAATACCAGTAGAATCATAGGTAGCGAAGATAACTCGCTTATCGTGAGATGTACCCAGAAAATCACCACTGAGTGCAACTTCACCAGTAATGATTTTGTCCTCTCCACTGGAGCTGCCGCCGCCCTGGTCTGACGGGCAAAGCTCCACCGGCCAGCCTGTATCTATATTCCATCTTGAGGTATTAGCTACCACATCGCGGCAGCCCAGAGAGATATAGGTACGCTGCGTGGTGCTCACCATAGCCACCAGGCTGAAGTCAGCGGCGTAATTCGGTGAACATTCGATGGCGATGACATCGCCTGGTGCGCAACCCTGCGCTTTCCAGACATTGGTACCAGGATGTCTAAGGGCGTAGACTTCACCTTCAGCCTGACCGTCGTTGGGATGGCGGCTGCAGACAATTATGTCATATGCCGTCTTAGATTCGAACTTGTATCCAAGCGAGATGGTGATATCCCCAATTTGCTCACCGCTGCCATAGACCCAAGGAATAGCGCCAGTGTAAGCCCAGTTGCTGCCGCCATCCTCTGAAAGATAAACCTCGCTGCGAAGTGTTCCAGCGTTGTTGAGGCAGACCACGGCTACCAAATCAGAATTGTCCGGAGCCAAGGCAATATCCATAACCGACAAGATTGGGGCGGGAATAGCCTGGGCAAGGTGTTGTGTTGGTTTTGAGCTCCAGCTAATGCCGCCATCATTGCTTTTCCATAGCCCTGGCTGGGGCACAGGAGGTGGAGCGGCATCAGGGATATCAATGGCATAGAATGTCTTACCGTCTACGGCTGCTAAAATAGCATTGACCTCGCATGATAAGCGGATATCGTTCCGGTCAGCTACACTGTCCGGCACATCTACTATAGCCCACTTCAGCACTGCCGAATCTGGTGGCCCTGCCAATACTCGGCAGGGCGCTATACTGGATATTAGCAGGATTAGCAGCAGCAAAATGGAGGTGGCGCTCAGAATATGCAAGACGAGGTTGGTTTGCTTCATCAACTAATCTTGCTCCTCACTCCCGATATCAAATACCAAAAGCAAAAAGGATCTAGCCCTAACGTGCTGATTTTAGGGAGCGGAGACTGCTATGTCAAGATTTTTCAGACCACTGTATTATGGCACAGCAGGAGTAACTGTACCGAGCTCTAGCTTGAGATATGTTACAAAGTATATAATCTGTGCATATGACTGAGTCTAAGGAGGATAACCAATGATTGGCGGTTACATGGGCAAAATACTGTTTGTCGACCTCACTCAGGCAAAGATGTGGGAAGAAACTCCGAACGATAGCCTATATCAAGATTTACTCGGTGGCTACGGGATCGGAGCCAAGATATTATTTGATCGGCAAAAACCAAGGGTAGACCCGCTGGGGCCAGATGCTATGTTAGGGTTCACCACTGGTCCACTTACCGGCACATCCGCTCTAATCGGATCAAGATACACGGCGGTAGCCAAATCGCCGCTCACTGACACCTGGGGGGATGCTAACTCCGGCGGCGATTTCGGACCATTTTTGAAATTCGCTGGGTACGATGCAGTGTTCTGCAGTGGAATATCACCTGAACCTGTTTACCTCTTGGTAAATAACGGCAAAGCAGAACTAAGGAAAGCAGGTGGGTTATGGGGTAAGGATACAGCGGAGACGGAGTCGCTGCTACAAGACGATCTGGGTAGAGATGCCCGCATAGCCTGCATCGGACCATCGGGCGAAAAGCTGTCACTAATTTCTTGCATCATCAACAATAGAAGCAGGGCTGCCGGGCGCTCTGGTTTAGGGGCGGTCATGGGGTCTAAAAAGTTAAAGGCCGTCGCAGTAAAGGGAAACAATAAAGTTCCGATAGTTAATAAACTAGATTTGAAAGCTGCCCGGACGAAGCACCTAGGACAACTTAACAGCCGAGCAGGGAAATTCAAACAATTTGGTACGGTTGCAGGTATGGCACACGCAGTCCAAACAGGAGACACGCCGGTTAAGAACTGGAGCGGAACTGCATTGGATTTTCCGAACGCAGCAGCCATCAGCGACAACAGCGTAATCAACATGCAGGAGCGCAAATACGCCTGCTGGCATTGTCCTATTGCCTGTGGAGGATTAATGAAGGCAGGCTCAGGGGAATACAGCTATCAACCAGGTGCACACAAACCTGAGTACGAAACGCTGGCAGCCTTCGGCTCCATGTGCTTGAACGACCATCTGGAATCTATAATAAAGCTGAATGACATTTGCAACCGCTCTGGACTTGATACCATTTCGGCTGGCGCTATCGTGGCCTTTGCCATCGAATGTTACGAGAACGGCATCATCAATAACAGGGATACTGATGGCATTGAGCTCCGCTGGGGCAACCATAAGTCAATAGTTGAGATCACAGAGAAACTTGTAAAGAGAGAAGGCTTAGGAAATGTACTTGCCGACGGGGTTATGCGTGCAGCCAAGCAGATAGGCAGTGAAGCGGAAAAAATTGCCATCCATATACATGGTCAAGAGGTGCCAATGCATGACCCAAAGCGCTATCTGTCTTATGCCACTGCCTATTTAGATACCACGCCAGCGCGTCATACACAAGGTAGCTGTGGCTCCATGCCAGCCAGCGGTCTAGAGTGCCCTCCTTACGACAAAGGATCTTTCTCCGGCCGTGGAGAAGCAAACAAAATGGGGAGCGACCTAATGCACATAGTCAATTGCTCAGGAGTTTGTCTCTTCGGTTTTCAGTTTATGGATGCCAGCGCTATCCCTGAGTTCATAAATTCGACTACGGGATGGACTTACAGCATAAACGACTTGCTAAAGATAGGCGAACGGATTGCCAGTCTGCGCCAGGCATTTAACATCCGCGAAGGTGTTAGCATAAGCGCTTTCACGATACCGGGCAGGGTTAGGGGAAACCCCCCTTTGCCAATCGGTCCCACAGCAGGAAAGTCAGTGGATATGGAGACACTACGTAACGACTACCTGATAGCTAGAGATTGGGATATAAAGACAGGCAAACCAAGCAAGAAAAAGCTACTAGATCTCGGTCTGTCTGATGTAGCCAAAGTCCTATGGGGTGGAGAAAAATAGCTTAAGCTTCGTTTCTGAAGACGATATGTTGCTGCCATTCAGGTGAAGAGTTAGGAAAGTCGGTGCGAAAATGTGCGCCTCGGCTTTCCTGACGCAACAGAGCTGCCTCGGTCATCATACGCGCGTTCAGCACCATGTTATTAAGCTCATAAGTCGGCCTGTCTATGGCCCAGGGTAAACATGGTTGCCATTGCATTAAGATATTCGCCGCTTCAGTTAAACCTTCACCGGAGCGAACGATGCCTACTTTATCCCAAAGGAGCGACTGGAAATTAGGCAGGTTAAACCTCAACGGAATCTCTGCGTCAACTCTTGGCATCAGGGAATGTACCTCAGTCACCGTACCTGTAGAGCCTAGAACAGGCTTATCTTTTTGTTGCGTTCGTTCGACAATACGTTTGCTAAAAACCACGACTTCAAGCAGCGAGTTGGAAGCGAGGCGGTTGGCACCATGTACGCCGGTACAAGCAGTTTCGCCAGCAGCAAAGAGTCCAGCAATATTGGTCTCCCCCCAGCTATTGACCTTGACGCCACCCATAAAATAATGAGCCGCTGGTGCTACAGGGATAAGCCCTTTGCTGATATCCAGCCCATGGTCAAAACAAAAACGGTAAATGTGGGGAAACCTGGTAGTCACCAGCCGTGGAGACAGGTGCGTCACATCCAGAAATACACGATCGCTGCCGGTTTTCCGCATCTCATAGACAATGCTCCTGGCGACCACATCTCTGGAAGCTAGCTCGGCTTCAGGGGTATAATCAGGCATAAAACGATAGCCCTCAACGTTGCGCAGAAGACCACCTTCGCCACGCACTGCTTCCGAGATAAGAAAGGAAGGTACACCAGGAAGGCGCAGGACAGTAGGATGAAACTGGAAAAATTCCATGTCGGTGATCTCGGCACCGGCATGATAAGCCAAGGCAATGCCATCGCCTGTAGCTACATCAGAATTCGTGGTGTACTTAAAAAGGCGCCCGGCACCGCCGGTAGCTAAAATCACAGAGCCGCATCCATATTCCACAGTCATACCACTGCGGGAATCAAGGGCTCTCACACCAGTGACCTTACCGTTGTCTAATAGAATTTGTGTAGCTAAACAGTATTCCAACACCTCGACCGACGACATGCGCACCTGCCTGCTCAATGTCACTTCTATATGTTCACCTGTAGCATCACCACCAGCATGAAGGATACGAGGAACACTATGTGCCGCTTCTCTGGTCAGCGCAACCTGTCCATCGAGAGTATCAAAGGGGACACCATATTTTATAAGGTCAGCGATGCGGTCAGGCGCCTCATCAACCAGAATACGTACTGCCACTGGGTCACATAGACCGTCACCAGCAGCTATGGTATCTTGAAAATGAAGGTCAGGAGAGTCGTTCTTACCTATCGGTGCAGCGATACCTCCCTGGGCATAGCGGGTATTGCAGTCCTCTATGCTGCCCTTGGTAACGATAAGGACGCTGCCCGTCTCTTTGGCAAGCAATGCAGTATAAAGTCCAGCGATGCCACTTCCGATGATGATATAGTCGTAATAATTCATTTGCCCACCCCCATTAAGCTATCAAGATATGAAATTAAGATTGAGGTACATTATTAAGAGATTAGTTGATATCCCTAGCCTCCTTCTTGTCATTCCTTGGCTACGTTCAGAATGCACAGTTCAGATTGCTCTCCGCTACAGCAATCGGCGCTATCCCTACAACTAACGAGATTGCCCTGTAACGACCAAGGGCTCGTTTTGCTAATTTTGATGTTCACCAGCCTTCCCAACCAACTGCCTCCATCCTCGAAGAAGACCAGTCTATCATTTGTGGTACGGCCATACCATTTCCCCTTCTTTTGGCCCTCAACCAAGACTCTCACCACGCTGTTCAGTAACTGAGAGTTCATCTCACAGGCAATTTTGGTCTGAATAGCCTCAATTTTGTTAAAGCGTCCCTTCTTGATCTCTGAAGGTACATCATCGGCATATTTCCTAGTAGCGATGGTCCCCGGGCGTGGAGAGTAAATCGCAGCATGAACCGTAACGAATTTGATTTCCTCAATTAAAGATAAAGTCCTGCCGAACTGCTCTTCAGTTTCTCCGGGGAAGCCTACTATGACATCAGTACTTAAGGCAACGCTGGGTATAGTACTGCGCGTCATGTCAACGAGCTTTCTATATTGTTCTACGGTATAGCCTCGCCGCATAGCTCTCAGTATATCGTCATCACCGGCCTGAAGGGGCAAAATTATATGCCTGCAGACCTTGTCCATGGAGGCAACTGTTTCCATAAGCTCCCGGCTCATATCTTTGGGGTGATTAGTCAGAAAGCGTACCCTGGCTATGTTCTCAATCTTGCATACTTCAACAAGCAAACCGCTGAGACCTGGTTGTGATGGAAGGTCATGTCCATAGGAGTTAACGTTTTGTCCCAGCAAAGTGACCTCTCTCACTCCACGTCTCGAGAGACCATCTATCTCGTCAACTATTTCTGTAAGTGGACGGCTTTTCTCCCTACCACGGCGATAGGGAACCACACAATAGGAACAGAAATTATTGCACCCCCGGATGATGGGAACAAAAACACAGGGCGAAACATGCTCAGGTAGGAGCGATCCTGTTTTTACGCTGGATACGTCTTTGCCCTGCTTTTCAGCCCAGGTAATCAATTCCTCATAAGCGCCCGGCTTGAAAAAAAGGGCGACATAAGGAAAGCGTTTTCGAAGCGCTTCCATCTTAGAATCGACAAAGCAGCCGGTGACTAAAATTACCAGCTCTGGATTCGCCTGTTTAATACCTTTGAGATAGCTCAGCATGCCCAGGATTTTATCCTCGGCACTCTGGCGAACCACACAGGTATTGAGCACTATAAGGCCAGAATGCTCCATAGCCGAGGCAGCGGTATATCCCAGCAGCTCAAGATAGCTGGCTATCTGCCCAGATTCTGCCTTGTTCATCTGGCAGCCTATCGTCCAGATATAGTACCGGTTCATGGTCTATTGCTCGCTTTTTAATCTCGTACCAGATGAGGACAAGTTTTAATTGTGGCATGGCGGAGGGAATGGGATTCGAACCCATGACTCCGATTACTCGGAGTAACCGCTTAGCAGGCGGCCGCACTAGACCACTATGCGATCCCTCCAGCGATTCAAACGAATAGCAAGACCAAATATATCAAGTTTTCTCGATGCCTTCAAGAAAAAACGACCATCAAGGTGTTGGGGCAGTGTTCTAAATTAGCTATGAACTGGGATGATCTTGCTTCTGAGGCTTCACCACTGTTCTTCGCCGCTTGGGACGGCGATTCACTACCCACAAACCATTGAAAAATTGACGGTCAAGCAGATACCTATTATCGGTCACATTCAAAAGGTCTTTCGATACTCCGCTCTCGAAATAAGCCACTTCAACATGCTTGCCCATATTCTTCACTGCTTGAAGGGCATAAGCGAAGTCAGAATCACCGCTGACCAGTATGGCCACGTCGTATGAATCATTCCAGGCGAAATACAGCAGGTCTGTAGCCAGCATAATATCTATGCCCTTCTCAACAGGAACTCCCTGAGCTAACTTAGTGTTTCCCAAGCGCACTTCAAGATATGGGGTATTTCGTAGAGTGCTTAGGAATTCTTGCTGCTCACGATAGGCATCAGGCCGCTGTACTGGGTCTTGTGAAACATTATAGTAGTAAGTTCGAAATAGACGCCGTGAAAAGCACAGTTTTTGGGTAAATTCAGCGAAGTTAAGATTGGTCCGACCAAAAGTGCTGCGTAGAGCGTGATATAAGTTGCTGCCATCGATAAATATGGCCACCCTATCTTCCATGTTCATTTCCCCCCAAGATTTTTATTACTCTTATTGATTTCAAATTTCACTGCGCCGTAATTATACACTATCCCAAAAACTTACTCATTTACCGGATCGGGGCCGTCCGAAAGTCCAAAGATAGGTCATTTCGAGTTCGCTCAATGAACGCATATGTTCCAACTATGCATGGAGACGATGCTTCAGGTTACATGGCAGACAGCCTCAAAACCAAAAAATCTCCATTTCTTTAAAAGGCATATTAAGAGAGATTTTAAAATATAATTGGGTTAGTTAGCAGATTATGCAGATCATAATTGCCTCACCTGTGATAAAATGTCAATATACTAGGCATAGGATCCGTATGACTGAAGTTGCAGATGAAGAACTAAAAAGGTTAACATCAATCATCAGGCTCCACCACAGCATTGGCGCGAGCCTGGACATGGAGAAGGTCTGCCGCATATCGGTAAGGGAGCTTGTGGATGCAATGGGATGCGAAATATGTGCGATTATGCTATTTAAAGATGATAAGCTCAACATAATCGCTGGAAAAGGCCTCCCAAAACTGTCAGTTGAGACCGACATAAACAGCTACGCGCCGGCTATAAAAAAGATTATTGGCACCAAGCAGGATATCGTCATCACTGACATTGCCCATGATACCACTTCGGGTTGTGTGCCCAACGGATGGCAAGTAAACTCGATTATCTGCACTCCCATCCTGATAGACGAAAAGGTCAAGGGCATTATCCATCTGGGTTTCATGGAAAAGAATGCCTTTAGCCAGAGAGGCTTAGAACTGGTACGACTTATGGGCAAAGATATATCCATAGCTCTTGAACGTTCCTTGCTCTTCTCCCAGACTCTGGACCTATCGATAAAAGACGGGCTCACCGGATGCTTTAACCGTAGAAAATTTGATATAGATATAATAGCCGAAATCGCCAAGGCAAAAAGCTCTGGAGCGCCGGTTTCATTGTTAATGGTGGATATTGACTGGTTTAAAAATTATAATGATTTCCATGGTCATCCTAAGGGAGACGAATTGCTTCGGCAGATTGCTGGCATGCTTATGACTAATGTCCGGGCGCTGGATACGGTGTACCGCTATGGCGGTGAGGAGTTCGCTATCCTGTTGCCAAACACCGATAAATCAAAGACCTTGATTGCAGCACACAGGCTACAAGCGGTAGTGGGAAAGAAACAGTTTGAAGGCGAAACACAAAGCCAGCCTGAAAAGAAACTGACTATCAGCATTGGACTTGCAAATTCCCCCGCTGATGCCAGCACTTACAACGAGTTGATAAAGGCTGCTGACTCAGCGCTTTATAAGGCCAAGAAAGCTGGCAGAAATCAGGTCTGCGCTTTCGCAAGATAGCTGCTTATGTACATTGACAAAGGCTAGGTGCATAGTTAGAATGAAAGTGATCCAGGCGGGTGTAATTCAGCGGTAGAATGTTTGCTTCCCAAGCAAAAAGTCGTGGGTTCGAATCCCATCACCCGCTCATTACAAGAAGAAAAAATTTGGCATCCAAATATATCTTATTTCTTAGCCATTATGATATTATGTAAAGTTACTCACAGTAAGCGCAATCTTCGTATTCGGCATCAATTACCGAGGTCATAGCAGAGTCCAACAAAAAATCAAAATGTCGATCAAAGACAACGGCAAAGGCTCCAGCCTACCAGGAACGAGGAACGGCCTGGTGAAATATGACAGGCTCGGCTTAGCCGGGATATACAAACGTATGCAGCTAGTAGACGGCAGTCTAAAATAGAATCCAAGCTTGGCAAAAGAGCCATCATCACCACCGAAATGCCAACATAATCTTCTTGGACCCTTAATAAACCGGGCTGCGATGTGTTTTGTAGTTAGAATGCTTCGGTGTATAATACCACGATTGCCATATTGCTAGAGATATCAAGGAGGACAATAAGTGAAACCCAAATTTACCTTCATAGCGCTCCTCTGTTTATCCTTGCTACTTATATCCTGTGCCACCACAGCAAAAGAGCCAGTTACAGATGAGGCGGCAAAGCATATCACTGAAGGCAACAGCTATTATGAGCGAGGTGTTTATGATAAAGCCATTATGGAATATTCAGAGGCTATAGAAATAGAGCCATCTTCAGCAATAGCGTATCTTGCTCGCGGCAGGGCTTATTATTTCAACACCGAGTACCTGCGGGCTGTATCAGAATACTCTAAAGCCATTGATTTAGATCCTAAATATACACTCGCGTACTACTATAAGGGGTGGGCACAAGTGGCAAATAACGCATATGCGGGAGCGATCTCAGATTTCAGTAAGGCAATTGAGCTCGATGCCAAGATGAGCAAAGCGTATAACGGTCGTGGCTGGTCATATACCAACATGGCACAATGGGATATATCATCCTACAGCGACCTGTTCAAGCGTTTTGAAAGCGATGCAGGACTTGCGATGGCATACCGAGGCAGTGGATGGCTCTATGTCATGCAGGCTCAGTGGGAACTAAGCACCACCCCCAACCTGAAGGAGGCGGTTGAGAAAAGCCCCGACATCGCCGAGAGCTACTACAATATAGGTTTCGCCTATGCTAAACAGGCGCAATGGGACCATGCAATCGCAGATTTAAACAAGGCCATAGCTAAAGACCCTAGCTTAGATAGAGACCGCTGGAACAAGCCGTGGGCATATAGTATGAAAGCAAAATGGGATCCGGTGATTGCGGACTATAGCAAGATAATTGAGCTCAGTACTGAACAGGGCGTGACTCCTTTTAAACCAGGTCATTCCCTATCTGAAGAGGGGGAATGGGACTCAGCTATTGCCAATTACAAAAAGGCCGTTGAATTATCCGCGAACCCCGTTTTTGCCCAAAAAGCAAAGGATACGATAGCACTAATCGAGAAAATACGCGCAGATATAAAATGAGGGTGCTAAAGAATTCATCTCCAACCCTCTTTACCTTCCACCATTGATAGAACTTGGAATTTAGGGGACACATCCAGTCCCTCAGTAAAAACCCCGACTTTATTAGTATTCCACCTCTTTTTCAATACCCTGCATCCCAATTTTTGGAGGATGCCCCAAAAATATAATAGGCACAGTTTTTTAAACTGTGCCTATATCTCCATATTAGCTCGCCTTTCGACAAGCCATGGACGTAGCAACCAGAATCAGTTCTTCTTTAGCCTCTGCACCACTTCCCGAATCTCATCAACAGAAGCCTCTTCCTCTATGGTAGATATATCTCCTAGATCGTCACCTGCTAGAAGCGATTTCATTACCCTTCTCATAATCTTACCGCTTCTAGTTTTCGGCAGCATATGAACAAATTCGATATCTTTCATTACAACGATTGCGCCCATAGTCTTCCGCACATGCTGTATCAGCTCTTTCTTTAGTTCCTCGCTTGGTTCATGGCCTTTTGCCAGCACAACAAAGGCACTGGCTACTTCACCTCTCAGCTCATCAGCTACTCCAGCTACACCAGCCTCAACGACAGCTGGGTGTGCGACCAAAACATTCTCAATCTCGATAGTGCCTATCCTATGGGCAGCGATTTTGATTACCTCATCAGCTCTACCAACAAACCAGATATATCCATCTTCGTCTTTGTACGCGGCGTCGCCAGCATAATAAAGCCCCTTAATAGAAGGCTTCTCCCAATAGTCCGTCTTATACCTTTCCGGGTCGCCCCACAGTGTCGGGGTCATGCCCGGGAATGGCTTTTTAATCGCCAGGATGCCCTTTTCACCGATGGCAGCTGGATTTCCACCATCATTGCTCTTGACAACATCAGCGATGATACCCGGTGCCGGATAGGTTGCCGAACCAGGCTTTATGGGAGCCATACCCAGTCCGTATGGATTGCCCACTATCGCAGCCGAAGTCTCTGTCTGCCACATATGGTCTATTACGGGTATTCTACCCTCAAACACATTGTTTTGCAGCCAATCCCATGCTGCAGGATTAAGCACCTCGCCAGCACAAAACACCTTCTTCACAGTGCTAAGGTCATATTTCTTAGCCAGATCCGTCCCAGCCTTCATAAGAGAACGTACGCCCGTAGGAGAAGCCCAGAAGGCAGTCACCTTATTGCGTTCAAGAACGTCCCACCACATACCTGGCTTAGGAAAATCCGGGGTCCCGTCATACAATATCGAGGTACAACCAGTCAGCAGCGGGCCATAGACATTGTAGCTGTGTCCTACAATCCAGCCTATATCCGAGGTACAGAACCAAATCTCGTCGGGCTTCAGGTCATACATCCATTTCCCCATGGAGAAGCATTCAATCTGATAGCCGCCATGATTTTGTACGGTAACCTTGGGTTTAGCGGTAGTCCCGGATGTGGGCAAAAGAAACAAAGGTTCATTAGACTCCATAATTTCGTAGTCAGAGCTACACCCTTCTCCTTTAGCCAAAAACTCTTGCCAGGCAATATCCCTGCCCTGTTTTACGGGCACACCAGTATCGTGCTCATGGGTTATAACTACAACATTTTTAATCTGATCTTTAACAGGAAGTATCTCCAGCGCTTCATCCACTATCTCTTTCAGCGCTACCGGTTTGCCCCGTCTGCTTCCTCTGGCCTGAGCCAGAATATACCGGGCACCGGTCAATTCAAGCCTATCGGCAACAGCACCTCCCGAAAAGCCAGCAAATATAGCCATGTGGATTGCACCAATCCTAGCACAGGCAAGCATACAAGCCGCTGCCTCAATAGTCATCGGCATATAGATGGCAACCCTATCACCCTTCTTGACACCGATGCCTCTTAAAGCTGCCGCAATCTGCTTTACCAGATTTAAAAGCTGAATATATGTGAATGTCCTTACCTCACCGGTGTCGCCAGACTCGGCAATAAACGCAGCTTTATTGCCATGTCCCTGCTCAACTTTTAAATCAACACAGCTATAACAAGCATTGGTGGTACCACCCATGTACCACTTGAAGTTAGGATACTTCCATTCAAAGACCTTATCCCACTTCTTGAACCAATGGACATAATCTATAGCATCGAGAGCTGCTTTCTCCCAAAAGCCCTCATAGTCGTCTTCGGCCATTTTGTAGAACGCCTTGACGTGCGGCGGTAACATATCAAACATTTAGCTTTTTCTCCTTTTCTATCCTACTATCATCCAATCGTAGAGCTTAAGTTTAACGTGAAAGACTAAAAACACCATCGGCTATAAGACCAATTTATATCTGTGCTAAAGCGCAGCCATATCCAGCTTCACTCAGCTTTACTCATTAGGCATTTAGCGCAGAGGTGTCACATTGGCTAGGCAATATGAATGCACAGAGAAACTGAGTAATCGGCAGGAGGTTCAAGATTAAGAAAAAGAAACAAATTCAGATAGCATTCACATTATTTCGCTGGAATGCCGCGGAGCATTCAGCCACTTCTGCTTCTGAGCAAGCCTTACTTCTTCATCAGTGACTCTGTAGTGACGGAGAAAGTCATCTCGAAAATCGGCAAAGCTACCATCCTTGATGGCATCTTGTATTCTTTGCACCAGCTTTATGATAAACCGCAGATTATGAATGGTTGCCAATCGATATGCCAACAATTCCTCACATCGGAACAAGTGATTAAGATAAGCGGCTGAGAAATTCCGGCAGGTATAGCAATCGCATCCTTTTTCGATAGAACCTTCCCTGGTCTTATAAATAGCCCTTTTGATATTCTGCCTTCCTTGCGTAGTAAAAACAGCCCCGTTGCGCGCTACCCTGGTGGGCAGGGCACTGTCAAATATATCCATCCCCCGACTTACTCCCTCCACTATGTCCTCCGGTGACCCTACACCCATAAGATAGCGTGGTTTGTCCCAAGGCAATAATGGCACGGTCGATTCAACCATTGACCAGGTCGACGCTTTAGGCTCACCCAAGCTCAAACCACCTATGGCATAACCTGGAAAACCTAGAGAGACAATTGATTCTGCAGATTGCCGGCGCAACTCAGGGAATAACCCTCCTTGAACAATGCCAAAAAGAAGCTGCTTTGAACCTTGATGATGTTTCAAGCATCTTTCCGCCCACCGAGTAGTTCTCTCTACGGCCTCGCTTATTTTAGCTATTTGTTCACCATGAGCAGGACACTCATCCAGTGTCATTATGATGTCGGCACCGAGTCTCTCCTGAAATTCAATCACCAACTCGGGGGTAAGAAAATGCTCGCTGCCATCAATATGTGAGCAAAAGACAATACCCTCATCGGTGATTTTGCGTAGTCTGGCAAGGCTAAAGACCTGGTAGCCTCCACTATCGGTCAATATTGGCCTATCCCAAGACATATACCGATGTAGTCCACCAAACCGCTCAATTACATCTATGCCAGGCCTGAGGTAGAGGTGATAGGTATTACTTAAGATAATGGCAACTCCGACGTCCTTGAGATCGTCCGGCGCTAAAGCCTTAACTGTGCCCTGGCTAGCCACCGGCAGAAAGGCCGGGGTTGGCACTACGCCATGAATAGTAACAAGCTCACCATAACGGGCTTGCGTATCCGGGCTGGATTTCAAAACTTTAAAGTTTTCGTTCATGGTCTTGGAGAAACCAAAGCCATCCGTTTTTAAAGGGAGATCGAGAGGAATTTTAACTAAGTCCTGATCAGGAAAACGTCAAGGCTCATTGCTAAGAAAATTATACCCAGGTAAGGAAAGGCGGAAAGCTTATAAACCCGCCAGGCGGCTGATGACTCCGTGCGAAATACTAAACGTGCATTGGCATAAAGCATTAAGGTACTGAGTATATTGGCAACGACCAAATAGAGCAAACCAAAGCTGCCGAATCGATAAATGAGCATAGCAGCCAGATAAAGCAGAACAGATAAGCCGAAAAGCATGCCAACTATTGTCTTATCCTGCAAGGTCAAAGGAAAATAGCGCAAACCTGCTCTCATATAATCTTCCCTTCTGGCCATCATGATGCTCCAGATATGGATGGGTATCCAGATAGCAACCAGACAAGAAATGAGCGCAATTTCAATATCGAAAAACGGCTTTATCGCAAACCAGCCGATGAGAACCGGGCTGCAACCGGCAACTATACCCAGGAAGGTACAAGAAATTGTCTTACGCCATATTGCCGAGGATACAATACCTATTAACCCCACCACGAAACAGAGCGGATGCAACATCCAGGCCAAAACCAGTGCAATAATTATAAGCCCGAAAATAAGCGGTAAGGCCTTCTGTGGCGGGGTTATACGCCCCGAGGCTAAGGCGCGATCCCTCGTCCTCTCCATCCTTGCATCTAAGTCACGATCAAGGTAATTAGTAAGACCATTTGAACCGGCACTACCCAATAAAATGGCCAGGGTCAGAAGTACAAATATACTGAGCAGAACAGATCCCCCGGCAGCAATGATACCGGCACAGACACCGATGAAAGTGAGTAAAGCAGTTTCACGAGGTTTTAGGACATTGATGTAGTCAAAAAAGGTATCCCGCGTTCCTAATTCGACTCTCAAGGCTTTATTACCCCTCTCAGTGCCTCTAATGTCTCTTTTTGCGGCACGTCACTTTGGATTACTACCCTCCCGATATCTTCAAGCAGTATCCAACGGATTGCTTTCCCTCTGACTTTCTTATCCAATGTCATAGCTTCAAGTACGTTATCTAAATCGACTCCAGAGCAATCAGTTGGCAGACCGAATTTTTGTAGAAGCACCTCAATCCGCTGAACCTTTTCTTGGGGCAACAAGCCAAGTCGCTGACTCAGCTTAGCTGCTCCCACCATACCGATGGCAACTGCCTCACCATGAAGGAATCTACTATATCCAGTAGCTGCCTCAAGACCATGTGCAATAGTATGGCCGTAATTAAGGATAATCCGTTTCCCCGTCTCCCTCTCATCTTCAGCAACCACACCAGCTTTAATGTTAGCGCTTTGGGCCACTACCTTTGTAGTAACCTCAGGGGTTAGTTTAAGCAAGTGTTCAACATTAGCATCAAGCAATCCAAAAAAGTCAGCCTCCAAAATCAGACCGTGTTTAACGGTCTCAGGCCATCCTGAAATAAGTTCTCGACGTGGTAGAGTTGTCAAAGTTTGTACGTCGGCCAAGACAAGCCCCGGTTGATAAAAAGATCCGATCAGGTTTTTCCCCAGCCTGTGGTCTACAGCCACCTTGCCCCCGATGCTAGCATCTGCCATCCCCACCAATGTTGTCGGCACCTGTAACCAGCGCAGTCCTCTTAGAAACGTAGCCGCCACAAAGCCGGCAAGGTCACCAACCATACCCCCACCCAGAGCAACTATTATGTCATTTCTTTCTGCATGGTGAGCAATGAGAAAGTCATATATTTTAATTGCCTGGTCGATATTTTTTGTTGCCTCGCCGGGAGGCACCAGGCAGCAATTAACGCTGTAGCCGTTTTTTTTCAGTGATGTTTCTACCCGACCTCCGTAAATCGAAAAAACTGTCTCATCGCTGATGATATTGGCAGTGCCTGATAAACTGGACTGTTTCATCTTATCACCGAGTTTATCCAAGATGCCCCATCCAACGTAAACCGGATAGCGGCCAGTTGTCGTTTCCACTTCGAAAGCTAGATCGTCCACGGTAACGCTCTCATTATATTGGCGGTTTGCATATCGCCAGCCCCGTATCACTTCCCGACTCACTTCCTCGAGGTTAAGATTATCAGTATGTACTGTCCAGTCAGCGATAGCATAGCGAGGTTGTCTTGAAATCTTAAGCCGTTTTATGCGTTCTAGCGGGTTGTCACCAGCTAGAAGCGGACGCACTACGGGATTAGATGAATACAATGTATCATTCATTAGACGCTGGTGAATCGTTTCCGCTTTAGCTTCAAGGCAAACGATTATACTGGTTTCATGAAGTAAATCCTGATTCCTGAGTTCCAAAATAGCGCCACCGCCTGTGGCAATAACAATATTTTCTCTGTTACATGTCCGTTTCAAGGCATCGTGCTCTAGCTGTCTAAACCTATCTTCACCTTCATGTTTAAATATCTCAGGTATCGTCTTGCCACAAATCTTAACTACCTCATCATCGATGTCCACAAATTCCCAACCCAACCATTCAGCTACCCTTTTGCCCACAGCAGACTTGCCGGTAGTTGAAAAACCGATCAGTGCAATATTGGCTCTTGGCATGAGGTTTCTAACAGGGAATCGATTTGATATAGCTCTGATAGTTAGCCAACGTCTCTTTTAAACTATCGCCGCCGAACTTATCCAGCATAGCATCTGCCAGGACGATAGCCAACATTGCTTCACCGATAACTCCTGCAGCAGGAACAACGCAGATATCGCTCCTCTCATAATGAGCTGAGGTTACTTTGCCATTGCGCAGGTCTACGGATGGCAACGGCTTTCTTAAAGTAACAATGGGTTTTATCGCTGCTCTGACTACAACCTGCTGTCCGTTGCTGATGCCACCCTCTATGCCACCAGCGCGGTTGGTAACTCGATGCCATAAACCTGCTTGCCCAGAGCCATGCTCAATTATATCGTGCGCCTGTGACCCCTTAACATCTGCCAGAGCAAATCCGGCGCCTATTTCTACACCTTTGACAGCATGGATACTCATTATTGCCTGGGCTATCTGCCCATCAAGCCTCCGGTCCCATTGCACATGGCTACCCAGACCTATAGGCACCCCCGTAGCCACCAGCTCGAAAACACCACCTAGAGTATCACCCTCAGCCTTGGCAGCATCAATAGCTTTCATCATCGCGTCCTCAACTTCAGCGTTGGCACAACGGACCAGCGAGTTCTCCACCCACTGCCAATCCACAGCGTCGCCCTGCTCAGCCCGATGGTCGCCAATACTTATTGTATGGCTGTGGACATCAATACCAAACTCTTCCAAAAATCTCCTGGCTACGGCACCAACGGCAACCCTGGCCGCCGTCTCCCGAGCGCTTGCCCTCTCCAAAATCGGCCGGATATCGCCCACCCCATACTTTATCATCCCTGCAAAGTCAGCATGTCCTGGACGAGGCGAGGTAATAGGCTCCACTCCTTTGTCGGTAGGCAAGATGCTCATAATCTCCTGCCACTCTTGCCAGACTTTATTCCAGATGAGCAGGCTTATGGGGCTGCCAATGGTCAGTCCCTGTCGCACACCTGAGATGATCTCCGCTTTATCATCCTCTAGCTGCATACGAGCGCTACGGCCGTAACCAGCCTGCCTTCGTTTAAGATGTAAAGCTATGTACTCTTCGCTTAAAGGCAAGCCGGCCACCAAGCCTTCGATAAACGCCACCAATCCCTTGCCATGCGATTCACCAGCAGTAAGAAAACGAAAATGCCCCATGACACCATCCTAAAGATAACACGTAGCTGTCGATACTCTCTTCCTCATTACGAACCGCTTTTTCCTAGCAATGCTTTTTTGGCTACTGCGAACATTATGTCAACAGGAGCCTCCTTCCCCGTCCATAACTTAAAGGAAGCGGCCCCTTGATAAACCAGCATAGGCAAACCACCAAGGATTTTCGCGCCTGCTTCTCTCGCCATTTTCAGCAACGGCGTCTCAAGAGGATTATACACTATGTCATAGACAAGGACATCCTTCATGATTACATCAGGTGACAAAGGAGATTTACTTCCTTCGGCAGAGTACCTCATGCCCATAGTAGTACAATTCACGATTAACTGGCATTCTACTTTTCGAAGTTCCAAGTCCTGCCACGGTATGACAGCCAGCTCAACTCGTAGCCCTTCGGCAATGCAATAGCTTTTGAGAAATTCAGCTAGAACCTCGGCCCTTGATTGGGTACGGTTAGCGATAGCAAGATAGCTCACCTTTTCCTGTAACAGACCAAAACTCACAGCACGAGCAGCACCACCTGCACCAAGGATCAAGGCACGTTTCTTTGCAGGTTCAAACTTAGCATCATAAGACAAGGCACGAAGAAACCCATACACATCGGTATTAAACCCGGAAAGCTTCTCATCCTTGTTAACGATGGTATTCACAGCACCCACCAGCTTGGCAAGGTCATCGACCTCATCTATAAGAGGCAAAACCATTTCTTTATAAGGCACAGTTACATTAGCACCCAGATTTTGAGGTTGCTTCAGCATATTAATCACAGATGGTAACTTTTCAGCCTGCGTCTCCCATTTCTCGTAGCGGACGTCAAGCCCATAATGATCCAAAACAACTTGGTGTAAATCAGGGGAAAACGAGTGTTTCAGAGGATAGCCAATGAGACTAATATACCGCGCCATCACATGGAGACCTTCAAGCTATCAAGGTATCCCTGTAGTATGAAAGCTGCTGCTGCGGCATCGCGCCGCAATCTCGCTTCTTTACCCCGGCTGTTAGCTTCCGCCATCAACCGCTGTGCAGCGACAGTGGACAACCTTTCATCCCAAGTCTCGATATCGATTTTTATACGCTGTGAAAGCCTGGCAACAAAGCCCTTGACTTTGCTCGCTTGAATGCCAATATCGCCACTCATAGAATAAGGCATTCCAACAACTATCCTCTGTACGCCGTTCTTATTAACAAGTCCCAGAATAGCATCGATAGCGTTGTTATCATCATCTCTGGGAATAGTGGTCAGCGGGCTGGCTAAAATCTCCTCCGCGTCGCTAATGGCAACCCCTATTCTCTTATCCCCAACATCTAAACCCAAACTACGCATAGTAAAGCCTAGCTCCTCGCTTTCACCAGTTTTTTCACCAGTGCCAAAGCCTCGTTAATCTTGCTCTTATCTTTACCTCCAGCCTGCGCTATTGTCGCCTTGCCGCCGCCACCGCCACCAGTTGCTGCTGCCACCTGTTTCACTATTTCGCCAGCATGCAAACCTTTGTTCAATAAATCAGAGGTCACCATAGCCACAAAACCGGGCTTGTCATCATAAACAGTTCCCAAGACCACCACCGCGCTCTTAAGACGCTCTCTCAGTAAATCCCCCATCTCCCTCAAAGCGTTCAGTGAAGTCGGTGGCACTTCAGCAGCCAGAACAGTTATGCTGCCTACCTGCTCTACATTCTTGAGCAAAGCTTCGATCATACTCTTTGACGATTCCTTCTCCAGAGACGCCAAACGTTTCCGTTCAGCAGCCAGCTCGGCAATTAGAGCTTCAACCCTCTTCGGCGCTTCAGCAGCCGAACTTCTCAACTGCACTGCTATAACTTCTAATGCTCCCATCTGTTCGTTAACAAGCCTAAGAGCCTCTCTCCCAGTTACAGCTTCTATACGCCTCAAACCGGTGCCTATGCTACTTTCACTGGTTATAAGTAACATTCCGATTTCTCCAGTAGATTTGACATGTGTACCACCGCAAAGCTCAACACTTACCGGGGTTTCACCTACTTTAATCACTCTGACCTTATCACCGTATTTTTCATCAAACAAGGCAATCGCGCCATCAGCTATAGCTTGCTTATAAGGAACGTCTATGCAATCTTTCACCGGCAGGTTTTGGAGTATCACATCATTAACAAGGCGCTGAACCTCAGCAAGTTGCTGTCTGCTGATGGCAGTTAACTGCGAGAAGTCGAAGCGGAGCCTGTCAGAAGCTACCAGAGAACCCCGCTGCTGCACATGGCTACCCAGCACTTGACGCAGAGCTGCCTGAAGCAGGTGGGTCGCCGTATGGTTACGGGCGATATCAAGGCGACGCCCAAGGTCTACTTCAGCTTCAACCTTGTCTCCAACCGATATACTACCCTTGACCACCTCACCAAGATGAACAACAGCGCCTGCACCTAAAACGCCAAAAGGAGACCATATAGCATTGGTAACATTAACCTGACCCGATACTGACGTTATCTGACCAATGTCGCCAAGTTGACCACCCATTTCGGCATAGAAAGGCGTCTTATTGAGGACAATAGCGACCTTCTGACCCTTAATGGCCGATGTTACAGTATGGACAGTATCCTGATCCAATATGTGAAGCACCTCAGAATTGCTGTTTAACATAGAATATCCAACAAAGCTAGTGGACTTAGGAATAAGTCTAGGCTCGACTTTACCACCAAACCCAATTGTCCCAGTAAGCGTACCGCTAAATTTTTTACCCGCTCCTGCTCTTGCTCTCTCCCGTTGTTTTTCCATCTCAGCCTCAAAGCCATCGACATCGACAGATAACCCCCTGCCACCAGCGATCTCAGCAGTCAACTCTGCTGGAAAACCGTAGGTGTCCCAAAACTTGAAAACCTCTTCACCCCCAATACGGCTAAGCCCTTTTCCTACAGCTTCATCGGCTGCTTTTTCCACAAGATTAATACCGGCACCCAGAGTGCTGAGGAATTTCTCTTCTTCGACTTTAACGACTTCCTCTATTATCTTACGGTTCGCTGTCAACTCAGGGTACACATGTCCCATCGTGTTAATCACCACCTCCACCACATCATCCAGAAACGGTCCTTCGATGCCCAGCTTTCTACCGAAGAAGCAGGCACGACGCAATATCCGGCGCAGCACATAGCCTCTGCCCTCATTAGAGGGCAGGACACCATCGGCAACCAGAAAAGCAATGCCCCTGCTGTGCTCTATGACTATCCTGATAGCCTGGGCAGAAGCTGCATCCTCACCGTATTGTTTGCCTGATAAATCACATACTCTTTTTCTCAACGGCAGGAAGAGGTCGGTACCATAAATCGTGGCAACCCCTTGCGTCACAGCCGCGACCCTTTCCAATCCCATTCCGGTATCAATGTTCGGCTTGGGCAATGGTGTAAGTTTTCCTTCCCGGTCTTGATTGTATTGCGTGAATACCAGGTTCCAAATTTCCGAAAAACGCTCGCAACCACAAGCAGGGCCACAACCAGGTTGACCACATCCAGCTTTCTCACCAAAATCGTAGTGTATTTCACTGCAGGGGCCACAAGGCCCTGAATCCCCGGCCGGTCCCCAGAAATTATCTGTCTTACCCAGACGCACTATTTTCTCACCGGGAAAGCCAATCTTCCGCCAGCACGCAAAGGCTTCGTCATCATCAAGATAAATGGTTACCCATAACTTCTCAGGGGGAATCTGCAACCGTTGTGTCACGAACTCCCACCCCCAGGCAACGGCTTCCTGCTTGAAATAATCGCCCACGCTGAAATTGCCCAGCATCTCGAAAAAAGTCAGGTGCTTAGCATCGCCCACCGAATCGATATCGGTGGTACGGAAGCATTTCTGGCATGAGGTCAAACGCAGGCTGGGGGGCACAGCCAATCCCAAGAAGTAGGGCTTTATCTGTACCATGCCAGCAGTGGTCAACAACAAGGTTGGATCACCATATGGCACTAAAGATGAGCTAGAAATGATTTTATGTTGTTTCTCTTCGAAAAAGCGTAAGAATACCTTTCTTATCTGGTCACTGGTCACTAATTTATCACCTCTCAGGATTTTAATGAAACGTCACTCGTGTGTCAATTCGTTGCACTTTATTTTTTGGGGCTTTTCCTGTTTCCTATAGTTTATGCTAGAATTTTACCATAATACGGAGTTTAAATATGCCGCTTTACGAATATCGATGTAATCAATGTCAGCATAAAGTGATGCTGTACCGTAAGACCTTTTCTCAATCTCCAACACTTTGTCCCCACTGTGGTAACGATACGCTTAAGCGCATATTTTCTACCTTCTCAGTACGCCATACCAATAAAGACCTCTATGATAGCATACTCAACGATCCCCAGATGGTCGGCGGCATGATGAACAACGACCCCAAAGCATTGGTCGAGTGGAATAAGCGGATGAGTAGTGGAGAGCCGGTTGCTCCCGAATATGAAGAGCTGGTAGAGAAAATGGAGAGAGGCGAGTTGCCAACCCAACCAATAGGCCAAGCATCAAGTGAACCAGCTATAGAAAGTGAGTAGGCACTATGCCCATATATGAATTCTTTTGTATGAAATGCCGCCGTAAAATCAGCGTCTTAACCAGAAGCGTAGCCGAGACGCCGGAGCCTAAATGTTCGACCTGCGGCAACACTGACCTACATCGTCTCGTCTCTACCTTCGCCTACCACAAATCAATTGCCACTATACACGAGGAAAGTGGAGAGCCAACCATGTTCCCTAGCCCCGACTACTACAAAGACCCGCGCAATATCGGCAGGTGGACCGAAAAACGGTTCCAAGAAATGGACATGGATCTGCCCGGTAAGATTCAGCAGCAAATCCAAGCTGCCCGGGAAGGTGAGCTGCCAAGCTCCCTGAAGGAACTGCAAAGTGCAACCTCAGACGCTACGTATCATTGATGCCAACTGCAACCGCATCAGTGAAGGGCTGCGGCTCCTTGAAGATATCGCCCGCTTTCTGCTGAACGACGTTGACCTGAGTCAGCAACTGAAACTATTACGCCATGCCACTATCGCAAGCCTGAATAAATTCGGTTATAACCTGCTGTCGGCAAGAAATGCAGAAGGCGACGTGGGAGCGGGCATAGAACTCAGCCAACGACAGGACTTGTTATCTCTGATTATCTCCAATGCTAAAAGAGCGGAGGAAGGATTGCGTGTCATCGAAGAGATAGCTAAGCTCCCCGAGATAAGTCCAAATCTATCCTCGAAAAATTTCGAAAAGGCACGTTTCCAACTATACACGCTGGAACGCGATCTGGCATCTAAAGTACTACGCCGGCAAAAAATAGCGCGTCTGAAGGATCTCTACGTAATCATTGATACCCAAACTCTGGACTTTAAAGACGAGGTTGATGCTACTAGCAAAGCTATCCATGGTGGCGCCAGGATTATTCAACTTCGCGACAAACACTATGACCATAGGAAATTACTAATATTAGCACAAAAAATGAAGGCCTTATGCCAAAAAAACAATGCGCTCTTTATAGTAAACGACTATCTCGATATAGCGCTGGCTGCCGATGCCGACGGGTTACATATCGGGCAGGAGGACTTACCTCTACCCGTAGTCCGCAAGGAGCTACCCATCGATAAAATCATCGGCTGTTCCGTACATACTATAGCTCAAGCATTAAAAGCACAGGCTGAAGGAGCAGACTACATTGGTACAGGGTCCATATTCCCCACAGCAACCAAGGATAGCGTAACCACAATCGATATAGAACAACTCAAACAAATCAAACAGGCGGTATCCATACCACTAGTTGCCATCGGCGGCATTAACCAGGATAATATGGCACGGGTGATAGCTGCAGGAGCTGATGCAGCAGCCGTCATAAGCGCTGTCTTGAAGCAAGATAACATAGAGCAGGCAACACGCCAGTTGATAAAAGAAATTGAGCAAGAAGCAAACCGCTAAAGAAAACCTGGAAACCATAGCTGAGAAGATACGACTGCAGCTCTCTGCCAAGGACGCAGCCAGAGAGAGTGTACTGCACCTTTGCAGAGAGATAATCCGCTATAGCGCCAACGCCATCCGCGCTGTGCACCGCCAGGAACAAAAAAAGGCTGAGCAGCTTTTGAACTCAGCTCTTGCTTCATCACGGAAGCTAACAAATAGCGTCCCCCAAGAACATAGTGAATTGCTTTACTCCGGTTTTGTGCATGATGCCCAAAAAGAACGAGCTGAGGCCAGCATCACCCTGGCGATAGTGACCGGCAAGCCATTACCTGACCCCGAAACTCTGGGAATAAACTACCCGGCTTATTTAAATGGTTTAGGTGAGGCAGTAGGTGAGCTAAGACGATACTTGCTAGATAGCCTGAGACGGAATGACCTCAGCCGGTGCGAAGAGCTATTGATAATAATGGACGATGTCTATTCAGTCTTAGTTACCATGGACTTTCCAGACGCGATTACCTATGGATTACGGCGAACTACAGACTCGGTGCGGGGGATTTTGGAAAAAACAAGAGGCGACTTAACGCTTGTCTTAAGGCAAAAATCACTGGAAAAGAAGCTGGAACAGGCTCTCACTTTCCCAAAAGAAGGTTGAGGTAGATTTCAAACATTCCGCGAAAGCTTAATGACTTAGCTCGACGATCAGGAGATTGAGAGCCAGGTCACCGTCATATTTCCCGGTTTTAATGGCGATATCGTTTTCCAAAAGCTTATGGTAAGCCTCTTTCATCCGTTCCAAAGTATATGATTTAGCCTGCCTCAATGCCTTTTCCAAGGCAAAGTCTTTAGGCCGCTCCAGATTGTTTCGAACTTCCGGCTCAAATATTTTTCTACCCATTTCCTTGGCGACAACTATTAAACGAAGTTGGCGAACAATCATAGCCAGAATATAAGATGGAGTAGACCCATCCTGAAGCAGCCGGTGAAGTAGCTGCTGACCCTCTTTTCTCCGCCCTTCAAGGACAGCGTCTACCAAGGCAAAAATACTCGTTTCCCGAGCATAGCTAGCCACCTGCCTGACATCATCTTCGGATATAGGACGCCCCGAGCTGTAAGCCAGCAGCTTATCTATTTCGCCATTCATTGCCCACAAGTCTCCACCCACCAGATTAACAAGGAGGGCAACTGACCCCGGAACAATGCTGCCTCCACCTTCTTTCACCCGTTCTTGTATCCAGCATTGAAGCTCTTTACCTCTAAGCTCAAGAAAGGCAAACACTTGAGCCGATACTTTAAGAGATTTCAACAAGGAATTCGTTTTATCCTTTATTTCATCCTCCACTATGACCAACACGGTTGTTGGCGGCATCTGCTTAGCATAGTCTGCCAGACCCTGCCATTCCTTCAAAGTAGATACAGCCTTAGTCTTAGAAGCGTCGCTACGCCCTGGTGGTTCAGATTTCAGCTCAAAGCGCTCCAACAAGCCTTCGACTATCACCAGCCTGTACAGAGATAAAAAAGGACCGGCATTGCAGACATCTTGGAGTTGATTCAAGGTCAGCTGCCGGCCATTCAACACAGTGGTATTGACTTCCAACATCTCTGATTCGCCTAATCCTACCTTAATTTCCGCCAGCTTCTGGTGGCAGGAGAAAGTATCTTTACCATAAAGTATATAAAACATAATTGTATCCTCTTGTCCATTGTATCATAGAGGCTATTAGGACAAACTACACTCATAATGATTAACCTCTATGGTCAGATGTACGATGTTTTAAAGGCATATGGTAAGAAATATATTTCATTGACAACATCAAGGCTATATAGCCTTATTAGGAAAGACTACTAAAGAAGCTTTTTGGATAGTGCGCGAAGGATTTTTGTCCGCATCTTTATGCTATGCTGTTCTAGCTTTAGGCAGCATACTGTTACCAGGAGGGAGTTCCCAGTGCTCCCTCTCGTAATCTATTAGCATCAGGGATTCCAAATTTCTTGCTATAATCCCATCAGCCGTTTTTGTGTATCGGAATTGAAGAGCATGGCCTGCTTTATATAACAGCTTCTCAGCTCTGGACAAGAATCGTTCGGGATTTCCTATACGTTGATCAATGAGCCTCGTTTTGAGACTGGGAACTGCTGAACCAATATAAACTACGGAGGAATAGCCATTCAGCCTGCCAAACGCAAAATCAGTCTGCACCTCATAAACTCCAGGCAAATCAGGAACAGGCAACCCCATTGATTTTGAATCTAGTGTATACCAATCTGACCAATTCACAGTTGTCATGCAGCACCTTCCTCAACTTATTTTAGGCTTCCCTGAAACTTTACATTCCTAGTGCTTGTAATAGATAAGACTTTATGTCTTCAGTAGTCCATTCAAACCCACAACTGCCACATCCATAGTATATTTGCTTTGACCTTGCTCGGATGGCAAGAAATATCACTGCGGCTATTAACAATATTGCAGCAGCTATGATGAAAACAAAAAAGGCGGGAACGATAAGCAACAATAACCATGGGGCTAGAATGATAATGACTATTACCAGCAAGCAACTAATAGCCCCTGAGTTAGAGCGGTGCCTTGACAAATTACCATATAACTTTAAAGTGCATCTCCAGTTTCCTTCACATTGCTAGAGCCGCACCTTGGGCAAGGTGTCCAACCCAATTTGCGGACATTATGAATATATTCGGTGAACTCAGGCGCAATTCTCTGTAGCGTGATAATTTTACGCCACTTCATTTTAGGCCAGTCAATAGATGTTCCGCAGTTAACACAGAACTTAACACCGAAAGCCACTGGAGAACCACAATTAGGACATCGATACGTCTGCCTCTCCATGCCACTCCAACTAGGCTGAACCGTGGATACCCATCAATTCTGATTATATACCTTTCTAAGGCACATCGGAATACCTCGAATAAGATTAAAACATCCTTTTTGACGAAATAAGACTCGTAAATATGAGTAACCAATGTGGAAATTATCCTTGATTTTACTCCCAGCACTATATATACTCATGTAAGCTAGTACAAGTTGCATACAGAACTAAATAAAATACCCTGGATTTCCCTCTTTAGTCAAAGGGAGAGAAGTAACGTGGGCAGGCCGATCTGAAGATCGGCCCCTACGGGAGTTTGTGAGCAAAAACTTCTGGAAAATGTCAAAAGGAACATATATCTGAGCCCTGATGAAGCAAGCATGAGCTATCCGTTTGATAGAGAAAAGGCTGAGAATTCAGCAAAGCTATATTTGTAATACAGGGATAGAAGGAGCCTATTGAAAGTCCTAATCATCGGCGGTGGAGCTAGGGAGCATGCACTAGCCTGGAAGATAGCGCAGAGCCACAAAGTTAAAAGGATATATGCTGCTCCTGGTAATACCGGTACAGCAGCCATTGCCCATAACCTCGACATCCCCCATAACGATATAGAGGCGTTAGCCAAAGCAGCAAAAGGCACTGGTATTGACCTAACCATTGTCGGGACAGAGACACCTTTAGCCGATGGCATTGTAGACTATTTTGGGCATCGAGGTTTGTCTATTTTTGGCCCTACCAAAGCCGCTGCCAGATTAGAATTGAGCAAGGTCTTCTCTAAAGACCTGATGCAAAAATACGGGATACCCTGTCCCAAAGGTATGGCATTCTCCAACTATTCTGAAGCTAGGAAGTATCTCGAATATCAACCGGTACCTGTAGTCATCAAGGCTGACGGGCTAGCTGCAGGCAAGGGAGTGACCGTGGCTAATTCCAAAGAGGAAGCGCTAAGAGCACTGTCAGACGCCATGGAAGCCAAGATTTTCGGTTCTGCCGGCGATACTGTGGTCATCGAGGAGTGCCTAACTGGCAAAGAAGTAAGCCTTCTGGCTTTTACCGATGGCAAAACGGTAATCCCCATAGTCCCTGCTTGCGATTACAAGAGGGTATATGACGATGACCAGGGACCTAATACCGGCGGCATGGGCAGCTACAGTCCGCCAGGATTCTTTGATGACCGATTAATCAAGCAAGTGACAGAAACCATCATCAAACCGACAGTAGCAGCTATGGCCAAGGAAGGTACTGTCTATAAAGGGGTACTGTACACTGGGCTGATGCTAGCTTCTGAAGGGCCAAAAGTGCTAGAATTTAACGCTAGGTTTGGCGACCCGGAAACCCAGGTCATTTTACCTCGCCTCAAGACCGACATAGTGGATATTTTTCTAGCCGTGGTCAACGGTAAACTGGATGAAGTATCCATAAAGTGGAGCAATGATGCCTGCGTGGGAGTAGTGATGGCATCCGGAGGATATCCGGGAAGCTATAAGACAGGATTTCCTATAAAAGGATTAGACAAGCTGGATAAAAACATCACGGTGTTCCATGCCGGGACTAAGCCAGGAGACGGCTCTCAAATCCGCACAGGTGGAGGCAGGGTGCTCACCGTGACTGCAACCGGCGAGACCATAGCTGAGGCGCGGAACAAAGTCTATGAAAATATCACCAGGATACAGTTCGAGGGCTGCTACTATCGCAAAGACATAGCAGCCAGAGAGATTAAATAAATGCCATTGGCGAGTATAGTCATGGGTAGCAAAACCGATGAACCTGAAGTACAGCCGGTTCTGGACATATTGCAAGAGCTAAACATAAGCTACGAAGTCTCCATCATCTCAGCACATCGAAATCCAGAGAAAGCCCGTGAGTATGGACTAAAAGCCAAAGAACGGGGAATAGAGGTTATCATCGCTGCCGCTGGAGGCGCTGCTCATCTACCGGGAGTTATAGCTAGCTGGACAACGCTGCCAGTGATAGGCATACCATTGCCCACTAGCGAGCTAAAAGGTGTCGATGCCCTTCATTCCATCGTCCAGATGCCAGCGGGAGTACCGGTAGCCTGTGTGGGCATCGGCGCTTCAGGGGCAAAGAATGCGGCCCTGCTGGCAGCTCAGATCCTGGGAATCAAACACAAGGACGTAAGCGATGCCTACGCCAAATATAAGCAAAAACTGGCTGAGAAGTAAGTTGCGGAGGAAGATATGATCGAACGTTATTCTCGGCCACAGATGAAAAAGATCTGGTCTGAAGAAAGTAAATTCAATAAATGGCTTAAGGTAGAAATTGCTGTCTGCGAAGCATGGGCAGAGTTGGACAAAATCCCCAAGAACACCATCCCCAAGATAAAGAAGGCCAGTATAAATTTGGAACGTATCGCCGAAATACTGAAGGTGACTCATCATGATGTGACCGCTTTCCTGCAGGCGGTCAGCGAAACGGTGGGTGATGAATCCCGCTTTATCCATCTGGGACTGACTTCATCCGATATTATGGATACAGCGCTGAGCCTACAACTAAAAGAGTCTTCAAAAATCCTGGCCCAGGATATAGGGGAGCTCATCATAGTACTGGAAGATAAAGCGTTAGAGCACAAGCAGACAATCATGGCAGGCAGAACCCATGGCGTCCATGCCGAACCTACAACCTTCGGCCTCAAAATGGCGCTGTGGGCACAGGAGATGAAACGCAACAAAGCCCGCATGGCTGAAGCTGAAAAGGTTACCAGTGTGGGCAAGATATCGGGAGCTGTGGGAACATATGCAACAGTGTCACCAGAGCTGGAAGAGAAAGTCTGCGCTAAACTGGGTTTGGCCCCAGCACCGATTTCCAACCAAATCATACAGCGTGACCGCCATGCCCAATTTGTCACCACGTTAGCCATAATCGCTAGCTCGCTGGATAAATTTGCCACCGAAATCAGGGCGCTTCAGCGGACTGAGATCTTGGAAGCGGAAGAACCTTTTTCTGCCGGGCAAACAGGCTCCTCAGCTATGCCTCACAAACGAAATCCAGAGCTCTGTGAGCGCGTCTGTGGTCTGGCACGGCTAATAAGAGGAAATGCTTCGGCCTCATTAGAAAACATTGCTCTATGGCACGAGAGAGATATCAGTCATTCTTCCGCCGAGCGTATAATCCTACCCGATTCCTGCCTGGCACTAGACTATATCCTGAATATTTTTACCTCCGTGATGAAAGGATTGCAGGTTTACCCCGAGAACATGCAACGCAACCTAGAACTAACCCAGGGACTAGTCTTCTCACAACGAGTACTCATATCTCTTATAGACAAAGGCTTAAGCAGACAAAAAGCTTATGAGATAGTACAGCGTAACGCCATGAAAGCATGGAAGCAAAGGATAAGCTTCCTTGCACTGCTGAGAAGCGACCCTGAAGTGACAGCGCAGATAACCGTCACAGAGCTAGAACTGTTATTCGACTATAACTACTTCCTGAAGCATATCGATAGGACCTTTGAACGGTTGGGTTTGATTGCCACGAAAATTAAAAAGGCCAAAATGGTTGACTTGGCGCCTCAATCACTTTAATCTGGAAATCGTATTATGCCAATGATATTAGACACCAATTTACCTCTTCCATTATTCGGCCGAGGCAAAGTGCGCGACACCTATGATTTAGACAACAAGCTGCTGATTATCGCTACAGACCGCGTCTCTGCGTTTGACGTTGTGCTGCCGGATGCTATTCCCGACAAAGGTCTGGTACTCAACCAGATATCCAATTTCTGGTTCAGGAAGACAAGCCATATTATGTACAACCACCTGATAAAGTCAGTAGAGACGGCGGAAACGCTAAGAGGCTACCTTCCAGACAAGTTCATCAAGCCAGAGCTCCTGGTGGGACGCTCCATGATAACGCTAAAGGCCGAGCTCGTTCCGGTCGAGTGTGTGGTCCGCGGTTACCTTGCAGGCTCAGCATGGGCAGAATACGAAGAAACTGGCACTATCTCAGGCATAAGGTTGCCCGAAGGACTGGAACAGAGCCAAGAACTACCTGAGCCTTTGTTCACACCTACAACCAAGGCAACAATCGAACATGACACGCCTTTAGCTAAGAAAGAATTTGAGAAGCTGGTAGGTAAAGCTATAGCTCGTGACCTTGAAGAAAAGAGCCTGGCTATCTATGAGTACGGCCGCAAATATGCCAAATCTCGGGGCATTATCATCGCCGATACCAAATTCGAATTTGGCATTATCGACAGCAAGCTGATTTTGATTGACGAACTGATGACGCCTGACTCCAGCCGCTTTTGGAGCATAGACCAGTACAGGGTAGGACATTCCCAACCCAGCTTCGATAAGCAGCCGATTCGGGATTGGTTGGAAGGCTCTGGATGGAATAAACAACCCCCAGCGCCACACTTGCCACAGGAAATAATTGCACAAACTTCCGAGAGATATAAGGCAGTCTATAAAAAGCTGGTCGGTGAAGAACTACACAAGGTTTAAAGTTAAGCTTACTAATCGAATGAGGGAGTAGGAATGTACCTGGCAAAAGTTTATATTACATTAAAACCAACAGTGAATGACCCACAGGGCCTAACCATAAAAGGCGCACTCCATAATCTGGGATTCAACTCGGTTGAGGATGTCCGTGCCGGCAAATACATTGAAGTACGAACCCGAGAAAGCGACCTGAATGAAGCGAAAACACAGGTAACTGCAATGTGCCATAAGCTCTTAGCAAACCCTGTAATTGAAAACTACCGCTTCGAGTTGGAAAAAACTACAGGCTAATCCTAATACCTGATGGTCAGTTTAGACCCATTACTATCCAGAGTGACATAGCCAGCGTAGCTTTCGCCAGTCCTACAACTACAATCTGCAAACTGCAATCGAATCTGGAAACGCGGACCACGCGAATCGATTGCCGACTGAACAGCCTCGGTTACAAGCGTGGAACTGGCAATCCCTATCGGCATTCTACCAGTACTATATATCGGTCCACCTACCACGCCTGCAGTAAAGTTCTTTATGCTTAACACGTCATAGCTGGTAGGATAAATATACAGGCTACCCAGTGCCAGGAATGGATTACCAACCATACGCGCATCGTCGAAATCAAGTGACGCAGATTTTATCTCAACACCTTGCGGGATAGCGGAGATATCATAGCTTAGGAACGCTTCCATGGGGATGGCAGATTTGATAACTATAATACTACCAACGTTAGGTTCCGCCCCCACATACCCATCATATCGCACGTGACCGCTTTCTGCAGCGATGGCATACAACTCCACGGTGTGTATTGGCACAGTGAGAATTGTCACCTCTGTCGTTGCTGTAACAGAACCTACTTTATTAGTAGCAGTAAGTTTATAAACCGTATTGTTAAAGGGAACCACTGTTTTGTCCCCAGTCGAGGATACGTAGCCTATATCATGGTCGATATCGACCGATGATGCGTTTGACACATCCCAGCTGAGGATAACGGGTTGACTAGCACCGATTTCCGACGGCGTAACTTGAAATACCTTTATCGTCGGCGGCATATTTGATATTGACACTACATTTACATTGCCAGAGACCTCTCTTGACCAAATACCTGCACTATCTTGAACTTTAAACCAAATAGTATGTGTCCCTTCCGAAAGCAATGTTGTAGTAAAAGATGGCGAGGTGCTTAAATCACCATTGATACTTGACCACCAACTATAAGCCACTACGCTACCAGCACTGGCAACACCATGACCCGTGAATGTTATCTTATCCCCGGGGACAATTTGGGATGCAGATATTAAGTCGATATAAGCAACAGGTGGTTGATTATCTGGCAACGGCGCCTGTGCCGCTGGTAATACTGGCAGGCAGCTAATGAATACTAACAATATCGCCAGGGCGAGAAATAACAACCTTTTCATATACACCTCCAAAAGATGCAACTCATCACCTAACTACCATAATAATCTATATGTCAACTGCCCGGAATTATTTAGTTCTCTTGAGCCTATGCCTTATGGCATTTTGATATACAATTCGAAAGCTGCTTCCATGAATATGGAATCTTCTCCTGCTCTTTTCCGCTGTCTCCGTCCAGCCTTAGTCCTGCAAATACTATGGTCTTCCGTCCTAAAACAAAAACCAATCAGGGTGACATCCTGCATTTAAACTTATCGACGATCTTAGACATGGTTTCACCAGCCTTAGCCGAAATGAGGACAGTAGCCTGAGAATCCATAGGAGTAAAACCGAGGTTTAGGATAACCAGCTTAGCCCCAGTTTCTCTGGCATACATCGGCATGTAAGCTGCAGGATAAACAACGAGGGTAGACCCCACAACCATAAAAAGGTCACAATGACGGGAATGAAAGGTGGCATTACTCAATGCTTCTATTGGCAGCGCTTCGCCGAAAAAGACTACATCCGGTTTCAGGATACCATTACATATCTGACAATCGGGAATTTCCTCCTCCTTAAACCTAGGTAAAACCTCCTCCATGGAAACACGCCGGTCGCAGCTCATACACCGAACCCATCTCATATTCCCATGAAGCTCGACAACCTTTTCTGGAGAGTTACCTGCCTTTTGATGTAGATTATCAACATTCTGCGTGATAATACATTCCAGCTTGCCCAGTTTCTCCAGTTCTGCAATAGCATAGTGAGCTGTATTGGGTTCAGCGCCTCTCAACAAACCACCATCACACAGCATCGACCAATGCAATTTGCGGGCCTCGCGGCTGCCCATAAATTTCTGGATTGTAAAATCGTCCGGGTCGAACTTGGTCCAGATACCACCCGTGCCACGAAAATCAGGTATCCCCGACTCTGTACTTATGCCAGCTCCAGTAAAAACTACAACTCTACCTGCTTGATAGATCAGGTCAGCGACCCTGCCGGCCAGATAATCAAACTCACTCGCTTCCATACTATACCATCCATTTTGGTGCCTCAAAAGCAATACTAATTCGCTCTGGTTATAATGTCAAGCTGCATTCAGCCCTTATGAGATTTGCATTTCAGATCTGCTTCGCAGTGGAGTCCAACCTATAATCTTCGGCTATACGATACCTAATGCCTTCCCCATACTAGCCATTTCCCTGTTCTCCTCTATGTTAGGGATTAGGATCATAGTGCCACTGGAGAATTATTGATTTTTTAATATTATTTGCTTTCCTGGCTGATTTACAGGCAAAATAACCTATAGGCGCAGCCAAAGAATCATCACTATGACTTAAGAAGAGAGTAACTCATGTCAAACACCGAAGACCTCACAATCTCAATCCGCACTCAATTAAATACCAAGTTCATCGGGCATAATCTATATTATTACCCAAAGCTCACTTCCACCATGGATATCGCCAAAAGGAAAGCGCAAGAGGGAGCAGATGAAGGCACGGTGGTTATCGCCGATGAACAAACATCTGGCAGAGGCCGGTTGAGCAGAACCTGGTTATCACCTCGAGGCAACTTGGCATTATCCCTTATCCTCAAACCTTCGTTAGATAAGGTACACCAACTCATCATGATAACTTCCCTAGCCGTGGTAAGAACCATCAAAAAAGTTGCTGATATCGAAGCAGATATTAAGTGGCCCAACGATGTCCTGATAGGAGGCAAAAAAGTCTGCGGCATCCTGATAGAGAACGAAGTCCAGCATGATAAAATACGCTTCGCAATAATAGGCATAGGCATAAATATCGATCTCGACCCCTTAGCCACGCCTGAAATCTCAAGCATAGCCACCAGCCTCTCATCTGAGTCGGGAAAAGAAATAACAAAAGACAAAGCCGTGATCGCTCTCCTCTCCGAAATCGAGCAGCTATATTTGGAATCACAGGCAGGAGCACCCATCCACCAGGAGTGGAAACGACATATGGGGACACTGGGCAAACATATCCGGGTTAAAGCCGGAGAATCAATAGAGCAAGGAAAAGCTGAGACCGTAACCGAAGGCGGTAACCTTATCCTGCGCCGCGCCGATGGTAGCACCGCCGAAATAGTGGTCGGCGATGTTACCCTAATGAGAGATTAACCTTGGGTAGGTCATTTCGACTCCACTCAATGAGCGCATCTGCAGCTCCAACCGCGCCCCGGGCGACGCAGGATTTTAACAGCTAAAACTCAGTTTACTTCTTCTTTGAAGAATCGCTTTCGTGCATACCAGCATCCAGTATGGGTTTTATCAGGTCTATAGGCAACGGAAACACTATGGTGTTGGTCTTCTCAGTCGATATCTGCCCCAGAGTTTGGAGATAACGAAGCTGAAGGGCTCCTGGCTGACTGGAGATAACCTTTGCCGCCTGAGCTAATTTCTCAGCAGCCTGGTACTCACCATCAGCGTGGATAATCTTGGCACGCTTCTCTCGTTCCGCTTCAGCCTGCGCTGCCATAGCTCGTTGCATTGTCTCAGGAAGTTCGACGTCTCTGACCTCTACCATACTCACCTTGATCCCCCATGGCTCCGTCCCCTCATCGATAAGGACCTGGAGTTTTTCATTAACCTTGTCGCGGTGTGCAAGCAAGTCTTCCAAATCAGACTGTCCTACCACGTTTCGTAGTGTAGTCTGAGCCAACAAGGAAGTAGCTCGAATATACTGCTCAACATTAAGCACAGCGTCTTGGGGCTTCATCACACGAAAATAGACCACGGCATCTACCTTTACAGTAACTGTATCCATAGTGATGCATTCCTGTCTGGGCACATCCATAGTCAGAACACGCAGGTCAATCTTCACCATGTTCTCAATAAATGGAATCAGAAAAACCAAGCCTGGGCCCCTAACTCCAACATATCGTCCCAGGCGAAAGACAACGCCCCGCTCATATTCTTTGACAATTTTGATAGCTACCGAAAGCACTATGATGACAAATAGGACAATTGCAGCTATAAGTAGACCGTCCATTTCTTACCTCCTTCTGTTTTCTTTTCTTGTTACTGATAACTTTAGCCCTTCGACCTTGGTTACAGTAACATCCTCTTCTGGTTCCACTGTACCTCTATCAACTACCGCTGTCCAAAGCTCACCTTCAACAAATACCATGCCCTTAGGATCAAGTTTCGTTCTGGCAACAGCTACTTTACCCACAAGTCCTTCAGCACCAGTGGTAACACGCCGTATTTGGCCTTTAACCACAGCACCGATAATAAAGATAAAAATCGCAGCTACAAGAAAGACTACAACAGCGATCAGGCCTCTGTTTACCTCAAAAACAGGAAGGCCTTCACTTTGGCTGAATAATATCAAAGAACCTACTACCAAGGAAACAAGCCCTCCCGCAGTAAGTATACCAAAAGACGTTACAAAAATCTCAGCCACGAACAATCCAAAGGCCAGCAAGATGAGCAATATCCCACCCCAATAAGCATTAAGCGTACCCAGGGAATAGAAAGCCATTAATAAGCATATGCCACCTATTACCCCTGGAAATATCATCCCCGGATTTGAAATCTCAGTAATCAGGCCTATGGTGGCTAAAGTCAGCAGAACATAAGCGATATTCGGGTTACTGATAGTATGTAAAAAGCGCTCAATCCAATTCATGTAATTCAGAGTCAGAAGATAGTCAGTGGTATTCATGATTATTTCTTTACCATTGGCTAAAGAGATTTTCTTGCCATTTAGCTGAGCAATTAAGGTTTCCAAATTTTCAGCCGTAAAATCTACCAGGCCGGCTCCTATAGCCTCAGTAGCAGTAAAAGACTTGCTTTCTGTAACAGCAAGCTCAGCTTGCTCAGGATTGCGTCCACGTTTCTCAGCGATGCTCCTGATCCATGCAGCTGAATATTCAGTCACCTTTTTGGCATGTTCCGCAGGCATTTCCTCGCCAACACTCACAGGATGCGCTGCTCCAATACTCGTCCCAGGAGCCATAACCGCCACATGGGCAGCTAGCGTGATAAAGGTGCCCGCAGAGGCTGCCCAAGCACCACCTGGTGAGACATAGACTATAATCGGCACGCTGGCATTCAAAATTAGCTGGACGATATCCTCAGTCGAATCGAGAAGTCCTCCCGGAGTATCTAGCACAATAATACAAGCTATGCTCCCATCAGACTCTGCCCCACTGATTCCCCTTTCGATATAATCAGCGACAATAGGGACAATAGTGCCATCGACACGTAAGACCTGGATATTGGGCGAGGCAGCATTAGCAGGACTGACAAGAGCCGCAACCCATAAAAAGACAAGCAGTAAGATGTAGCCACACTTGAGTTTGACCGGTTGCATAATAACCAACCTCACGACAATTATAATCGAGGCAGTCAGTAATAGTAAATTAAAATTGAAGGGTAAATTATATTAGTGTAGAATAAACTAACTCACTGCAGGATTCAGAAGATGACCGAACAGAAATGTAAAGGTGCTCGCGATCTACTACCCCAGGATACCGAGCGTTTCCGTTTTATAGAGGATACATTCCGACGCTCCTGTCTTAGCTGGAGTTATCAGGAAGTAAAAACACCCACCCTTGAGTATCTACACCTGTTCACAGCAGCAGGCACGCTGACCCCAAGCATGCTCAGCAAGGTTTATTCCTTCCTTGACTGGGATGGCTGGAGCGGCGAAAGAGTAGCGCTAAGGCCAGACGGCACCATTCCCGTTGCCAGGCTTTTCATAGAAAACCTCGCTCAACAGGAAATAGCACGGCTTTTTTACGTGACCAATGTCTTTATCTTCGAGGAGACAGGCAAGAAAAACCGAGAGAAATGGCAGTGTGGCGCAGAGTTCCTGGGCAATTTCAAACCAACGGCGGATATAGAACTCATCTTGCTAGCCATAGAGGTTATACGCAGTCTACGTATCGGTAATGTTGAGCTGAAACTCTCTCACGCTGGATTACTAAAGGCACTGATACAAGAGCTAAATCTGGCTCCTGAGGAAAAACATGCGCTACTAGACCAGATCCAAGATGGCAACTGGCAAACTCTGACTCAGACTAAAACGAGCAACGCTGATATCAATAAAATGTTATCACTGCTGCTTGATTTGAAAGGTAAGTCCAGTGGATTCTTGGAGAACTTGAAAGCTCTCCCGCAGATTTCTGCCGAGTCTAAATCGCAGCTAGAAAAATTCATGGAGATAACCAGTTTACTCGATATGCTGGGTTGCCGATATCAGATCGACATTACTTCTACTAAGGGGTTTGAATACTACACCGGACTTTGTTTCCAACTCTCGGTTAACCAAGAAAGAGTAGGCAGCGGAGGCAGATATGACAACCTTATACCGCTCATAGGCGGTAGCAATACCCCAGCCTGTGGTTTTGCACTTTACCTCGACCCTCTCATAGATATGATACCTCCCAAGGCACAAGAAAACACGGAGAAGAAGGTGCTAATCAGGATCAAAAGTATAACGCCAAATGTGGTAAAGACTGGTTTCCAGATAGCTCAGTCGTTTAGAGAAGTCGGGTATATAGCAGAGCTTGATTTCAACAACCGCAAGCCCAATTATCGCTGGGTTATCACGGTAGAAGATAAGCTGTCTACATTCACCATTACCGATCAGACAAAGAACTTAAATAAAGAGCTTTCTTCTATTTCCGATGCCATAAAGATGCTAGGGGGCTCAGTATAACTTGCCAACTGAGCGTCGGCTCGAATCTATCAAGCTGGCTTTACCCAAAGGAAAGCTTTTATCGGCAACCGCCTGCCTGCTTAATCACATAGGTTTGGAATTTAAAAATTACACTCAAGCGACAAGAGTGTATCGCCTCCAGTCAGCGGAATTACCGCATGTCTCAGCCAAAATATTCCAAGAGAAGGATATCCCAATTCAGGTTGCCGTAGGCAATTATGACTTTGGCATATGTGGATTGGACTGGATTGAGGAGCTTCTGGCCAAATATCCATCCAGCGCCTTGGTCAAAATAGCTGATTTGGAATATGATAAAGGCAATCTGTATTTGGCAGCTAGTCAGTACGGAGATATAGATTTTCAAGAGATGTCTGTCAGACAAGAGAACTGGCGTATAGTCACTGAGTATCCCAATCTGGCAGAAGCTGCCGCTCTAAATCTGAGATTACGGAGATTCCATGTTTTTCCTGTGTGGGGAGCCGCTGAAGCTTATCCACCGGAGAATGCTGATTTGGCCCTGCTACTGACAAAAGGCGAAACCTCAATAAAGGAGCTAAATTTACTCCCATTGAAGACACTACTCAGCACAAGTGCCTTTCTTATCGCCAACAAGGAAAGCTGGCAAACCAAAGATATTAGCCAAATCATTAATTATTTTAAGCTAGGGCTGGAGATGCAGTCTAAGCCATGGTTAGAAATCAACCCAAAACGTATCAAGAGCCACAATGGCTTCCGGTACGAACCCGACGGTGAAAAAATATGGCTTGCGGTGCCCGATGGTCACCAACAGGGCCCCGCCCTAAAATTCCTTACCCAAGCAGGTATAGAAATAGAAGGCTACGCAGGAGATGTAGTATACCGACGACCAAGCTGTAATTTGGACTGGGTAAATGTTAAGGTAATCAGACCTCAAGATATGCCATTACAGGTAGCCAATGGCAACTTTGACCTAGCAGTTACTGGCAAAGACTGGCTTCTTGACCATCTTTCTCGGTTCCCCACCAGCCCAGCCACAGAATTAGTCGAGCTAGGCTTCGGTAAGGTGAAAGTAGTAGCAGTAGTCACTCAGAACACACCTGCAAACAACATCGACGACCTTAAACAAATACAGGCTGGGAAGATGCAACGTCTGAGAGTAGCCTCAGAATATGTGAATATCGCCGACAAATATTTACATGATAACCATGTCAGGTGGTATAAAATGATCCCGACCTGGGGAGCCAGTGAAGCCCTGCTGCCTGAGGATGCCGATTTGCTTATCGAAAATACCCAGACAGGAAAGACCCTGGCTGAGCACAAACTAAAAGTTATCGACACGCTTTTTGAATCAACAGCTTGCCTTATTGGAAACAAGAACAGTTTGAATAATTCAAACAAGAAAGATAGAATCGCAACCATGGTAGAAATCTTTAGTAAAGCGGCTAAAGGCAATATAGTATGAAGATCATAGAAGGTTTCGATGAGGCAAAACAGTTACTTGCGAGGGAAGCTCCTTTTGAATTGGATTTGGCATCGGTGGCCAAGGAAAAGAAAACAAGCAAGCCCTCACCAGAGCAAGTAGTTAAGCAGATTATATCTGAGGTATGCAGAAAAGGTGATAGAGCCCTCTTTGGCTATACCAAAGCACTTGACGGAGCTGAGCTGAAATCCTTAGAGGTATGCAAAGATGAGGTATCGGCTGCATATAAGAAAGTAGATGCCAATCTAACCACAGCGCTGAAGCTGGCTGCAAACAGAATAGAGCAATTTCATTTAGAATGTAAGCAACGGCTGGACATCAGCTTTATGAACCACGGCCTAGGACGACAGGTCAACCCCTTGGAGAGGGTAGGCATCTATGTGCCTGGCGGAACAGCTGCTTATCCCTCCACAGTCCTGATGACTGCTGTTCCCGCTCAAGTAGCCGGGGTCAAAGAGGTAGTTGTAGCCACGCCACCAAGCAAAGATGGTACCATACCAGCAACAACGTTGGTAGCGGCTGATATTGCCAAGGTGAATCGAATATTTAAAATAGGCGGAGCCCAGGCCATCGCTGCACTGGCTTTTGGGACTGAATCCGTGCCAAAAGTGGACAAAGTATGCGGTCCAGGCAATATTTTCGTAGTTACAGCTAAGAAAATGGTATTTGGAGTTGTGGATATTGAAAGTTTGGCAGGGCCCAGCGAAATAGTGATTGTAGCTGATGACACCGCTAACGCAGCATTTTGTGCCGCCGACCTTATGGCCCAGGCAGAGCATGACCCGATGGCATCTGCAATTCTTATAACTACTTCCACCAGGCTGGCTGAAGCGGTAGACCGCGAAATAAGTCTTCAATTAGCCAAGCTAGAACGAAAAGCCACTGCAGCAGAAGCCATAAATTCTAAAGGAATGATAGTGCTGGTAAACAACCTCGGGGAAGCTCTGGAACTGGTAAATCTCTATGCTCCTGAGCATTTGTCTCTGATGTTAAAAGATGCCAAGTCGTATATCCAGAAAATTCGCAACGCAGGTTGTATCTTTGTCGGCAGCAACTGCCCTGTAGCACTCGGGGACTATATCGCTGGGCCAAGCCATGTTTTGCCAACAGGAGGCAGCGCCCGTTTCAGCTCGCCGCTTCGCGTCGAGGATTTCCTGAAAGTCAGCAACATAGTGGCGCTGGAGGACAATGAGAGCAAAAAACTCAGCCAACCAGCTATAACCATTGCCCGAGCTGAAGGACTTAGTGGTCATGCCCAAGCCATGCAATTAAGACTACAACAACACGGGGAAAACATAAATGGCTAACCCAGAAAAAGTCGAGAGACTAATCCGGTCTGATATCAGAGCGATAAAGGCTTACATGCCCATCGAACCCACTGATATACTAAGCCAGCGCATTCAAATCCCCGCTGAGAAAGTAATAAAACTCGACGGAAATGAAAACTTGTACGGCTGCTCTCCCAGAGTAAAAGAAGCTCTGGCCGAACATGACTACCACCTTTATCCTGACCCAGAACAGCGGGCGCTACGCAAAGCACTGGAAAAATATACTGGGATAGATTCAAAATATATCATATCCGGCAGCGGCAGCGATGAATTGATCGACCTCATCTTGCGCTTATTTATCAAACCGGATGATAAAGTGATCAACTGCCCACCAACCTTCGGCATGTATCCTTTCAGCACAGATGTTTGTGGCGGCAAGACTGCCAAAATACCCAGAAAACAGGATTTCTCAGTAGATATCGAAGCAATCAAAAAAGCTATAGATAAGCGAACAAAAGTAATATTTATCGCTTCGCCTAATAACCCTTCGGGCGATATCACTGCTGAGCCTGATATATTAGAGCTACTAAAAGCCAACATCGTGGTAGTGATAGATGAAGCCTATCATGAATTCAGCAGAATGACGGTGGCCCCGTTGGTTCCCAACTACCCAAACCTGATTGTGCTACGCACTTTCAGCAAATGGGCAGGGTTAGCCGGATTAAGAGTGGGCTATGGCATTTTCCCAGCCAATCTCGTCGGGCATCTAATGAAAATTAAACAGCCGTACAACGTGAATGTTGCTGCGCAGATAGCAGCCCTGGAATCGTTGAGAGACCTGCCTTATCTTCAAAGCACAATAAAGGCAATTATCAGCGAACGCGAACGGCTTCTAACTATGCTCGCAGAGTTAGGCTGGCTAAAAGTCTATCCCTCACAAGCTAACTTTGTCCTCTGCTCAGTGCTTAGAGGCAACGCAAAAATAATCCATCAAGAATTACAACGTAGAGGAATATTCATACGTTATTTTGACACTCCTGAGCTACAGGATTGTCTCCGTATCAGCATAGGCAAACCAGAACATACTGAGGCACTGATTGCCGCGCTAAAAGAGCTAAACTAAATTCTGTGAGAGAGGTTGAAGAAAATGTCTGAAAGAAAAGCGAAAATAACCCGCGAGACCAAGGAGACATCGGTTAAGGTCGAATTGAATGTCGACGGCACCAGCCAGTTTGAAATCGCCACCGGAGTCAGGTTCTTCGATCACATGCTGAGTCAGTTAGCCCAACATGGACTATTTGACATGAAACTATCGGCCACAGGTCAAGACCAGCACCATGTAGTTGAAGACGTTGCCATTTGTCTGGGTAGAGCTTTCAATCAGGCGTTAGGAAACAAAAAAAGCATCGTCAGGATGTCTGATGCTACAGTTCCCATGGATGAAACTCTTGCCCTAGTAGCTTTGGATATCAGCGGCAGAGGTTACGTGGTATTTGATGCGCACTTTGACAATAGCAAAATCGAGGACATGTCCGCCGATATGGTTCGCCACTTCTTCGTCTCATTTGCTTCTGAGGCAAAGCTCAATATCCATGCCAAGGTCATCTGCGGCATCAACGACCATCATAAAGCAGAAGGCCTGTTCAAAGCCCTGGCACGGAGTCTTGACGCAGCCACACGCATCGATGAGAGAATCATCGGCATACCCAGCACCAAAGATAAAATAGAAGACTAGCCCTTCAGAAGAAGGGATAACGCAACACTGTTGCCAATGAAATCAAACACTAGCTGGAACAAGCTCTGCCGTGACCTGGCTCTTAAGATAATCTATAGCCCAATCAACAAGCTTATCACCTTCTAGCTCAAGTGGAAAGTCAGGCGTAATACCAACGCCATCTATGGGTCGCCCGTTAGGGGTAAACCAGTGGGCAGTAGTAATATGCAGACCTGACCCATCGCTCAGATTGATTATTCTCTGTACGCTTCCTTTGCCATAAGTCTTACTGCCAGCCAACTTAGCCCGTCCGGAATCCTGAAGAGCACCAGCTACTATCTCGCTGGCGCTGGCACTGCCACCATTTACCAGAAGAATAAGAGGTACATTAGTAGCAACACCACCTGATTTTACCCTTAGCTGGCCATGCATCCCTTCGCCGTCTACAACTTCAACAACTATTCCCCGCAGCAAGAACTGGCTGGTAACATCGACTGCCCCATCAAGGATACCTCCCGGATTATTGCGCAGGTCAAGCACAACACCCTTGGCTCCTTTACCGATCGCATCGCGGAGATTCTTTTGCAAGTCGGCACCAGTAGTCTGCAAAAACTGAGTTATTCTAATGTAAGCGATGTCTCCACGCATCTCGAGCAACACGCTTTCCAACGGTATTTCGGCGCGTACTATCTCTATCTCAATCAATTCAGTATCACCTTGATGTTGGACAAGCAACTTAACCGAAGTGCCTGCTTTGCCTCGTATTTTCTGGCTGGCTTCAACAGGTGTCATCTTAGAAGCAGGTTGGTCATCAACCTTCATAATCTTATCGCCAGCTTTTATGCCAGCCTTTTCCGCAGGCGAATCAGAAAAGGGTGAAACAATCACCAGTTGTCCTTCGGAAACACCAAGAACAGCGCCGATCCCCTCGAATTTGCCAGCAAAGCTAGCCATCTCCTCCTTATGAGATTCCGGATTAACATAGCCAGTATAAGGGTCGCCCACGGCCTCAAGCATCCCTTTTACCGCTCCCTGACTCAATTTCTGAAGATCCAGTTTCCCTTTATCTACATATGTCTCAGACAACGTATTCAATGCTTCGGTAAGGATACCAAACTCAGGAGGTAAACCACCCTCCAACTTAGTAGATGGCGTATTCGGTGTCGCCCCCTTAATAAAATCACAGCTAGTCCCAACAATCGAAAAGGAAAGAAGTACAACGATTAAAAACACATAAATTACAACACGACGGTTCATAGCTATATTCTGCCTCCATCTATCGAAAAACAATAGATATTGTAACAGTTTGCACGTAAAATAGAAAAAATCAACCGACTCCGTCGGTTGATTTTATATTTGCGAAGTGACTCGTTCCGCTTTCGCTCCACTTCGTCGTATCTTTGCTGCCTACCAAATCCTCGCGTGTTGCGTCTAAATATTATACTTGAACGTTAGCCTGCTCCAAAAAGGCTTGTCAAGAGGTTATGAAAAGTTGTGGCATATCATTTTGAAAATGGGCTTTGAAGGCTGATTTCATAATTTTGTGAACCGCACAAAATTAGCAGTAGGTACAATCAAACATGCCTGTACAGTGTGAGCACATATCGCTGCACAGATGTCAAAAATGCTAACTAGCAATCTGGTTTAACGAAACACTATTTCGTAGAGGTTGGCAAACAAGAGATATTGCGAACCTCATACTGCAGGGACGTATGTAGTCCCGCCGGCAATGCCTTTAAGATTCCTGGGCGGTCCTCGGTGAAAAAGTAACGCCAAGCCTCTCAGATGCGTATTTCTTCAACACGTATACCTCAATATTGTGTTGTCTACCAATGGCACGCAGGTAATACTCAGTATGGTCCCGTTGACCATCCTGTGGATAGATCTCGAGTATTCGTCGTTCTCCAGTCAAATCCGTTATCTCAGTACCATGGTTGAGATTGCAATCCCAGCAAACAACATAGAGCAGGTTTTCAAAAGAGTGATTAAACGTAGTATCTAAAGTATACTTGAATTCGACAAATGCAAGACTCGGATTAGCCAGATCAAATGTGCTACTGTGAGAAATGAGACAGTCGTAGCCTCTGTGAGTGTCATAATCGACAACCTTGAAAGGGAAAAGGTCGGGATTTAGCGCCGTCAATTGAGCGAACAAGCAATGGACCCCCATTTCTTGCCCACGGGCACCTCTTGCTGAGGTTCCTGGAGCAAGAAGCTCTACACCATTGACCTTAGCGACATTTTTTTTGAGAGCCCGTTTTTTGCGGTTGTTAAAATCCTGCAATTCCTGCTGTCTACTTCTATAACCCTCCTGCAGACTAACTCCGGCTAAATAGTCTTTAAATTCATTGCTATCTTCAATATGTTCTTCATAATAATCCGTAACGGTTTCCTCTATCTTGGCTAGGAGTCTAGGGTCAGTGTTATTCACATCAGACCTGTTAGCTGTTAAAGCAAAGTCTTGGCAATTGACAAAGGCGTGGAACTTGGTCCATTCTGATGTGCCCTTGCTGAACCAAGCATTTGCTTGTTTTACTGGAATGAAGTCCTTGGCAACCCATAACCCGTATCGTTGCTCTATGGTATAATCGCCTTCCAACCTCTTACCCTGGTAACTAATCATGGTATTATAATCACGGCGAACCAAATCACCTTCGAGTGAAAATACCACATCTATTTTAACATTAGGAAATTCCTTGACGGGCAGGCCCTTTTTCCGCCATCGTTTTACATACCATCGCATTGGTTCCGCCGAATTCCTATTTCTCAGTTCGCTTAGATTGGTGCATTTCCTAGGAAACACATGGCCGTAGTGAATATGTTCCCATTCCTCGTCATGTCCAAGGCCGTGCAAAAGTATTTTTGGACCAGTCTTAAAAGCAACAGAGTCGTCTCGTATCTCAGGTTCAGGATCATCAAAGACCCATGAGAAATCGGCGAACTTTGTGAACCACAGTATATAGTCTTTCAACACGCGATGGGAGAAGTCCTTCTTAACGTTTTGGTTAAATCCTCTGATTACAACTTTGGTTCCTTTACGTATCGATTGACTAGGATTCTGATCAAATTCATACGGTGGTACTTTCCCCTGCAATAAATCCTTTAATGGCTCATCCATCAACGCATATAGTGCACAACCATCTTTCTGCTTCGTAAATACCTCAACTTGTCGCGAGTTGAAATACGTCTTAGTACCGTGCCCTTTTTCCCCAATTGATAGATGGAGTTTTGTGCCATCTTCTCCAACGTGGCTCGAGTCACCAAGATTGAAGAATGCTTCGAGGCCACGTTCATCCATTCCATCGCCATTATCAGTAATTTCTGTTACGAGTTCACCGCCAGGCATCTTCTTGTCTTCCCACACCCGGAGACATACTTCAGTTGCATTAGCATCGGCTGCATTACTAATTGCCTCGCGTATAGCATCGAGTGGTCTACAGAAATCGCGAGATATATTGAGGAAGACATGTGGGGCTATAACTGTGGGTTTCTTTTCCATGCCATCTACCTCCTGTGACTATTCCGCGATATACAGTATACGCTATTATAGTAATGTCATCTCTTGATTATCAAGCAAAGGGGGATGATTGCTCGGAAACAAAAAACACATAGCTAAGATATTCTGATTGTAATTCTACGATTCAATAAAACGACAGAATGTTGCCAGGCTTTTATTGGCGTATCATGGTGAGGATCGTGTTTAGCATTACCCTTGTGCGCAAAACAGAATGGTGAGTAATCAAGAAGGGTTGAGAAGGGATAGCAATAACCGCTCGCTCTTTGCTGTTGGTCTAAGTTGATATCTGCTCTGCACCTGTGTATTCTGGGCAAGTGCATTGACGGATATAGTCCGGATGGTAACCTCGTCTATATCGAATTTTCCCACAAACCGGGCAGTCCTTCCCTCAGCCTGTCTTAAAGTATCCAATTCCCTACCTCCTCAGTTTTCCTATCACAAGTATAGGAGGTAGACCATATTTAGGTGAACCAAGTAGACCTATAAGCCGAGTTCTGTGCCCCGATAAAGCCGGGGCGGTGACCATCCATCTAGCCGCGGTGTTACCACCGAGGTCAAGCGACCAACCCGGGGTCAGGGCCAGGCGTCCCTCTACCCTCTATTTGGTCTTGCTCCGGGTGGGGTTTGCNNCTGGTCACCCAGCCGCTGGTGAGCTCTTACCTCACCATTTCACCCTTACTCTTCGCAAAGAGCGGTATGTTTCTGTGGCACTTTCCGTAGGGTTACCCCTCCTGGGCGTTACCCAGCACCCTGCCTGGTGGAGCTCGGACTTTCCTCCCCGGTTCTTAACGAACCGAAGCGGTCACCCGGTCTACTTGGTTCACTATCAACTTTACCTCACAGCTAAAGGCCAGTCAAACCCAACAGATCAACAGCAATGGGATAATTGGTAAAGAGTTAAGATGAGGGGTACACTCTATGCTTTGGAATGCAGCGCTGCGGTGGCCAGTGCATCGGCCTCGGCATTACATTCGCGTGGGACATGAACCACCGAAACTTTGGCAAACTTTTCCAACAGTTCGGAAACTTCAACATACAAAGGAAGAATAGACTTGCTCTTCACTCTATATCGGCCAGTCAATTGTCTGACTACCAATTCGGAGTCGAGATAAAGCGTCACCTCGTCCGGGTTCAGTTTGATAGCTTCACTTAAAGCTTTTATTACCGCGCTATACTCAGCCCTATTATTAGTACCAAGACCAATATATTCGGAAATCCTAATTAAGGTCCCCTGCTGGTCTTTGATAATGGCTCCTATAGCTGCTGGCCCAGGATTTCCCCAGCATGCTCCATCTGTATAAATTGTTAGATGCATGTCGTCAATTTTTTCAGACATCAACCAAGGTAGAGAATTCTACCGCAAGTACTACACAAAATGATATTGCCAGCTCTGGCCCGCTGCAACTCACTTGTAGAAAGAGTGATCCGGCATCCCTGACACCTACCCTGCTCGATTTTGACTACTGCTTGTCCCTTTCTCACTCTAGTCATCTTGTAAAGCTCGAGGTTATCCGCAGGGATGTCAGATGTCAACTCCTCTCGGCTTCGTTCAAGGTCAGCAAGGCGGCTTTTAATCACAGTTTGCCGCACAGATAAAATTTCCTGCCCCTTTCGCCAATCTGCTTCCAAGATACGAAAATGCTCTGTATCATCCTTTATCTTCTTCTGGGTTGATTCCACATCGGCCATGATGTCCAGAATAGTATCCTCTTTTTGCCTCAAGCCCGCTTTCAGAAGCCCAACATCCTGCTCCATGCCCACGAGTTCTTTCGGGTTCTTAACTGTACCGCCATACAGCTTACTGCTCATTTGTGAAAGTTTACTGCTGATTTCTTCAATCTCCCACTCTGCATCTCGTTGTCGTTTACTGGTTTCAGCCAGATGTTCCTTCTCAGCGCCAAGGCCAGACCTAGCCCTGACCAAAGCCTCGCTCTCACCCAATTGACGTTCTACCTCCTCCAAAGCCTCCCGTTCTTCCTGTATCTCCAGATCCAGTTGCTGTAATTCATAGATCTTTTTAACTACGGTCATAACCAAGCTGGCTCCAATCGTAAGACATCAGTTTCACAAGCGAACAACGAGAAAAACAACCTCTGAACAACCCACTACACAAAATCGCCTACTGCGACCGGATTCTCGGATTAACCAGCGCTATCTTTCAATGCGGATAGTCTAAAACTATCACCTTCGTGCCCTCAGCTGATAGACCTGCTCTGCTAATCGACAACTTAGGCTGGGATACTATCTCCTTTATACCCAACTCCTTAAGGAACCTATCCGCAGTTTCCAGTTCGTTTGGCAGCAGTGGTGTCTTATAGTGCATAGGGATAGCAACCTTAGGACTAACGTGCCTGACTATCTCAGCAGCCGTGGCACCGGATATGGTAGTAACACCGCCCACCGGTAAAAACAAGACATCGACACCACCCAAAGCTTCCATTTGTTCAGAGTCGGGCAAATGACCCAGGTCACCTAAATGACATAGTTTTAGCCCATCAATCTCAATAAGATAGACAGTATTCTTGCCCAGTCTGGCACCCCGCTCAGCATCATGGAAAGTGACAATGCCGGTGATAAATACGCCCTTTAGCTCATACTCACCGGTGCCCCCGATTACCCTAAACTCAGTGGTTATAGAGGCAGTATAAGAGTGACCGGGATGAGAATGACTCAGAGTAACAATGTCGGCCTGTAGTTTGCTTAGAGAATAACCCAAGCTAGGGTGGTAAGGGTCGGTTATGACCACAACCTCTTTGCCTTTGATACGAAAGCAAGAATGCCCTAACCAAGTAATATCCAATATCTATGACCTCGATTAAACTATGTGTTATATGGTTAACCTTTTAGGCGCCGAAACAACAACCAGCCGGAAAGCAATGCTAAAGCAGCTACAAATATCTTTATGGCATCGCCGACGATGAAGGGATAAAGACCAACCTGTAGCACTTGGCTTGCAGAAACAAAGTGTAACAACCAAAGCAGACCAAAGATATCATAAACGGCACACCCAACAAGCATCGCCGGGATAGCAGTCCAGACGCGCTTGTCCCAGCCTCTCTCGGTCAGCCAGCCAACAACGAAAGCAGCAGCCACAAAGCCAATCAGGTATCCGCCGGTAGGACCGATTAGACGAGCAATGCCCGGGGCACCACCCAACGCAAACCAATATGGAATCCCAGTAATGCCTATAGCCAGATAGCTGAGCTGACTCAAGGCACCACGGCGGCTCCCCAGAAGAGCACCAGTCAAGAGAACAGCAAATGTCTGCCCGGTTATGGGCACCAAGCCAACCCAGAAGCTTATCTGAGCGCCCAGTGCAGTTAGACAGGCAAAGCCGATCACCAGCGCCGCATCACGGAGTAGCCCCGTCCTGGGGACAACAGCATCCATCAAAGCGAGCCTTGCGGTTAACATTTCCATGTTGTCACTTCCTTTCTATAGCTATTACCGATAATCAGGTTCCAAAGTATAGCAGCTAAAGGCAAAAATTTCAATGTGAACAGATATACATTGACGTGCATCATAGCAAAGCGTAAAATCTCAAATTATGTATAAAGAAAGCAAGCTGGACAACGGGGTACGTGTTATCACCAGCAATATGCCCCACACTCGTTCGGTATCCGTGGTATTTTTCGTAGGCGTTGGGTCACGGTATGAATCTGACGCTGAAGCCGGTATTTCTCATCTAATAGAGCATGTCTGCTTCAGGGGTACTGAAAAGCGGCGAAGCTGCATAGAAATCAGCGAAGCCATAGAGAGTGTTGGCGGCATAATCAACGGCGGCACTGATAAAGAACTCACTACTTTCTGGTGTATGACAGCGTGTCAGCACTTCCCGTTAGCAATCGATGTGCTTGTCGACTTGCTACGAAATCCCCGCTTTGATGCCCAGGATATTGATCGGGAACGACAGATAGTCATTGAAGAGATCAATATGAGCCTTGATTCCCCACGGCAACGGGTGGGCATGTTGATTGATGAACTGCTATGGCCGGGGTACCCACTGGGACGAGACGTTGCCGGCAGCAAAGAGACGGTAAGCGCAATAGCCCGCAAGCAAATAATCGACTTTTACTCAAGCCATCACCTGCCAAACTCTACAGTTGTCAGCATTGCCGGCGAAATAAACCAAGAACAAGTAAACGATATCTTGAACCAAGCAATTAATGACTGGCAACCCGGTAAGACAGCGACAACGCTCCCCAGCAAGAACAGCCAGGGGGCGGCTAAACTGAACATTGAGTTCCGTGACACCGAACAAGTTCAAATGTGTATTGGCGTCCATGGGCCATCTCTACGTCATCCCGACAGGTTCGCTGCCAACCTGCTCAATACAGTGCTGGGCGAAGGCATGAGCAGCCGCCTGTTTACTGAACTCAGGGAGAAGCAGGGATTGGCTTATGATATCCACAGTTATACAGACAATCTCACAGATACCGGAGCAATGATCATCCACGCCGGAGTCGATCCCGAGCGAACTGAAGAGGCATTGCTCGCTATTCTCGAGCAGCTTTCTCGACTTAAAGACAACATCTCAGAAAACGAACTCAGAAAAGCCAAGGAGATGGCTAAAGGACATTTGTTGCTGGGATTAGAGAGTAGCCGCAATGTCGCAGTTTGGTTGGGTTCTCAAGCATTGCTAACCAATGAAATCCTCACCATAGACGATATCATTCCCTTGATCGATGCCATTTCTTTAGAAGACCTGAAGCGAGTCGCCAAGCAACTCCTCACCACCGAGAAGATGAACCTGGCAATCGTCGGACCTATCAAAAAAGAAGAACGCTTAGCCGATATGCTTAAGCTCTAAAAATCACAACACAAAAAAGGTAGAGCCACCCAGAAGGGTGGCTCTACCTACCCTAATATTAAATCTCTCTAGTATTCAGGCATAGGTGGCGCCGCAGGCGCCTTCTCTTTCTCAGGTATGTCAGCCACCAGAGCCTCAGTAGTCAAAATCATGGTAGCTATGCTGGCAGCATTCTCTAACGCCGTGCGTGTCACTTTCAGCGGATCAATAATGCCCTTGGTCACCATATCACCGTAATCGTTCTTCGCGGCATCATAACCTATACCTTTCTTGCTGTGCTTCACCTTGTCGATCACCACCGAACCTTCCTGCCCAGCATTCACTACTATCCAACGCAACGGCTCATCTACGGCCTTCTTAAGTATAGCCACGCCAGTAGCGGTATCTCCTTCAGCCTTTACCTTGTCCAACACGGCACTGGCATTGAGCAAAGAAACGCCTCCTCCCGGCAGTATGCCCTCCTCCACCGCAGCCCTAGTCGCCGACAAGGCATCCTCTACCCTGTGCTTCTTCTCCTTGAGCTCAACCTCAGTGGCAGCTCCAACCTTGATTACGGCTACGCCGCCAGCAAGCTTGGCCAATCGCTCCTGGAGTTTTTCCCTATCATAGTCAGAGGTAGTCTCATCAATCTGCGCCTTTATTTGTTTGATCCGCGCCTTGATATCTTCCTCGGAACCCTTGCCGTCTACGATAGTGGTATTATCCTTATCAGATACAACGCGCCGGGCCCTGCCCAGATCAGCTATGGCCGTAGAGTCCAGCTTCCGCCCTATCTCTTCAGAGATAACCTTGCCACCGGTAAGCATGGCGATATCCTCCAACATCGCCTTTCGCCTATCGCCAAACCCGGGCGCCTTCAACGCCAGGCAATTGAGTGTTCCCCGCAGCTTGTTCACTACTAATGTGGCCAGTGCCTCACCATCTACATCTTCAGCTATAACTACCAGGTTTTTGGACACCTGAAGCACTTTCTCCAGAACCGGCAAAAGCTCAGCAATAGCTGATATCTTTTTATCTGTTATAAGTATGTACGGGTCATCAAGCTCAGATTTCATCAGCTCGGCATTGGTAATGAAGTAAGGGCTGATATACCCTCTGTCAAATTCCATTCCCTCGACAAACTCGGTTTCATAGAGCAATCCTTTAGACTCCTCTACTGTGATTACACCATCTTTGCCCACCTTCTCCATCACCTCTGCTATCATATTGCCGATCTCAGCATCAACCGCCGATATTGTGGCTACCTGAGCCACCTGCTCCTTGGTAGTCACAGGCGTCGCCATCTTCTTAAGCTCACCGACGATAGCTAATACTGCCATCTCTATACCACGCTTCAAGGACATGGCATCAGCTCCGGCAGCGATGTTCTTGAAGCCTTCAGTCACTATCGCCTGCGATAGTATGGTAGCTGTGGTGGTGCCATCGCCACACTTATCATTAGTCTTGCTGGCAGCTTCTTTCACTAACTGTGCACCCATATTCTCAAAAGGGTCGGGTAGCTCGATGTCCTTGGCTATAGTCACGCCATCATTTATCACGCTGGGTGAACCCCACTTCTTATCCAAGGCCACCGGCCTACCCTTGGGCCCTAATGTGACTTTCACAGCATCGGTCAAAGCGTTAACACCAGCCTTCAACTTGCTCCTCGCCTCTTCACCATAAATTATCTGTTTTGCCATTTTATTTTTCTTTAAGCCTCCTTACTACAAATCTTAGTTACACTATTCCTGATACATCTAGCCTTTCTTGGCCAGTATGTCGCTTTCCCTGAGGATGATCAGTTCATCACCATCTTCTTTGATCTCGGTGCCGCCATACTTGGCATAGATCACCACATCGCCTACCTTGACATCCATGGCTATGCGCTTACCATCTTCTGTCATCCTTCCAGGACCTACCGCAAGCACCTTGCCATCCTGTGGCTTTTCCTTGGCTGTGTCAGGTATAAATATGCCCCCTTTGGTGATCTCCTCCTTGGGCATCGGCTTCACCACTACTCTGTCGCCCAAAGGCTGAAGTTTTATCGCCATCTGTAACCTCCCTTAGTTTAATTTTAGCAGTCTTTACCTAAGACTGCTAACTATGATAGCACAATAAAACTCCCATGTAAAGTACAAATTGATTTTCTGGCCAGGAAAAAATTTACATATTGTACCCCGCCTTTTTGTAATCCTCTCTGGCTCTCTCCTCCAAACCAGTCTTATCGGCAAGCTCGGCAGCATGGCTCCACATCCCCTCATGTTCATAGCCACGCAGCTTCTCTTCCGTTTCCATTACCTCATCGGGCGTCTCGATAATGCAAGCCCGGAATTTGGATGGTATCTTCTCCACCGGAGCTTTACATCGGGGACAGCCCCTAAGTGGTGGATCGGAAATCTTCTGTATGACCTCGAGGCGGTCACGACAGTATTCACAACCATTACCTGTCGACCTGTACTCATAGATAGGCATATTAAATCATCTTTATAGAGAGTACCAACACTCTCTTCGGCCTCCTTTATCCCCAGTCTTGAGGAAAATTAGAAACATCTAATTTTGCCACTACAGGAAACAGAATGTCTACTTTGACGTGTTTACGTTTTACCACATAAAATAAATACGGTGGCTAAGAAAAAAAGCGCGAATTGACTGGGACAAGCAACGGCGCTACGTCAGCATCTAGAATTGACACAAGCCGATCTCGGTGAGCAGTTAGTCGCCCGTCAGCAGACGATAAGCGAGCGGGAAACAGGTATGTACAAGCCACAGGGCTATCTGTAACCCTGCTCACTACTAGGATGGTTGATACCAAGAAAGCAAGGGTGCTCTAACAATGGCGGTACTATAGAACGGGGTCAGGTTACAGTCACCACGCCAAATGTACAATCTTTCCAGCCCCTTAAACTAAAAAACACCACGTCCTATTTGAAACCACCATTTTCCCGGCCGCGCCAAATTTCTTAATCAGGTGACAGAGGCATCCTTACGAAAATTGGTTTTGCTTATTGCGTGGCAATCTGCTGCGATTGAAAGTTGTCAAGGTATACCTTAGTCAACCTGAATTGTGTCAACCTGGATCAGTCAACCTGACTCAGGTTGACCCACAAAGGCATTTTCTGATAAACTTTCCCTCTGGTTTTGCTAGCTTGTGTTCAGGAGTCTGTAGTGTCGAGTGCATTAGACGAGATGTTGGCTGAACATAAAGACGAAAAGGGTACGTTAATTCCCATTCTGCAAAAAGTTCAGCAGGAATTTGGCTATCTGTCCCCCGAAGCGATATCCGAGGTATCCAGGTTCACAGGTTATTCCGAAAACGAGATATTCGGAGTTAGCTCCGAAAGCGTAACTAATATCCTGGCGAATACGGCACTAGACACTATAGCCAAAATACCGGAATCCAAGGTGTGCGCTGTAAGAATTGAGGGGGTTCATAAGAAATGAAAGATCTCGGCTTGATCATCGACGGACACTCAATAACAGCCATGGAGGGGATGACAATATTCCAGGCTGCCAGCAAAGCAGGCATATACATCCCAAGCCTGTGTGCTCATCCCGACCTACCGCCTTCAGGAGAATGTGGATTATGTTTGGTACAAATTGATAATCAGCCTGAGTTTGCCATCTCCTGCACTACAAAGGTAGCTGATAACATGGTGGTTCACACAAACACGTCAGAGCTTAGAAAAAAGCAATGCGAAGTCATCGAGAAAATTTTGTCTGAGCATCCTAACTCTTGTCTCACCTGTTGGCGTAAGGAGCGTTGCAAACCATTCGATATATGTCTGAGAAACGTTGCTGTCACCGAACGATGTGTCACCTGCCCTGAAAATGGACGCTGCGAACTGCAGAGAGTGGTCGATTTCCTCGATGTCAAGATGGAGACCATTCCCTATGAATACAGGGGATTGTCGGTGAACAGACAGAATCCCTTCTTCGATCTAGATTATAACCTGTGCATCGCCTGTGGACGGTGTATCAGCGCATGTCGGGATTTGCGAGGAGTGAAAGCTCTTGATTTTATTGAACTGAACGGCTATCGAGTAGCCGGACCACATCAAAACAACGATCATAAGGACTCGGGGTGCAAGTTTTGCTTTACCTGCGTTGAAGTATGTCCTACCGGAGCGCTGGTAGACAGACCAGCACGATATCAATCAATTGCAGATTGGGAAGCATATGTTGTTCCCTGTCGCAATGCCTGCCCGGCCCATATAGATATACCCCGCTACGTGAAACTTGTGGCTGATGGGAAATACAGCGAAGCCCTAGCCGTAGTGCGTGAGAAAGTACCTTTCCCCGGCACCCTGGGACGTGTCTGCATCCATCCCTGCGAACAGGCCTGCCGGCGTGGTCAACTAAACGACCCGATTTGCATCAAGTTCCTTAAAAGATTCGCGTCTGACCACGATAATGCGCTATGGAAGCAGAATTCTAAGATAGCGCCGCCAACTGGTAAGAAAGTGGCTGTAGTTGGAGCTGGTCCAGCCGGTCTAACTACGGCTTTCTATCTGGCTAAGCTGGGACATTCAGTGACTGTTTTCGAGGCGTTACCAAAGCCGGGAGGCATGATGCGGGTAGGTATCCCCGCTTACCGTCTACCACGGGAAATACTGGATGCGGAAATTAAAGAGATTGAAAATGTAGGCGTGGAAATAAAAACCAATGCCAGAATCGAATCGCTAGATGAGCTATTTCAGCAAGGATACGATGCCATATTCATAGGCATAGGCGCTCACAAAGGACAAAAAGCAGGAGTCAAGGGAGAGGACCTCCCCGGGGTAATGGATGGTGTGGATTTCCTCCGCCGTGTGAGCCTGGGAGAGAAAATAGAAATCGGCAGCAGAATTGCCGTTATCGGCGGCGGCAATGCGGCAATAGACTGCGCTCGGACGTCACCGCGCATCGGAGCCAAAGAGGTAATTATAGTCTACCGGCGCACCCGCGCTGAAATGCCGGCAGCTCCAGAAGAAGTAGAAGAAGCAATTAAAGAAGGCGTTGAAATAATATTCCTGGCAGCACCCAACGAGATACGACGCAAAGACGATGGAAACCTCGAGTTAGAATGTACGCGTATGGAGCTGGGAGAGCCAGATGCCAGCGGCAGGCGCCGCCCGGTACCGGTCCCGGGAAGTGAATTTGTCATAGAGTTCGACAACATCATCTCCAGCATCGGTCAGACTTCTGACATCCCCACTAAATACGAGGTTGAAATCGGCAGAGGCAACATCATAAAAGTGAGTAGCAAGACGTTGGAAACAAGCCGCAAGGGTGTGTTCGCCGGTGGCGACATCGTCAGCGGCCCTGCATCGGTCATCGGAGCCATCGCCCACGGTAGACAAGCAGCCCGCTACATAGATAAATACTTGGGCGGCAGCGGCAAGATAGACGAGGTTCTAGCACCCATCGAAGAGACAGACACCTGGCTGGGTCCCGATTCCGACTTTGCCGACAGGCGTCAGCCGGCTATGTCCTGTATTGGGAACAAAGAACGTTTAACTGGATTTACCGAGGTTGAGCTCGGCTATCCAGAGATAATAGCTATCGAAGAAGCAAAACGCTGCTTGCGATGCGAGCTCAGACTTCGATTATCTTCTCCCATCTCGCCACCTGTCAAAGTCAAATCTGTTTAATCGGAGGTAAGTATGTATAGGGTTGTGGCTAAAGAAAAGCTTTGCCCTGCTATCGACTTTATGAAAATTGAGGCACCTACAATAGCCAGAAAGGCTAAACCGGGCCAATTTGTGGTTATTCGCATTGATGAAGTCGGCGAACGTATTCCGCTTACACTAGCTGATTGGGATGAGAAAGAGGGAACCATCAGTCTTGTAGCCATGCAAGTGGGAACCACTACATACAAACTAGCCTGTCTTAATGCCGGTGACCATATTTTAGACCTGGTAGGTCCCCTAGGTTTACCATCCCATATAGAGAAATTTGGCACTGTAGTCTGTATCGGTGGTGGCGTCGGTGTAGCTCCTATATTTCCCATAGCCAGAGCATTAAGGCAAGCTGGGAATAAGGTCATATCGATAATAGGCGCTAGAAGCAAAGACTTGCTTTTTTGGGAAGATCGTTTGCGAAGTGTCAGCGATGAGCTGATAGTTACCACTGATGATGGTTCATACGCTCGTAAGGGAGTAGTGACCGAGCCCTTGAAAGAGGTGCTAACAAAAGGTGAACAAGTTAGCCGGGTTATCGCAATCGGCCCAGCCATAATGATGAAGTTTTGCTCTTTGACTACCAAGCCTTTCGGGGTCACTACTATCGTCAGCCTTAATTCAATCATGGTCGATGGTACGGGGATGTGCGGCTGTTGCCGCGTTTCGGTGGGTGGTATGACTAAATTCGTCTGCGTTGATGGCCCAGAACTAGATGGCCATGAAGTCGACTGGGAACTTCTATTCAACCGACAACGGATTTACTGTGACGAGGAAAAACAATCTATGGAACTGTGGAAATCATGCCACTGCCAAAGGTCGTGAATTTGGAGGCTAAACATGGCAGAAAAACCAAAAATCAATTTAAATAGAGTCTCTATGCCCCAGCAAGACCCGAATGTCAGAGCAAAAAATTACGATGAAGTTGCTTTGGGCTACAGTGAGGGAATGGCATTCGAGGAAGCGAATCGTTGCATTCAATGCCCCAAGCGTCCGTGTGTTGATGGCTGCCCAGTAAATGTGGATATCCCTGACTTCATTAATGCAATACGAGACAACAATATGCCTGAGGCAGTAAGGCTACTCAAAAGCAAAAATAGCTTGCCGGGTATCTGCGGGAGAGTTTGCCCCCAAGAGACACAATGTGAAGAAGTTTGCTCGTTGGGTAAAAAGGGATCTCCTATAGCTATCGGACGTCTGGAACGTTATGTGGCAGATTGGGAACTAAACCATAGCACAAGCAAAAGTCCATCGCCCACCACCATCTTACCATCATCAACAGGGAAAAAGGTGGCTGTGATTGGCTCAGGGCCAGCGGGGTTAACCTGTGCCGCTGACCTGGCCAAGATGGGGCACGAGGTGACCATTTTCGAGGCGCTCCACGTTGCCGGCGGTGTGTTGATGTACGGCATTCCTGAATTCAGACTACCTAAGAACATCGTCCAGGGTGAAGTTGATTATGTCAGATCTTTAGGAGTAGACATCAGTCTCAACTCAGTAATGGGCAAATTAACTACTGTTGACGAGCTTTTGGAGAGTGGTTACGATGCTGTCTTTTTAGGCACTGGTGCCGGGCTACCCATGTTCCTTGATATTCCCGGTGAGAATCTCAACGGCATTTACTCAGCTAATGAATTCCTTACCAGGGTCAATTTAATGAAGGCTTATCTCTTCCCCCAATATGATACTCCGATAAAGATAGGGAAAAGAGTAGCGGTTATCGGTGGCGGCAATGTAGCTATGGACTCTGCCCGCTGTGCTCTGAGGCTTGGAGCAGATAAAGTTTATATCGTCTACCGACGTTCCCGAGTTGAGATGCCAGCACGGCATGAGGAGTTAGAAAACGCCGAGGAAGAGGGGATTATCTTCAAGCTCCTCACCAACCCAAAACGATTCATAGGCAATGACCAGGGGTGGGTAACAGCTATGGAATGTCATGAGATGGAACTTGGAGAGCCTGATGCCAGCGGCAGATGCCGTCCCATAGTCAAAGGAGGCAGCGAGTTTACTATAGATGTTGATGTGGCTATTGTGGCTCTGGGGACTACCCCCAATCCTCTGATTCCATCAACTACTAAGGGGCTGGAGACAACAAAACGAGGAACTGTGGTTGCTGATGAGCAAACTGGTAAGACAGTAAAGGATAAGGTCTGGTCAGGAGGCGACGCTGTCACCGGTGCAGCTACTGTTATCAGCGCTATGGGTGCTGGGAAGCGAGCTGCTGCTTCAATCGATGCTTCCTTGAAGTAAAACAGACAGGTCACTCCTCATCGAGTTTCCGTAGGCCAAATCGAAATCAGAATTCTGCTTACAGGCAACTCGGAACTTGACAAGTACCCTAAAAGTGCTAAAATGTAGTCCAACTAAATACTAAAAGGCTGAGAATAGGACTAGTAAGCCTTGAGCGGAGCCATAGAGAGTCAGGTTAGGTGGAAGCTGACGCTAGCGCGGAGGTTGAATGGACCTAGGAGCCGCAAGCTGAAAGGTAGCTAATACGAGTAGGCTGTGACGCAGAGGGCAGCGTTATCAAAACCCAGGGTATCGTCCCGATAGAAACTGGAACCGTACCTGAAAAAGATAGTCGCTAAGACTAACAAGGGTGGCACCGCGAAGATTAAGCCTCTCGCCCCTTAGGCGAGAGGCTTTTTTATTTAAGAATTGCAAAAAAGGAGGTTACAAAATGGCAATGACATCACAAAGATGGCCAGGGAGAGCCACAAAACAGGTCAATTACACCAAGTAAAAATCGGACTAAAAAAATAAGGAGATTAATATGAAACAAGTTAAATTTATGCTAAGCGAAAAGGAAATGCCTACATCTTGGTACAATATCCTGCCTGACCTGCCAAAGCCGTTGCCGCCACTGCTACACCCCGGCACCAAGGAGCCGACGATCCTGCCTCCGCCGCTGTTTCCCTCGGCAATGAGGGACCAAGAATTCAGCAAAGAACGCTACATTGAAATCCCTGAAGAGGTGCAGGATATCTACAAAATATGGCGTCCAACCCCGCTACACCGCGCTTACCGTCTGGAAAAGGCTCTGGACACCCCAGCCAAAATCTTCTACAAGTACGAAGGAGTAAGTCCTGCTGGAAGTCATAAGCTTAACACCGCCATTGCTCAGGCTTACTATGCCAAGCAAGATGGCATCAAGCGCTTTGCCACAGAAACAGGCGCTGGCCAGTGGGGCAGCGCTCTATCATTAGGCACTGCTTTCTTTGGGCTCGAGTGCAAGGTTTATATGGTCAAGGTAAGCTACCAACAGAAGCCTTACCGCCGTATCATGATGGAGACATGGGGTGCCAAGTGTGTTGCCAGCCCCAGCGAGGATACCGCAATCGGTCGTAAAATTTTGGCAGAGGATCCGCATTCACCTGGTAGCCTCGGCATTGCCATAAGTGAGGCAATTGAGGATGCCTTCGGTCGAGATGACACATACTATTCAATCGGCAGCGTCATTAACTGTGTCTTACTTCACCAGACAGTTATTGGCCAGGAAGCCAAGAAACAGATGGAGATGGCAGGTTTCTATCCTGACATCATCGTCGGCTGCGTCGGCGGCGGCAGCAACTTCGCTGGCATGTTTTTACCCTTTGTCAAAGACAAATTGGAGGGTAAAAAACCCAAACTCCGCATCATAAACGTCGAACCTGAAGCATGCCCTTCTTTGACTCAAGGGCCTTACGCCTGGGACTATGGAGATATAGCCGGTATGGCGCCAATAGCCAAGATGAATACTTTAGGTCACACATTCATTCCCGACAAGATACATGCTGGTGGATTGCGTTACCATGGTATGGCACCGATAATCTGCCACCTTCATCAATTGGGATTTGTCGAAGCCAAGGCCGTACCGCAGACAACAACATTCGAAGCAGGTATACAATTCGCTAGAACTGAGGGCATTATCTCCGCTCCAGAGACAAGTCACGCTATTAGAGTAGCTATCGACGAGGCATTAGCTTGCAAAAAATCAGGAGAAAGCAAGACTATCCTGCTAGCTCACAGCGGACATGGTCACTTCGACCTGGCAGCCTATGATGACTACCTCACTGGGAAGATAAAAGACCACAAGGTTTCCGCAGCAAAAATAAAAGAAGCCTTAGCTCAACTACCACAAGTAGAATACGCAGGAGCCTAAAAACAAAGGCTAGTCTAAACACAAGATAGGCGGCAGGGATTCTGTCATCAGATAGAGCCCCTACCGCCTATTACATTAACTTTAAACCTACAGAACAAACATGTCGTCATAGCCGACCTTAATATCAACCCCAATGCCCCTGCTAACGTATGCAAGCTCCTGCTCTATTCCCTCCCGCCACTGAGGCAGTATATAGACAACGATAACACGTGGCAGGTACCCTTTCATTTTGCGGAATTGTGCACCAGCTCTTCTCCAAGAAGTTGCGGAGAAAGGTGCCCTACGCTCACAAAATGGTCTTTTATCGCATCAAGTCCCAGGACTTCAATTAAAAGTAATTGGAGTAAAATATTCTCCCAGCAATAGATGCTAGACCAGGTTCAGTATCACCAGTATAGAAGAAGTTGCCATCTCTGGAAGTGACCTGAAAATCAACAGCGGTCACGGACTGATTTACCGGTAAAGCCAGTATCTCATAGTCTTGGACTACCAACTTTCAAAAGGCCTGATAGCTTTTAGCTGTAGAAACAGATTTTATTTAGATGGCCACCATGAAAAATAGCATATATCTGCCATCAAGAAGGCAGTTGGTAATCACTTCGAGGGATTCTTGCAGAGAATATACTTAAACCGGGGCAGAGGATACGATACCATCCGCTCCGAAAGTAACCAGATACAGGGTAGGGTCGAAATGATGATGCGTGACTTTTATTTTTTGCTGCCCGACCATAGATAGACTCGATATGAAAGAACTGGCATCTAATACCAAAACAGCATCAACAAGCAAAAGCAGCGATATTTTACCTCAACAAAGACCCATGTTAAAATTGAGGCATTATTGATGAAAATTAAGTGGGAAAATCGATGATGAAAAAGATAATTATCATTCTGTTGTTATTAAGTATGACACTAAGCCTGACTAGCTGCATAATGCCACTATTGCCAAAAATAACTTCACCAGCCCCAACGCCTCAGCAGCCAACCACTCCCCCAACCAATGCCACTCCCCCAAAACCGATAGACCCAACATGGTCACTACCCTCTACGGCAAACACGATACCACAACTGCCAAGCATTGCCGACGTGGTGGAGAAACTATATCCATCAGTGGTGACCATAGCGACTGAATCCGTTGCCTTAGATTTTTTCAATACACCCAGAACACAATCCGGTGCTGGCTCAGGATGGATAATAGACAAAAACGGCATCGTCGTAACCAACAACCATGTGGTCGAAGGAGCAAAAAAGATCACTGTAAAATTATCAGACGGGAGAACATTTCAAGTTGGCCCAGAAAATGTGTACCGCGACCCTTTTGCAGATCTGGCTGTAGTTAAAATAGATTCCTCAAACTTGCCTGCTGCCAGCGTTGATGACTCGGCAAAGTTGAGGGTCGGTGATTGGGTAGTAGCCATCGGCAACCCTTTGGGCCTGGGACTAAGAGCTAAAGAAGGCATCGTCAGCGGCCTAAAGGTATCTCTGCCTGTAGACCAGGGGCAAACTTTGGATGACCTTATTGAGACCTCTGCCGCTATCAACCCGGGCAACAGCGGCGGTCCTTTAGCAAACATGGCTGGGCAAGTCATTGGCATTACCAGTGCCAAAATTGCTGACGTTGGCATTGAAGGCCTAGGATATGCCATTAGCTCTCAAACAGCCATGCCTATAATCCAACAACTGATATCAAGGGGTTACGTGATACGCCCTGACCTTGGTGTATCTCTGTACACCGTTGATCAATACGTCGCCATGATGAACCGCCTGTCAGTCGATAAGGGCGCAATCATTACGCGCTTTGCACCCAGCAGCCCTGCCCTAGCTGCAGGGCTACAACGGCTTGATATAATTGTTGGCTTCAATGACAAAGAGATCACTACCGCAGGGGAATTGATACAGGCCTATCATTCTTCACAAATTGGCGAGGAGGTCAAGATAACATTTATCAGGGGCCAGAATACTATGGTAACACACGTCCGCCTTGCAGCAAGCCAACCACCGACCATGTAATCCGGCTGCTATGAGCAACCCTAACTGGCTTCTTTTTTGATACCGACGACGACTTCAGAACCAGAGAGACGGTACTTCTCAATATGACTGCCGGCAGGTGGTGGCTCCTTTATTAACTGCCGGGACAAAGTCTCCTGCTTGATATAGTCTGCGAAATCGGACATCGCCTGATTTAACGAATCACCGCCCTGGTAATAGATAACAATATGATCGGCTATCTCCAATCCGGCCGAGCGCCGCATAGTTTGTAGATGTCGCACTACCTCACGAGCTATCCCTTCAGCCACGAGATCCGGGGTCAATTCGGTAACCACTGCCACCCAGGTGTCTCCCTCCTCAGCAATCGAATAACCCGGTATATCCCCATTCACCCTTTTATCAATCAATTCAATCTCTTTGACATTTAATTCATCGACTATCTGGGAAGTCAAACACTGCAAGCCATCTTTTGCCGTATTCGACCTGGCATCCACCAATACCAATGCCTTAGCCAAAGGTTGACGCACCTTTATACCTGCTTTAGCACGAGCAGCACGCCCCAGACTGCAAACTGTCATAGCCAAGCTAGTCGCTTCAACCAGCTTTTCATCCACCTGACCCAGATCAGCTACCGGAAAATCAGCCAAGTGCACGCTTTCCACCGCTTCAGAATCAATAGAGCATACCAGGTTTTGATACATATCCTCAGCAACAAACGGAGCTAGAGGAGCCAGGAGTTTAGATAAAGTGACCAAACAGTTATAAAGTGTAGCATACGCCGCTACCTTATCTGAATCGCTCTGGCTCTTCCAAAAACGGCGACGGCTACGCCTCACATACCAGTTGGAAAGCTCCTCCACAAAGGCTTCAATCTTGCGCCCTGCCGTGGTGGGGTCATATCCCTCCAATGATTTATCCACATCTGCTATAAGCTCATTGAGCCGCGATAATACCCACCTATCTAATTCAGTTAGCGATGGTGCTGCTGGAGCTCTGGGGTCGAAATTATCGATATTAGCGTAAAGCACAAAAAAGCTATATGTATTCCACAGCGTAAGTAGGAAATTACGTTGCACCTCAGCCACCATATCGCTGGAGAAACGGCGTACGTTGCCAGCCGGTGAAGTCGTAAACAGATACCAGCGCGTAGCATCAGCACCGTACTTATCCAATACTAACCAGGGGTCAACAACATTTCCCCTGGCCTTGCTCATTTTCTCGCCCTGTGCATCCAAAATATGCCCCAGGCAGATCACATTCCTGAAACAAGGCCGCCCCAGAAGCAAGGTAGATATAGCATGTAAGCTATAGAACCAACCTCGAGTTTGATCCACAGCCTCACATATAAAATCAGCAGGGAAACTCTGCTTGAATTTGTCTTGGTTTTCAAAAGGATAGTGCCACTGAGCAAAGGGCATAGCTCCCGAGTCAAACCAGCAATCTATGACCTCCGATTGCCGCCCCATCTTACCACCACATTTGGAACAGGCAAAGGTTATGCCGTCTACAAAAGGACGATGCAAGTCCAATGGTTCTACCAGGCCAGCCACGTCTGGCTTCGACTTCATCTCCTCTATACTTCCCACGCACTCATAATTGCCACATTTCAAGCAATTCCAGATATTAAGCGGCGTTCCCCAATAACGTTCCCGAGAAAAAGCCCAGTCGATGTTATTTTCCAGCCAATCACCAAAACGGCCATACTTGATATGTGCCGGATACCAATTAATCTCAGCATTACCGGCAATAAGTGCTTCTTTACTAAGGGATGTCCTTATATACCAGCTTCTCTTGGCATAGTAGACCAGCGGCGAATCACAACGCCAGCAGAATGGATACGTATGAGTTATGCGCCCACTCCTATAAAGCAGCCCCCTCGATCTCAAATCATCCAGTACGAAGGGGTCAGCATCTTTAACAAACTTGCCTGCGAAGGAATAGGTACCAGCGACTTTCCCTTCCAAGTCCACAGGCTGGACAAAATCTAATCCCATGTTTTTGCCAGCTTCGAAATCAACTTCACCGAAAGCCGGGGCGATATGCACAATACCAGTCCCTTCCTCCATCGAAACAAAGTCAGCGGTAACCACCGGGTATGTCAGGTTAGCATCAGCCGGTCGCAGAGCCAACATTTCATACGAGAAGCCTTCCTGTCCACTGCCAACGCAAAAGTTCTTCCGTTCCACGCCGAAAGCATGAGGATTAAACAGAGGCTCATACTTGAGCCCAGCTAGATCTTTGCCAAGAACAGAGATTTGGCGTTCATAACCTTCCAGCCTGACTTTATCCATCAGCGCTGAGGCAAGGATTATATACTCCTCACTCCCCTCCATAACAGTATACTCTACCTCTGGAGCCACAGCTAAAGCCGTGTTCCCCGGCAACGTCCAGGGCGTCGTCGTCCAAGCTAACAAGAAAACGGGCTTATCTGTTCCAGATAGAGCAATACTAAGCTTAAAGTCATTCACGGAGCTATGAATAAGCTTGAACTTTATGTATGCTGATGGGTCTTCAGCATCATCTTTATATCCCAGAGCGACTTCATGTGAGCTCAGTGATGTACCGCATCTAGGGCAATGTGGAGTAACCTTATAACCAAGATAGACCAGTCCCTTATCCCATAGTTGCTTTAATATCCACCAGCAAGATTCAATATAGCTATTTTCCAGGGTTATATAAGGATGCTCTAAATCCAGCCAAAAACCGATGCGCTCGGTCATCGCCACCCATTCTTTAAGATACTTGAACACACTTTCCCTGCAATGCGCATTGAATTGGGCAACCCCATATTTTTCAATTTGTGTTTTACTGGTGATGCCCAGCGTTTTTTCTACCTCGAGCTCTACCGGTAATCCATGCGTATCCCACCCACCCTTACGTGGAACATAATAGCCTTTCATCGCTCTGTGGCGCGGGATGACGTCCTTAAACACACGGGACAAAACATGGTGAACGCCGGGATTGCCGTTAGCAGTCGGCGGGCCTTCATAGAGCGTAAACTGGATGGCACCCTTTCTGGATTCCACACTCTTTTCAAAAATGCGGCGCTCTTTCCAGAATGCAAGAACTTGCTTTTCTAAATGTGGAAAATTGACCTTGCTGGTTATTGGACGGAACATATCTAGCGCTTTTTTACCATGACAGCTACCTTCCGCATCTCGCCTTCACCCATGCTTTGAGTAGCCACATCGGGATGACTGGCCAGTGTTATATGAACAATACGACGCTCGTCGGCAGGCATAGGCTCAAGAGTCAACATGCGTTGACTTCGCTTTACCTGCTCCGCTACACGCAAAGCCAGATTACGCAAAGAATCATAACGACGCTTCTTGTAGCCGGCGACGTCGATGTTGAACGGTACCCACATCTTGGATTTCTCAGCAACTATAAGCCTGACAATATACTGTAGGGACGTTAATGTTTGCCCATGTCGACCGATTAAAATGCCTAAGTCGTCACCCTCAACATCTAAAGTCACAAGCAGCGAGTCAGTTTCACTCTTGCCCGTAGTAACTTTTGCCGATAATCCCATAAACTCGATAATCTTATCAAGCACCTCTCTCGCCATTTTAACCACGTCACCATTCCCATTTTTCTCTGCCAAGAGCTTTACTTTTACCTTGGCATCCTCTGAGCCCATCCCCAACAGTCCAAGCCTGCCTTTATTCAAGACAACGACTTCCACCTGGTCATTTTCTACTCCCAGTTGCTCCAAAGCTGTCTGAATAGCCTCGTCAACTGTTTTAGCACTTATTTCTATTTCTTCCATTACCTGAAAAGACCCTTTTTCTCTCCGGATGCTTTTTTGATCGTCTGGGACTGCTCCTCCGCCTTCTTCGCTGTTTTGGTCTGCTCTTCTAATTGAGGCGGTTTCTGAGCTGGTACCGGTTTTGGAGTAAGCAAGTAACCCCAGCCACCACTCACAAAATACTGAATTATTATGCCGATGCTATTTGAAACCGCCCAATACAAAGCGAGTCCGCTCGGAAAGGATAGTGTAAGCATACCAAACATAAGCGGCATCATCATCGTAGTCATGCTGGTCATAGATTGTTGTCTGGGGTCAGTAGTCGGCGGCGTAACCATTTTTTGCTGCAGCCACATACTGCCACCTACTAGAATTGCCAAAATCAAATTGGGGTCTGGCCGCGATAATCGCAACCAGAGAAATTGCTCGTTAAGAGGAACAGCCTGGCTCACTGCCGGCCAGGCATAGAGATGTTGAGATAAACCCAACAGGTTCTCAGGTGTAGTCGCCATCGCCTGCATAATGGACTGATAAAGCGCAATCCAGATAGGCAACTGGATGACCATAGGCCAAAGACAGCCCAATGGATTCACCCCTGCCTCTTTGTACAACTTCACCATCTCTTGCTGCAGATGTTGCTGGTTGCGAGCATATTTCTTCTGGAGCTCTTGAATCTTAGGCTGCAGCGATTGCATTGCTTTGGTAGACCGGGTCTGTTTTACAGTGAGAGGAAACAGTATGAGACGCACAACAACAGTGAGGACGATGATTGCCCAGCCAAAATTGTTACCTAGATAGGTAGACAAGGCAATCAAACTATTAAGGACGGGGTCGAAGATAACCGTATTCCAAATAATTGAAATATCCATTATAATCAAACTCTACTTATTAACTATCACTGACGAAAATTTCCAGGCTATTTGTCCATCCTGTAAGTCGATGCAATAGACATTCCTGTCCCGGGCATGGATATAAACATTGTTGCCATCAGCATAGATCGGAGCCATTACCTTAGAATCAATAGACACGGTTTTTACCATCGTCCCTTTGGCTGCATCCAGTATATACAGGCTGCCCGATTCAGAACATATCACCAGGGAATTCCCCACCAGCACTGGAGGCGCAACAAAAGAGCTGTCACCCTCGAATCTCCATAGCTCATTGCCTGTACTGGTCTCAATGGCATAAACTCTGTGGTCCAGACAACCAACATAGGCAATATTATCCTTAACCACCGAATTTGCCCAAAACCAGCCATCTCCCTTAAACTTCCACCTTTCTTTACCATCAGAGATACTAACACCATAAAGATAATTGTCAAAAGCGCCAAAAACGATATTGTCTCCTGATACTACGGGGGATGAAGCTATGGCTACAGGAAATTCGACTTGCCACAATAATTTACCAGTTTCACTGGAAATAGCACAAATCTTCTTGGCAAAATTACTGACATAGACAATCCCATCGCTCACGGACGGGGCTGTCCAAATTTTACCGCCGGTATCGAAGGCCCATCTTTCGTCCCCCTTAACCGCGTCTAATGCATAGAGCTTACCGTCAGAGCTGCCGACATAAAGAGTGTCTTTAACCACTATTGGGCTACCAACAACAGCCCCAATAAACTTTCCTTCTTTCCGTGGATAAAACCATTCTCCCTCAATCCATGACGGGATACCTTCTTCATCATAACCAGGAGCCGACCTATTTATGGCCATCACCTTGCCATTATCCCCAGCATATGTAGCTACATAGACCAGGTCCTCTGCTATCACCGGAGTAGCATATACAGCCGCTGGGTGCGCTGCCGGAGCGCAAGCCGGACCACATATCGAACCGCTAGGAGCAGTCTGAGAGCGGACAGTAACTACCCACTCACCTTCGCTGGGGAAAGGCAAGTTCATGCTTCGCGCAGAGACATTTAAGGCAATGACTTTCCCATCTATCGAAGTAAAATACAGCTTTCCCTCAGAGCCAGCAAACCCTGACCATCCTTGAACAGCTGGCGCGGAACAGCCCAGTGCAGGCAAGAAAAGAATAGCTGCTAAACACAGCAAGACAATTAGGTCTGTTGATCTGTTTGAGAAGAATCTGAGTTTCACTTTACGATACTTCCATTGTTTTGCTTACTAAAACTATGGTACCGGGTCATAACCGCCGGCAGACCAGGGATGACATCGGCCTATACGTTTGGTTGCCAACCAGCTACCCCTAACCAATCCATATTTCGCTATTGCCTCCACAGCATAATGAGAACAGGTGGGAGTAAACCGGCACGAAGGCGGAGTAACCTGCGATATTGTAAATTGATACAATTTAATCAACCCTATTGCCATTTTTTTCATCTTTGTCTTGCAATAAACACACTCGGCCTAGCAATCTACTTATTGACCCATCGAGCTGATGATAATCAGCGGTTGCTGCGCTGGGGCGAGATACAAAAACTATATCCCAGCCCGGTCTCAATGATTTCAAGCGTACTATCTCTCTCAATAAACGCCGCACCCGATTACGTACTACTGCTTTACCTACGCTCTTAGTTACCGAGAAGCCATACCTGCTTAATTTCAGGCCATTGGGCAATGCTTTCATCCATATAAGATCGCCTCCCCAAGACTTACCTGATTTGTAAACTGCCACATACTGAGTCCTGCTTGTCAAAGCCCATTCTCGCGACATGGTACTAGACTGGCGTTAACCGCCATCGGCCTTTGAGCCGCCTTGATTTCAAAACTGCCTTGCCACCAGCGGTAGCCACTCTGGCTCGATATCCATGTGTACGCCTTCTCTTTATCTTTTTAGGCTGATATGTCCGTTTTGGCATTACGACTCTTTCCTCAGCATCTGTGGCTCTCCACTAAAACTACCCAGCCGCTGAACATGGTCTGGTGTAGAAGGAAGTAAAGCTAAATATCGAGCCCGCTTAATAGCCAATGCCAAGCGCCTTTGATGCTTAGCGCAGACACCCGTCCGACGGCGCGGTTGAATCTTACCTCGATCAGACACATAACGCCGCAATCGGGCAATATCCTTATAATCTATTTTAGCTTTCTCGGCACAAAAAGCACATACCTTAGGCTTAAAAGCAAATCGGCGCGGCCTGTCTCTTCCAGTTCTTGCCATTTCGCCTTGCGCCATTGTTCCTCATTGCCTCCTTATCTTAATTCAATCAAATCCTAGAAGGGTAAATCTTCAGGCTCTACCTCATCTTCGATAGGTTCCACCGCAGGCTCCTCGCTGGGTGGAGCAGCCGCAGTTTGCCTGTCCAAGAATAATACTCTGTTAGCTATCACTTCAATATTAGTGCGCTTCTGCCCATCTCTCCCCTCCCAAGCACGCGTACGCAAGCTACCCTCAACATAAACTCGCTGTCCCTTGGTCAAAAACTGGCTGCAACTCTCAGCTTGTTTTCTCCAGGCCACAACAGTGAACCATTCCGTCTCCTGTTTACGCTCGCCATCACCTGTGGTATACACACGGCTGGTGGCAACTCTAAAGGAAGTAACCGGGGTGCCACTTGGAGTATATCGCATCTCAGGGTCAGTGCCAACATTAGCTATCAGCATCACCCTATTCAGACTTGCCATATGACCCTCCCCAGCTTATTCTGCTGCTCGTACTAGCAGATGACGCAACACATCGCCAGACATGCGCAAACTGGAGTCTAATTCCTTAATAGAAGCCGGCTTTAATTCAACCTTCGCCAGCACATAGTTACCTTCGGTGAAGCGTTTTATAGGGTAAGTTAGCTTCTTTTTCCCCCACTGACTCACTTCCAGGACACTACCACCCAACCGGCCGATCATCTCGCTCACCTTGTTTACACTATTAACTACTTCATCATCAGCCACCTCAGGACTAACAATGAACACCAACTCATAACTCGTCATTCTACCACCTTTAGGAACCAAAAGTGGGCTTATTATAACACATGATAGGAATCAGCAACAACCGCTATCTGTAACCATGCCTGATTTTGCATTAGCACTAGCATAGAAGATATGCCCACCAGATCAATATACTAATATCAGCTTTCACAGCATAAATGCTGCAAACATGGATTTCACCAATGAGTTCGATGTGGTTTCCTCTAATGCCACACTCCATTGGATAAAAACTACCTACCCATCTTGCGGGGTATATATCGTGCTCTCAAACACTGTGGTGCTACTCCAAATGGGAGGCAAAGACAATGCTATGGGAATGATAAAGGCTGCATTGCAGGCTACAGACTATGGCTTAAGGAAGCCTGCTTGCGCCCCAATCGGCTGGAATTATTGCCAAAAGATATGACACAACTAGGACAAGAGGGACTAGCATATGGATACGTACTACATGGTTGCCATTTACACTAGAGAGTGCCGGAAGATTTACGCTATGAGTTCATAACACACGTAGTCGACTTGTTTGCTCAAGAACATCCCTTAGCCAACGATGGGGTTTTACATATAGCGATGGTAAGATCTAGAAGTAGAGGCAGAAAAACCAGACCTCGATTAGAGGAGTGAAGATTTGGAGATTGGCATAATCCGCTTGCCCAAAAGCGGCAAGACAACGATTTCCAATACCTTGACCAGAGGCAAAGCTGAAACAGCCGCTTATGCCCCGGCTGCGTTAGTACCTAACATCGGAATCGCCAAGGTACAAGACCAAAGACTCCGTAAATTGGAGGAGATTTTACAACCTAGGAAAGTAACGCCTGCCGAAGTAAAATACGTTGACATCGCTGCTGCCACTAGGGGTTTTGACAAGAACGTTGAAATAAGTGAGCACCTTATTAACCACCTCAGCAACGCTAATGCACTCTTGTACGCTGCCAGGGCATTCGAGAGTGAGAATATCCCTCACATTGAAGCCAGCATCAACCCCAACGCGACATAGCCACCATGGATATGGAGTTGGTTTTCTCCGACCTTGCCATAATTGGAAGGAGACTTAGCCGACTTGAGACTACGTTTAAGGGAGCCAAACCTGCAGAACGAGATCTGCTCCTGAAGGGGGTGGCCTCAAAGAGATTCAGGCAGGGCCGAAGAAAGATATACCCATCTGGAATCAAAGATTGAGTGTTCAAGAAATCAGAAGCCTCTCCAATTATCAGTTTCTCACCGCCAAACCTATACTGGTAATCATCAACATAGCGGAGAACCAAATAGCGCAGGCGGCAGCTTTAGATGCTGAAGCTGAAGAATTTCACAGGGTGCTTGGCCTCAATGAACCTGCACTAGAGCATGTAATACAGCTGTCATATCATCTTCTGGGCTTGATTTCATTCTTTACTACTGTATCGCCGAACTAAAGGCATGGACAATATCCAGCGGCACTACAGCCTTACAAGCTGCCGGCAAGATCCATTCCGACATTGAAAAAGGCTTTATTCGAGCCGAAGTGGTAAGCTTTCATGACCTAGAAAAATGCGGCAGCCTGGCTCAAGCACGGAAACAAGGTCTGCTCAGATTAGAAGGCAAAAACTATATAGTGCAGGATGGAGATATAATCACATTCCTCTTCAATGTCTGAATCCGGTATACGATAAACAATCCTTCAAAACACTGGCAATTTCACCAGCAGAGTTCAGGAGTACTACTACCGCCAAGCAGGTTCGCTTCAAGATATCCCAATCAAATGGTATAATATCCACGTACTTCGACATTCAAATTAACCAAGGAGATTTATGAAACAAGGTACAAAAATTATCGCCTGGTTTAATGAAGTTACAAAGGAGGACATTGCTTTAGCAGGTGGTAAAGGCGCAAACTTGGGAGAAATGGTCCATGCAGGCATCAGCGTGCCCGAAGGTTTTATTGTTACTTCAGAAGCCTATTTTAGATTTATAGAAGCCGCAAAAATCGCCCACGAGATCCAGCATTATCTCAATAAGCTAGATGTAAACAACAGCCAAAACCTCCAAGAAACCTCCAACCTGATAAAGGGCAAAATCCTCAACTCTCCTATGCCAGCAGACATGGCAAGCCAGATACAGGCAGCCTATCGTAAGCTGGGCGAGGGGCTCGTGGCGGTGCGCTCCTCAGCCACTGCTGAAGATCTGCCTGATGCATCCTTTGCGGGGCAGCAGCGCACCTTCCTCAATGTTAAAGGCAAAGAAAATGTAGTTACAGCCGTACAGAGATGCTGGGCTTCGCTCTTTGAACCCAGAGCCATCTTTTACAGACATCAATACGGCTTCGACCATTTGAAGGTAGGCATCGCAGTGCCAGTGCAAAAGATGGTGCAGTCAGAAGCTTCTGGAGTTATGTTCACGGTAGAACCTTTGAGTGGTGACAGGAGCAAAATATTCATTGAAGCGATTTACGGGCTGGGCGAACCTATGGTAGCCGGAGAGATTACGCCCGACCAGTACACATTAGAAAAGGATACCGTCAAAATTGTCGACAAGGTAATAAGTGCCCAGGAATGGCAATTAACCAGAGACTCAGCAGGGGCAACAGGAGAGCTAGAAGCAAACATTAAGTCTACCATTCCAGCATCAAAGCAATCTGCGCAGAAACTAACGGATGAAGACATCGTTGCCTTGGCGCAAATTGGCAAAACAATCGAGGAGTTTTACCAATCACCCCAGGATATTGAGTGGGCAAAGCAGAACAAAAAACTATTTGTCGTGCAATCACGGCCGGTGACGACTCTAAAAGAGAAGAAAATTAGCAACGACGCCCTCCCCACCATCACTGCTGATGCGATTTTGAGCGGTATAGCAGCCAGCCCCGGAATAGGCGTGGGCAACGTCAGAATTGTATCTGATGCCTCCCAAATCGATAAGGTAAAAGATGGCGATGTTCTAGTTGCAGAGATGACCACCCCGGACTGGGCACCAGCAATGAAGCGAGCAATAGCTATCGTTACAAACCGCGGTGGGCGAGCTGCTCACGCAGCCATTGTCAGCCGTGAACTGGGAATCCCCTGCGTCGTCGCCACGGAAATAGCCACCAAGACCTTGTACGATGGTCAGGAAATCACAGTAGATGGCTACAGAGGACACATCTATGCCGGTAGAGTAGCCAAGGAGACCAAAGCCGCGGCCACGGTCATGAGCGGAGAACACATCAAGACCAAGACCAAGCTATATGTCAATTTAGCCAACCCTGACATGGCAACAGATGTGGCAGCACAAAATGTGGACGGTGTCGGTTTACTCAGGGCAGAATTCATGATTACAGAAACCATTAAAACTCACCCCCGGTATATGTTGCATGAAGGAAAAGCCGAACAATTCGTTGCAGGGTTAACACGAGGCATCAATACCTTTGCCAAGGCATTTCACCCCCGACCTGTGGTTTATCGTACCACTGACTTTAAGACCAATGAATACAGGAACCTGCACGGTGGTGATAGATACGAGGAAACAGAAGACAACCCGATGCTAGGTTACCGTGGCTGCTCTAGATACACACGGGAAACCGAAGTACTGAGGCTGGAAGTAGAGGCCATCAAGAACGTGTGCCAGCATTACGACAACCTGTACGTCATGATTCCCTTTGTCCGTTTCGTGGACGAGATGGCTAAGATTAAGAGATTCCTGATGGCAGAAGGCTTATACCAATTCCCCAACTTCAAACTGTGGATGATGGTCGAGGTACCATCTAATGTCTTGCTCATCGACAAATTTATAGACAGCGGCATTGACGGTGTATCCATTGGCTCTAATGACCTGACACAGCTCATACTGGGTATCGACAGGGATAATCCCAAGCTAGCAGCACAATTCGATGAAAGAGACGAAGCAGTACTGCAGGCTATAGAGAAAGTAATCAAAGTCTCTAAAAGCAAGGGCATTACCTGCTCAATCTGCGGACAAGCACCTTCAACATACCCAGAGTTTACCGAGCAACTGGTCAGATGGGGAATCACATCAGTCTCGGTGACACCTGATATGATCGACCACACAAGGCGGATTATCGCTGCTGCTGAAGCAAAACTTGGCTAAACACGGGATTTGCGTTAGACTAGTAAGAACACAAGAGCTTAAATATAAATGGTTTATCTTGGTGTTCGGCAACGGACAGAAGAGGCTGAAGGGCACCTCTCCTTTTACGCATCAAGAAGCAAGCTGAGCCGAGGCAGACTCAAATGGGAGGAGCTGTGCCCCATACGTACAGCCTTTCAACGTGATCGCGATCGTATAATTTACTCTAACGCCTTTCGCCGTCTAAAACATAAAACTCAGGTTTTTATCGCACCGTTGGAAGATCACTATGTTACACGCCTTACACACACTCTGGAGGTTGCCCAAATCGCACGTACTATAGCCAGAGCGTTAAATCTGAATGAGGACCTGGCTGAAGCTATTGCTGTGGGACATGACCTGGGGCATACTCCTTTTGGGCATGTCGGCGAAAAAGTTCTCAACGAACTATGTACGGGCGGATTCAGACACAATGAGCAGAGCTTAAGGGTAGTCGACTTGCTGGAAAAAGACGGGAAGGGATTAAACCTTACATGGGAAGTAAGGGACGGTATCTTGAACCACTCTAAAAGCGGGATAGATATACTCGGTGAAGGATGGACAACCGTGAGCAGCATCGAAGGCCAAGTGGTCAAAATATCTGACATCATTGCCTATGTTAATCATGATATCTCCGATGCCCTACGAGCCGGCATCATGACTGAAGATGATTTGCCACATTCAGCAGTGGGAGTTCTTGGTCACTCCTCTTCAGCCAGAATCAACACCCTAGTCTCTGACATCGTAGGTTACTCATCAATGGCTTTAAGTACCCCCAACCAAGAAAACCCTGAGATAGAGATGAGTCATCAGGTTCTGGAGGCAACTAATACCCTCCGCGAGTTCCTCTTTGATAGAGTCTATGCTACGAGTCTTCTCACTAAGGAGACAGAAAACGCACAAAAGGCAATATGCCTGCTATATGCGTACTTTTTGAAACATGAAGAAAGGTTACCCGGAGAATATGCCTCTCGCGAAGACAGCATAGAACGTAAGGTCACCGATTACGTTGCCGGCATGACAGACCAGTACGCGTTGCACATGGTTAAGCAGATTTCATGCTGAAACATATCCTTTAAATTTGAGTGATTTTCTATGAGCTCGATTGACGAAGTAAAACAAAGGCTGGATATCGTTCAGGTAGTCTCTGAATATGTAAGCCTGCGCAAATCAGGGCGTAACTTTAAGGCATTGTGCCCATTCCACAATGAAAAAAGCCCGTCGTTCTTCATATTCCCTGAACGGCAAAGCTGGCACTGCTTCGGAGCATGCGGAACAGGCGGAGACATCATCACGTTTGTAATGAAAAAGGAAGGACTCGATTTCGGGCAAGCGCTTCGTGTGTTAGCCGCCAAAGCTGGGGTCACGCTGGTCACCCAATCCATCTCCAATAAGAAAATAGACAATACCGCCAAGGAAAGATTATTCGCTATAAATGAAGCTGCTGCTGAGTATTACCATCACCTGCTGCTCAACGCGGCATCGGCCAAGCGCGCCAGGGACTACGCCACCCAACGAGGTCTATCGCCACAGACAATCAAAGACTTCCAGCTAGGCTACAGCCCGGAAGGATGGGAAGCCTTGCGCCAATACTTGATGGAGAAAGGGTATGAAGAGGATGAACTGATAGCGGGCGGACTGCTGGTGAAGCGGGAAGACAAGGGCAGTTACGATAGGTTTCGCGACAGATTAATGTTTCCTATAAGGGATATACAAAGCCGCGTTATTGGATTCGGAGCCAGAGCACTAGATGATTCACTACCCAAATACCTAAACTCCCCTCAGACATTAGTCTTCGATAAAAGCAGCACTCTCTATGGCATCGACCGAGCCAAGACAGCCATCCGCCAGAAAGACCAGGCAATTATAGTCGAAGGCTACGTGGACGTTATTATGGTTCACCAATACGGCTGGCAAAATGTAATCGCATTCATGGGAACAGCTCTCACAGAAAAACAACTGTCCGCCGTACAAAAACTAACCAACAACGTTATTTTAGCACTTGATGCTGATGAAGCAGGCAAAGAAGCCATTTTCAGGAGTGGTGAAACAGTAGATAGGGTATTGCCCGTGTCAAAAAGCGAATCAAGCGAAAAATATGATGTTTCCAAAGCTGCTGAAGCTAAGATTCTCGTTCTGCCACAAGGCAAAGACCCTGATGAGGTAATCAAAGAGGATATATCGCAGTGGGCAACGTTGGTGAGAGATGCAAAACCTATGGTGGATTTCATCTTTGAAAATGAAGTTGCCAAAGTTGATGCAGATAAAGTCGCAGACAAAGTATTAGTTTTAGAAAAGCTTCTGCCACTACTTTACCAAATTAAAGACCCAATACGACAATTACACTATATAGAGAAACTAGCCAGACTTTTACGCACTGACGAGCAATCAGTAGGATACGCGCTACGGAAATTCAAGCTTGCCCAGCAAAAGAGATGGCTGAGGCCTAACTTAAAGGGTCTTACCCCAGCAACCCTTGTAGCGCAAAAATCCAATCCAATCGAAGAATATTGTCTTGCCTTATTACTTCAATATCAGGATCTCAAACCAGATAGCGAGAAGTTGATGCCTGATTATTTTGAGGATTGCGGAAATCGAGAACTGTTTCTGAAATGGCAACACAATGATACGCTCGATTTCCTTAAGGATCACCTCGATGTGACCCTTCACGAATATGTAGATACCTTACTGGCCAAGGATTTCCCACCACCCGTTAAGGATAGCGAAACTGCCAGACAAAAAACCCTTAACGATTGCATCCTGCGCTTGCAAGAAAAGTGGCTCAAGAACATGGAAGCTAAAAAGGAACAACTCTTGCTCACAGAAGCTGAGAGCGGCGGCACAGCAGCCCAATTGGCTAAATTAAAAGAACAAGGCATCGAAGAAAGCAAGCAACTTAAAGAAGTCTTTATCAAACAAAGGCATAAACATAAGTCGTTAGCTGGTAGCAAGGAGGAATAATCAGTGAGTGTACTGCAAGACGGCGAGTTAACAGTGACGTCTATAGAAAAAGATAAGCATGAACCAGAAGTTGGGGAAATCCACGAAATCGAACCGGAACTCAAGTCGCTGGGCCTGCCTGATGCAGCATGGGGAAATTACGAGCGTGAAGAGGATACCGAAGAAGACATGCCAAAAATCGCTTCTCCCTGGGACAATGAGGAGCCTATTGAACTCGGAGAAGAATGGCTGGACAAACCGGAGGCAAAGGCAGCGCTAGGAATCGATCTGGAGGCCGGTGAACATGAAGCCATAGATGACCCGGTACGGATGTATCTGCACGAGATCGGCAAGGTCTCCCTTCTCACTGCCCGTGACGAAAGGGCTCTAGCCCGAAGTATAGAAGAGGCCAAATACTTGGAGAAGATCGAGGATGAATATTTCCATCAGTATAATATTTATCCCTCGCCAGCACGAATATCTCTATATCTTCTTCGTCATATACTAGCGGCTAAGCCGATAATTGATGCCATCGCAGATAAGCTTGGGTTTACATCTACAAACAGCTTTGCCAACAGAATTCGTGACCCCAAGCTACGAGATGTTATCGACGGCGTCATGAACCAAGACTTGATCAATGCAGTATCTAAAGCTACAGGGAAAAGCATCCCAGAGGTAGAACAAGGCATCATAGGCCTTTCTATCCGCAGTGGATTATTGCCGCCAGAGCTGCTTACGATACTGGGAGAGAAAAAAACGTGGCATCAGACAGAATCCCTGATAACCGAGCCTGTAAATACCGCCTTCCTTGACCAGCTTCAAGCCATAAGCCAGCAAATTAAATCGCACCTCAGTAAGATTAAAAGAGCAGCTAAAAAATCAGAAAAACATCTTACCGAAGCAAACCTGCGTCTGGTGGTCAGCGTAGCCAAAAAATATGTGGGGCATGGTATGCCATTGCTCGACCTGATTCAAGAAGGCAACATCGGTCTGGTGCGAGCTGTGGAAAAATTTGAGTACAGGAAGGGGTTCAAGTTCAGCACCTATGCTACATGGTGGATCAGACAAGCTATCACCCGGGCAATTGCTGATCAGGCTCGAACTATCCGTATCCCGGTGCACATGGTAGAAACTATCAACAGACTGCTCAAAGTCAACCGCCGCCTAGCACAGGAGTTTGGTCGTGAACCAAGCTATGAAGAAATCGGTAAAGGCATGGAAATCACATCGGAAAAGGTAAGAGAGATCATGAAGTTATCACAAATGCCGATATCACTGGAGATGCCCATCGGCGAAGAAGAGGATAGCCATCTTGGTGATTTCATAGAAGACCGTGCTACCCTGCCACCAGCTGATGCCGCTTCCAGAGAATTGCTCAAGGCCCAGCTAAATAAGGTCCTCTCCGAATTAACAGATAGGGAGAGAAGGGTTATAATGTTGAGATTCGGCCTGGAGGATGGACGAGCCAGAACATTGGAAGAGGTAGGCAAGGAATTCAATGTAACCCGAGAGCGCATACGACAGATTGAAGCTAAAGCTTTGCGTAAGCTACGTCACCCCAGCCGGAGTAGAAAGCTCAAAGATTATTTAGAGTAAACCCATCCAGGATCGTAGCACAAGGAGAAAAGTATTCAAATGAAATACATCAGAGGATTCGTCATGACAGTCGGTGTCATTGGGATTTTTGCCATCGCAGCCTTATTTCTAGGTTATTTCCTCTATTCCCTCACACCACCGATTCAAGAGAAAATGACGCCTGTTGCTATAAGTGCTGATGCGGCAAAAAGCTTCGATAAAAAAGTTGACACCCTGCAAAAAGAGATCAAAGAGGCATCTGATTCCAGGCAAGAAAAAGAGGTGGCCATAACAATTACAGAAAGTGAAGTCAACTCAAAGTTGACTGAACTATTGGCTGAAGCAGCATTGCCCATGGGCATTACCAAAATTTCCATCAACTTCCGCGAAAACCAATTCTTGCTTTTTGCTGTGGCAGATGTCCCTGGAATAGCGGCCAAAATAGGAGTAGCAGGCAATATCAAGGTCGCAAATAGCAATCCACAAGCGACCATTCAAGAGCTGAATATAGGTAAGTTGCCTCTGTCGCAATCAACATATAGAAGGGCCGAAGGTTTACTTGATTTGGCGCTCAGGGTTTATCTAACCGACCTACCGATAAAAATCAGCCGCATTGATTTCGGAAAGCGCGAAATAGTCGTCTCTGCCATCACTGTGCCGGCTAAATAATCTCTATTTTCTCCTAAACATACCCACCATGTTTTCGGGCAGACTGCTTTTTGCCGCCATTTTGGTCAGCTTCTGTACTTGGTGAAACTGGTTAAGCAACTGATTGACATCCATTGTGGTGGTTCCACTGCCCTGAGCGATACGCCGTCGCCGGCTGCCATTGATGACACCCGGATTGCTCCGCTCTTCCGGAGTCATGGACAAAATAATAGCCTCAATTTTTTTCATCCGGTCCTCACCACCGTCAGCAACGTTGGGAGCAAGTTTGGAAAAACCGGGCAACATCTCTACCAATTGCGCCAAGTTGCCCATTTTCTTGACCTGGCGCAATTGTCCCAGAAGTTCCTCAAGCCCAAATTGTGAGGCACGCAGCTTTTTCTCAAGCTGTTTTGCCTGCTCCATATCAAACATCTTCTCTGCCTTCTCAATTAGCGTCAGCATGTCACCCATGCCTAAAATACGTGATGCCAACCGGTCGGGGTAAAATATCTCTAGCGCATTCGCTTTTTCGCCAGTGCCCACAAACTTCACAGGAACACCAGTGACAAACCTGATAGAAAGGGCAGCCCCTCCACGGGCATCACCATCCATCTTGGTCAAAATGAGCCCTGTCAAATCAATACTTTTATCAAATTGTTCAGCTACGTTTACAGCGTCCTGACCGGTCATGGCATCCACTACTAGGATTACTTCCGATGGTTTAATCTCGCTCCTCAGTTGAGCTAGTTCTCCCATAAGTTCAGTATCAACGTGCAACCGACCTTGAGTATCAACAATCACCCAAGTAGCGGCAATTTCGTCAGCTTTTTTCAGCGCATTTCTACAAATCGTTAGCGGCGATGCCTTATCGCCCTCCTGATAAACGGGGATATCAAGCTGTTTGCCCAGAACAACTAGTTGATCAATAGCGGCCGGCCTCCTGATATCAGCAGCCACCAGCAAAGGACGTTGTCCGGCATACTTTAGGTGCATAGCCAACTTAGCCGCAGTGGTGGTCTTTCCTGAACCTTGTAAGCCGACGAGCATGATAATCGAAGGCGGCCGGTTAGCTTCTTTTAGCTGACTGAGGGACCCACCCAAGATGGCTATAAGCTCTTCATTTACAATCTTTATCATCTGCTGGGCCGGAGCCAGGCTTTCTAAAACTTTAGCAGTTATAGCCTTTTCCCTCACAGCAGCTAGAAACGACTTCACCACCTTGAAATTGACATCGGCTTCTAACAGAGCTAAACGTATCTGCCGCAGAACTTCGTCGATATCTTTTTCACTTAGCCTGCCTTTATTTCCCAGACCATTGAATATCTTGCTTAATTTTCGAGTTAAACTTTCAAACATCGCTCACCCCAGAAATAGTATTCTACTCAGGACTACCGCTGCAGTCAATCATGATAGAATGAAGATAAGGCGAAATGGCACTTAAAGCAAACTATAATTTTGCAAATTTCTAACCATGTTTGAAACATCCCCATTAGGTGGCCCCCACAATTTAGACAGATTATTAAAAGAGGATCCTGCTTCTTGGATTTGCTATAGAGCCGGATGACAAGGGCTTAAGACTCGCCATCTACTCTCCATTTGATGTCTTGGGCTACAAACATCTATTGGATTTCATAAAGGTGAAAGTTGCCTTCGGCGTCCTGACAAAACAAAAAGTCGGCTAGGATAAATTGGACAGGCTATGATCAACCTGACAAAACAGCTTATAGGTGAAACCGCCAAATAGCATCATCCCCTCAAAGCAGAGATTTAGGCTTCACTACTTTTCCCATGTTACAATTATAGCAACCATGTCATCTGATATCATCATAAGAGGTGCTCGAGAGCATAACCTCAAGAATATAGACGTTGTTGTCCCCAGAGACAAGCTGGTAGCCATCACAGGAGTATCCGGTTCCGGCAAAAGCTCCTTAGCTTTTGACACTATATATGCTGAAGGCCAACGCCGCTATGTCGAATCTCTCTCAGCCTACGCCCGCCAATTTCTAGGACGGATGGAAAAGCCAGACGTCGACTATATAGAAGGACTGAGCCCGGCTATATCCATTGACCAAAAAGGTCCATCTCGTAACCCACGTTCCACAGTAGGCACTATAACCGAGATTTATGACTACCTACGCCTTCTCTTCGCCCGAGTGGGTCACCCCCATTGTCCCAATTGTGGACGTGAGATTTCTTGTCAAACTGTACAGCAAATCACAGATTCAGTACAGGCCATAGCTGAGGGAAGCCGCATACTCATCATGGCACCAATAGTAAAAGGACGAAAGGGAGAACATCTGACTATATTTGACGACCTGCGAAAGGCAGGGTTTGTACGTGCTCGAGTCGACGGCCGAATTCATGATTTATCTGAAGAACTCACACTGGATAAAAGCAAAAAACACTCTATTGAGGCAGTGGTTGATCGTCTGCAGACAGGAGCGGCAGATAATAGCCGAGTTGCTGACTCTGTGGAAACCGCTTTAAAGCTCGGAGGAGGAGTTGTGCTCGTCTCAGTGATTTGTGGAGAAGAGCTGCTGTTCTCTGAGCATTTCGCTTGTGTCCACTGTGGCATAAGCCTGGGTGAAATTGCACCCAGAACTTTTAGCTTTAATAGCCCATATGGAGCCTGCTCAGTATGCAACGGACTCGGTGTGAAACTAGAAATAGACCCTGATTTGCTCATACCCAACAAGACTATCAGTCTGGCTGAAGGTGCCATCCGAGCCTGGGGCTGGAGTGCCTGGCATGCTAGCGAACTCCAGGATTTAGCGCAACGCTACGGTTTTTCCCTTAGCACACCAGTGGAAAAACTCCTCAAAGAACATCTGGACATAGTCCTCTACGGCGAAGGAGGAGAACTTATAAAATATCAAAATCGTTACGGCCGAAGTAGAGAATATTTTTCAGGATATGAGGGAGTAGTCCCCTACCTAGAACGCCACTATCGAGAAACCGAATCCAGTAATAGCAGGGCCGAGATCGAACGGTACATGATGTCCTCGCCCTGCCCAGCTTGTGATGGGAAACGGCTAAAACCCGAATCACTAGCAGTTAAAATCGATAAACAGAACATCGTAGAGATAACCAAACATTCTGCGTCCGAAACACTGGACTGGACCCAATCACTCAATGGCAGCTACGGCAACAATCCGATCCTGACATCCTACGAGTTTAAAATTGCACATCAAATAATTAAGGAGATCAGTACACGCCTGACCTTCCTCAGCGACATCGGGTTAGGTTATCTAACGCTTGATAGACCGTCAGCAACTCTAAGCGGTGGAGAAGCCCAGAGGATTCGGCTGGCTACGCAAATAGGCAGCGGGCTTATGGGCGTACTCTATGTCTGTGATGAACCCACCATCGGCTTGCATCCTGCCGATATTTCGCGCCTAATAAAAACGATTAAACAGCTACGCGACCTAGGTAATACGATTATCATCGTAGAACATGACGAGGTTATGATGCGAGCTGCTGACTATATCATAGACATGGGACCAGGGGCAGGTGAACACGGTGGGCAGATAGTAGCTACCGGGACATTGTCAGAGATAGTATCTTGCCCTCAATCTATAACTGGTCGATACCTTAGCGGCAATACACAAATATCCCTGCCAACAAAACGTCGCTCCGGATCAGGCAGGCAGTTAGTCATAAAAGGTGCACGTGAGAATAACCTTAAAAACATCGATGTGCCTATACCGCTAGGCAAGTTCGTCTGTATAACCGGCGTCTCTGGTAGCGGCAAGAGCACGTTAGTCAATGATGTGCTCTATAAGAGATTGGCTCATCTTTTTTACCAGACTAAGGATAGGCCAGGAAAATGCGACGGCATCATAGGAACCGAGCATATTGATAAAGTTATCAACATTGATCAATCACCTATCGGGCGTACCCCACGCAGCAATCCTGCCACATACACCGGTACCTTTACGCCCATCCGTGAACTATTCGCTACGGCTCCTGAATCCCGTGTTAGAGGCTACCAGCCCGGAAGATTTTCGTTTAACGTAAAAGGTGGACGCTGTGAAGCCTGCCAAGGTGAAGGTTACGTGCAGATAGAGATGCAGTTCCTCCCCGATGTTACTGTACCCTGCGAGGTATGTAAAGGTAAACGCTACAACCGTGAGGCATTGGAAATACATTTCAAAGGCAAGAATATCGCGGATGTACTCGATATGACTGTGGAAAAAGCCTTAGATTTCTTTGAGCATTTCCCAAAGATTAGACATAAGCTGGAAACGCTACAAGACGTAGGACTGGGATATATAAGGCTAGGGCAACCAGCACCGACACTTTCCGGTGGTGAAGCCCAGCGAGTAAAACTTGCTACTGAACTGTCACGCCGCTCTACAGGCAAGACTCTCTATATTCTAGACGAGCCCACCACGGGACTATCTTTTGCTGATATAGACTGCTTGCTTAAGGTGCTCCAACGGTTGGTAAATACTGGAAACACAGCAGTCATAATTGAGCACCATATGGATGTCATCAAGAACGCCGACCATATCATAGACCTGGGGCCGGGCGCCGGCGACGAGGGTGGCTACATCATAGCCACAGGCACACCAGAGGAAATAGCAAAAATGGATGATATATCTTCAACTGGCACATACCTCCATGCCATATTGCAAAAGCAACAGGAAGAATATCCCCTAGCAACATAGCACGCTCCTGATAAATGAAGCTTCGCTGCAAATTCAGCAGACTCTACAGCGACTAACCAACATGCTTGATTATCATTAATCCATAATCTGAGTAGCTTCCGCTGCTCCCGTGCTTGATCGGATGTATTTGTAAATTTCCACAACCAAAGCAGTCAATGGTGCTGCAAGCACCATTCCCCATATACCTCCCAAGCTAGCACCTACTACAAGTACAACCATAAGAATAGCAGGATTTATACGTAAGAACCCGCCCTGAATTCTAGGAACGAGAAAAAGATTTTCCAGCAAATTTGCCAAAATATAGACTAGAGCCACCCAAATAATCTTGCTTGGTGCTATAGCTAAAGTTACCAGCACGCCAAAAATGCCTGCTACCCAGGGACCTATAACAGGTATGATCTCCATTATTCCAGCAAATATAGCCAGCGCCGGGGCAAGCTTTATACCTAAAATCGACAAACCTGTAAAAACAAAAATGGCTATCACCGAAGCGAGCATTACCTGTGCGCGAATATATTTGCCCAAAACGTTATCCATTATCTTGAAGATGTTCCTGGCATGCGTAGCCAGAGAGACTGGTAAAAGAGAATAGAAACCTGTCCCTAGAGACTCCGAGTCCTTCAAAAGAAAGAACAGAAAGAATGGCAAGGATAGAAAACCAGCAATCATGCCGATAGTAGCAGGTACCAGAGCAATCCCCGAGGTGAAGACACCCTGTAATGCTCCACCCAGCTTGATGCTGATATTACCAAGAGCACTATCTATTTGCTGCTGATACTCTGGAGGCGCTATTTCACGGAATGACTCAAGCCGTTGTTGGATTGTATCTAGACCATCCGAAATGTACTGAGGCGCTTGGCTCAAAATATTCGAAAATGAGTCTCGTACCCCTAGATAAACATAAATAGCAAACAGAACAAGCAGGATTATAGTCAAAATGAACACTAGAATTATGAGGAATACCCTTTTTGCCTCCATCCACTTATCTTTAGGAGGAAGCTTACACTCCGCCCACTTAACCATCGGCAGCAGAAGATAGGCGAGAACCAGACCTACCAAAAAGGGCAATACCACGCTTCTTAAAGCATAGGTCAGACTAAATACTACGATAAGACCGATTAAAAATAGTATAAGCGTCTTGTACCACTTCCAGAAGCTGACTTCATCAGTCAAAGCACACCTCCACTATATGGAGAAACTTCACACGCGTAACTTAAAAAGAAACGCTATCTGCAACAATCAAACAAAGTATTAATGGAAATTATAGACAAGGCTATATGCCCAAGAGCAATATCCACACTTGCGTTTAAGCTTCCATTAGCTTCTCTCTCACCCTTCTCCCAACATCACTGACAACATTTTTCACGCCTCCGGCAGTTTCGAACCCTTTTCCCTCTGCCTATTTTGCTTTCTCCCTAGCCTCAGCAGCAACATCCCTTACCCGCCCAACAAATTCAACTCCTTTGTCTCTCGCCTCCCCCACTTTCTCTCTCAATAGCTCCCTTGCTTCCTCACCAGACCTGGGAGCATAGAGAAGTCCGATAATTAAACCGGCAACTGCCCCCACCACAACGCCAATAGCAAATCCAGTCGTCCCATTGCTATCACTCATATCGCCCTCCTTCCTTTCCTTCATTTCTCCTAAATAACCTGCTTATAAAATCGACGCCTACACGTACACCTTGAATTATAGAGACTACCTGAGCAATAGGTTTGACGATTTCATCTTCCACCGTACAGGAAATGCGCAAGATAGTTGACGATGCCATCTCTATTGAATTCAATACGACTTTTGCTTTACGATATAGCAAAAACACAAGGACAGCGATAAATATCAGCAGCAATGTCGCTACCGAGCCCCAGACACAGATAATCAGATCCCTAAACCATACAATGTCCATAAACAGCACCTCCCCTTCGGATGTTTGCACTATTGTACCACCTCTAGCAGCAAAATAAAGGGATCTGGCAACTAATTTAAAGGCTCATCCCTCAGACACTACCAAACTAACGTGCCGCACAGTGGATGATTATGTCAACTGCGTCAGGTAGCCCTACTTAATTACAAGCTACAGGTTTCTCCTTACGCTCACTGAGCCATAATGCTACACCTGTAACCAGAAATGCCCATGCAGCAACTATCATCTCCCCCACCTCCGGCTTAACTATCTTCTCGCTTATTAAATAACTGGTATAGTTCAACAAAACGAATAATAACGTGGCAAGAAGATAAAATTGCCATCCTTTACCCTTAGCCAATCCCCAACCAGCAAGTGCACAAGCAGCGACATTCCAACCCACCACAAAAAATCTCTCCCAGAATCCAGCAAGTGCTACCAAGCCTTGTGTCTCCACAGCTGCCCAAGTCCAACCGCTGGCAAATATATAATCATGCGTCCACACGGCCTCAATTATGCCAAACCCGGCACCAGCTACTGCTCCGGCTGCTAGCCCTATCTTGGGATCGAGTTTCCTATCTTGATACCACCAATAAATAATAACTGGTATCAACTTAAACCCAACTTGAATCAAACCCGCCACGGATAAGGGCACTAATCCTGCAAGCAAAATCCAATTGAAGAAAACCTCTCTGCCCAATGGATTCACGTAAAACTGTATGATGCCCCTAGTGGCCGGGAAATTCCAGATAGCAAAGGCTATAGGAGCAAGAATAGCACTGCCCGCCATGACTGCCCAAAGCCATGGTTTTTTAAATAATGGCGGCCGATAGATAGCCAACCAAATAGCACCAAAACCCATAGCAAGTCCAATTCCAATGATACTCGGATGCGAAAACATACCCTGCCAGAAACTAAGCATCTGCTCTAACATGAAATCCTCCTAATAAGACTCTAAGAAATTATTATCATATTTTGTTAGGGATTGAGGAGGAGCGCAAGCTCTGATGCCTGAAAAGGTTGGATATTTGATTCATTACCAGAGGCTGAAGGAGGTGGAACAGTAGTCATTGGCCCCTGATTAAGAGTATCGATAACAAATATCGCTCCCCCTATCAATACCACAATAATTATTGCAATGAGGCAACCAGTCAACCAAGGATCCCTCTTCTTCTTATCTGTCTCCTGTTCAAATCCACCTGACATCTGGCCTGGCATTTGGCCTGATAATGGGTCTTGCACCCGTCCCTGTGCCCGCTTTGGTGTCTTCTGGATAGCTTTTTGCCTAGGAAAAGCTTTTACCTTCTGCGGCATCGGCCAATTCAGCATGCCACGGCAATGTGAACAATTCACCAACGAAGGATCGACAAGGAACCCACAATAAGGACAGTTGTATTGGAATCTCTGCCTACAGGATTGACACGCTAATTGGCCCACAACATTTTGCGCGCCACATTTGGGGCACAAGAAAATATGCTGCATATTGTCATCAGACATCGACTATATCAAATAACTCCCGTATTTATATTAAACTATTTGGAGTAACTAAAGTAAACCAATTTTAACCTGTCAATGTCTATACTGCAAGCCATTTCTCAAAAAATGATATAATTAACCCTACTTACACGAAACGGGCATATATCCTGCATGACCTTTACGCGAAGGGATACCATATGGCAGCCAAGATTATTTGTAAAGGGAAAACATAATAAACTTGGATAACAATGACATCTAACTTAATTTAAAGTCGCCAGGTGTTTGATGACAGCTGTTCTTGCTCGAGAAAACATATTAGACTTATTGGAAGCAACTCCACCACTCATCGATGGATTGAGAGACTCAAAAAAGCAAGTTCAACCTAATGGTGTAGATATAACCATAAGAGACATAGCCCTGCTCTCTTCCTCTGGTAAGCTAGGAACACAGAATGAGACTCGTATACTATCAACCGCTACGCCATTAGTTTTTGATACCACAAACAGCATAGACCTGCTACCCGGTTGCTATCAAATCACCTACAATGAAATCGTCAATCTTCCTAAAGATATTATGGCACTCGCATTCCCCCGCTCCAGCCTGCTTCGCTGCGGTGTTAGTATCCATACTGCCGTTTGGGACGCCGGCTATTCAGGAAGGTCACAATCACTGCTGGTGGTCTATAACCCGCTCGGCTTTCGGTTGTCTAAAGATGCCGCAGTTATTCAACTTATCTTCTTTCGTCTCAATCAAGCGGTATCTGAAGGCTACAACGGCATGTTCCAGTATGAAAACATGCAATAATTAAGATTATCGTAAGCAAAGGCAGCTATTATCCAGAGCTTCCCGACTAATGATAAGCTTATGAATCTCATCTGTATCTATATAAAGAACCATCCCCATAGCATACTTTAGATATCGTTCCGCATTTTATTATCATTGAGCACCCGCTCAATTCCGCTGGCGGTGGCAGTCTCCTTAATGCTGGCTGAGTCGTTCCCAACCTTTAGCTCAGTTAATCCAAAACAACCTATCAGCTCCCTTTTGGTAATTCAGAGGAGATTTCTCCCTTTCATTTCTTCTATCAAGCAAGGGTCTCTTCCAATACACTGATCTTGGAAAGAGCTTGATTTATAGCAACAGGATTAGACTGGACAGAAATGGGAAATACTCAATTGCTAAAAAACGCAAAGGCCGCGATTTGGCGACCCCGATGGGATTCGAACCCACGATCTCCACCGTGACAGGGTGGCATGTTAGACCGCTACACCACGGGGCCACATATGCAGGTTGCCAGAATTCTGGCAACTCCAGAAGTCTAGCAATACAATGGCTACTATGTCAAGGCAAATGTTTGATTTTTCTTGCCAAGTGATATAAGCTACACATCCTGCGCTGCGACATTCTATTTTAGAACAAAGGACTTAGTATGAAATCACCCCAGTCCAGAGACAACACGAATACTAAATTGACATCCAGAACAGTTTTATACATGGCGACAAGTTTAATCCTAGTTCTCACTCAACTACTGCCCCTAATATCACCGACCCCTGTGCATGCTGCCAGCATCACCGCAAATCCTATCTCGGCTACTGTAGGCTCGTCCGTAACAATCAACGGGGCCGGCTTCACAGGTCATACAGCTACAATCCATTGGGAGAAATTACCCATAGTACAGAGCGTGCCTATAACCGACGGCACCTTTACCGCCAGCTTTACTGTCCCCAATGCCAGTAGAGGTAATCATATTATCCAAGTGTCAGATGACAGCAATTGGTCAGGGAGCACAGGTTCATTCAACTTCACTGTGCTCCCCAAAATAACGATTTTCCCAGAAATCAGCCATCTAAGTCCGCAATTCGTAGTTCTCGGTAGCGGCTTTGCATCGGGAGAAAAGGATATTAAGGTAATGTGGGATGGCACAACTTTAACCAGCACCCTTACCACTGCCGATGTATCTGGAAAATGGAGTGCGAGTGTCAGCATGCCACAAGCGATTATAGGCGAACATTATATAAGTGCTTTTGGCAATATTACCAGCGACACGGAAATCGGCAAAGTTAAATACATCTTAGGCCCATATGTAACGGCTAAACCGGTATCCGGACCAGTTGGAACAATGGTTACCTTCGACGGAATGGGGTTCCGCACCAGCGAAGATGGTATCACCATCACATATGACAGCTTAATAAACACGACCAATATAGTGGCCATAGGCGATGGAAGTTGGCAAGATACCATCACCATACCACCCAGTACCCAGGGACGCCATATTATGGGGATTTATGGCAGCGACTTCACCCCTATAGGCATTGTGCCAGACATAGACTTTCAGGTAGTTCCAAATATTGAGTTGGAGATAGCCACGATAGCTGATGATATCCGCGTAACAATCCTAGGAACTGGCTTTGCCGATGGTGAAACAGTAAGCATTAACTTCGATAATGCAAAGCAGAACGTATCACCTGTTGCTGATAGCACGGGTAGTTTCACCACCAAACTCATACTTTTACAATATAAAGGTAAAAACCACACTATAACAGCCACCGGCAATAAAGGGAATTCGGCCAAAGCGGACTTTGTCACCAACAAAAACCCGCCCACGACACCCAAGTTGCTACTCCCCAGACCAGACGCTCAGCTAACAATATTTAACTCAGTGGGCGATGTATTTTGGGGCACAAATAAATACCTTCTTGGAATTATTGGCATTGCGAGCGACCCGCAACGAGGTATTCTGAGCGCTTCGGGCATCAAATTAGATTGGTCAGAGCCAGCAGACCCCAAAGGCACGAGTTATGACCTTCAGATAGCCACAAATACCAACTTCTCACCGCTGGTCGTCAACAAAAAAAGTGTGACTAGCTCAGAATATACTCTAACCTTACAAGATGGCTTAGCCGTAGGCAAATACTTGTGGCGGGTAAGAGCTACAGACAACGTGGGCAATGAAAGCCCCTGGACAGATGCTCGGCCATTAGAAGTCATCCCTATGTCGACCACAGTGCTCATAGCATCAATAGTGATTCTAGCAACTCTGCTAACATTATTAGGGATAGTCATCGCCCATTGGTGGTCAAGAAGATCTAGTTGGTAACTAGGCAAACGTTATCATCTCATCAGGCATCTGTATTGTTCCTGCATACGATTATATGTTATAGTATAAGACTCTGATATCTAAATAAAGGTTATAGAATAGCGCGCTGGGGGTGCTCAGAATAAAGCGACGAAGCTGAGACTCCGCTAAAGCGGAGAACCCTTGAAACCTGACCTTGATAATGCAAGCGTAGGGAAGCGACATTAAACCAAGGGTTCTAGTGCGTTCGCTATTAGAGCACTTGGTTTTTAATTTTGGGGAGAAGAATGACCCAGATAGAGATGGCAAAACAGGGCACCCTGTCAACTCAAATGAAACAGGTTGCCCAACAGGAAAATATAGATGCAGAAATCCTTCAGCAATATATTGCTGAAGGTAAAATAGTCATCCCCGCCAACGTTAATCATGCTAACCTGATTGCCTGTGGCATAGGTAAAAATCTGCGCGTAAAAATCAATGCAAATATCGGCACATCTTCAGATTTTGGGGACATAAACAGCGAGCTAGATAAATTGTGCATAGCCATCAAATTTGGTGCTGATGCAGTTATGGACTTGAGCACCGGAGGCGATATACAAACCATCCGCCATGCCATCATCTCCGCAAGCAATGTTCCCATAGGCACTGTGCCCATATACCAAGCTGGAATTGAAGCCATCAAACGGCATGGGGCAATAATAAACATGACCGCGGATGGAATTTTCTCCGTAATTGAGCAACAAGCCAAAGAAGGCGTCGACTTTATGACCTTGCACTGTGGTGTCACTCAAACCACTATCGCTAGATTGAAACAACAACATCGGGTGACCGATATAGTATCTCGAGGCGGTGCTTTTATCGTTGGCTGGATGCTCTACAACAACAAGGAAAATCCCCTCTATGAACAATATGATAGACTACTGGATATAGCCCACACCTTTGATGTTACCTTGAGTCTGGGAGATGGTATGCGTCCCGGTAGCCTGGCTGACGCCACTGACCGTACTCAAATAGAAGAACTAATAATCCTCGGTGAACTAGTAGACCGGGCGAGAGATGCTGGCGTTCAAGTCATGGTAGAGGGACCAGGGCATGTCCCCATCGACCGGATTATTACCAATATTCAACTAGAGAAAAGTCTCTGCCATGAAGCACCATTCTATGTGCTCGGTCCACTGGTCACTGACATTGCTGCAGGTTATGACCATATCACTGCTGCCATCGGTGGCGCCATAGCTGCAACTTCTGGAGCTGATTTTCTCTGTTACGTCACCCCAGCGGAGCACCTATCGCTCCCCGACGCTGAAGATGTAAAAGTTGGAGTTATAGCTTCACGTATTGCTGCCCATGCTGCCGACGTAGCGAGAAGTACGGGCAATGCCAGCGAGTGGGACAGGAAAATGTCAGTAGCCAGGAGCAATCTCGATTGGGAAACTCAAGCTAAGCTATCCCTCGACCCAGAGAGAGCCCAACAAGTCCACAATAAATATAGCAGCGCCGGACCTGCATGCAGCATGTGTGGTAACTACTGCGCCATGGCGCTGGTGAAAAAATATCTTGGAATTTCAGCAGTCAAATGCTGAAATGATAATCATGACACAGGATGAATGTAGAGATAATTTCCATAGGCACTGAGCTACTCCTCGGAGAGATAGTTGATACTAACTCCGCTTATCTTGCCGCTCAATTCCCCCTGCTCGGGCTTGACCTTCATTTCATATCCACCGTAGGTGATAACAAGCAAAGAATAGTTGACACCCTTCAACGCGCATTGCAGCGATCAGATATCATTATTACCACCGGTGGTTTAGGTCCTACCCAAGACGATGTCACCCGCGATGCCATTGCCGAATTTCTGCATGAGGAAATCACTATCGACCAAAACATGGTCAATACGTTCAAAGAGCTATTCAACTATCATAAAATGGAGATGCCGCCAAGCAATATCAGGCAGGCTTCTATTATCCCATCAGCCCAGGTTATTCCCAATCCCCTAGGCACCGCCCCCGGTTGGTGGATAGAAAAGGATAATCGGATCATTATAACTATGCCCGGCCCGCCACGCGAGATGGAACTGATGTGGACAAAAGAAACACTGCCAAAGCTCCAAAAACTCACGGCGGGTACGGTAATCGTTTCCAAAACACTAAAGATCTTTGGGCCTAGTGAGGCTAAGGTAGATGAAATGGTAAATGCGCTTCTTTCATCTACAAATCCAACAATAGGTACATATGCCAAAATCGATGGGGTTCACCTGCGTATTACTGCCAAATCCAACACCACAGACAAAGCACAAAAGCTGATCTCACAAAGAGAATCTGAAATCAGGGCAATACTGGGTGATTACATATGGGGTATAGATACTGATAGCCTGGAGAAAATAGTCGGTGACTTGCTGATAGAAAAACGCTTGACCATAGCTACGATGGAATCCTGCACCGGAGGTCTTCTGGCTAATGTAATCACCAACATCCCTAGAAGTTACAGCTATTTTAAAGGTGGCTTGGTCGGTTATGCAGGCAAAACTAAAACAGCCTTCGGACTTGATGAAAAGTTTTTATCTCAATTCAACGCTATTAGTTCTGAAGTCGCCAAAGCTATGGCAACCACAATCCGAAACAAGCTTGGGGCATCCATTGGTATAGGCATTACCGGCGTCACCGGCCCCAAGGAAATAGGTAGCATGCCCGTAGGAACTATATTTATAGGCATCGATGATGGGCAACAACAATATAGCTCCACTAAAAATTACCCGGGTAATCGGTTGCAGATAAAGCAGCGGGCGGTTACCTCAACCTTGTTTGAACTGAGGAAAATATTACTCTAGGAGGAAATATGCACCTGACCATTGATGGATACGGCAACAAACAAATAATGCAGGATGAGCAATTTATATATCAACTGCTGGACTCGTATCCCGCCAAAATTGGGATGACAAAAATCCAGGGGCCGATTGTATTTAGATACGTTACTTGTAAACTAGAAGATTGGGGAATTTCCGGCCTTGTTTTTATTGCCGAGAGCCATATCAGCCTCCACACTTTCGTGGAACGGCATTACATGAATATCGACGTCTTCTCTTGTAGAGATTTCGACGCAGAGCAAGTTATCCAAGATTTTGTAGGCCAGTTCCAACTAACAAGATTCACCAGCCGCTTGATCAATAGAGAATGGAACATAAAAGACCTTCCTCAAGGCATCGAAATACCACAACTTTACTCAGTATAATGATGGATAATCTAGAGAATGTCTTTCTACCACCATCAAACTTCGCAGGTTTACCATCTCCGTATACTGATTTTGCTACAGCCAAAGTAGTCATTCTGCCTGTGCCCTATGACAGCACCACGGAATGGCATAGCGGCGCCCGCGATGGGCCGCAGGCTATCATCGCTGCTTCTCAATATTTAGAGATGTATGACATCGAGCTCGATAAGGAAATATTCAGAGCAGGGATTCATACTCTACCCGCAATCGAGCCCGTATTAAGCAGTCCGCAAAAGATGATACAACGAGTCTACCGCATAACCAAGGGAATAAGCCAAAAAGACAAATTTCTGGTTATGCTGGGCGGAGAGCATTCTGTGAGTCTAGGTGTAATCCACGCGCTCACTGAGAAATATACTAATCTTTGCGTATTGCAATTAGATGCCCATGCTGACCTGCGTGATAAATATATGGGAACTAAGTACAACCACGCTTGTATAATGCGCCGTGTGTTTGAACATTGTCCCATTACCCAGGTAGGAATTAGAAGTATCAGTTGGGAAGAGCAGCAATTTCTAAACCAGCATAATATGCGCCCGTTCTATTTACCTCAGACATCCACCAGCTTAGCATATCAACAACAAATAATTAATGCACTCGGGGATATTGTTTACATATCTATTGATTTAGATGTATTTGACCCGTCGATCATGTCTGCAGTAGCCACCCCAGAACCCGGAGGCATGCAATGGCACGATGTTCTTAGTTTGCTAAAATTAGTTTCAGAACATAAGCATATAATTGGCTTCGACATTGTGGAACTATGCCCTGGACAAGGACCTGCAGCCTGTGCCTTCACTGCTGCCAAACTGGCTTATAAGCTAATAGGCTATGCAGTACCCTAAAAGCCACCATAAATAGCACTGCGGTTTGACATCAAACGCCCCTATGGTTTATCATTAGCCCGTTTAAAATGACTCTGCATGGTAACAATGACGCTGTACCTCCTAATCTCACTCTAGGACAAGCTGCCGCCCAATTCCTCCTCGAGTTGCCACCAGCAGACAGACACAAAGCTCAACAGGAGATATACAAGTTCGTTCGTTGGTACGGAGAAAAACGTCGACTGAGTGAACTGACCATTCCAGAAGTAGCAAATTACGCCGAGCAAATAACATCATCTACAACTGAAGTGGCTGAAAAGCTGGCAGTTGTAAAGAATTTTATTACTTATTGTTATAAGAAAAAACTTATTAAGAACAACCTAGCTGTTCATCTCAAGTCTAAGAAGGCACCACCTAAATCATTCCATCATTCCAGACGACATCACCGCAGGACAGTTTCCCTTACAGACCAGGGCTATGCTAACCTACAAGCTGAACTCGCTGCTCTCATAGATGAGCGACCGCACATAGCCGAAGAACTAAAAAAGGCAGCGGCAGACAAGGACTTTCGTGAAAATGCTCCGCTAGAAGCAGCCCGAGAGCATCAGGCTCACGTAGAAGGACGTATCCGAGAACTAGAGGCAACCCTGAAAGCGGCTACAATTATGGATGACAAGCAAACCACCAGCCACGAAATCACCATTGGCGATACTGTTGTGCTCCTAGAAACAATCTCCCGTGAAGAGGTAACCTATACACTGGTTGATATAAGAGAGGCCGACCCAGACGCAGGTAAAATCTCCGTTGTTTCGCCCGTAGGTCAAGCAGTACTGGGCCTGCGCAAAGGTAACAAGGTTGTAGTGAAAGCACCAGCCTGTATCATAAATTACGAAATCAAAGACATCAAACATCATTAATTTTCGCGGCTACCACAAGGAATCAGGTAAAAGCTCTTTTCTCAATAGCTAAAATCCCTCTACATAGCTTGGGGGTAAGCATATAAACTTAGGCTTAAAAGGTCGAAAGTTTGAAGCTAAGAAGAGTCCCCTAAAAATTAAACAGCCTCGTGGCAGTAAGGGAGGCGCTCCCCTCAAAACCATCGCCGATGATAAACATTTAGGTGTGCCCGTAGGTTCCTTCCAGGCTGTGCAATACCACTACGCTAATACATGATATCGATACATCCAAATACCATCTGCCAGGCAGCCTAGAAGACCAGTGAATACCCCTATGCCAAAGATGCGGCTATAGCCAAAGGCTAGGTGAGCGATGCCTACAAAAGGGATACCAAGCTGGAGCACAAGTATATCGACGGTGTCAGTCTCATCGAAGACCACATATACTACTTTACTCCAACGAAGCAAGGCCACCTAGCTTAACCTCAGCGATGCCGATTACCACCGTAAAGCGCTGGCCCAAGCACTGAAACTGTAGCCTCGTTAGCTAGTATCGCCACTGAGACAACACGATAATTGCCTCGCCGGTTACCTTATGCTATACTGATGCACGAATCTGCTCATGAGGTTAAGTACTGTCTAAAACTGGGAGGTTTATACTTTGTCAGAGCCCATTTCAGTCAAACAGTTGTTAGAGGCTGGAGCGCATTTCGGCCACCTAACCGGTCACTGGCACCCAAAGATGAAGAACTACATCTTCACCCAGCGGAACGGCATACATATCCTTGATCTTGAACAAACTGTAGCCTTGTTAGATAAGGCATGTGCATTTATCAAAGACCTAGTCGGCAAAGGTGGAACCATTCTCTTAGTCGGTACCAAGAAGCAAGCCCAAGAAGTTATAGGAGAGGAAGCTAAACGATGTGGTATGTTTTATGTCAACCAAAGATGGCTCGGGGGTATGCTCACCAACTTCGCCACGATACAGTCAAGAATAGATTATCTAGTGCGCCTTGAGGACAAGAGATCACATGGTGAGTTAGACTATCTTCCCAAGAAAGAGAGGCAAAAGGTTGAAAAGGAAGTCCTGCGCCTCAACAGGTTACTTGGTGGTTTCAAGGAGATGACCTCACTCCCAGGAGCTCTATTCATTGTAGACCCAACTAAAGAGAAAATTGCTCTGGCAGAAGCCAAAAAGATGGGGATACCTGTAGTAGCAGTAGTTGACACAAATTGCAGCCCTGAATGTATTGATTACATAATTCCAGCAAATGATGATGCAATAAAGGCAATCAAACTTATGTGCAGCAAGATCGCTGATGCTGTGCTGGAAGCAAAGCTGATGAGGGAATCCAGCGAAGCTGGAGCTGCTCAACCAACACCAGTAGCCAAGGAATCTTCTGAATTGCTGGAATCCCATACCTTCATGCCTGACGTAGATGCATAAGTGAGGCAATCAAAGCCTCCCCTATAAAGAAGGAGGTACAATATTGGAGATATCAACCGAAAAAGTCAAAGAGCTTAGAGAAAAAACAGGCGCGGGCGTAATAGATTGCAAGAAAGCTCTTATTGAAGCAAGCGGAGATTCTACCAGGGCAGCTGATGTCCTCAGTAAACGGGGACTTGTCATAGCCCGCAAGAAAGCTGATCGGGTAGCAAACCAAGGAATAATTGAAAGTTACGTCCATCAGGGAGGACGCATCGGGGTATTAGTAGAGGTCAACTGTGAAACTGACTTTGTCGCCCGGACACCAGAGTTCAGGGAACTGGCCCATGACATCGCTTTACAAATAGCAGCCATGTCGCCACAATTCATATCGTCGGAAGAAGTATCTTCAGAGATAGAAGCAGACCCAAAAGACGCCTGCCTGTTACTACAGCTTTTTGTTAAAGACCCAGGTAAAACCATCCAGGACATAATCACCGAAACGATAGCCAAAGTCGGTGAGAATATCAAGATACGTAGATTTTGCAGATTTGAGCTAGGTTGCTAGAGGTGGAAACGGGCAAATCCAAGTACAAGCGCGTGCTGCTCAAGCTGAGTGGGGAAGCGCTCATGGGGGAAAAAGATTTTGGTATCGATCCTTCGGTTTTAAAACGTGTAGCTCAACAAATAAAACATGTGATGTCATCTGGCGTAGAGGTGGCCGTAGTGGTTGGAGGCGGGAATTTCTGGCGAGGTACGATCAGTGAAGCTATGGGGATGGATAGGGCTACAGCAGACTACGCCGGAATGCTAGCTACCATAATCAACGCCCTAGCTCTTCAAGACTCCCTAGAAAACACAGGCATTGTCACCAGAACCCAATCATCTATTACAATACAAGCTATTGCTGAACCATACATTCGCCGCCGGGCTATACGCCATCTGGAGAAAAAGCGAGCGGTTATCTTCGCCGGAGGCACAGGAAACCCCTACATGACCACCGACACAGCTGCAGCCCTACGAGCTATAGAGGTAAACGCTGAAGTCCTATTGGTAGCCAAGAATAAAGTAGATGGCGCCTATGATTCTGATCCTCTCAAGAACCCGAAGGCAAAAAAATTCGAGAGCCTGACCCACCAAGATGCGCTCAATATGCGCCTTCAGGTGATGGATGCTATGGCTTTCTCACTCTGCCGGGAAAACAAACTACCCATCATTATCTTCGACCTCCAAGGGCAACAGAGCATTGAACGTGTCATCTCCGGAGAACATGTAGGTACCATTGTTGTCAACGAAGGAGAGAAATGATTGAACAAACACTGAGCGAAACTGATAGCAAAATGAAGAAGGCTGTTGAAGCCCTAACACGAGACCTGGCAGGAATACGCACAGGGCGTGCCTCGCCTGCTCTAGTCGACCACATCAAAGTTGATTATCACGGAGTTCCGACCCCTCTTAATCAGCTTGCCTCGATCGCTGTACCTGAGGCCAAAATGATAGTTATCCAGCCCTGGGACCGCACATCAATCCGCAGTATTGAAAAGGCGATCCTTAAGTCTGATCTCGGTCTTAATCCCATGAGCGACAGCAATGTAATACGCATAACCATACCACCACTCACCGAAGAACGGCGCAAAGAACTAATCAAAGTAGTACATAAGAGGCTAGAAGATGCCAGGATTACCATACGCAATGTAAGACGTGACTCCATTGAAAAGTTGAAACAGTCAGAGAAAAACAAGGAGGTATCTCAGGACCAGAATACACGCGCCGCAGAACAGCTTCAAAAATTAACTGACAGTTTCATCGAAAAAGTCAACAGCACCGGGCAAGACAAGGAAAAGGAGATTATGGAAGTCTGATAATCCTGAGAATTCCATCCTCCGTCTTACAGTGCAGTCAGAGAACAAGAGTCAAAATATAAATGTGCCCGCAACGTCAATTGTAAATATATCACTGGTACTGCTATGCACAATTAGAGCCTGAAAGATAATTATGCTAAAGCAGAGAGTCATAACTGCACTTATCGCATTACCGATCCTCATAGCTGCAATCTGGTTTGGCACACCATGGTTTACCATCCTGATGGCCGCTATCACTTTAGTTGGTATTATAGAATTCTACCGAATGGCAACAAGCGCCAACATACAGCCACTCACCTACTTCGGCATTGCATGCGCAGTGCTGCTTGCATCTATCCCTCATTGCCAGTACATCGGGGCTGCTCCCTTTTTGCTCACTCTAGCCATAATCATATCATTGATCTGGAGTCTATCCCAGTTGCCTAGAGAAAGAGCCTTCCACAACTGGACGTGGACGATGGCCGGCATACTCTATATCGGCTGGATGTTAAGTTATTGGGTCTGTCTCAGACTGCTAGAAAATGGGCTGGAGTGGGTATTTTTCGCGGCACTTACCACAGTAGCAAGTGACACCTCTGCATTCTTTATAGGCAGGGCCTGGGGCAAGCGCCGCATAGCTCCTACCATAAGTCCCAATAAAACATGGGAGGGAGCCTTAGCTGGATTCTTAGGTGCCATAGCAGCAGCACTGATTTTGAAAGCGATCTTTTCCCTCCCCCCCTTCTTTTTACCGATTAACTATTGGCAGGCAACCTTGTTAGGCGCTGGAGTCAGCATATTCGCACAGCTAGGTGATTTGGTAGAATCATTGCTTAAACGCAATACAGGAAACAAAGATTCAGGAAATCTTCTACCAGGACATGGTGGCATACTAGACCGGGTTGATGGCTTCTTATTCTCCGGAGTCATGGTATACTACTTCGTAATACTCACTGACATCATAATTAAAATACCATGATAAGACTTGCCATTCTAGGCTCCACAGGTTCCATAGGCCAACAAACACTCGACATAGTCAGTAGCTTCCACACCGAACTCAGGGTTTTAGGGCTTGCTGGTGGTAAAAACGCTGCCTCACTAACCGCACAAATCGATAAGTTTAAACCGAAACTGGTTTATTCAACAACAAAGGTAGATTTACCACGAAATACAGGCTTCACCTCAATGGAGGAAATAGCCAGTCACCCCGAGGTCGACCTTGTTGTCATTGCAACCACGGGAAAGGCAGGATTGGCTCCAGCCTTAGCAGCCATAAAAGCCGGCAAGAAGATAGCCCTGGCTAACAAAGAGATACTGGCTATGGCCGGTGAAATCATTACTACAGAAGCCAGGGGACATAAAGCGAAAATACTACCTATCGATAGCGAGCACAGCGCCATATGGCAATGCCTCAGAGGAGAAAGAGCAGGCGTAGCTCGCCTCATTCTTACGGCGTCAGGCGGACCATTCTATCATCACTCTGAATCGGATTTAGCCGAAGTTACTGTAGAGGAATCTCTGACGCATCCAACGTGGAAAATGGGCAAAAAAGTTACTATAGATTCGGCTACACTTATGAACAAAGGACTAGAAGCCATTGAAGCCCATTGGCTATTCTCCCTACCTTTCTCAAAAATCGATATGGTAATTCACCCTCAGAGCATCATTCATTCACTTGTAGAATTTATAGATGGCTCCATAAAAGCACAACTTAGCTTCCCCGATATGCGTCTACCCATTCAATACGCCCTATTCTATCCCAAGCGCCTATCAAACCCAAAGCTGCCCCACCTTGACTTAGAACATACCAATCCGTTAACCTTTGAACCGGTGAACTACGACAATTTTCCTTGTCTACAACTAGCGCTGGAAGCCGGTAAAAAAGGCGGAACGTATCCCGCCGTACTCTGCGCCGCCGACGAAATAGCTACTGAGTTTTTCCTCAACAAACGTATCAGCTTCACAAATATCGCCGAGGTAATAGCTAAGACCATCACCCTACATCAATGCACCATGAATCCTAAACTTGATGATATTATGGATGCTGATGCTTGGGCAAGAGAAACAGCCACAAAAGTCGCTACTAAGGAAGGTCTATGTTACAAACAATAGCAATAACAGCCATCAGTTTTATCGGGGTACTATTGACCCTTATCTTCATTCATGAGCTTGGCCATTTCATCACCGCCAAGCTTTCTGGAGTAAAAGTAGAGGAATTTGGATTAGGTTTTCCACCCAGGATTATAAGTTTTAAGCGCGACGAGACAGTATATTCGCTCAACGCCATACCACTCGGTGGATTCACCAAGCTACTTGGGGAAGAAGACCCCACCATGCCCGAGAGCTTAGCCAGCAAAAGCATCCCTACTAGAGCTTTGGTCCTGAGTGCCGGCTCACTGATGAACATCCTGCTGCCGATATTCTTATTCGCATTCAGCTTTATGATTCCTCACGATAAACTCATAGAGACGGTCCAGATAAAAGAGATAGCCGTAGGCTCGCCCGCTCAAAACGCTGGAATTGAAGTTGGAGATGTTATTCTAAAGATAGATGACCGCCAAGTTAGTAACAGGGGTGACATCGCCTATCTCATTCAGCAAGACCTGGGCTCTGATGTACACATGTTACTTCAGAAAGCCGACAATAGCCAGCAAGAAGTCACCGTGAAGCCGAGGTGGAATCCTCCGCCAGAACAAGGTGCTATTGGGATTATCATTGAGGGGGTAGACAGCACAGTAGTCCGCGAATCATATCCCATTTGGAAAGCATTCCACGAGAGTGTACGCCATTGCTGGGAAATCCTTGTCCTATTTAAAAATGAATTAGTAGGTTGGTTTATTAGAGGCATTGCACCACAACTAACAGGCCCCTTCGGCATTGCCCAGATTACAGGAGAGGTGGCCAAAGCTGGCATTAGCCCCTTACTGGAGTTCGCTGCGCTGATTAGTATAAACCTTGCCATAATCAACCTGCTGCCATTTCCAGGTCTGGATGGAGGTAGACTGGGCTTCTTAGTCTTGGAATGGATCCGGGGCGGCAAAAGGATATCAGCCAAAAAAGAAGGCCAGATACATTTTATCGGCTTGATGATATTGATCTTGCTGATCATAGTAATAAGCTACTATGACATAGGACATATAATCCAAGGTGAGAACGTCCTGCCTTGATGAGCCGAAGACAATCTAACCCCATCCAGGTGGGGTCAGTTACCATAGGGGGTGACGCCCCCATCGTGGTTCAGTCCATGACCAAGACTGACACCAGAAATATTCCTGCAACAATAGCCCAGATTAAGGAGCTTGCTGATTACGGCTGTGAAATAGTCAGAGTGGCTGTCCCTGATAAAGAAGCAGCAAAATCCTTAAAGGTAATCAAGGAGAATGCATCTATCCCAATAATTGCTGATATCCACTTTGATTACCGATTAGCCTTTGCAGCATTAAAAGCAGGTGTTGACGGACTTCGTCTGAATCCCGGTAATATCCGCGACCCCGAACAAATCGCCAAAGTTGTTAAAGCCGCCAAGCAAAGGCAGGTGCCAATCCGCATCGGCATCAACGCCGGGAGTCTGCCATTAGCCCCTGAGAAATACCCATCTATTGCTGAACATATGGTAGATGCAGCAATGAAACAGATTAAACTGCTGGAAACCCTGGATTTCGACTTAATAAAGATTTCTCTTAAAGCCTTCGACGCCCCCACTACGATCGAAGCATATAGAATGATAGCGCCTCTGACAACCTATCCGCTGCATCTGGGCATCACGGAAGCGGGGCTTCCCGCCACAGGAGCCATCCGCAGCGCAGTAGGTATTGGGATACTTCTCTATGAAGGCATCGGAGACACCATACGTGTTTCTCTTACGGCGCAACCTTGCGAGGAGATAAATGCTGCATACGAGATACTGAAGAGCCTGAATCTGCGCCAGCACGGCCCCACATTGGTAAGCTGCCCTGGCTGTGGCCGCACCGAAACAGACATTGTAGCTCTAGCCAAATCTGTGGATAAGAAACTAAAGAAAATAAGAAAACCAATAAAAGTTGCTGTGATGGGCTGCGTAGTCAATGGTCCTGGCGAGGCAAAAGATGCTGATGTCGGTATAGCATGCGGTAAAGGCAAGGGAGCCATATTCAGAAAAGGTAGGGTAGTTAACACAGTTGCCGAGGCAGATTACCTTAGTGTCCTCATGGCTGAAATCAAACTCCTTTAAGCAGTATAATATCTAGCTTAGAATCCTGAACAAAATAAGGAATAGTGAATATGCGTGTTTCTAATCTATTCGGCAAGACGCTAAAAGAAATACCGGCAGAGGCCGATAGCATCAGCCACCAGCTATTGGTTAGAGCAGGAATGATCCAGCAGATCGCCGCCGGTATATATTCGTATTTCCCCCTAGGTTGGCTGGTGCTCAAGAAAATCGAACAAATCATAAGGGAAGAGATGGATACCGCCGGCGGACAGGAGCTGATGCTTCCCGCCATTCAGCCATTCGAACTGTGGGAAAAATCAGGTAGATATCCATCATTCGGCAAAGCACTGTTCACTACTATAGACCGCAAGGAGCACAAGTTAGTATTTGGCCCTACGCACGAAGAGGTCATAACCGACGTGGTAAGACGCCATGTTCAAAGCTACCGCGACCTGCCGCTACTGCTCTATCAGATACAGGATAAATTCCGCGACGAACCCCGCCCACGGGGCGGTCTGTTGCGTGTCCGCGAGTTCATCATGAAAGACCTGTACAGTTTCCATGCTAACGCAGAAAGTTTGGACAAGACCTACCAGAAAATGATACAGGCCTACAAGAATGTCTTTGCACGCTGTGGTCTGCCCTCTGTTATGGTAGAAGCCGATAGCGGCGCCATAGGTGGCAAAGAATCACATGAATTTATGCTCATCGCCGAAACTGGGGAAGACGAAGTCATCTATTGCTCCACCTGTGATTATGCCGCCAATGTAGAAAAAGCTTGCATCGCCAAAACTAAGATAGAAATAAAGCCCCAGCTGCCTATCGAAGAAATATCGACTCCGAATATCAAAACTATAAGTGATGTGGCAGGTTTTGTTAGCGTATCTACCAGCCAGACTCTGAAGGCAGTATTTTACTCTGCTGATGGTGAGCTTGTCTTCGCAGTTATCAGAGGAGACCTGAACATCAACGAAGTAAAACTCAAGAACCTGCTCAAAGCCACCGAGCTGCGTTTAGCCACAGAAACTGAGGTAAAAGCAGCAGGCTTGGTGGCTGGCTCAGCATCACCTGTAGGACTACAGGGCATGAAGATTGTAGCCGATAACTCCATCACCATTGGCTCCAACTTCGTTGTCGGAGCCAATAAGCCAGATATGCACCTCAAGAATGTGAACTACCCTCGCGATTTCAATGTTGACATAATTGCTGACATAGCGACAGCGCGCCCTGGCGACATATGCACCAAATGCAATGGCGAGCTTCTTGCTCAGCAGGGCATCGAGGTAGGACATATCTTCAAACTCGGCATTTTCCTCAGCGAGAGGTTAGGTGCATCGTTTCTGGATCAAGACGGCATCTCACGGCCAATCATCATGGGTTGCTATGGCATCGGTGTGGGCAGACTGCTCGCCGCCGCAGTAGAGCAAAATCATGACGAAAAAGGGATTATATGGCCATTAGCAATTGCACCATACCAAATTTACCTCTGTGCATTAAACATGGATAATCCTGACGTCGCCGAAGCCGCTGAAAGACTATACCATGATTTAGGCAACGCGAATCTGGAGGTGCTCTTTGATGACCGAGAAGAATCCGCGGGCGTAAAATTTAATGATGCTGATCTGGTAGGAATACCACTTCGTTTAACAATCAGCCCACGCACTTTAAAAAATCAAAGCGTAGAGATAAAATGGCGCAGAGAGAAACAATCAGAGCTTTTACCATTACAACAAGAGCTCACAGACAAAATCAAAGAGCTGGTATCGAAGCATCGAAAAGGCTAACACTACATCTCAATTCAGTCATGGTATATGTCTAGGCTCTTAGCGCTGCACCAACTTTCCCCGCCAGTTTGCCCAAGATTTGCTGCTGGACTTTATCCACTTCCTCATCGGTCAAAGTCCGTGTGGGCAATTGATAAACGATACGAAAAGCAAATGACTTCTTGCCTTTTGCCACTTGTTCTCCGCTGTAAAGGTCAAAAAGGGTTACCTGACTCACCAGGGGAGAATGCTTGATGATGTCATAAACCTGCTTATAAGTAACCTGTTCATCAACCAACAACGCAAGGTCCCTGGTTGTGCTCGGGTATCGTGCCATCGGTTGGTATTTCTTTATAATATCGGCCAGCAGCAATATCCGATCCATATCGAGTTCAATGAGATATGCTGTACCACATAGATCGAAAGCTTTGGCAATTTTAGGATGTAGCTCACCGACAACACCTACCTTATTTCCATCAATGGTTATAGCGGCATTTCTGCCAGGATATAAGTCTTCATCATCGTCTGGTTCAAATTCCGCTCTCAAGCCCAACCGCTCTAATAAAGTCTCCACCACACCTTTGGCAACAAAGAAATCAACGGGGTCGGGCTTGCCTTTCCAAAATAAGCCTGCTGGCGCATCATTCAATACCGCACAAAACATCTCTCTCTCTTCAGGCAAATCCTTAGGCCCGGGCAAAAATGCCTTCCCAATCTCAAAAATCCTGATGCTGTCCTCTTGATGCCGTTCATTACGGCCCAGAGTTGCTAGTATACCCGCCCGCAAATTGAGCCGGAGATATTCATACTCTCGGCTCATAGGATTAGCTATCTGTATCGGCTTTGGGCATGCCTGATGGAGATCGGGTGAAAGCCTGCTCATCATCTCCAAGCTAGTCAAGGAATAATTAAGCACTTCCTGAAAACCACAACTGACTAGGACATCTCTAATCTCTCGCCTGAAATTTATCGCCGACACTGGTTCGTATTCAGACAAAGCTGCGCTAAGCATAGTGGTCGGGATGTCATCATAACCGATAATGCGAGCTACTTCTTCCACCAGGTCTGCCTGACAGCTAATATCGGTTCGCCACCAGGGAACGCTTACTCTAATCTGCGAAGCTCCCATAGTCTGCTTGCAAACAAACCCTAAAAGTTCCAGCGTCTTCACTATCTCGGTAACCTTTAATTCCATGCCCAAAAGCCGTTTAACCTCAGCGGCCGAAAGTAAGATGGTCTCCCGTTGCTGCTTCCCTGGGTAAACGTCGATAATTCCTCTCGCCACCTTGCCCCCAGCCAGTTGCTGCATCAGTTGGATAGCCCGTTTCAAAGCCACCAGAGATAACGTTCTGCTAAGCCCTTTCTCAAAACGTAACGACGCTTCACTGCTCAGCTTAAGCTTGATGCTACCCCGATGAATAGCGGCCCGACTAAAATTCGCCGATTCAATGAGAACAGTAGTGGTACTATCTGTAACCTCACTATGCAAGCCACCCATAATGCCGGCAACAGCTACAGGGCGTTCCTTATCCGCAATAACTAACAGGTCTTCACTGAGAGTCCGCTCAATCCCATCTAGAGTAGTCATAACCTCGCCCTGTTTTGCCCTGCGCACGATGATTGTATTACCGCGGATATTAGCAAAATCAAATGCGTGAAGCGGCTGCCCGAACTCCAGCATCACATAGTTAGTGACATCAACAACGTTATTGATCGGCCTCATACCGCTAGATATCAAACGCTGTTGCAGCCACTGTGGCGATGGGCCTATCTCAATTCCAGTGATCAAGCTAGCACAGTACCTAGGACACAGTTCCGGCGCAAGTACCTCCACAGATGCAGAAGCATCAATAGCATCACCAGTTTCATCGTAACAAACGTCAGGGATATCTAGCTTGCTCCCTACAAGCGCCACCACTTCTCTGGCAATTCCAATCACCGACAAGCAATCGGGGCGATTGGGCGTTACATCGATATCAAGAACAATATCACCAAGATAATCCTTTAGAAGAACGCCAACCGGCGCATCCGCTGGCAGCACCATGATACCCTCATGTCTATCGGAGAGTCCCAACTCCCTTTCAGAACACACCATCCCCTCTGAAAGAATGCCTCGAATTTTGGCTGGCTTTAACTGGACGAGCTTGCCATTATCATCCACCAGTTGAGCTCCCGTACAGGCAAAGGCAATTTTGTCACCGATAATGAGATTGGGCGCACCGCAAACAACAGTAGGTTGTTTCTTGCCCAAATCAACGGTTACCAACCTCAAACGGTCAGCATTTGGATGCGGCTCGACTCTGACTATCATGCCAACTACAACGTCATACCATTCGCCACCGATGGTTTGCATCCCGCCAACTTCCAACCCAGCCATAGTCAGCCTTTCAGCCATCTTCTCCAACGGCGGAGAGAAATCAACATATTCCCTAAGCCACTTAATAGAAATCTTCATCTATCCCCTGAAAGCACTATATAAGATCAAAATTGCCCTAGAAACCTTATGTCATTGCTATAAAATAATCGAATGTCTTCTATACCGTAGCGAAGCATCGGTATTCTTTCCACACCCATACCGAAAGCAAAACCAGAATAGACATCCGGGTCTATGCCAACGCCACGGAGCACATCGGGATGCACCATGCCAGCACCCAGAATTTCGATCCAGCCACTATTGCTACAAAGCCGACATCCACTCCCCCCACATGCTAGACAATCAATAGCCACCTCAACACCAGGCTCAACGAAGGGGAAGTAATCGCACCGGAAACGGCATTTTCTATCCACTCCAAAAAGACGGCGGGCGAACTCAAACAAAGTACCCTTCAGGTCAGCTAAGGTAATATTCTTATCCACCGCCAGCCCCTCAACCTGATGAAACATCCACTCATGCGTGGCATCAGTAGCTTCATACCGATAGACCCGTCCGGGTGCTATTATTCTTATAGGCGGACTCGTCCTCTCCATGACCCTAACCTGCACAGGAGAAGTATGTGTACGCAACAGCATAGGCTTTTCACCAGTCTCAGTCTGATAGTCTACCCATAGAGTAGCGAACATGTCCCGAGCCGGGTGGTCCTCTGGCATGTTAAGAGCTTCAAAATTGTAATGTTCCCTCTCAACCTCCGGCCCCTCAACTATCTGGAAACCCATGCCCACAAAGATGTTACAAATCTCATTAATCGTTTGAGTCGTGAGATGAAGACGTCCTAGAGGAATCTTGCCACCGGGTAAGGTAACATCCAGGCTGCCATGTCGCAGGGACGAAGACAAGCCTCGCTCCAGTTCTTTCTGCTTTTCTTCTAAACTGGCTTCAAGAGCTTTCTTAATCTCGTTGGCCCGGGCGCCAGCAGAGCGCCGCTCTTCCAGAGGCAGATCAGCCAGAGCACGCAGAGCCTGTATTAAGCTGCTTTTCCTGCCCAAGTAACGAACCCGCCAATCTTCAAGTTCCTTGAGATTAGTGAGTTTGGCCAGCTCATCGCAAGCTCCGGAAAAGAGCTCTTCAAGTTGATTTAGTAACATTATAGCAGTGCGCGAGGGGTTAGCTCTTGAGTTTGTCTGAGGCCAATGTCAACAGTTTAGAGAAACTGCTTGGATCGCTTACCGCCATATCTGCCAATGTCTTACGATTGATAATTACATCAGCCTTTCTTAATCCATTGATGAACTGATTATAGGAGAGTCCACCAACTCTAGCCGCAGCATTTATACGGACAATCCATAGCCGTCTCATGTCACCCTTGCGCTCGCGGCGATGACAATAAGCATAATCCAAGGCATGGAGCATGGATTCATGCGCACGCCTATATAAGGTATGATTGGTAGCCTTGTGCCCCTTAGTCAACTTTAGTACTTTATTATGGCGCCTACGTGTAACTACTCCACCTTTAGCTCGTGGCAATCAAGTCCTCCTGATTACTTCACCCATAGGGTAATAGCTTCTTTATTCTAGCCTTGTCTGCTGATTCCAAAGGAATCGTCTCATCATAAAGGCGTCTGGTCCTAGCCGGCTTATTACGCCTGAAATGGCTCTTGCCCACTTTGACACGCATAATCCTTCCGCTCCCTGTTATATGAAAGCGGCTTTTAGCACCTTTATGAGTCTTAAGCTTTGGCATCTAAACTTTTTCCTTAACTTTTGCTTCTTTTGCTTCTTTAATTCTAGTGGCAAGAGGCGTAAAGACCAAACCCATAATACGCCCTGTTTCTGTAGATGATGAACTATCTAAAGTTGCAATATCTTTCAAATCATCGGTTACCTTCTGCAATAACTTTACGCCTAGCTCTGGATGAGTAGCCTCACGACCTCGGAAAACTACAAATACCTTTACCTTATCCCCCTCCTCCAATAGCTTTCTGGCTACTTTGATCTTGGTCTCCAAGTCATGCTCCTTCACTCTAGGCCGAACACGTATCTCCTTGAGCAAACTCCCTCGCTGGCCTTTCCGAGATTTACGTTCCTTCTTGGTCTGCTCATACCTAAATTTGCCATAATCAAGAAGGCGACATACAGGTGGAACCGAGGTAGACGCCACTTCTACTAAATCAAGATTACGATCTCGAGCTAATTGTAACGCCTTTTCTGTAGCCAACACACCCAATTGCTCACCTGCCTCACCAATGACCCGAACCTCCTTAGACCGAATCTCCCGATTAATACGTAGTTCCTTAGTTATGTGTTTCCTCTCCCCCTAAATATAAAGAAATCAATAGGCAGAATATATCATATTTAAGGTAAGAAATCAAAGCTCATCTGGCGACTTAGCATTAATAATAGATATCATCCTATTTATAAACTCAGCAATTGCCATTGAGCCTGCATCCTCACCGGTCCTCATACGAAGAGAAACATGTGAAGAAGCCATTTCCTTATCACCAATCACCAGCATATAAGGCACCTTATCCATCTGTGCCTCTCGTATCTTCAAGTTCATCCTCTCCGAACGGTCGTCCACCTGAACGCGTATGCCGTGTTCTCTAAGCTCATCCTCTATTTTATGGGCATAATCCAGATGGCGATCAGCGATAGGAATTATCGCAGCTTGCACCGGAGATAGCCACACGGGGAAAGCTCCGCCATAATGCTCAATCAAACATGCCATAAATCTTTCCATGCTCCCCAGCACTGTGCGATGGACCATCGCCACCTGATGTTCTAAGCCATCCTCACCGATATAATTAACATCAAATCGCTGCGGCAAATTAAAATCAACCTGGATAGTAGGACCCTGCCACAGCCGCCCCAGGGCATCCCTCAGCTTAATATCGATTTTCGGCCCATAGAATACCCCTTCGCCGGGGTCTACCTCGTATTTAAGCTTCAGGTTCTCCAACACCTTTCTCAAAGCTCCTGTGGCCTCTTCCCATATCTGCATGGTGCCGGCATATTTAGCAGGCTGGGTAGACAAAAGCAGCTCATAATCATGGAACCCGAATGTCTCCATCATGAACAGTGCTAGGTTTACCACCTCTGTCACCTCGGCCTCAATTTGGTCAGGTCTGCAGAAGATATGAGCATCGTCTTGAGTGAAGCCGCGTACCCGTGCCAGACCATGCAATACGCCAGAACGTTCATAACGATACACCGTGCCCAGTTCCGCGTAGCGTAGCGGCAGATTACGATAACTGCGCAACTGAGTTTTATACATCAGGATATGCCCCAGACAGTTCATCGGTTTAACGATATAATCTTGGCCGTCTATATCCATCGGCGAATACATGTTCTCCCTATAAAAATCCCAATGCCCGCTGGTCTTCCACAAATCAACCTTGGCAATATGCGGAGTATAGACGATATCATAGCCCTTCTTTCTGTGCTCTACCTTCCAGAAGTCTTCAATAATATGACGTATCAGAGCACCCTTGGGATGCCAGTGTACCAATCCTGCGCCGGCCTCATCATGCAGACTAAAAAGGTCGAGCTCTTTCCCCAACTTCCTGTGGTCGCGCTTAGCCGCTTCCTCAAGCCTAGCCAAATAGTTATCGAGTTCAACTTTAGTGTTAAAGGCAACGCCATATATCCTCTGCAACATGGGACATTTCTCATCTCCCTTCCAGTAAGCCCCGGCAACACGTGTCAATTTCACAGCTTTGATATCACCTGCCGATTCCACGTGTGGGCCGCGACACAAATCCACAAAGGAGCCTTGCTTATAAACGGTCACCGTAGAGCCAGGAAGCTCCTCGATAAGTTCTAGCTTATAAGGCTGACTGATAAAGAGTTGACAAGCCTTTGCTTTATCCACTTCTTCTCTGATGAAAGAAGACTTAGAAGCGATTATCTCCTTCATCTTGGCTTCGATTGTCGGCAAGTCATCCGGCACCAGCGGTCTGGGAAGTTCAAAATCATAATAAAAACCGTCCTCAATAGCCGGCCCGATACCGAACTTGGCCCCAGGAAAAATAGCTTGAACTGCTTCAGCCATCACATGAGAAGCTGAATGCCTCATCGTCTCTAACATCACATCTTTCTTCTCGTCAGCCATTTAGCAATCCTTCATTTAAACTAAACAAAAAAACACGTCCACCAGCTAGGGGTCAAAACATACTGACTCCATACGAAGCCAATAGAACTAATCAAACTAACCCACTCAATTAGGATGGTGGGCAGTACTGGACTTGAACCAGTGACCTCTGCGATGTCAACGCAGCGCTCTAACCACTGAGCTAACCGCCCACACAGCCGAATTTTATCAATGCATCTATATGATAGTCAAGAATCGCTTCTGGACGATGTCTACTAACACTACAACAGCAAGGAGGAGAAATCAGATTGGGTTACAAAGGTCAAGAGATTGACTAAACTGAGGGAACAATGAAACTAATCGAGATTAAATATTTAAGATGCCTACCTTTCCTTGTTGCTATTGTCTCTGATGCCGCCCGCCCTGACACTACTTGTCAGCATAATTTGTATAGGATTGTCACACTTAGGACATACAAGCTCAATAGTAACAGGCTGCCTCATAATCCGCTCCACCAAACTAGTGACCATGGAATCGATGTTATCCAACCGCTGGTCTAACATCTCGAGGCGTTTCTCCACTTGTTCCTGTTTCATATCCATAAGTCCTCGCTATCAAATGTCCTAATCTAACACCAGGTCGAGAGACAAAACTATATAGGAGAGTTCAAATATCTGGCACCTTACAGCCTACAAACTTTTCTCAGCCACCCCCAGAGCACTCAGCTCATCTTTATCAGATTTCATCAAGCTGTCTAGGTTATTGCTGACCATGCCCTCAAGATATTTTCTGAAAGCCTCCTTGGCTGCCGGAGAAGACCTGACCGCCTCCTTAGCCCGTTTCCACTCCTCTCCGATCAACTTGTTGACTATCTCCGGGCTAAGAGGAAACTCTTCCCACATCACCTCTTCTGCCCTATCCAGAACCCTGTTGGTCACTGCCCTCTTAAGGCGGTCAAAAGAAAGCAATTCCTCAAACGAATAAGGCTGTGAAGTCCATTTGTCTACTTCCATCTCGCGACCTCCAACTCGCTAGTGTATTTTATTATTAGCTATGATATGCCGCATTAATTACTATGTCAAGCTACGGTAGTGGGTCTATACTTTTAAGCGTGACAGATTTTAGGAGGTGCTAAGAAAGGTAAGATGAAACATAGTGCGCCTCCAGGTTAAAATGGAGCCAAGAACTTCAATGAGGGCACACGTATTACATCGGAGTGGACTACCACAATAAATATTCTTACCTAGTGGTGAAATACAGGGGGACAAAGTGAACAACACGAGGAGGATACTTATTACAAAGAACGAAACAGTAGCCAGCACTAAGGCTTCAGGAGCTTTTCACGCTTATTGACAGAGAGCCAATGTATTGATTTCTTGAATCCAGAGACATATACTAAATAAAAGGGGGAAGGAGGTACATTAAGATGCCAGAAATCGAGATCGGAAAGGTGGATGATTTCTTTGCTAGACCTGTAGTTGCTGGTATAACACTGACCAGCATATTAAACCTAGGCGATAAAATTCACATCAAGGGGCATACTACAGACCTTGAGCTTACCGTCACTTCGATGCAAGTCGACAATACCAACGTCAACACGGCTAAAGCTGGAGATGCCATCGGCATCAAATTAACCGACCGTGTAAGACCAGGAGACAAAGTCTACAAAGTCACCTAATTTTTTCTTGGCTCACCACAGATTTCATCAAATTAGACATTTCGATGGCACTTGATGCTGCTGTAAAGCCACGGTTCCCTTCCTTTGCACCCGCTCTTTCAATAGCCTGCTCTAAATTATCGGCGGTGATGATGCCCTGGATAACCGGTAATCCTTCGTCCAGGCTCACTCGAGAAATACCCTTGTTGACTTCAGCAGCAACATATTCAAAATGGGGCGTGCCCCCACGTATCACAGCACCCAGACAAATAATAGCATTGTATTTTCCCAGCTGTGCCAGCTTTTTGGCCACCAAAGGTATCTCCATACAACCCGGAGTCCAGGCCACATCAATATCCTGTTCGCTAACGCCATGTCGCATCAGGCCATCCTTCGCACCATCGAGCAACCTCAAAGTTATCACCTCATTGAAACGAGCAATAACCACGCCGAACTTCAGCCCCTTCCCCAGCAACATGCCTTCATATTGTTTCGCCATATGACGCCTCCTCTGCACTCAGAAAATTTAACCTGTGATACACTCATCAAGGCCTAACAAGTGTCCCATTTTATCCTGTTTCGTCTTAAGATATTCAAGATTATAGGGTGTGGGTTCCGTCCGCAAAGATATAGTCTCCACAATGGTGATGCCGTAGCTCTCTAGACCGATAACCTTCTTGGGATTATTGGTCAGCAGCTTAATCTTATGTAAACCAAGGTCGGCCAGGATTTGCGCTCCAATGCCATAGTCCCTCAAATCAGGTTCAAAGCCCAGAGCAATGTTGGCTTCCACAGTATCTAATCCCTGATCCTGAAGAGCATAAGCCCGCACTTTATTATGAAGTCCAATTCCCCTACCCTCCTGCCTCATGTACACAAACACACCACGCCCTTCAGCATTGATTCTCTGCATCGCCAGCCCTATCTGCTCACCACAGTCACAACGCAAGCTGCCAAAGACATCACCAGTAAGACATTCGCTGTGAACTCGTGCCAGCACTGGCTCATCGCCGGAAATATCACCCCGGACCAGAGCCACATGCTCATCAGTATCAACCTTGCTCCAATAGGCAATGACAGTAAAATCTCCATATCTGGAAGGCAACCGGGCCTCGGCTACCCTCTCCACAAGATGCTCATTCCTGTAACGATAAGCAATAAGATCAGCTATACTGACGATTTTGATGCCAAATTTATAGGATATCGCTTCTAGTTGAGGCAAGCGGGCCATACTGCCATCATCATCCATAATTTCACAGATAACGCCAGCGGGATAAAGCCCAGCCATCTTGGCCAAATCCACTATTGCCTCGGTATGTCCAGCTCGCACCAGCACACCACCATCCTTGGCACGAAGCGGGAACATATGCCCGGGATACACGATGTCCTCCGTCTTGGTATTAGGGTCAAGGACAGCCTTAACCGTTTCCGCACGGTCGTATGCAGAAATGCCACTAGATGTCCTGTGCTTGGCCTCAATAGAGGCAGTAAAGGCTGTGGAGAATTTGGAGGTATTATCCTTCACCATGGGTGGAATCCTCAATTCATCCAAACGCCCGCCGATGATAGGCAAACAGATAAGCCCTCGCGCATATTTGCTCATAAAATTGATTGCGTCAGGAGTAACTTTCTCCGCAGCAATCCCTATATCGCCTTCGTTCTCACGGTTCTCATCATCAACGATAATGACAAATTTGCCCGCCTTCATATCCTCAAGCACTTCAGGAATAGTAGCAAATGACATCAGAGTTCACCTCGCTTTTAAAAAGCCATGTTCCTCAAGAAAATCAGTAGTAACACCAGACTCATCTCTGTTGTGGAGCTTCTCGACATATTTAGCAATAATGTCCACCTCTAGGTTTACCACGTCACCGGGTTTCATAATCCCAAGAATAGTATGTTCCTTGGTATAAGACACCAGGGAAACTGAAAAGGAACCATCGTCATAATCCATTACAGTAAGGCTAACACCATCCACGGCAATGAAGCCTTTGCTCACGATATAAGGCATCAGCCCAGACGGTGCCGAAATCCTGGCAATGATGGCTCCTCCCTCATGCAATAAAGATACCACCTTGCCAATGCCATCCACATGTCCTTGAACAAAATGCCCGCCAAAGCGCCCATCAACCGGCATAGCCTTCTCCAAGTTCACGAGAGCACCATAATGCATTTTGCCGATATTGGTAAGCCGCAAAGTTTCAGGCATAATATCTACAGTGAAACTATCGACTCCAAGTGCCGTCACCGTCAGGCAGACCCCATTGACAGCAACACTATCGCCCAGCTTAGTACTATCCAGTACTATTTTAGCACCAACAGATAGTTTACCCCGACCCATATCTCTGATTTTACCTATCTCTTCAACTATACCGGTAAACATTAAACAGCAGCTACCTCAAATATCCGCTAATCAGGACATCGTCACCAAAACCGCTCACCTTGACTCGCTTTAGCCGTAAAGACTCAGCAACAGTGTGGGCACCATTGCCGCCTACCGCACTCATAGCTCGTTCTCCACCAATTATGATAGGTGATATAAATGCAAGTACCTTATCCACTAGGCCACGATCGAAAAGAGAACCAAACAGCTTATTCCCACCTTCAACCAAAATACTTGTCACATGGCGTTTCCCCAATAGACCTAACAGCTCCGCCAGATCAATCAAGCCCCCGTCAGCTTTCAATTCCACCAATTCAGCACCAGCCCGTTTAAAACCATCAGACTTCTTCTTATCAAAGGGCTCGGCTACCGCCACCAGTGTCTTCCCTGGCTCCTTAAAAACCCGGGCATAAAGCGGTGTCCTGCCATTACCATCAACTATGACCCTCAACGGTTGCAGCTTCGTTTTTCCACCTCTCCCTCTACAACCTCTGGCTGAGAGCTGAGGGTCATCGATAACGACAGTGTTCGCCCCCACCATAACCGCATCAACGATATGACGCAGGTTATGGACAAACTTCCTGGACTCTTCGCTGCTTATCCACTTAGAATCACCATCATAAGTAGCAATCTTTCCATCAAGACTCATGGCGAATTTGGCGATGACGAACGGTAAACCAGTGGTAATATACTTTATGTAACCCTCATTTATCTCGAGAGCTCTTTCGTCTTCGTAGACAAACGTCTTCACGCCAGCTTCCTCAAGCCGTTTCAGCCCTTTGCCTGCAACCAGCGGATTAGGGTCAACTAGAGCCACATAAACTTCAGAGATGCCGGCTCCTATTATCGCTTTGGTGCAGGGCGGCATACGTCCCTTGTGGCAACAAGGCTCCAGAGTGACATACATCGTCGCTCCCCTCGCTCTCTCACCAGCCTGCTGCAGCGCCATCACCTCAGCATGTTCACAGCCTGGCGGCTGGGTATACCCCAAACCCACCACCACACCATCCCTCACCACCGCTGCTCCCACCGCTGGGTTTGGGCTTGTATAGCCCAAAGCTAATCCAGCCAGCGATAAAGCACACTCCATAAAGTCTACGGGACGAGACAACATTTATAATACCTCTTAGAAATTCTACTTGCACCCGCTACCAAATCTACTGTACCTGCAAGAGATGTTAGCCAAAGCAACACAATTTGTCCAGTTTTCATCGAGTACCACACCTAGTATACACATTGTAACACCGCGCTTTTTAGAAGTGCAAACGGGTACACAATGAAAAGCGGCTACCCCAACTTTGGGGCAGCCGCTTAAAACAGCTTGAGCTTACGTTACCTAATCTATATCATAAACCATCTGAATATTGATCTGATATTCCAACTCTCCGGGGCTGATCGAGGTCTCTGCTGGTGTTGCCTTAGCCGCATCCATGTAAACGTTACGCACCACTGATGGTGTATAAGCAACGCCTTCAGAGATATAGAGTAACTTGCCAAGCTTAACGCCGGAGGCACCGGCTATCTGCTTTGCTTTCGCCATAGCATCAGCCACTGCCTTGTCACGCGCCTCCTTATAGGAAGGCGCTGGGTCATCAACTAAAAAGCTAATGCCACTGATCCTAGTCATATCACCGCCAGCCTGAGCTACCGCATCGATAGTACTGCCCGTCTTGTCTAAATCTCTTATCTTAGCAATGACGTTGTTGCTCACCCGATAGCCGGTGGTCACTTCTCTCTGTTCTTTCTCAAGCCATTTCCGCACCGGGTATATGCTAAAGCCCTGCGTCTGAATGTCTTTATCAACCACACCCTTGCCCTTCAATGCCTTCATCACAGCATCCATAGCATTAGCTGCTTGCTGTTGTGCCTGCGCCACAGTAGCAGCCTCAGCTTCTATGCCCAGCGTCAGCAAAGCCGTATCCGGAATTGCCTTTGCCTTGCCTTCGCCAGTGACCCATAAACCAACTTGTTGCTGGCTCCATATCACTCCAAATGGACCGCCTAGTTTTTCATCACTCACTACTGCAGGCGCAGAAGGCGCGGCACCCGTCTGCACAGGATAACAACCACTAACTCCCATCAGCACCACGAGCACCGCTAGACTAGATAACACTAACCAGACCTTTTTCATTAGCGCCTCCTTAAATCAGATTCAACCACCTCTGCAAATCACCTTCGTTCAATTCAGATACGCCACATCGCTACCTTTCTTACTTCTTCTTAATGAATAACGTCAGATTTACTAGTAGGTTTATTCACCATAGCACAAAAACCTCACATAGATTATAATAACAGACGCTTAACAATAAATAAACGAGATAGATTGATGAAAATTATACGTGATTTCATTTTGCCCATTGTAGTAGCAATAGCCGTTTATGCCCTGCTGCACTTAAGTGTCGCCAGCTTCAAGGTGTATGGTGTGTCCATGCTGCCCACGGTTCGGCCCGATGAGCAAATCATGGTCAGTAAGGTCATCTACTTCATCCACCAACCGGAACGGGGCGATGTAATCATCCTACACTCACCGCGTGAAGGGAACACCGACCTCATCAAGAGAGTCATTGCAGTGCCCGGAGATACAATAGAAATCAAGAACCGCGAGGTAATCGTTAATGGAAGATCACTCGATGAGCCTTATATCAGCGAGCCACCCAGCTATGAGCTCCCCCAAATGGAAATACCAGCCGGTCAATATTTCGTTCTAGGCGATAACCGTAACCACAGCTCCGATTCTCATATAGGCTGGACAGCACCACGAGAGAACATTGTAGGCAAAGTCTGGATAACCTACTGGCCACCACAAATGTGGAGGATAATCAAATCCTATCCACAGCATGTCAGCATTCAACCTGCGGGAGTTAGTAACCAAATCCTGGTCATGGTAACGCCATGTCCCACAAAATAATGCAAATCTTCAAAGACGCCGGGGCTGTCCTCGAAGGACATTTTTTGCTCGCTTCAGGCCTCCATTCTCCAGTATATTGGGAAAAGTTCCGCGTACTGCAGTATCCCAACTACACCGAAAAGCTATGCAAGCTCATCGCCCGGCACTTCAGAAGCAATGATATTCAGGTGGTTGCCGGGCCTACCACTGGCGGCATCATCCTCGCCTTCGAAGTGGCCAGGCAACTTGGAGTAAAAGGTATATTCGCTGAAAAAGAGGGTGAAGAAAGAGTATTTCGTCGTGGCTTCACCATCAAACCCGGCGAACGTGTCCTCATCGTCGATGATGTCCTCACCACTGGCGGCTCTATTACTGAGATTATGAAAACAGTCCGCAAGCTGGAGGGCAACATCATAGGAATCGGTGTTTTGCTCGACCGTTCTGAACAAAAGAAGGACTTCGACGTACCCTTGTTCAGTTGCCTCAGTGTTACCACCACCATCTACAAACCAGCGGAATGCCCGCTATGTGCCGCTGGTATCCCGCTGGTCAAGCCCGGCGGCAGTCAGACATGATGACCAGCACACATCCCAGCATGGATCCCCACATTCACACCACATACTCCGACGACAGGGTTCATCCCTGGATTATCTTGCTGGAGAGCTCCACCGATATCTTGGAGCAAGAAGGGATTTTCATCAAACCAAACACGCACTATACCGGTAGATATGAAAAAAAGTGGTCAAACCCGTTATGGCAGAAACTGGCTACAAAAGATATCTGCATCACATTGGCTTCCGATGCTCATGACCCGAAACGAGCCGTAGATATCAGTAATGCCATCGACTTACTCGATCAGACAACCTGACAGGCAAACCAGGTCTGCCTATAGCACGGCGTCTAACTAGCACAACGCAGACATTGACACCAAATTAGCTAACAGATACAATAAAAGCCCCATGCCGAGGTAGCTCAGATGGTAGAGCAGCGGACTGAAAATCCGCGTGTCCCCAGTTCAATTCTGGGCCTCGGCACTTCAACCTCTTATCAGACAGCAAACCAGACCATTCGTGTTGCACGAGTCAAATAACAATGATAAAATTCAGTGCGCTTCTGGCCGAAGTGGCGGAATGGTAGACGCGGCAGTCTCAAAAACTGTTGAGGGGCAACTCTCGTGTCGGTTCGAGTCCGACCTTCGGCACCAGAGATAGCGTTGCCGAGTTGTGTAGTGGTAGCACAGAGGACTTTGAATCCTTTAGCCCAGGTTCGAATCCTGGCTCGGCAGCCANNCAGCCAACCCTGACACATTCCGAACTTCTGTTTTGGCTTTTCAGATATCCTGTGAATTCGGTAGCGGTTATCTGTCTGCTGGCTAGCTGTTTTTCTCTGCCAAGTCTCCGGCCCAGGGCAGCTTGAACTTTTCGCCCTGGTAAGCCTTGATCATCAAGATTATCCAGAGCACCAGAGCCAGTATTCCAATAAGTGCGCTGATAACCCAACCGACGAACGGTATCCATCCGATAACGATACTAGCGACACTGAGAATGCCAAAAACAATGATCGATTGCAGAGCATGGAAGCGAACAAATTTGTTCTCTTTCTCGATCAAGAAAAACACAAGACCAGTTATCCACCCCAGCACATAGCACAGCAGCCCAGCAATATTCTCCTCAAGCCCGGTTGAAGTTTTTGCCATCTCATTCTACCTCCATAATTTCGATAAGAATACGATACGCTATAGAGAGATAGGTGTCAACAGGCATCCTGGGTCTACACTTTTTTAAGTGTGACCGATTTTAGGAAGTGTTGAGGAAGGAGGTGAAGAATAATTGAAAAGCACCTGCTACACTCTATCTGTAACGTTAGTTATCAAGCAAAATCAAAGGAAAGTGAGGTAAAACAAATGTTGCCAGCTTCATTAGGCAAGAGGTTACCCCCTTGCATTTTAATATGCCATTCTGAGTTCTGACCTTTGAATTTTGGCATTGTTTAATACTTGGACATCGAATTTAGGATTTGGCCCGGCACCAGACTTGCCAAGAAAGCCGTTGCAGTCATACAATATACAAGAGTTGATTGTATAACATGTCAGCCGGTCTGACTTTAACGCCAGAGAGCAACAAGATGAAAGGTTTTATCACCATTTCTCAGGAATTCTGTAAAGGATGCGAGATCTGCATCTCTTTCTGCCCCAAAAAGATAATCTCTCGCTCCGATAGATTCAATGCTGCTGGCTATTTGCCGGCTGCTTTCAATAATAACGGCGAATGCACCGGCTGCGCTATCTGCGCCTTGGTTTGTCCTGAAGTAGCCATAGAGGTGTACCGTGACTAAAGTGCTCATGAACGGCAGCAGCGCTATTGCCGAAGCGGCTATCCGGGCTGGCTGTCAGTGCTATTTTGGCTACCCCATTACACCCCAGAACGAGCTCACCGAATATATGGCGACCAACCTCAGCCGGAGGAAGGGCTGCTCGTTTGTCCAGGCAGAGAGCGAGATATCGGCGATAAATATGGTCTACGGAGCAAGCCTGGTAGGAGTCAGGGCGATGACCTCCTCATCCGGCCCTGGCATCAGCCTGAAGCAGGAAGGGATCTCCTTTCTGGCAGCTTGCGAGCTTCCGGCGGTCATTGTCAATATGTCCAGGGGTGGGCCAGGTATGGGAAGCATCGCTGCTGCCCAGTCTGACTATTTTCAAGCTACCCGTGGCGGAGGACATGGCGACTACAGGACTATCGTCATGGCGCCGTCATCGGTACAAGAACTGGCAGACCTTACCCACAGGGCTTTCCACCTGGCTGATAAGTATAAGACACCGGTGATGATACTGGGAGATGGCATCCTGGGTCAGATGATGGAGCCGGTGAAATTTAAACATGAAGCCCCAGCAGAGCCACCGATCAGACACGATGCGCTGAGAGGAGCTAAGGGACGGCGCAGCAAGTTTATCAAGAGCCTTACCTCCAATGATACCGAGCTGGAAGAGCTAAACTGGAGCTTATTCCGAAGATACGAGCTAATCAAGAAAAAAGAGACAACATACGAAACGTTTTTAGCGGACGATGCTGAGCTAGTTGTGGTTGCCTTCGGCATCGCCGCGCGCATTGCTAAAGGCGCCATCAAAACGGTGCGGAGCGAGGGGCTGAAGGTTGGACTGCTACGTCCGGTCACCCTCTGGCCATTCCCTGCGGAAGCAGTCCAAGAGTTAGCTAAGAAAGTGAAGCATTACCTGGTTTTTGAGATGAATATGGGGCAGATGATAGAGGACGTGCAATTATCACTTGAAGGCAAAGGCGAGGTCTCCTTTTACGGCAGACCTGGGGGTGTAATCCCCACCCCTAGCGAGGTGGCACGGGTGATCTCACGCCTTTATTACCAGAAAGGTTTAAGCAAGTGAAAACAGTATATAGCCGGCCTAAGTCATTAAAGATGGCTCAGTTCCATTACTGCCCGGGCTGTGGCCATTCCATTGTGCACAGGCTTATCTGTGAGGTCATCGACGAGATGAACCTCCAAGAGAAAGTTATCGGCATCCCACCGGCGGGATGTTCCGTATTCGCCTATCACTATTTAGACATAGACATGGCAGAATCGGCACATGGCAGAGGTGCCGCCGTGGCTACCGGCATTAAGCGGGCTTTCCCTGAGGCAATAGTCTTCACCTACCAGGGTGACGGCGACATGGCTGCTATCGGCACTGCCGAGACCATACACGCTGCCAACAGAGGAGAGAATATCACCACCATTTTCGTCAATAACGCCGTCTATGGCATGACCGGCGGCCAGATGGCACCTACCACGCTTCCGGGGCAAAAGACTACCACCACACCTTACGGACGCGATAGTATACTAGAGGGACATCCTCTAAAGATAAGCGAGATGTTGGCCCTGGTCAAAGGCACGACATACATAGAGCGGGTAGCGGTGAACTCCCCGGCAAATATCAGGAAAACAAAAAAGGCCATAAAAAAGGCGTTCCAAACTCAAATCGATAAGCTCGGCTTCTCTGTGGTTGAAATACTCTCTCCCTGTCCCGTCAACTGGAAGATGAGCCCACTAGAAGCATGGCGATGGATCGATAAAGAGATGAGCCAGGAGTTCCCGCTGGGTTTGATAAAGGACACAACGGGGAGAAAAGATGCTGATTAAGACCATCTTCGCCGGCTTCGGTGGGCAGGGTGTCCTCTCTATGGGCCTAAATTTAGCTCAGGCAGCGATGCTGGAAGATAAGAACGTCACCTACTTGCCCTCCTATGGCGCCGAGGTACGCGGCGGCACCGCCAATTGTACCGTGGCTATTTCAAACGAAGAGATCGCCTCGCCGGTAGCTTCATCTCCGGAATTTGTGGTGGCTATGAACCAACCTTCCATGATAAAGTTTCAGAACCGACTTCAATCAGGGGGCGTGTTGTTTATTAACTCCTCGCTGGTGGAAGCAGAAGCCTCCAGAGGGGACATCACCGTGGTAAATGTGCCAGCGAGTAGCGTCGCCGAAGATATGGGTAGCCCAAAATCGGCAAACATGGTGCTGCTGGGCGCGTTTATCAAAAAAAGCAACCTGGCTTCCCTTTCGAGCGTTATTCAGGGATTAAAAGGCACCATGGGCAAAAAACAGAAACAGATGGCTGTCAATGAAAAAGCCCTGCAGGCTGGATACGACCTTTTCTAGATATTTATATATAGCGGGAGATAAACCATGTGTGTAAAACAGGTATCTGTCAGTCTGGACAATACGCCAGGCAAATTTTTAGCGGTGAGTGAATATCTGGGAGCCGAAGGGATAAATATCCGCGCTATCTCGGTAGCTGATACTTCTGATATCAGCACCGTGCGGTTCGTCACCGATAACCCGGATAAAACCATTAACGTCCTCAAAAGCCATAGCTATGCGGTAAAAGAGACTGATGTCTTAGCCGTGGAAGTCCCCGACCACCCCGGCGGCTTTAAAGCCGTGCTCAAGCCACTGCGCGACGCCAACATCAATGTCACCCATCTCTATCCCTTTCTGGGCAGAGGAGAAAGCGGCCAGCCTATTGTTATTTTAGGCGTGGATAAGACCAAAGAAGCAATAGAGGTGTTGCAAAAGAACTGGGTGCACACATTCGGAAGAGAGATTTATACGCTGTAGCGATGCACCTGTGGTCGCGAGGAGTCCCCGATTTTTATCAGGCTCCCTCAAGGATGGCATGAGTGTGGTATAGGACAACGAATGATGGTGATTGACCCACCTGATAAAATATTAGCAAAGAGTGGAATTTGTGAACTCGGAGATGCATCATGCTCTCGATGCTTAGACGCCTGCACTTTGGGACGTTAGCAAATCTGCTGTTATCGACCATCTTGGTTCTCTCATTGGCCCCTCTAGACTCTTCCATAGTCGCGGCGCAAGCTTGTGTGGTTGTGCAGAAAGTTGGATTCGATAGACCTGAACCTTTCACATTAGGAGACAACATCCGGTTTGGCGCTTCAATCGGCAATCGTTGTGCACAATCCCAGACTTTCCAGATGCAGTGTTATATAGATGGGCAGCCCTGGGACTCAGGACCAATTCCCGTAGGCGGTGGTCAATCAATCACAATCTGGACCGATAACTCCTGGACGGCAACTGCGGGTAGCCATAATCTCATATTCACTGCCGATGGAAATAGTGCGACCAGGAGCTTCAGTGTTAGTGCTGGCTCAATACCTTCACCATTGCCAGACCACAGAGTATGGACAGATAAAGCTACATATCAGGTAGGAGAATCAGTAATAATTGGAGTGAGCCCAACTCCTGCTATTGGGGTCAAATATTGGCTGATAATTCGCAGCCCTAATGGCTCTGAATCGAGAGTTGAGTTAGCCGCTGGCACCAATACAGCTACTATTCAGGCAAGTAATCCTACTGGGCAGTACAAAGTGGAAAAATGGGGGCAAGTAGTCACATACCCACAACCACCTGCCCAGCTTATTGCTTATTGTTATTTTACGTTGACATCTAACGTTTCTTGCAGCGGTATTTGGGACGTAGGCAATTTCAGTAGCACCAACTCCCAATATGAACCTGGCACCAGCCTAAACGGCAGCCTCAGCTATAAGATAAGCAATAACTCAAACTCACCTGGCACCCTAGCGCAGGTACTGGTGGGCATCGTAGACAGCTCCAGTAGGTCATATGGTGTCACCTGCATATATGACGGCAACCCAAGAACCTGCCCTGACTATACCAGCGGGACTGAGAGATTCAACCTGACAGCACCGAGTGCGCCTGGCACATACTGGCTGGTGGCAGCAATGGACAGGCATTACTCTTGCTCAAATGCCTCCAGCAACTTCCCCAACCAGGGAGATAAGAAAATACTGACTACTTTCGAGATAAGCGGAGGAACAAAAAAGTATCCCCTTTCAGCCTATGTTAGCCCTTCAGGTAGTGGGAATGTCAACCCCACCAGTGGCACTTATGACAAGGGTACAAATGTCACAGTAACTGCTTACCCCAACTCCGGCTGGAGCTTCGACCATTGGGGTGGTGACGCCTCAGGATCAAACCCATCAACAACTGTCTACATGAACTCCAACAAGAGCGTGACCGCCTATTTCAAAACTGGACAACCCGAGAATGTTAAATTTAGAGGAACAGTAACCAAAGTATTTCTGCCAGACTACGAAGTCAGAGTAGAAGAAGTCCTGACCGACCCCGTGAATCACCTAGAAAGCGGAGAACTTTCGTGGAACACTGTCATCAGGCAATCATGTGTCAAAGATACTATTGCAGAAGGAGATTATGTTGAAGTATATGGAATGGCTTCTGCCAAATTGCTGAGACAACCTCAACTGCAGTTAAAAAATGGTGACCATTATATAAAACTATTTCAAAAGTCCTATCCAAATACGATAGAATTCTCAGGTATCAAATGGGAAATAAAATCTGGCTATGACGCACCCGGCAAGAATTATTGGGATAAATGCAACGTATGGAAAGATGCAGATGGCTATCTTCATTTAAGAATCAATGAGCAAGTCGATGAGAAAAATGACAAACACTGGTATTGCGCGGAGATTAAATCGCTGGATAAGTTACACTTCGGTACATATACATTCGAGGTCATCGGACGAATAGATAGGTTAGATAGCAATGTGGTGCTCGGTTTATTTAACTACCCGCCACCAGAGGTCGGGCCAGATGGGACAAATGAAATAGATATTGAGTTTAGTAAGTGGGGAGTCTGGTGGTGGCCTTTGGCAAAAAATCTCCATTATACAGTGTACCCTAAAGAGAAAGTGGAAGGATTCAAAAATGAAACAAGTAAATTCAACTTCTCGCTGAATGGAGATTATACTACACACAAATTCGTGTGGGACTCTAATAAAATACTCTTCCAAAGCTTTTACGGTCATACAGATACTGATAGTAACAAATTTCAAGAATGGCTATATAAACCAGATGACAACTTAAAATACATACCGCAGGAACCCTTGCCCGTGCTAATTAATTTATGGTTATACAAGGGGCATGATCCGCAAGACGAAACCGAAATAATAATTAAAAGATTCACCTATGAAAAGCAAGAGTAAGAGTATAGAAAATAGTTACAGGACATGAGGAAGAAATTTCTAAATGCCCCGAGTTCTATAGGAAACAAGAAACTCTGAATGACAGCTAGGCCCTGGCTTGTTGCCGGCGGAAGCGGAGAGCAATAAGGCGCTGGACAAGGAAGGTGACCATGTAGATGACCGTTAAAGCAGCTACGAAGCAAAGGATAGCCTGTATCGGTGTCAGCTTTGTGGTCGTGCCCACGATAGCACCCAGACCGATATAAGTACTGTCATAGACAAGACTGGAAAGAACCACGCCCAAGAGGAGTACCTTCAATTTGCCCTGTGCCCCCAAAACAAAGGTCAGCGGAAGCCGAAGCCATAACAACCTCCCCAAGGCCACCGAGAACGGGGACATCAAGTTTACCTTGCGCAGCAGCCTGACAGGGGCTGAACTGAGCGCCTCCGGTCCCAGCTTGAAACGGTTCTTGATTTTCTCCAGCAATGAGCTGCCCCTCCGGCTTAGGCTGTACAAGATCACAGCGCCCACTTGCCTGCCAAGCTGTGCCATGAATATCAAGAACAGCAAATCGATGACGGGCAATGTTCTTGAAGCTACTTGGTAGCCTACTATCAACCAGGTGGTCTCTACCAAATAAGGCACGGAGATGCCGGTGGCTTCCCCAATTAGGCATAAAAGAAACAAGAGCACGCCGACTAGGGGGTGGAAACTGCCACCAATATTGATGCCTTGTGTAAAAAAATCTGCAAAATGCATAGCAAGACCTTAGTGGTTATAAGCGGGTATATTGAGGAGCTCGGATACAGTGACAAAACTATACCCTTGGCTCTGTAGCTCTTCAATGATGAGGGGCAGCGCTTTTACCGTCAGGCTTTTGTCGGACTTAACATCATTGTGGTTGGTGCCATAACCATCGTGCATGAGTATTATCTTCCCCGGCTTGACCTGCTTAAGGATATCGTTTGCCACTTCCTCAGGCACCGGCTTATCGAAAACCAGTTCCCTATGGGCTTCATTCGCCTGGACTGACCAGGTCACTTCAACCAGGTTCTGCTCTTTGAGATATTCCGCCTCCCAGGGAGACTTCTTGCCGTGAGGCGGGCGATAAAGATGCGGCTCAACACCACTAACAGTGCGGATGGCTACCTGCGCACGCTTGATTTCAGCACCACCATCATCTATCAGCGCGTGGTTAGCATTGTGTTTGTAGGTATGATTGCCCAGTACGTGCCCCTCATCTGCGATTCGCTTCGCCGTATCTGGATAAAGCTCCACGTTCTTGCCCACGACAAAGAATGTTGCCTTGACATCATATTGTTCGAGTAGGTCAAGGATTTGTGAAGTATACGGCTCATTCGGCCCATCATCAAAAGTTAACGCTACCATCTTCTCGGGCGTCTTGGCCTGATAGTAAACCTTGCCAAAAACCTGTGCGGTAGGGAAAATATATCCATAGAGAGGAAGACCAATGAGACTAGCCATCAATACTGCAGTCACCATGCCTGTCGGCTTCCCAATAAAAGACAGCCTCCTGATGGGTGTCCGAAAAAGACCTTTCAACCAATTTAGATTATGCTTAACAAGATGCCTGATAACCCCGAAGAGGTTCCTTATGATCTCGTAGGCTATACGGGAGAACGGCTTTTGTATTCGTCGTGAAGAAGTCAGCACTTTCAAAGTCTGGTCATGGGAAATCTGCCCAATCTTGCTCAACGCATGAGCTATGCCCCACTGATCGGGATAAAGTGAACGTACATCGTAGCCATTAGTCTTGTAAAATGCCTCCCGACGGAAGGCAAAGTTAGCTCCAGAAACGAATAAAGGCACTCCTAGGAACGGCATCCCCAAAACTCTGTTCCCAACCCACCTTATGAAAAATTCGAGCCACGACCAACTCTGCGGGTCATTATAAGCATAGATTCCGGCCAAGGCTACCGACTCAGGATGGGCAATGAAATGCGCGTTTATCCTGGTAAGCCAATCCGCAGGATACATTGTGTCGGCATCTGCCTGGACGATAATATCGCCCAGGGCAGAACAAGCGCCCGTCTGACGGGCATCGGCCACCCCCTTCCTCGGACAGTGGATTACCCTTGTCCCGAACTCCCGGGCGATGTTGTCGGTGCTATCGGTGCTGCAGTTATCAACAACTACGACCTCATACTCGCCTTTGTAGTCCTGATCCTTAAAGGACTCAAGGCAAGCAGGCAGGAACTTCTCTTCATTGTAAGCAGGAACAACTATACTTATCATAGACAATTAATGTCTACAGATTGTATCACACTATGTCAATCAGGACGGAAAATTTGGAATAGCGCAGAATAATGGTGGTTCACCCGAGAGGCATCCGTAGCACCATCTTAGCCAAATCCCAGCAGTGCTCGTAGAGATGGAGGCCTTTGCTGAAGGCCACGATGTTACCATCGCCTACTCCTATCTCTTTGGCCATATATTCTTTAAGAAGCTGCAGGCCTCCCAGGTTAGTGGGGAAGCCACCCCACAGGTCCCAGCTCCTGAAATACAACACAAAGTGCAAGCAGTCGTCCTGAACACGAGTATCAAGCACCCTTAGGCATGGAGGGTCTTTTTGATAGATGCTCTCGCTGCTGCCGATGGTCATGCACATTTGATTGGTGTCAAAACCGCACTTATACCGCTCGATCACCTCATCTATTTGTGGAGCCAGGTATTCCCCGTAGGTATACTCCTCATTCTCCTGCTTCGTTGAGGTCATCAGATAGGACATATACTCCTCGATAACTTCATCGGTGGTCGGCGGCGGCACACCAGTGGGCACATCGGGCCTCAGCGGCTTGATAGCCGGGTTCTTCATTATCACTGCCACCAGCGGTATCTCCTTGCGGTGCACACCCTCAAAGCTCCCTTGCTGTATCCGATAAGTCCGCCCCTGTAACAATGCCTTATTAAGGCACTGGAACCAGGCATCGCTTATGCTGAGCGCTTCAATGATAGTTAATTCCATAGCTCCGCCTTAAAGTACTAAGCCTAATTATAACCCTGCAGACTGCCTTTGGGGCTAGACTGGTCCCGGCTACTCTGCACTGCCAGAATACCATCCCTATCAACACCTCATATATTGCCGTGCTCTCAAGCCACCCTGAATTTCAGAAAAATTGACCGGCAATTGCCAACCACTATGACGAAGCTGGCAAGCAGCGCCAATATTAAGGAATTAGTGAGCAGGTCGCGATAAAAATGAACAACGCCCCCTTACCTAAGAGACGGCCAACAACATATGCTGATATAATAAAACCAAAAATCCAGCCGATCGGGATAGCCAAAAAAGGATAGATTGACATCCTTCCCTCAGCGCTAATGTTATACACGAATTGCCCAGAAATGTCCACAAGTTGGTAGTGGTCTAGTTTGGATATGAAGTGTGGATAATGGTAATTGATGGTAAATAGCGATAAAAACTGGTTCAATAGTGGCAAATGATGTTGACAAGCGGTATACAATATCTATAATACTTTTATAAGTAAGCTAACTCAGGGTGAGGGGTTATCTTTCGAGATAGCCCCTCACCCTAACCAGTTTTATAGCCCAAATTCTTCTTTAATATGCCAATAAATTCTTGAATTCTCATAAACCAAACTAATTTGGCGTACTCATCACTCAATTTATTCATGGCCTTTTTCTTTACTACGTCTGCGAGTATATGAGCTAACTCCAATCCACATATATATTCATTGTCTGCAATTGTAAGATGAGTTATTCCTGGTAAGGAGAATCGCCGAGCAAGTGATGTCGTAGTGTTGCTATTAAGATAATTGAACGTTCCTCGGAACTGGCTCTCAAATAAAGATACTCTATCCAAAACAATACGTAATTATGACACTACGTAACATTCGCCTTGGTTTTGTGATATCGTATATACTTAACAAATCTATGAACCCCAGAATGGCCGAACGCATCAGCGAGATTAAGAACGATAAGGTGCACGGGGCAGGATGGCTGGCACAGCAGGCTATCAACACCTTGACACTGGCTATAACTGAGAGCCGGCAGAAAGATGTCGCTGGCTTTATCCATGAGATAAAGTCACTGTCCGAAGAGTTAGTAAAAGCTAGGCCAAGCATGGTCTCTATAGCTAATTACATCAACCAGTTCTCTCATGATATCAGGGAAAGAGAAGAGAACAATAAAGACCTGAAGTCGTTGAAAGCATGGGCCGAAGCAAGAGGGACTGAGCTTGTTGAACTATCAGAAAAAGCTACAGAGCGGGTTATCGAATATGGGGGAGGCATCATCAGCACCACGGATACGATAATTAGCTGCAGCTATAGCTCAACGGTATGCGCATCCTTGGAACTGGCCAAGGACAACGAGGAGAAATTCCACGTTATGGTGGCTGCGTCCAAGTTCCAGGACAAAGCTTACGGTGAAATCACCGCCAGTGAACTGAAACAGCACGGCATTCCCGCTGAAGTGATATCAGATGAATCAATGCCATCATGCATCGCTAGGGCTGACAAGGCAATTATAGGGGCAGATAGCATATTAGCAGATGGCTCTCTGATCAACGGCATGCCCAGCTTGGCTCTGGCTCAAGCAGCCAGAGAAGTAGATATTCCATTTTTTGCCGTGTGCGAGACTGCCAAGTTCGATATCCAGGGATACATTGCCAGGGTGCCAAAGCTGGAATCGGGATTAGAAAAAGTGCCAGCGAATCTGATAACCGGCATCATCACCGAGAAAGGCATTATGGCGCCAGGCATGATCAAGGCATATATGGCAGAGATGGCACGCAGCTTCAAGTAACGGAAAATACTTAGACAGGGAAAATAAGAGACAGAAGGTATGTTTGAGCTTATTGACACACATGCCCACCTGGATGAGATAGAAGACCTAGAACCAACGCTGACCAGAGCCAGGGAGGCTGGAGTGGCGGCAATCGTCGCCATGGGCACCAACCACCAGACAAATCAGAAAGTCATGGAACTGTCCCAGCAGCACTCTGGATTAGTCTACCCTGCTCTGGGTCTTCATCCATGGGACATTGGGAACTTGGACACAACACAGACTGACCACGCGATAAACTTCATAGAAACAAATATCAGAGACATTGTGGCCATCGGTGAGATAGGGCTGGACTACAATAAACGAGTGCTCAATATAGCCTCAAAAGAGCGACAAAAAGAAGTGCTCAAGTGTCTGCTAGCACTGGCAGAAAGGCACAAAAAGCTGGTATCGCTCCACAGCCGCTATGCTTGGAAGGGTTGTTTCGATTTGGTCAAAGGAGCTGGCATAGAACAGGCAATTTTCCACTGGTTCACAGGCTTTTCCAGTGTGCTCCGAGAGATATTGGATGCAGGCTATTACATCTCAGCTACTCCGGCTGCTGAGTATCACGAGGAACACCGCCGAGCTATAAAAGAAGCGCCCTTGGGGAAATTGCTGCTGGAAACGGATTGCCCTGTGTCCTACGGTAGGGAAAACAGGTATCTCTCCCAGCCCTCAGACGTAGTGAGAAGCCTCAAAGCCGTCGTCGCCATAAAAGGCATCGACGAATCCGCCATCGCCTATCAAACCACAGCCAACGCAGCACGGCTATTTTCTCTGCACCAGATAACAAATGGGGGACATTGAACTCGGAGCCGCCAGTTTCAGATTGCCCCTCACAGGTAAATGGGGTAAAATAGCCATATAACCACCGTGAAAACTATAATTCTAGTCGGCGGTGAAGGCACTAGGCTGCGCCCCCTAACGTACTCCACAGCCAAAACCATGGTTCCCGTTTTGAATAAGCCCTTCATCGAATACGTAATCCGCTATCTTAATAACCATGACATCAAGGAGGTCATACTGGCTATGGGCTATAAGCCTGATGCCATTATCAACTACCTCGGTGATGCCAGCCAGTTGGGCACAAAGCTGACCTACAGCATCGAGACGGCTCCACTGGGGACCGCTGGAGCCATTAAGCATGCTGAGCAACATCTTGATACGGATGACACCTTTATTGTTATGAACGGTGACGTGTTCACCGATATCGATATCACCGAGATGCTCAATTTCCACAGGAAAAACAAGGCTAAAGCTACTATTGCGCTAACGCCGGTGGAGGACCCCACCCAATTCGGAGTGGTGGAAACCGACCATGAGAAACGGGTGACCCGCTTCGTGGAGAAGCCCAGGCGCGAACAGGTAACCACCAACCTGATAAACGCCGGCGTTTACATTCTCGATGCCACTATCCTCAAATCTATCCCGCAGGGAAAACGCTTCATGTTTGAGCATGATGTCTTTCCCGTGCTTCTGGCCGACGGAGACCCTGTATTTGGCTATGCCACCGACTGCTACTGGATAGACACGGGAACACCCGAGAAGTACCTACAGCTCACCCATGATTTGATGCATGGCAAAAGCCAGCAGGTGGCATTCCAACCTGAGTATATCCACATAGACAAACTAAGCTCCGTCCATCCTCAAGCCATATTAACCGGCCCCGTACTTATAGAGAAGGATTGCACCATCGGCAAAGGAGTTAAAATCAAGGGGCCTGTGGTTATCGGTTCGGGATGCAATATCGGCGATGATGCTATAATAGAGAATTCAATACTCTGGCAAAGGGTCACTATAGGAGAGCATGCCAGATTAAAAGATTGTATTGTGGCTAGCAATAACCACATCGAGAATAATGCCTGCATAGAATGTACAGCGGTCAACGATATCCCGCTGGCGTAAATGCAGGCAAAACAAATCTAGAAAAAACAGGAGGCCAAAACTGTGTCGGAGAATATAATCATTGCCACTCAGGATAATTTTAAGAAGGTCGTTTTGGAATCGCAGAAACCTGTGTTAGTTGATTTCTGGGCGCCCTGGTGCGGGCCGTGCAAAGCAGTTGCTCCTATCATCGACGAACTAGCCCAAGAGTACAAAGACAAGATAGAATTCGCCAAGGTCAATGTGGATGAATCACCATTCGTCGCTTCCAATTACAGCATTATGAGCATCCCCACTATCATGGTCTTCAAGGGAGGAAAGCCCCACGAGCATATAGTCGGCTTCAAACCTAAGGACCAGCTAAAGAAAATGCTGGATAGCGTGCTGCCAAAGTAGAGGGATCAGTGACAGATATCGGACCTTTATTAGCATTCGGTGGCGGTCTGCTCTCCTTCTTCTCCCCATGTGTACTGCCAATGGTGCCGGCCTACCTGGCTAACCTGGCTGGCACTACCGCCATCGATAATAGAACCAGGACGAGCTACTTGCCACCGCTGCTTCACAGCGTCTGTTTCGTGCTTGGTTTCTCCATCATATTCATCGCTCTGGGCGCCTCGGTAGGCTTGATAGGCAACGTTATTACTGCACATTCCACCTTGCTACGCTATATATCTGGCGGTTTAATCACCGCTTTCGGCATCTTTCTCATCGCTTCCTATAAGCTACCCTGGCTTAACTACGAAAAACGCCTTAGCCCTTCTGTGAGCAGCAACCCGGGGTATATACGTTCCCTAATATTAGGATCTGCCTTCGCCTTGGGCTGGACGCCATGCATCGGCCCCATACTGGGTGCCATACTGGCACTGGCCTGGAGTTCACAAACCGTGGGACACGGTGCTTATCTGCTGGCCATCTATTCGCTGGGGCTAGGTATACCATTCATCCTCATCGGCTTGCTCTGGGGAGTGATAACGCCGCTATGGAAAAGCATAAACCGCTATCTAGGCGTTATCTCCATGACCAGCGGAGCATTGCTCATCATTATAGGCATACTCATCCTGACCGGCAATATGGGTTGGCTGTCCCAGTTCCTACCTAACATCGGATTTTAACCAAAGTGAAAGGAGCATTTAACGTGAAAACAAAAACATATACGATATTAGCAATCTCTATCTTGATGACTATGGCAATAGGCTGTTCTGGATCTTCATCTCCAACAAATTGTCCCGAGATGGGAAATATTACCAGCGTTGATAACTCCGGACCCTGCCTGACCCAAGATACAAGAATTGGCAGCAAAGCGCCAAATTTCACATGGTCAACCATTGACTGTCAGAGTTTAGAACCTATCGCCGGCAAGACAATGAGTCTAAATGGTCTTCAGAGCAAGCCTGTAATGATAATATTCCATAAGACTATGAATTGCCCTGGCTGCAAGGCACAGATGCCCTTCATACGTGCGGCCTACGACCAGCGGACAAACAAGAATCTCATAGTGCTAACCATTTATCGCGGCGATAGCACTGCCGATGTTAAGCGTTTTGTCTTGAGCCAGGGATATATATTCCCTGCTTTGGCCGATCCAGATGATGCGTTTGCCGCAAATTGTGGGTTCCCGATCGGTGCGCCTATAACAATATTTGTTGATGCCAATGGCACCATAAAGGCGGAGAAAGTCGGGCCTTTCCAGAGCCAGGAGGAAATAACCTCCATGTTCGATAAGCTATAGCCAGCAATCCTGACCTAGTTAGATTGTCCGCCTCGTCTATTTTGCCTCAATTCACTTACAGGGTATAATTAGGACAATGGAATGGCTATCATAGCAGGAGAGCATTAACAACGTGCCAGCGACATTTAGTTGCCCTAACTGTGGTCAAGAAATCACCGTCGGCAGCCGTTTCTGCCCTTATTGCTCTATAAGGCTGTGCACTAATTGTCATAAAACCGTCCCGCAGAACGCCAAACACTGCCCCTGGTGCAACTTCCTTCTTATCGGCAGCGGCATAACGCAAGACATACCAACTTCACACCCACCATCACCAGCACCAGCAGCATCGCCACCACAGTCCACACCACGATGGTCGCAACCGTCTCCACCCCAGACACCTTCACCCCCGAGCGCACCACCATGGTCACAGCAACCCACCACACCACGAGCCTCAATGCCACAGCCACCTTCACAGCACGCGCCAACACATCAATCATGGCCTGCAGATGCCGTTGAACACACCACCCCAGGAGGCTTTATCACCGGCCGCCAGCCTGCGCGGGAAAGAGCACCCATACCACAAATGCCAGGTTATCCCCAGGAACAATCAGACTTGCATACAGCCATTCCACTACCATCAGCGGCCATATACCCTTCAGGACAGTCAGGAGGGCAGGCCGACAAGATACCGATACCCACCGTGTCCCTCAAACCGTCTAGTTCGTTCGGTTCCGATATGGCTGATGATGCACCGGCATATGTTCAGGCAGGGATAAAACAGCAAACCGCGATATTGGAAAAACAAACATGGGCACAAGCTGGCATTAAAGATATAAAGAGACAATCCTCACCGGGCTTGCTCTCCCTTATCATCGTCTTGAGCCTCGGCCTCATAGTTTTCGTCACCTACAACTTCGGACTTATGCAAGGGCCGATAGATGGTATCAAAGGATTAATCTCTAAAATTGAAATGCCATCATCGATACCATTCCTCTCTTCGCTATCAGACAACAGCACGGGGAAAGATACCACGCCACCGATCATAAGTAACATCATGGTGGCGAATATAACTGATAATAGCGCTATCATCATCTGGATCACAGATGAGGCAGCCACCAGCCAGGTTATGTTCTGCGAACCAGAAGGCCTCTGCTGCTGGACAGAGGCCGATAAGAAATTAGTTATCAACCATTCTGTAACCGTAAGCAACCTGAAACCTGGCATGACTTACCACTACACCGCTTCCTCACTGGACGCCAGCGAAAATGAAGCCATTAGCGAGGGGGAATTGACCACTTCGGGCGGGACATCGCCTGTCCCTACTGCTCCCACCAGCCCGCTCCTGATTTCAGGCATCACCGTCTTAAATATTGGAGAGACCTCGGCTAAAATAGAATGGGAAACTAACGTGGCTGCCATGGGCCAAGTGGAATACGGGGAGACCGAAGCCTATGGCTTAACCACACCAATGGAACAACAGCCAGCTACCAAACATAGCGCCACACTGAGCAATTTGGCTCCCACCACCAGCTACTGTTTCAGGCTTAAGGTAAAAGATACCAGCGGCAACGAAGCTACAGCCGAGTCTGGCAGGACATTCGTCACCAGTTCCCTGCCACAGGGTGTTTCAGAGGGTATTGAAAATGGCATGCGTGCTCCCAACTTTACCCTGCAGACTATCGATGGCAAAAATGTGAGCCTTACGGATTACCGTGGCAAGCTGGTGATGATCAATTTCTGGGGTGGGGGGTATCAACGTAGCCGGAATGAAATGTCTGTCATCCAAGAGGTCTACAATAACTGGTCGGGCAGGGGACTGGTGGTTCTTGCCGTTGACTTCAAGGAGACCCCGGCAGAAGTGCAGAAATTTATTGAAGAGAAACATATCACCTTCACCGTTCTCCTTGACCCAACATCAAAAGTCTCTAAACAATACAATGTCAATGGTAGCAATATCCCCACGACATTTTTCGTTGACAAGAACGGAATCATCAAGGAAATACGAAATAGCGCCATGAACAAAGGTGGAATTGAAGCAATACTCGAGTCGATGTAAACAATTACTATCACCCCAAACGAGAGACAAAGCTAAAAATTATGTCCAAAAGTAAATTATATTTGATTCTAATCGCAGGATTGGTATTAGTATTTGCCAGCATAATAATATCCTGTAATAAGGGAGGAGATTCTATGCTCGCTCCCGATTTCACTCTACAGACTCTCAACGGTGAGAAGATAACCCTGAGCGATTTCCGCGATAAGCCGGTCATGCTTACATTCTGGAGAATCGATTGCCCATCGTGCGAAACACAGATACCCTTCCTCCAAGGGTTCTATGGTACATGGTCGAAAGCACCGCTAAAAATGCTTACCATCAATGCCGGAGATAAAGCTGCGGCTGTTAGCGATTTCGCCGCCCGTAAAAATATAACCTTCCCTATACTGCTCGACCCTGATAAAAAGACTGCCCAGGCCTACGGCATACCCGGGGTGCCGGTAACGTTCTTTATCGACACTAAGGGCACGGTTCAAGCATACAAGCTTGGTGCTTTTCAGAGTCAGCAAGAGCTAGAAGTCGGTCTGGATAGCTTATATCCATCGCTTATCGGCACGCCATCAACAGAAAAAGAGGAATAACCCATGAAAAGAATAAAACTGTCAATTTTAGCTTTCATATTCATTACGCTCTCTATATTGCCCATAGCCTGCAATACGTCTGACGAGATTAACAAGAAGCCAGACATAACGGGTTCTATCTCTACTTCCCCACCACAATCTGAAGCTGGCTTGGTACTGGAGGATAAAGCTCCCGACTTCACTCTACAGACCATTAACGGCGAAATGATAAAGTTGAGCGATTTTAAAGGCAAGACAGTCATGATAAACATGTGGTGGGCAGGCTGCGAGGGGTGCGTTGAGGAGATACCTCATATTCAAAAGGCATTCACAAAAATATCAGAAAATAATCCAGACTGGGCAATACTCACCATCAATGTCTGGGATACGTCCATATCCCTCCGCAAGTTCATCGAGAACAAGAAGATAACCTTCTCTGTTCTTATCGACCCCGATAAAAAGCTGCCTCAGGGCTACCTCAAGTACGGAGTCCCCACTACCTTCTTCCTGGATGTTAACGGCATTGTCCGCGAGGTGAAACATGAGATATTCCAGAACCCCGACGAGATAGAAGCCACATTCATGAGCCTGCAAAGATATAACTTGCAGTAATCATCATACCGAACTGCATATAGAGGCCAAAGATGCGATTCTTCAACCCATTAAAAGATGTCCTCCGAGGAGCGGGCATCTTGCTTCTCGTTATAGTCGTCGGCACCGTCGGCTACATGGCTATCGAAGACTGGCCGCTTCTTGATTCACTGTTCATGACGGTAACGACTATAACTACCGTAGGTTATAGAGAGATACATCCACTATCAACTGCAGGGAGTATCTTCACCATTGTCCTGATACTGGGCGGAGTGGGCACCGCCTTCTATATCTTGACCACAGTGGTGCAACATATACTCGAAGGAGAGCTCGGAATCAGAATGGGGAGGCAACGCATGGAATCTAAAATTAAAGGACTAAGCAATCACATTATCCTATGTGGCTACGGTCGGGTGGGTGAAGCTATCGCTAGGACACTTAACCAGCAAGGAATAAAATTAGTAGTTATAGACCGCAGTGAAGCTTGCATCAACATGGCACAACAGGCCGGGTATCTTACGATTCTTGATGATGCCACCAGCGACGACGTGCTTAAGAAAGCCAGGATTGAAACCGCCAGGGGGCTGATCACTGTCTTCGGAGACGATGCTGATAATATCTACACCACTCTGGCTACCCACGAGTTGAACCCAGAGTTGCCCATAATTGCCCGTGCCACCAAGGAAGGCGCCAAAAGGAAACTGCAGCAAGCCGGCGCTCAGCGGGTCATATCACCAGAAACCATCGGCGGAGAAATAATGGCCATGCTCGTCTTGCGTCCCGAAGCCGTGGAATCTATCGAGACCGTCTTATTCGGTCGAGACCAGCAACTGTTGGTAGAAGAGATAGAGACAGGAGAAGGCTCATCGCTAGTCGGAGCTACCATACAGGAGATAGAGGACAGCTTCCCAGGAGTAATAATACTTGCATTGAGAAAACGGGATGGTTCATTGACAGGCAGACCAAAGGCCGAAGCCACCGTACCAGCAGGGAGCAGGCTAGTAATCTTTGGCACCTCCGAACAGCTCCACTCGATAGAAGGCTGTTGTCAACAAGCTAAAGCCAGGACATAAGTTCTCCACTTTCTAAAGCCGAAGGTCTAACGATTGGTCATCAACCTCCATGACCTTCTTTAGACGGCTATTTTCTTGCTCCACTTCCTTCAGCCGCCTAGCCTGATCTATGTGCCTGCCACCATCCTCTTTTCTCCAGCGGTAATAGGTAACATCGCTGACCCCAATCCTTTTGGTCATAACCGCAATGCTGGCTTCCCTCGTTGAGCAAGACCTCAGCTTCCCTGAGTCTATTGATAATTTGTTCAGGTGTATACCCTTTCTTTTTCTTTGGCACTAAGTCCCCCTTTTTACGACATTTTATCTGGTATCGTCTTCGGGGCAGATCAGCAAAAGTAGGAAGAAAACAAGAGTTTTGGAGCAAAGCCCCTGATAGGAAAGGGATAGGATTTAATATGGTTTATGATTTAGATGTTCGGTTTAGGATTTGGATTTGGGAGTACTTAAGCTGACATAGAGATGTCAGAAACTGGGGCTGCTTCGAGGGCAGGCAATGGTTCCTTAAGCAGCGCCTCAAACTCTGCTTCGTCTATCGTCTCCTTGGTCAACAAACGCTCAGCAACTAACTTGAGCCTTGCCTTATTCTCGCTTAAGATTCTCTTTGCTTTTTCGTGGGCATGCTGGATAAGCTTGTATATCTCCCCATCGATCTTGGTGGCCACTTCTTCGCTGTAGTTCCGCTGCTCATGAATTTCACGGCCAAGAAACACCATCTCTTCGCGTCTACCAAAGGTGCGGGGACCTAGTTCCTCGCTCATCCCATATTCAGTCACCATCTTTCTTGCCAGGCTGGTTGCCTGTTCCAGGTCATTCTGGGCTCCTGTAGTCACTTCGCCGAAATTGATCTCCTCTGCAGCTCGGCCGGCCAGACTCACCACTAGCCTGTCTTCAAACTGGGCGTGTGTCCACAAATGGCGTTCTTCTGTAGGCAAAAAACGTGTCCAGCCACCCATCAAGCCTCGTGCCACAATAGATATTTTATGCACGGGGTCAGCATTGGGTAACATTTTTGCTGCCAGGGCATGACCAATCTCGTGATAGGCGATGATCTCCTTCTCCTTTGGAGTTATCACCCGCCCCTTCTTCTCCGGTCCAGCGATGACGCGGTCGATAGACTCTTCTAGTTCCTGCATACCAACCTGTTTTTTGTCATGCCGTGCTGTCAGAATAGCAGCTTCGTTAATCAGGTTGGCCAAGTCAGCGCCACTGAAGCCAGCAGTCTCCTTAGCCAGTACCTGCAAGTCTACATTTTCACCTAACGGCTTGCCCTTAGCATGCACTTCCAGTATAGCTTTACGGCCGTTTATATCTGGCTGGTCGATAACCACGTGGCGGTCGAAACGGCCGGGGCGCAACAACGCCGGGTCGAGGATATCAGGCCGATTGGTAGCAGCCAGCACGATCACGTTGGTGCTACTGTCAAACCCATCCATCTCCACAAGTATCTGATTTAATGTCTGCTCTCGTTCATCGTGTCCACCACCAAGTCCAGCGCCACGGTGTCTGCCTACGGCGTCTATTTCATCAACAAAAACAATGCACGGTGAATTGCGCTTAGCCTGGTCGAACAAGTCTCTGACTCGGGAAGCACCCACGCCAACGAACATCTCCACAAATTCGCTGCCGCTGATGGAGAAAAACGGCACCTCTGCTTGTCCCGCAACGGCTTTAGCTATCAAGGTCTTTCCGCAGCCCGGTGGCCCTACTAGCAATACGCCCCTTGGGATACGAGCGCCCAGCGCCGTGAACCTCTGAGGTGATTTCAGAAACTCTACTACCTCTTCGAGTTCTCCTTTGGCTTCATCTACGCCGGCGACATCTGCAAAGGTGACAGTAGGCTTATTGCCTCCTGCCAGGCGAGCCCGGCTCTTGGCGAAGTTGAATGCCTGGGTATTAGCCCCTCTGGCTGAACGAAACAGGAAAAACAGTAAGCCACCAAAAAGAACAAGCGGCAGGAAGCTGATAAATATGCTACCCCAATCGAAACTGCCGGTGATGACCTCAAACTTCAGTTCATTGTTGCTTAAGTTTATGTTCGCCTCTTTAAAGGCATCCATAAGCTCCTTGGTGCTGCCCACGAAAGAGGTCTCGATTATTTTCTTCTTGCTCTTCAGACCTATGAGTATATCAGCATCTTGTTGGATAGTATCGATTTGCCCTTGCTTAGCCTGGTCTATGAAGGTATAGAAATCTACCTTTTCCGGGCCCTTGTCCATGGGGAAAAGATTAAACGCCAAGGCTAATATTGTTACCAGGATAAGCAGGTAGAATAAGCTACCTTGCCACCATTTTGATTTCATATATCTTTTCCCCTCGCATGGGTATTATATCAAAAGTGAGTAAATGTGGAAAATGAATGCGGCTTTTTCGCGTTTGGTTAACGTGAGTTTGTTTGAAGTATTGCCCTGTAAGTCTGCTGCAGGAGCAATGCGTCCTCCTCCATGTTGGGGCTTTCACAAACTACTATACCTTTAGCCTTGCGGTCGCTCAGTGCACGGATGAAATCCTTATAGTTAAAGTCCGCATCTGCCATATCAAGATGCTTGAGTTCTCCGTGTGTGCCATATTTTATGCCCGAGATATGGATGTGCATATTATCCACAGCTTGTCTGCCCAGCTTGGTCTCCACCTGTTTGAGGACAAAGAAGAATTCATCATAAGAGTTGAATTTGCCAGTGCGTGCATGCCAGTGAGCAAAATCGATGCAGGGCATGACCCCCTCTATCTCCTGGCTTAGTTGCATCACCTCATCCAACGTTCCGAACTGGGTAGTCTTGCCGGTGACCTCGGGGCGTATCCAAACATGGTTGCCTTCAGATCTAAGCCGGCTGACCACCTGCTGCAGATTCTTTTTCACTTCTCCGTAAACCCTGGTTGGTGATTCTTCCATATAGAATCCGGCGTGGAAGACAATGCTTATGGCACCGCATAGAGATGCAATGCGAGCAGTCTGGAATATCCTCTCCTGGCTGGCTTTAAGCTTGGTGAAATCTTTAGTATTGAGGTTTATGTAATAGGGGGCATGAGCGGTAAGGACGATCTTTCTTTTAATCGCAAGTTCGGCCACTTGCAGCGCCGTTTCGCGTCCCATTTTTACTCCCCTGACGAACTCCATCTCCATACAACCCAGACCCAACTCAGCGGCGCGCTCGATGCCGGCCATGGTCGATCTTCCCCTAGCGCTATGGGGTACCCCTGCCTGACCAAAAAGTAACCTCTCCATTATCACAAGAATTATACAAGCAAAGAAGATAAATCCCAAACAACGACTCTCAATAGTGCAGTCATTCTTTACAACCTATATAAGGTAAGGCTATGGCACCCTAAAATCTAAGAGGGCTAGGGCGTATTTCCCCTGTCTCTTATATGGCGCCGCTCCGTAACTTTTGAAGCAGTTGCCAGGGTTGTCTGTATTCTTCTTGGGATAAACGCCCCACCCTATCTGAGAGTGTGATATAATTAAATGGGTAAAGAATACAGATTTGAAGGTGCGAGTTCTGCAAGCGATAGAAGTAGCCCGGCGGGCAGCAGAAGTTGCCTCAGACAAGCAGGCTGATGATATTGTTCTGCTGGATGCGAGGCAGGTTTGTGCCTTCACCGATTACTTCGTCATTTGCAGCGGCACCAGTACCCGTCAGATTGAATCTATCTGGCAGGAGGTTAACGAGACTCTGAAGAAGGAGGGTGTTACTGCCTATCGCCGTGAAGGTAACGCTGATTCAGGCTGGATCCTCATTGACTTGGGTGATGTTGTCGTCCACGTTTTCTCTCCGCCGCAGCGAGAATGCTATCGGCTAGATGATCTCTGGTCTAATGCCGAAACAGTGCTCAGGATACAATAATATCTATCACCCACCCTATCCCTAAATCCAAAACCTGAATACTGAAATCCTAAACAATATCAAAATTACAATAACCAAGGCCAGAAGACGGAACACACCACCCATTCAGGCCAGTCCGCGGCCGCCCTTCTACTTGCGGCGCTGAACAACATAATTAGCCAGCGCTACCAGAGACCGCCGAGCGCTGCTATCCGGCAGTATATCCAGAGCCTCACGAGCGCGTGAGGAGAGATCAGCGGCGATATCCAAACACTGAGCAATGACTGGCGATGTACGGACCATCTCCACTATCGAAGTCACCAGCTTGGCATCTCTGGTCTCGATAGCTTTTCTAATCAGGGCGTTCTCCTCAGGATGAGATTCTGCATAGAGTATGGTGGGCAAAGTAACTGCGCCTTCGTTCAAATCAGAACCTACCGGCTTGCCTACTTCAGTCTCGTTGCCCACGAAATCCAGGACATCATCAACCACCTGGAAAGCCATACCAAAATAATGTCCATAATTCCTAAGTGCTTTAATAACGTCTTCAGGCGCCTGGCTCAAGATAGCCCCTGATTCGGTGGACAGAGAAAAAAGGCAGGCGGTCTTAGCGCTGATCCAGCTATAGTAATAATCCCTAGCACCCCCCAATTGAAAGACGAATGCAGTCTGCCTTAATTCTCCCCCAGAAATTGTCATCAGCGTTTGAGAGAATAGCTTGATCACCCTCAGATTATCCGTGTCAGCGCATAGCCTGCCTGCCTTGGCAAATAGATAATCACCGAGGAGCAGCGCCCGGTTCTCACCATAGGCTCGGCTCACCGTAGGCCTGCTGCGGCGTACCTGAGAATGGTCGATAATATCATCATGGACCAGGGTAGCCGTATGGAGTAACTCTGCTGCTGCAGCCATAGGTACCAGGAGAGAAACATCATACTGATAGAATTTACCGCTGAGCAAGGCAAGCGCTGGCCTGATACGTTTGCCACCGCTATTCAAAGCATATGCCAGTAGTTCAGTGAGCAAGGGAAATTCGGCATGCGTCGTCGCCTCCAGCGCCTGCTCTACTTTCTCCAGGTCACTCTGTACAGGTTTATAGATATCATTCATATCCACTCTATTATCTCACAACACCTATCCGGTTGGTCTCTTCAACCACAATACTATCATCCAGTTTAGTAAACAATGGCTCTGGAGGTGGCAACTTCTGCCCGGGCTGCGGCGATTGCAGCTTCCAGCCAGCATCCTCGATTTTGCCCTCGAAACCGAGGTAATTGTGAAGCTTCTGGGAGCTGAAAGGCAGGGAAGGATAAAGCATGGTCTTGAGAGCAGAAAGCACAGAGAACACTACATAGATAGAGTTAGCTGCCGCCTGCCTGTCCTGCTTGAGCACTTTCCAGGGCGACGTACTATCAAGGTAGCGGTTCGCTTCTTGAGCCAGCGCCATAGCTGTTCTGATGCTCTCCCGGAAACGCCGCTCATAGAGCAGCCTATCCACAGTATCCAGTGCAGTCTGAGCTTTTTGCAGCAGACTCTGACTCTCGGCATCAAGCTCGTCAGGTGTGGGCACGACAGCGCCTAAGTTACGCTGGGTAAAGGTGAGGACACGATGGGCTAAATTTCCGTAAGTAGCCACCAGTTCATCGTTGTTACGACGGACAAACTCACGCCAGGAAAAATCGGTGTCTGACGTCTCCGGCATCACTATGGACAGGAGGTAACGCAGTGGGTCCGGCGCATATTTCTCCAGATAATCAGGAAGCCACACTGCCCAGTTACGACTGGTGGAAAGCTTCTTGCCCTCGATGGTCAAGAACTCATTGGCTGGTACATCATAGGGTAAATTCAGACCGCCGTAGCCCATGATCATCGCAGGCCAGATAATGGTGTGAAATGGGATATTGTCCTTGCCGATGAAATAGAAGCTTTTAGCGCCCTCGCCTTTCCAAAAAGGCTCCCATGCTGCAGAATTGCCGCTCAACTTTGCCCATTCCTTGCTCGCCGAGAGATAACCGATAACAGCCTCAAACCACACGTAGATGCGCTTCTTCTCGAATCCGGGCTGAGGCACGGATACACCCCACTCCATATCACGGGTTATTGCCCTATCTTTCAGCCCACCTTCCAGAAAACCCAGCGTGAAATTCAGCACGTTGTGGCGCCAGTATGTTTGTTTCCTCACCCAGACTTTCAGCTTATCCTCGAAGGCGCTGAGACGCAGGAAAAAATGCTCGCTGGTTTCAAAACTAGGAGTGGCAGAGCAAAAACGGCAGCGTATACCGATAAGGTCGCTGGGATTTAATGTCCTGCCGCATTCATCGCACTGGTCGCCGCGCGCCTGAGGAAACTGGCAATGAGGACAGGTGCCTTCGATATATCGGTCAGGCAAAAAGCGCCGGCACTCGGGACAGTAAGCCTGAAGCATGGTGTCTTTATAAATATAGCCTTTCTCCAGCAAGTTGAGGAAGATATCGTGGACCACCCTGGCATGGTTCTCTGTGGCTGTGGCAGTAAACAAATCCCAGGAAATGCCCATCTTCTGCCAGCAATCAAGGAACTCCTTGTGGAACTTCGAGGCAACTTCCTGAGGCGATTTATTCTCCTGCTCGGCGCGTAACGTGATTGGCGTGCCATGCTGGTCGCTGCCTGAGACCATCAACACCTTATTACCCTTAAGCCGATGGTAGCGGGCAAAGATATCAGCCGGCAAATAGGCACCAGCTATATGGCCCAGATGAAGCGGACCGTTGGCATAGGGCCAGGCAACGCCGATGAAAATATATTCAGACATAATATTATCCCGTAGCCCGAATTAGGCTCGCAAACTCCGTTAAGATACCTTAGTAGGAAAGAAGGTGAGTATTTTCTCACCTTTATCCTTGATATAAGTAGCGGAGCCCTTCTTTAAACAGCAGTCAGCGCAGCAGCGTTGCTTATTCTCTTCCTCTTCGATGCACATATATCGTTCTCCATGCTGGATAGTACGCCCGCAAAAATTACATTTTGTGTCGCCAGTTGAAATACAACCACGGTTCATGCTTGATCTCCTTTAGCTAGCCTTAACCAGGCTTGATATAGTTTTTTCTTAGGTATTCCGCTCATTTCAGATAAGTGAGCCACTGCTTCTTTAGCGCCAGCCCCCTGCTTATAAAGCTTGCGCAGTTCCGTTTCAATCGTTTCGCTGACCTCGGGCTTGCTTTCCGCCTTGCCTTCTATAACCAGTGTTATCTCACCCTTGGGCTGGACAAAATGTTCCAGTGCATGGCTAAATCTTCCCCTGAAGACCTCCTCATAAAGCTTGGTCAACTCACGGCAGACCGCTAGTTTCCTATCACCAAGTACGTCCAGGGCATCCCTCAGCGTCTCACGTAGCCGGTGCGGAGCTTCAAATGCCACCAGCGTCCGTGGTTCGTCAACCACAGATTGCAACAGCCTTCGCCTTTCTCCTTTCCGCCGGGGCAAAAACCCAAGGTACAGAAACTGGTCAGTGGGCAGCCCGGAGACTACCAGGGCAGTAATCACCGCCGAAGGTCCGGGAATAGGGACAACCGATATCTCACGCTCGATAGCGGCAATGATAAGCTCATAGCCCGGGTCGCTCAGCCCAGGCATGCCCGCCTCCGATACCAGCGCCATGTCTTCTTCTATCAGCCGATCTATCAGGTAATCAAGCTTAGTCCGTTTATTATGTTCGTGGTAACTGGTCAGCGGCGTCTTTATATCATACCTATTAAGCAACTGGCGCGTGCTGCGCGTATCCTCGGCAGCAATCAAACCCACCCGGCTCAACACACGCAAAGCCCGCAGAGATATGTCTTCCAGATTACCGATAGGCGTAGCAACCACATATAAAATAGGCACAACCTAATTCCCCTAAATTATATACCACCTTTGCCAACTGGTCTAGCTCAGCCTCATTGAGAGGTAAATGAGGCATACGTTCATGCTTAGTAAAATCTTACTACAACTGATGGTCAACAGGCATCTTTGATGCTAATGCAGTAGTGCAGCCAAATCACCACTCTGCTCCGTGCTGTATCATACACACAAAGCATCACTAATTATTCAGGGGCATGTCTTGAGACCTGCCCCTGAATAATGGGCTCGCAATGGCAAAACCAATATAATTCAGGCTTAGCCCTGCCCTTTCAATTTTTTACCGCACTTGTCGCAGTACTGCTCGCCCGGCTCGACAGGGTCACCGCATGTAGTACAGAACCCTTGCTTAGCTGCTATCTTGGTCTTAGCCGAGGCCTTTATCTTCGAGGCTGAGGCCTTCGTCTTCATGGGCACGGGTAGCTCTTTTGGCTCAGCCGGGGCTGCGGCAGGTGCAGAGGGAAGCCGTCGGCTGCGGTTCCACCAGAAATAGATCCCAACGCCTGCTACTGCAATCACCACCAAGACCCACCACGGGTAATTGGAGTTGTAATTTACAGTTAGTTTCTTGGGGCCATCCATATCAATATTGCCTCTGGAAGGAACAGCCTCATAATTGCCCCCAAACCAGCCCCAGCAGCCGGACATCTGTTCTTTATGGGGATTCACTTCCCATTCAGCTGTCTTGTCAGCCGTTTGCCACGTCTTCGTCTCTTTATATGTATTTCCGTATTTAGATATCAAGGTTAGCTCGTATTGCTTCTCATAGACTGCGGTTATGGTCGTAGGCGCACTGGCAGTAAACGACACAGCATTTATCTGGCTCGTTTGGCCTGTAGAAAAGCTCCAGTGCAAGAATTGGTACCGCGTACCCGACCCAGATTCAACAGTACCCGGAGCGCTCAATGTGAGCTGCGTATCTTTAGGATGCCAGCCGGAACCCGAGAGGGGAGCAAGACCGGGTGGGCTGGTCACAGCAGAGATGTAATACTCGGTATCATAGTTGAAGATGACGTTAGGGCTAGCTTCGCTTGCCGTTTTTTGGGCATCTTGGGCTACGAACCTGATGCCATTCTGACTGGGATGTGGCACCTGGCCATCAACCGTCACGGTGTGGCTCCCAGACGATGCAGGGAGGGTTCTAGTCTCATTACGTGCCATATCAGCAAATTTCCCGCCATCCATAAATACCTGTGTTGTGCCTGCTCCCAGGCCCGTGTCGATGCCGACGGTGTATTTGATGCTAGGTGTGGCGATGGGAATAATAATGGGTATGTATTGGGGAAAAGCAGAACCCTGAGAGTTATTAACCACCAGGGTAATGGTACGCCTAGCATAATTCCAACAACATGGGCTACCACCACTTTTTGTCGCTATGTCGAATGTGATCGTATAGCTGCTACCTGCACTCGTTGGCGGCGGGTTTCCAAAGATACCCATGCCGGGACCAGACTGAGTGATATTAACCCAAGATGGCGCCGCACCAAAAGGATCTCTCAGTGTGAACTGAGGACTTGTACATGCTGTACAAGTTGGGCATAGATTACCGGAATGGACGAATGGAATATTAAATTGTTGGCCCACATACAGCTGGAACGTTTGATTCGGAGAAGGAGAACTGATTGTTGGATACGCGAGATTGCAATCAGGTAGCGCCTGGGCAGGCTTGGTAAGAAACACTGTAGCTCCTCCCAGCGCTAGCGTGCAGGAGACCACAAGACAGACGCACCATCTGAAGACGGTATTCAGCCGATGGCTCTTTAGGTAACCCGTTCTTCTAGTTGTCTTATCCTCATTATATCCTTGATCATGACTATTAACATCTCTAGCCATAATACCTCACCTCCTGGTTTTGCTTCCAGTGTAATAATATGCTCTTCCTGTCATACTTTGTCAATAGGTTTTAGAGGGCTCGTAAATGAATTCCGGTAATTCCCCCGGGGGAAAACCATGTTGCCCTATCCCGATTTCTTACCGTATTTGTTGCAAAACCGCTCATCCTCGGCGATAGGGTCGCCGCATCTAGAATAGAACTTTGAGCCACTTTCCCTGTCCCAGATGGAGCCTTGGTCTTGGTGGATGCTGGCTGCCGTTTCAGCAGCTTCGGTTTAGGCTAAGGGGGCTGCGCCTCCGCCAGCACGGCCAGTGGTCTGAACACTGGTTGCCGTCTGTCTACCCACCTGGCATGGCATCCCTATGTCGTATCTACTATCAGACGGCAACCAGAGGACATAAATGGTTACCCCACATTGTGCACCATTTCGCTATTCGCAGTATACAGGTCGTCTGTCACTTGCTCTATATCCACTTATCCATGTCTTTGGTGTAGTTCATTATCTCCTCTGGCTTAAAGAAGATGCTTATCTCCTTGGCAGCATTTTCTACTGAGTCTGAGCCATGCACCAGATTTTGCTGCATGTCCAGACCAAGAGCACATCTGATACTACCCGCCGCTGCTTTAAGCGGGTCAGTAGCACCCATACTCTGCCGTATGATTTCAACAGATCTTCCACCCTCGAAAACCGTAGCGATGATAGGGCTTGAAGTGATAAAGTCTACCAGGTCTTTGAAGAAAGGCTTGTCCTTATGGATAGCATAATGGCGCTCTGCCAGCGCTTTATCCATACGCAGCATCTTCATGGCCACGATTTTAAGGCCACGCTGTTCTAATCGGGAGATGATGGCTCCTGCGAGACCTCGCTGGACGGCATCGGGCTTGATAAGTACCAGGCTTCTTTCCATATAATTAAACTCCTTCTAGTGATTTCTCAAACAAATTCCTCTCGCTCCAACTCTACGATATCTAAAAGCTACTTGTGTAATGGCTTCTCCTTGCGTTGCGTAATCGGTGGCTGGCGTAGATATATGGGCTGGAGGCTGGCTGGCTCGTCTTTCATGCCCTCTTTCAGGTAGCACCAACCAAGCGCTGCCAGATAGCTGGCATGGCGTAATCTGGTGGTAGTATCCGGTATGATTGCCTTATCTTCCAGCTTCTGCTGCAATTCTAGAACAACGGATGGCGGGATTTCACCGCAGAAGATGGTCTTCTCCCTAATCTGCTGGCACAACGGCTCGGCAGTGGTGATGCGTTCTGGTTCCAGACAATGCCACCCATCGTTCTGCTGGTAGAAAGCGGTGGCTATTTCTCCCCGGCCAGCAGTGTGGATAGAACATATTGGCATCTTGGTAAAGGCAAAAGGATAAGCCTCAACCTCTAAGGTGCTTATCCCTACCAGCGGTATGTCCAGGGCAAAGGCCAATCCCTTGGCAGTGCTTACGCCCACGCGTAACCCATTGAAGCTCCCCGGCCCCTTGGCCACAAAGATAGCGCCAAGCGATTTAGCTTCAAGCTTAGCCTGATCCAGCAGATGAATGATGTTCGGCATCAGCTCCACAGTGTGGTTTTGCCTAGAATGCCAGGTTAGCTCGGATATCATCTCGCCTTCGTTTGAGAGGGCAATACTGGCGAATTCGGTAGAGGTATCTATGGCGAGTTCCATGTCTTCATCTCCGGCTTTAGCGATCTCAATAGCTGTGAATAGCGTGTGCCATTAGTCTCCAGAGTAAGAGAGCGTTCAGTTTGGGATAAGTAGCTAAGCTTTATCAGCAGGTTATCCTGCGGTAACAATGGCAGCCCTTTCTCCGCCCACTCTACCACGCATACGCCATCTCCGTAGAGGTATTCATCCAGTCCCAAGTTTGCTATCTCTTCAATATGGTCGAGGCGATATAAATCTACATGATACAGGGGGAGCCTGCCGTAATACTCCCTGACCAGGACAAAGGATGGACTAAAGGCATACTCTTTAACATTCAGCCCCCAGGCAATGCCCTGCGTCAGACAGGTCTTGCCACTGCCCAGTTCGCCGCAGAGCAAGAACACATCGTCTGCCTGCGCCAGTTTGCCCAAGCTTGTCCCCAGCCGTTGCGTCTGCTCCGGGCTATGAGAGATAAGCTGCAGATGCGCTGTCTTTATGCTCGCAACCTCGATTTGAAATGCTCCCAGCCTGCCTGTCTCCAAGGGTTAATTTTGCCTGCAGCATCAAGCAAGGTCACCCGTCCCAGTGGTTGCTCGGTTATCTCTCCGATGACAGTAATAGGACAGGAAACCGTCTTTTTTATCCTTGCTATGACCTTATTGGTAGCGGTGAAAAGCAGCTCATAGTCCTCGCCACCGCTTAAGACAAACTGTTGCCAATCAGACTTGAAGTTGGCTTTCAAAGCAAGATGGGCTGGCAACAGATTCTCGTTAATTTTAGCGCCGACCTTGCTCGCCCTGCAAATATGATTCAGGTCACCTATCAGTCCATCGCTTATATCTATGGCCGCTCTGACGCCGCAATGCAGTAAGGCTTGTCCCACCTCCACCTTTGGCATTGGCCGACGATATGCCAAGCTAAAAAGCTCAGCGGCCTCCGCATCAAACCGGAGGCTTTGCTGGAGCATCCGCAAGCCGGCAGCTGACAGCCCCAGATATCCGGTGACGGCGATTTGGTCTCCGGGTATGGCTGCTGAACGAAGCAACATCGATTTATCTTTCAGACTGCCGAATATGGCTATAGTGATATTGACCTTATCTGAAGCGGCAATATTGCCGCCGACTATGGCGACGCCGAACCGGTTGGCTATATCAGCCATACCGTGGTACAACCTAGATATGCAATCGGTATCTAATTCGCCGGGCAGTGCCAAGGATATAAGGGCGTAGCCTGGGCTACCTCCCATAGCTGCGATGTCGCTGAGATTTGCTGCCATCGCTTTCCATCCCAGGTCCTCCCAACTGGTAAAACTCAAGTCAAAGTGGACATCCTGCACCAGGCTATCTGTGGTAGCAAGCTGGATAGAGCCAGGGCACTGCCAAGCGGCAGCATCATCGCCAATACCAACTATGAGCCTTTGCCAGGAAGGGGTAGTAGCGTCTTTGCTCTTATTGATGATATCTGTCAGATAATCTATTAAGCCGAACTCGCCCAGTCTGGATATTTTCACAGCCGGGATTATAGCATATGCTCTTTGTTTTGGCCTAGATTGGATTGCAGTCTAATCAAAGAAATCCCAGGTATCAAATCAGTTTGGTGGATCTCTTGACAAGGAATAAGCCTCACTCTACAATAGCATCTTTGTCCGATGTATCATGGATATCTGATAATTACTGGATTACTACCTAGCTAATGAAAAACTATGGGAAATGAGGGAGAAATGCCCAAAATAGCTGTAGTCACTGATAGCACGAGCTGTATCCCTCAAGAGCTGATTAAGGAATACAACATCAAAGTCGTTCCTTTCCACATCCATTTTGAGGATAAAGTCTATTCGGATGACACTGATCTTAAGTCCACTGACTTTTATAAGATGCAGAAAGAAGCCAAGGAATCGGGTAAGAATATCCCTACCACAGCTTCAGCTACCACCGCTGGTTAGCTAACAGCCTATCAGAAAGCGGGCACTAAGGTTGACGGTATCGTTAGCATCACAATTTCCTCTAGTTTGAGCCCGGCTTATCAGTGGGCGAGGCAGGCAGCAGAGGAAATGTCACCGCTACCAGTAGAGGTGCTAGAATCTAGGGCTACAGGAGAGGCTCTGGGTTTAATAGTCTTGGCAGCAGCCCGAGCAGCTAAAGCTGGCAAAAGTTTAGCTGAAGTGGCTCAGACGGCTAAAGATATGATGCCACGAGTAAATCTTCTCATAACGTTAGAAACCCTTTACTATCTTGCCAGGGGAGGACGTATCGGTAAGGCACAAGCCTGGGCCGGTGGTCTGCTCAACATGAAACCTATCCTAGAGGTTCCAGTATCACAAGGGATTGTATGCCCAGTGCAAAGAGTGAGGACAAAGTCAAAGGCCATGGAGAAGATGATTGAGATTATGGCACAAAGGGTAGGCGATGCAAAGCCGGTCCATGTCATAGTCCACTGCGCCGATAATGTTAGCGAGGCGAAGAATTGAGGACGAAGATTATCTCTTGTTTTGACTGTGCTGAAAGCTATGTGGTGCCTCTAACTCCCGTGATGGGAGCTCATACGGGTCCTGTGCTTGGTTTATCCTTCTTCATCGGAGAGTATTAAGGATTTGACTAGTAGCCCAAAGTATCATGGGAATTCAGAACGCCTGTTCTCTAAAACGGAAATGGCCTTGCCCATTTGTCTTAACCTAAGACTGATGTGATTCTATAATTTCCGAAATTTGCCTCTGTTAAAGTATAAAGAACTAGGAGTTGACTACAAGTTTCCTGAGTTACGCCAGGGAGAGACTTTACCCGAAGTAATGAAGCATCTCAGCCAGGATAAGGTGAATCTTTATGCTGGAGCTGTGGGTGATTTCAACCCAATCCATATTGACGAGTCTTTCTCCAAACAGACCACCTTCGGTGGTAAAATTGCTCATGGCATGCTAATCTTAGCTTATATATCGGAAATGATGGCACTTGCTTTTGGAGAAAGCTGGTTCTCAACGGGTAAGCTAGCAGTTCGATTCAAGACACCAGCCCGCTTTAAAGATACCATTATTGCTGCTGGCAGAGTTAGTGCCGTCACGGCAGAAAGTAGCCTTAATTTTAGTTGTGACATAAGCTGTCGAAACCAGGCTCAGGAAACTATAGCCGCTGGGAAGACACTGGTTAGGTTACCGCTAAACAACAATCGGAGGCAGCAAAGAGATGTCGTCAGATAAAAGAATGGTGAGAATAGCTATAGACGCAATGGGTGGAGACTACGCACCCGGCGAAGTGATTAAGGGTGTCGTCACATCTGCTGAGGAAGGTGGGGTTGAAATCATTCTCGTCGGACCCTTATCTACTCTACAAGCCGAATTGGCTAAACATGCTATGTCTAACCTGCCCATAACTTGCATTAATGCTGATGAGGTCATTAAAGAGGGCGAGCCACCAGCCCTGGCTCTACGCCAAAAGCGCAATGCCTCAGTAACCGTGGCGACAAAGCTAGTCAAGGATGGAAAAGCTGATGCCATAATCAGCGCCGGTCCCACAGGGGCAGTGGTTGCAAATGCTCTGATGATTTTGGGTACTGTTGAAGGTATAGACCGTCCAGTGGTGGGTGGGCCTTTTCTGGGCTTGAGCCCAAATACAGTTGTAATGGATGTTGGGGGCAACGTTGACTGTAAGCCTTTTCATCTGCTGAATTTCGCTGTTGTCGGTTGTGTCTATGCCCAAAAATTGCTGAATATCCCGAATCCTACTGTAGCACTGTTAAGCATTGGTGCTGAAGAAGGCAAAGGAAATGAGCTGATTAAGGAATGCTATCCCCTCTTCCAAAGGAGCAGCTTAAATTTCATTGGTAATGTGGAAGGAAATGACATCGCCACCGGTCAGGCTAATGTGATTGTTTGCGATGGCTTTGTGGGCAACATCTTGGTAAAATTCTGCGAGGGTTTAGGAATCACCATAGCTCAATGGCTGAAGACCAGCCTGGGCGGAAAGCTCTCAAATGCCGAAATTAGCAAGTTGAGCGATAACTTGATAGCTTTAACCAATAGCGTTGACATGTCTGGTGGTGGACCTTTACTAGGAGTCAACGGCGTGGCCATGATAATGCACGGCCGCAGCCAGGCTTTGCAATTTACCAGAGCCATAGCTTATGCCAAAACTATATTTGAAACCGGCCTGGTGAACAGTCTAAATTCAGAGTTAGCGAGGATTAGGAGGCAGCTAAATGATGGAAAAGACTAAATCTACTGAGCAGACTGTAAAGGATATCATTGTCAAGATAGTACATTGTAGCGAGGATGACCTAACTACTCAAACCACTTGGGAAGATTTGGACGCTGATTCGCTTGACCTGTTACAGATGTTAGTCGCCCTGGAAGATACCTTTAGCATCGAGATCTCTGATGATGATGCCGAAACGCTCACTAATTTCGGCGATATGGTGGAGTATATCAAGAGGCGTCAAGCAAGTTGAGGCATACGAGATGTCTTCATCGATTTCTTTCACCATCGCCAGGCGGCAGAGCAAACCGCTGCTGAAACAACAAGCAAAGGAGTAACCGCCCGTATTATCAGAGCTAATGTGGGAGACATTGAAAACCGATAATATGTTTGAAACTATAAGCTATGATTTTGGTGGACTCGACATATTCATCACTGCTGAAATGACGGCTAAACTGTCCTCTGGGTGGAAGCAATCCATATCATCCCAACTGTCCCTCCATAATTTTGGCACGCCTGAAGATGTAGCCGAAGCAATGGCTTTCCTTGCCAGTGACCGCGCTGGTTATATCACTGGACAAGTCACCAATGTAGATGGTGATGTAATAACCTAAAATGATATTGGTTAGCGGCTTTTTTCTCATCTAATCAATGACGAAATAAACGCTTTCCTAAAATTAATGAGGTTGAAGAATTGAGGAGGGGAAAATGCAGATTCAACAACCGAAAGTCATCGACAATATCAGCAATCTCTGTTTCGCCTGTGGTAAGGATAATCCCATAGGATTAAAGCTACAATTCACTGATGATGGAGGGGTAGTCAAAGGGGAATTTACCGCAGGAAAATTTCACCAAGGATGGGATGGGATAATCCATGGTGGCATCCTAGTCACTCTTCTCGACGAGGCAAGTGCCTATGCCACTATATGGACAGGACTAAATTGCGTTACCGCCAAGAGTGAGACTAGGTTCATAAATCTAGCGCCTATTAACAAGCCGATTCAGATCACGGCTCAGATCACTAAAAAGAGATCGAGGCTGGTTGAAACCAAAGCTACCCTATCTCTTAAAGACGGCACAATTATAGCTGAGAATTCATCATTGTTTTACATAGCAAAGGGCATTGGTTCAAAGTTATTATGATGTTTGTTGACCTAATATAAGCAATCGGACTTCATGCTTCTGGGACCACGAAATGGAGATAAAAATCCGAGATGAACAGCGATCTAAATACGCAGTGGCTGATGGTCACTGCCAGAGAGAACCCGAATTTCGAGATTTTTCGTCCCCGTAAATAGAGGCTCAGAATGAAAAAGGGGACGAGATTGCCACGGCACTCCGACATTGCACCTGCCGACTAGCCATTAGCGACTGAGTTTTGCCTATCGCTTCATGCCTGTTTTATATTTATTGCTGGAAAAGTATTGTATCTGGGGAAAACAAGTTATATAATCGAGTAAAGGAGGGGCGATGGTATGGAACAAAGAGTAATTTGTCCTAGCTGCGGCACACCGAACTCTCAAGGTCAGCAATTTTGCGGTAATTGTGGTGCCAAGTTGTCTGCACCTGTGGCACAGGAAGAAGTGAGTTGTATTAACTGCGGGGCCAAGAGCCCTGCCACACGGCAATACTGTGGAAATTGCGGTGCTAGGTTATCCAATGTAACACATGTAACACAGCAGGCGCAGCAAGAGATTATCTGCCCTAATTGCGGTTTTCAGAACCTAGTAGGTCAGAAATTCTGTGGCTCCTGCGGCGCCAAGCTGGTTTCGTCCAGTCCTGAGACGGCAATTAGAGCGTCAGCTCCTATCACCGCAGCGCCTGCCATGGCTGCAATGCCCACCAGGCAAGGAGCTGTAGGCATGACGGCAGCACCTGTCATGCCTATGATGCCCACCATACCTCCAGCGGCAGAGCGGAAGCAAGAAAAGCAAAAACAGCAGAGGCCTGCTGTCAGCCCTGAGCAAGTCGCAGCTAAGCCCACCTGGAGTTTAGCCTGGAGCATATTATGGCGACAAGCGATGCTGCTCCTGATGATATGCCTTGTGATCTACCTGATAGTCTTCGGTGTTATGTTAGCTATGGGCGGCAAAGTACCGACTTGGTCCTGGCCATTCTGAGGACAGGAGGTTTAGCTATACAGCAAATGGTCAACTGTACAAGTTGTGGCTCGCAATACCCAGCGGGTCAACGGTTTTGCACTGCCTGCGGTGCAAAATTGCCCGAAATGGTATCCTCCCCAGCGTGGCAGGCTCCGCAGACGCAGCAACAAACAGTATCGCAGCAAGTAACTGCGCAGCAAGAACAAGCGTGGGAAACGCCTCCAGCATCGGCTGCTACCGCCGCTCCAGCAATGCGAAAGGTAGTGGCAGCATCCCGCAAGTATATACTCCTCAATTCCGCAGCTATTATCTTCAAGATTATCGGCTGGGTGGTGCTCATTGGCGGAATTCTTGGTTCGATTGTCATAGGTTTGCTGGCATCACAAGGCGCTATGGCAGGACTGGTCAGCTTTATGGACAAAGGAATGGCATTGGTTGGGGTTTCTGGAGTCGCTGGTGCCGGCATGGCAGTTATCGTGCTGGTGGGCATAGTATGTTCTTTACTTTCAGGCTTGGGTATGCTGGCTTTTGCCGAGCTATCCAGCGCGGTGATAGCTATCAATGACAATATAAGAAGCCAGGGATAATAGTGGTATTCGAATAAACGAGGAGTGGGTCCAAAATGGATTTAGAGCGGATTTCAGAGGCTTTGAATCGTTACCTCCGCCCTCAGACTTTCCCTGTGGCTATTAAGCTTGTCAACTCGGAGAATGAAATTCCACAGAAAGCTCGAATGCCAAAACGTGACCTTAAGATACCTATGCCTGTATGTCAGGATATATCTATAGCCCGCTATACAGGGTGGGTGGTAGCAATGGAGCTTGAGGATATGCTGTGCCCGTTCGGCGCACTTGTACTCGGTTTTCTACCAGACAAAGATAAATCTTGGATGGGAGCTTCAATATACCCTTTTGGGTGAAGAACCAGGAGGTGAGAGCAAAGATTTGCCGAAATTTGCCACGGTTGGAGTACAAAAAGTATTCTTATCTTGTAGCAGCACCTTTGGACAAGACTGACTTCGAGCCACAGATTATAATAATCTACGGGAATCCGGCGCAGATATCCAGGTTGGTACAGAGTGAGGTGTATGCAACTGGCAATACGGTGGCTTCGGAAAGCGGTGGTGCCTTCGCCTGTTGCGCAGAGGTCACCGTCCCCATGCTTATGAATAAATGCCAGATGGTATTGACCGGTGGTGGTGACCGTGTCATTGCCCAAACACAGGATCGTGAGGTAGCTTTTGCTATCCCATCAAGCAAGATCGATTCAATCGTCGAAGGATTGGAACAAACGCACAAAGCTGGCATGAGATATCCTGCGCCGTCTTTCCTCCTGTACCAGGCTCAATTCCCGCCGGATTTCGGCCAACTTATGGACTATTTGAGAGGCTAGATATAAAGCTAGACCAGGTCCCCGTCACTGTAACCCTGCTTGATGATAGCCGGGCATGCCCGAGAGGGTGGCGCCGCGACTGGTCATTATATACGTTATAGCTTCTATTGCATCATTGGTATCAGAGAATACCATTACCTTCCGCCTATCATAGATGGCAGCATAGCCCTCATCATACATTTCCCATATCAAACTTGCATCTAGATAGGCTGGTAGAGTAAAATAGCTTCAAAATCCTGCTTATCCAAATTAAGCAGACGAGACTAGCCTGAGGAAGTATGCGCTAGGAGGTCCAGATAAAACCAATGCATGACACTGAAACTAAAGGCTCGGCTAATCGGCGTCTTTTTTACGGGTGGGTAGTAGTGGTAGGAGCTCTTCTTGTTGCTGTGGTCGCCTATGCTGTCCATTATTCCTATGGAATATTCTTTAATCCGCTGGCTGCTGAATTCAAGTGGACGCGAGCAGCGACAGCGGGGGCATTTTCACTCTACATGTTGTCACGCGGAGGATTTGGTATCCTTGCTGGCTGGACTACCGATAAATACGGGCCGAGAATAACAGTAGCCAGCGGCGGCCTTTTTATTGGTCTGGGCCTGTTGCTTACCAGCCAAATCAGCGCTTTATGGCAATTATATATCTTCTATAGCCTATTAGTTGGACTGGGGGTTAGTGTCGCCTTCGCTCCACTGGTAGCCACAATGGCAAGGTGGTTTCTTAAAAAGAGGGGAGTAGCCACAGGTATTGTTCTTGCAGGCGTAGGACTAGGGACAGCGATTATGCCCGGGCCGGCAACCCACCTTGTTCAGAACTATGGTTGGAGTACGTCATATATTATTATTGGGATTACCGCTCTAATCGTCATGGTTCTATCAGCGCTGCTGCTGAGGCGTAGTCCCGAGGAAATGGGACTTTTACCCTATGGTAGCACCATAGCAGCTAAGCCATGCGACCAACCGGCAACGGCGACGATAAAAGGATTTTCATTACGGGATGCAATTGGCACAAGACCATTCTGGGTGCTATTTACCATCAGCATCCTCTTTGCGACGTGCCTATATATGATGATGGTTCACATCGTGCCACACGCGACGGATTTGGGGATATCCGTATCAATAGCCGGAAGCTTGCTGGCAGTGATTGGTATTGCGAGTATTTTTGGCAGGTTGGCAGGGGGCTGGTTAGCCGATGCCTTAGGCAGGAAACTGTCACTTGCTATCTGCCTATTCCTTCAGGCAGCGGCGGTTTTCTCGGTGATGGGGATTCATAATGTCGGGGCATTCTATATCTTTGCCATGGTTTTCGGACTGGCGTACGGCAGTGTAGTCACACAGCTCCCGCTGGTAGCCGGAGACCTCTTTGGCTTACACTCGCTTGGGGCCATCGTTGGGCTGGAAATGCTGGGGACATCCCTCGGCGGAGCAATCGGGCCGGCGCTAGGTGGATATGTCTTTGACGTAACCAATAGTTACTATTTTGCTTTCTTAACAAGTGCTATAGGCCTCCTCGTAGCTATAGTGCTCATCCTCTTCCTAAAGGCATCAAGCAAAAACCCTAGAGAAACTGGTTTGCCCGAATAATATACCCTACGGATTTACCTTGAAGCTTTTGTTAGGTTCTTAGCCTGATACATCAGCCTCATTCTGTAAGCCTCCGTAATCAGGATGGTTTTTCTCGCTCGTATCTATCCAGTCACCTCAAACCGTTCTCCGAAATCTCATAAACGGTCCCTATAACCTTCTCGCCTCTCCGCGACCTGATGGTGGCTCATGATTTGCATGAATTGCACTGGTGTTGCGATATGTAACCCAGTTTGTTGTTTGATATCCCTGTTGTTAAAGAAATGCTTATCACCACCGCCCTTCTTTAACAAGCTGTGATGCAGGCCTGCCTATAGGATATATCTCTTGGCTTGTCCATGCGTTCCATGAACCCTGCTTTGTTTATTTTAGCCTTATCTTCCATGCGCTGAGTTCGACACTTTACGATTTCGACATCAAATCAACTCAACCAAGCTCGGCTTAACAAATCGGCTTTGGGGTGGTATAGTTAACGATTGTGAAAATCGCCATACTGGGAGATATACATAGCAACCTGGCGGCGTTTGAGATGGTGCTCAGAGATATAGAAAGCAGGGGAGGATTCGACAGGATATGGTGTCTGGGGGATGTTGTGGGCTATGGGCCTGACCCCCATGATTGCATCGCGCTGCTGCGTCAGCATGACCACATTTGCGTTGCCGGCAACCATGACTGGGCAGCCGTAGATAAAATGGATACTTCGGATTTCAACCCCGCCGCCGCACTGGCTGCCCGGTGGACCAGCCAGCAGCTCACGGAGCAAGACAAAAGGTATCTGCGTGGATTAAAGACAACGATTGTCCAGGATGATTTTACGCTGGTTCATGGCAGTCCCAGAGAGCCTATATGGGAGTACCTGTTTCCGCTGGCCATCGATATCGCCAAAGATAATTTCTCTCACTTCGATACAGCTTTCTGTCTGGTGGGACATTCCCACGTCCCGCTGATTTTCGAGTCTATCGACGACTCTGTCACTTACCAGGTATTTGAGGAGGGAGCCAGTCTGGAGCTAGCCACAAACCGACTGATCATCAATCCGGGCGGCATGGGACAACCCCGGGATGGCGACCCCAGGGCTAGCTATGCCCTCTACGATGATGAAACCAAGGTTATCTACCACTACCGGGTAGAATATGATATCCTGTCAACACAAAGGAAGATGCAGGAACATGAGTTGCCCACCTCGCTTATCAAACGTCTTGGCTATGGGTTGTAACGCCAAGTGTAGGTCAGTAGGTAATATGCTACTCGGAATCCAGTTCGGGACCGGTTGCCGATGCCCTAGCAATGGGCTCCGGCATGAATTAAATAGACACTACCGGAACTTCCCTTGACATCGTCTGCCTGTATAGCTAGTATTTATCCGGGTCGTGCTAGATGGGGAGCTAGCGGTGCCCTGTACCCGCAATCNNGCAATCCGCTATAGCGGGGTTGAATCCCGTCTCGAGGTCTTTGTTTTTCAGGACTGTTTCAGTAAAGCGGCGTTGATAGCCGGGTCTTGCGCGGCGGAGGTCTATGAAGCCCGTCAGGTCCGGAAGGAAGCAGCGGTAAATAGTGTACTCCGGGTGCCGCAAGGTTACCTGGTTGGAGTTGGCTCATTGGGACAAGCTGGGAGGCAAGATCGACAGTCGGTGCACGGCCCATATTAGCAAAAGGTTCGAAATCTCTATTGTCTAGAGAAGCAAGCCCACTTTCAGTTCAGGTCAAGAGACTGCTTCGCCAGTCCGACATCAGGGCAAGGAAAAGGTTGGGGCAGCATTTCCTTGCCGATGAATCTATATTGCAGACTATCCTCGACTCTGCCGATCTTTCCCCAGAGGATACCGTGGTCGAAGTCGGGCCGGGCTTGGGCATTTTGACCAAAGAACTGGCCAAGCGAGCCGGCAAAGTCATTGCAGTAGAGCTTGATGATAAGCTGGCTGCGTTGTTGAAGCGGCGGCTAAGTTCACGGCCAAACCTAAAGGTGATAAATGCCGACATACTCAAGACCAATCTGGTGCAACTACTGGGAGAAAATGCCAGCTATAAGGTGGTAGCTAACCTGCCTTACTATATCACCTCTCCCATCTTGCATTATTTTATGGAGGGCTGGCCCAAGCCATCGTTGATGGTGGTCATGGTACAAAAAGAGGTGGCTGATGCCATTGTGGCCAAAGGGGGCAAGATGAGCCTTTTGGCGGTGAGCCTGCAGATGTACAGCAAGACCAAAATAATCTCCTATGTGCCGGCGCAGAGCTTTTATCCACCGCCGAAGGTGGATTCAGCCGTTGTGCGCTTTGACCTGCTGCCGGAGCCCGCAGTAAAGGCCGATATGGACAACTTTTTCCGTGTAGTCCGTAGCGGTTTCAGTTTGCCCCGGAAGCAACTACGTAACTCGCTGGCACACGGCCTGAACTTGGAGCCAACAGAGGCGGTTAAATTTTTAGAAAAGGCGGGAATCGACCCCCAACGCCGAGCTGAGGCTTTGAAGCTCGAGGAATGGGCGAAGCTTTATGAAGTCGTCTCATCCTGTAAATCCGAGCCTTTCCTCTGCCATTCTGATTCCAGCTTACATCGGGGTTCAGAATCTCGAAAGTCAGGCTGCGTTTAGTACTATGATTAGTCACCGCGCAGAGGCACTGGCTACGCTTTCCCGCTCCGCGGGCCGACTTGAATATGTATTGGAATGTATATTTTAAGTTTGAAACTTTGGGGTTTGATAGTATTTGTATTTGTGATTTCGATATTCGGATTTCGGATTTTATAACTATGTTGAGATATATGGCTCCAGCTAAAATCAACCCTGTTCTGGAAGTGCTGGGCAGGCGGGATGACGGCTATCACGAGGTCCGCAGCCTAATGCAGGCGGTGAACCTGTGTGATGTTCTTACCTTTAAGCTGGCAGAAAAGGTTTCATTCGAGTGCACTGAACCCAGCTTGCAGAACACAGAAAACCTGGTGGTGAAAGCCGCCGAGTTACTGAGGCGGGTTACTGGTTACTCCAGAGGTGCAAGTATCAAGCTGGAGAAATGCATACCCTGGGGCACAGGTCTGGGTGGCGGCAGCAGCGATGCTGCGGCTACGCTACTAGCGCTTAATGAGCTCTGGGATACGAGACTAGAAATTTCGGAGTTACTTCCGCTGGCAGCGAAACTTGGCTCGGACGTCCCCTTTTTCATCTATGGCGGCACGGCGCTGACCGAGGGCAGAGGTGAAAAAGTAACTCCTTTGCATCCGATCTCCGGATGGTTTGTCATCCTGGTGCCGCCGCTGTCTGAAATGGGCTCTAAAACAAAACAGCTTTACTCTCTGTTGAACACACTGCATTATACTGAGGGACTTTTTGTGGACGAAGCTGTAGAGACGCTTTCTCGCCTGGAGCAGGTCAGATCGCCTCTGTTATTTAACGTGTTCGATAATGTAGCCTTCGATGCCTTCAATAGGCTTAAGGATTGGTGGGGACAGTTTGAAGAGACTGGAGCTACAAATATCCATCTGGCTGGCTCTGGACCAGCCATGTTTGCATCTGTGGAAAGCCAGACCCGAGCCGAGGAACTATGCGACCGGCTACGCAGGCAAAGGCTGAAAGCTTATGCTGTGTCCGCTCTCAAATCTTGGAGGAAATGGCTACCTAGGTGATACAAAGCAAAACAGGCGAAGTTCAGTTAGTTTCTGTTTTTATTTTACTCCGTTGCCTCGCTGAGAATCTTTTCGCCCTCCTCAAGTCCGGATATGATTTCGGCGAAGTCCTCAGTCTGAAAGCCTATTTTCACTAGTCTTTTTTCGGTAGTGACAGTAGTCGGATCAGTAACGACATGGACCCAAAAATCACCAGCCAGGCCTTTAATGGCCCGGTTAGGCACCATCAGGACATTCTCGCGCTTGCCGACGATGATATCGGCTGTGGCGGTGAGGCCGCCTCTCAGATCCTCACTCTCATTGTTGTCGAGGTATATCTCGAATGGAAAATTAATCACGCCGGATTGGAGGATTCCGAAAGGAGAGACAAAGGTGAGCGTGCCTTTGAGTTTCTTGTCTGGGAGGGCATCCGCTGTAATGATGGATTCCTGCCCGACCTTGACTTTGGTAATATCGATCTCGTCTACTGCACCTGTAACCCTGATGGTCTTGGTATCGACGAGATGGACAGCAGTTTTGGAGGCGTAATCGAAGGGGGAAAGCTGGTCGTTCTCCTTTAGGTCAATATCAACGACAGTACCATCGAATGGCGCTAATATCTCTGTTTTAAGGAGTTCCTGCTTCGCCTTCTCCAGGTTGATCATGGCGATTTCGATATTGATATTGTAGTTGCGCAGGGTCTGGGGGTTGAGCCCGGCTCTGTAATAGGTCTCGTTTTCATCCAGGATCATGTTGCTCATGGAAAGGTCATGCTGAGCCATACGGAGTTTTTCGTAGAACTTTATTCTGTCGAAGCCATTCTGATAGAGCATGTCCTGTAGGTCGGCAAGGTTATCCTGCACCTGTCTGGAGACTGCAAGGGAGGTAGAAGTATCTGGATAGGTGTATGTCTCCGGCAACCTAGAATTGCGATCTACTACACCATGGGTTTCGTGGAGAGTGGTAGAGATGGAATTTAATCCACCCAAGACTGCGGCATAGTCTGCAGCCTCTATCTCGGTCTGGATGACGGAGAGACGTTCTATGACCTTGTCTATTACTGAGACGACCTCTATTAGTTCAGGGAAACGTGGGACAGGTTGATTGAGTTCGTTATATTGGGTCTGGAACGTGTCCAGTTTGGGATTAGCGTACACTGACCTGGTAGCCTGGAGATCGTACATTGCAAGGCTGAGATTGGAGGCAGCACCCAGGTAATTTTTCTCGGTGAGGCATTCTCTTGCTTGGTTGATTTCCTCCTGGGATTGTTCAAACCGCATGATGCCTGTGGCAAGGCTGTAGAAGGTGGGATAGCGTGGGCTGCAGGAGGTCTGGATGACACTATTGATGGCTTGTTCGAGGCTGTACTGAGCAGCTTCGATGGCGAGAATCTGGGTGGTGTTATCGAGCTTGGCAAGTAGAGTACCTGCCTTGACGATGTCACCCTTATTGACGCGTATTTCCCTGACGGTACCAGAGGTGCCGAACTTAAGCTTAACCTCATTAGGCATATCGAGGTTGCCGTCGGCGGAGACCGAAAGGATGAGGTCACCGCGTGCGACAGCAACCGTCTGGCCTGGTAAATCATCATTTTTCTGTCGTGTACAGGAGAAGGAAACGATGGCCAGCATGGTGACCATTGTGATAGCCAATATTACTCTCTTGCTCATGTCAATAATCTCCTCATAGCTTCACTGTGACACCTGAAATAAACAAATAGCGATGTAGATCAAATTACCTGGTACTCTTCGCGTAGAGCACTGTCGCGTACTTCTTTGCTAATTATCTCCTCTTTCTCGATTATACCGTCACGGAGCCAGATCACCCTGTCGGAAAACTCTCTCTGTTCCAGTTCGTGAGTAACCATAAGAATAGTCTGCCCCAGTTCATTACATAGTTGTCTGAGAAGCCTGAGAACAATCCCTTTATTTTCTGTATCGAGGTTGGCACAGGGTTCATCTGCAAAAAGCGTTTTGGATTTGTTTACCAATGCCCTGGCTATGGCCACTCTTTGTTGCTCGCCTCCCGAAAGCTGGCTGATGAGGTGATGAACGCGATTACCGAGGCCGACTTTTTCAAGCAATTCGGTTGAAGCTCTGGTGTATTCTTTGCGCCTTGCTCCAAGCAACATGAGCGGTAAGTAAGTATTTTCAATGGCGTTCAATTCTGGTATAAGGGCATATTCCTGAAATACGTAACCAAGATTCTTAAGGCGATAAGCTGTCTTTTCGTGCTCTGATAGCTTAGAAACATCTATGTCGTCCAGCAGGATTTGGCCAGATGTTGGTTTATCGAGCAAGGCTAACTGGTGAAGCAAAGTGGACTTACCTGAACCGCTTGGCCCCATTATTGTCACAAACTCCCCTTGTTCAATCTTGAAGCTCACACCTTTGAGAGCGTGTACAGTCACCTGACCCTCATAGATTTTAACCAGATCTTTAACATTGATCATGAGAACGTTAACCCCAGATAGCCTTGATAATATTTTCCTTAGTGACACGCCACGAAGGCACAAACCCGGCTATGATGCTTACTACAAACATACAAACAATGCTGGCTATTAATTCTCCTTGAATGATCATGAGGCTGACTTTTCCCACAGGCATATTAAGGGGATGGCTTATGAAATAAGGCTTGATGAGCACTTCCAAAAGAACTATTCCTAAACTAATACCCAGGATGGCGTAGAAGAACGCCAGGAATATATAAGATACGATTATTATTCTCTCTTTCATGCCTATGGCTTTCATGATTCCGATTTGCTTTCTTCTGCCAATAGTAGCGATGTAAATGACTATGAATATGGTCACACCAGCAACCACCAGTCCGATTGCGAAAACTATCCTTTTTATGATTCCAAAGGTCTGTGTAAGACCGGCCATAAGTCCAAAGAAATCAGTCCATGGTCTTATATCTTCTTTGTCTAGGCCATTTTCTCTGAGTGCCTGAATGTAATATTGTTCCGTGTGAACTTGGTTTGTTTTTACAAGTATCTCCGATGCCCTATTATGTACTCCAAGTACAGACTCCATTTCCTTCTCAGTAACAAAGACCGCCATATCGGAAAGAGGGAAATCAACAGAATAGATTCCCTTTATTGTATAATCACGTGTGACTCCATTACGGTAGTACACAGTCACTTCATCCCCTACACTTGCACCTTTAAGCGATTGCACTTCAAGGCTGGCGCCAAAGCCCCCGGAAATCTCCTTGCCCATCATAATCTGATCGCGATCTGATTCTTCGAGGTATTTACCTGCAACCATATAATTTTGAATATTAGTTACCCGCATTTCTTCCTTGGGATTAATTGATTTAATTGGCCAGCTTATCGATTTAACGTCCTTGCCATTTTTATCGGGGTCATATGATATGTTGGAACCTATGGTATATCTGGAGGTGCAACTGATAATACCTGGCATAGATGTGATTTTATTTTTTAATAGAGGAACCTGCTTTATATAATCCTCATCTTTGCCGGGCTGAATAACTATGTTTGACACATAATTATCCTTTGCTTGCTGGTGAGCAAGTTCGATAGCACCGCTCAATACTCCGGAAATAAAATTGATCTGCACGAAAGCCAGTGTAGTGACAATTATCGTGAGGATCAGTGTGCCTTTGTTGCCGCGGGTTATGTATTTGTAAACTAGGAATATAGCTGCCTGAAAGTCGTTCCGCATTATACTCACCTATGTGCTGAGTTGCATTGTCCTTTATCTGCCAGACCGTAAAGTACCAAGTTGGATAATTCTTTTGAGATTGTTTTAATACCCGATTTCTTGTAAGGGCTATCCCGCAATTCAAGCCTCTTGAGTATCATTGTGCCGATTATCATACCGATTAGAGCACGCGAAATGACCTTTTCATTCACATTGCGGAAATTACCAGGTCCGATTTTCATATGGATATATTGTTCAATCCTATCGATGAGAGGAGAAAGGACTTGTGAAACGTACTGGCGACGCAGTTTCGGGTATCGCTGGATTTCAAAGAACAAAAACAGGAGTTCTTGCGCCTTACCAAGTGCGAAGATAAACCTGTCTTCCAATAATAACTCCATGAATTGCTTGTCATCTTGCACTACGGTAGTGTTGAGAAGTTGGTTGAGATTATCAGAAATCAGATTCCTAGCAAGCAGCGATACCAGTAAATCTTCCTTGTTCTTGTAATAGTTATATATAGTACCGATTCCGATGCCAGCTTCACCCGCTATATCAACGATAGTTGCTTCGCCAAAACCTTTCCTGGAAAATACGCTTAGCGCAGCGTCCAGGATTTGTCTTTTCCTGGCTTCTGTAGTCTGGTCTTTCCTCTTTTTTTTGTTGTCGGTCATTTTACTGATTAGTAATAATGAATATTCATTCAATATTTATATTATCCTTAGATATCACTTTTGTCAATCACTCCCTAAATTCTCTGAGGTTGTTTCAGATGAAATATATCTGCAATAAATAACGCGTAAGGCAAAAACCTTTTTATTGTCTCAAGATAGCAACTTGGATTGCCGGAAGTGACAAGGGGTGGAATTTATACAGCAGCAGGTTTAACCTGATCGCTGGCGCCAGCTATGAACCAGCTTCTCCTCGTCCTCCCTGGTCCTGACCTCGCCGTTGAGCTTCGCTTCATGTAATACCTTGAGAAGCTCGCCCATCTTTGGCCCTTCAGAAACACCAATCTGTTTCAGTTCCCTTCCTTTCAAAAACGGCTTGATGGTAGATAACTTATTCAGATATAGCTTCAGGAGCTCGCTGACTATTAGTGAATCTGTAGCCACAGCGTTAGCCCTGATAGCCTGGGTGGCATAGCCACGGAGCAACTGGTAGATATCGCTGGGCTTGAGCTTTGGCTCTGCCAGTCTATGGAGCTTCACCTTGAGCCTCAAGGTGTGACGCATGGCTTCAGCCATGCCTTTGGGCATGTTAAGGCAGGAGGTAAACTGCTCGACTTCTTTTCCGTTCATGTGGTAGACCAGCAAGCAGAAATAGATAGGGACCGGCGAGATTCGTTTATAGGTCTGGCGGGTCTGGGCGAACCTGGCGCTGAGCCAGCCATTGCCTTCGAGCGCGTGAGATAGCTTATAGAGCACGCCTAATTCCTGCGCCCGTTGGAAAAACCGCTCCGGCTCAGCCTCGTCTAGCAGCCGGTAAAACTCGTGCCTGATGCGATCGCCGCTGATGGTGTCCAGCATCGGGACATGACGGCGGAGCAGCTTCTCCGTTTCTACCTCCAGCTTGAAGCCCAACCTCTGTTCATAGCGGATGGCACGCAGTATGCGGGTGGCGTCGTCGGTGAAGCTATCGGGGTGCAGGATGCGGATGACGCCGTTTTTCAGGTCACCCTTGCCCTGGTACAGGTCGATGAGATCGCCGAAGCTTTGGGGCATGAGGCTGATAGCCATAGCATTGGTGGAAAAATCCCGGCGGATGAGGTCATCTTTGATAGTACCCGGTTTAACGGTAGGCAAAGCGCCTGGCTTACTATATGTCTCGCTACGGGCGGTGGCGAAATCCAGGCTAAAGTCAGCATAGCTCAGTTTGGCAGTGCCGAACCGCTGATGGATGGTGATCTTAGCCTGGCTGCCTTTCACCATCTCCTGTGCCAGAACGATGGCATCGCCTTCCACCACCATGTCCAGGTCGTAGTTAGGCCGTTCCAGCAACAGGTCACGCACCACCCCACCAACGAGGTACAATTTCAATCCCAACACCTCAGCCTTTTTGCCAGCGTCTTTCACCAGATTCAAAACAGGCTGCGGCAGGTATTTTTCAAGCTGGGATGAAGAACTTTCAGTCATAGACTACTTTAGCAAATTCTACTCTGTGGTGTGAAGACGGTCAAGGTTAATCAGACATTCTAAAAATCATGGTGTACCTTTTGTCATTCTGAAGGAGCCCGGAAATTTCGTATTATCATTTTCCTTGTTCCTTGACTTCACCCCCAGCCTTTGCTATAGTCTGCAACATTAAACTACAAGGGGATATAATGGCTATTCCAAAACTTAAAGATATGGAACGCGTGTATGGTTTTGAAGAGGTGGCCATCGTCCCCGGTGATATCACAGTTAATCCCGACCAAGCTAATACTGAATTCACCATCGACAAATTCAAGTTCGCCATACCTATCCTAGCCTCGGCTATGGATGCCATCGTTGACCCGAAATTCGCCATTCAACTGCATAAATTGGGCGGCCTCGCTGTCCTCAACCTTGACGGCGTCCAGGCGAGATACGACAAACCCGAAGACATCATAACCCAGATCGCCAAGGCACCTGCAGATGAGGTCACCGCGCTACTACAAAAAGTTTACTCGCAGCCCATTAAGGATAACCTTATCGGCGACCGTGTCCAGAAGATCAAGAAGGCCGGTGCTACATGTGCTATATCCCTAATCCCTGCCACCACCAAACGCCTAGCACCTATCGCCAAGGAAGCCGGCGCCGACATCTTGGTAATCCAGTCCACGGTCACTACCGCCCGCCATGTATCCAAGAGCTACAAGGGACTGGTATTCTCCGAGCTGTGCCAAGAGCTAAGGATGCCGGTGTTGGTAGGCAATTGTGTTACCTATAGCGCTGCACTAGAACTGATGCAAAGCGGCATAGATGGGTTGCTGGTGGGCATCGGTCCTGGAGCTGCTTGCACCACCCGTGAAGTGCTAGGCGTCGGCGTTCCTCAGGTAACCGCCACGATGAACTGCGCTGCTGCCCGTGATACTTACTTCAAAGAGACGGGGAATTACGTAGCCGTGATTACCGATGGCGGCATCCGCACCGGCAGCGACCTGTGCAAGGCATTTGCCTCAGGTGCTGATGCTGTGATGCTGGGCTCAATCCTGGCTCAGGCAGAAGAGGCTCCAGGGAAGGGTTTCAACTGGGGTATGTCCCATCCACATCCCGCATTGCCCCGTGGCACACGAGTCAAGGTGGGAGCCAGGACTACACTGGAACGGCTGCTCTTCGGCCCGACCTCGGTCACCGGCGGCACAGAGAATTTTGTCGGCGCCTTGCGTACTGCTATGGGCATATGCGGCTGCTTCACCATAAAAGACATGCAAAAAGCTAATATGGTGATAGCGCCTACAATCAAGACCGAAGGCAAATACTTCCAGACGCTGCAGGGGCTGCATTAGCTTAGGGCAACACTGAGACGCAAAAATAAACGCCAAAGCCCATCAGCACCAGGGCACAAACCCCATACACGATCTTCTGCACCTTCGGAGTCCATAAGTGTCTGGTCCTGAACACGCTCATAGAAATGACCTGTTCCCACACTAGGTCACATGACCAATGCACAGCAGCGAAAAGAATCAGGCCGATAATGCCGAAAGCCGCTGCACCTACCATCAATGTGATGCCGATAGTGGCCCACCACAGGAAGAAGTAAGGGTTGGTGCCTGTCATCACGATGCCGACGGTCAAAGAATTATAGGGCAAATCAGCCACCTCGCCTGCCGCTTTTCTGATATTACGGAATACCAGCAGTCCCATAACAAGCAGCATCAAGCCGCCGACCAGGCCGATTATTCTCTTGGTTTCAGGCGAAGCAAAAAGCTGGGCGAAACCGAAGTATATCAGCGCCATAAGAGGGACTTCAATGATAGCGTGTCCCAGCGCAATCAGGCTGCCGGCATTTTGATTACTGTAACCCTTGGCGATGGTAACCGCGGTGAGCGGCCCGGGCAACATGACGCCGGAAAGAGAGATGGCTGCGGCCGAAAGCAAGAACAAACCAAGGCTGGTGATCATATAATTAGAGCCAGCTAGACATCATCATCTTCTTCTTCCGCCGGAGCAATCGATTGACTAATCTGCGGAAGTATAGGTGTGCTTCTAGTCTTGCGCTTCGCTTGCCTGGGTAAACTGGCTATCCCCTTCTTCACTTCCGCCAAATCCTTGGCCGTAAGCCCTTCAGCCAAAACTACCGCTTTTACACCAGCCTGGCACAAACTGCTGAGCTCATCGCTGTTCACCGATAGCCCCAGGGTCACCAGCAATGGCTTGTCCAAGATGTCCGAGAAGCGCTGACAGATAAGCAAACGTTCAATGGTTACCGGCGAATACTCACCCGTCAGGAGCACGCCATCCACTGCCAGCGGCAGCAGATTGATAGCTCTTACCAGTCCCAGGTCAAGCGCCGACTCTATCCTGAGTATCCTGCCCATCCCCTCCTTATTCACCACCTCCAAGGGAGTCTTCACGTCAAACACCACGAAGTCGCAGCCCAGGTTAACCAGCATAGCAGCAGCATCATGTTCGATACCTTCCAACAACAGCCCTAGAGGGATATCGCCCAGAGCCTCATGCGACCGGCGAAAACTCTCGGCATCCATACCCTGGCTGCTGATCACCACAGCATCAGCATCCACTACCGCTTTGGAGATGCTAGCGCTGGCACATCCTAAATTGGCCACTGCCAGTATCTGCGGCATTTTTTCCTCGCCCGACCTCCTGAACCCCAACGCCGGCGCCGTCCCTTTATAAACACGCTGTAACTTATCAGCAAATTTACTCATCTAAACCTCAAATAGAATTTCTAAACGTGGCCCTAATTGTATGGAAAACCTCCAGGGAAATCAACGTAACATCACCCATGCAAAGACTATTGACAGTATTGCGCGTTAAGACTAACATGTCAGTAAAATTGTTCAGAAAAAAGGGGCTCATAATATTATAGAGCAGAGGACGATGCCAGGTACCTTACCAGGCGCCAGTGCAGGTTGCCAGACAACGAACGGTGATAAAGCAGACAAGAATGCCGTTTGGGAAGCACTTCTGGGCAGATGGCCAGTGCAGTGCTATACCACGGGTTTACCAAGTAAAAGATGAGATTTGGAGGATATGGATACAATGAAATTGGCATTACTAAGTGTTATCACGTGCTCGTTTCTCCTGATGACAGCATGCGTAACCATACAAGTCCCGACAACAGAGACTTATTACGAAACTGAATACAGGACTGAGTATAAAACAGAGACCTATACTGAAACCCAAAATGTAGTAATAAGCAGCAAGCAGGACAAAAAGTATCTCCAACCGATAGTAAAATGGAATGACCGCCTGTCTTTCACCGGCCCAGCCGGGCAGTACAGCACCTATTACTATGGTTATAGTCCGGCAGATTCGGACTTTAGCCCATATGGGCATTCCAGTGTCCAGGTCAAGGTAAATATTTCCGGTTGGGCATTACAACAAGGGGATACAATCACCGTTTATGATATGACAAGCGCGGGACAAATTCCTACTCCACCCACCGCAATCAATTACTTCGAATCATCATATAATTATGCCATGTGGTTCGACACAGTCTTGATACCTAAACTGAACTCTGCGCGCATTATAGGCAAGCTAGATGCCGGTGCGGTAGGGCCAGATTATCTTACCTTCGATGCCAAAGGAATGACGGACTTCGCCATCCTGGTTAACAGCTACAACTTCTATACCATATCAAGCGTAGAGCTAACTTGGTCAGACGATGTCACTGAGCAAAGAACCGTGACTAAACAGCGCCAGGTTCCCACCCAGGTGCCAGTGCAGGTTGCCAGACAAAGAACAGTAATAGAAACAGAGCAAGTTCCCTTCTGGGAAGCTATTTGGGGCAAGTAACCTATTCCCAACTCTCATATTAGCAAGAAGGTCAGTTCATAGATCTTTTTATCTGGGCAAGATAATACTGCATTTCTCATATCAGACCGACAGCTAATACCATACCAGCCTAGTACCCAAGTATACAGTCCCCTGTAATGATACAAACAAAATGAGGCGCGGGCAGGAAAATATCTTTCGTCTGAGAGTGAATCAGGCACCGACGGATGCCCGATTCACTCTCAGACATCAAAGACAGATTATTAAAGTTGTTATTTTTGACCCGCTTCTACGGGCTTGCGTAATGCCTGAAACCTGCCATTAGCACTTAAGCGAGATGTGACCTCTTCCGCCTCCTGGACTATCCTGTCTATCAACTGCTTCACAGTTGGGATATCATGGACAAGTCCTACTACTTGTCCCACACTAAGAATCCCACTGTCTATATCACCTGTCTCAAGAAGCTTGCTCAGGTCTCCGGGGACGAGCCGCTGCATCTCTTTTGCACTGGCACCTTGCTTCTCCATCTCGAGCACCTTTTCCGAAGTCGGATTCTTTAACGCTCTGGCGGTACTGCGAATGGACCGTAGCACCAGCACTGTATCACGCTCTGAAGCTTGAACCAGCCATTGCCTCACTGTAGGATGCGTCGGAGCCTCCTGAGTTGCCAAGAAGCGGGTACCCATATTAACCGCATCTGCCCCCAACGCCAGCGCGGCAACAAGACCCCTTCCGTCACCAAAGCCGCCAGAGGCAATTATAGGGATTTCTACAGCGTCAGCAGTTAGTGGGATCAAGATGAGAGAGGTCACGTCATCCTCGCCAGGAAATCCGGCGCACTCAAAGCCATCAATGGCTACCGCATCACAGCCTATCCGTTGAGCAGTGATAGCAAAACGCACGCCGGTGCACTTGTGGACTACCTTTACCCCGGCAGACTTCAGACGCTCGATATAAGGTTCCGGGCTCCTGCCGGCTGTCTCCACAACCTTGGTTCCACCATCTATGACAGCACTGAGGTAACCATCTATCTCCTCAGAACGTAGATGGGGTAAAAGCGTAACATTCACTCCGAAAGGTTTATCGGTTAGTTTTTTAACCTTCTGAATTTCGGCAGCCAGCTCTTTAGCACTTGGGAAAGTGAATGCTGATAGAATACCCAGACCACCAGCATCGGATACTGCAGCCGCTAGCTCAGCCCGTGAAGCTCCCCACATACCACCCTGAATGATAGGATACTTAATCCCGAAAAGTTCGGTAACACGCGTCTTAAGCATTATTCTTTCTCCTTATAGTACCATTCATTTCACCAATTTGCTCATCGGAAGCAGCCCTCTCATTGGAGTTAGCCTTAAGTTACTATGTTTTGAGCTTCAATATACAAAGCTAGCACCGCTTGCTCCACTATCGTACTGGTTTTATTTTCCCCCTGAACTGCTCATAGTCTGCCTTTCTTTTCTCACCGAAAGCCCTAAGTCCCTCTTTAGTATCATCAGTTGAAAACCACCATGCTCCCACCTCTATCCCTAATTCCACGGCTGACTCTATACTCATGTTTGGCTGCACATAATTGAGCCACTTGATTCGAGTTAGCCCAAAAGTATTTTTAGCCAGGAGTTTGTCAGCCATTTTCATTGCTGCTTCATCAAGCGTGTCGTCCGGGACTACCTGGTTAATTATCCCAAGCCTTTTTGCCTCTTCGGCAGGAAACATAGTTCCTAACATTGCGATCTCGTTTATTACCTTTGGTCCCATGAACCTGAACTCAGGCTCAGCTATCATTCAGCCTATGCCAACGTTAATAGGTGGTGCTCCAAAGAAAGCATTCTCAGAGGCTACAGCCAGGTCGCAATACCACACTAGATGGGTGCCAAATGCTGCTGCTGTCCCCCGCACGGCAGCAATGGTAATCTGGGGCATCGAATGCAGGGCTTCGCGCATATTCGAGCATCTTCTTAAAAAAGCACGTCCTACATCCAGTGGCTTGTCCAGTACCTCTGTAAAGTCCATGCCAGCGCTAAAATGTTTCCCCGCGCCCTTCACGACTACCACCCTCATATTCTCATCGTTTTTAAACTCTTCAAGACAATTGACCATATCATCCAGTAGCTGGCGGTTCCAAGCATTGAGTTTGTCGGGACGATTGAGCGTCATGATGCCTACACGCCCGTCCTTCACGCGCTCACTAATTACAGTTTCATACTTCATTTCCGTTACTCCTTTCTAAGACTTTTCTTACTTTATAAGTACACACTATCCCTACATTTCATAACATATCACTTCACCTCCATAAGTTAGTCCGTCTACTTTCGACCATTAAATCTTAACAACAACTCGCTACCTTGCCAAACATGCGAGGCATCACCATTTCCAATCCCACCCTATCGGCCAATGCTATTAGAAACATACCTTCTAGCTAGGGCAAAAGATTAGCAAGTTTACTTCAATTTAAGGGTATTTTAGCATCAGGGTTTTGCAGTGTCAAATTGACCCGCTACCTGAAACAAAGGTATTGATTGAATAATGGTGAAAAGAGTATAATCGAGCACAGCGATATAGCGCTCTCAACTATCGGGGAAATAACTGTACTTGATGCAGTGTTTTAAATATATCGTACGAGGAGGTTTCGAAATGGATTATCAAACAATCATCCTAGCCAAGGAAGACAAGGTTGCTACAATTACCTTAAATCGCCCCGAGAGGCTAAATTCTATCAATGACCTGCTAATTAAAGAGTTGGCTTCTGCCGTTGATGTTGTTGAGAAAGATGATACGGTAAGGGTATTAATTATTACTGGCTCCGGCAGGGCTTTCTCAGCTGGGGGTGATTTTAAGGCTGATGAAGGCCGCCTTAAAATGGTTGACAAAGGATCAATGGAGTTTAAGCAGAACTATAGTAGCTTTATCGCCCCTTTTATCTGCAAAATGCAGAACCTGAGAATACCAACTATTGCTATGGTGAATGGTATTGCGGTTGGTCTTGGGTTTGACATAACTTTAGCCTGCGATATAAGGATAGGTTCGCAGAATACCAGGTTCCGCGTTGCCTGGACAAAGATGGGGCTAGTCCCAGCAGGAGGGGGAACATGGTTATTGCCAAGAATCGTAGGCTTGGGCAAAGCTGCCGAGCTTATATTCTCCGCTAGGTTCATCGATGCGGAGGAGGCAAAAATGATAGGCATACTAAATAAGGTGGTGCCAGCCTCAGATCTAAAGGTCAAGGCCCTTGAGCTAGCTCAAGCTATTGCTGAAAATCCCCCCCTAGCTGTTAATCAAGCCAAGATGAATCTATATAAAGGGTTGGGGATTGATATATCCTCGGCATTGGAATTGCTGGGCTCATCGCAAGCTCTACTCATGTCTACAGATGACTTTAAAGAGGCTGTAGCTGCCTTCCGGGAAAAGAGAGCGCCTTCATTCCATGGTAAATGAACCCATTAAATCTTACTCTCAGCCTTGGACTTTCGACACAGCCCCTCCCGGAGCGTCTATCTGATTATCCGGGATTATATACTTGACACAGGCAAATCAAACTGAATAGAAGGCAGTTATCACAGGGGAAGCATATCGGCCGATTGTATGGGTTCTTTTGTCACTCATTTAGTTGCAAAAGGAGTTATTTCGAAATGTGTGTTCAACATAGCGTAGCGATCACTGCAGCGACAAATAAACCCACTTTACACGTAGGCAAGGCTTGACCGTATGTAATAGCGTACCTTTTTATACACTTGCTTTGCCAGCACTCAAAACAGTGTGCTACAATGTCTCCCAATGCTGCTCACCATAGTAGCATTGGGATTGCACTCAATCTCAATTGAGAGGTGAACATACTATGGGGATTGAAGAAAAATTCGCTGAATTGCAAAGACTGAGGGAAAAGGCTATGGCTGCTGGCGGAGCCAGCCGCATCGAATCCCAGCACAAGCGAGGTAAGCTCACCGCCAGGGAGCGGGCTAGCCTGCTCTTCGACCCGGGTACCTTTGAGGAGATAGATACTTTCGTAGTCCATCGCTGCACTGACTTTGGCATGGAGGAGCAGAAATTCCTTGGTGATGCCGTAGTCACCGGCTATGGTAAGGTCAATGGCCGCAGCGTCTTCGTCTTCTCGCAGGATTTCACAGTTTCCGGTGGTTCGCTATCATTGGTAGCATCGGAAAAAATCTGCAAGGTTATGGACCTGGCAGCTAAAAACGGCGCGCCTGTCATCGGCTTGCTGGATTCTGGCGGTGCCCGTATCCAGGAAGGCGTGGATAGCCTCAGAGGTTATGGTGAAATCTTCATGCGGAATACCATATACTCAGGTGTGGTGCCCCAGATTTCCGTAGTCATGGGTCCCTGTGCCGGAGGCGCTGTTTATTCACCAGCGATAACAGATTTCATTTTCATGGTGAAAGGCACTGGCCAGATGTACATTACTGGACCAGCAGTAATCAAGTCGGTGACTGGCGAGGAAGTCACGCTAGAGGACCTGGGTGGTGCTATGGCACACGCTACTAAAAGTGGTAATTGTCACTTTGTTGCCGATAACGACCAGCGGTGTCTGGAATCCGTTCGGCGTCTATTGAGCTTCCTGCCTGAAAACAACATGGAGGAAGCTCCGTTCTTAGATACCGGCGATGACCCCAATCGTATGGATGAAGAACTCCTGCGCATCATCCCCGATGACTCGAACAAAGCCTATGATATGAAACAGGTCATCACCAGGACTATAGATAATGGAAATTTCATGGAGGTACACGAACACTTCGCCCGCAACTTCATCGTTGGTTTTGCCAGATTGGGTGGACAGAGTGTCGGGATTTTAGCCCAACAACCATCATTCTACGCCGGCTCGATTGATGTTGATGCTGCAGATAAAGGCGCCAGATTCATCCGCTTTTGCGACTGCTTCAACATTCCCCTGGTTACCTTAGTTGACGTTCCCGGCTATATGCCAGGCGCTGACCAGGAATATAAAGGTATCATCAGGCATGGAGCTAAGCTTCTATACGCCTATTCTGAAGCCACCGTTCCTAAAGTTACCATTATTACCCGCAAAGCCTATGGCGGCGCTTATCTGGCAATGTGTGCTAAATCACTGCGTGGCGATATCAACTACGCCTGGCCGACAGCCGAGATCGCTGTAATGGGCCCGGACGGAGCGGTGAATATCGTCTTCAAAGATGCCATCGATAAAGCGGCAGACCCCAAGGCGGAGAGGCAAAAGCTGGTAGCCGAATATCGGGATAAATTTGCCAACCCCTACGTGGCTGCGGGTAAAGGCTATATCGACGATGTCATCGACCCCAGGGCCACACGTCCTAAGATTATCAAAGCATTAGAAATGCTGCGTAATAAAGCTGACACCAACCCGCCCAAGAAGCATGGGAATATCCCCCTGTAAGGAAGCGTGCCATGAAAGAGACAGTCGTAGCAGCTATCATGGGAGCGGTAAACACTTACCTTCAGCAAGAAGACCAAGCCAGAGGAGCCCTGCCAAAGGCAATGCTCTATCCAGAGCCCAGCGCCTGGCGGATTTTCGGACGGCAGGAACTGATGCGAGCCAGAACCGACTGGCGCATAAAAAGAGCTAACAAATAGAAGCTTTGGCATTAATATGAACGCAGAGCTAGAAGGAGATTATAATGAGTCCAGCTAAAGAGAGCAAGAATCCGGTAAAAATCACTGATCTTACGCTACGCGACGGACATCAGTCGCTATTCGCTACGCGGATGCGCACTGCCGACATGGAGCCCATCGCCCCAGAGATGGGCAAGGTAGGATTCTGGTCTATGGAAGTCTGGGGTGGCGCTACTTTCGATGTCATGACCCGATTTCTGAACGAAGACCCGTGGGAGAGAGTACGCATCTTAAAGAAACTGATGCCTGATACCAAATTACAGATGCTACTGCGTGGCCAGAACCTGGTCGGCTACCGCAACTATGCCGATGATGTGGTCACTGCCTTCTGCCACCATGCCGCAGATTGCGGCATAGATGTCTTCCGTGTCTTCGATTCACTTAATGACGAGCGCAATTTCATAACGGCATTCAAGGCCATCAAAGATAAGAAAAAGCATATCCAGGGCTGTCTGTCTTACTCGCTCACCGAAGCCAAACTGGGCGGTCCCGTATTTAATATCGACTACTTCGTCAATAAAGCCCGCATCATTCAGGATATGGGAGCCGATAGTCTGTGCATCAAGGACATGGCCGGCCTTATATCGCCGGATGACGCCTATGACCTGATTAAAGCCTTGAAAGAGAATCTGAAGATACCTGTGGACTTGCACAGCCATTTCACCAGCGGCATGGCTTATATGAGTTTTCTCAAGGCTATCGAGGCAGGGGTTGATATCATAGACACCTGTATCGCTCCTTTTGCACTGCGCACCTCACACCCGGCGATAGAGCCTATCGTGGTGGCTCTCAGCGGCGGCCCCAGAGATACCGGATTTAAGCTGGAACAACTGCTCAAATTAGGCGAATACTTCGAATCCATCGCCCCAAAATACCAGCATCTTCTGGACACTACTAAGATATCAATCATTGACACGGGCGTGCTCTGGCACCAGATACCAGGTGGCATGTTCAGTAATATGGTCTCTCAGCTCAGGGAAGCCAACGCTCTGGACAGGCTGCAGGAGGTATATGCTGAGCTACCTAGAACCCGGAAAGAGTTGGGATATCCACCTCTGGTAACCCCCACCAGCCAGATCGTGGGCGTGCAAGCGGTACAAAATGTCCTCTTCGGCCGATACAAGATGATATCCAAAGAGGTTAAAGATTACGCTTATGGCTTATACGGCAAGCCGCCAGTTCCAATTGACCCAGAGATACAGAAGACAATCCTCAAAGGTTATGAGCGCGGCAGCAAACCGATTACCGTCCGTCCGGCCGATACTCTCGAGCCTGAGATGACAAAAGCCGAAGAAGCCACCAAGGGCATAGCCAAAGACATCGGCGACGTGCTCGTCTATGCTCTCTATCCCACCACCGGCATGCGCTTCCTTAAATGGAAATACGGCCTGGAGACCCCCCCGCCAGAGACCAAACCCAAGACCCTCGAGGATGTAAAACGGGAAGGTGAGCTTATCGCCAAGGCTAAGGCTGGCAAACTGGTAGAGAAGGTGACTAAAGAAGCTCCAGTTAAGGGAGCCGGCACCCGGACATTCAATGTCTTCGTCGGTGAGGAATATTACAAGGTAGACGTTGAGCCCGTAGGCGGCGCTGTAACCATTGCCGCTCCAGTTCAAACACCACCACCAGCAGCACCACCGGCAGCAGCGCCACCACCTCCAGCACCCAAGCAGGCGACCGCCGGCGCCGGAGAGACCCCATTAATGGCTCCGATTCCGGGAACAATCATCCGCTATCTGGTCAAAGAGGGAGATGCAATAAAAGAAGGCAGTCCTATGGTCATCTTGGAAGCTATGAAGATGGAGAACGAGATCGTGGCCCCTGTTTCTGGCAAGGTGAAGACGCTCAGCTTTAAAGCTGGCGATAAGGTGCCCGGAGGCGCCATATTAGCGATAATCGGTTAGGTAAATGGGGAAAACGCTTAGCGAGCAAATCCTGGGTGAGAAATCAGGTACTAACGCCAGAGCTGGTGACATAGTTATTGCCCCTGTAGACTTGGCATTTGTTCAGGATACTACCGGGCCGCTTACAGTGAGGCAATTCAAAGAAGGCAAGCGCAGCAGCCTGGCCAATCCTCAGCGAAGCGCTATCTTCCTTGACCACGCCGTCCCAAGCCCCAACCGAAATCTGTCCAACGACCACCGATTCCTGCGCAGCTTTGCCAAGGAAAGCGGTTGCCTGCTGTTTGAAGGCGGCAGCGGCGTCTGCCATCAGCTAGTGGCTGAACTGTTTGCAAACCCGGGCGATGTCATCGTCGGCGCTGATTCCCACACCGTTACCGCTGGAGCACTTGGCGCCTTTGCCACCGGCATGGGTTCCAGTGATATAGCCATTGCCTTAGCCCTGGGCAAGACCTGGTTCCGCGTGCCGGAAACAATTAAAATCACCGTCAGAGGCAAGTTTCAAAAACGGGTTCTGGCCAAAGACCTTATACTCTACCTCATCGGTAAAATCGGCGCTGATGGCGCCACCTACAAGGCGCTGGAATTCGATGGCGACACGGTAGTCAAAATGACCATCTCGCAGCGATTGACAATAGCCAACATGACTGTAGAAGCCGGCGCCAAGATAGGCATCTTCCCCAGCGATAACACCACCAGAGAATTTCTTAAATCACAAGGAAGAGGCGCTAAATACAAAGCACTGTACCCAGATAAAGATGCAAGCTATGAACAAACGATAGCTATCAATGCCGCCGAGCTTGAGCCCATGGTGGCCATGCCTCACACCGTGGACAACGTTACCACAGCCAGTAAATTAGCCGGTACCAAGATTGACCAGGTATTCATCGGCACCTGTACCAACGGACGGCTCGAAGACCTGGCCATCGCTGCCACTATACTCAAAGGCAAAAAGTGCAACCCTGATATCAGGCTTATCGTGGCTCCAGCATCACGCCAGGTGCTCACCGACGCTATCAAAGCTGGCTATATTCAAACATTGATTGACGCTGGCGCTACGCTGGTACCGCCGGGATGCGCTGCCTGTCTGGGACTTCACCAGGGCGTGCTGGCAGACAATGAAGTCTGCCTATCCACCGCAAACCGCAACTTCAGGGGGCGAATGGGAAATCCCGACGCGTTTATATATTTAGCCAGCCCGGCTACGGCTGCTGTCTCAGCTATCACCGGAGAAATCACCGACCCCAGGAAGGCGATATGATGTCCCAACAAATTTTAAAAGGTAAAACTTTTAAGTTCGGTGATGATATTTCTACCGACCATATAATACCTGGTAAATACGCTCAACTACGGAGCGATTTGCCGGAACTGGCTAAACATGCCATGGAAGACGCCGACCCGGACTTCGTCCAGAAAGTGAGGCCGGGCGACTTCATAGTCGCTGGCAAAAATTTCGGTCTCGGCTCCAGCCGGGAACATGCTCCTCTTGTAATTAAAATGTCTGGGGTGAGCGCAATACTGGCAAAATCAGTAGCGCGCATCTTCTTTAGGAACGCCATAAACCAGGGCCTGCCGGTGATAATATGTGATACAGATAAGATCAACAACGGGGATGAAATTGAAATAGACCTGCCCCGGGGCATGATCATAGACCTGACCAGCAGCGCTAATCTTACTTGCAGCAAAATACCACAGGTGATGCTGGACATACTTGCCAAAGGCGGACTGATAACATATATTAACACATACGGCGATTTCAAATTATAATTAAAACATTATGTCATATAAAATAACTCTGATTCCCGGCGATGGCACGGGGCCCGAGGTCACTGAAGCTACCAGACGAGTCCTGGAAGCCACGGGCATAAAATTCGACTGGGAAATCGGTATCGTTGGCGAAGCCGCACAGGAGAAGTTCGGCACGCCACTGCCAGATCATGTCCTCCAATCCATCCGCAAGAATAAAGTAGCACTCAAGGGGCCAGTGACCACACCTATAGGCACAGGTTTCAGAAGCGTCAACGTGGCTCTGCGTAAGAGCCTTGACCTCTACGCCTGCCTGCGCCCCTGCAAAAGCTATCTCGGTGTCCCCTGCCCTTCCCACAACGTGGACATCGTGGTCGTCAGGGAAAACACTGAAGACCTATACAGCGGCATCGAATTTGCCAAAGGCAGCCGCGAAAGCCGCAAACTCACCGAACTCATACTGGAATCTACCAAGAGCCAGGTAAGAGATGATTCGGGCTTTAGTATAAAAGTCATCTCAGAAACCGGATCCCGGCGTATCGTTAAGTTCGCTTTCGACTACGCTCGTGTCAATAGCAGAAAAAAGGTGACTGCAATTCACAAGGCGAATATCATGAAGTTCACCGATGGCTTATTTCTCAGTGTCGCCAGAGAAGTGTCCAAAGAATATCCCGATATCGAGTTTCAGGACATGGTGGTTGACGCCGCCTGCATGAGCCTGGTGCGAAACCCCCAGCGTTTCGATGTCATGGTACTGCCCAACCTCTATGGGGACATCATATCCGACCTATGCGCCGGCCTAGTGGGCGGGCTGGGAGTTGCACCTGGTGCCAACATTGGTTATAACATGGCGATTTTCGAGCCAACTCATGGTAGCGCTCCCAAATATGCGGGACAAAACAAAGTCAACCCTATGGCTATGATACTATCGGCTACATTAATGCTCCGCTATCTCAATGAAACAGATTCTGCAAACAGATTAGAGGAAGCCGTAGCCGATGTCATCGCCGAGGGCAAACATGTCACCTATGACCTGGGGACAAACAACGGTCAACCAGCAGCAAGGACATCTGATGTCGCTGATGCTGTGATTGAAAAAATGAAAAAGCAAAAAGGAGAACGAAATGCGTAGCAAAGTGAGTGTTATCGGCGCCGGCAACGTGGGAGCTACTCTGGTACAACGTCTGGCAGACAAGGGGTACTGCGATGTGGTGATGGTGGATATCATCGAAGGTTTGCCTCAAGGCAAAGGGCTGGATATGCTTCAAACCGGAGCTATTACCGGCTCTGACGCCCATGTCGTCGGTACCAATTCCTACGAAGATACTGCCAACTCCGATATCGTAATTATTACTTCAGGTGTGCCCCGAAAACCGGGCATGAGCCGCGATGACCTGGTTTTGACCAATATGAACATTGTCAAGCAGGTCACCGAGCAAGTGGCAAAATACTCACCTAAGTCAATCATTATACTAGTCGCCAACCCGCTAGATGCCATGACACAACTAGCGCTGAATGTGAGCAAGTTCCCGCGCAACCGCGTTTTTGGGCAATCAGGCGTTCTGGATGCCGCTAGGTTGAGGACCTTCATTGCTCAAGAACTCCAGGTTTCTGCAGAAGATGTCTATGCCTGCATCATGGGTGGGCATGGAGACACCATGGTAGCCATACCCAGGCTGAGCACAGTCGGCGGCATCCCCTTACCTGAACTCTTGCCCAAGGAGAAAATAGACAAACTGGTCGACCGCGCAGTAAAGGGAGGCGCTGAGATAGTCGCCCTGCTCAAGACCGGCAGCGCTTTTTATGCCCCAGCTACAGCCACCGCCCAGATGGTGGAAGCTATCCTCCTGGACAAAAAGAAGATACTCCCCTGCGCCACCTATCTCGATGGGGAATATGGGATAAAGGGCACCGTTGTTGGCGTACCGGCAAAGCTAGGTAAGGCCGGCATCGAGAAGATAATAGAAGTTAAGCTTACCGCAGAGGAGAGCGCTGCTCTCAAGAAATCTGCAGACGCGGTGCAAGAGCTGGTGAAAATAATGAAACTGGGATGATCTACTCATGAAGGAAATAAAGGCAAGTACTATCACTGAAACAGTCGCCCGTTTATGTCAGGAAGCGAATTTCTTCCTGCCTGAAGATACGTTAGAGGCACTTAAAAAGGCACGCAAAAACGAGGAGTCGCCGCAAGGCCAACAGGCTCTGGACCGCATCTTAGAAAACGCCAAACTTGCCAAGGATGAGCAACAAGCTATCTGTCAGGATTGCGGCGTGGCTGTGGTATACGTAGAGATAGGGCAGGATGTCCATGTCACCGGCAGCTACCTCTACGATGCCATCGACGAAGGCGTACGCCAGGGATATGAGAAGGGCTACCTGCGCAAGTCTATGGTACGCCAGCCTTTCTCAGCCCGAGTCAACACCAAGGACAACACACCCGCAGTAATCCATACCGAAATAGTCCCGGGAGACAAGCTTAAAATAAGTGTGCTGCCTAAGGGAGGTGGCTCGGAGAACTGCTCTCGCCTTACGGTGTTGACACCGGCAAAAGGCCGCCAGGGCATCATAGATTTCGTGGTGGATATAGTTAACTCGTCGGGTAGCAATCCCTGTCCTCCCATTATTATCGGAGTGGGCATCGGTGGGACAACGGATAAGACCATGGCACTAGCCAAGAAAGCCTTGTTCCGCAAAGTCGGTGAGCCTAGTTCTGACCCAGAGGTCGCTGAGTTAGAAAAGGAATTGCTGAAACAGATCAACAACCTGGGCATCGGGACTATGGGATACGGCGGCAGGATTACCGCCCTGGCCGTCCACGTCGAGACCTTCCCTTCTCATATCGCCAGCCTGCCCGTAGCAGCAAACATACAGTGCTGGTGCGCCCGGCACAAAGAAGCAATCTTGTAAACAGAGGTGAAATCATGACTGAGCAAACTAAGATAGTTGATATCTATATTATGGGTAAGCACTACCAGGTTCCGGAGGGGCTTACTATAATGACAGCGCTGGAATACTGCGGCTACAGGCTAGTCCGTGGCTGCGGCTGCCGTGCTGGCTTCTGCGGCGCCTGCGCCACTGTTTACAATCTAAAAGACGACCCACAGCTCAAATTCGACCTAGCCTGTCAGAAGACCGTTGAGCAGGATATGTACTTGGCGCAGATACCTTTCTTCCCCGCAGCTAAGGCCACCTACGACATTGAGAAATTGGAGCCCACCGGCGAACAGGTGCTGGCAGTATATCCTCTCATAGAGAAATGCTTCGGCTGCAATACCTGCACCAAGGCTTGTCCGCAGGAGCTTGAAGTTATGTGGTATATGTCCGATATCCTCAGGGGCGACATACCAGAGGTAATGAACAAATCTTTTGACTGCGTTATGTGTGGCTTATGCGCCGCCAGGTGTCCACAAGGACTGGTGCCCTATAACTACGCCCTGCTCAGCCGGCGTCTCTATGGGAAATACTTAGCGCCACGTTCCAAGCATCTCGAGGACAGAATCGCCGAGATAAATGCCAACAAATTCGATGCCGATATCGAAAAACTAAAGAAGATGGACAAGAAAGAGATACAAAAGAAATATCAAACGCGCGATATAGAAGCTGCGTACTAGGAATTAGAATAACTATTGGAGGCCGAATAACATGCCATATCCTGCATACATGGAAGGAAGCATCAAAAAAGTAGAAGCAACCAGGGAAAAACGGCTGAAAGAGACTTTTGCCCGCCTCACCGACGAGCAGAAAAACCCCCTGCTTGAAGAGTTTCACCCCGATTTCATTAAAGAAGCCATGCGGGAGCTGGTAGTGGGGCCGAGCAAGGGAGGCCGTGCACCGCTGGAGCTCGTTGATCTACTGGAAGGAAATGCCCGCGTTGACCCGGATAAAATCGACCTTAACAAAATCGATTACGATGTTGATGTATTAATACTCGGCTTCGGTGGAGCCGGTGCCTCGGCAGCTATCATGGCGCACCAAGGTGGGGCAAAGGTAATGGTAGCCACCAAGCTGAGACTGGGTGATGCCAATACCGTAGGAGCCCAGGCTGGTACACAGGCAGCAGACAGGCCAGAAGACTCGCCTATAATGCATTACATAGATACTATGGGTGGAGGTCATGGCGACAATCTGCCTGATCTGGTAGAGGCGCTGGTCAAGGATGCCCCCTCAGCGATCAAGTGGCTGGAGGATCTGGGTGTCTGCTGGGACAAGAACCCTGACGGCTCCATGCACGAGCTGTCCGGCGGCGGCGCTTCCAGACTGAGATTGCATTCCTGCCGCGACTACACAGGTCTGGAAGAAATGCGCGTCCTTCGCGATGAATTCAGAAACCGCAAGATAGACTTTTTGGAATACTCGCCAGCCATAGAGCTGATAATAGATGATAGGGGAAAAGTATCAGGAGCCGTACTGGTGAATATGGAAACGAACGAATTAACAATTGTTCGCGCTAAGGCGGTGGTTATGGCTACCGGCGGCATGGGACGCTTGCATTTCCAGGGCTTTCCCACCACCAACCACTACGGAGCTACCGCCGATGGGCTGGTGCTAGCCTACCGAGCTGGCGCTGAGCTTATCTTCATCGATACTATGCAATACCATCCTACGGGCGCTGTTTACCCGGTACAGATACTAGGACAGCTGGTCACCGAGAAAGTGCGAGCTCTCGGCGCACAACTGGCTAACAGCGAGGGGGAACAATTCATTATGCCGCTGGAGCCACGAGATGTGGTAGCCTCATCCATCATCCGGGAATGCCGGGGCAGAAACAAAGGAATAAAAACGCCACACGGGGAATTCGGTGTCTGGTTGGATTCACCCATGATCGATCTCATCCGAGGAGAGGGTACCATAGCACGGGAAATACCAGCAATGGTCAGACAGTTCGGTCGATATGACATCAATATCATCAAAGAGCCGATGCTCATCTATCCCACACTGCACTATCAAAACGGCGGCATAAAGATGGCTGCTGATGGAGCCACTACAGTGCCAGGGCTATTCGCTGCAGGTGAGGTCGGGGGTGGAGTACATGGCAGAAACAGGCTTATCGGCAACTCGACACTGGACATATTCGTCTTCGGCAGAAGAGCCGGCACTGCAGCCGCAAACTACGTAAAAACGGCAAAGGTAGGAAAATTGACATTAGAACACGTGCGCCGCTGGCAGAAAGAGCTGGCAAAAGCGGGCATAGCCAAGTCGAGGCCGATCTCACCCAGGTTATTGCCGGACTATGCCAGGCAACCTTACGACTACCTGGCCGAATATGCCAAAGAGATGCTGGAGCCCGGCCAGATAAAAGTGGCTTAGGTAGGAGGAAAACACAATGCCACTGCGTATACAACGAGATGTAACAGAAATTGAAGGTATACTAAACCATATCCTTAATATAAACAGCCCACCGGTAGCCCGCTGCCGTCTTCTTTCTACTGGCTTCGGCCCCAGTCACATGCTGAACATATCCGAGGACATCATAGGGCACAAGGAATGCCTGGGCTGCGGCAACTGCATAGACATCTGCCCTATACTGGCACGCGAGTCTTCCCGTCGCAACAAGACCATGCAGCGGACTTCCATGGCACTGGAAAGTCTGGTGGGTGAGGACTGCGATCAGTGCGATTCATGCATACTGGTATGCCCACAGGTGGATACCACCATCAAGAACTACATCGTCAGTCATCGTATGCTGGAGGTCATGTCTAGATTGGAACAGAGGATAGGAGACGAGGATGAACCTGACCTGGACCTGTTCGTAGAGGAAGCTATATCTTAACCGTACTTTCGGGGGTGCTAAATGGATTTCGACATACCTGAAGACTTAAATATGATCCAGACCATGATAAGGGACTTCGTCACCAACCAGCTAAAGCCGTTGGAAAGAAACCTGCTGGGTAAGGCTGCCGACTTGAGCGACGCTGTGGCTTCACTGCCGGCGGAGACAGAAGCCGAGCTTATCAAGATGGTAAAAGATATGGGGCTATGGGGTGTGAGCGTGCCCGAGGAATTCGGCGGCGCCGGGCTGGGCATCTTAGGCAACTGCCTGATAGGAGAAGAGCTAGCACAGACCATTGTCCCCTTCACTTTCGGCGACGTTACACCTTTCCTGTTCGATTGCAACGAAAATCAAAAACAGGACTACTTCCTGCCCGCATTTAACCGACAAAAGGCTGCTTACCTCGCCTTGATGGAGCAGGGCAAGGAGACTGATATTTCCTCCATATCAATGACCGCTCAAAAATCGAATGATAGCTACGTCCTCAGCGGCAGGAAGATATCGCTTTCTCAAAGAGGCGACGACTATTTCGCTATGGTCTTTGCCGTCACCGCTCCTGATAAAAAGCCGCGGGAAGGTATTACTTGCTTTCTAGTAGATAAGGGAGTTCCCGGTTTTTCCGTGGTCGGAGGCGAGGAACAGCAGGGTTGGCAGGCCAGTATAAGAGTGCCCCTATTCTTAGCCTTTAACAACTGCAAGGTAGCAGCAGAAAACATCTTAGGTGAAGAAGGCAAGGCTTTATCCCTGGGTAAAAAATGGCTGCCGCAGAGGCGCATCATCAGAGCCGCCAGGTGCGTGGGCGCAGCCCACAGGATACTGGAAGAGGCTACCTTACAAGCGCAAAACTGGACTGCCTTCGGCCAACCTATATCCAAGCGCCCCAGTATACAGGCAGCATTGGCTGACATTGCTGCCAATATCCACGCCGCCAGGCTAATGATTTACGAGGCAGCATGGAAAGGGGACAAAGGTGAGTCTATCCAGCGCGAAGCAGCCATGGTCAAGATGTTCGCCACCCAGATGCTTCACGACATGGCTGATAGAGCAACGCATGTGTGGAACGGCCCGCCAGTCATAGCCGGCCTACCCATGGACAGGCTATGCCGCAGCGCCACCGGCACCAGTGCCGTGGAATATGGCTTGGACCTCCAGAGAAACTTGGTGGCCGCAGATATACTTAAAGGACTCAGAGTTTAAGAGCGGAGGGTAAAATGCCCAAGAAAATTAAGCTTCCACTAACCGATGATGTGATAAAAGACCTTAAATCTGGCGATGATATCCTGTTGAGCGGCGTCCTGTACGTTGCCCGTGATGCCGCCCACAAGAAAATGGTCGAGGCATTAGAGCAAGGTAAACCATTGCCCTTCGATATCAAGGGACAGACGATCTATTACATGGGGCCAGCACCGGCCAAGCCAGGGCAGGTCATCGGCTCGGCTGGGCCCACCACCAGCGGGCGCATGGACACCTACGCGCCTAAGCTCATGGCTGTAGGGCTCAAAGGCATGATCGGCAAAGGTAATCGGGCACAGCCGGTTAAGGACGCCATGAGACAATACAAAGCAGTTTATTTTGCTGCCATCGGTGGTGCTGGAGCGCTCATTTCAAAAAGCATCAAAAAGGCAGAAGTAGTAGCCTATGACGAGCTGGGGGCGGAAGCGCTGCGCCGTCTGGAGGTAGAAGGCTTCCCTGCCACAGTCATCAACGACATCTACGGCGGTGACCTCTACGCCGAGGGCAAAGCCAAATACCAAGTTAAAGCGTAACCCGCCATAGGCTAGTCAAATTATATGATCTTCTCATGCTCAGCCCGAATGACTCCACGGTATACATTACTACTGCGCGCTTAGCTTCTGGCTCTGGAATTTTTGGGGAGAAGTTCCTGGCTCCAGCTTCCTTCAGGATACAGGTAGTCTGTTCTTCCCTGCACCTCTTATTACGACGGGTTATATTGAGTCCTACTTTTTTCCACAGGAAAACCCTAATTACATATGGGCTAGATTATGGAGGTGGGGTCAATCTGATTCCTTATAACATCTATGTCTTTGTCATTCACCTACATACCCCAACGGAATAACTGCATTTTCCACCAGAAAATCCCCTATGCCCCCTTGACAATACGAGGATGATATAGTAGTATACTAGAACCCGCGCTTTTGAAAGACCCAGACTACTATATATAAATATAAGGGGGGATACCTGATGCTTAATGTAAACAATATTGAGGTTATGTTTCATGGTAGTATCCTGGTTCTCTCCGGGGTTTCCCTTCAGGTTGCAGATAAGCAAATGGTAGCTCTATTAGGAGCTAACGGTGCCGGCAAAACCACTACGCTGAAAGCAATAGCAGGAATGCTCCACGTTGAGGACGGTAAAGTAACCCATGGCTCTATTGAGTTTGACGGGAGACGAATAGAAAAACTCACCGTCGAGGAAATCGCCAGGCTTGGTATCGCTTTGGCGATGGAAGGTCGTCCAATACTTGAGCACTTAAATGCCGAGGAGAATTTGCTGGTAGGTAGTTATATCAAACGTGAAGGGGCAAACATAAAAAAAGACCTGGACATGGTTTATGGCTACTTCCCACGCCTCAAGGATTTACGCAAGAACACTGGCGGTTACCTTTCTGGAGGAGAGCAGCAAATGCTGGTAGTGGGACGGTGCTTGATGATGCATCCCAAGCTGATGTTGCTAGATGAGCCTTCCTTGGGGCTTAGCCCTTTATTGATGCGGGAAGTCTTCGATATCGTTGATAGGATCCACAGAGAAGAAGGCACCGCGTTCTTGATTGTAGAACAAAATGCTATGTTAGCACTTGCCTTCACCGAGTATGGCTATGTTATGGAAAATGGCAAGGTAGTTCTTGACGGCGTCTCTGAAAAATTAAGAGCGAACGAGGACGTCCGAGAGTTCTATCTCGGTCTATCTGAAGTAGGTAATAAGAAAAGCTACCGCGAAGTCAAGCATTATAAAAGACGTAAAAGGTGGCTTTGACGGATAACGGATATTAGGAGAGTGAGAAATGGCAACGGACACTTTTTTGAAGTTCCTCTCGCTGACTTTTCCGCAAATGCTGTTGCGAAATCGCGATAAGTATGGTGACGAAGTCGCTTGGCGGCAAAAAGAATTTGGCATCTGGTGGGAATACACCTGGAAAGAAATTTATGAGCAGGTTAAGTATTTTTCTTTAGGGCTGATAAGCTTAGGTTTGCAGCCAGGTAACAAGGTTGCCATCATCGGTGATAATGACCGTCATTGGTTTTGGGCTGAACTAGCCGCTCTGTCAACCGGTGGTGCAATAACCGGCGTCTTTGTGGACTCCATGCCTGACGAGGTGAAACACATCGTAAGCCACTCTGATTCTAAGTTTGTGGTGGTGCAGGACCAGGAGCAGGTAGACAAACTGCTCCGTATTAAAGATGACCTGCCTCTAGTTGAAAAGATTATCTACTGGGATCCCAAAGGGCTTAAATACTATGATGACCCGGCATTGATGAGCTTCGACCATGTTATTGGGCTAGGCAGAGAATATGGGAAGTCCCATCCCAACTTATTTGAAGAGAACGTTGCCCGAGGCAAGTCGGGTGATCTGGCGTGTATCCTTTATACTTCAGGAACTTCGGGGGCGCCTAAAGGGGCGCAATTGAGCTATCTCGACTTAGTTGACTCAACTGTGCGGTGGATGAATTTTTTGCCACCACAGGCTGGTGATGACTATGTCTCTTTCACTCTACCCGGCTGGATTGTGGAACAGATGACCGGGCTGGGACAGTCACTTACAGCCAGGTCAAGGTTCAGTTTCCCTGAGTCAATCGAGACCGTAAAAGAGAATATCATAGAAATATGTCCCGAACTGTTAATGTACGCCTCACGCTTGTGGGAGGCTGAAAACTCGGAAATGCAAGCGAAACTCAATGATTCAACCGCCCTCAATAGATTTGTTTTTAATTTATTCTTGCCGGTAGGTATGCTAGTTGCTGACTATAAGCGGTCAGGGCATAAGCTGAATGTATTGTGGAAAGCACTTCATGCTCTGGCTGATATGTCAGTGTTTCATCCCCTGAGAACCAGGCATGGATTGCATAAGGTCAGAACCCCGGTAACCGCAGGAGCTCTTCTGGGGCCAGATGTTTACCGCTTTTTCCATGCTATTGGACTTGACCTCAGGCAATTGTATGGTGTTACTGAGGCAGGAAATGTAACGGGCCAGAAAGATGATGATACCAGCTTCGATACCATAGGCCGACCGTTGCCCAGCGTAGAGCTGAGAATCTCTGAAGATAATGAAATCCTTATAGCTAAGAGAAATTGTTTTATTGGCTATTACAAGAATCCAGAGGCCACTGAGAAGGCATTTGCTGGGGGCTGGTATCACACTGGTGATGCCGGGTATATTGCCGATGACGGGCAAGCGGTATTTATGGATAGGCTATCGGACTTAAGGCAACTTAAGGATGGGACTAAGTTTTCCCCTCAATTTGTGGAAAGCCAGCTGAAGTTTAGCACTCATATTAGAGATGCTATGGTAGTAGAGCCTGAGGATATGTCCATGGTAGCTGTCATTATCAATATTGATTACGCGAACGTGGGCTACTGGGCAGAGAAACGGCGTATCCCCTATACCACATTTACTGATTTATCCCAGCAACCTGAAGTACGCAATCTGATACGTGCTGAAGTGGAAAGAGTTAACCGCAAATTGCCTGCGGCAGCCAGGGTAAAAAGATTTGTTAACCTATACAAGGATTTTGATGCTGATGAAGCCGAGCTTACTAGAACCAAGAAACTGAGGCGTGGCTTTATGGCAGAGCGTTACCGAGATCTGGTAGATGCTCTTTTTGGTGTCGATAAAGAGCTGAAAATTGAGAGCCGTATCAGTTATCTGGATGGAAGGACTGGAGTAGTCGCTACTACTGTTCATATCGAAGACCTTTAATAGACTGGCTGTCTTTGCTTATTCTCAATGAGAGGAGACTAATGGACAAAATTATAAGTTTAATTATCCTGGGAGTAATGGTTGGCGGTATCTATAGCCTTATCGCTTTGGGCTTCGTTTTCATTTACAAGTCATCCAAAATTTTGAATCTGGCTCACGGTCAATTTTTGATGTTTTTTGCTTATGTCACCTATACTCTGATTAGCCAGGCGCATTTGCCTTTCGTAGCCGCGGTGATCATCGTTCTGGTGCTAAGCGCATTAGTGGGGGTATTTGTTGAGCGCTTCACAATCCGTCCGCTGATGGGGCAGTCTATCTTAGCCACAATAATAATGACATTTGCCCTCGGTTTCATTGTGGAGGGAATAGTTATTTTGATTTCTAAAGGATATTACGCATCACTACCAGCCTTTTTGCCTACCGGCATGTGGAAACTAGGCGCAATAAATATTTCCCACCAGTACCTCGCCATTCTTGTCTTGACTTTATTGCTTTTCGCAGCCTGTATGTGGTTTTACCAGGGTAGCAGGGCAGGATTGGCTATGAGAGCTGTTGCTGAAGACCATATTACTACCGCCAGCACCGGAATCAGTGTGGCTCAAACCTTCCGCCTTTCCTGGGTAATCGCATGCCTGCTGGCTGTAATCTCTGGCCTTCTCCTTTCAAGCCTCTATGATGTCCACATTGACCTTGCTGGTTACGGAATTGCCAAAGGGCTTCCAGTGATACTGCTTGGCGGACTGGAATCGATGGGCGGGGCTCTCGTCGGGGGCCTAATTGTCGGCTTAGCCGAGATGTTCGGTGCCGGCTATATAGACCCCTTGGTTGGTGGTGGATTTAGAGAGGTGGTACCTTTCATTCTCATGGTTCTGATACTAATGGTGAAACCTTATGGGATTTTCGGTTTAGTAAAAATTGAGAGGGTATGAAAAATGGCGATGATACCTGGTGACTTTAGTCAAAGCTACGAGCGGGATATAGCTATATTCCGAACCAAGACCCAGTGGGTGGTTATGGTAATCGGTTTGGCTATCATGCTGACCTTCCCGCTTTTCATGTCCAATTACTGGCTAAGCCTGTTCAATTTCATCTTTGTAACCGTGATCGCTGTTCTCGGGCTACACTTGGTAACCGGACTTTGCGGTCAAATTTCCCTGGGCCAGAGCGCACTGATGTGTGTGGGGGCTTACACCGTTGGGGTTTTATCGGTTAAGTTTGGCATCTCAGTTTGGGCTTGTCTACCTTTAGCCGGGCTCGTTACCGGGCTGATAGGCATGATATTTGGGGCTCCGGCACTGCGGGTGAAAGAATTTTATCTGGCGATGTCAACTTTGGCAGCTCAGTTCATCATCGTCTGGGTGGTCAGTCATCTTGAGGAGTGGACTGGGGGTCAGCTCGGCATGTATGTGCCACCAGCTACTATAGGTGGTTTCAGTTCTGCTTCACCATCCAACTTGTTTTATATAGGGTTCATCTTGACGATAGTCATGATAGCAGTTGCCAAGAACATACAGAGGACGAGGGTAGGCAGAGCCTTCATCGCAATTAGAGATAACGATATAGCTGCTGAGGTAATGGGGATAAACCTGTTCCGATATAAGCTCCTAGCCTTTTTCATCGGCTGCTTTTTTGCCGGCATAGCTGGCTGGATGTGGGCAATGTACTTACAGAACATCAACCCATCTCAGTTCACCTTGAAGGAATCCCTCTGGATGCTGGGTATGGTTATAGTTGGTGGGATGGGCAGTACCACCGGGGCTGTCATGGGGGCGGTGTTTGTCAGGGGGCTGGACATGATTGCTGACTATGCATCGGCATGGGCAGGCACTGTATTCCCAACAATTGGCGAGCAGGCATTTACTGCTTTTTCGCTGATAATTTTCGGCCTTGTTATAGTTATCTTCTTGATTTATGAGCCCAGGGGGCTATATCATCGCTGGGAGTTGTTTAAGGCTTCCTACCGGCTTCATCCCTATGCTTACTGATAGAGGTAGAATAGAGAGAAATAGATCGGAGGAGGTGATGTGTTATGTAAGATTGAGGTAAGATGATAAGATTACCGGAAATCAAAAAATTTGGAAAGGAGATGAGTAGTGAAAAATCGAATTAAGTTGGTTGGTTTAGTGTTGGTGTGCTTACTCGTATTGCCGCTATTGCTTGCCTGTGCCAAAGCGCCATCGGCTACACCAGCAGCAACAGAAAAGGTTATCACGGTCGGCTACCTTAATGACCTGAGCGGCGCTATTTCTTGTTGTGGCATAGCTGATCAGGTCGGTCTGAAGAATTATCTTCAATATATTCAGGATGAGAAGCGTATCCCAGGGGTGAAGTTTGACGTGGTTTCCTGGGATGACAGATATGATGTATCCAGGGTTGCCGCTGGCTATCGTTACCTTCTAGACAAGGGAGTGAACTTGATAGTCACCATGGCGGTTCATCAGAGTGAGACGATGAGGCCGATGGCAGTGGCTGACAAGATGCTGATTTTGGGCTACAACACCAGTGAGCTTAACATCGCCGACCCTATCTGGTGCTTCACCCAGCAACCCCTGACTGAAAATGCCAATGCCAGTTTCTTTAACTGGGTAACCCAAAACTGGGATTACCAGAAGACAGGCAGAAAGCCAGTGGTGGCTGAGATTAACTGGGATAACTCCATGGGTAAGGCTGGTGCCAAAGGCGCTGAGGCCTATTGTAAAAGCTTGCCGGACAAGCTCGATTGGAAGGGCACTATAGTCGTGCCGCCGGGAACCATGGATTTCAGCCAACCTGCATTACAGCTTAATCAATGGGGCTGCGATTACGTCTTCAGTACGATGGTTAACGGTCCTACAACCAATTTGATGAAGGAGAAGAATGCTCGCGGTTATAAATTCCAGGTTTGTACCGGAGGCTGGGGTTTTGTTTGTTTTAAACAGTCAAAGGATGTTGGCGGTAAGGATATAGATGGTCTGTACTGGATATCTGCCGAGGGCTGGCACACCGATGGTACCGCGGGTCTGAAACTGGCTGATACTATATGCCGTCGGTACAATTCAGCCAGCGACATAGAGAAGCTGGGATACCTTGAGAACATCTGCTACAATTTCGGCCTAGTATTTGGCATGGAAGTAGAATTTTTAGTAAAAGGAGCAATAAGTGCTGGACTTGACCCAACGAACAGCGAAGTTCTGCGCGGTCAGGCGACTAAGATGAAGATAGACCCACAGGGGCTATATCCTCCGATGACTTGGAGCAATGCAAAGGGGTCTGGCGTTGATAAACTCAGGATGTATCAGATTAAGCTGGTAAATGGTGTGCCGGAGCCAGCGCTGATAACTGACTGGTTTGACGTAACAAAATACAAGAAGTAGCATTTTTAGATACGAGCTGCAATTCCCGGGCATCAGCACGCTCTTAGCAACTGATGCCCGGGAGGTTGGTGTATATCAATCGTCTCAATGCACGTGAGTTTGGTAACTGGCAATTTGCTAGTGCAAAGCCCTAGCTCCGCTGGCAATCCGGCTATTTTAACCTAATATTTGGTGCTGTAAGAAAAAATAATAAGCTGGTGAGGTAATCCCTATGGAAAAGTCAGATAATGTAAAACTGAAAATTGAGAACATTTCCCTCAGGTTTGGAGGCGTTCAGGCACTCAGTGGCGTCTCTCTGGATCTGAGGGAGCGGGAAATCTTAGGTGTTATCGGGCCAAACGGTGCAGGCAAGACCAGCCTCATTAACAGTATCAGCGGGTTTTATCGTCCCCAGGAGGGAGACATTTACTTTGAAGGCAAAAAGATAACGAGACTGGCACCTGATAAAATCGCCGAACTGGGCATCTCCCGAACCTTCCAGCAGATTGAGCTATATACAGGTCTGACTGCCCTCGATAATCTTATGGCAGCCAGACATGTTCGCATGCACACCAATTTCTTGGATGGGGCCATTTTTTTAGGTAGAGCTCAAAGGGAAGAGGTCCAACATAGGAGAGTAGTTGAAGACATTATTGACCTCCTGGAAATAGAAGGTATCAGAAAGAAGGTAGTCGGTGCTCTGCCTTACGGACAAAGAAAACGGGTAGAGCTAGGAAGAGCTCTAGCGTTGGAACCGAAACTGTTGCTGCTAGATGAACCTATGGCGGGGATGAATGCCGAAGAGAAGGAGGATATGGCAAGGTTCATCCTTGATGTTTATGATGAAAAAAACATTCCCATTATCCTGATAGAGCATGATATGGGTGTAGTCATGGACATCTGCGACCGGCTGGTTGTGCTCGAGTTCGGACGCAAAATCGCTGAGGGCACTCCGGATGAAATAAAGATGAACCAACAAGTAGTAAAGGCCTACTTGGGAGGTGACTAGAACTATTTGTTGCTTCTTCTCTTTAATGCCTTCTACTTGTATCACATAAATAGCTGAGATACGAACCCAATCCCGAGTGATTGAAATAACTATCCTGCGCAATCTTTAAAAGTCAAAATCTTAGGTGTTGTGGGGACTCCGATTAAAGGCGGGAACTGCCTGTCAGAGTAGTCCAGATGGCGATGGTGGTAAAGGCAGGTCTTGCTGCCTTGAACCCCAAAATAGTAAAATCAAGGCAAGTATCAAGATGAGGTTGGTATCTAAATAAGGCGAATTTTTTAATATTATGGAGGCTGATATGACCTATGAAACCATCATAGTAAAGCAAGAGAACAATATCACCAAGATAACTATCAACCGCCCCGATGCCATGAATTCTCTCAGTCCCACACTGGTGAGGGAACTAAATGCAGCCTTCGATGATATCGAAGGTGATAACACTACTAAAGTGGTAGTTTTGACTGGGGCAGGGCGGGCTTTCTGTGCCGGTGGAGATCTCCAGTCTATGTCGGATCCGAACATGGGCTCTATAGCTTCCAGAGATTTTGTTCACGGGGCAGGCAAGGTTGCCTATAAGATGATAAACCTGCAGAAACCGGTAATATCTGCTGTGAATGGAGATGCGGTTGGTGCCGGCTTCGGTTTAGCGCTGGCAGCAGATATTGTTATCGCTTCAGAGAAAGCTCGCTTCGGCGCTATCTTTGTAAGGGTTGGATTGGTACCCGATACCGGTCTTAGCTATACCTTACCCCGTATTGTGGGTCAAGCCAAGGCAAAAGAACTCTGCTGGGCTGGAGACATAATTGATGCTGCTGAAGCACAACGTTTAGGTATAGTAACCAAAATAGTACCTGCCGAACAACTAGAATCTGAGGCCATTGGATTAGCTAACAAGTTGGCAATTGGTCCGTCCCGGTCTATGGGCTTAACGAAGATGATAATGAATAAATCCATAGCTCTGGGCAACTTGGATGCAATAATTGAGTATGAGGCCGAGGCCCAAGCTCTCTGTTTCCAGGACGAGGATTTCAAAGAGGGTATCAAAGCCTTTAGAGAGAAAAGACAGCCTAAATTCAAAGGTGTTTAATTCCACAATTTAGTAAACCTATTTAGCGTACTGGATATTAGATATATGCCTTACGCTCTTTAGGGGTCTACTTTTTCTTGTTTGGTTCTCGTGCTATACGCCGCTGCTGTTCTGCCCTCAGTATCTCCAGAACATCTTCATCTTCAACGGGGTCAAAGCGCAGATAGAATTGCCCCACCGCAGCAAAGAACGGTGGCGTGCGCAGACAGAGCATCTCATCCACACCTGCCGCTAATCGCCTTATCGTATGCTCTGCCCCCACGGGTGTGGCAGCAATAAGTGTCTTTGGCCCTTCATGCCGCACTGCCCAGAATGCTGCCTGGGTTGTGGCGCCTGTAGCCACGCCGTCATCTGTTATAACGACTGTCCTCCCTCCAATCGGCACTCGCGGCCGCACCCGGCGAAACAGCTTTGCGCGGCGTGTAATCTCAACCATCTGCAATTTTTTTTCTTGTTCAATGGTTGCGTTGCTTATTCCCAACCCGCTAATGACTTCTTGATTTAAAAATGCTCGGCCATCTTCTGTCACAGAGCCCATAGCAAGCTCTTCATGCCCCGGAGTACGCAGCTTCCGAGCTAATACTATATCCAACTCGGCGTCCAGCGCTCGAGCAATCTCCTGCGCTATCACTATGCCGCCTCGCGGAATGCCCAGCACCACAAGGTTACGCCCAGCCAGGTCTTTTAGCTCCTGTGCCAAAAGCTGCCCCGCCTCACGACGGTCCCTGAAAGTTTGACTGCTACTGGAAACTATGCGTAATTTGCCCATGTTCTCCCTTCAACAAACCAGCACATCCCATTCAAGTATGCTATTACCTTATATTAACCAGGATACATAGTAATTTTAGCACCTTGTTGATTGAATAATCATTAAATTACCAAAGAAATAATTAGACTTTTGTGAAAACCTATATGTGGTCTTAGCTAACTATGACGGTCCTCTAAGCAGCTTATGATATAGTGTCAGCACCCCGGCAAAATAAGCGTCTGTGTCACTCAGGTTATCCGTATTGGAAATCGGTTGAAAGAGTTTGCTTCACCAAGTTGATACATCCGCTGGATCATCGCTCTTACCTACGCGCCCCCATGGAAGAAGGAGGGCTGGTAGTGCACCAATAAAAATAACCACAGCAGCTATCACATATTCCTTACCAAAGGCAGCTACGACTGCTCTCAAATTAGCGTACTGATAGAGTATATAAACCGCTGACTGTTTGGCTGCTTCCAGTGTCTGCCCCGCTTGCATAAGAACAACCTGTACGGTTGAGATAATGCGCATCGCTTCCACGGAATCGGGGGTAAGCATCTGCGAAATGACGGCAAAATTAGTTTTCTCGAAGTTACTCAGCAGGGTGGCAAAGGCAGCAATGCCAAGTGACGCGAAAACAGTTCTGCTCACATTCAAAACCGAAGAAGCCTGCGCTGTCATCTTCTGTGACACTGTGGCTAAGGCATAGGTCATAACTGGCATCATAGCAAGCCCTATACCCAGACTTCTATAGAAAAGCAACCACATGAGTTGACTATCTGGAGTGGTTACATCCAGCGTCTGCAGCCATAATGTTGCCATACCGGTTATGATTAACCCTGCGATAACCGGTATCTTTGGCCCGATCTTGTCGTAGAGCCATCCGCTTATCGGCATAGTGATCATAGCGCCGATTGCTCCGGGTATAAGTATTATCCCAGTTCTCATTGCCGTGAGCCCCCGAACATTCTGCAGAAATAGCGGCAGTAAAAAAACAGCTGAAAACAGGCCTATCGTAGTTATGAAAGTTAACCCGATGCCTAATGAAAAGCCACGATTCTTAAAAACGTGCAGATCAAGCATTGGCTGCTCCGACCTAAGTTCCATTATAATCCAAGACAGCAGACTAATTACCCCTACGATCAGCAGTCCTAAGACGCGCAGATCGTCCCATCCCCAGCTTGGAGCATAGGAAAGAGCATAAAGCAAGGAACTGAATCCCATGGCAGCAAGTGCGAATCCTTTGACATCGAACCTGGCTGGGGTCATAGGTGTTTCCTCAATCCATAAGAAACACATGAGAATTGCAATTAGTACCACCGGTACATTCACATAGAAACACATGCGCCAACCCAAATAGTCTACCAAATATCCGCCGAGAGTCGGCCCGATGGCTGGCGCAAGCATCATGGGGATACCAAAACTTCCCATTGCTTTGCCGCGTTCCCCGGGTGGTACGTTGAGAAAAAGCATAGTCATAGCTATCGGACTTAGCAGCCCACCGGAAAGTCCCTGCAATATACGGAACACTATAAGTGAATTTGCATCCCAGCAAATACCACATAATATCGACCCTAAAAGGAAACCAGCCTGACTTAACATAAAGACTCTCTTTGTTCCGAAGCGAAGGCAAAGGAAGGCCGCTGCCGGTGTGGTTATCGCTGATGCCATCATGTAGGCAGAAACTATCAGCTGGGCATGGTCTGTTGCCACGTTGAAAACTGCCATAATGTGTGGCAGTGCAATATTCATGATTGTCTGGTCGAGGATGACCATAAAGGTGCCCGATATGGCAACCAGTAAAATCTTCCACTCAGCCGTCTGTGGCATTTGGATCTCCTTGCCCAAGCTACCTTGTAGTTATCTTTACCTCTACAGAAGTGCCGGGAATGAGTATGTAGTTATCAGGGTTCCCAAGAGAAATTTTAACAGGCACTACTTGTGCCACCTTGGTAAAGTTGACATTAGTATTACTCTGGCCCAAGAGCGAGAATGAGGCAGCGGTTGCAGCCGCAATACCTTCGACATGACCTTTCAACATAGCACCACCAAGGCTATCAATTCTAATTTCCACTTCTTGGCCTGGCTTTAGACGGTAAATATCTGTCTCAGCTATATTAGCTTTAACCCATGTCTCAGAGATATCGTAAACCGTTATTATAGGTTGACCCGCGCTAATCACGGCACCGGGATAGGCCCAGACGGCAGCTACATAACCGTTCACTGGCGATTCAATGCTGGCACGACCTGCTGGTATCTCTTTTAGACCCTGTTTATTCGTGGGGTTGTCGGAACGAGGCATGCCAACAATGGCAATTCTCTGTCCTCTCTCTACATAGCTGCCGTAGTCAACGTCAAGGCTAATTATCTGACAAGATGTTAGTGCACCGACTGGTATTAGTGGTGCCGATATACTAGCATTGTTTGTACTCATATATTTATAGTTTTGATACCAAATATTGATGCCGAGTGCTGCACCTCCAATCACGAAAGCACAGACCACAGAGAAAATAATCTGGCCTCTCCTTGTCGAGAACACGGATTTAATTCTTTCGCCCAACTTGTTTGCCATAACATATGCCTCCGAATTAGCTTCAATTAGTACAATACCGTTTTTATTTATCCGCGTTGAGTGACCTAGCTGGTATATTGCCTTTTTCTAGCAATACCTTTTCACCCTCACTCAAGCCTGACAGAATTTCAGTCTGAGCCGAGCTTTGCAAGCCGACTTTTACCTGCCGCTGCTCTGCCTGACCTGTCTTATCTTCTTTAATTATATAAACCCAACTCTCATTCCCCTGAATGTGCAAAGCACTGTTAGGTATTAATAAGACATCTCTATGGACATCAATCAGTATCTCAGCCGTAGCAGTAAGCCCTCCTGTGAGATATTGAGCATCCTTGGGATCGAGTGCAATCTCAACCTTGTAGGTAGCAATGCCTGTCTCCAACGTTCCATACGGGGAAATGAATTGTACCTCACCATCGAATGCCTTGCCGGGAACAGCATCGACCAGAACGATTGCTTTCTGGCCTTTTGATACTTTAACCACGTCTATTTCATCGACTATGCCGACCATCCTGACCACACGCCTGTCAGCAAGTTTGAGCACATAGGTATCGATAGGCAATCCAGTCGCCGCGTATCTCTGAGTTATCATATCTCCTTCATGTAGATTTACATCCACAACCTCTCCATCAAATGGTGCTATTATCTCTGTCTTGAGCAGCGCTTGTTTGGTACGATTCAGGTTAATCAATGCAGCATGAATATTGATATTGTAATCACGCTCCGCTTTTAGATTAAGCCCCTGGCGGAAAGTTGAAATGTTATCTTTAAGTATCTTATCTCCAAGCTCAAGGTCATGTATAGCTATTTGAAGTGTCTCATTCATCTTTATGGCATCAAAGTCTTCCTGACCTGCCATTTCCCTCAGCTCTTCAAGTGAAGTGAGCGCTTCATTTATTACTGTGAAGGTGGTGCAGGTATCCGGGTACGTATAAATGCTGCTAGGTGAACGACTAATTCGATTAACTACCATTTGAGTATCAGCCGTCTCCAGTATTAGCGATTCCAACATCTTCCTGGCTTGGTCATAACCGCCATCCCTAATTTGTTCTTGGATTGCGGAAAGCCTATCCATTTCATTAATCAGCCTGCCAATCGCAATGTCCACATCCTGGCTTGACACCATCTGGCTTAACTCATTGAACTCTGCCCTCAAGTTGCGGAATTGAGGGTCAATATAAATTTTTTCCGCTGCATCAATATCATATTTGGCCAATGCTATTTGAGAAGCTACTTCTTCAAATTTGTCATCGGCTAGCAGAGACAGAGCCTTCTGAATTTCCTGCTTAGCAAATTCAAACCGAATTAAAGCTAATGCATCACTATAACTACCTGAAGACGGCGCACGTGTAACGCCACAGCAGACCGTCTGCACTACGTTGTTTATTGCCAGTTCCAGTGCATACTGTGCAGACTCTACCGCCATCTTCTGAGTAGTATCATCCAGCTTGGCAAGCAAAGCTCCAGCTTTAACCATCTCGCCCTTCTCAACATATACCTTTTCGATTTTGGCACTATAAGGGGGAATAAACATGGTCGTATCGAAATAAACATTGACTGCGTCCGGCATTTCAATGTATCCGTTAGCATCTACCTTTAGTTCAAGGTCACCTCGCTTCACCAAAGCTATTGTCTGCATTTCAGTTATAGGTTCGCTATGAGCACAACCGATTAGAGATGTTGCTATCATCAACATGAGAGCCGATATTATGATGAGCGCTTTTTTATTCATATTCCTATAACCCCCGAAATGTAATTACATATATTTCTGTCTTTGTACTCTTAGACACAATCGCCAGTTCTTGAACTCCCAAGGTATTCTCTCGGTTTTTCTCCTCTTTGAACCTCGGCTGCCCGGATTAATGCGGTAAGACCTTCATCTAGGGTCACTAGTTCTTCTGTGCTCAGGCAACTTAGGATATGAGATAAATGGATCATCTTATTCTCTCTGAGACTAGCTAGCAGATCTCTCCCTTTTCCCGCGACTTGTAAAATCAGCATACGACGGTCTTCAGGATTCTCCCGACGGCTCACCAATCCTTCTTTCACCAGGCGGTCAACGATTCTGGTTACGTCTGGCGGGGTCACCCCAAGGGCATTTGCCAACTTCTTGGCGTTAGTGGTCCCTTCAGCCTCAATGAAGAACAAGCTTTTCAACTGGCAGATAGTCAGATCCAAATTCAACCAGACATCAGGTTTATATCGTGCCACACGATGGCTTACCATCTGAAGCCGAACGATTTCTTCAATTAGTTTTGCTCTATCCATTATCAATTGTGTCTATTACTTATCCAAATTATATTACGTTAAGTTAATAGTTTACAATATGTTATCGGTTATATCAATCCTAGTCGGAAGCTACAATGGTCTTCTTCAATTGCGCTGTTCCTTTAAACAGCTTATGATATAGTACCCTTGCAGAATAACAGCTATGTCTATCAGGTTATTAACGCCAGACGTTGTCTCCAAGATTGCCGCCGGCGAAGTGGTAGAAAGGCCAGCTTCGATAGTCAAGGAGCTGATGGAAAACTCACTGGATGCCGGCGCCACCCAAGTCACTATTGAATCACAGGGCGGCGGCATCAACCTTATCCGGGTCGCTGACAACGGCAGCGGTATACCTGCTTCCGATTTAGAGCTTGCCTTTCGTCGTCACGCCACCAGTAAAATCAGCAACTCGGCTGACCTGGAGAAAATCTCCACGCTCGGTTTTCGGGGCGAAGCCTTGCCCAGCATCGCAGCGGTAGCCGATATCGAGGTAATTACGCAGTCAACAGGCGGTATCACCGGTAGCTACCTTCAACTGAGGAACAGCACCGTGGTCAAACGGGAGAGGCGTAGCCGTCCCAGAGGCACCACCATCACCGTGCATCAGCTATTCCGCCATTTCCCTGCACGGCTAAAATTTCTCAAATCACTAACAACGGAGAACAGCCACGTCGCTAACCTTGTCAGTCAGTATGCTCTGTCTTACCCCGAGGTGAAATTCAAGCTATATATCGATGGCCGGCAAGCCATTAATACCCCGGGCAACGGCAAGCTGAGGGATGTGGTTGCCGAAGTCTACGGCCTGGAAACGGCTCAGCAGATGCTGGCCGTTGATGGGGCCAGAGAAATCCCCAGTATAACCGGCCTGGTAAGCCCTGCCTCTCTCTGCCGTTCCAGTCGCGGCTACCTCAGCTTCTTCGTCAACCGCCGCTGGGTACGTAACAGCACGCTATTCCGGGCTGCCGAGGATGCCTACCAAAGACTGATAATGACCGGCAAACACCCTATCGTGGTTCTAGACGTTTCGCTGCCGCCACAGGAAATAGATATCAATGTCCATCCCACAAAAACCGATGTAAAATTCCGCAGTAGCCAGATAGTCTATGCCACAGTAGCAAAGTCTATAAGAAACAGGTTGGTTTCAGCGCCCCTGCCCAGGGTTGAACCCATTGCTCCCCAAGCCCCACCACCAGCTATGCTATGGACCAGACAAGGAGATGAAGCTCCCCAACCACCAACGTTTAGGCCGGAACCAATCAACATGCCCATCCTCAGAGTGGTAGGACAATTAGCCAGCAGTTACATCCTGGCCGAGGACCCTACCGGGCTTTTCCTCATCGACCAGCATGCTGCCCACGAACGCATTCTCTTTGAAAAAATTCTGGCACAGCGCTCTCAGCAGAACGTAGAAATCCAGGGGCTCCTTGAACCTATAAATATAGATCTCAGTCCCAAGCAAGATGAGGTTTTGAAGACAAGGGGCGAACTGCTCAATGGGTTCGGCTTCAATATCGAGCCGTTCGGGGGAAGAACGTACTTGCTCAGAGCTGTGCCAGCCATGATGAAGAGCGGTGATTTAGCCGAAGCGGTAAGGACTTTGCTGGATTCAATAGCCATCGATGAGGAACCACTGAGGCGGGAGGAAAAGATAGCTCAGTCCCTGGCTTGCCATAGTGCGGTCAAAGCCGGTGACTCGCTTACTGGAGAAGAAATGCGGGAGCTGATAAGGCAACTGGAGCAGGCCGCTCAACCCAAGACCTGCCCCCATGGCAGGCCAACCATGATTCACCTCAGCGCCCAGCAGCTAGAAAAAGAGTTTGGTAGAATAAGGTAGAATGGCTAGTTACCTGGCAAATCTTGGCCTCAAGCCTCTTGCCTTCTTCAGTGCCGGCTTCGCTGAAGCCAGAGGAGAAGAACTATGGATAGCCTTTACGCCTTTAGTTATACAATCTTTAATCAATTGTGGCACTGATGATACTTGGATGCAGCAGATATCGTAATCAAGGTACCCCGGTACATACTTAATATTGGCATATACCTTGAAGTCCCAAACTCGCCACCATTCAGGTTTATAGGATAAATTGGACCGCTGAAATTGCACTTAATTAAAGCTTCAAGATAGTTTTCAGCTACACTTCCAGGTTTACTAGTAGAAATATTAATTATAGCCACCGACCTAGGGTTGAAAATAGAATCTAGCCTGTCGGTGCTTGCCATTTGCTAGCCTCGCTATGAAACTAACTATACTTTATTACAGATATCTGGGATGTCTCTGTTGCCATGATTGATGGTCTTCACATATCTGAGCATGTGATTCACCAGAGCGATGGTTATCTTAACTAGGTCATCGCTCTTCATCAACCGTATCCGTTCACCTGAGTACAGGACTTTGAGGTTGCCAGGTATCTGACCATTGGCGCGATTATAGAAGAAGAAGACCTGCACGCCGGGAAATATCTCCTTGCTTACCGCCCAGTCCTCACGCAGACCCAGCGACTCCACATTACCACCTATGAATTCAGCTAACTTGTGAACCTCAGCAATATATTCTAGCGCTTTCTGACGGTGTTTAAGTGCACCATCAATCTGCCTCACATGCAAAGCGGAGGCGCCATTTACTTCCTGCAGCCCGATCAGCACCTTGTAATATTGAGCTTTACGTTTTGCCACCATTCCAGCAACCTCCGATAAAGACTCCTCACAGCCCAAGCTTAGAGATTATCTCTTCTGCTCCATTCCGAAGTGGTGAATTTGGGGGAAGCTCGATTATCGGCTTGCCTTTGACTTCCAGTTCGGCGAGGTTAGGGTCTTCATACACAGCGGCAATCATTTCCAGTCCCAAATCGGTAATAGCTTTGTCTATGTCCGGCGGGAGCCCGTTCTTGACCCGATTGACCACCAAGTATATCTTACCCACCTTGGTCCTCATCTCCTTGATCAGGTCCTTAACCCGGGCAGCAGCAGTAATCCCGCGGATGGTTGGGTCAGAGACCGTTAGCAAGACATCTATATCCTGCGTCGTCCTGCGGCTGATGTGTTCCAGACCAGCTTCAGAATCGACAACCGTGTAATCATAATTCTTAGCCAGCCGGTCGATGGATAGGCGCAGCATGTGGTTAGCGGCACAATAGCAGCCCGGGCCTTCAGGGCGACCCATGGCCAGAAGGTCGATCTTCGATGACTCCACCATGGCCTCACGTATCTTCATATCCAGCACATCCTGCTTGGCAACTGTGGGGGATATGGTACCTTTTGTGATATCCTCGGTCAGGTCCTCACGCGCTTTACCCACGGTACAGCTAAGGGGCAACCCCAGGGCGGTATTCAGATTGGTGCTGGGGTCAGCATCTATGGCTAGAACAACGCCCTTCTTAGACAGTGAATCGGCAAGCAACGAAGATATTGCCGTCTTGCCCACACCACCCTTGCCAGCTACTACAATCATGGTCGCCATTTTATCCCTCCCCAATGCTACTCTTTCCAGCAAATATCAACCTGGAAAACCGAATGCACGAATCGCAAGACAGAACTCCACCTGATTGGCTCAATATTATACCGTGAAACTACTGCTCTTGACTATAACATCCCAAATATTTCTATTTTCCCCTCTTCTGAGGGTATAATCGATTGAATTCGAAAGAGGATTATTTATGAGTTGTTACTACCATCCAAACCACGATTCTGTAAGTATATGCTCAGCATGTGGGCAACTTGTCTGTGCCGAATGCAACTACGTGACGGGCACTCATCCCATGTGCCGCCACTGTTGGGAACTGCGGATTTCAAATATCAAGGCTGGCATTAGCAATACGCCAGGCAAAACCAGAAAGCCAAAGAAAAAAGAAAAGCTGCCCATAGATAAACCAGCCCAAGGCCTGGAAGCCACCGAATTTATTGCTCCTGAACCTGCGGTACACAACCAGCAAAAAGTGGAATCGCCTGCATACCCGGTAAAAGAAAATTTCATCCCTTATGAACCATCTAGACACATGGAGCCGCCAGCACATGCCAAACCAATCCCCACTGCCGAACCGATAACAAACAAGAAACCTAAAATGTTTTTTGAACCAGAAGAGTTGACGCCACCGTATCACCCAATGCCAGTTGACGTGCCGGCAGTCCTTGTTGAACAGGCAACACAACTGGAACCAAAAGAACCCACCTCCCAGGTATCACACGTAGAACCAGCAGCACAAGCTCCTTGGCCACCAGCCGAACCGATGAAAAAGCATGAGGAATCGGCAGAATCAATTATATATTTAGGACCATCAACGTATGCTCCGCAGCCAATATATGTAGAGCCGGAGCCAAAGCCTAAGTTAGATATAGGCAACAAGACACGAAGATTACTCGGTTCACTGTCCAAGCTGAAACCAAGATTTAGTGGCAAAGGCAAACAGCAAGAGGAGGCACACCATACTCAGGTAGCTCAGCAAACATTCCAGTGCCACCAATGCGACGCAGAAAACAAAAGAGACGCGCAGTTCTGTCAGGGCTGTGGAGCATGGTTTCAGGCAACAGAACTTGCCCCGCAGTCATCATATGCAGAGTCGGAGCCGCAGGTTCCCTGGAGCGCGGATGAGCAGTTAACAAATTATGAGGAGACAAAGCCTAAATTGGACCTGGGCAAAATGACACGAGGGCTATTCGGTTCCCGGTTAAACCCAAAACCAGGCTCAGGTGGCAAAGGCAAACAGCAAAAGGAGACGCACTACGTCCAGGTAGCTCAGCAAACATTCCAGTGCCACCAATGCGGCACAGAAAACTATATCGGTGAGCTGTTCTGCCAGGGCTGCGGATCATGGTTCCAATACACTTGCCCCGATTGCGGGGCTGTGGTCGACCCCGGTTTTGATTCCTGCCCCAGTTGTTTCACCGAGCTTGGCTGGGGACACACGGCAGAGGAGGAATACCATGGCTATCCATAAAAGGATAAAACTAGCGAAGAAGGAGGCAAATGGTTACGTCATCCCTTTAGGGCCATTCAACCTGGTTGCGGTGGTTACCGATAAGGGAATGCTAAGCTGCGGAGCTTTCGACGTGATAGCCATGGATAGACACGGTTACCCTGCAGCCCGTGTAAAATCGGCCAAAGGCGACCTTATCGCCTCCATCGATGACCTCATGGCAGGAACGGTGAAAGATGCCAATGCCGCAGCTATCAAGCTGGGCATAAAGATGGGCATGTCAGTCAAAGAAGCCCTGGACAAGATATAGGGGAAACCAGAGCCGTGTCTTCAGGTTAGTATGGCTCGTGTTATTCCGAGACCAGCCAAGTTCTAAGTGTGGTCGAAGGAATGGGAGGTTAAGGTGACGATGGATTGCACCTACTTGCTCTTATGTGCCAGGACAACCTGAAACTGGCCACCACAGGAGATAACCACATGATAACTGCCAAATGATGGTTCACGATAGAAGAAGCTGCTGAATATCTGAGTGTTTTCAGAGGACACTTTATAAGCTAACCGTGGCGCTCATTATTTCAAGATAATGCCACTAAATACAGGACAATCAATAAGGTTACCATCCTCAACAATCGTTAGTATGTTCTCTGATTCCCTTCTGTCAAATGGTTATGTCAAGCTAGTAATTTCAGTGTTTTACAACCATCGAGAAAGAGCCTAACGGTTTTCAAATTCATTTATGCTTTCATCATGCCGAATCTTGAAACGTTGGATTTTACCTGTTGATGTTTTCGGCAATTCAGCTACAAACTGAATCCAGCGAGGATATTTGTAAGGTGCGATTTGTGTCTTCGTCGAATTTTGTATTTCCGAGGCAAGTTCAGATGAAGGATCATATCCTGCCTTCAGGACTATAAAGGCCTTTGGTTTGACGAGCTGGTCACGGTCGGCAACTCCAATAACAGCGGCTTCAAATACAGATGGATGCTCTAGAAGGGCATTTTCCACCTCGGTTGGCGAAACCCAAATTCCACCCACTTTTATCATATCATCCGAACGTCCCATGTACCAGTAATATCCATCCTCATCCTGATAATATTTATCCCCAGTACATATCCATTCGCCAACGATGGTTTCCCTGGTCTTTTGATGCTTGTTCCAGTAATAAGCGAAATTGCTCTCACCCTTGACCATTAATGAGCCGCCTTCGCCTTGAGGAACCTCCATACCTTCATTATCTACGATTTTCAACTCGTATCCAGGCACAGGTCTTCCACTGCTCCCTGGCCTGAGTTGGCCTCTTGCGTTGGAGCAAAATATATGCAAGGCCTCAGTACTGCCGATGCCATCCAGAATCTCAATGCCAAATCTCCTCTTCCATTGCTCAAAAACCGCCCTGGGCAGAGCTTCACCAGCGGAGACACAAAGGCGCAAGGAATCAAGGTCGTATTTTTTTGCGGCATCTCCAATCTGTAACATAGCGTTATAGCTTGTAGGTACCCCGAAAAGAATTGACGGCTTATATTTGTCTATTATTTCGAAAACTTTGTCAGGTAGTGGCCTCTCTGGAGAAAGGATAGTAGAGGCACCAACATGAAATGGAAAATTAAATGTACCCCCTAAACCATAAGCGAAGAAAAGCCTGGATATCGAAAAAACTTTATCATCTTCATTCATTTCCAGGACGTGCCTACCATATAGTTCAGCGCTATAAATCATATCATGTTGAAGATGGACAACACCCTTAGACCTCCCAGTGGTTCCTGAACTATAAAGCCAAAAAGCTACATCGTCCTTGCTGGTCTCCTCTGCCTGTAGTTCAGGTGACGCGTCACTAACTAAATCCTCATAATTAATTACTCCATCTCTGGCTCTTCCTACCACTACTATGTGTTTAAGATACTTCAGGTGCTGTTTTACTGAATCAATTTTTGGTAGCAACTCCTCAGCCACAATTATGGCCTGGGCACGGCTATCATTCAGAAAGTACTGATAATCTTGAGGTGTCATCATAGTATTGATGGGAACTGGCACTGCACCGATCTTGACTGCTCCAAGAAAGCTGGCAATGAACACGGGGCAGTCCGGTAGCAACAACATTATGCGTTCCTCCATGCGTACACCCAAAGACTTAATTGCGTTGCCAGTCTTATTTGCTAGTTCATTTATTTCCTGGTATGTCAATATTTTATCTTCAAAGTAGATGGCTATCTTATCTTTCCTACCCTGGCTGACAGGTCTGTCGCTGAGATGAGAAGCTATATTAAATACTTCCGGAATCTCTATTTTAGGTAACAACATTTCACTTGCCATCACTCGCCTCTCTCAAATAAATCTTTAGCCTGGTTCCGAACCGGCATTTCCCATTTCAATTCACGATAAGTCTTTCCCTGCCTCATCACTTTTAGCTTAAAGTCTATTGCCATAGCGCCCCATCCAACATCAATTTTTCGGAGGCTGCCGGCAGATATCTTAGCAGCCCCCCTTTCCATCACGCAGGTGATACTCAAGGTTTCGGTACGGGCTGTATTAGCCTGCCCATGATGGTATAGCCTGCATCTATGAAAACGCCAGTGCTCTTAGCTTGTGCCTCGGTGAACCTCTCCGCCCTGTTGGATACGAACCCCGGCCCCCAGAGCAAGAAAGGGACAGGGTCAGCACAATGTGTACGTATCTGTATCGGGGTAGGGTGGTCGGGCAAAATCAGGGCTCGGAGCTCACCCGGATGCCATGAGCGTATCTGGTCTACGACTTCTCTATCAATCCTCTCTATCGCCCCCACCTTAGATTCCACGGACCCGCTATGCCCCGCCTCGTCAGGTGCCTCCACGTGGATAACCACCAAGTCGTTTTTCTCCAGCGCCGACAGCGCTCCCTCCGCCTGCACTGCATAATCATTGTCCAATCCATCGGTGACACCGGGGATGTCCAGCACTTCCATACCTGCCATGTAGGCCAGGCCACGGAGCAGGTCTACACCGGAGGTCATAGCCACACTCAGACCATAGGCCTGTTCGAAAGACGGCATTTCCGGTATCTGACCACTACCCCAGAAGAGCCAGATTTGAGTAGCCGGTATATCACCGCGAGTTCGCCGGGCAACATTCACCGGATGGTCTTTGAGCACGGCCCCAGAGCGTAACATAAGCTCCCGCAGCAGGCCACTCCCCGGTCCCTGGGGCAAAAAGTCTGCGATGGGCTTATCTGGTATATCATGCGGCGGGGTGCAGATAGCTTGAAGCGTATCATCGTGTCCTTTTATCTTACAAATATGCCGGTAGCTAACGCCGGGGTAGAAACGCACCGAGTCATCGCCCAGCTCTTCATTCAGGGCAGCCACCATGGGATGAGATTCTGCAGTGCTGATATTGCCGGAGCTATAGCTCCACATCTTGCCGTCGCTGACGGCGACCAGGTTGCAGCGAAACAGCACCTCGCACTCGCCTATGGGGATTCCCATGCTCTTAGCCTCAATGGCACTGCGCCCCCGGTAGTACACCCTGGGGTCATAGCCCAGCGCCGACATACAAGCACAGGCGCTGCTGGGCTCCATGCCCTTGGGTACAGTGCGCACCAGACCAACAAGTCCTTCTTCCATTAGCGCGTCCAAATTCGGAGTACGAGCCAGCTCCAGACAGGTCTTACCGCCATGCTGGGGCAATGCCCAGCCAGCAGCCCCATCGATTATAAGCACACAGTATTTCACATGCATAGTTTACTATTTCTTGCTTCGAAAATGAAAGCAGCCTATAATAGTAGACTGCGGGGCGTAGCGCAGCCTGGTAGCGCGCAGCGTTCGGGACGCTGAGGTCGGAGGTTCGAACCCTCTCGCCCCGACATTCAGTTCCATGTTAGACCCTGTTAGACCCAGCCCCCTTTTCCGCATATATTCTCTCTGGTAAAGTTTCTTTTGTTCACCTACTATTGGCATTGTGTTTTCTTAATGTCTGCTTAAGATTGGCGACAACATAAGAGCAGCACGGAAGCAGCGTGGATACTCGCAGGAAGAGTTCGCTGAAATGGCTGGCTTTAGTCGCTCTTATTATACGGAGATTGAAACTGGTAAACGGAATATCTCAATATTGAATCTCATTAAGATTATGGAGGCTTTGAAGGTTGACCCCGATGAAATAATCGGCTTCGTTAAATCAAAAGAGCATTAGTTAGTAATATGGTCTAGCTTTAATAATGGATTTGAAGATTAAGCCAGCCGTGCATATTAAATCCGTTCCACATGAATAGTCTAATGTCCGCACAAATAATCAGACCTAACTCTTTCCGGAGTTTAAGCAGATTAATCTGTCCCAGTTAATTATGCCTTCATCGCAGAAACGCTCTACAAAGGCGGCTGTGAAGATGTTGAGCTTCTTACTGCAAAGCAATTTGATTTCATCATTCTTCTTTTTTGCTTGATAACCCAATGGCTCGATAATGTCTCGATACAGCGTTTCATTGCCACCCGAAATCAACTCCCAAAATCGTTGACCGCACAACTTATAATGAGTACCTTTGTTTGGGGCGTTGTCTACCCCATAACAGCAGGCTTCAATGCAAATGATACTCATACTTGCAGTTCCACCAGACGTAGTTAGCGATTTTTTTGCGGCTGTAAAGTTGTTGACTAAATTTTTGATTTGACCAGAGTTGCCCCAATTTGGTCCGCTCTTGATGCTGATAAGATATTTTTTATCTCCGTCTTCAAATTCCAAGTCAAGACCACGGATGCCAGACTTCCTACCTCCATAGACCTTTTCACATACAAATATCGCCACCTTTTCAAGGAAGTTCCCAAATATGGTTTCTTCTCCACTGGATACCGTAGCATCAAGAACTGATTTAATAAAGTCGGGTGCACTGTTGCTACCTTTGGCTCTAAACAGGTATAGGTTTTTGCGCATGACGATATTATCCAGGCTCAGACTTTTGATTTTCGCAATCTTCTTTGCGTGGAACTGCGGACCTATATTCGCTTCAATATATCCAACAACATCTGCAAGATTAAGTGGAGTCATAACTACCGTTCCTTCGCTTTATTAGCCTTAAGCCTGCCGCTATCAATTTGCAATACTCATCCGACAATTCAATACCGATTGAATTACGTTGAAGATTACGTGCAACACGCAATGTCGTACCGGAACCAGCAAATGGGTCAAGTACCATGTCTCCTGGTTTAGTGAAGAGTCTAATAAACCACTCTGGCAAGCCTTCTGGAAAAACCGCACTATGGTTCTTGTTGCCACACTCAGTAGCTAAGTGCAATACATTAGTCGGATACGCCAAATCTCGGCCTATCCAATTTTCAATTTTCTTCCCAAAACCGCTGCCAACTCTGGATTTATCACGTAGACGGTCCGTATCACTCAAAGTCTTAAGCCGTGTGTCTTTCCAATCTCCCATTGGAACCATGACCGCAGCTTGATACATGGCAAACTTTTTATGTTTAGTAAAGTGAATACAACGTTCCCAAGCATCACGAAAGCGGTTAGGCCATTTTCCTGGATAGCTGTTGCGTTTGTGCCATATATATTCTTCAGTATAGAGCCAACCGCATTTGCGCATCTCAATAATAAGTTCCATTACATAGGTGTGACGCTCTCCATTAACTACACACTCTTTGATATTCAAAACAAATGAGCCGGTAGGCTTCAAAATGCGCTGTAACTCAGTCGCAATAGGCATAAACCATTCAACGTAATGACCTGCTTTAATACCGCCATAGGTACTTTTACGCTGGTCAGCATATGGCGGTGAAGTTACAATTAAGTCCACGGTTTCGGCTGGGAGCGTCCTCAATACTTTGGTGCTATCGCCCGTTAATAGTTGAATAGTTGCTTGGTTTTTCGCCACCACTGCTAGCCTCCGGTGAGTTGATTTGTGGCTGGTGCTTTCCATTGTGCCAAAATTTTATCCCTCACAGTAGTTGGTGTCAATTAGCACAATTTTAGATTCCAAATTTTCTAGCACGCATTGGAATTGACATATTGCCTACCCAAAATTAATCGAAAAGCCCCAGTCAGAAGCAATTTCAGGCAAGCTCACTAGCCGATGCTTATATTCTCAAGGCAGTGGAGCCTTGTAGAACTTGAGACTACCATCGAATTGCACCGACCAACCTATTTCAACTTCCGCTTCGCCTCTTCCCACAGGACATTCTGCTCATCAAGCGTCAATTTGCCCAGGCTGATGCCCTTTTTGCGGCAGACTTCCTCCATATAGGCGAAGCGCTGGTAAAAACGCTGGTTCGCAGAGCGCAGCGCCGTCTCCAAGTCTATATCCAGCCGGCGCGTTATATTGGCCAGGGTAAAAAGCAGGTCGCCGAATTCCTTAGCCATCTCCTGCTGGTCAGGGGCCTGCTTTATCTCAGCCACTTCTTCCACCAATTTATCCAGTATGTCGTCCACCCTGTCCCAGTCGAAGCCAACCCCGGCCACCCGCCGCTGGATAGACTGGCTATAGACCAGCGCCGGCATCTCCCTAGGCACATGGGATAGCAGCGATTCGCCTTCTTGCCGGGTCTCTTGTTTCAGAGTCTCCCAGTTAAGCTCCACCTCAGCAACATCGTCCACCTTCTGACTTCCGAAGACATGGGGATGGCGATGGACCAACTTCTGGCTGATGCCCTTAACAACGTCACCTATTTGAAACTGCCCCGATTCAGAGGCAATCTGCGAATGAAGCATAATCTGCAGCAGCAAATCGCCTAGTTCCTCGCACAGCTCCTGCGGAGGTCCGTCTTCCAGCGCCTGCAACACCTCATAGCTTTCCTCGATGAGGTATGGCTTCAATGAGGTATGGGTCTGTTTCTTATCCCAGGGGCAGCCATCAGGCCCGCGGAGTTTGGCAACGATAGCCTTTAGCGTTTGGAAGCTATCTTGGCTTTCTATGTCAGACAAACCATGTCTCCGTGCGCGCAAAAGTTCTTCTCTTGGTGACTCTTTGTCATTCTGAGCGAAGCGAAGAATATCGAATTCGCCTCACGCCCCACCGGTATTCTTCGGTCGTCGCTCAAGGCTGACTCCCTCAAAATGACAGGGGGAAAATACGATAAAGCCAAAGAGTTAAAATCGTTTAATCCCGCCCCATACCCAGGAACATCAGGACAAAGTAGAGAAGCTGTGCCAGTGCCTGCAGCATAGCCGCCACATAGGTCAGGGCAGCAGCAGAGAGAACGGCGCTGGCGCCCTCGTATTCCTGCGTGGTAACCATGCCGGTGCTACGTAGCATTGCACGGGCACGGTTGCTGGCGTTGAATTCCACCGGCAGGGTGATCAAGCTGAACAGCACTGCTATGGCGAACAGGATAATGCCCAGGGAGAATACAATACCACCGAATGCCATGCCAAATCCATAAGCAATCATACCGATCATGATGAATATCCAGCCCATGGTACTCCCTAGGTTAGCCGCCGGCACCAGAGAACTGCGGAGCCGCATGAAAGCATATCTGGTTTTGTCTTGAACGGCATGCCCTACCTCATGGGCTACGATGCCCAGGGCAGCCACCGATGGTGTGTTAGCTACTTCCGGTGATAGCCGCAGCACTTTCTTGCTGGGGTCGTAGTGGTCGCCCAGCTTACCCTTCACGCCCTCAACCTTTACGTTGCTCAGGTCATTGGCTCTAAGCAAAGATAGGGCTGCCTCAGCCCCTGTGACATGCTGTGAGTTAGGCATCTTGGAGTATTTCTTGAACGTCGAGTTCACCTTAGCCTGTGCATAAATCATGAAGATGAGGGGAGGCAACATGAATGCCAAATACATTGGGTCAAAAAATGGAAAGAGCACCGTCTATACCTCCTGGCGCAAAACTACATGCCAAAATCAATTTTATGAAAAACTGCGATGTAAGTCAAAGAGCCGAAGTTAGAGCACAGCAGACAAGGGCTAAAAACAAAGGGACGGCTTAGTGGCCGTCCCTTTAGTCATTTCATCAGTTGGCTGCTGCTATTCCTCGGCAGCCTCCTCTCCTTCCTTCTTCTCGCCCGCCACTTCAACACCCTCCGTAGCTTCGGCGACAGGAGCTTCCACCTCTACCACCTTCTTGGCCTCAGCAACCTTGATCACCATCTCTTCGGGGTCGGTATGTAGCTCAACGCCCTTGGGCAACTCAAGGTCTTTGACATGGATTGCTTGATCGTTTTCCTCGAGGACGGATATATCTACCTCTATGCTATGAGGCAGGTCATCGGGCAACGCTTCTATATGCAAAAAATCAAGCACGCGCAGCAGGGCAACGTTTTTGTGTTTCAGCACCGGCGCCTCGCCCACGAACTCCAGAGGTACGTCCACCCTAATCTTCTCGTCCATCTTAACCTGATAGAATTCCACATGGAACATCTCATCGCTTAGGGGATTCTTCTGCACGTCACGAAGCAGAACCTTTACCGGCTTCTTGGTGGGACCGACCTTAAGCGAGATAAGGTCGGTCCCACCAGCATGTGCCAGCATCTGTTTCAGGCTCTTGGTGTCTACCTGTAACGCTATGGAATCTATGCCACGTCCGTATACATTGGCCGGGGTGAAACCCTGGCGACGCAGAAACCTCACTTTTTTGCCTGTGACTTCCCGTTTTAAAGCCTCTAATTCGAGTCCCTTCATGGTAACTACCTCTCTAAAATCCGAAAACTATAGAGTAGTGTTTTTTATGTTAGAAGTCAAGTGGGATATTGACAACCTGATAACCAGTGATATAATGATTATTATCTCGCTGAGACATAAAAGTAAAAGGGAGGGTATACAGGGTATGAGTACAGGCAAGACTACAGGCAAGACTAATGTGTTAGGCATGATCGGTTTTTGGGCATTCATCATCGGCCTGATCATTGCAGTGGTAGCAGGTATCTTTCTCGCTCAGAATATGGCAGTCATTATAGCCCTAATTATCTTGGGGCTCATTATCGGCTTCCTTAACATCACGGCGAAAGAGATAACACTCTTTTTGGTCGCAACCATAGCACTGATCGTCGTTGGAAATGTGTTTGCACCTCTAACGGCATTAGGGATAGGCGCTATCCTTGGCAGCATTCTCGGCTATGTGGCAACGCTAATGGCACCTGCTGCGGTTATTGCGGCAATAAAAGCGCTTTGGGCTGTTGGTAAACCTGGGAATTAGTTAACGTGTAGACGTATCTCCATTATCTGAAGCTCAGAATAATGGAGGGTTGTTAATTCTTAAGTTTAAATAGAGTAAACATTGAAAGCTCACAGAAGGCCTAATGGCTTCTGTGAGCTTTTGTGGTTTCATGACAGGGTATGAAATAACAGATTAAGAGGAGGATTTACCAATGGAGGATTATGAGAAGCTAGGCGTTTTTTATTTGGGACGTCCCTATGATCTAAAGACTAAAGAAGCAGGGGAAGGGCTCCTCCTCTACGATTCTAAGGACCTGGTTACCCATGCCGTATGTGTGGGCATGACTGGCAGCGGTAAGACAGGCCTATGCATCGCCTTGTTGGAGGAAGCCGCTATAGATGGCATTCCGTCAATAATAATCGACCCAAAAGGCGACTTGCCAAATCTCCTTTTGACCTTCCCTGATCTGCGCCCCGAAGACTTTGCTCCCTGGATCAACGAGGATGATGCGCGTAAGAAGAATCTATCTCCGGCAGATTACGCCAAGCAGCAGGCAGAGTTGTGGAAAAACGGCTTGACGTCCTGGGGGCAAAATGGCGAACGTATACGCCGTCTCCGGCAGGCAACCGATTTCATCATTTACACGCCGGGAAGCAATGCTGGTCTGCCGGTTTCCATATTGAAATCGTTTGCAGCTCCGCCTCAGGCCATCCTCGACGACAGCGAGCTTCTGAGAGACCGCATCAACACCACTGTTACCAGCCTTCTTGGTCTGCTGGGCATAGCTGCCGACCCCATTAAGAGCCGGGAGCATATCCTGATATCCAACATCATAGATTCATCCTGGAAATCAGGCCAAGACCTAGACCTGGGTGCGTTGATCCAGTATATTCAGAATCCGCCGATGAAGAAGGTAGGCGTTCTGGACCTGAGTTCATTCTTCCCTCCAAAGGACAGGTTTGAGTTGGCCCTGGCACTAAATAACCTGCTAGCCGCCCCCGGATTTAGCACCTGGCTTGAAGGAGTGCCGCTGGATATTGACCAGATATTGCATACTCCGCAAGGCAAACCGCGTATCTCTATCTTCTCCATCGCCCATTTAAATGACACCGAGCGTATGTTCTTCGTATCGCTGTTGCTGAACCAGATACTGGGCTGGATGCGTACGCAGTCCGGTACCACTAGTCTACGCGCCATAGTCTACATGGATGAGATATTCGGTTACTTCCCGCCGGTAGCCAACCCGCCCTCTAAAACACCTTTGCTCAGCCTGCTCAAGCAAGCGCGTGCCTTCGGCGTAGGCATTGTCCTGGCTACCCAGAACCCTGTAGACCTTGACTACAAGGGGCTGTCCAATGCCGGCACTTGGTTTCTGGGCAGGTTGCAGACGGAACGTGATAAGGCAAGGGTTCTAGAGGGATTAGAGGGTGCTGCTGCCAGCACCAGTACGAAGTTTGATAGACAGGCAATGGAGCAGACGTTGGCAGGGCTGGGCAACCGCATCTTCCTCATGAACAACGTTCACGATGATTTCCCCGTGGTCTTTGAAAGCCGTTGGGATATGTCATATCTCAGGGGACCTCTAACCCGGAACCAGATTAAGGTGCTTATGGACCCGGTAAAATCTGCTATATCTGTAAACCAGCCTGTCCAGACGGCATCAAGCATCTCATCAACCACCACCCAACCCACTTCTCAGCAGGTGGAGGCTACCACAGCGGCTGCTATAAAGGGAGGGGAGCGCCCTATGCTCGCGCCTAATGTCACTCCATATTTTGTACCTATCCGCAGCAGCCAGCCAACGGGCAATAGACTGGTATACCAACCCGCAGTGTTAGGCGCCGGACAGATTCATTTTGGCGATGTCACTACCGGAGCAGATATAACTAAAGACCTTGCTTTTACCACGCAAATAACAGACGACCCCATACCAGTGAACTGGGATAATGCTGTAGAATTCGTAGTTAGCGTGTCTGACCTTGAGGCAAATCCCACATCTTCCGCCCAATATGCCGAGCTCCCTGCCACAGCTGGAAAAGCTAAAAGTTACGATACATGGGGCAAGGATTTCGCCAACTGGCTTTACCGCACACAAAAGATGGACTTATGGAAAAGCCCTGGTCTGAAGGAAACATCTAAGCCGGGCGAGGCGGAGCGTGACTTCAGGGTGAGACTACAACAAAAAGCCCGCGAGCAGCGTGACGATGAATCCGAACGGCTCAAGCAGAAGTATGCCACTAAAATGACCTCTCTGCAGGAGCAGGTACGCCGTGCCCAGATGGCGGTGGATAGGGAAGCAGCGCAAGCAAAACAGGCCAGGATGCAGACCGCTTTGTCGGTTGGGGCAACGCTTCTGGGAGCTTTCGTGGGCAGAAAGGCGGTCAGCTATTCCACGCTGAGCAGAGGCACCACCGCGGCGCGCGGTGTCGGCCGTGCCATGCAACAATCACAGGATGTTGGACGTGCCAAGGATAATGTTGCGGCGCTGGAGGAGAGACTACGGCAGCTTGAGGCTGATTTCAAAGCTGAGGCAGACGTCCTCGCTGCCAAGTTGGATCCGCTGACTGAGACGCTGCAGCAGATTGCCCTCAAGCCGGCGAAGAAAGACATCTCCGTGCGCCTGGTGGCGCTGACCTGGCTTCCGCACTGGCAAAGCCCGGACGGCAAGCTAACGCCAGCATGGTGAGTTGGTTGTGCCTTTGCTCTAGAAGTCAGACAAGTCTACTGCAGCTCTTCTTAAATACGAGTTTGGGAACTATCCATCATGGCCCACCAGTTAGGGTCAACCTCCGGCCTTTTTCTCCTTCTGCTGGCAGTCGGGATGCCGGCGCTGCAGACCGCAGGCGCTACACTGACCATGGCGGCAATCTGGCGTCTCCTCGCCATATTGCATCTTCTGGTACTCCTTCTTGAGAAAGGCTGGCGTCACCCCGATATCTACATGTTGCCAGGGCAGTAGCTCATCAAGCGGACGTTCCCTGTTGGCGTAAAAGGCAGGGTCGAGATGGCATTCTTGCAGCGCCCGCAGCCAGTTATCGTAGCTGAAGTGCTCGTGCCAGGCATCGAACCTGCTTCCCAGCTCCCATGCCCTGTGAATCACTTTCCCCAGGCGCCGGTCGCCTCGCGACAACACAGCCTCGAGCTGGCTGGTTCTAGGGTCCTGCCAGGAGAACTGGGCACCAGTCCGGCGCAGGCCTTGCTTCAGCAAGTCATGCTTAGGAGTCAGTTGCTCTTCGGTATCCTGTGCCAGCCACTGGCATGGGGTATGGGGCTTGGGTACAAACGTGCCCACGCTCACCCTGACCCGCGGCGGTTTGCCCTGTATCTTCCTGCCTAACTGGCATGTCCTGGTTACCAAATCTACTAATGCCTTTACATCGTCGATGGTCTCTGTGGGCAGCCCTACCATGAAATAGAGCTTCAGGTTCAGCCAGCCTCTTTCGAAAGCAGCAGCAAAAGTCTCCAGCATCCTCTCCTCTGGTATACTTTTGTTGATGACCCGCCTCAACCTCTCGCTGCCGGCTTCCGGGGCGAAGGTGAGTGTAGTCTTGCGCCGGCTGGGCAAAGATTCAATGAGTTTTATCGAGGATGTATCCAGGCGCAGGCTAGGCAGAGACAGGGTGATGTTATCCTGACGAAACTGGCGGGATAGCTGGCTAATCACGCCGCTGATGTTGTCGTAATCGCCGGTGCTCAGTGAGACCAGTGATATCTCATTGTAGCCGCAGTTTCTGATGAGAGCTTCGGCAGCATCGATTATCTCATCTCTGGACAATTCACGGACTGGTCGGTAGATGCTACCGGCTTGACAGAAGCGGCAGCCGCGGCTGCAGCCACGCTGTATCTCTATAGCGCCACGGTCGTGAACCGCCTCGATATAGGGCACCACCGGTTTCGTCACCGGCTGTGGCAGCCGGGGCATCATCTGGCGCTCGATTACAGTCTTGGCTTCGGGCACCTTTGGAACCATGCGGGCTAATGTCCCATCTCTATTATAGTCAACTTGGTACAGGCTGGGCACATAGATGCCGGGAAGCATTGCTGCTTCTCTGAGCAGTTGCTCTTTATTATCGTGGTGGGTACGAAAGACCTTGATAAATTTCATCAGGGCTTCCTCGGCCTCTCCGATAAAGAACAGGTCGATAAAATCAGCCATCGGCTCAGGGTTCAAGGCACAGCTCCCGCCGGCTATTACCAGAGGATGGGAATAGTCCCGCTGGTTGCTGAAGAGCGGGATGCCAGCCAGGTCTAGCATATTCAAGACGTTGGTGTAGGTGAGCTCATAGCCCATCGAAAAGCCGATGATATCGAACTCGTTCAGGGGATGCCTGGTCTCCAGGCTAAACAGTGGGAAATGGTGCTGGCGCAACTGTACTTCCATATCTACCCAAGGGGAATATACACGTTCGGCGAGGACGTCCGCCTGGCTATTCAGAATATGGTACAGTATGGGCAACGCCATGTTGGACATGCCCACCTCGTAGACATCGGGAAAGGCCAGGGCGACGCGGATGGTGGTGGTTTCCCAGTCTTTGATGATGCTGTTCCACTCGCCGCCGGTATAACGGGCTGGCTTGGTCACCTGACACAGGATATTGTCCAGAGAAGCTGTCATGTTAACGGGCTAATTATAGCTTAGAATCTCGAAAGTTTCAGTATCCAACATCTTGGGGAAATATCTTAATCGAATGGAAAGTTCCTTATGTGGAGCGTTCGTTTGAGTTCCAACATCTATACTGGACATATTGTCTTTTAGGTGCCATCTGCTCACAGGTGGCCCACGTTTTAAGCCTTCACACGTTGCGCAGGCGTTCCAAAATCCACACATAGTTGGGCCAACGCCTAGCTCCCTAGCCTCCAGCCTGAGCTCTTCCGATTTGTCCCCTAAAATACGGACTGTAATTACCTTGTACAGGTTTTTTGTTACGCACCATTTATCCGATATAAAGGGGGATGCTCAGCTCCGAAGTGGTTTGACAACCATGCCCGAATGGTCATATATTGCCAGGTGGCAGGAGCAATGGGGGCAGATGTAGCCTTATCATGAGTTGAAATTGGGAATTAAAATTAAGATAGAGACGGAGGGAAAACATGACTGAAACAGCGAAAAAAGGCGCTAATCTTACCTATCAAGCTCTGGCGTTGATGTCCCGACTTTTCTACGAGAAATTCGGTGATGATGCCATTCCGATAATCAGGAACGTGTGGTATAAGATGGGTTTGGCTGCTGGCGAGCGGTTAAAGGAAAAACTATCTACCTATGATTTTAAGTCGGCGGCTAGTCTCTTTGAGGAAAGGGAAAAACAGAGTGGGGTAATGGGGACATACCAGATTTCAGACAGGCTCTATCATGCTACCACTCAATGCGGCTATAGCTGTGGTGTAGGACTGAAAGACGCCGGCCGCCCTATATGTGAGGCAGTCATGAGTATAAACCAAGGGCAGTTCAAGTCCATCTGCGGATGTGATGTAGAGATGAATATAGTGAGAAGCCGTGCTACAGGTGCCGATTGCTGTGAAGTTATTTATCGCCCTATCGATGTCTCTGATGGGTAGAGTATTTAGTGGTGACAGTATGCTAGAAGTGAGAGAGGAATTATGTTTGGTTTGCAGACCTTGTGGCCCAAAACTGCCCATCAAGGAGCAACCATTCTTATCTGGTACTGGCCATTATGACCAGTCTTTAAGCGCAGGAAGTTCTACCACACTAAATGTGCAATCACCTTAGCTACTACTTCAGTACACTCACACTGCCACCTACGGCTACATAGTGGTTTCCAGACCAATCGATGTACTCAACTAAAGCTAAACCCACTTGTTTAAACAACTGCTCAACTCGTCCCCTGGTAAGCCGTACTCTTTGCGGCGGACCTGGTGAATCCAATTCCGCTTTCCATTCTACTACAACTACCTTGCCCTCAGGCTTAAGCAAACGAAATGCTTCAGCCATAAGCCGCTCAGATTCTTTCACCTCATGCAAAATAAAGGCGAGGAGGCATACATCGGCTATCTCGCTATCTAATCCCGTTTGCACTACATCGCGCTGAACCGGTATCACATTGATCGTCGGATTTTTTGCCCGGAGATGTCCAAGCATCTCAGCGCTTCTATCCACCGCGTAGACTTTTCCCGCATCACCTGCACAACTCGCCAGAGGCAATGCAAAGGTGCCGGTGCCAACGCCGAAATCAACGCAGACCATGCCATCCTTAACGCCAGCTACATCCTTCACTAGCTCATACGGTCTCAACTCTTTTATACGGCCTTCGTTATCAAGCTTCGGTGCTTGTTTTATGTCAAAACAACCGTCATTCATCGGTGAAATTATACCATCACTCCCGAAATTCGGCTCATCGTTTGAATCACACCCTCTATAGGTGATAATATGACAGGGCTTATGGCCATGCAGCAGATAGTTGAAACCAAGAAAAAAGTAAAACTGAAGATTGAAAACCTGACTTTGTCCTTCGGGGGTGTGAAAGCGCTAAGAAACATAAATCTGGATATAAAGGATAACGAGATACTGGCCATCATCGGGCCGAACGGTGCCGGCAAGACATGTATCCTCAACTGCATCAATGGTTTCTACAAACCGCAAGAAGGCGAGATATATTACCATGGGCAACCTATTGCCCGCATGCGGCCGGATAAAATCACACGGCGGGGTATCGCCCGCACCTTCCAGAACATCGAGCTGTATTCAGGCATGACTACTCTGGATAACCTCATGGCCGCCCGACATGTGCTGATGAGGCAGAGTGCCTTGAGCACTGCTCTCTATTTCGGGTCAGCTCATAAGGAAGAAATCCAGCACCGCAAAGCAGTGGAAGATATTATTAATTTTCTGGAAATAGAACCAGTCAGGAAGAAAATCGTTGGCGCACTTCCCTATGGCATGCGCAAGCGGGTGGAGTTGGGTAGAGCCTTGGCGCTGGAGCCAAAGATACTGCTCCTCGATGAGCCGATGGCAGGGATGAACCTGGAGGAAAAAGAGGATATCGCCCGGTTCATCATCGATATCTTCGAAGGGCAAGGCGCAACCTACCCTGATACACCTGTGCTCAGGGACGGTGTGAACTGCATCGTTCTGGTAGAGCATGACATGGGCGTGGTGATGGACATAGCTGACAGAATCATAGTCCTCGACTTCGGCCAGAAAATCGCCGAAGGCATGCCGATAGAGATCAAGACCAACCCGCAGGTGATATCGGCATACCTGGGCAGGGAAAGTTAAAAGTTAACGCTAAAAATACAGAATCAGCAATACAATGATGGAGATTTTACCCAGGCGGAAAATACACACTATATCTTTAAGTAGTATGGTATTACTGGTTACACTTATAATTGCAATAGGTTGCACAACCAGCAATAAACCAGAGATAAACAACCCATCAAGCTCATCTAATACTGCTGCACCAGACCTGATAGTCACTCATATCTGGTGCACTGGAGCAATGGTTATCTATGAGGTAGAAAACCAGGGGACAGCAGAATCTGAGATATGCACAACCTATCTCTATCTGAATGGTAACCACGTAGCGTCAAGTTACACGCAGCCACTTTTGCCGGGTGAGAAACGAAGATTTAAATTTCAAAATTATGCTCTTTCATATGGTGATATCGGCAAGGGAGATACTGAATATACTGATGCTCAACTCCAGGTATTATTAACCTTGAAAGTTTGCATAGATGCTGAAAATAACCTGACAGAAAGTAACAAAGACAACAACTGTCTTAGTGCAACTCCTGCCCAGTACTTAGACCTCAAGGAACTCTTCACCAAAACGCGGTAGAATAGTAACATAAATAGAAAATAGCAAAAGTCAAAGGCTAACTAAATAGCTTTCGGTCTGGTTTGTTTCTGAGCTGTCATCTCCCCTGTCAACCGTAGTCAGACCTCAAGCTATGACAAACTCACTACCACTGACATCAACCGCCGTCAATAATAAGAATACACGCTAGGGCAGGTAAGAGGTCAGGGGTTTGGCTTCTTCTTGCTGAAGCCGAAAATGTATATTATCTCAAGAATAGCCAGCGTGTTGACTAATAGCAAGACGATGAACCACACCAGGTGGTGATTACGGGCAGAACGCCAAAGTGCCACACCTTTCCATGGCAGAGTCCATGCTATAAACAAAATCGTGAGCCATGTTATCCATGCCGGGTACATTGAATCTATTAGCTGCACTTTTTCAGCCCTCCTTCTATTCTTGCTATGTCATTATACAGCATGATTTTAGCCTTTCAAACCCTACATTTATGCGCTGCGGCAATAGTACTGCCTTGCTATTATGCTGACGCAACACTACATTAAGTCTGCTTAAGACATAAAACCTACGCGGTGAAGATTGACATACGCTTTGAGTTTATGCTACTATCTCCTGCATCATGGAGATTAGGATGCTTAATCAGGCCAGCAGTAACTTCAGCTTCTTTTTTTCTTTCTTTACCTTTAGCATGCCCACGCTGGGCCTGGGAGAGCATATCACCTAAAAGCAACAAAGCACCAGAATATTCTCAAAAGAACCCTCCCAGGCAAGGGAGGGTTCTTTTTTAGATGCTGAAAAGGATAGAATGAGCAGCGACGATAACAGCCAAACGGCACTGGGAGAGACCATACCCCAGCTTATACAGAGCAACCGTCAGCGGTTCAGTCACGGCATTGCCATGTGCATGAAAAACCGCGGCATCTGGCGACGCTATAGCTGGGAAGACTACTATCACAGGGTTAAATACCTCTCTCTGGGGTTGATAAGTCTGGGATTCAAACCCGGCGATGTGCTGTGCATCATTGGCGACAACGAGCCGGAGTGGTTCTGGGCGGAGTTCGCTGCCCAGTCTGCCGGGGGCATCGCCACTGGCATCTTTGTAGATGCCATCCCTTCCGAGGTCAAATATGTTGCTTCTCACTGCCACGCCAAATTTGCCGTAGTCAATGACCAGGAACAGAGCGATAAATTTCTGGAGATTAAGAGCGAGCTGCCTTTGCTACAAAAGGTCATCTACTGGGACCCCAAGGGTATGAAAAACTATGATGACCCTATCCTCACCAGCTTCGCTGAGGTGTTGGACCTAGGGAGGGAATACGAAGGAAAACACCCTGACCTCTTCGAGCATAACATGGAAAAATCCAAGGGGGATGATATCGCCTTCATTTACTATACTTCAGGAACCACCGGTTTGCCCAAGGGGGCAATGATGACCCACAACTCATTGATAAAGACCGCCCAGGCATTCGTCAGCCGCTATCCGCTGGATAAACATGACGACCTTGTCTCCAGTTTCCCGCCGGCCTGGGTAGGCGATAGCTACTTTGCCACTATCCCTCATCTGCTCACCGGCGCCAGGTTGAACTTTCCCGAAGAGCCAGAGACCATCGCCGAAGACACCAGGGAAATAGGCCCTGACTTTGTTATCTATGGCCCCCGCCAGTGGGAGGGGCTGGTCAGCGAGATTCAGGTAAAGATGACCGATGCCCACCCCATGAAGCGCTTCGCTTATTATCTGTTCATGCCAGTGGGCTACAAAATCGCCGATTTGAACTTTGAGGGCAAAAACCCGAGGTTATTCTGGCGGGTGCTTCACAGGCTAGCGCATGGTCTCCTGTTCAGACCACTAAAGGACAAATTAGGATTGAGCGAGGTCAGGTTCGCAGTTACCGGCAGTTCGGTGCTGAGCCTAGATACCTTCAGGCTGATCCATGCTATAGGCATTGAGCTAAGGCAAAACTATGCCAGCACCGAGGCAGGCTTTATCTCTGCCCATGGCAAGGGCGAGATTGCCTTTGAGAGCGTGGGACGGCCGGCAGTTGGAGTCGAGGTCAGGGTAACTGAGGAAGGGGAGCTTCTAGTGAGGAGCGATTGTATCTTCCGGGAATACTATAACGACCCTGAGAAGACCAAGTCCGTGGTCATCAACGGCTGGTGCCACACCGGCGATGCGGTATATATCAATGAAAACGGGCACCTGATATTTATGGACAGGCTAGAGCACATGGGCGAGTTGTCTTCCGGTACTAAGTATGCCCCACAATATATCGAGGGCAGGCTCAGGTTCAGCCCCTATGTTAAAGATGCCATGGTGGTAGGAGGAAAAGACAGGGAGTTTGTTTCAGCCATCATTAATATAGATTTCGTCATGGTGGGCAAGTGGGCGGAGCGCAATAGCATCCCCTACACCACCTTCGTCGATCTTTCTCAGAAGCAGGAGGTTGCCGATTTAATCCACAAGGATCTCCTCAGGGTAAACAGCTATCTGCCCGAGGGAGCCAGGGTGAAAAATTTCGTCTTGCTGCATAAAGAGTTCGACCCGGACGAAGCTGAACTGACCCGTACCAGGAAGCTCAGGAGAGAGTTCATGGAAAACAGATACAAAGCTATGATAGATGCTATGTATGGCGAAAATGAGAGCGTTACTGTGGAGGCACCGGTCACTTACCGGGATGGCAGAAAGGGCATGGTAACCACTGATGTCAAAGTGAGGAGCATCAGGAATTAGCTATGGCTGAGCTGCTACAATATGTGGTCACCGGTATCGCTGTAGGCATGGTCTATGCCCTTATCGCCCTGGGGTTTGCCCTCATCTGGAAGTCCAGCAGCGTGGCCAACCTGGCATTGGGGCAATTGGTACTGATTTCCTCATGGTTCACCTATGGGATGTTGGTGCAAGTGGGCTTGCCCTACTGGATCGGGCTACTGCTCACTATCGTATTCGCCGTATTTTTGGGATGGTCCATCGAGAGGTTCACCCTGCGTCCGCTCATTGCCCAGCCTATCCTCTCCCTGATTACGGTAACGCTGGGGGTTGGGTATTTCCTCGAGGGTTTGGTTAGTTTTATCTGGCCTACCAGTGTTGCTGCCTTGCCACATCTCTTTCCCAAGGAGCCTGTTCACATTGGCCCGGCAGTGGTCTCACAGGAATATCTGTGGGCGGCTGGCATTTCCCTGGCTTTGTTCGGTATGCTATCCCTGTTCTTCAAGTACCACAAGATGGGCATTGCCATGAGAGCCACTGCCGATGACCAGCTCGCGGTGCAAGCTTGTGGCGTGCCTGTGACCAGCGTATTCTCCATGTCATGGATGTTTGCCTGTGTAGTAGCTGCCGTTGGTGGCGTGCTTATCTCCCTCATCGGTGGTATCACCTATGGACTGGTAGAGACCGGATTGAAATCTTTCTCAGTGGTGATATTGGGCGGCCTGGATTCATTCATCGGCTGTATGGTCGCAGGCCCGATTATCGGGCTTGCTGAAAACCTCGGTGGTGGCTACCTGACGCCGATCATCGGACCAGGGATAAAGGACATCATACCGTTTATCATCATCATCATTGTCATGGTTATCAAGCCCTTCGGCTTGTTTGGCGAGGAGCGCATCGAGAGGATATAGGGAATGGATTTACCCTGCGGGACACGTAACTACGACTACGCCAGAGACATGGCAGTGCTGCGCACTAGGACGCACTGGGCGCTGTTCATTGCCCTGCTGGTTATTGTGTTCACAGCGCCTTTGTATTTAAGCAGGTCTTCGCTGAGCATCGCTAACCTCATCGGCATCACCATCATCGCTGTCACCGGCTTGAATATACTTATCGGCTATTGCGGGCAGCTATCCATCGGCCATGCTGGCTTTATGGCAGTGGGTGCCTATACCACTGCTATTTTTACCAGTAAGCTTGGCATCCCGTTCCCCATCAGTCTCATCTGTTCAGGGTTGAGCGCCGGGCTAATAGGGATAATCTTTGGCCTTCCCTCGGTGCGAGTAAAAGGTTTCTATCTGGCCATTACCACCATAGCCGCCCAGTTCATAATCATCTGGGTCATCAACCACTGGGGAAGCGCCACCGGAGGTTTTGTAGGCATCAGCGTGCCCACTGCGTCAATCGGTGGTCTGGAGTTCGATACGGATGCCAGACAGTTCTATCTCATTATGGTGGTCACCTCACTGTGCTTATTTTTTGCCAAGAGCATCGCCAGGGGCAGGATAGGCAGAGCCTTCGTAGCTATCAGGGACAATGACTTGGCTGCTCAGGTGATGGGAATCAATTTAACCTATTACAAACTCTTGGCATTTTTCATCGGCTGTTTCCTGGCTGGCATCGCTGGTGCCCTGTTTGCCCACTGGGTAGGATTTATGAACGCCGAGAGCTTCACCCTCACCGATTCCATCCTGTTTATCGGTATGGTGGTCATCGGTGGATTGGGCACCACCATTGGCCCTATTCTGGGGGTGGTTGCTATCAGAGTGTTGCAAGATCGCCTGATATACTTCTCACCGGCGTTGGAGAGCGCCTTTCCAGCACTGCCATCTGGCTTTACTGTAGGCATAGGCCCTATAGTATTTGGGCTGGTGATTATCCTGTTCTTGATACTGGAGCCCCGGGGTTTGGCGCACCGCTGGATGCTATTTAAGGCAGCCTATAGGCTGTGGCCTTTCTCATATTGATTGGATTGGCTTAAATGAAGGAGGAAAATGAAGGATGTAAGGTTAACAAATACAGCCAGGATGCTTAATTAAAATCTATATAGAGGAGTCAAGAATGAAAGTAAAATGTACATGGATTATCGCTGCAGTAACCCTGGCGCTCATACTGCTTAGCCTGCCGTTGCTGAGCGCCTGCGCTAGCCCGCAAGCTAAGCCAGGACAGGTGCTTAAAATAGGCATGATCAACCCAGCAACCGGCCCCGCCGCTGAGAAAGGACGTGTCATGATGGCTGCTAATGTCGATGGCGTGAAATACATCAATGACGAACTAGGAGGTGCTGCAGGATACCAGATTGAAGTCCAGGCGTTAGACAGCAACTATGATACCGCCAAAGTAGTCACCATCGTGAAGAAGCTCATGGATGATGGCTGTATATTGTTCACCACTGCCGCATCCGCCGAGATGTCCGCTGCCAAGGATGCCGCTAACAAGGCAGGGTTTCCCGGTATTTCCTGTTTCAGCTCTCCTTCCCTATACCGACCGCCGGCACATATCTATGGCCAGACGCCTGACTATGGTGATGATGCCCTAGCCTTTGCTAACTATTACATGAAGAACATCTGGAAAGGGCAGGGAAAGCCCAAGTTCGCACTGCATCTGCTCAGCAATCCTACCGGCTATGGGGCTCGGGATGCCTTCAAGGCGAAGGCAGACGAGCTTGGGATTGAGGTAGTCTCAATTGATGAACATAAGGATACTACCATCTCCGAAATGGAGTCGCTCACCCGGATCAAGGGGAAGAATCCTGATGTATTGTACATCTCCAGTACGCCAAAGCCAGCCTCTATCATCATTAAAAATGCCCGTGAGCTTGGGTTGTATCCAGGTATCACCATTGGCGTCTGCCATGCCGGTTTGACCAAAGCATTGATTGATCTCGGTGGATCTGACGTGGTTGAAGGTGTCTACGGCACATATCCAACAGTGCTTTGGGGTGATGACGTGCCAGGCATGACTAAAATGATAGAGTACTGCAAGAAATATCGCCCCGAGTACGAGGGCAATGCAGACTATATGGGGTCATGGGCACAGAGCCTCATCGTTGCTGAAGCGCTGAAGCTGGCAGTAAAGAATGCTGGTTATGACATGCTGGCTAAGGGTGATGCCGCATCCTGGAAAACTGTGGAATCTCAGGGTATTCAGAAGCTGAATGGCTACGATGTTGGCGGTCTTCATGGCCCTGTCAGCTATACGCCCGGTGATAACAGACTTGATAAGTTTAATCGGGTTTACAAGATAGTGGGTGGTAAGATAGCGCAGCCAAGCGCATGGGTGGAAGCCCCATTAGTAAAGTACGAACAATACGATTGGTTCGGTAAGTAACAGCTAAGAAGGGTACAGGCTGTCAAAAGACAGCCTGTACCCTTAAAACAGGGTATTTATGCTTAAACTGAACAATATCGAGGTTGTCTACCTCAACGTGGTCAGGGTGTTGCATGGCATTTCCCTGACAGTAGAGGACGGCTCAGTAGTGGCGTTACTCGGCGCCAATGGCGCTGGCAAGACCACCACGCTCAAGGCCATATCCGGACTATTGAAGGTGGAGGAAGGAGATGTAACCGATGGCAGCATCGAGTGGGAGGGGCGAAGAATCGACCATAGTAGTGCACAGGAAATAGGCAAACTGGGCATAGTGCAGGCACTGGAAGGACGGAGGGTGTTCGGGCACTTGACCACTGAAGAAAACCTGTTGGTTGGCGCCCATAACCGCAAGGAGCGCCACATCATCCATCAAGACCTGGAAATGGTCTACCATTATTTCCCCCGCCTTAAAGCATTAAGGCACAACATTGCAGGCTATCTCTCCGGTGGTGAGCAGCAGATGCTGGTCACTGGCAGAGCTATGATGTCTGCTCCCAAACTCATGATGCTGGATGAGCCTTCGCTGGGCCTAGCGCCGATGCTGGTGGAAGAAATTTATGACATCATTAAACGCTTTAATGATGAGAGGCATACCTCGGTGCTGCTGGTGGAACAGAATGTCAGGATTGCCCTCAATATCGCCCATTCCGGCTATGTCATGGAGAACGGGCGGGTGGTGCTCGATGGCTCCGCCGACTTCCTTAGAAACAACGAGGACGTGAAAGAGTTCTACATGGGCTTATCAGCTGTAGGCGTCAAGAAGAGCTACCGCGCCGTCAAACACTACAAGCGCCGCAAACGCTGGCTGTAACTATAACACCCCTCGCAGCAGAGTCTTGACAGCGTGTAGGAGAATGATATACTATGAACCGCACCTTTTGGGAAAATATTTAAGGTCGAAGACCTAAAAAGAAAAACGCAATAAAATATAAGAAAGGAGATATCTAACTATGAAAACAAAGATGACCGAAATGTGTGGGATAAAATATCCCATCATGTTGGCTGCAATGGCTTATGTCAGCTTGCCCAAGCTAGTAGCTGCTGTTTCCAATGCTGGAGGTTTGGGTATGTTCAACAGCGCTGCCAATACACCCAAAGAAATGCGAGACATCATCAAAGAGATTAAGTCGCTCACTGATAAGCCCTTCGGGGTAAATGCTACGCTGCTTATCCCTAATTCCAAGGAGAACATGGAAGTAGCGCTGGAAGAAAAGGTGCCCGTCTTGAATTATTCACTGGGGAAAGGTGACTGGATTATAAAAGCGGCGCATGGATATGGCGGTAAGGTTCTAGCTACCGTAGCAATGGCACGGCATGCAAAACGGGCAGAACAAGATGGTGCCGATGGCCTTATCGTAACCGGTTATGAGGCAGCAGCCCATGGAGAGGAACCTACTTCACTGGTACTAATACCCTACATAGCAAGCTTGGTCAATATCCCTGTTATGGCAGCTGGTGGTTTTTCCGATGGTAAAGGATTGGCAGCAGCTCTAGTGCTGGGCGCTGAAGGGATATCCATGGGCACTAGATTCTACCTTAGCAAAGAGTGTGAATCGCATGAAGCTGGCAAGCAAGCTGCTCTTAAAGCTACAGTAATGGATACTTTTCGTAGTGCCAAGATCGATGGATTACTTGGCAGATTTCTCATAAGTCCAGCAGCTTTGAAGATGGACCAACGGAAAATGATACCACTAGGTAAAGCTATTTCTGGCGTATTTGAGGCAAGCCGAACGACCGGTACTCCGCTCTTTAAGCTTCTTATCAGTAGCTTGAAACAGAGACAGAGGGGTGTTCAAGATTTGGCTCGTCAAGCAATTAATCTTACTGCTATTAAGATAGCTGTAGAAACCGGAGATTTGGAGCATGAAGGAGTTTTGCCTCTTGGACAAATCGGTGGCAGAATCGAAAACATACTTACCTGCAAAGAAATAATTGAGGGGACAGTGGCTGAAGCTGAAGCAATCATAAAGGCCACTGGCAAAAGGTTTTCATCCTAAAACCAGAGTGCCTGATTAACAGGAATAGAAGACAGAACACCTTGGGCGCAAGCAATTCTCCATAAAGCTCGAGAGTTGTTCTGTCTTCGTGGCGCTTCTTAAGTTTGCTATTTTATTGTCATACCGTTTTCCTTGTGTGATTGCCAGCGTTTCCGACTGTTAGGAAAAGTTGAAAACTGAACTCCTTTGAAGTTCAAAGGTGAGCTCTAGGGAACTATCCTAACGGGGAGATAACTGATTGTACCATCCGGTTATCATGCCATATTCGAGTCTCCAGCACATCTCTTACTATATCAGGGACTAAATGAATTTGACCTCTTCCATTAAGAGTACATGTGACACCGGTATTTCATGGTTAAATAAAGATACCTTATGATATCTATGGACCATCCTTTCTCCCGCAAGCAAAAGGTATCCTTAGTCGAGAAGTACATGGTTTGGGTAAGATAAAAGGTGGAACAGGCTACTATCCTCTTTTCTCAGTACCTCCTAAAATCTGTCACGCTTAAGGGTGTAGACCTTTTTATTTACAAATATGCTTTTTAGGGCTAAAATAGATACGATTTTGGGCGGTTAGCTCAGTGGTTAGAGCGCTTGCTTCACACGCAAGAGGTCACTGGTTCAAGTCCAGTA
>DIKK01000028.1:359601-359809 GCA_002423605.1 Dehalococcoidia bacterium UBA5620
GGTCGTGGGTTCGAATCCCACCAGGCGTACCACCTTTGGGCGATTAGCTCAGCGGTTAGAGCACCTGCTTTACACGCAGGGGGTCACTGGTTCAAATCCAGTATTGCCCACCAAACAATATTCTGAAGCTAAAACTGACACCATCAAAGGCGTTGATATTACGATCTGGTGAGGTCGAAGCGATCAAGGTTCATCACCTTGTTCCAGG
>DIKK01000017.1:0-3371 GCA_002423605.1 Dehalococcoidia bacterium UBA5620
GCATGTGATTTCTTAACACATAATTTTATTCATCTTCAAACGCTCAAACGATAAACTCCAAGGATTTGGTTTTAATTGGCTATTCCTTCACCGTAGATGTGACTTTCCTCTGTAAATCATAAGCAAAAACAATATCGCGGACGGCCAGAAGACCGATAAGTTTATCAGGGCGACCAAGCTCAACTACTGGCAGATGGCTTATACTATTCCCAGTCATTCTATCAAGCGCTTCAGATAGAGTCTCCTCGGCATAACCGACTAGAAGCTTTTTGCTCATCACTTCAGAAACCTGTGTCTTCGGCCACTTATCCTCAGAAATTCAGGCCATGTCACGCGGGGTTATAATTCCCACCAATCCTAGCAGGATGCACAGCACAGGTCAAAATCGCCGCTTCTGAGAGATCGCCAGGACCGCATCCATAACGCCGGGCTAAAACCCTATCTTCATACCGTGCATCCAATCGGCCGTTTCTTTCTCGCTTAGTTCACCTTTGGTGGCAGCTCTAGCATACGATTTGGACTTACTTAACTCTTCTTCCGTCACTATTCTCTCAAGGAAGTAGTCAAAGACCGGGTTCACCAACCTATTAAGGAAGCGAAAAGTGGCCGACTCATCTTTAAGAGCAACCTTGTAGAACCTGATGCAGCTGTAGCAAGCCGAAGTGCGTACCACATACTCATCGGCATTGATGTGGTGGAAGCATGCCATAGTACGCATACCTAGCTTCAGGGGCTCGCGCAGCAAGCGGAACCACGGAGCTCGTTTGTAGGCAATAGTAACCAGCTTCAGCGTACAGGTATTACAGACGGCGTTCTTCTTCTGCTCAGTTACCGTTGACATTATATCTGATCTCCTGCGTTAAAATATCGCCCACTTTCAGTTCGGGTGCCAGTGGTAGGCTCTCAGACGAAATAACCGACCATGGCAAAGCCAAGATACAGAAGGACAAGTATTCCGCCTCCCCATCTGGGTATTTTCCTGGCCAGCATAAAAATCGAGACAATTACGAGGGTCGCAAAACAAAAGGGAAGATAAAATCTTAGTGTCTGCGGCGCCACGGCCACCGGGTGCACCAGAGCTATGATTCCAGCATTAAACAGGAAGAAGGCCAGGATAGACCCGGCCACGTTGCCAAAACTTATCTCGGCCCTCCCTTTGAGGGACGCCGGCAGCTCTCTGGCCAGTTCCTCTATACTTACCAGAAGAGCGAGAACGGTCATGCCGAAAACAGTCTCTGAAATGCCGAGCTCGCCAATAATGGTCCCGGCACCCCTGACCAGCATCTCACTGCCGGCTACGATTGCCAGCAGTGACAGTATAAGCAGGCCGAACGACTTCCACTTGTTTATCTTTCCTGCTTCCTCCAGCGTCTCTTCGACCTCTCCCTCAGCTCTAATATCCAGACCACGCCGGCTCAGCCAGAGCAGATAAACGATGGATAGCATAAAGCCGAGCAGCAATATACCGCCATCAATCCTCGACAACGCTCCATCAAGGGCCAGTATCCAGAAAAGGAGCACAGCAAGGACAGGTACGGCCAGAATTCTCTTCGGGGCCTGCTCAAACTTCATGGGAGCAATCAACGCGGTTATACCGAAGGCCAGAGCCATGGCCACCATCGCCGCCCCGACAACAGACCCCAGGGCAATGCCGGCTGCTCCCTCAGCCGAGCCCACGGTCCCAACAGCAAGGTTCTCCGGGTCAAAGCCGATAAAGATGACGCTGATAAGAAAGGCGGAAATGCCAAAACCAACGGCCGTGCCCACAGCGCCCTTCACCAGCTTCTCGGCGAAGTAGATAACCAGCACCAGCCCGGCGATAAACAGGGCTATAGATACGAATATGTTCACTCTTCGCCCTCCATCTGTGTTGCAGCGCCCTTCTCAAGCACTTCATCCACAAGCTCTCCTATTTTTGCCCTTGCTTCGCTAAGCACCTCAAGACCCCTATTAGTGATAACGTAGTATTTCCTCGCTCGGCCCTCCACCACCGCCGGACGCTGTTCCAGATAACCCTCTTTCTCAAGGCGATGCAGGGTTGGGTAGAGTGTGCCCGGTCCGAGATGATAGCCGTGCCGCCCCAGCTCCCCCGCTATCTCAGCCCCGAAGATAGGGCCCTTTGAGGCATGGTGAAGAATATGAATTTTGATGAATCCGAGGAAGAATTCCCTGTCAAGCATAATAACAGCATCTAATATCGCTATATGATATCATCATACGATATTATCCTTCCCCTGTCAAGGCAATTACTTGTGGCGTAAGCTAAGGCTAACCGGCACATATTCGAGCAGTATCTCAGACGTGTAGAGAAAAGAAATCAACGGTTGCTTGAAGGATTAGCCAAGATGGCGCACAGTGGTAGCGTAGCGCCGGATCGAATTTCCGCCGCTTACATGCTTCACCGACCTCATCAGGTATGCTACCGTCGGCAAGAATCACCTACCAATTGCCACGGACATGCTAGCTGTTATCGGCTTCACCGTGGCCTCTCAGGCTATCACCGTAAAGCCCCGCAACAGGACTCTGCCGCTGAGTATGAAGAATAAAACGCTCCTACAACGCCCAAAAAGGTGGCACTGCCTCTACCATGGGACGCCGGTTCCGGTAATCAGATTGCCTGGACCTGCCTAAGTGGTGGCCACCTCTCACAGTCTATCCCGGCGCGTCCCTTCTCCCCGCCTTAGCCCTTGCCTCTAACCACAAGCGGCAACCCGGCAGAAACACGGAATAAGATGCTATAGCAACCCCTTCTCTATGCCCTAAGAAGCGCCCAACGCCTGGGCGGCCTTACTGATGTTGCGCGGTTTGACCCATAGGATAGCCCCGTAATGCCCCTCGCCGGCGGCAATGGCCTGCATGGCTGTGATGTTGATCTTAGCCTCCCTTAGTTTGCCAACTATATTAGCAACGGCACCCATACGGTCCTGACCCTGGATCAGGAAAGCAACTTTGGGTCCCACCGGCTTGAGCCCTGCCTTTTTTGCTGCCGCAAGGAAGGCGTCTCTGTTAGAGGGCACGAAATCGATCTGAGCACGCCGCGCGCTCACCGGGAAACCACTGAAAGCAGCCAGGTTGACACCCTCCGCCTTGAGCGCGTTGAGAACCTTAGCACCCTCTCCTGTCCGATTGGGAACCACGATATAGTAGTACTCAATACGTCACACCATATCTGCCATGACATACACCTCCTGTGAAGAAATCCACCTTAACTTACCTGACTTTATCATAGGAGGTTCAGATTGTGCCGTCAAGATGAAGCGTTAGACACCATCAATAGAAACGCCTCCGGCAGACGACACTGACATATTCTTTCCTGCCTTTACCGTTTTCAATCATTTCCCGTTATCGAAAATAGGAGATTCCTTCAATTG
>DIKK01000017.1:3557-3846 GCA_002423605.1 Dehalococcoidia bacterium UBA5620
CTGAGCTATATCCCCAGCCAAAGATTATAACAAAGACAGCTCTTTAAGTTCCTGATGATCTGGCTTACTTTATATCTTCTGCCATTTCATCAACTTCGGCGGCACCTTTCTTGAGCCACTCGTCTTCATCTCCAGTAAGCAGCTCAAGCAGACGGGCGAATTCGCCTGCGTGCTGCCTTTCCTCGTTAGCAATATCAATAAGGACTTTTTTGGCTAGCGGGTTGTCGGTAGCATCAGCATGAGACATATAGAGGTGAACTGCCTCATGCTCGGCGGCAATGTTCAGGCG
>DIKK01000012.1 GCA_002423605.1 Dehalococcoidia bacterium UBA5620
TGTCCGTTTTTTCCATCCTACCTCACTCCCTAATTCCATACGGAAACTTCGCACCAAATGGCCGTTGTTGAACGTTTACTCATAATCTCCGTTGTACTTTCTAGCGTAATGCGTAATCCTTGTGATCAGACAGATTCCAACAAAAGGCGCAAGAGCTCTCTCGATATAGGTTATTGTATAGGACGTTTTTTATCATAAATGCCATGGGCTGTATCTCCCGAGGGTCTGAATTTGATGAAAAACAAAATCGAAGCAACGATGCAGCATATACCTCCAAGCATCAGGGTATTTGGAGCGCCTATGTTTTGTGCTAATATTCCAGCCAACAGGCTGCCGAATGGGGCTATCCCCACAAGTGCCATAACATAAAGGCTCATTACACGGCCTCTCTTATCATCATCAACAATAGTCTGCAAAATAGTATTGCTGGATGCCATTTGTAACACCATGCCAAAGCCTGTCAGCATCATCAGAGCTGTAGAAAATATAACAACACGTGACAAAGAAAATAAAATTAGGCCGGTGCCAAAAATGCCCGCAGCTACAGCTACAATTTTACCAAGTCCCAGCGCAGTTTTTCTGGAAGCTAAATATATCGTTCCAATCAAGGCTCCAGTACCCGAAGCGGCCATGAGGAAACCCAGAGTCTGGGCGCCTCCCTGCAGTATTTCACCTGCAAAGACTGGCATAAGCACTGTATAGGGCATTCCAACCATGCTGACTAGGGCAAGAAGCAGTATAATGTAGCGGATCGGAGCGAACCCGAAAGCATACGAAAATCCTTCCTTTAATTCTCTCAACATGTGAGTTTCTTTAACCTCTATTTTCGTCGGTCTAAGTCGCATCGCCATCAGGCAGAAAATCACTGCCAAAAAGCTTAGGCCATTAAACAAGAGGCAGATCCCTTCTCCCACTGCAGCAATTAAAACGCCGCCGATAGAGGGGCCGATAAGCCTGGCACCATTAAACAGGGAAGAATTTAAGGCGATTGCATTGCCCAGATCTTCTTTCCGTTCCACCATCTCCAGCACAAAAGTCTGCCGTGCGGGCATGTCAAAAGAATTGACCAGCCCAAGTAGTATGCTCAAAGCTATGATTGCCCACACGGTAACGGTATTGGTGAGTACCAGTGTCGCTAATGCGAAGGCCTGAAGCATTGCTAGTGATTGGGTGAATATCAGGATTCTATGCCGGTTATGCCTTTCAACAAGTACCCCTGCCAAGGGACCGATAATAAATATAGGAAATTGACTGGAAAAACCCACAATGCCCAAAAGAAATGCGGAACCGGTAAGCCGATACACTAGCCAGCTCATGGCGATCGTCTGCATCCATGTGCCTATCAGAGATACACCCTGCCCTATGAAAAAGAGCCTGTAGTTACTTGAGCGTAGTGCTCTAAATGTGCTCTGTAGGCCTCTCAGCTCTGTATTTGGTTTCTTAACGTCGTTCATCTTTGCTAATTATAAATGTAGGCTAGGCAACTGTGTCCAATATTGTTCTCACCATTCTTCAACCACAACGTAGCCAAAACATGCCTGAGTAAGTTTGGATGAGCAAGGAGGGTTGGTATAAACGGATATAGTACTTGGTCAAGCCGATTACACATTCGGGCGGTTTATGCAAAAGTTAAGATAGACGTCGGACACTTACAATAGTGTTTGATCTAGCTCAGATAGCTTTTTCCAGGGTAAAATGTTTGGTCCGATGTGCCCATCTTGCGGATGACTTCTTGCACCGGTGTGCCGGTCTCCGCCTATCATAGGGCAAAGACAATCTGCTCGTCTGCGTAACGTGCTTTTCTCATTAGGTACCGTCCTCCCGATTAAACTAATTTACCAGATTTACTAACATCCTGGCTTGTCCAGTTTTCGGGGAGAAGGTCAGCGGGTAGGTCAAGTATCGTCAGTTGCTTATGAAAAGCGTACATATTACAATTGTACGTGGACTTTACTGAGTATCCTAATAATGGCTGGGAACAGGTCTTTTTGTACAATTGTCTAACAACAAGATACTTTTCATAATTGTATTCATAACATTGCTGCTGTTCCTTTTGGTCACTTTTACCGAAGGAATCCCCCGTGTCATCATTGGTACTATTGCGATTATTTTCTTCCCCGGCTATACATTGCTATCAGCAATTCTCCCATGTCGAGGCGACCTGTTTTGGGTTGAGAGGGTTGGTCTAAGTTTCGGCCTAAGCATAGCACTTGTCGCGATGTTGGGCTTAATTCTCAATTGTACACCGTGGGGTATCAGGCTTTACCCCGTTCTTATTACGATAACTTCATTTGTTGTTATTACTTCAGTCATCGGGTGGTATAGACAGAGACGATTGTTGGAAGCTGAGCGCTTAACAGTTAATCTGAAGTTAAATTTCTCAGGCTGGCAGACATGGACCAAGTTCGAAAAATCATTATATATTGTCCTTGCTTTAGCCATACTATTTGCCCTAGGAGCGCTCTACGTTATTGCTGCACCCAAACAGGTCGTAAAATATACAGAATTCCATGTCTTAGGAACAACTGGTAAGGCCTCCGATTATCCACGGGTCGTATTAAATGGAGAAACTCTATATTTGACTGCTGTCATTGTGAATTATGAACATGAATCAACAACTTATCATATTGAAATTAGAATAGATGGAGAAGTAGTGAAGCAGATAGCTACTGAAAAACTTAATGACGGCCAAGAATGGGAATGTCAAATTGATCTCGTACCGCAGAAACAGGGGGAAAATCAAAAGGTGGAGTTCTATTTATACAAGAACGGTATGGAGCAGCCGTATTTCGATACGCCACTCTCTATGTATATAGACGCACTTTGATTCGAGTCCGATCTTTCTCGGTCTACACTACTCAGCGGGATTCAAATTGAGGCGTTCTGTTTGCCTGGATTCCTCGAGCTTTGAGCGATTCTTGAACTAGTTATCACCTTTGATATTGCCTGCGACAATATTCCGTGGGTCATGGCCTGGCACCGGTTATATCAGAAAACATTATATCGTCGAACCAGGCTTTACCGGAGCAACCATCAAGCGCGCAGCACACAGTACATATGGTAGCTCCTTCGGGTGCAGTTACTTTGCCCTGATAGTATGTCCAGCCAGTTGTGCCCGGCACGTAGCTCATGAATTCAGTTTGACCAATCCATGTATTTCCTGGCCCTGTCCACTGAGGGACAATCATGGCACCGCCTTGTCCGATTATACTTTCCGTTCTTACCCAACCTCCTATACTATATGACTCGCCTGCAGTAACAGGGATATCTTGAATCCAGATAGCAGATGGCCAGGGCTTAAATGGTTCGGTTTCAAACATCTCAATTCCCACACAGGAACCTCCACCACTTCCCGGTTCAGCGTAGAGGAAGTTTGGTGGTGCTGCGCAGTTTTGTGACCATTTGTACCAATTTGCTGGAGGATTACCATAAATTGTCTCAAACCCTGGGGTCCTCAACAAATTGGAGAGCGCATTTTTTGGGGATATTTTGGGATTAATCAAGTATACGTTATTCCTGACTTCGACCAAATCGGTATTATTACAGCTCAACTGGTTATATATCATAGATATCCTATTATCCATCAAAAAGCCAGTATTTTGGCATCCGTCATTCAGGAACTGGTATATCATATCGTCCGCTGGCTCTTTACTCGGAAATATCCTCCTGATAACGTTCTTTCCAGTTATGGCAGTGAAGGCTGTAGCTTTCCAGGGATCAACCAGTGACTTTTCATTATTACTATCTATATTGCCTCGAATCCAGACAAATGCCCGGTAATCTTCATCATCAATCATGTGATAGTAGTAGGTATTGAGGCGGCTGGGAACAGACACAGCTAGGATTAGTCCTACAAGGAATAGACAGAAGATATTACCTGGGTTGGCGGGTGCAAATCCCCTGTATTTGCTTGTAGATTTAGTAGACAAACTAAATTTTCTTATCCATTGCAGGCCAGCACCAGCGATGATGCCCAGCATCAAAAGCATAAGTGTAAGTCCTCGCTCATACAATGCAGGCAATCCATAATGAAATCTGAAGAAGACAATCAACATCAACAGCAAAGCCAACAAGCCAAACACTAAGCCGAAGTTCTTCTTGCCACCCTTCATTGCTAAGAATATAATGCCCGTAAGAGCCAGCATAATTGGCAGGTATCCATAAGTCTGCAACAACGGTGGTAGGTGAATTGAGGGCGAAGGAAACTGTTGAGTGAGCAACAGCTTCGCCGTAGGCAGTATCATCCTAAATGTCAGAGGCAACGTAGCTACAAATGGTATTGACAAGGCCAGTGTTATCCCCAAGCTATGCCTAAAGCCACCCTTGAGATTCAGGAGTATATAGGGGACGAGGATGATGATCAACCCTATAGCCGTCAGCGGATGCATTGAAAACAGGAAACAGGTAAAGAGAAACAACAGCAAGTAACATGGCCAGCCTTTAAGATTAAAGGTCAGGAAGAGACATAGCGGTATGAACAGCATTCCCATAGCCATCGGTACTAGAAATGCTGGGCCAAGTATTCCTACCGACGTAGGTATAAGACAGGTAAAGAAGGCTGCCTCCCAGCCAAATCCTTCTCTTCGAGTTAATACGTAGACCGATAACACTGTTATCACAAATATAATACTGGGAAAGTATCGGAAAAGAGTGAGCCAAGAAATATTGGTAATCTGCTGGAATATGCCCCAAAAAATATGGAAGCCGGCTTCCATATTTGCGTTAGTAACCGTAGCTCCTTGCCCGTAAAAAGGGTCAGCAAAGCTTATGCTGCCTGCCTGCGTCAGCGCTTTAGAGTAAGTCATATGCATCCACTCATCGTGATGTACGGGGTATGGGTAATTCAGATGGGGGATGAAAGCTACATAAAATGCCAGAATCAGTGCCGGTAATAATCCTAGTAAGTCAAAAACGATTGTTCGCTGCGTGTTACTACCAGACATAACTATTTCGGCTCCTTGTCCCAACACCCAATGTATTTATAATTGTAAGCCTCTTTGGAAGCTATGTGGTTGCTATTGTACTCTATGCTGTAATCTGATTAAAGTTCGTTTACCTTGACATTCTCCCTTTTCCCTGATAAAGTAAAAATTAGTAGATGGTATAGAAATTCAATGTCCAAATGTTAGTATCTTGACATACGTCAAGGGAGGAGTGGTCAGGATGAAAGAGAGATTCTCAAAAAGTAAGAAGCTAAGGGGGCTTGCAGGCGGGATTCTGGCGGCAATCATTTTGTTGATTTTGTTTCTAGTACTTCCTGCCATAGCAAGTGAAAATCCGGCCGCGGCAATCTCTGAGGGTGGTTTCTCTGCAGGTGGAGGGTTTGGTCAGTGCGAAACCGTGTACTAAGATAGCTATAAATTTATTTCATTTAGAAACGCAGCCATCAATTCTACGCAGGCTATGGTCTTACGCTACCGGGCATAACTTCTTGGCGGCTTGTCAAGTAGGAGTATTTATGCGACGGATATTTTCTGTCATCTTATTTTTTTGTGTTGCATTAGTATTGACATCGTGCGTTACCAGTCCAGCATCAGAACTAATGAAACAAGGTGACAGTTATCTTGTTCAAAAGAAATGGGATGAAGCTGTAATTCAATATCAAAAGGCTATTGCTCTGGAGGGTACTTCATCTAAGGCTAGTAACAGACTAGCCTTAGTATATAATAATCATGGCTGGAGTTATAACGAGCAAGCAGAGTGGGATCAAGCTCTCGCAGAACTGAATAAGGCTATTGAGGAGGACCCAGCGCTAGCTGCAGCCTATAATAATCGAGGCCGGGCTTACAATGGTAAGGGACAGTACGCTTTGGTCAATGCTATCCAAATTTTGGATAGTGGGCAATATGACCCAGCCATCGCAGAACTGGATAAGGCTATTGACCTGTATACCCGCGCCATTGCTGACCTGAATCAGGCTAATAAATTGGATCCAAAATTGAGTGCTGCTAGTAATAATCTGGCTGCATCTTATTGTGATCGAGGCCATGCCTATAATATCAAAAGGCACTGGGACTTGGCTATTTCCGACTTGACCATGGCCATTAACCTTAGCCCTGATCTTGTTTACGTCTATAACAATCGGGGTTGGGCATACGACGGGAACAAGTATTACCAATTGGCTATCCCTGACCTGACCAAGACAATTGAGCTGGACCCAAATCTGGCATTGGCTTATAACAATCGCGGCTGGGCATACAACGGGAAGAAGGATTACCGATTGGCCATCCCTGACCTGACCATGGCAATTGAGATGGACCCAAATCTGGCATTGGCTTACAACAATCGCGGCTGGGCCTATCACGAAACGGAGCAATATAATTTGGCTCTCGCTGACCTCAATAAAGCTATCGAATTGGACCCGAAGCTAGCTGTGGCCTATCTTAATAGGGGCATCACCTATTACTACAAAGGCATGAGAGCCGAAGCTATTGCAGACTTTAACACGGTGCTAGCAATGACGAAGCACCCGGAGTTAGTTTGGAGTGCCAAGCAAATGCTCTATCTATTAGGGGTTGGATTATCAAACTAGCACTTCCCTGTACCCTATCAGGGAAGCTTATTACTCTCAGTGATCCTCGGCCAAAGGTGACTTGGTGATTGATGGTGAAAGTGTATGTTGCAAGGCAAGCCTCGCTACTGTTTTACATCAATCCAAAGGCGGAGGCTCAGATAAGGCTCCATTTGGCCTGTCTTATATAGCAGAAACTCTACCTTTCGGTTTTCCCCTACGCTGGTTGGTGTTAAGCTGAACTGTTTCTCCCATTTCTCCTTGTCAGCCAGCACTATTGGTCCTATCTCGCTATTTCTGACTCCGTCTATGGTTACTTCGACACGATAGCTTGTGTTCTCATATTCATGGTTAACCATACCCAATATCATTTTTGCTTCCTGTCCCAGCTTCACCTCTTGCGGATAACCATCAGCCTTGCCATCCAGCCCCAAGACATAAAATTCGGTGAACCTTTCCCCTACTTGCGGCGTAAGCACGACATAGACTATAGCCCCAATAGTACAAACTATGGCTAATCCCAGAATAACAGACAGCGCTTTGTTTAGTATGACTTAAACCTGCTCAGACGATATTCTGCGCCTACCGTATATAATAACCATTTAGTATATGTCTTACAAGCACGCTCGTTGTGCTACTGGATATTGTGCGCTTTATAACATAACGATACTATTGTCTATTCATTATGAGGATTATCCTACTATTGCATTTGAATATGGCGTAGAGTAGAATGCTGTTCTAGAAGGAAAAGGATGTCCGCTGTGAGCGAGAACCCAGCTATGAAGGCACTTATTCTTTGCGCTGGCAAGGGAGTGCGGCTCAAGCCGCTTACTACCATTATACCCAAGCAGCTTCTACTAGTGGCAAATAAGCCCATCCTTGCCTATGTTCTAGGCTAGATTATTGAAGCTGGCATTTCTGACATTGGAATTGGCATTGACCCTGCGGCTAGCGGACGGCCTCATCGGTATGGGTTGCCGCATAATAAAGTAAGAGGTAACTTCAATCCGAAGAGGCCGTTTGTTTGGCGATGGTGTTAATATAGAATTATGATTCCCTCCGATTATAGGCTAAAATGAAAATAGAGAGAGTGCAACCATGGCAAAAAGAGCTTTAATCACGGGAATAACGGGACAGGATGGCGCTTATCTAGCTAAGTTCCTTCTTGCAAAAAGCTATAAAGTCTTTGGTACATACAGGCGGCTTTCCACGCCTAATTTCTGGAGGTTACAGTATCTGGATATTTTTGATAAAGTGGAGCTTATCCCGGCGGATTTATTGGATGCCTCATCTCTTTTCGAAGCCATTAAGATATCTAACCCTGACGAAGTTTATCATTTAGCAGCGCAGAGCTTTGTTGGCGCTTCTTTTGAACAACCGGTGGGAGCTGGTGAGATCACAGGACTGGGAGTAACCAGACTTCTCGAAGCTATTAGGGAATTGAACCCGAAAATAAAGTTCTACCAAGCATCGACGAGTGAACTCTATGGGAGAGGCGATGAATCCATACAGGATGAAGCTACTCCTTTCCATCCTTCTAGTCCTTATGCTGCTGCCAAGCTCTATGGCTATTGGATGACGCAGATTTATCGAGATGGCTACGGTATTTTTGCTTGCAACGGTATCCTGTTTAACCATGAAAGCCCATTGCGGGGCCTCGAATTTGTCTCCCGCAAGGTATCCAATGCGGTGGCTAAAATCAAGCTAGGTCTGGAAAATGAGTTGAAACTTGGGAATTTAGAGTCGAAGCGGGATTGGGGATACGCGCCTGAGTATGCTGAGACAATGTGGTTGATTCTGCAGCATAAAACCCCTGGCGATTATGTTGTGGCTACGGGTGAATCACACATGGTGAAAGAACTGGTTGAGCGGGCTTTCCACTTGGTTGGTCTGGACTGGGAACGATATTGCGAGGTGGATCAACGATTTCTCCGCCCCCTCGACGTTAATTACCTCTGCGGCGACTACTCGAAGGCAAAGCAAACGTTTGGCTGGGAGCCTCGCGTGAAATTCGGCCAGCTCGTTGAGATTATGGTGAACGAAGATCTGTGTCGTTGGGAGAGGTGGTTGAAGGGAGATAGGTTTCCGTGGGATGCACCAAATTATCCGAGCGAGAATAGAATACTGTCACGAATGCTGAAGCTGGAGCGATAGCATTTGATAGAACACATACAGCATCAGGGCCAAGTGTATGCCATTGTTGTCCGCTGGGACTACGAGCCGGACGGTGTTCAGTTTGTCACGTCGTCAGAGAACTCTCTGCAAGTTGGTGTACTGAAACATCCTTATGGTGCTGTGATAAAACCTCACTTTCATAAGAGCTCTCCAAAAGAGATCAAAGAGATTCAAGAGGTGCTGCTTATACAGCGCGGAAAAGTCGTGGCGAAGTTCTATGATGAGCAAAACAATGAGGTTGCGCATGTGACATTGCAAGCTGGTGATACGGTTCTCCTGCTCGCAGGAGGTCACGGATTCGAAATCATTGAGGATACCAAGATGATAGAGGTAAAGCAGGGGCCGTACTATGGCAGGGATCAAGATAAAGAGCTACTGAAGGCGTGATGTTGCTTAAAGGATAATCGTATGCTTGCCAGACAAAAAAAATCTTCTAAGGAATTGATCCCTGTCTGCGAACCTATCCTCAGCGGGAGGGAAGTCGAATATGTTCTTGATTGTCTCAAGACAAATTGGATTTCCTCTCAGGGCAAATATATTGGAATGTTTGAAGAGAAGTTCGCCAGCTACTGCGGCTGTAAATATGGCATTGCCACAACGAGTGGAACAACTGCTCTACACCTTGCCTTGGTTGCATGTGGTATCGGCCCCGGTGATCAGGTAATTATACCGACGTACACTATGATTGCTACTGCATTCGCAGTGGTTTATACTGGCGCTGAGCTGGTGCTTGTGGACTCCGAGCCTGAAACATGGAACATCGACGTTTCAAAAATAGAGGAGAAGATCACCTCCAAAACTAAGGCCATCATTCCTGTGCATATTTATGGGCACCCCTGCGATATGGACCCTATCATGGATATTGCCCGGCGACATAAGATTCGTGTTATTGAAGACGCTGCTGAAGCTCATGGTGCTGAGTATAAAAACAGGAAAGCTGGTGGCATCGGCCATATCAACTGTTTTAGTTTCTATGCGAATAAGATTATCACCACAGGTGAGGGTGGCATGGTGGTAACGAATGACGAGAAACTTGCCCGAAACGCCAGAGTGTTGAAGGATTTAGCTCATTCTCCGGCGAAGCGTTTCCTGCATGATGCTGTGGGCTTCAACTATAGAATGACGAATGTTCAAGCGGCCATCGGGCTGGCGCAGTTTGAGCGGATCGACGACTATGTCAAAATGAGGAGGCGAAATGCCCATCTTTACAGCGAGCGTTTGAAGGATATACGCGGTATAACGATTCCAATTGAAAAGGAGTGGGCTAAAAACGTTTACTGGATGTATTCTATTTTGGTACAGGATGAGTTTGGTTGTAGCCGGGATGATCTCGCAACCAAATTAAGAGAAAGTGGCATTGAAACCAGGCCGTTTTTTATACCGATGCACCAACAGCCTGTATTTCAGAACAAGGGTTCAGGCGCGGGAGAAAGATATCCGATTGCTGACGGATTGGGCCAGCGAGGTCTTTATCTCCCCTCCGGCTCAGGGCTGACGGAAGAGGAAATAAGGTTTGTATGTCAAACAGTAAAGGAAATAAGGGAAACTAATTAGGCTGTGTTGGCGCTTATGAAGACGGAAATTGTCTCTTGATAAGGTTTCTCAAGAATGCTCTCTCCCCCTGATTAAATCCTTTCAAAAATATCAAAAAGGCAAGGTATATACTTGCCCCTATCATTATGGAGATGACTATACCTTGAACACTCGTCGGGTCAAGCTTCCATACAATAACGTCCATAAGGACTGATGATGCCAGGCACTTCCCCAGGAACTTCCAGTCAAAGTCGAAGGTAATTTGTCTTCTTGTCAGAATACTAAGGGCTACCAAGTGAATACCAAATGTCACGAGGGTCGAAATTGCAGCGCCCATAATTCCCAATAATGGCACCAGCATGATATTTAGCAGCAGGTTTAGCGAAGCAGAGCCAGCAAATATGAAGGATACAAGCTTAGTTTTCTTGAATAGCATCAAGAGATCAGAGAAAATGTAGCTACAACTATAAAAAACGGTCCCGAAGGCGACGATAGACACTATAGAGCTTGTTTTGGTGAATTCTTGTGTTGTTAGAATGCGCAGCAGAGGTTTTGAAAGAATGAGAAGACCAAATGCAGCAGGGATGGCTAATGATAAGAAAAACTTAAGCGTATATTTACAAAGTGTTTTAATCTGCGGTAGCATACTATTTTCATACAGATAAGTGATTGCTGGGAAGAGAACGACTACTAATGGCATATATAAAAGTTGGACAATGCTCCCCAAACCATAGGCTACTGAATAGAGCCCCACCTGGGTGGCACCCAGGAAATGGCCTATAACATAACGGTCACCAACACCTATTAGCCAGAAGCAAAATGAGTAGGGAAGTAAAGGCAAGCTAAATGCCAAGTACGGTTTCAAGGTAGCAAGTGCCGGGGCAGCAAAGTTAACTTGCTGCTTGATAACACAGAATCCGACCAGGAACAATAAGCTCCTTGCAATCAGCAAAGCGGTGATTGCTCCATATAATCCCAGACCAGTAAACACCAGATACGTAATTAACGCTAGTTCACCAACTACTTGGGCAATAGTGAAGACGGCGTATTTCATTACCTGCCTAAAAGCTAGGAAGTATTCAATCAGAACCTGGTCAATAGCCGTCAGCAAGACCAGAAAGGCTGACAGCCTGACAAATACCGCAGCCTCTGCTCCTTTGAGAAAAGTTGTGGCAAACGGCTCGGCTAGAATGAATATAAGGACAGACAACAGGATTGAGGTTCCGGTTGCCGCTGTTAATACCGAAAAGAAACCTGCGCTTATTCTTGTCTTATCCGTTTCTGCAGCCAGAAACCTTGTCATCGCCCAGCCCAGTTGAAGTAGAGCAAGTGGCATCAGCAGCGAGATAGTGGCTATGACTTGAGCCCATACCCCATAACCCTGTGGTCCCAACATCTTAGATAGCACCACCAACAACACAAGATTCCCCAGAGCTTTGGCAGCGCTGGCAATAGCGGCAAACACAGTATCTGCAGTATATTTTTTGAAGACATACGGACCCGTCGTCTTGTCCATTATCTTAAGATGCGAAGGTTACCGTACTAGATAAACTTCGCTTCCCCCATTGGAATATATCTTATTCTGCAGAAGACGAGAAATCTCAGACGTAGCATAATTGAAGGTGTGCTCATCATTAGTGGAATCGCGTTCTACAGGGACGGTCATTAAGGAATTGGCGACATTTAGACGACTTAAATATATGTAACCATTATCTGTTAGTTCAGTATCGGGGTAAATGGTTTTAGATGGGTAAAGCAGACCATAGCTGGGCAGAATGTACCAGAGGGAAAGCACATCAGAGTAGACGTTGCTTCCCTTCCCTTTAAAGTTAGATAGCCATCGAGCGCTGAAAACATCACTTTCGAAGGTGTAGCCAGAGTGAAACTGGGCAATTACTTCTTCGATGTTGCTTCTCCTGTAATTTGTCTGGCTTAATGATATTGATGTTGGAAACTTATCTCCAGTAAGCTCGTAGATAAATCCACTGGTGAATAAGAAATACGGTATCAGTACCAGCAAGACAACAAGCCTTGTATAAATAGGGCTAACAGAAGAGCTGGCGGAGGAGATAGGTCGCCTTAGCCAACTTATCATGCTTGCTATCTTAATCCAGGCCGCCTTGATGAGCTTGTGTAACCATCTAAAGAAGGTCTCCCCACCCAGAATGCAAAAAGGCGATAAGAAAAACAGAGTTATATGATAGAATCTCTCAATATGCAGGAATTCAGAGAAATAAGGCAAGATTATACACATGCTCAGCAACAACATGCTCAGGAATGCCAATATGGCATACTCTAACTCGAATTTCATCTCCTGATGCTTGGTCATCAATCTAATGACGCCAATGATGATGAAAAGCTGGGTGATACGGTAAAAGTTCGCACCTATAATATGTACTGGTTGTGCCAGTCCCAAAAGTTTCACGACAGTGAGTTCTCTTGACCCGGTGAAGAAAAAATCACTGATGTTGGTATATATATGGTTGCCTATGCCCACCAGGTGAGCGAAGCTCACCGAACCTGCCATATACATGTACCAACCAACAACCATGACGAGGAAAAGGCTAGCAAATGCCCCTGTCAACATACCAACCCTTCTGATTTTCCCTACCACAGATACTAAATAGAGCAGAAGCCAGGCGAGCAATATATAGAAAGCAACAATATATGATAGCGCGTAATGGGAGACTACCAGAGAGGCTGAAAAAACCATGGTCAGTATTGCTCTCTTGAAACTGTTCATCCCTCTGCTTAGTATAAGCAAAACTAATAAAGCGAGAAACAGTTCGGCGATTTGTTGTTTTAGCAGAGAAGCCATTGCACAAAAAAATACTTCCAGCGACATAAAGAAGAATGCTGCTAAGAAGGCAGTCCGCTCGTTGGTCTGTCTTCGATATGTTTCATACAGTGCCACTGGCACCAGCGAAAAGAACAAAGGGTAAGCTATCTTATATATCCATGCGGCATCAATATGCAGCAAGGACGAGTAAGTAGCAGGCAGAATTGTAGCGCTCAGCGTCGAATTGTAAGCGTACGGCATTGCCAAGTCCCAGTAAGAGTTCATCAAGGTCAGCTGAGAGAAATAGTATTCTAGGTGAATATCCCAGCCGGTTAAATAAGAGGATATCAGCGTCTTATGGTATAGAAGAGCGACGGCAATACTGAATATTGTCAGGGGATATAACCTAGCTGGGATGAACTTATTAAAGCTTATTAAAGCTACTGCGATGCAAATTACACAAATTAGCAAAAGCAGGAGTATGTTATTATGGTAAAAATTCACTAGATAGGCTCCTAATATGCTGACAAGGGGAATCAAAAGCAGAAAGAATAGTGCCGGGGATGCAAATTCTCTGACGTTTACTTTCTTGGTATCTATGATTACAGGGCTTGAAGCAGTCCTGTCTCTCCGGTAACTAAGACCGCACAATATCAATACTGAAACTGTCATAGTTGTGAGCAGCGGCAAGGAGGCAATTGGTTTAGAGATGCCAATAAAGGGACCAGTAAGATTCAATAGAAAACCAATGAGCATACAAAGAGACAAACTCAATCCTACAGAGTAAACCACAGTTTCTGTGATGGTGAGTTTCTGTAATCTAAGAGCTCTAAGGATGAGAATTCCTGGGACAAAAGTAAGATAAATAAAACCAACGATGGGGGTAAAAAGGGGCAGTTCCAGACCTAGCGCGCTCAGAAATGTCAAACCCCATACCGCCAGTTGGATGGCTAAAGCCAGAGCTAGGAATTTGTCAATTCCATATTGCTTAGTAACTTCATCACCGACTTCTTGCACTAATAACGTTTACCTTAATAAAAATCAACGGGATTACTTATTACCACACCCTCCCACAACTTCTTCAAAAACCTTGATTAGCCTATCTGTCGCTGTCTCACAGGAATGCTCCTCTTCCATAAACTTTCTCGCATTCAAACCTATTTTTCTTCTTAATGGTTTATCATTTAAGAGTTCTACAACTCTATCGGCGAATTCCTTTGGCTCGTCAGCTACAACTATATCCCTTCCTGGTGTAACGTCAATTCCTCTAGCACCGATGGAAGTAACAACAACTGGCTTACTCATTGCCATCGCTTCTAATATTTTGGTTTTGATCCCGCCATCATCGGTTACCATGGGGACGACAACGACAGATGCTTTAGAGAGATATGGCCTAATATCCTCGACAAATCCGGTGACGGTCACCGATTTGTCTGCTCCTAATTTCGCTACTTCTTTTGATGGCTCCCTACCAACAATGTATAGTCTTGTAGCTGGAATTATTTCCCGTATTAACGGATATATTTCATTGCAGAAATAACAAATAGCCTTCACGTTATGAAAATAACTCATCCAACCAATAAACACTAAACTTGGGGTGTCTTCATCGGAAGTAATTTTCTTAAAATAGTCAAGGTCAACGCCATAAGGAATCACAGAAACACTCTTCGGTAAATATGGCTTCAGCAGCTCCTTATGAAAGGAAGAAACAGTTATGCAAGCATCAAACTCTTTATACTTTGGAACCTGAGTTATCTTCTCCCGATAGTAGTGCAGTAACGATAATATCTTTTGTGGAATCCTCGTCTCCTTTAAGTATACTTGGAAGCGTGAGTACAGGACGGGATCTACAAGGTCTAATACCTTTGGCACATTTGTGTTCAAAACATAGGAAATCATCTGGCGGGTGCAGTATACAACATCAAATTTCTTCTGAAGTAATAGCTCTCTTATCCTTTTTTGCATTTTTCTAGAGTAGAAAAATGCAGGAATAGTACGACTCCTTATGAGTTCCGGTGAAAGTAGCGCATCTTTAAGTGTATGCACATATACATTCCTTGGCTTATTGGTTATTTCAATCATATTGCAGTATTTTTCAAGCTCATCCCTGCATTTGCCATTTATCTCTGTTTCATCATGTGCAACCAATGTGATACTGTGTCCATATCTCATAGCATATTTCAGCAAATAAAACATTCTGGTAGTAGCAGGATTATAAGGAGTTGGAATCGCATGACATGCTATCAGAATATCCAATTTGTGGGTGGGGGGCTTTCTCATGGCATAATTCTCCATTAGCTAACTAACTTGTCCTTACTATCAGCTACGCTCGGACTCAGTGGCATAGAGCATACCACAGATTAATGGTTTCCCGCTTCAAGTATTGATACTCTGCCAAAGGGTCACTCTTTTGTTCGTCTAAGTCTCTAAACAACGATAGAACTTGTCTTGTGCGGTGAAGATAAGATGTATGCACATGTCCCTCAGGTGTTGTTGCAAAATAAATGAGAGGAATCATAGAGTATGCTGTGTGCTTCCAAGGAAGCAATGTCTTTGACATGAGCTTCAGTGAAATATAGCTCCTTTTAATTAGGAGTATTTCCATTAAGCTGAAAGCATTCTGTAATAATGTACTGGGTATAAAGCGAATACCAGCCTTAATTCTCAGTCCTTCTAGGTAGTGTTGTTGGAACTCAACATAACTGTCGAAGTCCATCCCCGTCTCTATCTTCATGGCCCATCGAAAGACTTTATCACATATCTCAGCGACACTTGACTGGAGGTCATTGCAGTTATAGTAATTGCTTCCTCCGGTAAGCTTAAAGGTGGTTGCTTCTACTGTAAGGGGCAGGAATTTGGGTAATGCCGCATTCATCTCGGCGAAGTATTTTGGAAAGACTTCCTGAAACACCAAATTCCTGCCCTGGCAGGATGGGTCATACCTGTGTACCGATAACAGAATGGTATCTTGACAGGCAAGTACGACTTTGTATAGCCAAAAAACTGACCTCGAATTCGGCTCACCGTTTGCCGGGAGATACTTGAGATACTCTGCCATGCGGTTGAACATTAGCCTCAGCCCTTCCCAAAAAGGAATATCCTCGGGTTTGAAGTCGGGTATTTTATGTAGATAATCGCTACCGTAAATCACCTTTGACCCGTATTTGAAATCGTAGTTTTGTATTGTTGGCTTTATCCCGCGAGATAGTCCTGGCACCAGAAAATAAATGCTTAGCTTGATACCAGAAATATCCAAATCGAGACCAAACCTCTCCTTTATTTCCAGAATTAGCTTATCTATTTTTGATTTTGGAACGTATTTAATTGCAATAGGGCTGATTTCGCAGTCACTCAGGAATTCTATCTTCCCGTTTCTCCCCAATATTGTAGCCTCACCCCTCCCCAAACTCCCACTCAAAATAATCGACTCTGGTCTAAAGAGCTGCACCACTCCGTTTACTATGTAGTCGATGATCCTGCTCACTTCTTCATTAATGATAGCGTCTTCAGTATATCTAATAGTCATTTCCAGATTACTTTGCCCTCCGCATGTTTCGGGATTGGGATGTCAAGCGATGACAAAATGGACGGCATGATATCTACAAGTTTTACATATGGTTCGTCTAGCAACGGCTTATTTGAAACGATAACGCCGTCATAGCATGGAAAATCAGGCCGATATCCATGCATGGAAACAATGACAGGGTTCCTCCTTTTGCCCATTACAACTATCTCTCCTCTGCCAAATATATATGGGGCATCGAGATAGAAGATCAAGTCGCCATATCTGTTGTCTGGCATATCAACGTTGTATTTTCTTAGTAGATCACTTGTCAAGATAAATCCTTTGCCATCTAACTTTGAAATAACTTGGTGGATTTCTTTCTCCTCTCTTTCGTTTTTGAACCAGAACCTAACATAGTTGGCATCTATAAAAAAAATGTAGTCCTCAAGTTGTTTGCCTGAGGATTTGAAGAGCGAGTATAAGTCCAATTCTTGGTTTATTTTTATGTGCCCGTGGTCTGAGAATAAGAAGAAGACAAAATCCTTCGCTTGTTCTTCAAAGAATCTATATTTTTGCTCGACGATCTTATCTATTTCTTTTAATAGCGCTTGCACTTCATTTGAATCCTGTCCGTAAAAGTGGGACATTAGGTCTATATACCCAATAAACAAATATGTCCATGGTCTTATTTCACGAGGATTGTGTTCTCGTAGTGCCCTATTTTGGTTCCTTATATCCCTGGGTGAAAGTCTAGTATCTACAGGCATTCCGACTAGATCATATTCAATGCTATTCTTTGTCAAGATGTCGAATATGGTGGGGTAGTTCTCCATATACCTCGGGTCGGTCCAGTACCTTTTCTCAGCAAGATCGAAATAATGCCAATCCTTCAACGGCATATTCCACAAAAATGGGATTCCGGTGAAGGCTGTAACCTCTTCTCTTGCTAATAAGGAGGATATTCTGTAACAGATGTACTTGGAATAAGCATTATGAGGCAATCTATCTATCTTAAGCTTGTTTATCCACTTGAAGGGGGAGGTATCTGGAGAATACTTCCAGATAAACCAGCTCAGGTGTTTGTTAGGGCGGACACCGCTATACATTGAAGCATGGCAGGCAACAGAGTAACCCAAGTCTGTCCAAATCTTTCGTTTTTGGCTAAAAGAGTTAAGAAAAGGCATGTATTTCAAGCTTTCAAACTTAAGTCCGTCTATAAAAACTGTGAGCACATGAGTCATTTCAAAACCTCCGACCTCTGTTCAATAGATCTTGAGGCTATTTCATTTGCAAACTTAGCACATTCTGCTAAATCAAGTCCTCTTAACCTAGCTGCCATGAATCCAGCAGCGAATGCATCTCCTGCACCGGTTGTATCTTTGATGCCACTTAGGCCTTGCGCAGGTGTATGCGTAAAGCCCTCCCTTTGTACTACTATGCAGCCTTCCTTGCCTAATGTTATTGCGGCAAGCCCAACAACTTCCTTAAGCTCCCCGGCTATATCTTGAACCGCATGCTTTCCGGTCATGGCCTTGGCTTCATCAAGGTTTAGTATCAGGACATCAACAAACTCGCAAACATAGTCCTTGAAGGAACTTCGGATAGCATTGGGCGCCCCGGGATTGAACCATATTTCGCACTTCTTGTGGCAAGCCCTCATAGCGTATAAGATGCCCTTTGCCGTCGGCGGTGATGCAAATGAATAGCCAGAAAAATAAACGATTTGCGAGTTGATTATTTTATCAAGGCACGTTTCGATTTCCTCTTTAGTTAGCTGGTCATTTGCTCTTCTATCTGCTACCATTACTCTCTCTCCATCTTCATGCACCAGAGAGACACATAAACCAGTAGGATTTTCATAATCTACAAATGTGATATCCTCTACGCCTGCCTCTGTTAAGTTATGGTTGAAATATTTGCCAAATACATCGTTTCCTACTTTCCCAATGAATTTAACCCTCTCACCAAGCCTGGAAATAAGTACCGCTACGTTTGCCATCCCGCCGCATGACGTTATCACTCTTCTATGATAAGTCTCTCCTATCTTTACATCTAGCACAGGAACTATCACATCAACGAAGGCATCACCAATAACCGTTACACTCATGCTTCCATTAGCTCCACAAACTGCCGATAATTTGCCTCAAAATCATGGTAAGGGTTCTCAAGGGCAATTTCAAGAATATAAGGGCCCTTGAAGGCTTTTCTCAACGCAGAAAGGAGCGAGAAATTTATCTTTCCTTTGCCCAACGGCAAATGGTCTTTCTTCCCATCATAATCATGAATATGAACAACTCGGATAAGCTCCCCTTCAGATGCAACAAACTTCTTTAAAGAGCCATAAGTTTCGTAGGGCATATTTTTCTTGATAACGGACAACGGCAAGAGGAGATCTGATACCCTCAGCAATAAGTCGTTTATGGGATAGCTAGATAGCGGTGCAACTTGCCTGATGTGTGCGTGACCTATATCCAGTGTTATTCCAATCCACTCTGAATTTACACTTCGTACCATCCTTGTCAGATCGCCCAGGCTACGCAGGAAGTCTGCATTTTCTATAGTCAGCAGAATGGAATTCTTCTTAGCATAGCTGGCAAGCTCTCTTATAACGTCCTCCCACTTGTGAAACTTCTCTTCAAAGGTCAGATCGGGTGCCTCCCCTCGTGTATGCATTACAGCATATTTTGCACCCAACTCAGCAGCTCTTTGTAAGGATTGCTTTAGCTGTTCAACTGATTCCTTTTCTATCCCTGGATTTGCTGAAATGGGATTCAAATAAATAAACGGGAGATGGACACCGGCGGTCTCGAAGTTTGCCAAGAAACTCTTTACCTTGCTATCAGCTTCCCATGACCACAAAGAAGGCCGCTCCCTCTCCTTATCAAATCTGACCTCAACTCCCTTTAGGCCAAAGTCATTCGATAACTTCAGATAAATATCCAGAGCTCTGTCAAGCATCAAGCCTCTGAAGCTACTGAGAGCTGCTCCTACGATGATGCTGTTATGCATCCGTTCCCGCCATCTCATAAACACTCTCTGTCATCTTAGCAATCTTTTCCCAAGAATAGTCTTTAACCTTACTCAGGGCATTTCCCCCCATCTTGCGCCGCAAAGCAGGTTGAGATAGAGGGAGAGTTATGGCCTCTGCTAAAGAATTTATGTCTCCTGCTCTTGTTATTATCCCGTTGTAACCATCTTCAATGAAGGCACGGAAGGCATCCAAAGAGCTGACCACGATTGGCAGTCCCGCCGCCGCCGCTTCTAGAAGCACAATACCAAATGATTCCGTCCTCCCTGTAGAGGGAAGTGCAAAGACATCTGCCGCGTTATAATAGAGTGCCTTTAAATTTCCGAGTAGAATGCCAGTGAATTTTACTCTATCTGCTATACCCAGTTTTTGTGCAAGCCTCTCCATATCCTGGCGCATCGGACCATCTCCTACAAGCACCAATTTGGCCTCTGGGACTTTTTTAATAACGAGAGGCAATGATTCTATGAGCAGATCAGGGCTCTTATAATTGATCAAATTTCCCACGAACAGGATGACCCTATCGTCCATGGAAAGCGATAACCTGCTTCTGCATTCATTTTTCGTATAGGGCACCTCAATTTCCTCTAGATTTAGGCCGCGAGGTATGACTACAACCTTTCCCCTGTACTTCGTTAAGAAACGAGACTTGTTAGTGTAGTGCTCTGAATTGGAAATAATGACTTTTGCGCTGGACAATATCCTAGGTACAGCGAAAGTGTCAAATAGACTCAGCCCTACCCTGCGTATTAGCTTGCCGTAGCTTGGGTCTACATCCCCGTGATAAATGACGACAAGAGGTTTCTTTCTCACCTTTGCGTAGTACCAGCCTGCCAGATTGCCAGGGGGCGTAGCAAAATGTAAAAGGACGACATCCACATCCTGCTTTGTGGACTTAAACTGTAAGTCAAAAGAGAAAAAGGCCTTCTCAATCTTGAAATTCGTCCCGTAGCGGTATATCTTTATGCCCTCAAATTCTTCAATGTGGCTTTTTGAATTAATAGAAGTAGTAAAAACAATGACCTCATGTCCAAGTTTTACCATACTGCGTGCCTCATGGTACGCGGCAACTTCTGCTCCCCCTATGGGATAAAGACGGGAGAATGCAGAATCTTGAAAAGATTCTGCATAAGGGAAAAGAGTTGTGAAGTATCCTATTCTCATGGTTTTCGTCTGCACCCGACAATTACCATATCGTCGCCTTTAAAGTCTATTGTTACATATGTAAAACCGACATATTCTGATATTTTCCTTATCTCAGGTTCAGTATACTCTCTTACTCTAGCTACGTGTTTCACTCCGTTGTTGACGTAATCCACAAACCCTCAAAATACTTTGTAAGACATAAAGTCGGGGAATTGTGAATATACTTATTCTCCTTTTGACATTTGCAGCATTGCCGCTACTGTGAGCTCATGTCAGAAATATAAAAAGTGGTGAATATTAGTATATGTCCTAATTCTGCGGGTGATCATAATAAAAATAGATCATTTCTAATTATTGCCTATTTTGTGAAATAATAAGAAATGAAATTCCTGAATCCCCGCATTTTGCGGTATAGGTCTGATGCTGAACGCGTACTCAGTAAAAATTTGAGCATATAATTTGGCCTCAGGTAGAATTTCCTCAATGCCTTATTAACTGAACCAACGATGTCCTGTTTGCTCAATCCGGGATATTCCATGACAGTGGACTGCTCTCCATCATCCAGCCAGTCTGCCCATGAGCGGGCTTTAATCAATCCTTTTTCATGACAGTATTGATAATAATCTGTTCCAGGAAAGGGTATAGCCGCTGAGAACTGGACGCTATCGATATCCAGCTTCATTGCGAAATCAATTGTCCGGTTTATACTTTCCTTTGTTTCACCTGGAAAGCCGAGCACAAAACATCCGTGTACAGCAAGACCAGCCTGATGCGCCAGTTTGACAAAATCCACTGACTGATCCAAGCGTAGCTTCTTCTTCATATTATCCAGCAGTTGCTGGTCACCGCTTTCAAAGCCCGCCAGGAGCATCCTGCACCCCGCCTGCTTCATTTTTTTAAATAAAGCAGCATCATATATGTCGGCCCTTGCGTTCACAGACCAGGTTATTTTTAAGCCGCGCCTCAATATTTCGTCACATATCTCTACAGCTCTTTTTTTATTGACTGTAAATGTATCATCTTCGAAGAAAAGCTCCCCCTTTTTCAAGGCTGGCCAGTGTTCTATATCATATTGCATCTCATCAACCACATTGACTGGTGATCTTAACCGGTATCTTCTCCCGTGCATGACCTGGGGCCACAGGCAGAAAGAACATTTGAAAGGACACCCCCGGCCGGAAATTATGTCGAGATAGGGATATAACTTTGTGCCATCAAAATATTTCATGATATTCAGGTGGTACCATGCAGGGAAAGGAAGTTCATCGAGATCAGCAATGAGTGGCCTATCCGGCGTATTTAGGACTTCGCCATTCACCATATACGATATACCCTGAACATCACTTAATTCATGACTATTCTCAAGGCATCTTACAACATCGAGCACAGTATACTCATATTCGCCTCTACATATAACATCAACAGCCCCTCCAGCATTTATCAATGTCTCTTCTGGAAGAGACGATACATGGGGTCCGACCATTATGACAATGCTGCCAGCCTCGTCTTTAACGATCCTGGCGCATTCAATATCGGAATAAATGGACGGCGTAGTCGCATCTAGGACAACAATGTCAGGCTGGCCGTTATGGATCAAATCGCGCAGTTTATCCTTCTCCCAATCCTCTGCGGGGAAGTCAAATAATCTCGCGTCATATCCCTGCTTTTCCAAAACAGATGCTGTATAGGCCAGCCAATCGGGTGGGCGTAAAACCCTTCCCCGTGTCCTTGCAGCCCACCTCTGAGTCCGACAAAAATCTTTAACGAATGGCTCGTTTATGATGTAAATTTTCATCCTTCACCTTTAGATGAATAATCGGTAAATCCAATTGCAACCATCAACATGACTTGAAGTGAGCCAGGAAAATATTTAATTTAATTCACGCCCCTTTAAATGGTTTGACTATACCCATTATGAAGCCCAAGCCGAGTGTAAAGTGTTCGTATATCGCCAGGAAAGGTAATATTAAGAACAATACAAATCTTCTTTTTTTAATAGCTGTGTAGATCGATGCTATCACAATGAATAAGAGATAGGCTATCCATCCATATATTATAATAGGTTGCAGAGGGTGGATTAATATATAAAGCGGAAGTGAGAGGATCGTACCCAGTGTGAAGGCTGCAGTGCAGAAATAAGTAAACGGCAATGATTTAGGGTGTTTAAGAAAAACAGAGGCCCTGCCTCTGCCGTATAAAAATAATTGCTTAGCAAAGCCTGATAACGTTTTGCGCCTGTGGTGCAATACAATCATATCAGGATCGTAAATTAGTTTATAGTTTTTTCTTTTTATTTTGGCATCGAGTACTACGTCTTCGACTGGTTCGTACCCTTCACCAAAGCCACCCACTTCCAGGAAAACGTTTTTCCTAACAGCCGAATTGACAGGTGGATTGTGATTAACTTCTCGGATATTTTTATAAATCACGGTGTTTCTGACACCTGCTGATCCGAGAGACGATTCCATCAAAGTGCCAAAGCATTTCGCCCAGAATGGATCGTCGTCCGGCGTAATATTGGGACCACCGACTCCCGCAATCGTGGGGTCATCAAAGTGCCTAAGCAGTGTGGATAACCAATTTCTATCAACTCTAACGTCCGAATCTGCGAAAGCAATGACATTTCCAGTCGCGTGCTCTACTGCTGTGTTCCTCTGATTGGCTTGTGGCTTATCTGCATACAATAACTTGATGGGATATTCACGGGCAATCTTTACAGTATTGTCGACCGATCCACCGTCAACTACTATCACTTCAAATTTCGGTGGATTGTCGTTGGAAAATATTGATTCGAGGCATTCTGCAAGTGTACCTTCGTTGTTTAACGTGGGAATAACTACCGAGACAAACCTATCCATTTTGCAATTTCGTCCGTGTAAATAATTTTACGATGTAATCCACCAACGTAAACGGCAACCCCAAGGTGCAATAAAATAGCAAAGGCCGGTATTTTCTTGTCGCGTCCATTATCACTTTTAAAAACCTATACCCATCCTTTATGCCGCTTAATTTGCTATTGCCTGTACGCTTGGCATAGTCAATCGGGATTTCGGCATAGGTAAAGCCTGCGAAAAGCGCAGTAACGCTCATTGCCGGTGTGAAATTCAGACCATTTGGTAAGTCTTTTAACTGTGGAAGCAAAGCTACATTGAAAACCCTTAGCCCGCTTGCACTGTCAGTTATTTTTTCCTCTGTGTATACTGAGATCAGGGCGGCAAAGATTTTATTTCCGACCCTGCGTATGATTGGCATACCAACATTATGTCCTAAGAAGCGCGAACCAACGATGATATCATAATTACCTGCATTACATAAATTATAGAGCTCTGGGATTTTCTCGGGTGGATAAGTTCCATCAGCATCGATGAACGCAAAATATTTAATAATGCGTTCAGGAGTTGTTTTTTGGGAGAACCCTACTTTAAGGGCACCTCCATAATTTAGATTACTTGTGTTATCGATTACACTTGCACCGAGATCCCTGGCTATTTGCGCTGTTTTATCTATGCTGCAGTCGTTAACAACAATTAGCTCAGCTTCTGGACAGGTCTTAAGAATGCGCGTAATGACATCCCCTATGCCCTCCTCTTCATTATATGCGGGTATTACAATCCTTAAGTCTTTCATCTATTTTTTCTCTGGGACAGATACACCCGCTTCTGATAGCCACTTAATGGTTTTCCTTAGACCATCTTCTAGTTTCACCTTTGGCTGCCAGCCCAGAATCTTTTTCGCTTTCGTCAGGTCAGGACATCTTTTCGCAGGGTCATCCTGGGGGAGAGGGTGAAATTCTATCTTAGAAACGGAGCCGGTCAGTTTTTTTACTATTTCTGCCAGTTCAATGATTGTTGTCTCTTTGTCGTTACCTATGTTGATCACTTCTCCAGAGGCCTTGTGAGAAGAAGCCAGCTGGAGCAACCCCACCACTTGGTCAGTGGTGTAACAGAAGCTTCTTGTCTGCACTCCGCTGCCGAATACCGTTATAGGTTCATTTCTCAGGGCTTGCGATATAAAGCGTGGTATGGCCCTGCCGTAAATGCCATCTGGCCTGATTCGCGGGCCATATGTGTTGAAAATGCGAGCGATTCTGACATCCATGCCATACTGCTTTCTATAGGCCATGACGTATGCCTCGCCACATCTTTTGCTTTCGTCATAGCATCCCCGTATGCCAATCGAATTGACGTAGCCGTAATAGGATTCGGGAGTTGGAACAACGGCAGGATTGCCATAGGTCTCACTGGTAGATGTAAATAGGAATACTGCTTTGTGTTCTCTGGCAATCTCCAGCGCATTTGCCGTCCCCAGGGTATTTGCCCTTAGTATTTCCAGAGGAAACTCTTCAAATTCAAATGGTGAAGCCCGACTTGCCAGGTGCAAAACGAAATCTATTTTGCTCTTGAAATGCGGCGGTTCTGTGATGTCGTGCTTAATGAATTCAAAATTGCCATTTCTCGATAGATGTGCAATATTCAATTCCAGTCCACTGGACAAGTTGTCCACACAAATAACGTGTGCTTTCTGGCATATCAATGTTTCACATATCCATGAGCCAAGGAATCCAGCCCCACCAGTAACAAGGGCTGTTTTATCCTTGAAATCTACAGGACCCATGTCCTGAAGAACTGTCCTAATATCATCATTCATAGTGGTATTACCAGCAAATGCCTTCATATATTTTCGCCTCTTTTGCCTTAGCTACGTTTCTGCCGTCTATGATAATCTTATCTCTGTAGTCCAGATTACTGAACTCATCCCACTCGGTCAATATCAATACAGCATCAGCCGCAAGGACTTTTTCCGGACTGGCGAATTCAATCTCACTAGGAAACAGTTTCATAAAGTTAGCCATTGCCCTGGGATCATAGGCGACTACTCGAGTTCCTTCATCCAGCAACGTCCGAACAATCTCGATGGCCTTCGAGCTTCTAACATCATCCGTGCCAGGCTTAAAGGCCAATCCCAATATACCAATAGATTTTCCTTGTAACGAAGGGATATGCTTCTTAAGCAACTTAAGCAATCTAAGGGGCTGCTCTTTATTTAAATTTGAAGTTTCCTCTAGAATTCTGGCTCTATAACCTACCTCTTTTGATTTAGCTATGAGAGCCGATACGTCCTTTGGTAGGCAAAAGCCTCCATACCCAATACCTGCATTTAAATATTGATGTCCAATTCTGGTATCATGTCCCATCCCTTCTGCTACCTCATAAACATCGATCCCTAGCTTTTTACAGATATTACCTATTTCGTTGATAAAGGATATCCTGACAGCTAAGAAGGAATTGGAGGCATATTTAATCATCTCTGCAGTGCTGATAGTTGTCCGAAAGATAGGACACTGACAATCATTACTATAGAAGCTATGCAAAACATCGCCTGCTTCACGATGATTTGCGCCAATAACTACTCTATCGGGAGACAAGAAGTCTTCCAGTGCCGAACCTTCCCTAAGGAATTCCGGGTTTGCACAAATTCCAACGTTTTCTGAATCTCGGAAGATAGGAACAATGACACTCTCTGTAGTACCAGGTACGACAGTGCTTCTTACTACAATAAGGTGGTAATCGTTCTTCGCCTTCAGTACTTTTGAAAGCTGGATGGCTGGTTTTTCAATATATAATAGATCTATGGAACCGTCGGGCTTTCCAGGTGTACCGCCGCAAAGAAATGATATGTCTGATTCTATTGCTGCCTCGTGGTCTGTAGTAGCAGTGAATTCTGTGTTTTCCAAGGCTCTGGCTAAACCAGGTTCATATATCGGACATACTTTATTATTTATTTGCCTCACTTTTTCCTTGTCAATATCTACTCCTATAACCTTATGTCCTTTACTAGCAAAACCGACTGCCGTGGTCAGCCCTACAACACCCAGGCCAATGACACTTATTATTTCCTTTTTACCTCGAGTCGACTGTAACTCTGTTTCTTTTGCTTTCATATCCATGTGGATGCTCCTTCTGCCATTTCCAGGCATTCTCGATAATAACTTCCAGGCTCCTCTTTTTCGGTTCCCATCCCAGCTCCGATTTTGCCAGTTCTGAACTTGCAACCAGAACTGCTGGATCCCCCGGCCGTCGAGGATGGTTGGCCACAGTAATACTCGCCCCAGTAATTTCCCTTGCCGTCTCAATCACCTCAAGCATGGAGTAACCTTTGCTGTTTCCCAGGTTGTAGGCTTTGTTGGCTTGGTTTCCCCCGAGATGCTTCAGGGCAAGGATGTGAGCTCCAGCAATATCTGCTACGTGTATATAATCGCGAATGCAAGCACCGTCGCTGGTCGGGTAGTCCGTGCCGAACACCGCCACATGTTGGCGCTGTCGCAAAGCTACTTTCAAAACGTTAGGGATGAGATGTGTTTCAGGCTCATGATCTTCACCCAAATCGTCTTTTGAGCCAGCAGCATTAAAATAGCGCAGGGAGATAAACTTAAGTTCATAGGCATGTCCGTACCAATGCAATATCCTTTCGAACATAAGCTTTGATTCACCGTATGGATTCACTGGCGCTGCGGTATGGCTTTCCTTGATAGGTATGCTCTCTGGATTGCCGTAGACAGCGGCACTGGAGGAGAAGATGAGCTTCTTGACATCATACTTGAGCATAGTATTCAGAAGATTGATGCCATATACAACGTTAGCGCGAAAGTACTTTTTAGGATGAATCATGGATTCGCCTACCAGGGCCTCAGCAGCTAGGTGTACAATTGCTTCTATCTGATAGTCCACGAATACTTTCTCCAGCCCTTTTGAATCTCTTAAATCGGCGCGTACAAACGAAGCTTGGGGAACTAAGGCCTCTGGATGTCCCTGTTCTAGATTATCCAAAGCGATAACAGAATTTCCCTCTTTGATTAGCTCTTTTGTTACTATACTTCCTATATAACCGGCGGCGCCGGTAACTAAAATGTTCATCCAGTCTACCTCAGCTTTGAATCGTCCCCTTTTTGATAAATAGCAGGAGTTTCCCCTTGCGTGCCAAGTATACAAAAAACCCCAAGAGTATGATAGCCCCTACCAGTTCTGGTAGATATATATACGGGTCGGTCAGCAGGGCATAGAACACATTTTTCAGCCAGTGGCTGATGTCGGTTCTTCCAAAAGCCCAACCGTAAGCGGGCCAGAGGAGGGTTTTGGGAATAAGCCACATTCCGTCAAGGATAAGATGCATGAAAGTACCAAAAGCTAGAGCAATAAGCCAGGTTTGCCCCTGCCTTTTGAAAATGTACACCGCTACTGAACTAATGATGACCAAGAAGAGCAGAGTATGACAGAATATCCGATTACTATTGAAAAAGCAGGGGAACAAAAACGTCCCCAAAGGTTTATCGATAATGTCAGGTAATAACGCGCCCACAAGTATCAGTCTGTAGTCTATTTGTCTGGCGAGCGAATTAAACCACGATAGATTGTCATCGGCGCAGTCGGGAGCGCAGTCAGGTTGCGAAAATGAAGTGGTGCTGGTAGCTTGGCAAGGCTGAGGTAGTTTGCGACGAGAGTAGCTCCATGATGGAGCATCGCACAATAGTACGGCAGCACCTAGCGTAATCCCGATGTGAGCCAAAAAAAGCATTTCTATACCTTCTTAACAATTATAAACAGAACGTGTTATCACTTGTTGGTTCTCGGCACAAACAAAGATGATGGTATTCATAACTCCTACAATGAAGCTGCCTTATCGTACCTGAACATTACCATTCCCGTATTTAACCCCAGGGTTCTCGGCAAGGAAGCTATCGATGTTCTCCTGGCTGAATCTTCGGTCGCCTCGTGGACCGATGCGATATACCTTGAGTATTCCCCGATTACTCCACCGTCTCACCGTATTGATATGCACATTTAGAAGGTGAGCTAACTCGCTGGCTGTCAGCATGGTTTCTGCCCGATTAACATGTGTCATGTATCTATACCTATCTTAAACTACTCTGAGTCATCTAATAGTAATTCTAGCTTATCCCAACTCAGCAGACTATCCCCCAAAGGGACTAAATGATATAGCCAAATAGTCCTATTTAAAATAGGACTTTGCTGGTCATAGTACCTTTTACTATTCTGAAAAGTACTAACGGGTGATTCTAAGGGCTGTTGAAATGAATGATACTTAAAGTATGGAAAAGCAAAAAAGGACTCTGGGAAACAATACAACAGCTGGCCTCAGAAGCAACCGCTTTAAAGCCTCCATTATAGAGAGAGGGCTCCGTGCAATATTATGCCTTGTTTTCGTCTTCTCTGCCTTGGGTGTTGCAGCTCCACAAGCGGCTCATGCCGCTGAAGAAGGCTATTTGTTGGACAGGGTCATCACCTGGACTGATGGCAGTACTGAGCATGTTCAAATAGACAACGGCAGATTCTTTGTTCTTGATGGAGTCAAGAGCAGGCTTGTTGGTATGGTCTTAGCAACTACAAACATGCCAAACCAGGTGGCGTCTGATGACGGTGCGGAGTTCTATCTACCAGAGAACCTTGCTATTTATGATAGGGAGTTGACTTATCTAGAATCAATAGGGGTCCGTCTCCTTACTGTCAGCTTGCGCTATATTCGATGGTACACTCCCAACAATTCTATACAAGAGGAAGAGGCGGGATTTACAGCACTCCTTAACTTAATATACAAGCACAAGATGCTAGTAATCGCTCAAGCTAATGGAAAATGGATGCCGAACTTCGGTAATCTGTCCAAACCTAATTTTTCCTGGAATATTAATGGTGGCACTGACAGTTGGGGGGCATTTTTAGAAAGGTATAGCAATATTCTAGCCAGATACCACAACGTCGTTGCAGTATCCGCAGATAATGAGCTGGATTATCTTTTGAAAGCCGATGACTGTTCTTGGGATCCGGATTTTATAGACCAGGATTATGGACCTGCACAGGTTACCAGCTATTTGAACTTTTTAACAGGTATTCTTCGGCGAATTAACGTGCCCATAATACATAAACTCATGGGCAATAATTTGCAACGGACAGATATAAAGGCAGCTTGCCTGGCAGCAACTGACTTCCCGTCTTTCGATTGCTATGCAAGAAGCGTTAAGGATATGGATGCTAGACTTGACAACCTTGTATCATGGATGGGGCAAGCAGGATTTCCCACATCTGGCTGGTGGTGCATGGAGTTGAATAATGGATGGCCCGGAGCTAATATAGGAGACCTCAACAGTGGCTATATTGAAAGCGTCTTTAATCATGGTGCTACAGTGGCGGTATTGTTCCCTTCAAATTGTAACGAGCTAGATGTGTCCTTTTTTGACGCTAAGGGAAATCCTGTACCTAAACTCGCTGAGATTGGTAAAGATATTCCCCAGTTACAGGTGGCAATATCCCAACCTGCCATTATAGCAGCTGATACTCGCACTATTACCGCCATGGCCGGTGGTGTCCGGTGGGAGTGATAATCAACTAACGTTAAAACCATGCCATCAGTGCCAGCCAAGGACTAACGGCAACGTCAAGGTTGCCATCTACGTCGAGAGATGGGGACAACCACGCGTACTCCTCAACATCAATCACTAGGTGCAGCTACTGCTAGCTATAGCTGATTATAACGCAGGTGCACAATCATATAATATAATTTCTGGCAGCGGGACTGGCAGGGCCAAAGCCATCGCTTTCTCGACTTTCACTTTCCCCAATTCCGCATAATACATCCTTTTCACAAGTTTTAGCCTATCAGACAGCGGCACCGTCAACCGGTACGCTTATGTGCAGGATGCTGTAGTTACCTGCCGTCGGCTGGCAATTCGCTGGCTGGACTGGCAGTGTGGCTAACTATAAACAAGCATCCACACTATAGTGACCGTGGGATGATAAGACTGTTAGTGCTAACTTCACTATCTCAGCTGGTACCATCACCAAATATTGAGGAAGCGCCAGATAGATTTCCAGTTTTGCAGCGCCTATCGGTGCTCTGTTCCAGTATTCTCTCTGCCATTCGAATGGATTCGCTACGGTAACAATATCTTCCTGCTGCCTTAGCCCTGGCTTAAAAGACCCCGGCCTGTCTGAGCTTGCTCTAGAGCATACACTTTCCTGGCCATGTACCCCCCTTTATTGTCATCCAGTTGAACATTAAAACTGGATCAGATTTTGAGGTCAGGTCGCTAAGCGTATATTACTTCATGTTAGTTCTATGTAAATTTTCCCCCATGTTGTAATGTTGGGCCAGGATAAGTCACCTATTGAGACAGTCTTTTCTAATCGAATACTGAGCAAGGATATATTATAATATGGCAAAACTGGCTGAATCTATAGTTGACTGCGAACATGGGACACATCAGGCAAAGAACAATTGACAGTATCAAGGAGATAATAGTTGGCAGGGGAGCAAGCATGCTGCCCTTATGGCTATATTTCTTAGCCATCACTTCGGCCGAGCTGTTAACTGTGTATCTTGATCCCCTGGTGGGAGTCGTGTGCCATGGTATGATACTTGTTGCTCTATTAATTCAATCTGCTTTTGTTGCTGACTCTGAGCGGCGCAACCTGATACTTGGGTTAAGCCTGGTACCCCTAATCCGTATACTTAGCATGGCTATGCCTTTGGTTCAGTTGACGCAAATCTACTGGTATCCTATCATCTATGCCCCATTGTTGGTAGCTACTTTAGCGATGATGCGGGTTGTCAAGCTCAAGCCCAGCGACATTGGCCTGGTTTGCCATGATTTGCTCACCCAGATTATTATAGGAATTAGTAGCGGCCTTGTCTATGGCATTATGGAATATATAATTTTGAGACCTAATCCACTGGTAACCGATTTCACTTTGCAACAACTAGGGTTTCCTGCAGTTGTTTTATTGATAACCACCGGGCTTGTTGAGGAAATAATGTTCCGCGGTGTTCTACAACGGCTTGCCGAACCGGTTATGGGTTTCTGGCAGGGGGCAATCTATATCAGCCTTATATTTGCTATCCTGCATGTCGGCTTTTTCTCCGCAGTAGATATTATCTTCGTGCTAATCGTGGCCTTGTCCTTTGCTTATACAGTAAAACAGACACGCTCACTTATTGGCGTGATATTGGCTCATGGGATAGCTAATATTTTATTGTATCTCGTAATGCCTTTTATGCTAAGATAAAATGTTAGCTATCTTGAGGCAGACAATAACGGCAAAGCCCATAAGCAAGGGGATAATGCTTATGATAAGGGAATGGGATAGCAACTTTTGCCTCTTACCTGAACTTGCACCCAGCAGCTCTTTGGCGGCAAGGAGGCCAGTGAGTAACAGCGTAACAAAAACACCAATCCCTGCGCCTACACTTAAAGCCGTTATAGTAGTGATAGTACTTACCGTAATAGTTGATACCATAGTTTTGTTTTGAGTTTACGCTTATAGCAGTCTACATAATATATCAATCTATTGTATAGTGGAACGTTTCTCCTGTCAAGTGCTTTATCCTGTCCGAACCTTACCATCTACAGTAAATTTCGTGCTATATGATCACGGATTGAGCCGGCGATTGCCTTCGAGTTGCGCTTGGTGCTGACTGGCATTGCTATAACTGTAGTTGGAGCCTGTCTAATACTTGCTGCACTTATTCTGACTAGAGAAGATAAGTCAGCCAGCGAGCCCAGGGCCCAGAAATAGGCCCGCTGGAGGTAATGCTCATAAAAGTAAGAGACAGTTGCCTTTAAAGAAATGAGGGAGCTAGTAGAAATTTTGGCATCTGAAGAGGCCATGGAAGAAAAAATCTGTTGACAGTACAGCAGACTACAGCTGCTCAGAGAATAACTGAGCCAAAAGAGCTGGTGTGTCTGAACCAATGCTTCAGACAGAGGAACAATCCCATGAGAAGAAACCAAGCGAAATCTTACCTCGGCTTTTTCAGAAGACTGCATTCTGACTGGTCATCATAGAGCTAAAGACCGACTCTGCTGGAGCTAGGTGGGGTGGGGCTGTAACCATTTACGTCAAGGCGACCAACGTGAATGATGTTCCCTGATATTACTCTGTGACTTTGCGAATGAATGGCGTGGCAAGAGCTACTAAAGGGGTGAAGATTGTTTCATTTCGGTCTAGAATAGCCTTGTTTAACGCTGTCGTTACGCATATGCTGTGCTCAGTATTAACTTTGACGTGATCACCAAGCGTGAGTCTCTATAATCCATTAGTAAAGCTGTATTTGAGTTTATCATATCTTACTTTACAATTTGAGACCCTTCCAGAGACACTGAAGCGTCACACTACGAGGTTATTTATGAGAATGATGGCCTTAAAAAAGGGGGTGGCTTAAGCCCCTCTTTGGGTCATTACTAAGACAGGCAGGTATTACACTCTGTAGGTTTTTAAGATGAGTATGAGTGTAATGATGATCAGGAAAGCGCCGATGGCGATGATCACCCATACCCACAGCGGGGTAGCGGGTGCCTCAGCCGGAGCTGCTGGTGCTGCCGGTTTAGGTTCCGTCTGGAAGCTAAACGTGGCGCTCCAATCGCTCGGGACAGGTTCGACGGCTATCACGCGCCAGAAGTAGTTGGTGCTGTATTCCAGGGGACAACAAGCATGATCGAAAGTGGTGGTGGGTACCTCAGCCTGGGTGACCACCTGGGTCATAGCAGCGTCC
>DIKK01000010.1 GCA_002423605.1 Dehalococcoidia bacterium UBA5620
ACAGCCCCTGAATAATTTCTTCCTGTAAGTGAGCATTTAGGATTTTTCGTGGACGTGCTTTTTTCAATCAGTAACAAACACTATTCATACATGACAAACATAGACACCATGCCTTATATTCTATGGAACAATAAATACTTTTCTTTGACATTTACTTAAACTTACTATAATTATTTCTTCAATCAACAAGACAGATGTCTGCATTAAAATTTCTGAAATAGGATTGCATTAGCAAATGATTTCATACACGGGCAGGCGGAATTAAGCTTAATAAAACTTTTTTATATTAATACATCAATCATAAAACCCATGTGTCTTTTGGCTAATGCATGGGTTGTAAAAATCATGAATTATTTGCAATCAAGAATCCTGGTCCCTACAAGGGAAAGGTAACTAAACCTCAAACATCGAAGTCTGATGAGGACACCTATTCTGCGTATATTTAATAGTTTTGGTAAAGGAGTAAAACGCAGTTCCTAAAGAGGTAGCTTGAATTGGAAACCTTGAAAGATGTAACTTCATCAATGAAAGACGATATTCTTGCAGATCTCTGGTATCGCCGTCTTGATACTCTCATTTCGGGAATAGCTAATAATGATACTTACTACATACAAATCGCTAACGCAGCGGAGCATATTAGCGCTGAGCATAAAGGGCGATTCCTCATTGAATTAATACAGAATGCGAATGATCAGGCAGTTCTTCAAAAGTTGACGGATTCTCTTGTTTCGATCACTCGAATAGATTCATTAATCGCTGTTGGGAATAGCGGCCAGCCTTTCGATCAAAGTAAGGTTGATAGCATTACCTCTATATTCAAGAGCGATAAAACGGCTGATGTATGTATCGGAAACAAGGGCATTGGATTCAAGGCGGTGTTTCAGATCGCAGACTCGGCTGAAATATATAGTGCAAAACCGGGGAGCGATTGGTCAGAGGGATGTCCAATAGCCTTTCGGATGGTAAGGCAGCCGTTTAAAGACTCTGAATTCATAAAAGAGATTAGCTATCTTATAAGTGCTATTCTGGAAAAAGATGTAGAACGACAAAACGCCATAGAGGAAAGATTTCCTGGAGATCAAGCTCTTGATACAGTGCTTCGCGAAGCAGGTCGTGCTGCTGGATTCACTTTCCCACTACGTTTGAATGCCGATGACTTTGTCCATCGAATTGCGCAGCTCAAACTTTCCGATAAGATGCTATCAGCCACACAAACCCTTGTTGTTTTGCCTCTGAACGAACAGTATTCCAAGGGTGGAAAGTACTCTAAGGATATAAATGAGGCCGTAGATGAGATATGTGGAGATCAAGGAAAAGATGGCAACTTACCTCCTGCGGCATCGTTTCTATTTCTTCCAGGTATCAGTAAAATAGATATAGTAGACCAGACAAGAGGTTTTCGTGCAGAGCTCAGTAAAATTGACATAAGCTCGCAAGAAATTCTATCCGACGGTGTTATTCTACGCCATCAACGAACAACTAGCAGAAAGTATGTCCTGGATATGCAAGCGGAGCAAAACGATCAGGCATCTCAGGATTGGTTGGTAACTGAACGCATGTATGGCGGCTTAGATCAGCAGAATGAAGAGAAGGGTCAGCAGGAACGTCAGAAACTAAGAGATGCAATCCAAGCACTCAGATTACCGGAGGAGAACTGGCGGGATGTTAAGCAGGTCCCCGTTACAGTTGCTCTCCCAGTCCCCGCTTCTTTAGACGAGTTAGATTACGATATGCATCCTTTGGGTGCCAATGGCCGCTTCTGTATTGGTCTTCCAACTCATGTTCCAACTGGTGTCCCGTTGTGGGTGAGCTCTCATTTTCACGGTAAAATTGACAGGACGGCTATTGAATTTGGAAACGATTATAACACCATCCTTCTAAAAGCGGCTGAGGAGTTATCAGAATCACTTATCGAGAAATTAAAAACACGACAAACCAAGGCGGAGAAATGTTTAGTTACGCTAGCGATGGAGCGAAGAATAGGAGTATTAGCAACTGCTCTCTATGCTAAAGGTGGTCTTGCTAGTAAAGCAATAGTATTAGCGGCAGATGGCGGATTTATAGAAGCTAAAGAACTCCGAATACCAAAAGCATCAGATCTTGCCATGTTCGATCTGATAGTTGCAGGTATTTCTGACATTAAAGTTTATGGGTTTAGGCTATCAGATGCGATGCTACTATCGAACGCGAGAGCAGTTTTAGATGGTCTTGCTGAAGGAACAGATGCTCATGATAGCTTGTATTTAGAACGACCAGCAGGATTACTTTCCATATTGGAGCATGCTGCCTTAGAAAATCGTAAGAAAGGGCCATCCTTTTGGGACCAATTTCTCTCTTGGATATTAATACGATTCAGTGCGCCATATTCTGATGAACTCAGCGAGCAGTCTATCCTACCCACTGGTGATATTTATCTTTCTAAGCCTTCTTCACGAGTATTCTTTACCCCAGTAAGCACCCAGGGTAGGGCAACGGAGGAAAAGGCGAAGCCTCATGCAATAGACGATGCTGGGGACGAACTAGCTGCCATCGATGAGAATGTATCGTTACTGCTAAAATTTTTTGATGAATCAGCCATTAAAGTCCGAACAGGTATCGCACGCGATTATACACAGTTGGCACAGAAGCTTGCACCAATTCAGGGAGGTGGGCTGGTCCGGAGACCCCGACAATCCGATTTAATAAACGATGCACTAATCCCTGCACTAACTGAGAATAGGCCGGATAACGAAAAATTATCACTTCTTCGTCAAGCTCTTATTTGGTTGGCTGCAATGCCACAAAAATCTCGACAAAGAGTGTCAGTCGACGAGTTACTAGTGCCTGTCCATGGTCCGGGCAATAGCTGGGCATGGGTAGAGCCGGACAAGGCATACCTGGGTGAAGGGTGGATTGACGATCCGAGCATTGCTCTCCTGACTGCCGCCTATGGAAGCCGTCCGAATAGTCAGCTCATTCCATGGGAACAGTTTGAGAAAAAGGCTTTGCAACTTTTTACACCGGTTGATCGTAGCTGGTGGTTGCAATTAATGAAAGACATCGGCGTATGGGATTGCCCACGTGTAATTCATAGCGATAAGCGCCTCGAGGTCATGAGAGCATATGACTATTCGAGTCTCTCTGTTGAGCAGGGCGTCCGATGTCCAACTCCTTGTGCTGAAGGAGTTTGGTCCAAATATTTATATAGCATTAGCAAACGAAAAGTCCGAACGAGGAGTGGGCAAGAATTTTATCTTAAGGATATTTCTTGGATTGATGGTCTCGAAGTCGAGGGAATTCGGCCCATCGTTTTGGAAGCGATGCTACGTAGACCGGAGAGATATAAGCTTTATCATAACACTACCCTTGCTCGTTGGAGTGAAGAAGATAGTAGTAACGTGCCAAGCTTGTGGGCGTATGCTATTAAATTAGAAAATTGGCAAATTATCCCGACATCTCATGGCTTGCAAGAACCATCTAAGTCCTGGTTTCTACCACTCGAATCCAGAAGTATGAAGGCAGATCGATTTGAGTTTCTACCATGCGTTAAAGCTGAATTCACTATTGCGAGGGATTTGCTTAGAATTCTTGATGTCATAACAATAGACGTAACCGTTCACGGGTAATTG
>DIKK01000029.1 GCA_002423605.1 Dehalococcoidia bacterium UBA5620
CTCTACCAACTGAGCTACACCCCTATAATAACTCTATCAAAATGCTAAATCAAGACTCAGTATCCCTAGAGCGATTCAAACACCCGGCACACAGTTTAGCAAACCGCCACTCGGAATTACTACATCAGCTAATAATTTTGCATATGCCGACTGTATAACTTTGTTGTACCTCTCCTCGGATTGAGGCTTCAACCTCTGAGTCAATGTCGGACTAATTCTAGAAGAAAATCGGAAAAAATTCAATCTGCTAGAAACATCCCAGCTTTCGTTCAATCCTCCGGCAAACTCACTGCTATAGTCATGAGAGACGCTGCTATTGGAAGCAGGTCAGCCACTCGCAGATTTTTAATAAAATACGTAGCGGATCACTTCCGAAATCGTGGTCATGCCCCTCTTAACCTTGATCATTCCGTCATTCATCAAAGGCACCATACCATCATTAATCGCCTGCTCACGAATTCTATCAGCAGAAGCACCATCAAGCAACAATCGCTTAACCTCCTCGGTCGGCAAAAGAAGCTCAAAAATACCAACCCTGCCCAGATACCCTGTGCCAGAACACACGTTACATCCTGCTCCCTTCAATAACTCTGGCGGTGGTTCATCCATCTCCTTTTGATAAGCCAGCCTTTCTTCAACAGTCGGTTTATAAGGCTCCCTGCAGTGTGGACATATACGCCGAACTATTCTTTGAGAAACTGTTCCTGCAAGAGCTGAACATAGGAAAAATGGCTCTACACCCAGGTCAATTAACCTCGACATGATACTAACTGCGTCATTAGCATGAACAGATGAAAACACTAGATGGCCAGTTATCGCTGCCTGGATTGCTATCCTTGCTGTTTCAACATCACGTATTTCCCCAACCAAAATGACATCTGGGTCAAGCCGCATGAATGCCCTAAGGCTGCTGCTAAAATCTACACCAGCCTTGATATTGACCTGGACCTGGTTAATACCCTCTAACTCGTATTCTACAGGGTCCTCAATCGTCATTATATTAAGTTGTACTCGGTTAAGCCTGCTAATAGAAGCATAAAGGGTTGTAGTCTTCCCAGACCCAGTTGGCCCCCCGAGCAGAATTATCCCGAAAGGAAGCTTAAGCATCCTTTCGTATCTTTCAAGAGTGTCAGACAGAAAACCCAAAGCAGTAAGATCAAGCATGAGGGCAGACTTAATCAAAAGCCGCATAACTGACATTTCTCCATGAACAGTATTAGCACAGGCGACACGGACATCTATATCCTTGTCATCTACCGTGGCAGAAAAACGGCCGTCTTGAGGCCGACGCTTCTCAGCAATATTCATACCTCCCATCACCTTCAATCTGGATATAAGAGCAGCATGATTATCCATAGGAAAAGACATAACGTCTTGCAGAATACCATCAATGCGGAACCTGATCTGAAGTCTATCCTCCTTTGGTTCGATGTGGATATCCGAAGCTCGGCTCCTAACTGCTTGCTGAATGATCATATCAAGATTACGGAGTGCCGGTGCTTCAGTATCCTCTAGGGTATCTTCTCCCGCCTCCAGTGTCTCCTTTCCATAGGCTAGAGATGCGGCAGTCTCATTCATAGTCTGGCCTCTTATGGTATAGTTACGGTCTATTGCACTCCGAATATCATCTGCGAACCCTATCACAGGTTCAATACGCAGCTTCGACACAGCAGCGATATCATCAATCGCCTGCACATCCATCACGTTTTCCATTACCAGCGTCAGAGAGCCACCGATAATGTCCAGAGGCAAAACATTATATTTTCTAACAAGCTGCTCAGGCACCAACTTCATCGCCTCGGTGCGAACCTTATGTTTTTTTAAGTCAATTAAAGGCATCCCCATCTGAATGCTCAGAGCTGTCGCTAAGTCATGAGTAGCAAGCCAGCCCTTCTCCACGAGAACTCGCCCGATTAACGAGTTGTCCATGCGTGCAATTTCCAGCGCTTGCTGCAACTGGTAGGGAGTGATCATCCCTGTCCTGACCAGTATCTCGCCAAGCCTCTCCCTAGCTGCATAACCCATATTCACATCCGTCATCACTATTTTCCCTTCACCGCATTTAAGTTACAGATCGCGAAACGGCAATAAAAATACCGGTTTATTTTCTAACCTACCTCAACCCGTATACGTTGTACATTAATATAACCGCCTCATCTTGTCAACATCAGATAGTACATCATGTCATTGCAAGCCCGAATAAAATGAGGGCATGGCAATCTCGAATATCAGACTACGTTTCACACCTGTGATAGGTCACTATGCGTATATGGCCAGTAGAGATGTCTTTCTAAGCGAAGTCGAAGAATCTCGAAAATCAGGGCTCGTTTTACACCAGTGATTAGTTACCATACATACATACATACATACAGGCATCGGATATTAAGAGCTCCAAGCCAGATACTCTGGCGAGTTGACAAATAAAGCACTGCCAGGGTTGACCCAACTGACTCAACCCTGGCAGTAGAACACAAGTTTTGTATACTTAAAGATTGCTGTGTTATACGTTAGTTGCTGCTTAGNNGCCCGGACACGCATGGAGAATAAGCATTCTGTGTCACCTTGCCGTTGGTATCCCAAGAATAATCCCCATGAGGGGTACCTATCAACACACCGCTCAAGCTGGAACAACTACCGTGGTTACAAGGACTTGTCGGCAGGGTATTGTTATCGCTTACCGCTTGGGCGATAACGGCCGTCTGGATGTTGTGCAGCTCGGTGGCAGCTGCTTCAGTGCAACCACGGCCCATAAACTGACCTACGTTGAGCACCACCACTGCTGCGATAGCGCCAAGGATGGCGATAACCACCAGCAGTTCGATAAGGGTAAACCCCTTTTCACCATTGCGAAACATTTTGCGTAACTTTGCCATTTTTGTTACCTCCTTTTTGTCTAACTACATTATTCGGTTAATCTTCGACCTTTTTCCATTAACTATTTAAGAGACTTATTCCCGTGTCTAAACCATTATATTCACAATTCAATCAATAGTAAATAGCCAATTGGTCACGTTTAGTTAGTAAATAAGTACTGGGTCTTATCCAACAATCGCATCTCCCACCGTTTATATTATAATACGTCACAGGTGCATGGCGTGGCGTAGCACACCTGACATTTACAACCTGGAAAGTATATAATGGCAGCATTATGAACGATAAGCGTGCCAGCACTTTCAGTTACCCCAGAATCATCAAACTATTATGGCTGGCGGTTATCTTTGTCGTCCCGCTATTATTTTATTCCTGGTGGCTGAGCCCGAGCTTAAAAGCCCAACTTCCCAGTATTTTCAGGTGATAAAAGTGGCAACAGCTATGATTATTCTGTGGTTGCTCTTCTTCTTTATCTTAGGCACTGCAATAGGCAGCTTTATCAACGTGGTGGCTGACCGTCTGCCGGCAGGAAAATCCATCATTTCACCACCATCTCATTGCCCCAAATGCCACTACAGGCTTTCGGCGAAAGACAATATCCCGATATTCAGCTATCTCTGGCTCAGGGGACATTGCCGCAATTGTGGGGCCACTATACCGATGCGCTTGTTCTTGATGGAGCTGGGGATGGGGTTATTATTTACTTTCTTATACTGGCACTTCGGCTTTATCTGGGAATTAGCCTTCGTCGCCTTTTATTGCTGTATCTTTGTCATTCTCGCAGTTACTGACCTAGAGCACGGCGTTCTGCCCAACAAGATAGTCTATACCGGCATAGCTATCGCTTTCGTTCTGGCTGCCCTCGGCTCTCTGTTTGGTTTTGAGCCTCACTACATTACGGACTTAGGGTTTAAGTGGTGGGCTGTGAATGCAGTTATTGGCGGTGCTATTTTTTTTGGATTTCTGTTTATAATTGTTGTAGCTTCCAGGGGTGGGATGGGATGGGGAGACGTCAAGTTGGCAGGCTTGGTGGGGCTGGTCACCGGCTTTCCTCTGGTATTTGTGGCCATGTTTCTGGCATTCGTCGGTGGCGGACTGATAGCTGGCATATTTCTGCTACTTAAAGTAAAAAAACGTAAAGATGCCATCCCCTTCGGACCCTTCATATCACTGGCCGCCATGGCAACGCTGTTTTGGGGTAAAGATATACTTGGCTTTTTCCTGGGCGGCTAAATTCAAGTAATTCCATCATATCAATCCTACGAAAGTAGGATATGACGTCAGCAAGAAGTATGGCGGCTTTCAAGGTTGCCATGCTTCGCTGTCAATGATAAAGCAGCAGATCAGAATAA
>DIKK01000027.1 GCA_002423605.1 Dehalococcoidia bacterium UBA5620
GCCATTTCCTGAAGAAAAAATTAACCTAGAGGTGTAAGCGTGGGTAGCAAGGGGAGAAAAAACGTAAAGAAACCCAAGAAGGAAGTCCTGGAAAAGAAAACCCAGAACGCCGAACCAAAAAAGAAATAACAGCCTACCTAACAGGGATGCTGCTAGCTCTGCCCTCTGGTTTGTAGCAAGCCCAAAGCAGAGCTAGCAATTATTGCGGCCAGATCTACTACTAGAGCCCTATGCTTAGGCCTATTTTTTGAGTTCAGCGAGGCGCTCTTCTACGCCCTGGACCTCAGCCTTAAGCTGTTCTAAATACTCTTCGAGCTCTTCGATCATTTCCTCCCGGGTAGGAAAATGGCGCACCCCACAGCAGCAGCCGTGGTGATGATGGTGGCCTCCATAATAGGGCTCACCATGCCCATGGTGATGGAAATGCCCTTCGCAGCCATAACCATATTCACGATACATTGTCTTACCTCCTTTCCAAACAAGACTTGTGGCATAATTGCTCATAGCTAGACTCATCAACACTCAAAGCTCCTAGAGTAAGTTGGCGGAATTCCTGCAGCATATCCTGATTAACAAAATAGTGCATATGACAGCCTCGCCTCTCTCCCTTTACTAACCCAACCGCCTTCAACACTCGCAGGTGCTGTGAGACTGCCGACTGAGTTACCCCCAGAATGTCTGCCAGGGCATTTACACAAAGCGCACCCGACTCATGCTGGTAGCAGAGAAGTTTCACCAGCTTAAGGCGGGTGGGGTCAGCAAGCATTCCAAAGACCGCCGCCTGCTCCTCTATACTCGGCTGAACTTCCGCCATACCTTGAGTGATATATAAGTCTTTGCTAATACACTTATAATAGCCCTTTGGAAAAGGAGATGTCAAGCCAGCCTTATTCCCTCTTGTGATTTTAGATATCGATGCCAAAGAAATATCTCATCAGATAACCCATACCGAATGAAATAGCGGCGATCCCCATACTGATGGCGGCCATTTCGGAAAACCTTTTCATAAACGGCAGGTCTTCCGCCACAGATATGTAGAAATTGAAAATCAGTATTATAATAAGAACACTGCAAATCATCACCGCCATCGCTATAAATACATTAGATATCAGTAGATAAGGCAGTATCATGAGCGCCACTGTAATAATATATGCTACCCCCGTATAAAGGCCTGATTTTAACGGAGACCTCCCCAAATCTTCTGATTTACTTGCCAGGTAACTGGTGCTTCCCATAGACAACGCAGCCGCTATGCCGGTAATCAGTCCTACCATGGCAACCAACCTCGAATCCTGCAGCGCCAGGGTAAAACCAGCCAGCGACCCGGAAAGCTCCACCAGCGCATCATTTAATCCCAGTATCATGGCACCTATATAATGGAGCCGTTCCTCTTCTATAATCTTAATAAGTTCTCTTTCGTGGCTGTCTTCTTCTTCGGCAATTTCAAACACTTCGGGGATGCTTTTGGCTATATCCCGATAATTAATTTGAGCTTTCTTTTCACCATTTTCCATCAGTTTAATACCAAAGGTTAGCCCGAAAATCCTCGATACTAAATAATAAAACCATACTTTAACCCAATCGGGTTTTACTTCTTTGCCCGTTAATTGTTTCCAGAAGTTATAATGGCTGAGCTCGTCATCTGAAATGTGCAACAGGAGCTTCCTGTTATGAGCGTCCTTTGTAGATTGTGCCAATTTTTTATAAATGGTATGCTCGGTTATTTCTCCCCTTTGCGAAGATAACATTTTTTTGTTAATTTCATTGGTCAGCACATCCTGCCTCCGGCATGGTTAATGTATTTATTTTAGCTTTCCCAAAGGAGTAGGGCAAACATACGGCGATAATCCAGGCTTCAAATGATATTAGAGTGACAAAAACACAGGTTATTAAAAAATGGGCAGCAAAGAGCCACCTACTGAGCCAGTTTAGCTTTAAAATAAGCGGTTAATTAAGGCATTGGTAGCGCATACGGGATTTGCCATTGAGCGTCAAACAAGTGATTTTAGCATAGAACCACTGAAAACAGGTTTTTAGCCAAAACCCCATTTTGTTCGCAAAATCGTAATAACTGAAAACCCGTGTCATCCAGTGCGTATTGACAAGGCCCGCCAGTTCCCATATGATAGGTTTCAGTGCGAAGATGAAGGGTGGCAACTGGTTTAGAAGAGCAACGGGAACCACAATAGGGGTTTGGGGCTTATACTGTGGGTCATTGGTGGGTTAATTTGCTTCATCTGGACCTTATATGTTCTTTTCAGCCTGTTTGGTTGGTGGACTATCTTTGTGGGCTTGATCCTAGCACCAGTAACTTACATAGCTTCCGTCTTCATTCTCTGGTTTTCCACAGGACATTTCCCCTTGATTCTCCTTATTCCCTATGTTCTGTCGTTCATAGGTTTAATCCTGGCCTCAGCCGGCGGGAAAATCAGGGGCGAAAGCGATTAGGGAGAGGTTGAAATGAAGAAGGCAGGAATAGTCATCGGTATTGTGGCAGCCATTGCCCTTGTCGTCTGCCTTGTCCCTTTGAAAGAAGTGGCTTACGCAGCCACGGTTGATTACGAAGATACGGAGACCTACTACGAGAATGAACCCTATGAGGTCACAGAAAATTATACTGAAGATGTCCCCCTGAACTTTGAATCAAGTAGCTATATTAAGTCAGATACTATTAAGGAGCATCGCCAAATAATCATAGGTGGGATCGTCTTTCAAGATGAGATAGTCGAGGTGCCAATCGAGATAGCTTGCGTGAAAGTCAAGAACACAGACGACATTGCCGGGAACTTCACCGTTTCCTTCTCTGGCTTAGACCCCATGTTTGGCGAACTCTCTTTGGTAACAACACTGAGCCTATATCCTGGCCAACGGCAGACAGCTGAATGTCCAGCCGATTCTATTGATCATTGGGACTACGAGGTTATGCCGGGCACAAAGGAAATAGAGCAAGAGAGAACAGTAACCAAATACCGGCAAGTAGAGAAGCAAAGAACAGTAACAAGACAGCGCCAGGAAACCCATTATAAGAAAGTAACCTTACTCGATTATTTTCTCCATTATTAAGAGTAATACGTGACTGGAGTTGTGTTAAGGCGTAGGCTTCTGGCTCGGTGGAGGATAATAACTGCTATACTCGTCCTACTTGGTGTAGGCAGTTTCTTCAGCTCTATCGTAGTATCTCAGTCGTGGCATTACTGCCTGCTTATGCAGAGAGGCGAAAACACCGAGGGCTATATTATCGATGTTTGGGAGGATTATGAACCTGCGGAAAGAGGGGGAGGCTTTTGGATTCATGGTGCTACATACACGTACCAGCTTCCCGATGGCAGAGAATTCACAGGAAAACTGCAAGGTGACAGGCGGCTAAAACCAGAGTTCCGTTCTCTTACACAGCCATACCCCGTTGAGGTCGCATACCTGCCAGATAACCCAGCTGTAAGTTGTATCTCATCTGACCTACCAGACGACATACTGGGGATATTCCGTCATTCTCCAGGTGAGTATCTTATAGCAGGTTTTTGTTTTTTTGTTGGATTCTACCTCTCAAGTGTGCTAATTCGAGAGGAGCGCATTAACTTGAAGCAAAGATGAACAAAAGCGGAGACAAGAGGGTTTCAATTGCGTTCATAGTCGCATCTGTGGTCGTTAATTTTGTTAATTATGCACTGTTCTACAATGTGATACACTCAGGGTGGTTCTTGGTTGATTTTTCCGCTCTTGCTATGTTTATTGCCGGGACACTCGGCATTACAGTCTTCCCTGCTGGTGCAGCAGCTATTATTGCAGCCTTCTTTATGATACCGAAGAAGCACAGCCACCGGTATTTATATTACTTCGGCATTGCATTCTTGATCCTTTCCTTGCTCTCTGTAGTGGTGTCCGTGTCAAATGCATGGTATGCCCGACAGTTCTTACCTTAGACACTAACGAGGCAATCCCGTGGTCTCGGTTTCTATCGAGAAAATGTTGGCTTTTATCATGTTTTTTAGTTCTCTTTTTCCTCTTCCTCTTCAATTCTCTTATTGAAAGATATGGCCAGTCAGACCGAATAAGGCCTATCTCGAAAGACTTGCCCGATAGGTAGTCTTGGACCGCTTGGGATGAGCTAGTGATTTCTCTCAATTCTGCAAGTGCTTCTCTGATAACAGCATGGCGCTTCAACCGATGTGCTGTGAACCTGGCTGACTTCGGGGAATATCCCGCCTGCCTGGCTGCTGCTGCACCGGTGGACGGGCCACTCCAATGGCCAGGCTTATATACAGGCGAAAAGTATAGAGCGCGTTTCGTGAAGGGAGATAAAACACGATTAAAGCCGTAAGCTACATTACTTCCTGGAGCGGCGGTAAAGACAGCTGCTTTGCCCTGTATGAGGCAATAGCAAGAGGATACAAAGTCTCCCATCTGGTGAACTTCATTTCCAAAGAATTCCACAGAATAAGTTTTCATGGTACAGAGGCCAGGCTAATCGAGCTGCAAAGTCAGGCTATAGGAATTCCACTTTTACAGAAGGAGACTACATGGGATGGCTATGAACAGGAGTTCAAAGAGGCAATAAGAAGTTTGATACCCAGTGGAGTAGCCGGGATTATTTTTGGTGACATATACCTACAAGAGCACAAGGACCGGGTGGAAATGGTTTGGCGAATAGAGCTTACCAAGAGCAGGACCATTAACCGCGATAATTACTGGCTCCTTGATACCATCAGATATAAGC
>DIKK01000022.1 GCA_002423605.1 Dehalococcoidia bacterium UBA5620
GCTGGGGCACAGTAGGTAGATGTGCCTTTGGCAATGAGCTCAAGCTGGTTCGTGAAGATGGGAAAGAGGCGGCACAGGGTGAAATGGGGGAGGTGGTATTTAGAGGTGCCTGTACCTGCTCAGGTTTCTATAAAGATATGGATGCCACGTTGCAGACGTGGGGGGAACTGGGGGAAGGAGGTTGGTTCAAGACCGGAGATTTGGCTGTGTTAGATGAGCATCAATATGTTAGCCTTGTAGGGCGCATGAAGGAAGTCATTATTCGAGGCGGTCAGAATGTATATCCGCAGAACATTGAGAGCATGCTTATAACGCATCCTAAGGTAGCTCAAGTAGCTATTATTGGTATGCCTGATCCAGTTATGGGAGAACGAGTCTGTGCTTATATAGCCACTAAGCCGGGGCAGCAGTTTAGTTTCGAGGAGATGATTTCTTTCTTGAAAGAGCACGAGGTGGCTTCTTATAATTTGCCGGAGAGGCTGGAAATAAGGAGTGAGCTTCCTACCGGCGATTTAGGGAAGGTTATGAAGCCCCGACTTAAAGAGGACTTGCTCAGTAAGATGCAGGCTGAAGGTAAAAAATAGCTACGGCGACGCAGTCTTTTCCCCAGAGAAGCAATTTCTCAAAGGTGTAGGCCTTTCAGCTTTTGAGTTTGGCAACGGCTAGAGTTGTTTGTTATAATATGGGTAATTAAATAGGACAAAGGCTAAGAGCGAGACTAGTAGGTATCCAGCGAGGCTCAGAGAGCCGGGTAAGGTGTGAACCGGCGCTAGCGCGGAGAACTGAATGGACTCGGGAGCCGCAAACCGAAAGGGATTTAACCGAGTAGGATTTGACGGAGTGGGCACCGTTAGCAGAGCCCAGGGTATCGTCCCGATGTAATCGGCGACTGTACCTGATAGAGATAGTTGCTAGTATTGGCAGCTAACTAGGGTGGTACCGCGAAGTAAAACCTCTCGCCCCTATGGGTGAGAGGTTTTTTTATTGCTGTATCACAGGAGGATTATATGTATTACCCGACACTGGAAGAAGTAAAAAAACATAAGGGAGAGGGCAACGTAATACCCATATACCGCGAGATTGTTGCCGACCTGGAAACGCCGGTTTCCGCCTTTTTGAAGATTAGTGGCGCCGGTTATTCTTTCCTTCTGGAAAGCGTTGAAGGCGGTCAGCGGCTGGCCCGCTATAGCTTTATAGGCACCGAGCCCTACCGGGTATTGGCTACCAAAGCAGAGGAAAAAGTAAATCCCCTCCCGCTCATAGCCGAAGAGCTTAATCAGTACCAAATGGTGCCTGTCACTGATCTGCCCAGGTTCTGCGGGGGTGCTGTGGGGTATCTGGGCTATGAGGTGGCTACCCGCTTTGAAAAGCTGCCGTCTCCCCAGCAAGACCCTCTAGGACTGCCTGAATCCCTGTTCATGTTTGTGGATACCATGCTTGTCTTCGACCATGTTGCCCGGAAGATTAAGATCCTGAGCCACGTTCGCCTAAACGGAGATATCGACCAGGCTTATCAGCAGGCAGTGCGCAAAATAGACGATTTGGTGGATAGACTAAACCAACCATTGAAACCGGAGCAGCAGACAAAGGGCTTCCCCTCGTATGATAGCAGCAGCAACTTCTCCCCGGGTGATTTTGAAGCCAGTGTGGCTAAAATAAAGGAGTACATCACCGCTGGCGAAGCCATTCAGGTGGTGCTATCTCAGCGCCTGGCCCGGCGTACCCATGCCTCCCCCTTCAGTATTTACCGCGCGCTACGCACCATCAACCCTTCTCCCTATATGTTCTTCTTCGATTTCAATGATTTCCACATCATCGGTGCGTCTCCTGAGATACTGGTCAGGGTGGAGGATGGCATGGTGATGACCCGCCCGCTGGCTGGCACCCGGCCGAGGGGCAAAACCCAGGCCGAGGACATCATGCTGGAACAGGAGCTTCGCGCTGATGAAAAGGAGCGCGCCGAGCATATCATGCTGGTGGATTTGGGACGCAACGATATCGGGCGGGTGAGCCAGCCGGGCACGGTAGATGTTAGCGACCTGATGGAAGTAGAACGCTACTCTCATGTGATGCACCTGGTGACCCATGTGCAGGGAAAGCTACGGGACGACCTGACCGCCTTTGATGCTTTGCAAGCTTGCTTTCCCGCAGGCACTGTGTCCGGTGCTCCCAAAATTAGGGCGATGGAGATAATAGCCGAACTGGAGCCGGAGAAGAGAGGGCCATATGCCGGGGCTGCGGGTTACTTCTCGTTCTCGGGCAACATGGATATGGCCATAGCCATAAGAACCATGATGATGAAAGATGGCACTGCCTATGTGCAGACGGGGTGTGGGGTGGTCTATGACAGCATACCCGAGCTTGAACATAAGGAAACCCTGAATAAGGCTAAAGCACTGCTTGAGGCCATTAATCAGGCTGAGTGCCCCGGCGGGATAGCCAGGAGGAACCATGTTGTTGCTGATTGATAACTACGATAGCTTTACTTATAACTTGTTTCAATACTTGAGCGAATTAGGCCAGCAGGTAGAGGTAGTGCGTAATGACAAAGCTACTATCGAGGAGATAGAGAGAATGAAGCCTGAGCGCATAGTGATATCGCCCGGGCCGTCGACTCCATTACAGGCGGGTATCTCCAACGAGGTTATCAGGCATTTCGGCGCTAGATTGCCCATACTGGGTGTCTGCCTGGGTCATCAGTGCATTGGTTACAGCTATGGCGCAATCGTGGTACAGGCTGGTAAAATAATGCATGGCAAATCCTCTCTGGTACAGCATAGCAATCAGGGTGTGTTTGCCGGGCTGCCCAGCCCCTTCTCCGCTATCCGCTACCACTCGCTGATGGTGCAGCGAGACGGCCTGCCGGATTGCCTTGAGGTAACTGCATGGACAGCAGATGACACCATCATGGGACTGCGTCACCGCCAATACCCGGTGGAGGGCATCCAGTTTCACCCCGAGTCTTTTATGACCGAAGTGGGCAAAGACCTGCTAAAGAATTTCTTGCGCAAGGGGAGAAGAGACAATGATTAAAGAAGCCATTGCAGCATTGGTAGTCAAGCGGTCGCTCACTACAGAACAGGCGGCACAGGTTATGGAAGAGATAATGGGCGGCATAGCTACGCCGGCTCAAATCGCTGCCTTTGTCACCGCGCTAAGTATCAAAGGTGAGACGGTGGACGAAATCATCGGCCTGGCCCGGACGATGAGAGCCAATGCTGTGCCGATGCGCACCGATGAACCTGTGGTGGATACCTGCGGTACGGGTGGAGATGGTTCGGGTACTTTCAATATCTCCACGGCGGCTGCATTTGTGGCCGCTGCCGCCGGAGTGAGAATAGCCAAGCATGGCAACCGCGCCATGAGTAGCCAGTGTGGCAGCGCCGATGTTCTGGAGTCTCTGGGGGTCAAGATTGACCTCAATGCCGAACAGGTGCAGAAGTGCTTGCAGGAAGCAGGTATAGGTTTTATGTTTGCCCCGGCATTCCATCCGGCGATGAAATATGCTGCAGCTCCCCGGCGTGAAATCGGTATCCGCACCGTATTCAATATACTGGGGCCGCTGACCAACCCCGCCGGCGCCAAAGCCCAGGTGGTGGGGGTAGCCTCCGATTCGCTGGTAAAGAAGCTGGCGCAGGTGCTCCAGGGCCTGGGCTGCCATCATGCACTGGTAGTCCACGGTTCGGATGGCTTAGATGAAATTACTGTCTGCGGGAAGACCCGTGTCTGTGAGCTCAGAGGTTCGCGTATCGATAGCTATGCTATCGGTCCGGAGGAAATTGGCTTATCCAGCGTCGGCCCTGATAGCTTAAAGGGAGGCAGCATCGAAGAAAATGCCGCTTTGCTGCGTGGTATACTCGGTGGTATAAGGGGTCCACATCGAGACGTGGTGCTGATGAATGCGGCTGCAGCGCTGCTGGCTGGAGACAAAGTAAAAACATTGAAGCAAGGCGTATCGCTGGCTGAAGAAGCCATAGACAGCGGGCGTGCTCTGGCAAAGCTGGAGCAACTGGCTAAATTCAGCCAGAGCTTGAGCTAGGACAATGATTTTAGACGACATAATGTCATATAACCTGCAGGAGATGGAATGTAAGAAGCTCAGCCTCTCCTTGACAGAGCTTCAAAGGATGGCGCTGGAGCAGCCTTTGCCACTTGACTTCGCTTCAGCCCTGCGAGGCGACGGTATTCAGCTTATTGCCGAGGTGAAAAAAGCTTCGCCGTCCAAAGGCGTTATCCGCTCTGACTTCAGACCGGTGGAGATCGCTCGAATCTATGCCGACAACGGTGCCTCGGCTATATCAGTCGTAACTGAGGCTAAATTCTTTCAGGGCAGTCTCGACTACCTGAGGGATATCAGGGATGCGCTGAGAAACAGGGGAGTGCCATTGCTTAGAAAAGATTTTATCTGTGACCCTTACCAGATTTATGAATCTCGAGCTAATGGTGCCGACTGCGTATTGCTCATCATGGCTATCTTGCGACCGGAAAAACTCCATGAGCTCTTGGGCATAAGCCATGAGCTTAACATGAGCTGCCTGGTAGAGGTGCATAATGAAGCTGAACTGGATATTACGTTAAACAGCGGAGCCAGGATTATCGGCGTTAATAATCGTGACCTGGCTACCTTCACCGTGGACTTAGCCACTACTGAGCGGCTGCGGCCGCTTATACCGCCAGACCGGATAGTAGTCAGCGAAAGCGGCATCAAAGACCGCAAAGATGTAGAAAGGTTGAGGCAGGCAGGCATCGATGCTGTTCTCGTCGGCGAGTCCCTGATGTCGGCGTATGATATCGCGGCCAGGCTGAGGGAGCTAGTGTGACCAAGATCAAGATTTGCGGGCTGTTGGAGGTAGGGCATGCCCTGGTTGCAGCTAAAGCAGGTGCCGATTTCATAGGGATGGTCTTCGCTCCCGGACGGCGTCAGGTCCGCGCAAAAAAAGCGTTTGAGATGGTTGAAGCAATCCGTACTCTGAATTCTCGGCCGGAGGTAGTCGGTGTTTTCGTGAACTCACCGGCAGATGAAGTGAACCGTATTGCCGACTACTGTCACCTGGACTGGATACAGCTCAGCGGTGACGAAAACTGGGACTACTGCCAGCAAGTAGAGCTGCCGATTATCAAGGCTATACACGTGTCAGCCGCCACCACAACCGGGGAAATCGCTGAACGGATAGCTGCGGGGCGCCGGCTATTGTTCCGCCAACGACTGGTCTGCCTTCTCGATTCCAAAACGGAGAACAGGTATGGCGGCACAGGTCAAACTTACAATTGGCAATTGGCCAAGGAAATATCGGCGAAGTTTCCGGTGGTCATCGCTGGAGGACTGAATCCAGCTAATGTCGGCCAGTTGATGGAGGAAGTTAATCCCTGGGGAGTGGATGTCTCTAGCGGTGTAGAGAGCAATGGTCGAAAGGATATAGCAAAGATACTTGCCTTCATTGAGGCGGTAAGGGAGGTTACTCATTGATGTTGCCTGACAACAGAGGATATTTCGGAGCTTATGGCGGACGCTTTGTTCCTGAGACACTTGTGCCAGCGTTAGATGAGCTGGCAGCAGCTTATGAGGAGGCCAAAGCCGATACCTCCTTCTGGGACGAGTATGATGCACTATCACGTGACTATTCAGGAAGACCGACGCCGCTCTATCTGGCAGAGAGGCTAAGCCAGCACTGCGGCGGTGCCCGGATTTTCCTTAAACGGGAGGACCTGGCACATACCGGAGCCCACAAAATCAATAATGCTCTGGGGCAGGGCTTGCTCGCCAGGAGAATGGGGAAGCGCCGAATCATCGCTGAGACTGGAGCCGGACAGCATGGCGTGGCTGCTGCTGCGGTCTGCGCCCTGCTGGGGCTGGAATGCATCGTCTATATGGGCGAGGAAGATGTGCGCCGTCAGTCGCTTAATGTCTTTCGCATGAAGCTGATGGGCGCAGAGGTAAAGCCTGTCTGCGAGGGCAGCCGCACGCTGAAAGACGCCATCAATGAGGCCATGAGGGATTGGGTAAGCAACGTAAGGAATAGCTATTATCTTCTGGGGTCGGTGGTGGGTCCGCATCCTTATCCTTCTATGGTGCGCGATTTCCAATCGGTGATTGGCAAGGAGGCCAGGGAACAGCTCCTGGCTAAATATAACCGCCTGCCCGACTACGTAGTTGCCTGCGTTGGTGGCGGCAGCAACGCCATAGGCATTTTCCATCCTTTTCTCAATGATAAGGATGTTAAGCTCATCGGAGTAGAGGCGGCCGGGAAGGGGCTCGAAACTGACAAGCACGCTGCCTCACTTGCTATGGGGAAAGTAGGCGTGCTCCATGGGAGCAAATCATATTTACTTCAGGACGGTAGTGGGCAGATTGAGGAAACCCACAGCATCTCTGCAGGACTGGATTATCCCGGTGTCGGGCCTGAGCACAGCTACCTCAAGGACAGCGGGCGTGCCACCTATGTTGCCGTAACGGACGAGGAGACGCTCGATGCCTTTCAACTGTTGTGTAACACAGAGGGCATTATCCCGGCGATGGAATCAGCCCATGCCGTATCTTATGCCGCCAAGATAGCAGCTTCGTTAGGCAAGGATCAGATCATCGTGGTCAACCTGTCCGGGCGTGGCGACAAAGACATGGACATAGCAGCCGAAGCATTGGGGTTGAAGCTATGAGCCGAATAAGTTCCGTGTTTGACCGACCGAAGCACAAAGCCCTGATAGCCTATGTTACCGTAGGCTATCCCAGCATTGAAGCCACCTTGAAGGTGGTGCCTCTTCTTGTCCGTAATGGCTGTGACATTGTGGAGCTGGGCATACCTTTTTCCGACCCGCTGGCGGATGGCGTCACCATACAGAAGGCAAGCTTTTGTGCCCTGGGAAATGGAGTCACGCCTCAGCTATGTCTTGATGTGGCCAAAGAGTTAAGCCAGCAAGTTACTACGCCGCTGGTCTTTATGACATACTATAATCCTATATTCAGCTATGGCCTTGAGAAGTTCTGCATCCAATGCGCCAGGTCTAGCGTCGATGGTCTAATTATCCCTGACCTGCCTCCGGATGAAGGCTCAGAGCTGGAAACCATCAGCCAGAGACAAAACCTCGACCTCATCTATCTACTGGCTCCGACCAGCAGCCAGGAGCGCATTAGATTAGTGGCAGAGAGGTCTCGTGGATTTATTTATCTGGTCTCGGTAACCGGTGTTACCGGTGTCAGAGTTGCCCTGCCCGCAGACCTGGAGCAATTTGTAGCCCGGGTGAGAAAAGTAGCCGCCCAACCACTCTGTGTTGGATTCGGCATATCTACTCCGGAGCAGGCAAGGCACGTAGCAGGGATAGCCGATGGGGTCATCGTAGGCAGTCGCATACTTCAACTCATGGAGGCTGATGATAGTTTCACATCGGTGGGCAATTTTGTACATGGCTTAAGGCAAGTTTTGGATGAGCCGCACTGATTTTAGCCTCTGGACAAAGAAACATCCCGAGGGCTATGATATCAGTTGATTCGAGCCAGATTAGCTGTCGCTCAGCCCATGTTGGATGGCGATGACGGCTGCTTGGGTGCGGTCAGAGATACCGAGCTTTGTCAATATAGCACTGATGTGGTTCCGCACTGTGCCCTCTGATAAAAATAGGCGGTCTGAGATATCCGAGTTATTTAAGCCTTTTGCCAGTAAACGTAATACTTCTATCTCTCGTTCGGTCAATTTGCTCGTAATCAATGTGGTTGATGAAAGAATTGTCGGCTATTTATAGGGGCATAGCATGCTGTGCCCCTATAAATAGTTTGAGTCAGACCACTTGCTATGGGTGAGTTTATGGTCTGGCCTGGACTGTGACCTCTGTTCCTTTGCTCGGCTCAGATCGTATATTGAAAGTGCCGTTAATCAATGCTGCATGTTGCTGCATTCTCTCCAGGCCTAGCTTGCCTTCGATGGCGAAGTCGCCGACTGTTTGCGGCACGTGAAATCCATGCCCGTTATCCCGCACCGTAAGCTTAAAATCGCTGGTCATGAAGTCCAGGGTCATCGTAGCTACAGTGGCCTTTGAGTGCTTGATAACGTTGTTCAAAGCCTCTTGGGCAATCCGGAAGATGGCAATCTCGAAATCTGGTGGTAACCTGTGCTCCTTACCCTTGACCACCACTTCAACTTTTATTTCATTTTCATGGCTTAGCCGTTCGGCTGACCACCTCAAGGACGGCAACAGACCGACGTTGTCCAATACGCTGGGACGCAAGTCACGGCTCAGCCTGCGCACATCATCAATGGCTTGAAGGAGCATGACCATGATCTGTTCTGCCTGTTTCTTAGCTCCTGGTGAAAGCTCACCATAATCGCCGGTCTCCAGAGCATGGGCGCGGTTGGCGATAACCAGCAACGATTGTATGGTGTTATCATGGAGTTCGCGTGAGAGATGACGGCGGTCAGATTCCTGGACTTTGAGCAGCTTTGCCAACGATAATCCCCGTGTGACAGCTGCTTGTTTTGAAGCTTTTGCCGCTGGGCTATATTCCAGGGCGACAAATATGCCGAGTAATAGGGCTACCAGGGCGAAAAGGCCAACTCTTAGTGAGGATTCCAGCCCAGCCGATTGCTGCACAATGTGTGGCAATGTAGCAGCCAGAAATATGGACCAGGTAATAAGTGCTCCCCTCAACCGGAAAACAGCGCTGGCGTACACCAGCGGGATGAGAAATAGAAAGCTCAATACGAAAACATATAGCTCCTGATCGGCTCCCAGGCCTTCCAGCCAGGGGAACCAACTGGCAATGCCAAAATAGGTAGCATTGTAGAGTAAAATGAGCATAGCCATAATACAGACAATTGTCCAGAAATGGGGGTTGTAGACAACGCTCTTCTTCTTTTGGGGAACGATGTTCATGTTTATGCGCCCGCAGATTTGCTTACTGAATGTCGTCTAATGATAAGAAGCCGGCTCTCAGGCCGGTTATAACAGCCTCAGTTCGCGAACCGACCCTTAGTTTGGAAAAGATATCAGTGAGATGCCCTTTCACTGTACGCAGGCTAATGTCTAGCGCCGAAGCGATGCCTTTGTTGCTCATGCCACGAGCTGTCAACCGGAGAACTTCAATCTCACGCGCTGACAACTTCTCCCCGAATGCCAGCGATACCGGCCTGATGGGGTACCGCGCAGCGCATTGCAGAATACGTTGCCCTATCAGCGGAGACAGCACCATGTCTCCGGCAACTACAGCTCGTATCGCCTGCACTATTTCGCCGGTGAATATGCTCTTTAAGAGGTAGGCAGCAGCGCCGGCCTGCAAAGTCTCAAGGATATGCTCGTCATCGTCGTGGACAGTGAGCGCCAGTACTTTGACCTTTGGGTGTTTTTCTTTGATTAGCCTTGTTGCTTCTATACCGCTAAATTTTGGCAGGCTGGAATCCATAACTATCACATCCGGCGATAGCCTAGTGGCAATATTTACCGCTTCCTCGCCGTCGCCTGCCTCACCCACAATTTCAAAGTCAGCTTCTTTTTGAAGCAGGTCCCTTAGCGCCTGCCTTAGCAGAGGGTGGTCATCGACCAGCAGAATGGTTATCTTACGTGGCTGGTCCTGAACCATGCCGGAGGCATTATGTCCACTCATGATGGGGCGTTATTCTAGCACCAACGGGTGTGAGAGACAAGCACAGTATCGAACTCACACAAATATATATTTAGGACGCAAATCAAGAGCAAAGACGACTGCTTTAGCTACAGCAATCATAACCGTAAGCTCGTCAGCCTGGATATAGGGATGGTAGATAAACTACGCATCTTAGCGGGCATTCTATCTTCCTGCCCAAGCGGGACTTTCACAGGGATATTTCGAATGATGTGTGTAATTACAGCTACGGTAACTGGAAGTCCTTATCCTGGATGCTGCATCCCGCGATATTTTCTACACATATTATTGTGTAGTAATTATACATATAGATACAAAATATCGAATCCGTCCATATTGCCGTGATGCTGAGTTCAAATTCAGGAAGCTCATCTCAAGGATGCTTGCCTCGGTTCGCCGATTTCTGTATCATATCAGGTATACCTTATGGTTTGTCATGATGTTGTACAGGGCTAGGCTGTCTTTTGAGGTTGCCACCCACCTCAGGTGGACTTGCAATGACATAGAGGATAAGTTGTTATCTTAGCACGTATCTTTTGGACATGGGGCGGCCATTAGTACATGGTCAAAGGCGCCTTGTTCTTATTGTGCAATACCTTTAGACTATAAGGTCAATGGCATTGAGAGCAAATCAGGAGGTAATTGATAATGGATGCATTTGAAGAAGTTAAAAAGGCGATTTGTAAGGTGCAGCCAGGACTCGAGGAAAGTAAAATTGTCCCGGGTGCTTTGCTGAAAGAGGATCTAGATATAGATTCCTTGGACATGGTGGAGGTAGCGTTGGCGTTGGAGGATGTCACTGGTTTGTCGTTGCCCGAAGAGGACCTGGATGGAATCACTACTGTGGGCAACATAGTCTCGCTCATTGAATCCAAGCTAAAGGGAAAGGATGCCTGATAGAGTTGTAGTAACAGGCTGTGGTGCCATTACGCCGCTGGGTTTGAACGTTGAAGATACTTGGCGTAATCTGATAGCGGGCACATCAGGTATTGGTTATATTAGTCTGTTTGATGCTACCGATTATAAAGTTAAGGTAGCTGCCGAAGTAAAGAACTTCAACCCGGTTGACTATCTGGATGCCACTACTGCCAGATACACGGACAGATTTTCCCAGTTTGCCACAGCCGCTGGTCTGCAGGCTATCGAGGCCGCCAATCTCAGGATAGACGATGACAATAGATATGATATCGGCATCCTAATAAGCAGCGGCGTGGGCGGCCTGGGTTCACTGTCGCGTCAGCTCGAGATATTGAATACGCGTGGGCCATCCAGGGTTAGCCCCTATCTTATTCCCATGATGATAGCTGATGGCGCCTCCAGCCAGCTATCGATAAGAACAGGAATCAGGGGACAGAATCTAAGCTTAATTTCGGCTTGTGCCAGCGGGGCGGACGCCCTGGGCATGGCCTATAGGATGGTTAAATATGGCGAAGCCAGAGCCATGATTGCCGGCGGTGCTGATGCTGCTATCATTCCCATCGGGATAGCCGGATTCTCGCAAGCAGGCGCGCTTTCCAAAAATACCAATCCGGAAAAGGCCTCCAGACCATTCGATGCCGAACGTAACGGCTTTGTGGTAGGTGAGGGCGCAGCGGTGTTGGTTCTGGAGAGCCTGGATTATGCCAGGTCAAGAGGCGCCGATATTCTGGCTGAAATTGTAGGCTACGGCGCCACATCGGACGCATTTCATGTGACGCAGCCTTTAGAAAGCGGAGAGGCAGCGGCTAAAGCTATTGAGTTCGCCCTTGCCGACTTGAATCATGACGAAGTCGATTATATTAATGCCCACGGGACGTCAACGCAGCTCAACGATGCCAGCGAAACCAAGGCTATTAAGAAGGTATTTGGCAGTAAAGCATACGAAATCCCAATCAGCTCCATAAAGTCGATGCTCGGTCATCTGATGGGTGCCGCCGGAGCAATTGAAGCGCTTGTCTGCTGCAAGGTGATAAGCGAGGGTATCATCCCACCAACGATAAACCTTGAACACCCAGACCCAGATTGCGATCTAGATTATGTGCCCAACAAAGCCAGGACCAAAAACGTCCGCACCGCCATTTCCAATTCCTTCGGCTTTGGCGGCCATAACTCGGTCATTGCCATCAGGAAATACTCGGAGAACTAAGGGGAACTCGGAATTGCCCAGGCGACATGTAGGCATCGATATCATTGAGATACCGCGTATCGAGCAGGCTATATCCAGGTGGCGCGATATTTTCCTGACACGTATTTACACTGACGCAGAACTGGAAAGCTGCTGTAATGCGGCTCCCAGCCTGGCTGCCCGTTTTGCTGCCAAAGAGGCGACCATGAAAGCTATCGGTACTAAGGGACTAAGATGGCGAGAGATCGAGGTTGTTTCAAACGGCAATGGCGCCCCATCGCTGCGGCTCCATGGGCAAACATTGAAGAAAAGCAAAGAGGTCAGGATTACGGAGTTCTCCGTTACCATGTCTCATAGTAAAGATAATGCCATAGCTATGGTGATCGGTGATGCTGTCTAATTTTGCTATTTGTGAGCTGCTGGGCATCCAGTATCCCATCATTCAAGGGGGGATGGCCTGGCTGGGAACTGCTGAATTGGTATCGGCGGTATCAAACGCAGGTGGTCTGGGTGTGATTGGCAGCGGTGATGCCCCAACAGACTGGCTAAAGGAGCAAATCAGGCAGACCAGGCAAAGGACTAATAAACCCTTTGCGGTGAATATCATGATGATGTCGCCTTTTATCAAAGACAATCTGCAGTTGATCCTTGATGAGCATGTGGATATCGTTACCTTTGGTGGCGGTAACCCTGGTATCTATATCCCTGGCTTGAAAGAAGCGGGCGTTAAAACTATGCCTGTCGTTTCCAGCGTAGCTCTGGCCCGGCGTCTAGAAAGGTTGGGAGTGGCTGCTATTATCGCTGAAGGTATGGAATCAGGTGGCCATGTCGGTGAGACGACTACCATGGCGTTGATACCGCAGATAGCGAGTAATATACAGGTGCCGGTGATAGCTGCCGGTGGGATAGCTGATGGGTGTGGCCTGGTAGCAGCTTTAGCTTTGGGTGCTCAGGGAGTCCAGATGGGGACGCGGTTTATCTGCTCCGATGAATGTATCGCTCATCCTAAATTCAAGGAGCATATCGTCCAGGCTCAGGATCGGGCTACGGTTGTTACCGGGCAGTCAACGGGCCATCCGGTGCGGTGTCTGGAGAATAAGCTAACGCGGCAATTCATGGCCAGGGAAAAGGCTGGAGCTTCCAAGGAAGAGCTAGAAGAACTTGGGAGAGGGAAGATGTCCCAGGGACTTATTCAAGGAAACATAGAGGAAGGTTCGCTGATGGCAGGCCAAATAGCGGGCCTGATAAAAGATATAAAACCGGTGAAAGCCATTATCCAGGAAATTATGGCTCAAGCCGAAGAAGTAATCGATGCCATGCACAGGTTCCAGCCAAAGGAATAAAAAATGGCCCAAAATACAAAAACTGCCTATGTTTTCCCAGGCCAGGGTTCGCAAGCTGTGGGGATGGGATTAAACCTCTACAGGAACTACTCATCAGCCAAGAGCGTGTTTGACGAGGTTGATGCCACGTTAGGTTTTCCTCTGTCCCGTCTCTGTTTTGAAGGCCCTGAAGAAGAGCTTACACAGACCGTCAACGTTCAACCGGCGATATTGACTGTAAGCATCGCCTGTTTAAAGGTAGCCCAGGAGACTAGCGGGACATTACCGCCCCCAGGCATGTTCGCTGGACATAGCTTAGGTGAGTATACAGCGCTGGTCGTTGCTGGCAGCTTAAGCCTTGCTGATGCAGTACGTCTGGTGCGCGAGCGAGGCCGGTTGATGAATGAAGCCGGCCGGGTAATGCAGGGTGGGATGCTGGCGGTAATCGGCATGGACGAAAAGGTCATCAGCACTATTTGTCAGTCTGCCGGCGTTGAGATCGCCAATATCAACTCCCCGGGCCAGATCGTTGTCAGCGGCGCTCAGGAGAACTTAGCCCGATTTCGCAAGCTGGCAGAGAATGAGGGTGCCCGCCGCGTGATCCCTCTGAAGGTAAGCGGAGCTTTTCATTCCAGGTTGATGGAGACCGCTTTGGACGGCCTGAAACAGGCAATCTCAAAATGCACCTTTAGTGCACCTTCAATGCCGGTGGTGGCTAACGTTACTGCTCAGCCGCTGACCAGTGCTACTGCCATAAAAGAAGAGCTTGCTAACCAGATATTGAATTGCGTGCAGTGGCAGCGCTCCATTGAGAACATGGTGTCTAGCGGTGTAACCACCTTTCTCGAGATAGGCCACGGCACTGTCCTTGCCGGCTTAATTAAGCGTATTAACCCAAATGTGCAAATGACCAACATCGGTGATGCCTAGAGAAAGGTTTTGCTATGGCCGTTGACTATCAGAAAGAAGGCAAGATCGCTATTTTCACCTTGAACCGCCCCGAGGCTTTGAATTCCATAGATATAGTAAGCATCCAGGAACTAAGCAAAGCTCTAATTGATTTCAAGGACGATGATGAGCTATTAGTCGGCATTATTACCGGCGCCGGGGACAGGGCATTCTCTATCGGTGCCGATGTAGAAACGCTGCTCCCTGAATTGAAGAAAACGAGGGGGCAGCTTTGTGGAAGTCCACCTAACATTATGCGGGGGTTGGAAGTATGGAAGCCGATGATTGCTGCTATCAATGGCATCGCCTTGGGAGGCGGTTTGGAGCTGGCACTGGCTTGCGATTTGAGGATTGCTTCGGAGAAGGCCATCCTTGGGATGCCGGAGGTTACCCTGGGAATCATCCCTGGCTGGGGTGGAACACAGCGCTTGCCCAGAGTTATACCGCTGGCTAAAGCCGCTGAACTTTTACTTACAGGGAGACCGATTAACGCTCAAGAAGCCTACCGGATAGGATTGGTTAACAAAGTCGTGCCTCTATCTGAACTTCTGGTTGCTGCCAGACAGATGGCTGAGATGCTATGCCGTCCGGCACCGCTGGCGGTGAGGGCAGCCAAACAGGCTATGCTTCGAGGGATGAATCTTTCTCTGGATGATGGCCTGGAATTAGAGAGAGAGTTGAATGATTTTCTGGCGACCACGGAAGACTTCGATGAGGGGCGTAAAGCCCTTTCAGAGAAAAGAAAAGCTATATTTAAGGCAAAGTAATGGGAGAAAAAATAGTAATTGCTGTAGATTGTGCCGGTGGGGACTACGCTCCCCACGAAATGGTTAAGGGCGCGATAGAGGCTACCGAGGAATATAAGGTGGATGTGGCTCTGGTGGGCAGAAAAGCTGTATTGGGTAAGATAGCCAGGCACTATGCCACGACCTCAACCTTTGAAATTATTGAGGCAAGTCAATCTATAAGCTGCGATGAGTCTCCAGCCGAGGCTGTCCGCAGCAAACCCGATTCATCTATCGTGGTCGGAATTAATCTGGTGCGGGATGGTGTGGCCTCAGCCTTTGTCTCTGCTGGCAATACAGGCGCTGTGCTGTGCGCTGCCTTATTTAACTTGCACAGAGTCAAAGGGATAGAACGCCCGGCACTATGTGGGATTATTCATACTAACTCTGCTGCTCCTGTTCTACTCGTTGATGCCGGGGCTAACGCTGATTGCCGTCCCGGCTTTCTGGTTCAATTTGCCCAGCTCGGGGCATTTTTCGCCAGGGGAATCCTGGGCATCGAGGTGCCACGGGTTGGCTTGCTGAACAACGGCATGGAGGAAGTGAAGGGTAACCTTCTTGCCAGGGAGAGCTATCAGCTTTTGAAGAACACTTCTTTGAATTTTATCGGCAACATTGAGGGGCAGGAGATATTGAGGGGGAAGGCTGATGTAATCGTTACCGACGGCTTTACCGGGAACATCGTGCTCAAGACATTAGAAGGGTTGGGAGACACCTTGCACAATTTTGTAGAAGAAGACCAGGCCACGGGAATCGGACACAATCTTCAAGGGTCGGCTTTGGTCAGCTATGCGCAGTTGGACTCTATGGCAAGACGGATGAACTACGAAGAATATGGAGGAGCCAGCCTGCTGGGCATAAATGGTAATGTGGTGGTGGCGCATGGCCGCAGCCGGGCAAAAGCCATGAAAAATGCCATTCATCTGGCTCACAGAGCAGCGCACATGAAAACATTCGAAGCCATCAAGGAAGGACAGTACCTAGCGCGATGAAGCGGCGGGTGGTAGTAACCGGGATGGGGATGATTACCCCCTTGGGGGTAGGGGTGGCGAAAAGCTGGACAGCTCTTTGCCAGGGCGAGTCAGGCATCGGGCCAATCACACATTTTGACGCTTCACCGCTCAGATGCCAGGTAGCCGGCGAGGTGAAGGATTTCCATGCGCAGGACTTCATGGATGCCAGGTTTATAAGGCGGTTCGATCACTTTATCCAGTACGGACTGGCGGCGGCAAGGATGGCAGTGGAGGACTCCAGGCTACAGGTAAATGCAGGCAACCGGGATAGAGTCGGCGTCATAATGGGGACGGGCGTAGGTGCCTGTGGCTATTTCGAATCTGCTCACAACTTCGTAGTCAAAGGCAAACTGACTAGAGTCCCGCCCTTTCTGATAGTCAACGCTGCCGGCAACCTAGCCGCAGGAGTTATCGCCATTCAGTTTGGCGCCACAGGGCCCCATCACATGGTCATGGAAGCCTGCTCTTCTGGAACCAACGCAATAGGCTTAAGTTATAAAACAATTCAAAATGGAGAAGCTGATGTAGTGATAACGGGCGGAGCTGAAGCGCCAATTGTCGCCTCTATGATCGCCTCGCTGGATATTCTGGGCGCATTAACTTCGAAAAGGAATAGTGAGCCTGAAAAAGCCAGCCGTCCTTTCGATGGTGATAGAGACGGCTTCGCTGCGGGTGAGGGAAGCGGGATCCTTGTCCTGGAGGCGCTGGATGTGGCTCTGAAGAGAGGGGCCAAAATATATGGAGAAATTATAGGGTATGGCAACAATTGCGATGCTTTCCACTATACCTCGCCATCGCCTGGAGGTGAAGGGCCAGCCAAATGTATGCAAATTGCTCTCAACGATGCCGGCGTAAAGCCTACCGACATCGATTATATAAATGCGCATGGCACCTCTACCATCCTCAACGATGTCTCTGAGACCAAGGCGATAAAGAAAATATTCGGCAAGCATGCTAAAAAATTGGCCATAAGCTCCAACAAATCAGCTATAGGACATCTCTGGGGTGCTGCCGGCGCAGTGGAGGCGATTTTCAGCCTCCTTACTATGGTTAAAGGCATTATCCCGCCGACCATCAACCAGGAAATTCCTGACCCGGAGTGCGACCTGGACTACGTGCCTAATCAAGCCCGGCAGGCAAAGGTAACCCTGGCCATGTCCAACTCCTTTGGCTTCGGCGGTATCAACGGCGCCCTGGTTTTCCGCTGCTTCTCCGAAGTCTAGACTGGCCCATCCTGATAAAATCAGTGTACTGGTTGCCTATTAAGACGGGGCTTGTGTTATTATTATATTGAGGGAGGGTGTGGCTGACAAAAAGAGAATGCAGCCATGAGGAGAAGGAGATGGGATCCAAAGATAAAAGCTCTGATTGTGCTGGAGGGGTTGAAGGGAACGCCGATTGCCGATATCTGCGCAGTACTATCAATGGCGGGATCAGGTTCTTTCCAACGTGCACTACAACCATATCACAATGCAGGGTATATTCTTTATGATGGAGGTGCTCAAATGTTAAAGAAAATCACAGGGCTGGTCTCGGTACTATTGCTGCTCACTTTTACTGCTGCAGCTTGTACACCATCAGCCAGCGAGAATGACCTCAGGCTACTTCAATCTGAAGTACAGGCATTGGATAAGTCGCTGAAGTGGACACAGCAACAGCTATTTACGTCCGAAGCTAATATCAGAGATATCAGGAACCAGGCCACACAGCTTCAAAATCAACTTGAGCAGTCGTCAACCGAGTGCTCTTGCGCTGAAACCCTGGCTGCGCAGTCATGCCCGTCGCCATTATTCTGCCAGTACCAGGCCCTTGCTATCAGCCTTTGCCCTACACCTGCACCTTCTCCTTCTCCTTATCCTTGTCCTTGTCCACCTTCTCCTGTGCCATATCCACCATATCATCCCTATCCGCCATACTCGCACCCTTCTCTCCCACCTACCCCTATATCAATCAGCGTGTCGGCAAATGCGACCGCTACCGGGACTGACAATGTAACTGCATCTGCCACGGCAACCGCAACCATAACAACTAATGTGCCTGCGACCGTTACAGTGACAGCTACAGCCATTGCCACCGCTACTGCTACCGCAACAGTAATCCCTCCCGCAACTCTCCCTGAGACTGCATCTTCATCTTCTGATTTTGGACTTATAGCAACGGACAGCGAGACTTCTGCTGACACTATTGCTTCAACCTCATCCCTACCCGCACCTATTTCCCAACTATCTGTAGCTACGGATAATGCGGCTCCTGATGACATTCCCACAACCATACTTGCCACCCCGACCGTATCTATGTCTCAGCCGCCAGACGCACCTGCAGCAGAGACGGTAGCTGTAGCCACACCGGCACCTTTGGCCTCATCAATGGAGGAAAATAAATATCAGCCATCGCCTGAAACTGCTCCCGTTTCCACCACAACTATGCTACCAGCACAGGATGCTCCAGTAACCATAGCTGCAGCCATTCCAGCGTTAGAATCTACTACCGCTCCTGCAGCTACCACTCTAGCCATCCCTGCGCCAGCAGTCGTATCAACCGTAGAAACACCCCAGGTAGAGCCTGCTGCGGCTATAGTCACTCCAGCTACGCCAACCTCATTAACTTCATCAGCTATAACCATAGAAAAGCGCGTACCCCATGCTGCATCCACGACTCTACCGTCAACAGCGGTTATGCCTACACCGGCACCTGTATCTGCGCCGACAGCAACTGTCTTCACTGCGTCCACGACTACGCCCATCCTGAAACCTGCCGTTGCTCCGCGAACTAGAACCGCATCACCTTCACCCGCGCCCTCGCAACCACCGAAGCCAGCTACTGCCACCACACCAGTTAGCATTACTTCAGCGGCAACTACAACAAAAATTACTTCCACCCAGATAAACGAGACTACTCAGGTGACTACTCCGACACCTCAGCTATCGGATACTATAACTGCACATGGCACAGTAACTACGTCTGAGATGGTAAATCAAAACCGGTCAAAGTCGATAGGAAAGAATCGTCATGATGATTGAAGTAAAATTGTGGTCTAGAGAATAAGAGTAGGTGAGAAGGATGGAACGGGATAAGAAATATGTGGACAGAGAAAAACTTGTAGCGCTGGCAGTGAAGCTGGCTGACCTGATGGAATATCAGGAAGGTTCGGTGGTCAGCCGTACGATTATCGATAAGAAGGTGGGGACAGTAACCCTGTTTGCCTTTGATACAGGTCAGGGATTGAGCGAACATACTGCGCCCTATGATGCCCTAGTGTATATCATCGATGGTGAAGCCGAGGTTACTATCTCCGGCAAAGTGCTGAGTGTGAAGGCAGGCGAGATGGTGATAATGCCTGCCGATGAGCCGCATGCACTGAAGGCAACAAAAAGATTCAAGATGATGTTGGTGATGATAAGAGCGTGAGAACCATCCTCAACATAGCCAACAGGGGTTTCACCAGGGAGTTCCCGGATAATGCTCTGGAGTCTTGCTCAATTAGCCTAAATTCTGGGTTATCCGATATCAACTGATGGCCTAATCTTTATTAGCTCTCAATGTCAATTGGAATTTCGAGGGTTACCTAGAGCAGGGCGGTCTAGGCGGATATTAAAGAGCGGCCAGCTTGTGGCACCGTACTCAAGCTCGGGTGTTGTTGGCAGTAAAGGCGACAAATCCACTGGTAATTGCCTGAGCCGGCTTGCGTTGGACTATTTAAACTCTTCCTTGGAGAGCACGGTGAGTACGATAGCCGCTATGCCCAGGAGCCATAGGGGGAAGAATGCAGCTATGGAGCCGGCCAGCGCTAGCCCCCAGTTCTTCCTTTGCAGGGAGCAGATACCGCCTGTAATTGCCAATATAGCTATAATCGCTGCTGGAATTGATAGCCACCAGAGAAGTGCTGGCATAAGCTCAGGGAACCGTGGCATCATTGGCATCACGATTCCTGAAATGCCACCGACGATCATTAAGACAAGGAGTATTAGTATTGCGATAGAACCACAAATTATATCCAGTATCCCAGCGGTCAGCGACATCCATGTCTTTTCCATAAGTTTCCTCCTCTACCTGATTATTACGTCTCCATTTCTATCACAGCGGCGACGTTTTGTCTAGTTGTTGACGGGCGTTACATTGTTGGGTTACTCTACCTCTGCAAATTATGAACAGAAACATAGTCCCTTTGCTCAAAACCCTGACGGAAGCTGGGGTTGGCTCTAGGCGCTGGATAGCCGATGCCATAAAGCATGGTAGGGTGGAGGTAAACGGCGAGCTGGTGGAGAATTTCCGTCATCCGGTGAACCGGGAAACTGACTACGTCTCGGTCTATGGCACGGTGGTTGACCTCAAACCAAAGCGAGCAGTTTATATAATGCTCAATAAGCCGGCGGGCATTATTACCACCACCAGCGATGAGATTGGACGCCGGACGGTTCTCGATATTCTGCCTGATAAATATAGCTGTCTCAGGTTATATCCTGTGGGGCGGCTGGACAAGGACAGCACCGGCCTTTTGGTTTTGACCAATGATGGCGACCTCACCTATAGGCTCACCCACCCCAGGTTTGAGCACGAGAAGGAATATCTGATACAGATAAACGGCAGGCTCAAGCCGGATGAGAAAAGAAAATTGCAAGTAGGGTTTGAGCTTGAGGATGGCAGGATTTATCCTGTGCTGGTCAGGGAGGTGCCTCAGCCGCCATTTAATTACAGCATCACCATGCACGAAGGCAGGAAACGGCAGGTGCGCCGCATGCTGGAAAGCCTGGGTTACCGTGTCCTGGCGCTCAAGCGTATCAGGATGGGCGGCCTCACTCTAGGCACTCTCAATGAAGGTGCCACCCGCGAGCTCACACCTGCAGAAGTCCGTGTGCTATTAGCCACCAGGCCATCTAAAAATAAACAAAAATAGCCATCGTAGAGGGAAAAGTATCCTCATTTACTTCACCATAATTTTTTGATACCTCTGCTATATGCCAAGCAAGCCACGAAGCAGTATCACACCCGCCTTTTTGTCCAGGGGTTCGTTGTTGTTGCCGCACTTGGGGGACTGGACACAGCTCGGGCAGCCGTCCTGGCAGGGGCACGCCTCTATCGCTCTCGATGTAGCCGCCCACAGCTCATTCACCACCTCAAAGCCTTTTTCGACAATGCCCACGCCGCCGGGGTAGGCATCATAGATGAATATCTGCGCCTTGCCGGTATCAGGGTGGAATGAAGTAGAGACACCGCCGATGTCGTTACGGTCGCACAGGGCAAACAGCGGCAACAGGGCAATAGCGGCATGCTCCGCAGCATGCAGGCCACCGGCAAAATCAAGCCCTGTTTCTGCTATCTGTGCCACAGCCTTTTCCGGCAAATCGAACCACAGGGCTTGGGTGATAAAACGCTGAGTGGGCAAATCCAGCGCCTCCTCACCGATGACTTCCTCGGTGAACTGCGTCTTGCGCTTGAAACCAACTACCGTGGTAGTCACATCCACCTTGCCTAGAAATACGCTGATCCCCGATATACGCTTCTCGCGTTCGGTCTTCAGGATGCTGATATCGGTCAAATCCTTGACCTGTGTATAGTAGGGTTCATGGGACGGCGTGACCACGGCAATATGCCGCTCGATATCAAGCTCTTTCACCAGATAAGACTCCCCCTGGTGCAAGTAAATGGCCCCGGGGTGTAGCTGGAAAAAGGCGGTGCTGCTCTCCACTGTCTCCAAGAGCTCGTAGCCGGAGGAAGCATCGATGACCGAGTAATGCGTCTCCGAACTGGAGCGTATATTGATGCTGTTAGCGGGATGAGCAATGCTGGGTGAGAGATACCATCTGTTGCCTACTCTCCTGAGCTTTCCCTCGCTTTCCAACTCGGCGACTGCCTCAGAAAAAGCATCGCCAAAGAATCCACCATCGGCATCAATCAAAGGTAACTCCCAGGCGGCACAAAGCAGGTGCGGCTTCAAAATATTGAAGTTCTCCAGGTTTATCAAGGCACTTTCAAAGCTCGTGCCGAAGAAGATATCGGGGTTATTCATAAAATACTGGTCCAGCGGGTTGTTTAGGCCGACAAGAAAGCTCAACGACCTGTTGCTGTTCCTCCCGCTCCGTCCTGCCTGCTGCCAGGTACTGGAGATACTGCCTGGATAGCCCACCAGCACCGTGGAGTCGAGGTCTCCGATATCGATGCCCAGTTCCAGCGCTGTGGTTGCTACCACACCCAACAACGTACCATCGAACAGCTCATGCTCTACCTTTCTGCGGTCTGCGGGCAGATAGCCCGCCCGGTACGGTTTAATTTTGTCCCCCAGTGGATAGCCCAACTGGTCACGGGAATACATGTAAATAAGCTCGGTCAGTTTCCGCGTCCGGGCAAAGATCAGGCTGCGGATATTATTTCTTACCAGCTCGGAGAAAATGAGCGTGGCCTCGCTGTTAGAGCTGCGCCGGCCGGCTTTAGTTTCGTCAATAATCGGCGGATTCCAAAATACAAATGCCTTGCCGCCGTGAGGAGCACCGTCCTCGGTGACCACCTCGAAGGGCAGCCCCACCAGCTTCTCGGCATGTTCGCCGGGGTTGGCTATGGTCGCTGAGCAGCAAATGAACTGCGGATGAGAACCGTGGTACTCGCAAATGCGGCGTAGTCGCCGCAATACCTGTGCCACATGAGAGCCAAAAACGCCACGGTAGATATGTGCCTCATCCACCACTACGTATTTCAGGTTGCGGAACAACCTCGACCACGACTTGTGGTTGGGCAAGATGCCCAGATGCAACATATCAGGATTAGTGAATATAACCCTGGCGCTACGTTTAATATCGGAGCGCTCCTCCTGCGGCGTGTCTCCATCATAGGTGGCGGATTCATTAAGATTCAAGATGTCATTACAGGCCAGGTGTCTCAAGTTACGTAATTGGTCCTGAGCTAAGGCTTTGGTGGGAAAAAGATACAGCGCTCTGCTGCCGCGATCGTCTAGTATAGCCTCAAGTACCGGCAGATTATAGCACATAGTCTTGCCGCTGGCGCTGGCGGTAGCCACCATCACGCTTTTGCCATTGCGAGCGGCATTTATAGCCCGGGTCTGATGCGTGAATAATGCGGATATACAAATAGATTCGAGGCATGATTGAAGCACTGGGTGGAGGGGCTTCTCTAGCTTACCAAAGCTGGCATCACTCGGTGGGAGATACTGGATATGGACTATCTGTTGCTTATAGTCATCCAACGTGGTGAGGTGACGCAAAAAAGCATCGACATCCATTCCATGCTCTTGGACTAAGGGCCGTGTAATATCTCCTGTTCGTGTTCCACAATTTCCACCTCAGGATAATTGTGTATGATGAAGTTCATCACCTTGGAAATGACCTCATCGATATGCTGGTCATGATTGCTCACGTAGGCTATCCCTATAGTCGCCATCTGCCACAAATCGTAGTCATCTACTTCAGCCACCGAAACGTTAAACTGGCTTTTGAGTCGGGATATGATAGATTTCAAGTCCCGCCGCTTGCTCTTCAGCGACTGATTTCCAGGAAGGTGGAGCCTTATCTTGCATACTCCGGTATTCATAGGACATGGAGGTTACACAGATTTCAAAGCAATTTAAGCCTTATACAAGTAATAAGTCCTAGACATAAAGATGATTACAGCAATTCTTGCCTGCAAGGCGTAGTGTAGTTTATAATTCTGGGCAGGTCAAGTTACCCGGAATCACTAAGTTTTTGGACAGCCCGGTGGCAATCGGCGGGGCCGCCCCAGTACAAGTTATGGTTGATACAAGGAGAACATATGTCGAATAACGACAGTCCAAAGCATAAAACCAGGTCTAAGATAAGCCTGGTAGCCAGTATCATCGTGGGTCTCATCCTGGCTTTTGCTGGCAGCGGCAAGATATTCGGCATCGGTGAAATGCCGGGTCAGACCATGATGTTTCTCAGCCAGGTTATTCCTGGTTTTCTCTATATTCATGTGTATACTTTCGTCGAGGATATCTTCCTACCCCATTTCGTCCCTGCCATTGAGCTAGCACTAGGTATATTTTTACTATTAGGCATTTGGCCAAGATTCATGGCAATCTTCACTCTGCTGCTGTCCATGGTCTTCATGGCCAACAACTCCTGGCTCATCAGCATCGGCATGCAGCAGTTTCCCTCCTGCGAGTGCTTTGGCATCTGGGAGAAGATGTTTGGCACACTCACACCACTTCAGTCGCTTTATATTGATATTGGACTTTTCCTGCTATCGCTTACTATAATACTGGTGCGTCCGGGTGGCTTCTTCTCCTCGCCGGGATGGGCAACCATGCTAAATCAGAGAATAAAAAAATAGGAAGTACCTAGCTGTGACAAACAAATTTAGTGATATACAATGGAGCCGCTGGAGCAGATTAGCTATTCCCTTACTCATCTTGGCAGTGCTTTTCACTGCCAGCGCTTGTGCTAAGAACCAGCCGCCTGTCATTCAATCTATAACCACGGAGAAGATAGACAATCCTGCAACCGAATATAGAATTATATGTAAAGCTACCGACCCCGACAAAGACACACTAAGCTATCTGTGGTCAGCAGATAGTGGCACCATCAAGGGAGCAGGAAACAGTATCACTTGGGTCGCCCCCCAAATTTCGGGGGATTATACTATTAAAGTAACAGTCAAAGATGAGAAAAACGGTGAGTCTACACGTTCTACTGCGATCAGGGTAGAGTTGCCTAAGCCAGTTGAACCACCACCTGAACCTAAACCCAACCACCCCCCGGTAATTACCAAATTTACTTCTGAGATAACCAGAATTAGAATTTGGACTACAACAACTATCCAGTGTATCGCTGAAGACCCTGATGGGGATAAGCTAAACTATCTCTGGTCGGCTGAGGGGGGGAAAGTCCAAGGTGAAGGCAACGCTGTCGGCTGGACTGCTCCCGGCGTTCAAGGTAAATACAAGGTTACAGTTAAGGTGGTAGACGACAAAGGTGCACAAGCTGAACAGTCTATTCTCATGGATGTTTTCTGCTGCGGCAGCGGTTAGTCCACGTTTAATATCTCTATATCGCCCCATAGCCCTATCTCTTCGCATTTAATTATCACCACGCCGATTACACCCTTTATCGTTTGAGCACGCTCTATAGCCAGTGCTATATCTCCACCGCCTTTGACCACATTGCCGATGGCAGTAGCTGCAGCATCAGCCAGTGCTGTAGAGCGGGAAAGCACTATCGCTGCATCTGCAGCGCCAAGGCTAAGCGAAGGCCCCACAGTTCCCGAAGAAGTACATATCCCCAAAGGTATTGTTTCTGGAGCTATTTTCAGGGCAAGCTTGCCTGTGAGAGATGAACTGCCGGCATAAATGCCGATCAGCCGAGTCCGAGAAGTCTTAATAAAGATATCGCCGCCGTTTTCCACAATCACTTCCGGTGTATAGGTCAGCAAATCCTTGCCCACCGCCTCAGCAATGGCCCCAGCCACAGCTGCCATGGGGCCAACGCCGGCTATCCTTGTAGCCTGCGCCATGTTTTTAACGATATCAGGAGCGTCCCTCTCCACAGGAACTGGTTCCAGGCTGGAAATGAACAGCGGATGGCTTTGAATATATTCTTCGAGCGGAGTGCGATGCTTTATGATTAGATCCAGGGTCTCAGCCTTGAGGTCACGTTGCGCCCGAATTTGGAGGTCGGTTTCTTTAACCACTACCTCGAAGGAGACTAAATCGGTATCCTTGATCCAGTGGCGATATGTCCTTGGCTGATACATCTAACAATCACGCCCACAATTTCTGTATCTCCTCGTCCACTGTGGGAGAGGATTAAGGTGAGGGGTCATAGAGTCTTTTCACCCTCACCCTTGCCTCTCCCATCGATGGAGAGGGAAATATACTTTAACATTAACTTTTAGCCCAGGCACAACTTGGCCGGAAGATGAAGCACCTAAAAAGACGAATCCATAGCCCGGGGTGGGCAAGCCTTCACGCATAGTTCACAGACAATGCACTTGGAGTTGTCGAATAATACCTTTCGAGTTCCCTGCTCCAGAGAAAAGGCGCCGCTGGGACAGATAGTGATACAGGCGCCGCAATGGGTACACCGTGCCTCATTGCGCACCACATCCTGGCTCAACGATTGAATCCTTACTCCCTCCTCAGTCAGATATTTAACACCTTTGTCGTAATTCCGCTGGTCGCCGGTCAACTCCATGACCAGAAGCCCCTCTTCCCCCGGAGTCACCGATGCTTTTAGTATATTGAAGTCAAGGCCAAAATCCTTAACCAATCGGCTGACGATGGGTCTATCAATCAACTTTTTGGGGAAATGCAAAACTATTTTTCTAGATACAGCCATCTCCTTCCTCCTTCGTCATAATATCGGGCGCTCATTCAGCGGTTTGAAGGTGATGCCGGATTCCACCCCTGGTAAAGGAGCCACCGGGTCGGTGAGCAAGAAGTCGCCTTTCTTTATCCAATCCTTCAAGATGTTGGCAATCTCCAATGCCTTGAAATAACCGGACAATGACGAGGTAGGGACTTCCTTACCCTGGACTTTTATTTCTCCGCTCTTGAGGTCTGCGTAGCTGACTTCGCCCAAGATGTCTGGCTTTCTTTCGGGATAAGCTTCTGAGTAATCGACAATCGGGGCAAAGATATCGCTATCGGTGACTGCTGTATAACGCAGTATCTCCTCCGACAGAACAGGTATAGGCACGCCGATGCCCACGGTCAGGGTGCAGCCGTAACCCAGGAAGCTGGTGCCCACCAGCCACTGCGGCTTCATCTGCTTCAAATTGCCGATAACGGCAAGAGTCCCTGCTCCCCGCTTGGGCACACCGTTATCGCCTCGCAAAACGTTAGGATTATACTGTGTTCCCTGCCAGGCAACATAGCCAATGCCGCCGCCGAGGAATATCCTGGTGCCGACGCCGATGGTCTTATAATGCGGATCATTCAGCAGCGGTGAAAGCTGTCCTGAAGTGGAATAATTGGCGTTGCCTAACCCGGCCTTGAGCACGCCCATATAAGTATAGATGGTGTGGTCGGACAGATTCACAGCCACATTATAATTCTGGTAGGCATTCCGCATGTTGAACAGGACCGCCTCATTGACATCATTGATGTTGATCAGAGTTTCCAGCTTCTTCCTGGGGTAGCAGTCCGTCCCATAGGCCGAGGCAATCAGCCTGATATCCTTGCCTGCCACCATCTCTTCGATAACATGGCCTCCACCATATCTAAACTCACCGGGATACATCCTGTTCTTGGGGTCGTCATCAGGTAGCGCAGTAGCTCCCAGGAAAACATCCATGGCTGCTATCCCTGTATAGACAGGCACGTCATTGAGATATACCTTGCCGCCACCGAGCTTTATCCTCGGTTTGGTATGCCCTACATTGAAATAGGCGCCTGAAGAACACATTGGGCCAAAGGTGCCGGTAGTCACCACATCGACTTCCCTGGCAGCCTGGGTAATGCCTTTTTTCTTGGCTAGCTCAATAATTTCTTCGGCATTAACCACTACCGCCTGACCCTTTTTAATTTTCTCGTTTATTTCAGCAATCGTCTTCGCCATATCTCATCTCCTTAAGCCTTCTTCAACAAGCTCATAGCCAGATCAGCAACCTTCTTGCCCGAAAGTAACATGCCACCAAATACAGCCCCCATCCTGGGAGCATTGAATACAGCGTTAGCTGCCATACCTGCCACTAGCAGGCCAGGGCAAACCTGTCTGGTATTATCCAGTATCATCCTTTCACCTACTTCAGCCCACATAGATTTTTCCCCCAGTACCTCCAGCTTGGCTCCAGTTTTCCGGGCTACTATGTTACAGACCTCGGCGGCATGGCCTGTAGCGTCTATCACTATCTTTGCTCTAATTACCAGCGGGTCGACATGTAGGTTAGCCATAGATACGGCAGTCCAGTTCAGTACCAGGCCGGTTATTCGATCATGCTCGCGAATCATGACGTCTTCAACACCGATGAGATTGAATATCTTAGCTCCTGCCTTCACCGCTTTAGAGCAAAGGGTCGAGGTTGCCTCAACACTACCAGCAACATGATATCCCTCCTGGTACTCTATAGAAGCAATATCCAGCTCGTCCAGGATTGTCTTGCCCTCGGCCTGGACCACGATTTTATTGAACATCATGCCGCCACCCCACATGCCACCACCAACGCTCAACCTCTTCTCGAATACGGAGGTTCTGACCCCGTTCCCGGCTAGATAATAGGCTGCAGCCATACCAGAAGGCCCAGCACCAACTATAGCCACATCTACCTCCATAGTTTCGAGGAGGTCCTTAAAATAGCTCTCGGTTATCGCCTTGGATATGATTATTTCATCCATTTTTCTCTCTAACATGTGACTGCTTCAGCGTTTCCCCCAGCATTGCTTGTGAAACAACCTGCTGCTCCTTGGTCACCATATTGCGCAAAGTTACAGTCCCCCTCTTTATCTCCTCCTCTCCGATAATCACCACCTGCTTATTGTCTAGGCTATCAGCTTGTCTAAGCTGTGATTTCAGGCTCCTGACACCAGTAGCTAGCGCTACTGCAATCCCATTCTGGCGTAAATCCGAAGCAAGCTTAACCGCTTCCAGCTTGGCCTCGTCTCCCAGATAAGCAATAAACACATCGGGCTTGGGTAAACCGGGTACTGAAACTTCCTGCCGTTTTAAATTAAGCACCACCCGCTCCATACCACTGGCAAACCCGATGGCTGGCGTTGGATTACCGCCTAGCTCCTCGATGAGGTCATCGTAGCGCCCACCACCGCCCAGCGCACTCTGGGCACCTTCTCCCGGCGGCTGGATTTCGAAAACCGTCTTGGTGTAGTAATCCAACCCGCGTACTAACCTATTATTTATTTGAAAAGGAAGATTCAGTGCATGCAGATATTTTTGCACCGCCGCAAAATGAGCACCACATTCAGCGCATAGATAATCGGCACCTTTTGGCGCTGATACAGCAGCATCCTGACAGGATACTTGTTTACAATCAAGCAAGCGTAGAGGGTTTTTCCCCAGTCTGGTCTTGCAGTCCTCGCATAGCTTGGATGTCCGCGTGGAATAGTGTTGTTTCAAGGCATCCAGATACGCCGGCCGGCATCCTTTGCAACCGATGCTATTTATATAAAGAGAGAGCTGTTTAATGCCTAGTGACCCGAAGAACTGCCATGCCGTATCGATAACCTCGGCATCCAGTGCCGGGTCAGACTCTCCGATTGCTTCGAAGCCAAACTGGTAGTGCTGCCGATAGCGCCCTGCCTGGGGTCGCTCATAGCGGAATATGGCAGCCAGGTAGTATAGCTTCACCGGCTGCGGCAGGTTGCTCATGCCATGCTCCAGATATGCCCGGCATACTGGCGCCGTACCCTCTGGCCTCAGAGCTAATAAATTGCCGCTCCTATCTTCGAAAGTGTACATCTCCTTGGTCACAATATCGGTGTTGTCGCCTATGCTGCGGGCAAACAGCCCGGCATCTTCAAAAACAGGCGTGTCCAGACGCTGGTATCCGTAAAGCCGGCTCAAATCGACCGCTTTGGCTTCAATATACCGCCAATAAGCCTGCTCTTCAGATAAGATATCTGAGGTGCCCCTGGGTGCTTTATACAAAAGTAGACTCCTCTATCAGGGAGAACATTATACAACATATCTGTGAAGCCACTCCAAATTTGGATATAAACTAATTTCAAGGTAGACTCGGGGCCTGTTGAAGCATCACAGCTTGCGTTGTATTATTACACTGGCTTCGACTATGCTTAGCCAGCGAATAGCTTCAAACGGTCATTGAGCAGAGCAGAAATATGCCCCAGGGGCGTTTTTGAAGTTATGGAGCCAGCGAGTGGAGTCGAACCACCGACCGGCGGTTTACGAAACCGCTGCTCTACCACTGAGCTACGCTGGCATTTACGATGCGGGTTTAAGGTTTTGACGCTCCCCTGCCGCTCCGGGCTACCCCCGACGGTAGCACCTCATCAAGCAGTGCCATGGCATCTTCCTGCATCCCCGATATTATATGTGAATAGGTGTCCATGGTAAAGGCAACACTGGCGTGACCCAGAGCCTCGGAAATCACCTTGGGCTTGGCTCCACGCAGCAACATCAGACTGGCGAAGGTGTGCCGTAAATCGTGGAATCTCACACGCTTCAGACCTACCTCACTGGCTAGCCTGGAGAAGGTATGGGTGAGAGTGCTGGGGTCAAGCGGCTGACCATCAATGTTGGCGAAGACCAAATCATCCAAGGTTAGTGGCCGTCCCATCTGCCAGTGGAGCGATTCCCTTTCCGCCCGGTATTCCCTCAGAAACTGAGCCAGCTTAGGCGTCATTGCTACACGCCGCCTGCTGTTCATGGTCTTGGGTTCCTTGAATGTGCACACCCCACGACGCTTATAGAACACCTGAGAAACCGATATAGAGAGCATTTCAAGGTCAATGTCACGCCATCGCAAGCCCAGCAGCTCCGCCTGACGCATGCCGGAGCTGATAGCTGTGTATATCACAGGGTAGCAGTTGCTGTCTTGGGCTTTAGTCAGGAGAATCTCGACCTCATCGGGTGTCAGTGTTCGCATGGTCTTCTTGACCAGCCGTGGCGCATCCACAAGATCGCAGGGGTTACGTCCAAGATAGCCCTGACGGACGGCGTACTTCAGGCTTTGGGACAATATCCTGTGGAAGTGGCTAACCGTTCGTGCGGATAACGTTTCACGAGCCTTGCCGTAGAATGCCTGAATCGTTCTGGGTTGCAGGTCTTTTAGCTGGATGTGCCCCAGAGCCGGTATGAGATGATTATTGATGATGCTCTGGTAGCCGTCAACCGTCCTCGGGCTACAGCTGGTCTTGGCATAGCCCTCGAGCCAGCTATGAAGGTGCTCCGCCAGGGTTTGGTTAGAAGGGGGAACATAGGCCCCCTTGTCCAAGGCGGCAAGCAATTCATTAAGGCGCTTTTGCGCGGTAGCCTTGCTTCCACTGACGGTTTCCCAGTGCCTGATAGGCCTGCCGTCCGGCTTTTTGCCCACCCAGACGCATAGCTGCCACCCTCCACCGCTGGTTCGTCTGCGTATATTACCCTTCATGGTGTAACCTCACTATTACCTACCTATTTATTTATCACAGTTCATTATTTACTAAGGCAGGGTAGGCTGTAAATACGGATGGAATCAGTTGGTTGGGGGCTAGACAGTGTAGACAGCGTGGACAGCGTAGACAGTGTAGACAGAGTAGACAGAGTAGACGGCGTGGACGCAACAACGGCGTAGACAGGCACAACTTTAATGGATCAGTCTACTCAAGCAATGAAGGTGATAAATCAGGTTGTCCATCTCGTTCTGATAGATATCTCCCTACATACTTGCGCAGCTTTTCACTACCCCATATGTTCTCCAATAACGATAGGAAATACCTCCACCCTTCATACTCGATCTGTTCACCGAGCAGCCTGGTTCCCCATAAGTTATGAAGTTGAGTTTCAGCCGTCTTGATCAATCCCGTGCTCATGGACACTTGAGCTTTTATATCCAGATTCTTAGCGACAGACTCACTTAATTCGGTATAGTCTAAAACCTGTTCCCACCTCTGCATGGCCCTAATAGTCGGGAGTGGATCAACTCTAAACCTCTCCTTCACTGCACGCCTGATCTCTCCCCAACCAAGGCCATCTCTTCTCTTACCAAGTGCAAAATATTTTATTTCGTCGCTGTATATGACTTTTTTCATAAGAACTCTCCTGTTCGCTCGTATTGGATACTTGATATACGACATATCTTCGTTATATAATAACTATATGAGACAGAAGATATATCATCTTACAATCTATACCTCTATAGACACAAGCATAACATCCTGCGCAGGAGCTGTCAATGCTTTTAATGTCTCTAAAGGTCGATAAGTATCGAGGACATGAGTTTAATAGGAGGTTTGAATTGACCGATGTAGACAACAACAACGTGGACGGGCTTAACTAAGAAGCATAGCAAAGGATAAATAAATATTAGTTATAGAGAAAGGAGATTAATAAATGGAAAAAAGAATATGGGATAGCAGTAACTGTTTAGACCTTGCAGCGGAGTACAGGAGGCTTGAGTGGTGCCTTATACCGCTGGATGGTAAGAAGCCAAGGAATAAATGGAGAATGTACCAGAGCCGAGTCAGCACCATTGAGCAACATAGAGTCTGGTGGCAGGCAGGTTGCCCCGCTAATATCGGCCTCGTAACCGGGGCCATATCCAAGCTGGTTGTGGTTGATGTTGATGGGCAAGAGGGTATGGAAAGCCTTAGGCTGGCTGGGATTACCCTGCCCGATACCGTCACTGTCGAGACAGGTGGCGGCGGATGGCACTACTACTACAAATACCCAGAGTGCGGTGTAAAAACACGAGCAGGTATATTAGATAAGATTGATATACGTGCAGAAGGCGGACTAGTCGTCGCACCGCCAAGCATACATCCAGAAACTGGCAAGGTCTATCGCTTCGCAGATGGCAAAGCTCCTGGCAAGATAGAAATCGCCCAGTTCCCTCAGGAGCTACTGAAGTCACTGAATGAGCCGAGCCCAGCAAAGCAACCGGGGCAGACCTTGGAGTATGTACTAGAGGGCGTCCCTGAGGGCAAGCGGGATGAAATGCTGTTCCGCTATGCCTGTAGACTTAAAGGAATGAAGCTTGTCCGAGCAGAAGTAGAGTATCTCGTGTCGGGCGCAGCGGCCAGATGCACGCCACCATTCCCACAGAAGGAAGCTATCGCCAAGGTCGAAAGTGCGTGGAAATATACTGCGAATGCTATTGAACACGAAGCATCGATCGATATAGTCACCGCTGCAGAATTGGCCTCAATGGAGTTGCCGGAGATGAAATGGATAATCGAAGGGTTACTCCCTGTGGGTTTTACCCTACTAGCTGGTAATCCTAAGGTTGGGAAGAGTTGGATGGCTCTCCAGATAGCTTATTCTGTTGCTTTGGGACGAAACTTATTGGCCGATTCAGGACTTGAGGAGGAGGGGCCAGAATGTGAGAAAGGGGAAGCCCTAGTTCTAGCTCTAGAGGACAATCGAAGGAGGTTGCACGATAGACTCTCACAGCTTGGGATAAAAGGTTACGCGGTACCCCCAGAAAATTCAAAGACCGTGGGCCTGAGATGGAAAGGGGTGATATACGGGAATCCCGCTACACTACATCTTGCGACCCAATGGCCTTCGATGAAAAATGGATGCGTAGAGAAGATAGAGGCCTTTTTGGATGAACATCCAGCCGTTAGGTTAATTGTCATTGACGTGATTCAACGGGTGGTATCACGAGAAGGTAAACAGCCGATGTATCACGAAGACTACAATTCGATAACACCTCTGCAGAATCTAGCACGGCGCAGGGGTATAGCCATGCTGGGAGTGCACCATACTCGAAAACAGAGTTCCGACGATCCGATGGAGACAGTCAGCGGATCCCATGGCATCACCGGAGTACCTGATTGTATCTTGGTTCTGCATAATAAGAGAAAGCGTGAGGCTAAGCTATACATCACCGGGCGTGACATTGCAGAACAGAAAGAACTAGCCGTTAAACACAACAAGAATGGGTCATGGACTATAGTAGGAGATGCGGAACGCCACTTCATCAGCAATGAGAGGCAGGCAATACTGAATTTGCTTCGAGAAAAAGGCCCAATGAAGCCAAAGAGTATAGCTGAGGCTTTGGATGGCAATGATAGCACGATAAGGAGTCACCTCTCCAGCATGCTCAGTAAAGAGCTTCTTGAAAAGGACAAAAGCGGGAATTACTCCGTAGCCAATGAATTAAGCATCGATTGGAGTAAGGTTAGACATTTGCAGCACAAACAGTGAAGACAGTGTAGACGGAATGGACAGTAGAATCACCTGTATTGTTAACGGCTGCCTGTTGGGAGGTGGACAATCCTCATATCACAGGTGGTATCTGTGGCGTCTGTCTGTCTACGGTGTCTACGCCGTCTACGGTGTCCATGGAGTTCTACAGTTAATTTACTAACATAAAACTTAATTTAGGAGGAACAGAAATGATTGAGAACGTGAAATGCCCCTTAGCAAAAGGTTGGTTAGCACATTACGATCCTAATGATGAGAAAGATACGGAAAAGGATTGCATAGGCATGGAGTGTGCATGGCATGACGACGTGAAGAAACGATGCTCCATGGTAAGTATTGCAAGAATGGCGAGTCAGATACTAGTTGTAGAGATTGCCAGCATGCCTTCAGATGATGAATGATACAGGAGTAGCAGCAAGCTTCTATCGCAATCATTATGAGTTTGCTGACTAGAATATCCTTATAGACGCTGACAGCGACACAAACATGGAGTAGGGTGCAACGGCTCCATGTTTGTGTTTCAGCCCATTATTGTTTTATTGCTATTGTGGCCATGTTTTACACCCGGTGGGGGTAGCGGGAGCCATCCTCATCCGTGGTGCTATTTAAATACTGAATGTGCCCTTCCCCGGTGTGTGTGTCACGGCTGGGTGTCTGAGCGTCAAGCCAGCGTCCGTGTATTTGGTCGTCAGGATGGACAGCGGACAAGGAGACCGCCGCTCACTATGCTGACGAGTTAGTAATAGGTGTGATGCCGATACATCGAGACAGGATAAACGACGGTCAGTTGGAGATTTTTACAGGGCTAAAAAGCTCAGTTAATCCAGTTTCATCCTACGGCGAGTTCGTAATGATTTCTATAAAGTCCTTCATTTCTCGCCTTTGTGAGCAAGTAATAGCCGTTCGGCTATCGTGCCCATTAGCTCAACAGCTATCTTAGCTTCTGATTCTGATACCGAAGGCAGCCAGGGGCGACCGTGTCCTGTTCCTTCCTTGTTGCGCAATCGGTTTATCGCCAAGCCAAGCTCAAACATGTTGCGCTCTACACTTTTCTGCGGTGGTTCGCAAGGTGTAGGTTTATCCTGCGAAGTGGCTAGACCGACTGCAATAAAGGCTTGACCAAGCAACGTAGGAAAGTTGTCTCCGGCAGAGTAGGTTCCGTAGCGATCTTGGAGGATATGCGCTGCAACGGCTTCAAGGAGGTCTTTACCTGTACCAGTAACCAGTGCGGCATCCCTAATCCCCCTTTGGGCACGACGGATGTATGACTCGAGCGCTTTAGTTAATTCCATACCGGATAGATTGCGGAGAACCAGAGGCATAAGTTCGCCATCTGTTGTAAGCTCATAGCCTTCTGTTCTAAACGCATCTGCAGCATTTGCTATGCAGTCAGGACCAATGTAGTTTGGTGATTCAGGTCGAAACCCACCACACCCTTTAATTAACGAGATCAGATTGGCCACTAAAAGCTCACCTGCCTCAGGCGCATTCTGCATTGCCCACATTAAGGTACCACGGACGCGTTTTGCTTTGCCTACAACTTGGCCCGATGCCTTCGGGTCGCCATTCTGGAGTTGCGTACGATTTATTTGAAATTCGATGTCTGAGTGGCTAGGCTCACGCGTGACCGATTGGGCGTCATCGACGAGACGAGCGACTGCTATTATGATAGCATCAGATAATGGCCCTCCAGTCTTTGATCCATCAGCATTCAGCATTTGATGCTCCCTTACTCCTCCACTTCGATCTTTAACCCAGCACTTGACCAATTGGACACCGTCGTAATTGCCCAGATGGATTATACCACTCCTTAGAATCCCCTGGCACTGTTGTTGACTACTGTTATTCTTAGGGAGTAGGGAGCGATCACTGAACTTCTGGCTACAAGGTGTAGTAGACTGCGGGCGAATATTAATTTACCTGCACATTAAATGTCCTTAAAAATATAACAGTTATTATTGTATAATACGAGGAGAACAAATATGCTGAATAAAACAAACGTCCCCCATCCGATACCCTACCAAGGAAGCAAACGTATGCTTGCCCCAATAATATTAGACTACTTCCCAAAAGATGTAAGCACGTTATATGAACCATTCGCAGGATCAGCTGCAGTATCCATTGCTGCGTTATTTTCAGATAAAGTAAAACGAGTGCATCTTAACGATATTAATAAGCCACTTATCAATTTGTGGAAAATGATAACTGACAATCCTATATCAATATCATCCGCATATAAATCAATGTGGCAGGAGCAGATAGGGAATGAACGTACCTACTATGATCTCGTGCGTGATCGCTTTAACGCTAATCAGCAAGAAGCAGATTTACTCTATTTAATGGCACGTTGTGTAAAAGCCTCAATACGGTATAATGCATGTGGTCAGTTTAATCAAAGTCCTGACAATAGACGTAAAGGAATGAATCCAACTACAATGACCTATCATATTCATTCCGCCTCTCGCTTATTAAAGGGCAGGGCTATTTTCACAGCGATAGATTACCTTGAGATATTGAACCAAGCAACCGTTAGCGACATTGTCTATATGGATCCGCCCTATCAGGGAGTATGCGGACAAAGAGATTCAAGGTATTCCAATAGTATAGCTTTTGACAGATTTGTTTCCGCTCTACAATCTCTATCGGATAACAATATCCCGTATATTGTTAGTTACGATGGTAGAACAGGTGACAAGACCTATGGCATGAAACTTCCTGAATCCCTGCGGTTAAATCATATCGAAGTTCATGCTGGACGTTCATCTCAAGCCACACTCTTGGGGAGGAATCATGATACGTATGAGTCTCTTTATATCTCGCCTGCCCTAATATCCCGTCTTAATGCGCATGACTCAAGACTCTCATCTGTTGGCCAAACACCACTATTTGTCTATTAGTTATGAATAATCAAGATTTACCCGAAGACTTTATCAGGAAATTGAAAGCCGTTACAAACAAACGTCCACGGACAGTAATCGACCATATATTGAAAAATGGATATATCACCACTGAGGAGCTCAAAACACTATATGGCTATCAACACCCCCCACGTGCAGCACGTGATGTACGTGAAGAAGGCATTCCTTTAGAAACATTCCGCGTTACAGATAGTTCAGGCCGATCTATAGGTGCTTATCGTTTTGCCAATATCTCTGAAGCACGTTTTGGTCGTCTGGGTGGTAGGAAGATATTCCCAAAAGATTTCAAGACCGGTCTTATTAAGTTGTTAGGATGCAAATGTTCCATATGCTTGGATGATTATGAAGATCGTTATTTGCAAGTTGATCATAGAGTTCCATATGAGGTTACAGGTGACGATAAATCTTTAGAGCGAGATTATAATGGTTATATGCTATTATGCGGCTCTTGTAATCGAGCAAAATCATGGTCTTGTGAACATTGTGTTAATTGGTCCAAAAATAAGAAACCCGATATATGCGGAGACTGTTATTGGGCACAACCAGACTCATATAAACATATAGCTATGCGTGAAATAAGGAGACTCGATATTGTATGGCATGAAGAAGAGGTTGCCGATTATGAGGAGTTGAAGAGACAGTCTGATTCTGTTATGACGAACATTCCCGATTTTGTCAAAGCTGTTCTAAAAAAGCACATTAGACGAATCCCTTGACATGGATTATGGTTCATATTAGATTGCACGGTAAGACATCACGCAATACTATTGCCTCCGTTGTTTATAGAATGCCCGATGTACGCAGAGTAAGGCTTGCACGTTATTAAAAATATCAATAAAACAGCAACAAATCCTTTTCCGTGTTTCGCCCAATCATTCTTCTATATAATTGATGCCCTGTTTTAGACCCCCCTGTATCCCCATCTTCCCCTTCATCTGAGATTTCCAATTTTCCCTGGATGGTTTACGATTTTCAGCATGGATAAACGCACTGAGCGTATCTTTTACACGTTCAAAGAGGCCATGGAACATCTGGCGGTTAGCAGATACACGCTGCGCAAGCTGATGAGGTCAGGGCTACCGAGCCACAGGATAGGTAGGAAAATCGTGTTTCTGAAAGAAGATGTAGCGGACTGGATAAAAAGGCACTAAATCTCATTCAGAACAGCAGTTTGATGCAAGAAACGCAAAATGATATTGTTAGGCACAGCCGGAGGCGCATAGTCGGTAAAGATAGTTTTCTGCTTACTTCTAAGTAAAAGGAGAATGCGATATATATGAGTGCAAGTATTATTGCGGCCATAGTAGTTATTATTGCCATTGAGTGTTACTACATAATATCGGAGATTAGGCTTGCCGCCCGCACTACACGGGGAACGGACAATACCCTTGATAAGGGAACGAGGCGACTTGTCTGGAGGCTTAGTGCAATCTCTTACAATATGGCGTGGATCCCCGTAATATTTGACTTCGGCCGCCTGATTATTCTGGGTGGCTGGCTAACATGGGTGGGCGTAGCTATCATGATTTTTGGTATTGTATTCCGGCAATATGCTATTTCTACCCTGGGGAAGTTCTTTACAGCAACAATACAGATTAAAAATGACCACGAATTAATCCAGACCGGCCCCTACCGCTATATCCGGCATCCGTCATACCTGGGAATACTCATCATGACCTTGGGTTTAGGAATTGCCCTAGCCAACTGGATTTCCCTGATACTATGTATAGTGCTTCCTACCATCGGCTTGATGCAGCGCATCAAGTTTGAGGAGAAGGAATTGGAACAGCACTTTGGTAACCAATACCAGGACTACAGGAAAAACACTTGGCGTGTTATCCCGTACATATATTAAATCGGGCTTATATATTGGACACAGGCCAGATGGAAGATGGGGAGGCACTACATCCCTCCTTTGACGCTTTCCCTGCCGCTTCCCGGCGGTGGTACTAACTGTGGCGACCTGTCCCCTTAATCTACAGGCTGACATGGAAGCTGGACTGATTTTAGGGGGGCGGGTCAGGCTAGTACTACACGGGATGATGTGACTGTGTCTAGAAGTGACTTCAGCGAGAGCATGTGGTTTACATTTACCGAGACCCAGGAGTTCTTGGATGTCAGACATCAGACTATATATAAGCTCATGGAATCGGGCTTGCCATCTCACAAGATAGGCAAGAAGCGGGTCTTTCTAAAGGACGACCTGGTAGAATAGATTAAAGAACACTAACCGAATTTAACTCCTAAACACTTAAGCTCTGTCATACTAAGGTTGCGATAGCGCTGTAATACTTTGTTATGCCGCGACTCATTACTTATTTAGTTAAGTGGTAGCCTTCATCAGTCAGTGCTTTTCTAGCAGCGTTTCTTTGGCCAAGAGAGGCTCCATTATTTCTGGCGAATATGAGCACCTTGTCGAGTATTGCCCTAATTCCAGCCTTATCATTGCGATCAGGTAATGTCCAAGAGGAGGAAGCACCGTCTTGGAATTCGATATGAAGCTGATTGTTATGAATCTGAGAGGTCATTCTTTGTTTGGCGATTGACCTACCACGTCCTGTTGAGGTTCGATAAGAACTTCCTCCGTCTCCAGTGAGCGTTTGAATTCCCTCATACGTCGAATTCGGAGGCAATTCAAATACACGTCTAAGAACGTCATCCTCAGTCTCTCCAAATTTACCACGACCTGCGATAGCTTGCCAGACTTCTTCAGATATTTTAATAGTACGCATAAGTAACTCCTTAATAAGTATTACTTCTTATATTATCACTACTTCTTATAGAAGTCAAGCGCCTTTTAAGATAAGTAAATCGGAATGTCCTATTTACAGGTAAGTTTTCCTACGTGTCGTTTGGTTGGGGGTGACTTCTATTGAATTAACTATTTAATAGCGAGGATTGTATTTGAAATGATGACATGACGATGCAAGGGCACCAGCTTATACTGAGAGCACACATTATTAGGCCAACCTCATCTCAGCGGGTTCTCATCTCCCCTTTGCCGCTCCCGTGCCGCTTCCGCGCCGTGGTACTAACTGTGGCGATCTGTGGTCACACGTATATTGGGCCAATACAGGACGGTATTTAATGATATTCCACGGGATGGGACGGTATGTCTGGCTCATCGTTACGAAACCGCTGCTCTACCACTGAGCTACGCTGGCGCTCACGATGCAGGGTTAAAGTTTTGACGCTCCCCTGACGCTCCGGGCTACCCCCGACGGCAGCACTTCATCAAGTAACGCCATGGCATCTTCCTGCATGCCAGATATTATATGTGAATATGTATCCATGGTAAAGGCTACGCTGGCATGTCCCAGAGCCTCAGAAATCACCTTGGGCTTGGCTCCCACATGGAGTCCCAAGTAATGGGAAACTATGCAGACCCGTCAGACCCTGCAGGTATGAATTTATAATCCTGGTGTGTGATGCAGCCCATTATTATTTTATTGCTATTGTCGCCATGTTTGAGACCCGGTGGGGGTCGCAGGAATCATCCGCATCCGTGGCATTATTGGAATACTGGATGCAGTCTGTGTGTGTTGCGGCCTGCTGTTTGAGCGTCAGCCGAGCGTCCGTGTATTTGGTCGTCAGGATGGACAGCGGGTTGGGAGACCGCCGTCCACTATACATCTCAATGCCCAGATTATTGCATCTGGTGGGCAAAGGCCTATTCCAGATTGACCTGTTCTTGAGGTCATTGTGCTTGTGGGACTAGTTGAAAAAGTGGTATAAGTATTGACGGAAGGCTCAAGATGGCTTTGACAGGCGTTGACTTTGCATAACGTCAATATAGTTTATTACATCTATACAGTATAATATTGGCCCTGAGAATAGATGCTAAAAAGAAAGAGGCAAAACTACTTCAGCCTAATTTTCTCAGTAATTACTGCCATCCTGTCGATAGCTGCCATCTGTATATCAATAATAGCTGTTCGTCAATCCGAAAAAGCAAACTTACTATCTGAAATCGTAAATTCACCTATTATCGTAGTGACAAACACAAACGAATTTGATTTCGCTACCCGCCAAGGCACCGAGAAGGTATCCATCATGAATACTGGCGGCCCGATAAGAGAATATACCTCTGGTTTCGCGTATATAATAGAAATATACTGCGTCTGTAGAAATAGTGGAGGAATGTTTAATGAAGGGCTGGAGTTGGAATTTAACGGTTATTTCGATACGGTTCAACGAAGTAATTCTCTTCAAGGTATAATCGAAACTGCCTGGTGTGATAATAACTACGGTAAAGACCTGGCGCTAAGTGATGAATTTGACGACGCTGCTGCCAAAGATGGCTATAGTTACAGCATCAGATCCCGTAAATTAGTATGGATTAGTTATAAAAATTTCTTAGGGAATGAATATATGAAAGCCTTTAGCATAAACCCTTATACTAATACGAATACGGCATCAGAAATACATTATCAATCTTTTAGAGACAAAGCGTTACTACCGTCCTTTATGAACGCGAATGAACCAAAAAGCAAAGGTGTATCTTGTGATTTAAATACAACCACAGGAACACAGCTATGGGACTGGTACAAAAATCGTGGATTAGGTGACGATTGTCGTTCTGATTGTGCTGGTAGATAGAATTGATAATCCGCTTCAGCACCTGACCTGCTTCCCAATACTCATACCATCTCTTAAGTCACTCCCACAAGCACTTAGGCATGCCAATAAACTGATTGGCATGCCCCCCGTGCTAGCTATAACATGCAGGGAAGGATCCGGGTTTGTTATTTAACCTATCATTGTTTATGCCGTTATCTCCAATGTTTTAGACCCACCCCCATATCTCCCATCTTCCCCTTCATCTTAGCTTTCCAATTTCCCCTGGATGGTTTACGATTTTCAGCAATGGATAAACGCACTGGGCGTATCTTCTACACGTTCAAAGAGGCTATGAATCATCTGGCGGTTAGCAGGTACACGTTGCGCAAGCTGATGAAGTCAGGGCTACCAAGCCACAGGATAGGTAGAAAGATCGTGTTCCTGAAAGAAGACGTGGCCGACTGGATAAAAAGGCAGAGCCCTCAGTAATCCGAGCTTCCGCTAGATCGCATCACTGAAGGCCGGAGATGGCGATGCTACCTGACTCGACGATTAAGAGTCCTTGTTGGCCATATTCTAGGCTTGCGTCAAATATATAAGCTAGGACTCTTTATTCGAACTTAAAGCCCTTATTCTTGAAAACTATCAAACAGGCATCCACTACATCGGCGTCGTAGAGTCTACCTCTGTTTTGTGAAATCTCCTCCAGTGCCTTATCTATGCCTAGCGCTGGGCGGTAAGGACGGTGAGAAGACATGGCCTCAACCACATCGGCAACAGCCAAGATTCTAGCCTCTAGGGAAATGTCTTCTCCAGAAAGACCGTTAGGATAGCCAGAACCATTCAGCTTTTCATGGTGTTGGAGTATCGCCTGGGCAACTGGCCAAGGGAAATTTACCCCTTTCAGTATATCATGAGCGACTTGTGGATGAGTCTGAATAATACCGAGTTCATGATTGCCTAACTTACCAGGTTTGCTCAAAATTTCGGATGGCACAGCTACTTTCCCAATGTCGTGGATGAGCCCTATAATACGTATTCCCTCAATCTGGTCTTCTGAAAGACCCACCTCAGTGGCAATAGCACAAGAGAGCCGAGCTACTCGCTTTTGGTGAGATGCAGTATAGGGATCCCTGCTCTCACATAGGATTATTATGGAGTTAACGGTTTCACTAAACGTCACTCGTGAACTATCGAAATCTTGTAGAATTCCTGTTTCCCGTTTTGTTAGCCCTACTACAGTAGCTGAGCGTCCTTCCATCTTGACAGAGAACTCAACCTTTCCATTAGTAATAACATTTCTGTCTTTGGCAGTAAAGAGCTTAATAGCTATATTATCAGCCAGTTGCAGTTTATAAGTCTGTCCTTTATAAGCTTTGAACATCAGGAAAAACCATAGGAATAAGGTTAAGGCAATCACAATCCAGTACAAGACGACTAGGAACCAATAGAGAGTATCATTGGCGATTTTAACTAAGCTCAGAACTATAATCGGCACGGTGAGTATTCCAAAGGTTACAATTGATTGACGAGCGTGGAAGCGAACGAAGCTATCTTCTCTCTTTATAATTAGCAGAATTATTCCAGATATCCAGCCAAGTGAATAGCAGAGAAGTCCAGCAATATTAGGTCGCAGGTAGGTAACAGCAGTTATATACCATACTCTTGTCTTACAGATCGCCACTTTACTGTTACGGTAAAGCTCTTTAATGTAATCGACTGCCTTTGTAACTATAACGTTCACTGAATATCGCATCTCTCTAATTTGCATTATTATCCCATGCGCACTAAGCTGTCCCCAAGTATTTATACCACTTCCTAAGTTAGTCGTGCAAGAGATTGAACTTACCCTATTTGGACGCTTTCCACGCCGCTCCCCGGCGGTGGTACGAACTGTGGCGATATATGGTAACCCGTATATAAGACCAATACAGGGCTATATCAAACAATATCTAACAGGATAGGATTGTATGTCTGGCTCCTCGTTACGAAACCGCTGCTCTACCACTGAGCTACGCTGGCCCGCACGATGCGGGGTTAAAGTTTTGACGCTCCCCTGCCGCTCCGAGCTACCCCCGACGGCAGCACCTCATCAAGCAACGCCATGGCATCTTCCTGCAGCCCCGATATTATATGCGAGTAGACATCCATTGTAAAAGCTACGCTAGAATGTCCTAGGGCTTCTGAAATGACTTTAGGCTTTGCCCTACGCATCAAGGTCACTAGCGAAGATGTACCGTGGGTCGTGACTTATGCTCTCTAGGCTTGCCCGTCAGAGTGTCATTGACCATTTGATTCTGCAGTTCCTCTACTATAGCCTTCTTCTGCTAGCTTCTCCATGATGCGGGCGGCTCTAGGGTAGCCGATACGTAGACGGCGCTGCAAAAAGGAACTTGAGATGTTTTTATGTTCTTGGGCTAACTGTCTGGCAGCTTCCAGCATTGCGTCTTCGCCGTTTTTTTCGGTTGAAGCAAGTTCACTCATCTCCTCGAATCTGAGTGGTTTCATCTCGGGTCTTTTTTGATTACCCCAGAACGATACTATCCTCTCTATTTCAGCATCGGAGATAAAAGTCCCCTGAAGACGTTTTGGTTTGCTGGCATCTGTGGGCATATAAAGCATATCGCCTCTGCCCAGCAGCTTTTCAGCTCCAGCAGCATCAAGGATGGTTCTTGAGTCCACCTGTGAAGTGAGCGCAAAACTTATACGTGTTGGGAAGTTAGCTTTGATGAGACCGGTGACCACGTCGACAGACGGACGCTGGGTCGCTACGACCATATGGATACCGGTAGCCCGGGCTAGTTGAGCTAAACGGCAAAGAGTATGCTCCACCTCGTCGAAAGCTGCCATCATCAGGTCAGCTAGCTCGTCGATAACCACCACTATATAGGGCATTGTGTCTCCGTAATGTCGATTTGTGTTGTAGCTATCGATGTTACGTGCGCCGGCCCGGGCGAACTTGTTATAGCGGTTGTCCATCTCCTGGTTAAGCCAACGTAACGCCAGGATTGCTTTATCAGAATCTACAACCACAGGAGCTGCCAGATGAGGCAGGCTATTAAAATTAACCAGCTCCACGCGTTTTGGATCAATCATAATGCACTGGACATCATCGGGGGTATTGTGGATAAGAAGGCAGCAGATGATCGAGTTGAGACAGGCGGTCTTACCACTGCCGGTGGCTCCAGCAATAAGCAGATGGGGCATTCTATCCAGATAGCCAGCTACTGTTTCTCCTCCAGCTCCCTTGCCCAAAGCCAGAGCCAGTTTTGATTTGGCATGCGCTTTTTGAAAGGCGGAGCTCTCAATTACGCCCCGCAGATTGACCAAACTAAAGGTAGTATTTGGTACCTCGATGCCTACCACTGATTTTCCTGGCACTGGAGCTTCGATTCTGATGCTTGGCGCAGCCAGTGCCAGAGCTAGGTCGTTAGCCAGGGCGCTAATACGGTCAACTTTAACTCTAGTTTTTGACACCTCCTCCAGGCGGGTTATATCATTGCCAAATTCATCGCGCTCTCGGATTTTTTTGTATTTGCGGTCCCATCCAGGCTCGACTCCGAACTGGGTTACGGTAGGGCCGACATTGATCTGGACTACTTTAGCCTCAACGCCGTAGCTGTTTATAGCTTCTTCGATGAGCTGTGCACGCTTCTCAACATCACTCTGGTTTAGCTCTATTTCCGTGGGCTTATTCAGGATATTTACCGGGGGTAAGCACCAGCCACCGGTGGTAAATATCGATTGGTATTTTCTTGGCTCCCATGACTCGGGAGCAGGTACTTTGCGTGTTGGTGGAGGGGTGACAAAAGGAGGTTCTGTGTTGGTCTGTTTTTCCTCGGGAACGTGCATCTCTGTTTTTAGAGGCGTGACACTAATGACTTCTGTAACCAGCTGTATTTCCCTGGGAGCTAGGGCTGCCAGTGCTGCTGCGGGTATGATACTAAGGGCTTGCATAACTACCTGTATTTCCTTTGGGGAAGGCACTGCCGGTATTGCTGGGGGTATGATGCTAATGGCTTGTGAAACAGGTTGTTCTTCCTCGATAGCAGGTGCTTCGGCTGCAGGTTGAGGCGTGGCGATGATGTCTTGCATAGCTGGTTGCTCTTCCTCAGGAGCAGGCACTTCGTCTGTTGTTGGAGATGCACTACTGCGGGCTTGTGAAACAGGTTGTTCTTCCTCGGTAGCAGGTACTTCAGCTGCAGGTTGAGGCGTGATACTAGGGGTCTGCGTAACTGGCTGATTTTCCTCGACATTGGAAAGTCCGAAGAATTTTGTTACCGGGTCAGGTTTGGCTTTAGGCGGCCGATGGCCGGTGACACTTTGCGGTGTTGGTGTAGTTGATGGTCTGGTTGGTTGTGGCTTGTGAGGTTTCTGCTGCTGTTGTTCCGCTCGATGCTTGTTCCCAAAAAGTAAGCCACAACTCGGGCAGCGACCAGATGCCTTATTTGTCTTGATACCACATCGCGGGCAATCGTTAAGGTGGTTTGTAGCGTTGTCCATATGGGATGGCTGTGGTGCCTTCTTTACGGCAGCCTTCTTCCTATAGCTTTTCCATGATTCTGGTGAAATGCATCAAATATTTGTACCACTTTTTGAGTTAGTCCTGCAAATATAATAGCCTAAGGAGCGAGTTATCTTAGTTAGCATTCTTTAGTGCATGCCACTGTCTTTAACGATTCTCTGCCATTAAGGTTTAGTAGTGTTTTGTATTGTTACATAATTTGGGCTGTTGATGAGAGTATCGCGAACCGCTGCTCTACCACTGAGCTACGCTGGCATGCACGATGCGGGGTTAAAGTTTTGACGCTCCCCTGCCGCTCCAGTCTACCCCCGGCGGCAGCACCTCATCAAGGAGCGAAATTGCATCTTCCTGCATCCCCGATATTATATGCGAATAGGTGTCCATGGTAAAGGCTACGCTGGCATGTCCCGGAGCCTCGGAAATGACCCTGGGCTTTGCTCCCACATGGAGTCCCAAGTAATGGGAAACTATGTAGACCCTGCAGGTATGCATCTATGCTCCGGGTTTGTGTTTCAGCCCATTATTGTTTTATTGCCATGTTTGAGACCCGGTGGGGGTAGCAGGAAACATCCTCACCTATGGCATTATTTGAATACTGGACGCGGTCTGTCGGTGTGTGTGTTGCGACCTGCTGTCCGAGCGTCAACCGAGCGTCAGGATATGTGGCTGTCAGGATAGACAGCGGATCAGCAGACCGCCGCTCAATATGCTGACGTTAATAACAGGTATAACATTAAGACCATTATCTGAAGCAGGCAGAATACAATACGGTATGACCTAATAGTGCACTTAGATATCGGCCTCCTGCTCTGGAAGCTGTATCGGTAGCATCTCCAACTCAAGAGGTGATACACTTCTTTGGGACAGGCCTAAGTAAATAATTCCGCTATAGTGAATCATTTTACGGGGCTATCAGGACTCATCACTGGATATCGCTGACAGCACACCGGCATAGGTATTCATACTAGGCATTGAAAGAATAAATAAAGTATTGTAGAATTATGATGTAAGCGCAATTGAACCTATTCTTGGTGCAACCATTTTACTGGTCTAAGAATGTGTGTTATCTTATTTCTGGGTGTAAGATATTTAGTGGTAGATGACGTTGAAACCTAGAGGACTGTTCGTAAAAAAGCAAGAAGCACCACTTCAACAGATTGCGGAACTTCCTATCCGTGAAGGTCTCCTGAATTATTTCGATGATCTTCCTATTGGCATAAATACCGTGGATATCCTGGGCAATTTTACCTATGTTAACAAGAGATTTCTGGAAGTATCAGGTTATTCCAAAGAGGAAGTTATTGGAAAGAACGGGTTAAAAATTGGCTTGTTTCCCCCAGATAGCTTAAAACGCTTAGCCAAAAGGATGCGGGCTAGGTTATCTGGAAAACCCTCGCAATATTTGGAGCTTCAGTTCAAATGCAAGGATGGCAGGTTGATCTGGGTAGAGCTTGAAGCTAGGTTGCTCAAAAATCATGGTTTTCCAATCGGCTTTCAAATTACTTCAAGGGACATCACCTATCGTAAGCAAGCTGAGGAGATGCTTGCCGACGAAGCGAACCGATGGCGTATGCTAATGCAACAGTCCAGAGACGGGATAGTTATCATCGATGAGGACGGCAAGGTGCATGAGGCAAACCAGCGTTTTGCCGAGATGCTCGGATATTCTCCCGATGAAGTCAGCCAGCTATACTTATGGGATTGGGATACTCAATATACACGTGAGCAACTGCTCGAGATGGTGCGGACTGTTAGCGAGGCGGGCGACCATTTCGAGACATACCACCGTCGTAAGGACGGTACTACTATTGATGTTGAAATCAGCAGCAATGGGGCTATGTTTGCAGGACATAAACTGATTTTCTGCGTGTGTCGTGATATAAGCGAACGCAAGAAGGCAGACGAGGCTATAAAGAGAGTTAATAAGCAGTTAATGGAATCGTCCAACCATGATATTATGACCGGCTTGCCAAATAGAAGGTTATTATATGAACATTTTGACATAGCACTGGCGAGTGCACAGCGAAACAAGAAAATACTGGCAACAATATCCCTCGATCTTGACAAATTCAAGGCTATAAATGACGCATTTGGTCATGACGTAGGAGATAAGCTATTAGTTGCCGCTGCAGACCGGATGACCAGCATTTTACGTAAGACTGATACAGTTGCCCGCATGGGCGGAGATGAATTTGTTGTGCTTTTATGGGATCTTGACCATAAAAGCACAACAGTTAAAGTTGCACAAAAAATATTAGAGGGGTTCCGACAACCGTTCAGTGTTGATGGTCACACGCTTAATAATACTGTCAGTGTGGGCGTCGCAATATATCCGGAAAATGGCAGTAACATCGAAGAATTGCTGAAGAGTTCCGATAAATCACTGTATCGAGTAAAAGAAAGTGGCAGGAATAATTATCAATTGTCTGCTAGCAGCTAATTCCGTAATTAAACGCAAAAGTAATCCCTTCTGCCATATCCGAGCAGATAACCTGTTTTACGCAGCGCTAGCTGGCTGTAACATGCATAGCTAAATCCGTGTTTGTCATTTGACCTGTCGTTCTTTATGCCGCCATCTCCCACGTTTTAGACCCCTGTATACCCCACCTTGCTATTCATCTCAGCTTTCCAAATTTCCCCCGGATGGTTTACGATTTTCAGCAATGGACAAGCGCACCGAACGGATCTTCTACACGTTCACAGAAGCTATGAATCATTTGGCAGTCAGCAGGTACACGCTGCGCAAGCTGATGAAGTCAGGGCTACCGAGCCACAGATAGGTATAAAGATCGTGTTCCTTAAGGACGATGTGGCTGAGTGGATAAAGAGGCACTAGATTTTGTCACTGAAGGCTGGAGGCGAGCAGAGCAGTGATACTCCCTGAGTCGATGATTAAGATATAGTTTATGGGCGGTAAGTAGTCTCGGTACGGCGGGTTATCTGGATTATAAGCACCAACTTCTGAGAATCGTACACTTCGTAGACAACTCTGTAGTTGCCGGCTCTTATTCTATAGGCTGCCTCGGCGCCTTTGATTTTTCTGACGCCATGGGGACGTGGTTCAACGGCTAAGGCTACAATGGAGAAGCTTAGACGCTCGAAATCGTGGAGTCGTATTCGGCCTTTCAGTTTTTGTAGGTCACGATCAGCGGCAGGTGATACTTCGATGCGGTACGCTTTTGGCTTGTTCATTGGCTGAATTACGTTTTGCTTTCACGTTTGGTCAGCGCCTCTGTCATCTCCCTCTCTACCTCAGCCCAGGGACGACCACCTTTTTCCTCCCATTCAGCTCGGGCAGCATCGATTACAGGCAATAGCTCAGCATCCTCCCTGTTTTCCAGCCACTCAAGTACAGCTTCACTGACTATATCGCTGGCAGGCTTGCGCCGCCTCACGGCCTCTACTTTCAGATTGGTGTAGAGGTCATCATCGTGAAAGACTACGGTCATTCTTCTGCTCATCGGTATCCTCCATTCAAGCGTATAGGCATAAAAGCATACACGTGCATGTATTGTATCAATAGATGTTTTGGCAGTCAACTTCTATCAGTCATATGTAGGTGGACTCGCCTCCTCCTTTGACATTTCCATGCCGCTCCGGGCCACCCCCGACGGCAGCACCTCATCTAATAGCGCCATGGCATCTTCCTGCATGCTATGATAGACGTCCATCGTAAAGGCAACGGAGGCATGCCTCAGGGCCTCGGAAATCACCTTGGGCATTGATACCGAAGTGCGTGTTATAGATTTACGATACGATAACATTATGGGAATAGCCCATAATGTACTTGACAAAATATATAGTGTGCTGTACACTTAGCATACGATACTATACAGGAGGCATCGGAATGAAAATAAGTAGATATCGTATTTACAAGGCGATCATAGGAGGTGGGCTGGGTGCTGCTGTGGGAATTGCGGTTGCTACTGACACCGCCATAATTGCGCTGGTGGCGGTTGTTGTAGCTATTGTAATTGCGGTTATTCTGGAACGTAGAAACAAGGAGATAGTTCGGGATGAGCGAATCTTGCAGATCGGCAGGAAAGCTACTTCTACCTCTTTCTATGGCATGCTTATTCTGGCGGGAGTCGCCTCATTGGGCACCGCCCTTTTCCGCAACCAGTTGCCGGAGAGTGTTGTTTTTGCTGGTTCTATCATGGGCTATTTTGTCTGTGTTGCATTAATACTATATATGTGTTTGTACGCCTATTTCAGCCGGAAGCTATAGGGTGCGACAGATGAAAAACAGGCTAAAGGTATTTCGTGCCATGCATGACCTCACACAGGAGGCGCTGGCCGATCAATTGCGCGTGACCAGGCAGACGGTCGTTTCCATCGAAAATGGTAAATACGATCCTTCCCTGCCGCTTGCTTTTCGTATCGCCAATCTTTTTAATGTAAAAATTGAGGACGTCTTTTTATACGAAGGTGAACCGGGTGAATTTCATGGCTATCCACCCATGTCTAAGAAGTAGCGCCTATTTATATAGGGATACCATCTGCGCAGTTGTTAAAAGCCGTGCCAGGTGCAGAATCGATGCCACTGAGCTACGCTGGCACGCACGATGCGTGGTTAAAGATTTGACGCTCCCCCTGCCGCTCCGTGCTACCCCCGACGGCAGCATCTCATCAAGGAGCGACATCGCATCTTCCTGCATGCTATGAGTAGACGTCCATTGTAAAAGCAGCTGAGCTATGTCCTAGCGCCTCCGATATTACTTTAGGCTTTGCGTCTCTTAATGGCATATGACTGGCAAAGGTATTCTTAGGCTCTTTGATAACTAGCAAGACTTATGTTTGGTGGGCTTTGTATCTTGAGGTGGCGGGTTAAGGTTGCTGTAAGAGGAGAATTTATAGTTATCCCGGCCACTTTCCTTCACTCGATACATTGATTCATCGGAGCCCTTCAATAAATCTCTAATGTCTTTGCCATCTTCCGGATATATTGCTATGCCCAAACTGATAGTGTTGTTAAGTGTATGACCATCGATAAGAAATGGTCGCCGAAATTCCTCTACTATCTTTTTTGCGACTTTGACCGCATCCTCCTTGTGGTCAACATCCCATAAAAGCAAAGCAAACTCATCTCCGCCCATCCGGGCAACTGTATCAACCTTACGTAGAATGCTGGTCAGCCGGTCTGCAGCGGCAACTAATAGCTTATCTCCTACGTCATGACCAAGTGCGTCATTTATAGCCTTGAATTTGTCCAGATCGAGGGACATTATTGCCAGCCTTTTCTTGTTTCGCTGTGCGCTTGCCAGTGCTATATCAAATCGGTCATATAATAACCTTCTATTAGGCAAGCCCGTAAGGGCATCATGGGTGACCAATTCTATTAACTCGTTACGGGCTTTTTCCAGACCTTTTTCTATCTCCTTGCGCTCGGTGATGTCCCTGGCTATACCGATGACCGCTATAACCTTACCGTTGACATCTTTCACTGGGCTAAGGCTGGTGCTAGTCCACATACTTTTGCCACCGAGAAGCAGAGCCTCCTCTTTTTTAATATTCATTCCAGTTTCGAATACCTCCTGGATATTTTTTGACGTACTGGCAGCGATTTCGCTTGGGAATATTTCAGTAAGTGACTTACTGACCATATCTTCCGGCTTCTTGTGGAAAAGTCCGGCAGCGAAGATATTCATGGACAAAATTTTCATTTCACTATCGACCATAAATATTTGGTCAGATGCGGCTTCAATAATAGCCCTATATTTTGCTTCGCTTTCTTCTAGCTTCTCCCTCGCCTGCTTGCGCTCAGTGATGTCCCAGAAGATACCTATTAGGCCAGTGATATTGCCTTCTTCATCTCTGACGGGCACCTTAGTTGTGTGAACCCAGCTTTCTCTTTCGTCCTGTGTATACTCCTCTTCAATTTCTTCTATTCTGCCGGTTTCGATAATCTTTTTATCGTCTTGCACATATTTTTCTGCCAATCCCTTGGGGTAGAAATCATAATCTGTCTTTCCAGCGATTTCTTCAGCTTTAATATTTAAAGCTCTAGCGTAATTCTCACTGCAGGAAATATAAACTGAATTCTTATCTTTGAAAAATATCTTTTGGGGAAGATTCTGAAGAAGCATTCGATGCTTTTCCTCGCTCTGCCGCAGTGCTTCATCCGCCTTCTTGCGCTCGGTGATGTTTTCAAACACGACCACAAAATGGTCTCTTCGCGGACTATATATCGATATGGAAAGCCATATTCCCAGGGCATTAAAATAGGACTCAAAACTCTCTGGTATCCCGGTAGAAGCTACCCTACCATAGATTTCAAGGAATAGAGGGTCAGACTCTCTTATACCCGGAATAACTTCGGATACCTTTTTCCCGGCAACATCCATCAAACCTGTTAGCTTTTCAAAAGCATCATTGACATCAAGATAGATAAAGTCTACGGGCTTATTTTCTTCGTCAACCAGTATCTTACAGAAGGCATACCCGTTGAGCATATTCTCAAACAAGGAGCGGTATTTCTCCCCTGATTCTCGTAATAACTCTTCTACCTGCTTGCGCTCAGTGATGTCAAGCAGCGTGCCAAACGTGAGCGTGGGTTTGCCGTCGACGTCATTGGATACAAAGCCAATGCTATGAACAAATCTAATGGCGCCATCAGGCCTAACAACACGGTACGTAATATCGTGGGGTTTCGCTGCGTTTCCATCATATATATAAGTTTTGAATACGTCGGCACGATCATCTGGATGGACAAGACTCTCCAGAATCTTCAGGTCAACCGGTGGCTTTTGGGATTGAATACCGAGGACGCGGCAGGCTCCATCAGACCAAGTTGTATAGCCACTTCTTAGGTCTTGACTCCAGAAGCCGAGATGTGCAGCCTGCTCGGCCAGCGTCTTATAAAGCTGTCCACTTTCCTGCGCCTTATCTTCGGCTTTAATACGGGATTCCGTATATAGGGATAGAATGTATCCGACTAAAGAGCCTGTGAAAATAAAAATAACTACTGAGATAAATTCATGAGCATCGCCAAATTGGAGTAAACTCTGAGGGAATGTCTTATAAATAAAGATGCGATAAAAAATGTCTAATACATACCAAATCAGGATAGAACCAAGAAGTGATAAAATCATGATTTTCCCGTTTAAGCGGGATTCCCTTTTTATTGCAAGGCCCAGCAATTGTCGAATGAATGGGACTTTCAGAATAGCTACATCAATGACTATATATAAATACATCAATGCCACACCTTTTGTTAACATCCCGGTTAGCACTGTTGCAGGTATTGATGTCTCAGCCTTTGGCTCCCAGAAAGGAGGATTAGACGAAAAGGCGACCGGATATAACAGGTAGCTGATACAGAAATATAGTAGTAAATAGGGGACGCTGATTAATAGGGGATTATTCCACAATGAAGGCCGCTTCTGCCTCAATTTTCCAAAATAACCCATCCATGAAAACAATACAACATAGAGAATCGCCGTGACCAAATTGGCCCATCCGTTTGTTGGCCAAAGGATGAACGGGAAGAAGGCCCCCAATCCTACCACACCTGAAATTAAACCATATCTTCCACCGTATGCCATCCCTGCAAGAAGAGGGAACAGATAACTCCAAAGGATTGAAATAGAAAACGGTGGATTGTTGAATGACAACGTGAATGAGGAGCATAAGAAACCTGCTAATCCAAGAATTATTGATATAACAAATTCTTTGGGTTTAAATAAACGCAGGTGAGAAGATTGCCGCTCGCCAACCCTTTTGGTTTTACTGCCCATTACCGTACCAACACTCTTGGGGTTGATTTTGTTCTGCCACTAAACTACGCTGGTATGCCTTTATTATATCTGAATACTATAAGGATGAGCAATGGCAAATCTTAGTCAATCTGATTTCTAATGAACGTATATTATTATGAGAAATGCGATGCCAATTTAAGGAGCGATACTGATGATGACCGAAAGAGCAGGCTCGAGTTTGACAGAAGGGTTTGCAGGTATTTTTGTTTGAAGCGTGGAATTTGAAGTTTGGAACTTCATTCGATTGATATGTTAATATTGACGAGCTTTGTCTGATATAGCTAGTTCAACGAGCAAGATAGAACAGGGCGTCAAGCGCAGCCGTGAGAGCTGGTTTGGCAGGATTGCCCGTCTCCTCGACCGGTCAGCAATAGGAGATGAGACATGGGATGAGCTGGAGGAGTTGCTCATCGCTGCGGATGTTGGCGTGGGTACCGCCAGCAAGCTTATTGGCAGGGTAAAGCAGCGGGCAAGGGCTGAGAAGTTGAACGATGGTGCGCAGATACGCTCTGCCCTGAAAGAGGAGATGGTGAATCTGCTGAGTGTTGATGCCACAGGGGAAAATCCGCCCGCTAACGGCGATGACAGACGCATACTTTTGGTGGTAGGAGTTAATGGCTCGGGCAAGACCACGAGTATTGCTAAGCTCGCCCGTAGCTTCAAAGATAACGGGGGAAAGGTTATCCTGGCTGCGGCTGATACCTTCAGGGCGGCTGCGGTTGACCAGCTTAAGCTGTGGGGTGATAGGGTGGGGGTAGATGTGGTAGCGCACCAGTCTGGCGGTGACCCTGGGGCGGTGGTATTCGATGCTCTGCAGGCAGCCCAGAACCGGCAAGCGGACGTGGTTATCGTCGATACTGCTGGCCGTCTCCACACTAAGTTTAACCTTATGGAGGAGCTTAAGAAGATAAAGCGCGTTGCTGGCAAATATGATACCTATCGTCAGGAGGTGCTTTTGGTAATTGATGCCACCACCGGCCAGAATGGGCTGTCCCAAGCCCGGAATTTCACCGAAGCAGCCGGCGTAAACGCCGTTTTCCTGACCAAACTCGATGGCACAGCCAAGGGTGGTATTGTATTTGCGATTTGCGATGAGTTGAAGATACCTATTGCCTATATTGGGACAGGCGAGCGGCTTGATGATATATCGATTTTTGATGCTAATACATTCGTTGAGGCGATTTTCAGTTAGATAGGAGATAGAAATGGTTACTATAGGAATCGATCCGGTTGCTTTCACCATCGGTACCCTTGATGTGAGATGGTATGGAATTATGGTGACGCTGGGTGTATTGGCAACTATCTTGGTCTCTTTGCGGGAGGCCAAGCGTGTTGGCTTTCCTCAGGATGATATCTATAATATCGCTCTGTGGGCGATTATCAGCGGCATATTGGTTTCCAGGCTGTTTCACGTTATCGACCGCTGGGACTACTACGTGCAGCATCCCGAGCAGCTTCTTAACTTTGCCGGCTTGACTATTTACGGTGCGGTTTTTGGCGCCATTCTGGCGATTATCATTTATTGTTGGATTAAGAAGCTCTCCTTCTGGAAATTAGGGGATATCGTGGCGCCGGGGGCAATTTTAGGGCAGGCTATAGGCCGGGTTGGTTGTCTTATAAATGGCTGCTGCTATGGTTTCGAAGACCCACCTGCTTGGGCTGGCGCGATAATATACACTCATCCTAATCACAGCCTTTTTGGCACACCACTGGGCGTGCCTCTGCTCCCCACAGCCTTTTATCATCTGGTGTGGAACCTTGTAGTGTTCGGCATACTCTGGAGCTTGCGCCGCCGAATCAAGGTACCGGGAGTGCTTTTCCTTATATATCTTCCCCTTTATGCGCTGGGCGACCTGACCATCAGGTCGTTCCGGGTGGGGGAGCCGTTCCTCTTTGGTCTGCAGCAGGCGCAGCTAATCGGCATAGTGGTCTTATTGATAACGGTACCCTGGCTGGCGGTAAAGCTCTGGCGTGGCAGGAAGGTTAGCTAGAAGGCGGCGCAAAATCAATAAGGTTGAGCCTGAGTTTTTCTGCTCCGTTCCAGCGGTCCAGTTCCAGGCTGTAGGCTATGTCCAGGGGGTTGGTTATTTCCTGTGCCAGGTTGCCAAACCTGAAGCCAATGGCGTTCCAGACCACGCCGTGATGCCTTAGTTTCAGCTTCAGATGTTCGTTCTGGCTGCCGATCTGGTTTTGCTGCACTACTTCCACGTTACGGCTGACAAATGTAGGCACAGGGTTGCCGCAGCCGAAGGGCGCTAGCTGCTGTATCTTGTCGAATGTTCCCTGCGCGAATATGGATAGGGGCACCTCGGCATCGATGTCGAGATGGGGGCGGAGGTCGAGGCCAGCCAACTGGTCTTGAGCCATGGCCGTCATCCTTTCCTGGAACTCTGGCAGTTTATGCGACGGTAGACTGAAGCCAGCAGCTTTAGTATGGCCGCCGAAGTTAATCAATATATCGCGGCACTTTTCTAGCGCCGCCATAAGGTTGAACTGAGTTATGCTTCTGCCGCTGCCGCGGCAGGTCTCCGCACCATATTTGAATAGGATTACCGGACGGTTAAATTCATCTGCCAGCCTGCCGGCAACGAGCCCTATGACGCCGGGAGGGTAATCTTCTTCTCCTGCCATCAGCAGCGGCAGGTCGATTCCCATGGCTAATACCTTCTCTCTGGCTCTGCTCAGTAGGCTATCGGCAAGCTGCCTTCTCCTGGCATTCTTCTCTTCAAGCTCTGAAGCCAGTGCATTAGCTTCTTTTATGTCTTGGGTGAGAAGAAGCTGGTAGCTGGTGGTGGCATCGTCCAGCCTGCCTGCGGCATTGAGGCGAGGTCCCAATGTCCAGGATATGCGCTGGACATCGATATTGCCTGGTTCGATGTTGACACAGCGCATCAGTTCTTGCAGCCCAACGCGCTTGGTGCTGTTAATGAGTTGCAATCCCCGTTTTACCCAGTAGCGGTTTTCTCCGAAAAGGGGGACCATATCGGTTATGGTGCCCAGGGTTACCAGGTCAAGTACCTCGTCCGCCAGGTCATCACGTCCTCTATTCTGCAGTAATGCTTGTAGAAATTTGAAAGCTACGCCTACGCCCGCCAACTCGGTATCGTGATAGTTGGAGTCGCTCCGTTTGGGGTCGACTACTGCATGGGCAGGCGGCAACGTGGCAGGCGGCAGATGGTGGTCGGTAATTACTATATCCAGCCCCATCTTTCGGGCTTTTGCCACCTCGGCACAGGCGCTGATACCGGTATCAACGGTTATGACCAGGCTAACGTCCTGGTCCTGGAGCTTTTTCAGGGCAGAGACATGCAGTCCATAGCCTTCGGAGGAACGGCGTGGGATATAGGGGATAACATTGCCGCCGAGTGCGGATAGGCCCTGAACCAAAAGCGCTGTGGCAGTGACTCCATCGGCGTCGAAATCGCCATAGACTGCTATTTTTTCTCCTGAAAGCAGGGCATGATAGGTTCTATGCACAGCCTGATGCATATCTGGAAGGAGGAACGGGTCGGCTTCCAACCGCTGGTCAGCGCTGATAAAGGCGTCTGCCTGGGATGGGTCAGTGATGCCACGGTTATAAAGTATTTGAGCTACTAGCGGATGGATTCCGGGGATGTTGTTTGCTTGCTGTGGTGGTAGTTTCCAGTGAGTATGCGCCAATACTATTCCTTCGCTGTTCTGATTATGGCTTTATACCATAACCTGGCTCCACCTGCAAGTTATTGGTGGATTCATTGTTTGACCTTGCGAGTGTATGACAAATATAATTGCCTGCGGGAAGCATCATGGAAACTAAGCCCAAGGTAGCCATTCATACCCTTGGTTGCAAACTCAATCAGGCGGAGAGTGAGCTTTTAGCCCGTAAATTTACAGAAGCTGGATGCACTATGGCTAACGGGGAGAAGGCTGATATCTGCGTTGTCAATACCTGCACGGTGACCCATATTGCTGACCGCAAGTCCCGCCATCTGGTTAGGCTGCTACGCAGAAGAAACCAGGGAGCATTGATCGTCGCCACAGGCTGTTATGTGCACAGGATGCCTCAGGCCCTGGCTCAAGTTGGCGCCGACCTAATTGTGGACAATGAACAGAAGCCAGACCTGGTGAAGTTGATAATCGACAGGTGTATTCCAACGGCTGGCTTGGCGGTGTCAGGCGCTGGTGGCATTCAGCGTATCCGCAGCTTTATCAAGATACAGGACGGCTGCAGTAGCGCCTGTGCCTACTGTGTGGTCCCCCAGGTGCGGAGGCGGGAATATAGCCTGCCTGTGGATGAGATAGTTGATATGATTAAGGGGAGGGTGGCTGATGGTTACCATGAAGTGGTACTCACCGGCACTAAAATCGGCACGTATAACTATGAGGGGATAGACCTCAGGCATTTGCTAGAACGGATTCTTGCTGAGACGGAGGTGGTGCGGTTGCACCTTTCTTCATTGCAACCGCAGGAGATTTCTCCAGAGCTACTTGGCCTGTGGTTGAGCCCTCGTCTGTGTCGCCATTTTCATTTGGCGCTGCAGAGTGGCAGTGATATTGTGCTCAAGCGAATGAGGCGACGTTACAGTATAGACGACTATATGAGAGCGGTGTCTCTGATTCGCCAGTTGGTACCAGCGGTAGCTATCACCACCGATATCATGGTTGGTTTTCCCGGCGAAAGCGATGCGGAATTTGAGGAAAGTTATAACTTCTGCAGGGGAATGGGCTTCGCTGATATCCACGTTTTTGCCTATTCTGCTCGTCCTGGAACTGTGGCAGTGGGGATGCAGAGACAAGTCCGTGACAAGGTGAAGAAGGAACGCACTCTGAAGATGCTGGAACTGGCACAGCAGGCAACTGCCGAATTTGCTGAGAAGTTGTTAGGGCGGACTACTCTGATATTATGGGAGAACGAAGTAACTCCGGGGAGCGGCGTATACTCCGGACTTAGCGATAACTACGTCAGAGTATTTACTCAAAGCTATGAGCTGTTGACCAACCGATTGTTGCCTACTAAGTTGCTTCGAGTACAGGAACAGGGATTATGGGGAAAGGTGATAGATGAGGATTAGAGTTAGGGTAGCCCCTAATGCAAAACGTGAGGAAGTTACCGGGGAAGGTGATTATTTTGTGGTCAGGGTGAAGGAGCCGCCGAAGGAAGGGAAAGCCAACAGGGCGGTGATAAAAGCGTTAGCGCTCCATTTCAAAGTCCCGCAAAGCTCAGTAAGCATTTCCAGCGGCTTCAAGAGCAAGGATAAAATTGTCGAGATTTCGGGACTGGACGCTGGATCATCTCGATGATTTTGTGATAATACTTCAGTTTGTTGAAATTGCTCCCCCTCTGATACGGGGAGGTTTTACTTTTAGCCTTTGACCACGCCATAGAAATCCCAGCGAATGCCGCACGGGAACTTCTTCTTATCGTCAACTGCCTCTACGTTCGGCTCCAATTCGCATATTTTAGTTCTCAAGACATCTTCTGCCGTCGCCTTGCTAAAAGTTGTGCTGGAACGCCCTCCGGCTTTTGCGCCGGTAGCCCCTGAGACCATGCCAGCACGATTCTTTCTCTTCTCGTCCTTTACTTTCTCCATGACCTGCTCCGGCAAATGTGCTAGTACAACTGTCACACACTCTTGAGCTTTATAGCTACTTTCCCATCGCCGCGCCCGGGATGCCAAATCCTCGTCCAGCACTACGAGATACCCCTGCGCACTCTCTCCTTGTGCCCGAAGGTCTTTAACGGTGTACACCAGGCGCAAGTAGTCGAGCTCCAGTTTTTCTCTCTTTGCACCATTAAGGTTCAAATGTGATTTTGCCATTCCAAGCACGTGTCTCATTTCCTACCCCCAAAAGTCATTTCTTCCCCAGCTTTATTAACCATATGAAATGTCAGCAGATTCACAGTGGGATTTCGTCTCACCTCAACATCTCCATATTCTACTTACGTGCCCGGGTTCAGGACGCGGCCGATGAACAGGACAGCGCCAGTCTGATTGTCACGGATGAGAAAGATAAATGGACGGTCGATAGTGACTGCTATAGGCGATGCCGGAGCAGAGGTCAATCTCATTATCACTGCGGTGGCAGCAGCTGCCTCGGTGCCTTCCTCGTCAACGGAGACAAACGCCTTATGGATCACGTCTGAGATATACAGGTCGCGCTTTCCGGTCATGCCCGAGAAATCAGCGCTACCTGTGAAGGCATCCACCATGCCCATAGCTGCCAGCGCTTCTTTAACGCTGAAGCCGGAGGTAAATTCAAACTTGGGCATGGTAAGTGCAATCTGCTTCGGAGATAATGCCTGGATAATATTGCTAGCTAGCTTTGCATCCAGGGCAAACGCTGAAAACTGGCCAGGCTGTGGCAGCAAGATGAGCATAGAAAGCTCACGGCCGTCGTAGGGCAGCTCCACCGCTTGGTAACCATTGCCTTCTGTATATCTAAACGATTCGGTCTTACTCATCATGGGTACGGTGATATCGTGCTCATCAAGCAGATGAAAACTGCCATCCTTGGTGGCATCCTTCTGAAAGGGGTATTGCCAGGCGGCATTGAAATAGATAGCGTTGGTCAGTACCAGCCGGGTCAGGGTATCGATAGCGCCCTGCGGGATAAGGTCTTTTATCTTGCCCTCCGTCTGGTCGCTCACCCAGTTATTGATGGTGATGCGTGAAGGCTCCGGCGCTGTCATAAAATCGAGCGTTCTCAGCCCGGCGCCGTAGTTCAGTGCCAGGGCATCCAGAAACTCAGTGAGGAACTTATAGCCTTTCTGCCCCCAGATGGCGTTGACGATATTTAAGCGGAAGCCCTTCTCATCCTTGCCTTTGGCTCCCTGACCGCGCTGGCTTAGCTCCGTATCTAGGCCATTCATTGCCGGATGCAGCCGATCCTGGGGTAGAGTGAAATGGAGCGTGTTCGCCATCTGCTGGGCAGTAGTGCCTCGGGCGCCGGCATAGGTCATGGCTAGCGCCACAGAGATACTATATGGCGAATAAAACAGGTTATCCTCATCCTTGAGCGTATGGTACAGGTCAAAGGCAAAGGCATTGTTGCCCTCGACCAGCGCTGACAGGTCAGGTTGATTTACGACTGGAGAAGTCACACGTTGTTTATCTGATTTCAGTACCTCGCTTGATTGCAGCTGCGCAGGGACACAGGCTACAAGAGTTACTATCGCCGTAATCATCAATGTAATCGTATAAATCAAATTCTTCAATTTCATGCCTGCTTTCTCCAGTTTAATTGTCTCTTAACTAAAACGAAGAATTCTGGCCAAGGTTTAGTATAATCACGCAGCGGAAAAAGTCAACGATAATAGGCAGCTAAAAACACGATGGACGAAGGTAAAAAAATTAATATTTCCCCTGTCATTGCAAGTAGTCCCTATATAATCGGGACAACGAAGCAATCTCGGAGGGAATTGGTAGCCCTGCCCTGAATATCGCTCAGCCAATGAGGGTGAATCTGAGACAAACCTGCCTCAGTGGGGAACCCCTCAGGTGGGGCGGCCTGGAGCACAGCTCCCGCCGGAAAAAGACGAAGGCCCCCTGGCAAATGCCGAGAAAACCCTCCGCGGCTCCTTAGCCCCACATTTGGGGCACTTCACCTTGCTATCGCTCTCAGCTATCCCGCGCTTCCGCTCAAACTTCTCTCCACAACTCTTACACTCATACTCATAAACTGGCATCACAAAGCCTCCAAGATTCCAAACTAGCATAATTATAACGCAGGACTATCCAGCGGGTCAGATTCATTTGCCATCCCTAGCGGCAAACGTATGGCCGTTTACAGAGTATGTAGGTGTGCCGAACATAAACTTTTTCTGGCAATCAAAGGGCGACATGCTCTTTTCAAGCAGATCACGGAGCTCCGGATAGACTTTTTCCCACTCCATATTACATCCTCATTGGTCTGAGTATAATTTAACTCTTCCCTTTATCCATCCCCAATCTGGATCACCATGGTCAAAGAACGACTTGAAGTTATCCCTAAGCCACTCGGAAAGATCATCTTCTACATATCGGCAAAAGGTCTCTACCAGAGTCGCTTTTTCAATGTATTTGGGTATTTCCCATTCTCGTTCCTCAAATTCCCAGTCAAGGAACTCTTTTACAATATCTCTATCAAGCATAACTCACCTCCTGACTACACCAACCTATCAAAGATAATCTCTCTGTCACCAAGACGATATGTGTAACAACTTAATGAGTATATCTTGTCGAAGTGTGCAATTCTATTGAGTACAGCTTCTCTAGCATCCACCTGCTTTCCAAAATCTCTACCGATAATGATGCCCTTAATCATCTCATGCTTAGCACCCGGTATTAACCTTGCAGTCCACTCGATATATCGAGTAAGTTGGTCAACGAAATACGGAACAACCACACCTTTCTTTAGCTCAAAAACTGCAGCACTGAGAGTCAGCCAAATATCCAGCACTTTCTTCTTATATAGACAGGCAATATCTATTGCTCCGCCGGCTATAAAGGTACTCACCTGATTTAAAACATCAACTTGATATTTGTCATTAGAGAAGTCATTAAAACCAGCAATTTCGTGAAGCCTCCACGGATTCATAAGAAGATAGGCCTCTAGATAGGCCTCCATGTTCAATTCCTGAACATCTTTGCCTTTAGCCTTCAGGAGATCAAAGGTCTTTTCTTCGAAATGGTGCCCCCTGTAGGGCGACTTATCTATTCCCGCGACTTGATTCGCCTGTAGCAAGGTCTGCATCAGAAGAACACCTTCCTGGTAAAGCAAGGTGTATACTGCCTTGTCTATTAAGGCTGAACTGTCAACAATGGATTTGATTTTACCCTCTTCTCTTAGATCCCAAAAAGCCTGAACTGGTACGGGATTTAAGCATACGTGTTCGTGTAGATACTTGATTTTGATACGGAAAGGATATTTGTCCCTGTTGCGATGTTTAGTGTCTGGCGTCCAAATGAGTTGGTCATTAAAGAAAATATCACTTATAATTTCAAACGGACCATATATCACGCCCTCGGTTCTGGGTCCGGCCTTACGAGCAGTATAATAAAAAGCTACATCACCTTTCCTGATGTTGGCAAGCTGATTCAGGTTTCTTTCACTTACACCAAATAGACCATACTCCAAGCTCTTCGAGAAGTATTTTGGGGAGATCAGTAAATGAAATCTACGTTCCAAATTTCACCCCCTATGCCAGAACTCGCTTTTCATAATCGAATGACTAATGCGTTGAATTTTGTCGAAGCGCTACCATTTTGCGATTTTACCTTAACTTCAGCTGCGCCTTAAGCGCCTCCGGCGTGGTGGTGGGGGCCTGGCAGGCGTTGTTCTGGCAGACGTAGGCCGTGGGTTTGCCGTTGAGCATCTCGCGGTTCTGTAGAAGCCTTAAGCCTGCCATCCGGGTAGAATCTGCGGGTTCATAGCAGGCAACTACCTTGTTGGGCAGCCACATGCTATACAGAGCCTCCAGGAGCTTTCTGGTGTCGGAGTCACTCCTGCTGCCGATAACGGCAATCTCTTTGGTATCTGATAAATAAAAGTCCAGGGCGCAGAGCCAGTTGCCAGCGGCAAACGGCTGGCGTCCCATCAGCTCCTGCACCGACCTCAAGGAATGCTCTGCCACCTGTTGAAACCTGGCTTCTCCGGTCAACGCAGCCAGCTTGAGCAAAACAAAGGTGGCTGCAGAGGAACCGCAGGGTGCCGATGAGTCGAATATATGGCGGGGACGGACAAAAAGCTGCTGGTGACCATCCTCGGTATCATAGAAAACGCCGGCGCTGTTGTCCCAGAAGCGGTCAACCATGACATTCGCCAGCTTGATGGCTCGCCTCAGCCAATCTCCCTTGAACGTAGCCTGGTGCAGCATCACCAGACCTTCTATAATCAGCGCATAGTCATCGAGGTAGCCCTGTATCCGCGCTTTGCCGTCTTTGTACACGTGCTTTACATGTCCATCATGAACCATGTGCTTGACCAGGAATTCGCCACTCTCCACGGCGGCAGCCAGGTAGTCCTTGCGTTCCAAAACGCAGGCAGCTTCAGCCAAACTGGCTAACATCAACCCGTTCCATGAAGCCAAGATTTTCTCGTCCAACGCCGGCTTGATTCTCCCCTCCCGCGCCTTCAACAAGGCTTCTTTTGCATTAGCTATCGGGCCTGACACCGCTATATCGGGGCTGGTGACATGCAGGATGTTCCCTCCTTCGAAATTGCCAGTGGTGGTAACGCCGAAATAGGGTAATACCTTGGAAGCATCGTCCTTGCCCAATACCTTGGTGATTTCCTGCTCCGTCCATAGGTAGTATTTGCCCTCGATGCCTTCGCTATCGGCGTCCTGGGTGCTATAGAATCCGCCTTTCTTATCGGTCATCTCACGGAGCACATAATTCAGCGTCTCCTCCGCGACAACTCGATATAAGGGTTTACCTGTTTGCATATAGGCATGGAGATATAGTTGACTGAGCAGCGCCTGGTCATAGAGCATCTTCTCAAAATGGGGCACCAGCCAGTGCTGGTCGGTGGAATAGCGATGGAAGCCGCCGCCCACATGGTCATAGATGCCTCCCCTGGCTATTCTGCCCAGCGATAGTTCCACCATCTCCAGCGAGGTTTCAATCTTGCTGCGCAGGTAATACCGCATGAGAAACTCCAGCGCCATTGGCTGGGGAAACTTGGGCGTGGTGCCGAAGCCACCATTGCGCTCATCGAAGCTTCTCTTAAGAATTACTTGTGCCTGTCTGATAGTGTCCGCTGTCACCATCTCATCGGTGGAACGGGCTTGCATGGTTGCCGATACCAATGCCACAATTCTGGCTGTTGTTTTATTGACATCATCACGTTGATTACGATAGGCATCTGCCACCGATGTGAGAACGCCGGGAAAGCCGGGCAGGCCATGCCTGTCCTCGGGCGGGAAATAAGTACCGCCATAGAAAGGTTTGCCATCCGGCGTCAGGAACATGGTAAGCGGCCAGCCGCCTCTGCCGGTCATAGCTTGCACCGCTTCCATGTAAACGCTATCGAGGTCAGGATGTTCTTCCCTGTCCACCTTGATGCTGATGAAGTTCTGATTTATTAGTTCGGCGATTTCAGGGTTCTCGAAGCACTCGTGCGCCATGACATGGCACCAGTGGCATGCCGAATAACCGATGCTCAGCAATATGGGCTTATCTTCAACCTTGGCACGGAGGAACGCTTCTTCGCACCAGGGATACCATTCCACCGGATTATCGGCGTGTTGTAGTAGATAGGGACTTGTCTCTTTAGCCAGGGGGTTAGACATAATGGCTATATGTTACTACGCCTACTGCCACTTTACCACCCCAGCGCTGGAAATTTTTGACAGCAAGGGCTATAAGCCTATACAATTCTCAAGCCTCAAAGAATGACACCGACTCATTACAAGAAAGGACCTTCCCTAATGCATGCTGCTTATAATAGAAACCGATTTTGGTTTATCTTCTTGGTTATTTTGCTCAGCGCCTTATCACCGGTAATAAGCTCTACTGTGGCCTTGGCTGACGAGCCTCTAGCCTTTGCCAGCACTCAGCCAACAGACGTATTGGAGGATGTGGAGTATTCCTGGCAGATAATAATCACAGGAGGGAAGGCACCCTATAGCTGCAACCTCACCGGCGCGCTGCCTCCAGGGCTGTTTCTGAACGCTGCAAGCTTGAGAATATATGGGAAGCTGCCAAGGGGCGCTGCCGTTGCCAGGTATGCTTTCAACATCAAAGCCGCAGATAGCTCTAACCCTCCCCGTTCCATTGAGTCGCCATTTATTATCAATGCCCAGTATAGGTCAAACATCTCTATATCCCCTGCGCTCCCCGGCGAAACGAATGTGTATGTTGATGGCCAATACATGGCCAAGCTGCATGGCGGCGAGCAAACCAGCAGAATCTTCAATTCAGGAACAAAACATACAATCAGCGTTGATTCTTCTGTCTCAGCTGCCAATGAAGACGGCGTTAGACTGAAGCCGGTTACAGACAAGATAGTGATCGATGGGCTTTCGCCTGATGCTGTCTTTGACTATTCCCCTGAGTATGAGATTCGTGTCAAGAGCAACCAGCCAGATATACTTCCTTTGCCCGGCTCTGGCTGGTATAAAACAGGTGTCCTGCTAGAATCCGCTGCTCCGGCTCAAATTGAAACTAAAGCTGGCACGCAGTATCGTTTTGCTCGCTGGCTGCTGCCCACGGGTGAGGTGATGGGAGACGCTAAGCTGAACTGGAAAGTAACCAAATCGGGAGATGCGACTGCTGTTTATGACATCTATTATCAACTGACAATAAATTCTGAACACTGCGATGTGGAAGGTGATGGCTGGTATAAAGCTGGAGAAAAGGCTAGATGGAGGGTCAACTGCGCTCAATCAGTGCCTGTGCCCGGATTTTTGGGCCATCTGGGGGTTGAATTAAAAGCTGAGCAAGACACTGGCACTGTGCTCATGGATGCCCCCAAGGAAATAAATATAACCTGGGAAGCAGACTACTCCAGAATTATTATCCCCGTCGTCACTGGCGTCATCGCCGCAGTTGTTCTGGCCATCATCGGTCTGCTACATGACAGAAGCAAGAAAGTAGTGGCAAAGATAAAAGAAAAACGTGCCTCCCGCTGGCAGTAGGGGACTATGTGTTGTTGCGTTTGCCTACACCTTGGTAAATGTGCAAAACTAACAACACAACAAACGGCAGCCACAGATAATTATGAATCTGGAAAGATAGTGCCTTACCCAATAGCCCAAAAGTGGCTCCTTCAACGATCCTGAACTGAGTTATGCCCAATCCGCTGATCATATACAGGATGATAATGACTAACAGCATTACTTGGGTGATCCGCCGAGCCAAGCGTGACTTCAATGCATCACTCATTACTCGAAGAAGCCCTTATCCAAGTCTCCGCTATTTGAGTATCCTCTTTGTTCCCAATAACCCTTATAATTGACATCGTCAGATAGCTCGATCTGGCTTATCCATTTTATCCACTTGTAGCCCCATTTGCTCTCTGCCACCAGTTGAAACGGGAAACCTCGTTCCGAAGGAATAACTACGCCATTCATTTTATAGGCCATGATTATGCCATTATCCAGGATATATTCGATGGGGAAAGAAGTGGTGTAGCCATCGTAGGCATGGAGAATGACCACCTTGGCATTGGGCAGAGGCTCTGCCTTAGCCAGCAAGTCTTTTACCAGCACGCCTTCCCAGAGAATCTTTACGCTCCATCCCTCGACGCAGTCCAGCGTCACCAGTTTCTCGTAGCCCTTATAGTTGCTGAGGACATCGGTATACTTGTATTCTTCAGGGTTTTGCACCAGCCCGGTTATGCTAAGCCGGTATTTCTTGGCATCAATCTGCTGCGGACCCGCTATTGAATTCTCCCTGAAATCATTTATGGAGGATAGATTTTCTCCTTGATACTCTTTGACCTCCACCGACGCCAAGCTGCCCGTCGAAGATAGAGCACAGCTACCCGTAGACAGAAGGACAACAAGAAGGATGCCCACCGAAACTAAAACTCGCAATTTACGCCACATATGTCACCTCTTCTATGAAGCACATCAATTTAGATTGATTTTAACGGGTGATGTGGCAATCGTATGTGACTTTTGTCGCTATGTGATGACATAATGTAAATATCGGCCTAAGGAGCAAATGCCGCGCGCGCTTTTTTGACTCCCGACTTCTCCGCCCTTTTATTGAATACCCGCTCAAAACATATCCCGATTAAAACGGTATGCCAAAGAAGGCAATTGCCAGGGTGGCATGGAGGAATACCGATGGCCAGAATATGCACCAGATATAGCAGTGATACTTGCTGAACTTCTGATAAGCACGATATTTCGTTAATTTTCCCATTATTTTGGCGCCAGGGATACACCTGCAGGAAAATAATATAGCCGCACCCGTAATTAAGTTCAATATACCTAAGATGAATATCAATCTGGCTACTAGTATCGTTTGAAACATGCTTCCTCCTGCGCCATCAAAAGACTACCAGGTAATTAAAGGGTTATTTCACCATAGCCACGGTTAACGTGTTTGGATGTTGCTGTATCATCCGGGCCATAGGACCACAGTATCTGGTTCTTCCCCTTAGCAAGCGGATTATCGTACTTATCGCCGGTATCGAGCTTGCGCTTGAATTCGATGGTGGTATATCCACCTTCCTCTTTGCCAGCGAACTCAAGTATATCATTGGTTCCGCCAAGCTCCGTATCCTGGGGATGGGGACCAAAATCAACATCGCTGAACTGGTCATATACAGTTGCCTTACCATCCTTAACAAAGCCGAGCACGATATCGGCGTTCTTCATCCTGGAACCGGGCTGAATCGCCATTGCCACCCAGCCAGTGGTTTTAGCTTTCATGCCGATGTAAATGTATTGCCCATCGCTGAGCCAGCTTAGCTCACAGTCAGTATAGCTCTGCATGCCGGCATATTCGCCGGGTTGGATAACACCATCTGCCGACCAGCTTACTGCTGATGCCGTCTGCGCAGGCAGTGGAGGGGCCGGCGCTGGTGTCGGCGAAGGAACCGCCGGTTGAACACACGACATAAGGAAAGCCAGGGACAGCATCATAATTAAAGAAAATCCTATCAGGAATCTAGCTGCCATTTTGCTGGCGACTTGTCTCAAGTGATTTACCTCACGTCTTTTTGCCGATTTTAACGGCGTGATTTTGACCGCTTAAGTTTATAAGCTGCTTGCGCATACACTTGCCCATAACGACCAGCAGGCCGGCATCCTTGGCCCGGGCTGCTGCTTCTTCGTTTACGATTCCTTCTTGCATCCAAACTGCCTTGACGCCGATCTCGATAGCCTGGCCAATGATAGGCATCACCTGGTCTGGCTTGCGAAAAATATCTACCACCTCAACCTCCCCCGGTATAGAAAGAAGGTCGGGATAGCTGGTTTTGCCCATTACCTCCTGCTCGTTCGGATTCACCGGAATCACATTGTAGCCCTGCAGGGTTAGATAAGAAAAAACCCTGAAGCTGGGATGTTCCTCGTTGGACGATACGCCTACCATGGCCACATTGTGGTAGTTTTTTAATATAGTTTCTTCTGGGCTCATAATTCAGCCGGCACCTACAAAAACTCATCCAGCAATTTCTCCACTCTGGTAGGTTCGATTGGCTGTTTCACCAGCGCTCCTTTCTGCAAAGCCGGCAACTGCTCCTCAAATGTAGGGGATTCTTTGTTATAAATAATCCCGATGGGTATGCGGTCGCCCCATTCCTGTGCTTTCTGAAAAGCCTTCAGCTTATCACCCGGGTCATAGCCAGCATCCTGCTCCAGCTTGTATACTCTCTCCTGATACCAGCTATAGGTATTTTTATGGTTGAATGTAACGCATGGCTGCAAAATGTCGATCAGGGCAAAACCCTTGTGCCTGATGCCCGCTATTATCAGGTTAGCCAGATGTTCTATGTCACCGGCAAACCCCCTGGCCACAAAGCCGGCACCGGCGGCTATGGCTATTGCCATAGGATTAAGCGGCACACCCGCTCCTTCCAGCGTTGTCTTGGTGACAAAGCCGAGGTCGCTGGTGGGAGACGCCTGCCCCTTAGTTAGGCTATATATCTGGTTATCATGCACCAGATAGGTTATATCGTGGTTACGCCGCATGGCATGGAGAAAGTGATTTCCACCCTCGGCATAGCCGTCACCATCGCCACCCACAGCGATGACAAAAAGCTCCTGATTGGCTATCTTGGCTCCTGCTGCCGAGGGCAATGCCCTGCCGTGAAGAACATTGAGCACATTGCACCTGGTATAGTGGGGCAGCTTGCCAGCCTGCCCTATGCCAGAGACCATGAGGACCTGGTGTGGTTTAATACTGAGGCCAACCAGTGCCTGGTTAACGGCGCGTAAGATGCCGAAGTTGCCGCAACCGGGACACCATGCCGTGGGGCCGCCTACGTAATCATCCATTGTTATCATCTCAACATCCCCTCTTTTTCACCTGTTCCACAATCTGCGACGGCGTAAAGGGACGACCGTCGAACTTCAATATCTTATCATCGACTTCTTTGCCTGTCTCCGACCGGATAAGGCGAGCCAATTGTCCCGTGGCATTGTTTTCCACTACGTAGTTGTTCTTCGAACTGGATAGGACATCGGCAACAGCCTCGGCAGGGAATGGCCATATCTCGCTCAGGTGAAGCAGATTGACACTGGTTTTTTCCTTTCGCAAGATGTCAATGGCTTCACGCAAAGCTCCGTAGGTGCTGCCCCAGCCTATCAGCGTATTATCTGCTCTTTCAGTACCATATAGTCTGGGAGGAGCGATGTCTTGTTTCAAACCGAAGAGCTTGCGCAGCCGCTTTTGTACCATCCGTGTCCTGGTCTCAGCGTCCTCGATGATATGACCTACCTCGTTATGTTCATCGGCATCTGCTACCACCAACGCACCCTCCTGTCCTGGAAACGCCCTGGGTGAGATGCCCGAATCTGTTATTTTATAACGCAGGTACTCACCTGATATACCAGAAAAGAGGAGCCCTCTATCGATAGTTACCTTGGAAACGTTGAAACGTTCTACCGTGGCGTATGAACTGGCAAGGTAGTGGTCGGTAAGCATAATGACCGGCAGTTGGTATTTTTCTGCCAGATTGAATGCTTTTACTGTGAGCCAGAAGGCGTCTTCGACGTTGGCTGGAGCCAGCACAGCCCGCGGGAAATCACCATGGTGTGCATGAAGCACGAACTGGAGGTCGCCCTGCTCTGTCCGCGTAGGCAATCCGACGGCTGGGCCAGATCTTTGACCATCCACGATAACCACCGGCGTCTCAGTGATTCCTGCCAATCCCAGACCTTCTACCATAAGGCAGAAGCCGCTGCCGGAGGTAGCTGTCATAGCCCTGGCGCCGGCATAGCCCGCGCCGACTATCATGTTTATCGCCGCTATCTCATCCTCCGGCTGTACTACCACCAGGTCGAATTCCCTGGCTTTAGCCTCCAGATATTCCATGATAGGAGTGGATGGCGTCATGGGATAGGCGGCTATGAATTTGCAGCCGGCTGCTATGGCGCCAAGGGCTATAGCTTCATTCCCATTCAGCAGCATACGCTTTGAATCGCCCAGGGGACTGATGCGCTGGTTGAAGATACCCTTGAAATTACGCTGGGTATAGTCATAACCTGCTCTAGCTGCTCTGGCATTGTCCTCTCCTGCTTCCTCAGCGCCGAAGTGGTCACGCAAGACCTTTTCAATTATCCCAAAATCGTATCCCACCAACCCCAGAGCGGCAGCAAGAGCTACAGTGTTAGCCATCACCTTGTTCCCAGTCCTCTCCTCAGCTATGCTAGCCAGTGGTACTCCAAACAGATTGCCTCCAGTACTTATATCCTTGACCGACTCAGCATCAAACACTATTACGCCATCGTTGGTCACCTCTTTCCGATGCAAGTCAATGCTTTCCTTGTTCAAAGCAATCAAGACATCGACCGGCTCGGCGGCGGCCATAACCTGCGATTCCTTCACCCTGACACGGAAGAAGTTGTGGCCGCCCCTCACCCTGGACTCATAGTCCTGGTCAGCAAAAACGTGGTAACCACTACGAGCGAAGACTTTAGCCAGAAGGAAACCTACCGACTGGACTCCCTGACCGGCTTCTCCTCCAACCATAAAATTGATGTTATGAGTCATCACATCTCCCTATACCCATTTTTGATAAAGATGCCTAAATCTCTGCCAGTATGGAGTCGCCCTCGACTTTGACCTTGTAGACGCCAAGCTGCTTAGACCCTTTTAGAACCTTAATTGTGGCAGAGAGGACACCGGAGCCTCTCAACCACCTGGACACATGCCCATCTTTGAGGTCGAACTGTGATCCGTGAAGCGGGCAGGTGACCACCGTGCCCTCCAGCTTGCCTTGCGCTAACCTGCCACCCATGTGAAGACAACGGCCATCAGCAACATAGTATTTGCCCCCGGCCATAGCCAGCAGAAACTCATGCCCCTGCACCTTCACCTCCTTCATTGTCCCATCAGTAAGCTCACCAACCTTGGCGATTGAGATAAAGCTACTCATAACCTACCTCCAAGCTAAATGTATGTTGACAAAAATTATAAGAAACCCGACTATTTCAAGCGGTTCTCTGCTGCAGCCCAGTCAACATTATTGAAGAAAGCCTCGATGTAGTCAGCCCGCTTCAAGCCGTAATCGGTGATGAAGGCGTGCTCGAAGACGTCCAATATCAGGATAGGGATACAGCCGGCAGGATGCCCTACATCATGTTCATTTATCCATTGGTTTATTAACTTACCGCTGACATTATCCTGATATTGGATAGTCCAGCCGATGCCGCGCATGGTCCCTGTACCCTTGAAGTCCTGAAGCCAGGCCTCGTAGCTGCCAAAGTCCTGAGCCAGCTTTCTGCCCAGTTTGCTTGCTGGGTCCAATGCCTTCTTACCGCCCAAATTTCCAAAATAAAGCTCGTGCAGGCGCATGCCGTTGAATTCCCAACCCAGACGCCGCTTAAGCTCGGCATACTCCGGCGTGCCCACCTTGCCATCCTTAAGCATGGCTGCCAGCGTATCCATGACATTATTGGTGTTGGTTACATAGCCCTTATAGAGCGTGAAGTGATTGTTCAGTAAGGTATCGCTGAACCCCTGCATACCGATTAATTTGCTATAGTCCTTTGCCTCGTAAGCCATTTTCTTTGCCTCCTATCTCATTCTATGTTTTGCCAAATATGTCTTCAGCGTTCAATTTCGCCAACAGGCGACAGTTTACTAATTGGCTTATGGTAACCGAAACCCCTCAATTTTTCTTCGAGGAAAAGCGGAAGGGCAGATAAAGAGGGCAGAAGCCGATGATGCTGGTGATGAGAAGGATGATCGCTATGATGCCCAGGACTATTGCGAATACACCATTTATTACGCCCGTAAAGCACAAGATACCGATAACAACGGCTACAATTGCTCGAATGATTCGGTCAAGCGTTCCCATGTTCTGTTTCATTTTATTTCTCCTCTTTCGTTTTATTGATATCATTAGTTTGCCGTAGCAAACCAGTTAACCACCTACTTCTCTACTTCCTTAAGTAAGTCGCTGAAGACATCCGCATGATAAACCTCGTGGTCTCTTATCCGTGTAAGCAGCTTTTTCAGCCCGGCATCCGCAACTTCCCTGGCAGCGCGGTCATATTCGGCAGCCACCTCTTTCTCAATCTTGATATCTGCCTTGAGCATATCGCTCATCTTGACTGATTTATCAACTCCCATATGCTCCAGCCTGGGCGTTCCCTTGCCGCCCACCATCTCCTCAGCCAGCCAGCCCATGTGCTGCATCTCATTGACAGCCTGGTCCTGCATTTCCTTTTTCATTTCCTCATTCTTCGCTATATATGAGTGCAACAGATACTGCAACACCACGGTATATTCATGTTCAATGCCCCAGTTCAATATGTCCGTCTCTTTGCCTTTGTGGTCTCCTCTCAGGTCCTTAGCACCTTCCTTCACCGCCTTATCTACGAAATGGGCAAAGTCGCCATGGTGTGACTCCTCGTCCGATAGAATACGCTTCAGTAAACGTTTAATCGTATGGTCATCGATCATCTCAATATGCTTCTTATAGAGGGAGATGGCATCCTCTTCCAAAAGCACACCGTTCTTCATCCAGTCAGAAACAGTTTTCCCTTCCATACGCATTTTGCCTCGTTGCAAGCTGGGCATACCCCCTAACCCAACTACGGCTTCAGCCAGCCAGTCGAGATGGCGCATCTCTTCTCTGCTGATCGCTTCGATCTCGCAGGCCATCTCACCTTCGCCCATAGCATAAGCGTGGGTTAAATACTGGATGATGGCTCCATGTTCTCCCTCAAGGTCTTCATTCAGCATAACGACGATTTCTTCTTTTTTCATTCACCCCTCCTTGATTTTTTAAGCAATGAGTTCAGCTTACAGTAATCATCGCCTCACTTTTTCTCTCTGGACAGATACTTCTCGGGATTCTGGTCGAAAGCCTTCTTACAGCCAACAGCGCAGAAGAAGTACCGCTCTCCCTTGTAGTCTGATGTGGCTGGGGCTTTCCTCTCGTCGACTTCCATCTTGCATACTGGATCGATCGCTATAGTGACACCTCCTCTTATTTACTCACTTTAGCCGGCTTGAACCGTCTCAAGCGCAACGAATTTGAAACTACTGTGATGGAGCTGGCTGCCATAGCCGCCGCCGCCATAATCGGGTTCAAAAAACCATAGTCACCAAAGATAAAGTGCAATCCCTCAGGAACACCAGTGCGCGAAAAAATAGGATATAGCACGCCCGCTGCCACCGGGATAAGGAGAACGTTGTAGGTAAAAGCCCAGAACAGGTTCTGCTTGATTATGCGCATGGTGCTCTTGCTCAGTGAGATGGCGGTCACAATCCCCATCAAATCTCCTCGCATCAGCGTCACCTCTGCGGTCTCCATCGCAACGTCGGTGCCGGTGCCGATGGCAATGCCCACATCTGCCTGTGCCAGCGCCGGCGCGTCATTGATACCATCGCCTACCATCGCCACCACCTTACCCTGCTGCAGTTTCTTAACCTCACTTGCCTTATGCTCCGGCAGCACCTCGGCCAGGACCCGCTCGATGCCCGCTTCCCGTGCAATGGCCTCAGCCGTGCGCCTGTTATCACCAGTGATCATTGCCGTCTCTATGCCCATCTTATGTAAGGCCTGCACCGCATCCCTGGCGTTGGGCTTAATAGTATCAGCCATGGCAATGATACCTGCCAACTCATTATCTAAGCTCAGGAACATTGCTGTCTTGCCTTCGGCAAAAAGCCTCTCGGCTCTCTCATCCAATGCTCCCAAGGAAATGCCTCTCTCCTGCATCAACCTGAGGTTGCCCAGCAGAAGCTTTTTGTCATCCACCACAGCTTCCACACCATGACCGGGAATAGCCTTGAAATCCGAAACTGGTGATACTTCCAGTTTCTTTTCCGCAGCCGCCCTGACTATAGCCTCACCCAGGGGATGCTCCGACACGCGCTCGGCAGACGCTGCTAGGCGTAGAACCTCGCCTTCAGACGATGCTGGAACAGCTACCACATCGGTAACCTCCGGCTTGCCGCCGGTCAGCGTTCCTGTTTTATCCAGCAACACCGTATTTATCTGGTGCGACCTCTCCAGAGATTCGCTGCTCCGGAAAAGGATGCCGTTCTCAGCGCCTTTGCCTGTGCCCACTATAATAGCCGTGGGGGTTGCCAATCCCAGAGCACAGGGGCAGGCGATAATAAGTACGGCTACAAAGTTCAGTAGGGACAAAGTAAGCGTTGGAGGCGGGCCAGCAAAATACCAGACACTGAAGGTAACTATAGCAATCCCAATCACCGTTGGCACAAAATAGCTGGCAATGACATCAGCCAGACGCTGGATAGGGGCCTTGCTGCCCTGCGCCTCATCTACCAGCCTGATGATACGTGCCAGCGTGGTATCTTTACCCACGCGTGTCGCCTCGAACTGAAAACTGCCTGTTTTGTTGATAGTGGCGCCGATAACCTCATCGTCCACCTTCTTATCCACCGGTATGCTCTCTCCTGTGATCATGGACTCGTCAACGCTGGAATAGCCCTGCTTGACGGTGCCATCCACAGGTATGCGTTCTCCAGGGCGCACCACGATGATATCACCCACCTGGACGTCCTCCACTGGAATCTCTTTCTCCTGTCCCTGGCGTATGACCACTGCGGTCTTGGGATTCAGGCCGATGAGCTTCTTTATCGCCTCCGATGTCTGCCCCTTAGCTCTGGTCTCCAAATAGCGCCCCAATAAAATAAGGGCGATAATCATGGCTGAGGTATCGAAATAAAGATGAGCTTCCATGCTGGCGGCAGTAAAAATGCCGGGGAACAGGACAGCCACCACACTATAGAAATATGCTGCCGAAGTGCCTACGGCGATCAAGGTATTCATATCGGCAGTCTTGTGTTTGAGTGCCCCCCAAGCCCCTCTATAGAACCGCCAACCCGCCCAGAACTGTACCGGCGTGGCTAACGACCAGAGCAGATAAGGCATATATGGCTGTATCATTAAATAAGGCACAAAGCCCAATACCATGATCAACGAGCCAAGGGCGATAGACACGATGAGTCGGTTTCTCACAATCCTGAGATCCCGCTGCGAAGCTGTGGTCACATCCTCCAATGTCTCCGCTTCCGCTCCCAGGTCGTAGCCGGCATCTTTCACCGCCTTACGCAAGTCGGTTACCTTGGTATCCTCGGTATATTCCACGGTAGCCCTCTCGGAACCCAGGTTGACGCTGGCAGAAATAACCCCGGGCACACTGGATAAGGCCTCTTCGACGCGGGCAACGCAAGAGGCACAGGTCATGCCGCTAACCGGGAAGATTGACTTCTTGCTGGCTATCCCATAGCCTAGCTGCGATATGGTATCCTTGAGCTTGGCGAGTCCTACTTTGTTAGGGTCATATTCGACAGATGCTTCCTCCGAGGCAAAATTGATGTTCGCCCGCTCCACGCCAGGCGTCTCAGTCAGTCCCTTCTCGATAGTACCGGCGCAGGTAGTGCAGGTCATGCCAGTGATGTGAATCCGAGCCTTCTCAGGCTTCTTAGAACCCGTTTTCTCCAATGTATTCAACTCCTCAAGCCTTACGCCTCAACTCTGATATCCCAACTATCTATTTTCTTGTCTACATCTTTTAGCGAAGAGATAAGCGCAGTTAAAGTATTGCATATAATATCGTTGGGGAAAGGTGTCAGAGGAACGTCTTCATCGTTAGCAGTAATCTTGACATTACCTCTCTCTTGATGGATTTCTAGGCTCTGTATCTTATCCACACCTCGCAGTGAGGAGACCATGCCAACTACTATCCTAGCCAAAAAGTCTTCCACGAAGGCGTTCACTTCTATGGTTATCTTGCCCACCCATAGTTTTGTCTTAAAACTGCCTGCCATATTATACCTCCTCAACCAAAATCAGGGCTTGACACTTTCTTTGGCGTATTTCATATTTTCCCCACCGCTAGCCTGGTCATAAGACAGGCAGGTTCGCTGGTAGGGTTATAGAATTAATCTCCTAGTCGTTTAGCATATTTCTTAATGTTATCTACTATCCTCTGCACATAGCTACTCTTTATAGCTATTAAAATACACATCCAACCTACTCCCTTGCCGATAATATAAAACGCTGCTAGGCGAACTTATTCTCCTTATGTTTGGCCGCAATGGTATCTGCCAGGTTGTCCAGAGCCTCGAAATCGGTCTCCCTGGGGAACCCTTTAGCCATCACAGGGGTCAGAACCTCCACCTTCAGATTAGGTATCAGCCCAGCAATGACCTCCACTGTTTTGCCACCCCAGCCGTATGAGCCGATAATAGACGCGAACTTCAAGTTAGGCCTGAGGGCATTAGCTATGAAGACGGCATAGACCACGTTGGGATGCGGACCAGCGAACACCGTAGGCGTTCCGATAACGATTGTGGCCGCATCCACCAGTGCCATTGCCAGCTTGCCCAGGTCGGTCACCGTCAGGTCGAACTGCTTCACCGTTACGCCTCGCTGTGCCAGGGCTTCAACGAAGTACTTCACCATCTCGCGTGTGCTATCATGCATAGAGATATAGGGCAACACCACGATGTTCTTGGGATCATCGAATACCCAGCTATGGTAGGCATTGATAATAAATTCTGGCTTCTTATGCATAGGACCATGGCTTGGTGCGATGATGTCGATAGCGTAGTCCTTCAGCCTTTCCAGGTTCTTTTGGATGTTGGTGCGAAAGGGCATCATTATCTCGGCAAAATACCTCTTAGCCGCCTCGTATACCTGTCCCTCATCCGTAACATATAAGTCGGTGGTTGCCAGATGCGAGCCGAAGAAGTCGCAGGAGAATAAAATCTTGTCCTCCTTTAAGTAAGTAACTATCGTCTCCGGCCAATGCACCCACGGGGTGTAGATAAACTCCAGAGTTTTGTCTCCCAGAGATATAGTGCCCTTGTCCTCGATGGTTATAAACTGTTCCTCCGGAACCTGAAGCAGATCGATAAGCGTTCCTTTGCATTTAGGTGAGCATACCACCTTGGCATTGGGGTACAGGTCAAGGACGCAAGTGATAGAACCAGAATGGTCCTGCTCGGCATGATGAGACACCACATAATCTATCTTCTTCACGCCTAGCTGCATAAGGTGCTCCACCAGCACGTCCTCCTTGGTGGGGTCTACTGTATCGATCAGAGCAGTCTTATCTTTTCCCTTGATAAGATAAGAGTTATAGCTGGTGCCATCGGGAAGCGGTATCAGAGAGTCGAATAATCGCCTGTCCCAGTCAGCAGCACCTACAAAGTAGATATTTGGCTTCATCTCCACCGGTTTCATTATGTTCTCCTCCTCTGTTATTTCAGTTCTTTTCACATCTGTGATGCCCCGAGTAGCTTTCAGACATCCCAGAGGCCTGCTTTCCTACCTTTCACAGGTTTACTCTCTCCTTAATGCTTCCTTTAGCCCGCCATTTTCTCGAACTTGTCTTTGCTGGCACCGCACACAGGGCATGTCCAGTTATCCGGTATGTCTTCAAAGGCTGTGCCTGGCTTTATGCCACTATCTGGGTCACCCAGTTCGGGGTCATAGATATAATTACAAACAGAACATTGATATTTTGCCATCTTAGGCTTTTCCTCCTTTTTTATATCAACATAGCTCGGGGCCGTCTTAGGAGTGGTACCTCTTTTGACAATTTGGTAATAAGCATAGGTCATTGGCTCGCCTTCCTTCACCACATCTGCTCCCATAATCTCGCCCACGAAGATGGTGTGCGTCACGATGTCTAGATGGTCTATCACTTTAGCCTCAAGATAGGCTAGGGTATTGTCCAGCACCAGCGGCACATTGGTTTCGCCCAGCTTGTAGTCGATATCTTTAAATTTATCCACGTCCCTGCCCGACCTGAAGCCGAAACTACCGATAAAATTCAGCGGTGTGCCCTGAGAAAGGATGGAAACGGTGAAAACCTTGCTCTTGGAAATAAACGTATGGGTCAAATTGCTCCTGTTGATAGCCACCGCAATAATAGGTGGCTCAGAGCAAACCTGGAAAACCGTGTTGGCAATCTGGCCATTGAACTTGCCATCATTCCTGGAACAGACAACATAGAGACCGTAACCTAGCTGATAAAGAGCCTTAAGATTCATTATTAACCTCCATCCAGCGAATGGTGTTCGGTTTTGCGAAACCAGCCTGCAGGGTCGATGAGATATTCCCTATAATCCACCAGGGCCAGGTAGTGCCCCATCTCCTCCATGGCTAAAGCCTTATAGAAATTACTCTCGGCTTCATATGTGGCCTCCTCATTTTGGCTCTTATAAAAGTCCCGTGTCTTATTCTCCATCTCCATAGCCTTGGCTATGGCATTCAGCTCAGCCTGTTGCGCTTCCCCTTTAGGAACAGCCTTATTTTTAGCCTTGGAGAATAAAGTGCTCAACTTTATCCCCTTGCCGGGCTGCATATCCATTTCAGGCCAGGCTTTATTGGCCTCGATAGCCTTATATATTTGTTCAAATTTCCGCCGGTGTTTATCCTCTTCTCCAGCTAACCATTGGAAAAGCTCCTTGCCCGTCTTACCGCTGCTTTCACGGCTTGCCTGCTGGTAATATTCCTTGCCGTCAATCTCCATCTGGATGGAAAATCGAAGCGCCTCTATGGTTTTATCTTGTTCGTCTTTCATTAATCGGCCTCCTTTTCCGTAAACCTATCCTGTTTTTCTCACAAAGACATGGTAGATGCCTTCTCTTTCCGCGATGTCCAGGAACTCATTGCCCGTAGTTTTGCACCAGCTAGGCATATCTTGCTTGATGCCTGCATCATCAGCTAGTAACTCCAGCACCTGCCCGACCTTCATCTCCTTCATCTTTTTAGCCACATTAACAATTGGCATAGGGCAATATAATCCAACACAGTCAAGCGTTTCTTCCGGTTTAATCTTCTCCTGTTCAGCCATTCCACGCCTCATTGCTTCAGCGGTGCACCGCACTCAGGACATGTGGTGGCTTTCTTGTCCAGCAGCACCACCTTACAGGCAGCACAGCGATAAAAGGTTACCTCGCAAAGCTGGCAAAAAGGGGATTCGGCAACAATCAATTTCTCTTCACAGTAAGGGCAGAAACATCCTTCTTTCTTAGCAGACATTTTCTTCTTTTCCTTCATCTTCCTCTCCTTTCTCTTCTAGACCTTGAATTTTGATACCTTTTTTGGTGGCGTAGTCGCGTATCGCCTTATGCAAAGCCTGAGCCCCAAGGTTGGAGCAGTGAAATTTCTGCTTAGGCAGGCCCTCTAGCTCCGTGGCTACCGAAGCCGGCGTTATAGTTAAAGCTTCTTCCAAGGTCTTGCCCTTTGCCATCTCGCTGACCATGCTAGAGACTGCAATAGCAGCACCACAGCCGAACGTTTGGTATTTAACGTCCTCAAGGTGGTTATCTTTCACCTTGATATAGAATGTCATCATATCGCCGCAGACAGGATTGCCCACCTCACCAATTCCATCGGCATCCTTAATCTCGCCAACGTTTCGCGGCTTCATAAAATGGTCCATCACCTTTTCGCTATATATCGGCATAACTTAACCCCCTCTTTGTTTCATAAATTTGGCGTATAACGGAGACATTTGCCTCAGCCTATCCACGATATGCGGCAATTTCTCCAAAACATAATTTATATCATCTTCACTGGTATCTAAGCCCAGACCAAAAAGCAAAGAGCCCTGGGCAATCTCGTGCGATATGCCCATGGCGATAAGAACGTGTGAGGCTTTAAGCGCCCTTGAGGTGCAAGCCGAGCCGCTGGAGACTGCGATGCCCTGGCTGTTGAGCAGCATAAGCATAGCCTCGCCCTCAATGAACTCGATGCAAAAGCTGGCATGGTGTGGCAGTCGCTTGGTAGGATGCCCAGTGAGGGTAGCATGGTCTATATTAGTCAAAACGCCATTTACCAGTCGGTCTCTGATGCGAGAAAGCTTCTGAGATCGGGAATCCATGTCCCGTTTAGCTAGCTCGGCAGCCTTGCCTATGCCAACTATAGCCGGCACGTCCTCGGTGCCCGGTCTCCTGCCACCTTCTTGGATGCCTCCATCCATCAATGGTATGAGCCTCAGTCCCGTACGTATCCATAAAGCACCAGAACCTGTAGGGCCATAAAACTGGTTGCCTGCCAGGCTCAGTGCGTCTACCCCTAGCCCCTTCACGTCTATAGGTACATGGCCGGCGCTGGCCACAGCATCGGTGTGGAAAACTATCCCGGCTTCTTTTACTTTTTTAGCTATTTCAGCCAGAGGTTGAATTGTACCTACTTCACCATTGGTGTGCATGACGGACACCAATATCGTGTCCTTTCTGATCTGTCTGGCTACCTCAACTGGGTCAACCAGGCCATAGTTATCCACTGGCAATAAAGTCAGTTCAAAGCCGGCTTTCTCCAGAGTCCTTGCAGTATTGAGCACAGAAAAGTGCTCAATAGCAGAAACGATTATATGCTTGCCTTTACTGGACTGCGCTTGTGCCAGTCCCTTGAGCGCTAGGTTATTAGATTCACTGCCGCTGGAGGTGAAGATTATCTCATCAGGGCTACCTCCAATAAGATTGGCGACCTGCTCTCTGGCACCTTCTATAGCCTCTCTGGTTTGGTCACCCCATGCATGTATTGACTGTGGGTTACCGTATATTTCCCGGAGGTAGGGCAACATTGCATCCACAACCTCAGGCAATAGCGGAGCAGCAGCAGTGTAATCTAAATATACCTTTCGCTCAGCTTCCATTTCTCACCTCACTTAGCAATTTAGACCAAAACGAAGCATCAGTCTGTGACTTTTGTCGCATAGAAATTATGCAGAATCTTTACCTTAGCCTTTGTAGGTAGTGATTTGCCCTGAGAGCGGCTTTAGCGCCCTCGCCAGCTGCTACTACTATCTGCTTCTCAGGAACGGTGGTTACATCGCCTGCGGCGAACAGTCCCGGCACATTTGTCTCATTGTCGCAATTCACTACAATCTCACTATACTGATTCCGAGCAACAACACCTTCAGCCAGAGTTGAGTTAGGTATAAGCCCTATCTCTACAAAGACGCCGCTGACCTGCAACGTCCTCTCCGCCTTGTCATTCAAGCCCTTTATTTTTATCCCGTCAACAAACTTGTCGCCAGTTATCTCCATCACCTCGTGCTCCAGAAGCATGGTCAGGTTACTGGCCGCCTTCACTTTGTCTATCAAAATGGAGTCGCCGGTGATAGGAGTCAGCGACACCAGATAAACGTGCTCAGCGATCTTGAGCATGTCATCAACTGCTTCTAATGCCGAGTTGCCGCCACCGATGACCGCTACCTTCATATCGGAAAACAAGGGACCATCGCAGCTAGCACAATAGGCAACTCCCCTTCCCTTGAGCCTTTCCTCCCCTGGTACGTTCAACTGCCGGGGGCGTTTGCCTGAGGCAATTATCACTGCCTTCGACTGATATGCTTCGCCTTTATCCGTCCTGACTTCAAATATACCATCCTTCTGAGATAAACTGGGAACACTTTCTCCCAGTTTTATATCCAGTGGAAACTGCTTTACCTGTTCTTCAAACTTGCGTATCAGCTCAGCCCCCTCAATAAACTGGTAGCCCATGTAGTTCTCTATGCCCATCGTCCAGTTCACCTGACCGCCTATGTCTTTGCTGATGAGCAAGGCCTTCAGCTTCTTCCGCGCGGCATATACCGCTGCGGTCATGCCTGCGGGGCCGCCTCCGATAATGATTAACTCATACATCTTCGCTAGCTTTCCCTCACAAACTCAGCTTTTCTCTAAGCCACTTTTCATCGAAGCCGACCGATATATCACTATCAACTTCAATTACCGGTACACCGATTTGTCCTGTCTTGGCTATCATCTCATCGCGGGCGGCCTTATCAGCAGCCACATCAATATTTTGATAGTAAATTTTGTTGTCATCGAGGAATTGCTTTGTCCTTTTGCACCAGGGACAGGTTGTCGTGGAGTAGACCTTAACTTGATGTGCCATTATGTTCTCCTCAGCTTCCGTGATTAGGGGATAGGACAAATAAAGCTTGTCCCATCCTTATAATCCCTTAAACTTAAATAAAAAATGCCAACTCCTATGTTGGCAGCATAACACGAGCACCTACTTCACAAAATAACTTTTGTCACAAATTACGGGCGCATTTACCATCACGAATCTACATCCGAAAAGCATCACCTGTATGTAATCACTATAGACATTAGCAAATTTATTGTCAATAGGTCGAAACTCGTCTTGTCTAGGTAGGGTATTTCCGCAACTTATCTATGCCGCAGCGGGTATTTTGAGTGGCTTTAACCCTTGCCCTTATTTCAGCCAATAGCTCCCATGCCCCTTTCTCATCGCGGTCTATCATAATCTGCTCCAGCCTGGTTATTTGCTGCTCATCCAGCGTTATCACAGCCTTGGGCATAAATCACCTCCATGTTTCATTGTCTACCTTCGCAACCTTTTCTGAACTGCATCACTGATCAGCTCTCTGATTGCGTCAGAGGCGATCCACTTGGCGCTGGCTGAGTCAATTTGCTTTATCTCAGTCGCCATTTTGATTGCCACCTCATTCAGAGCATGGCTGCGCTTGCCGAGCTGGCGTAACGCCCAGTTAACTGCCTTTTTCACAAATGTTCTGCTGTCACAGGCCTCCCTTTCTATAACAGGCAAAAACTTGAGAAATTCCCTGTCATCTGTTTTCTTATCGCTGACAGCCAAGCAAGCCATCAACACGAACCCCGCCCGCTTCACAAACTCCTCATCGCAAGCGCCCCACTCAACAGCTTTCGTGTAGGCGAACCTGGTTCTTTTAAATAGTTTCATGCAGCACTGGTCACACACCTCCCAACTATCGAGGTCTTTAGCCCAGCTTTCCATCTGGTCTTCGGTGACCAACCTCGGGTCATCTATCATCGCCGCCAGTATCCGCGCCTCTCTGATACCTGCATTCCAGAGTTGCTGCGCCAGAAGATGGTCCTTGCCGATTTCCTTAGCAAGCTCGGTCAGCTTCGGCATGGATACGCCGAAGTTTTTCTCCGCGGCTATGCCATACCTGGCCATACCTTTTACAGCTTCGGGGTTAGACAGCATCCTTAGTCGCTCAAGTATATCTTTGTACTGCATACTTATCTTTGCAACATATCCTTCGGACGGACAACCAGCGTCATGCCTTCAACCCCCAGCACCTCGACCACATCGCCATTTCTGCATTCGTATCCTTCACATATTGCCTTCCACAGCTCGCTCCTGACCTTTATGTACCCCGCCGGAGCTAGTGGTTTGACCACCACACCTTCGTACCCAATCAAGGCTTCAAGGGTACCCCTCGGCTTGATAAAAAAGGTCCCTCTGCCGATACGATAGGTAACATAGGCAACTATGGCCAGAGCTAGCATCAGGAGACCTAGTCCCCACCAGGGAACATGTATGTCAAAAATGGGCAGCACCCAGAGTGCAATGAACACCAGTCCGGCTTCCTCCACCAGCGTGCCCAATACTGCCTGTAGCGTATACCACAACGGTGTCCTAGTTCTCATTTTCTCGTATATGATAGCTCATTATACTAATTTGGCTATCGCAGCAAAAGGCTGATGTCGCCCAATTTAGCCTGCATTTCCCATATCAAGCTGGCACCAACCTGTCTGCGAGAGATTCGAGGGGGCAGGTTGGTGCAAGATGAACTGGTGCCGCTGTTGCGTCAGTCGGTGTACAGTCGCCTGGCAGAGCATGAAGACGCCAACGATGCGGTGAGGCTGACGCTGAATTGGGAAATTCCAGTGTAATACCCCAGACTAGTTTTGAAGTAGTAACAGGCCGTTTTAGAAAATCTTTAAGACCGATACGAAGTAAATAGCAGTGTTGATTGCTATGTGCTACAATTCATGATGTGGAACGTCTATGAGACGAGATAGTGTGGGCCAGTTGGGGCGAACCTTTTACCCGCAATCAGTAGGTTTTTATTATTTGCCGCTGCCCAAAGGAAAGCGAGTTGGCATTGTCGATAGACAGGGTGGTTTTGCAGTAACTACCTGTGATGCCTGCGCCGGGTTTGGTCTTAACCTTGTCGGGCTTTCATCCCAAATTAAAAGTATATGAACAATCAATAAGGAAAGGGGGAACTACCGTGAGCGATAAAATTAAGGCTTTTTGTGGGCGGATGTGTGCCGGAAGCTGTGGTGTATTAGTAACACTAGACCAAGGTAAAGTAGCCAAAGTTGAAGGCGACCCGGATTGCCCTTTAAACCTCGGGACGCTTTGCCCTAAAGGCTTAGCTATACCTGAACTGCTCTACCATCCGAACCGACTCTTATATCCTTTGAAGCGTGTTGGAAATAAGGGCGAGGGCAAATGGCAGCGAATCTCATGGAGTGAAGCTTTAACCTCAATCAGCGACCGACTGAAGAGCTTTAAGCAGCAGTTCGGGGGTGAATCTATCTTGCTAATGCTAGGAGCCCCCAAAGGTTTAGAGTTAGCTTTCACACAGAGATTCGCCAATGTCTTTGGCATACCTAATGTAATCAGCTCAGGCGATGTCTGTCACATGCCTCGTGACCAAGCTGCTACCTTTACTTTTGGTGGGCCTTCCTTTCCTGATTTCGACCACCCTCCGCGTTGCCTAATAGTTTGGGGTAGTAATCCTCAGACCACCCACGAAGGTGCCATATCCGCTCCTCGCTTTCGCCCAGCTTACACCAAAGGGACAAAATTTATCGTCATCGACCCAAGAAAGACTGCGCTAGTTTCTCGAGCTGATATCTGGCTTAAACCGAGACCAGGCAGCGATGGGTTATTAGCATTGGGGATGCTCAAAGTAATAATTGATAAGAAGCTTTATGATGCCGAGTTTGTGGCTAAATGGACTATCGGTCTTGATCAACTTCAAGCCCATTTAAAAAATTACTCCTTAGAGCAGATTGAGAGGTTAACCTGGGTCCCTAAAGCCCAAATTGAACAGGTTGCCGAGACGTTTGCTACTATTAAACCTGCAGCTATCCACTGGGGCAATGCATTAGACCAGACTAGCAACAGCTTTCAGAACTGCCGAGCTATATCAATACTGCGTGCCATCACCGGTAATCTGGATATCCCTGGGGGCGATATACTTGCAGAAATGCCATCCCTCATGAGACCGGGTGATTTTATGCAGGTCAGGACATTCCCCAGAAGCCAAGAGAAAATGTTGGGTAATAACTTTAAGGTGGCTACTCGGTCGCTAGTTACTCCGGGACAAGCAGCAATTAGAGCTATTTTGGAACAGAAGCCACATCCGGTTAAGGCAGCCATGATAATGGGTACCAACCCGCTGCTTAGTTACGGCGATGCCAGGCAGAGCTATGAGGCATTCAGGAATCTTGAGTTTCTAGTAGTGTCAGAGCTTTTCTTGACTCCTACCGCTGAGCTCGCCGATATAGTTTTGCCTGTGGCAACAAATTTCGAATTCGATGAAATAGGTCATTATGGGGTCAGGCTAGGTTTTGTGGTGCCCAGGCCTAAAATAGTAGAGCCGCCAGGTGAATGCTGGTCAGATATAAAGATAATAAATGAGCTGGCTAAAAAGTTGGAAATAGGAGAGTATTTCTGGGATGACGAGAGGGAAGCCGTTGACCTTATTCTAAAACCTAGCGGCATGAGCTTTGACCAATTCTCGAAATCGGGTATCCTTTATGCCGATAAGACATATTACAAGCATGAAGAAGGTGGCTTTAGAACACCTTCTCATAAGGTCGAAATATATTCTTCTAAACTTAAGGAGATGGGATATGAGCCACTACCTGTTTTCGTAGATCCGCCTGAAACGCCTTTTGGGTCTGCTGAACTTTATGAAAAATACCCTTTGGTGCTAACTAATAACAAAAATCCCTACTTTTTCCATTCCACTGGTAGAGGTATAGCCAGACTACGCCGACTATCTCCAGAGCCGGTAGCTGAATTGAATCCACAAACTGCAGCCAAACTGGGAATAAAAGATGGGGACTGGATATATATTGAAACCCCCAGAGGTAGGATAAAACAGAAACTTAAAATAAATGAGGCACTTGACGCACGGGTCATCTTCGCTGCCTTTGGTTGGTGGTTTCCTGAGAAACCTGCATCCGAGCTGCATGGCTGGCAAGAGTCTAACCTAAATATTTTGACTACCAGTGATCCTCGCGACCCAGCTCTGGGCTCACCCAACTTACGAGGCGGCTTATGTAGAGTTTATAAGGCAGATTAAAGGCTGTAGTCTAAATAGGGATTTCCTATTTCAATTGACGATAAGGCGCTTCTGCTTTCGTCATTTCTGGCGTAAAGTCTACCCCCATAGCACAGCATCTGCGTAGCCATCCGACCATCAATTTTTAGAGGGCTGGCAGTTCGCGCTCCTGGAGCAGCGCTTCCCTCGTCAGGGCGAAGCCTGAAGCCTGTACCAGACAGTCTCCACCTCCTTAACCAAGCTATTAACCTGCAAGGGGCAAATCTCTTTCAGAAAAGAAGTAGTATGGCGGAAAGACTAGCACTGGACGAGGTAAAATATACTTACGATTCAGAAGGTGATGTACTGTATATCAGCAAATGCCTCTATTTGACATAGATTGTTTTTATGCCTCATACCGCCCATCACCACATAAATAGGCACAACTGGGGCAATATCTGGAATCAGCGGGGACAGCAGAGCCGCAGTTAGGGCAATTGGTATTCAGCTTAACGCCGCACATTCCGCAAAACCTGTAATTGGCAGGATTTTGCGCTGCACACTTTGAACAGGCCTTCGGCGAGTCACTTTTCTCAGCAGCAAGCCTTGCCCCACAATCAGCGCAGAATCTAGCATTCATAGCGTTTTCCGCACCACACTGAGGGCAAATAAAGTTTTGTGTCATACTGTCACCGTTCCAAAACTATTGCGTGAATCACCAAATTTTAACTGTTTACTGCTGATATCTCAAGATTAACCTGATTGCCTATACCTTGGCTCTACGATTAAGCTCTGACATCAGCTCTGTCTGAATCTCCTGGATTTCCAAAAGTCGTTGCCACTGGTTCACCAAGAGATGGTCTAACTTCTCATGCAAATGGCGAATCTCCAGCTCCGCCTTCAAATTAACCCGATAGTCATATTCGGCCCGCAAGCGGTCCTTAGCCTCCACACGATTCTGACTCATCAGGATAATCGGGGCCTGTACAGCAGCAATGCAAGAAAGGACCAGATTTAGCAGGATAAAAGGGTATGGGTCAAATGGTTTAAAAATGAGCACGATAGAATTCATCACCACCCATATCACCAATACAATAGCAAAGCCTATGAGAAAGCCCCAGCTTCCCGCCGTATCAGAAAACGTGTCAGCCAGACGCTCTCCAAATGTCAACGTCTGATCAAATGCCACATTCATGTCCTGAGATAAGACTGCCTGATCTTCCATAGATTTAACCACCTGCTCCTCGGCAGAAGAAAGCTCTCCCTTTTCCCTCTCCAGAACATCTCTGACATACTTCGCTCTGAAGCTGTTAAGGTCAGGGATGCAGATAAAACCGCTGGATGACCAGTCCGGATGTGTCTTCTGTATTGTCTCCACCAAGGATGGGCGAACAGACTCCGCCGGCAAAACCTCACTCAGCTTCTTCGTTTTCTTACAAATCTGACATACGACTGTCTTTGGCTGTCCTTTGCTCATCTACTTGCCTCCATTTACTTCGCTATAAGATGATTAAATCGTGATTGTCCCGCCGACATCAGGCAATATGACTTCTATCTCACTGCTGCCCAGATGCTCAGAGTAAAACTCCGGCTCTTCGGAATGCACTGGGATTAGTATCTCTGGCTTGATACTAAGTGCCACCTCCAGTAAATCTGGCCCACAGGCATGGCCAGAGGCATGCAAGCCCCTTCCTGCCTCAGGGATTTCCCATTTGTCACCAACTTCTATAGGTAACCCCACCCCCTTAAGCCCGAAGTACTTAATCCATCTGTGCAACCGACGGAAGTCGATCTCTTGCTCTTCATCATGGGGCTCGCTGGAGCTGAACACATACAGGCTTCCCTGCCCGGGACGGATACTGGGCAGCTCATTTATGTCCCAGAAGCTGAAACAGAGGATGAATTTATCCTGCGCCGACCGCACGTCCTCGGCCAGTACCATCTTGCTCCCATACTCCTTACACAAGTTCTGCACCCACATATTAGGGCTTTTGCTGGCGATAGTATCCTGATAAATAACCAGAGAATCTTCATGCGCAATATCCGGCACTTCCGGCTCCAGCAGGCGCATGGTCTTCAATAGATACGCATCTTTGGGCAAGATTGCCAGCTTTCTGCCCATCTCCCGGGCAATGTCCAGAAAAGTAAGCAGCCGATATACATCACGAGGGGGAAAGTCAGCGATAACCAGACCTGTGGCATCTTTTATGGCTTTCAGTCCGTTCTTATACACTTCATCCTCATATACATTCTCAGTACGTTTTACGTTCGTTCCCTCCAGTACCAGCGCCCTGGGATGCAATTTGCCTGCTTCTTCCATGAATTCCCTGGTACGATCGCCTTGCCTGCCATGCAACCGCAGGTCGCCGCTATATATAACCCAGCCTGAACTGGTCTCGATACCCCAAGCGCAGGCACCAGGGATGGAATGGTCAACGGGAAATGAGCGTAGGGGCAAGCTGCAACTGCTATGGCCTAGTAAGGAACAGGATATAAGAGGTCTCCGCCCTGGTGGCTTGTGCCAGAATATCCTGGCGTCATCGCTCAAATTTGCTACATCAGCATCGTTAATACAGAACTGCCGTTGCTGCTTGGTATCGGTAGTAAGCAATGCATCCTGTTTCCAACCAGCAGGACGCCCCGGTTGCTTGTAATCAAAGTAGCTTACCTGCTGGTCAAAGTCCGCTTTTCCTGAGTCCTGAACAGCCTTGGCAATGAATGCCGTGGTCATAGTGGAATAGACAGGGATGTCCTCCCTGAGGAAGGCTATGTTCCCGGAATGATCGAGGTGAGCGTGAGAAAGCAGCACGCCGTCAACGCAGTCGAGCTTACGATAGTAAGGAGCCTGGCGGAACTGCTGCCACAAACTAGGTGGCTCGAGGTCAGCGCGGTAAAGCCCCTCCAATGGTGGAATCAGCCCTATAGACAACGGGTCGAGCAGCCCTGCGCCGCCTCGAGGCTTTAAGTATTCTTCATAAAACTCTTTATGCCGCTTGTAGGGAAAGCCGAAATCGAGGAATAGCCTTAGCTCGCCGTCCTCCAGCAGTATCTTATTGCCGCCGATCTCATTTATGCCGCCATAGAAGGTCAAACTAACCATGGATTTATTATAACATCTTGTATGGGCACAGATGACCGAAAGACAAAGTTCGGTAACGGTGCCTTTCCGAATGGCTCCGGCGAGGGGTTCCTAAACTTTCTGTTTTCGTCCTCGTTTTAACTATCTGAAACTGCCCTTCAAGGAGGAAATAGATGAGTACATGAGCAGTACGATATGGTAATTCAAGCACTATATAAAAGGAGGTTCTAATTGAAAAAGGTTTTTCTTAGTTTATTCTCAGCAGTTCTGGCACTAGCCATGATACTGCCCTTGGCCACACCGGCGATGGCTGACTCTGAGCAGGAGGCAAAGGTGCAGGCCATAGCAAAGGCTGCCCTGATGCTCAGGAACCCCAGCGTCGCAGATGTGAGTCAGCCGGTAACCATCACCGTCTTCGGAAAGTACAACCACGAACCAGTTGACGGGGCCGGGGTTTATGCGCTGAAGACCAATGAATTGGCTATCACGGCTGACGATTCTGATTCTACCATAATTGCCAACTATGCAGCTATAGTCACCGAAAAAGGAAAATTACTGGGCTATACGGGCGATGACGGCACCGTAAACTACAAGTTCACGGAGAACGGTAAATATATGCTGGTTGCGGTCAAAAGTGGTTTTACTGCAGGCTTCTCACAGATTACTATTACCCTTTCTGCAAGCCAGGGACTGGACGTCAAAGCGCCAGGCGCTGCCAAAGTTGGAGAGGCAATTACCATAACTGTAAGTGAGATATTTTCAGGTCAACCGGTGGAGGGCGCTGCAGTCTACGCCAGGAAGATAAAAGAAATCAGTCTGCCACAGGTCGTACGGCAAAGCAATGTGGTTCAAGCCAAAGGTATTGCTGGAATCATTCACCCGTTATGGGAAGTACTGCAAAAAAAGGTCAGACCCAATGCTATCGCTGCTACCAGCGATAATGAAGCGGTGCAATCTTCAGTGGAGGCGGTTGAAACTGCTCCAGAGGAAACCCTAAAGTACGCAGCAGATATAAAGGGGACCGGCATCTTCATCGGCAACACCGACTACAAAGGTGAAGTAAGCTATGCCTTTGCTCAATCAGGCATGTATGTCCTAATAGCCACTAGGGATGGCTATGCGCCTGGGTTTGCCAGAATTACGGTGAACCCAGGCAACCAGGATAAACTGGGCATCAAGGCACCGGCCACAGCAAATGTAGGCAAACCGGTCACCATTACAGTTATTGAGAGGAACACAGGTAATCCGGTAGGCGGAGCCGCAGTCTACGCCGTGAAAATAGACAACGCAGACGGCTATCCTCTACCTCTGGAGTCAGCCACCAGCGCCGATGCTTTCGGTGCTGCTGAAGTCGAGAAATATGCCACAGTGGCCCGGGAAAGAGGCGCCTTCATCGGCAACACCAATGACTCCGGCCAGTTGATGCATACTTTCAATGAAACCGGACGGTATATTCTGATGACAACGAAGGATAACTATATGCCCGGCTTCGCTCGTCTCACCATAACGCTGGCAGTGGCTAAGGCACTGTTCATTAAGGCTCCTGGTGAGGCGAACACTGGCCAGGAGATACCTATTGCAGTATACACGCGCCAAGGATACCAGCCAGTGGAAAATGCAGCGGTATATGCCATAAAGTGGGAGATACTATCAGCGCCTATGCCCATAGAGAACGGCACCGCTACCCAAATTCTTAAACCACAACCACCTTATACTACCGAGGCGGAGAAATATGCTGCCCTGGCTGCGGAGGAAGGCATCTTCATCGGCTACACCGATGGCAATGGCCAGGTATTCCACACTTTCGATGAAGCCGGCAGATATACGCTGGTAGTCATCAAGGACGGGTACACCCCTGCGTTTACAACTATAAACATCGGGCAGTACAGGGTGATGAATCTTAAGAAGCCTGAAGAAGCAAAGACGGCTATACTTCAAAGCACCTTAGGCTCATCAAATTCAAAGAAGCCCAAATAACCGTAGGCATCTGCTGCTATAGTGCTAAGGAGGAGCCGGTCTAAAACCGGCTCCTCCTTGTTATTTCATATTAGAATATAGGGACAGATCTGGCTCTTATCAGTATCATCACTATGTCCCAGGGTTTAATCTTGTAGCCGATTTTATCCAGCACTTTCCGTAGTGTCAGCTTTGCCGAACTCTCTTAGCCCCAGATGTCCAGTTTCAGGGGGTCACTCCACTATACGGCTCCGAAGTGGTTTGACAACCAGGCACAGATGGTCATATATTTCAGGTGACAGGGGCGATGAGGGATAAATATCGACTTATCGTGAATTGAAATGGGGAATCCCGGTTAAATCCCGAGCGTGAGAGGGTTGTAACGAAAAGGTTTCTTTTAGTTGCCACAGCACTTTTAGCCCTGTTTTTCGGTGGCATAAGTTGTGCACCCTCGGCTTTGCCGATTCCGGCATCCATGCCTACTCCCACCCCCGCTCCTCCAAAGGCTCCAAGTGTAATTTCTTGGGATAAGGCTAAAGATCATATCGGCGAGAGGACGAGTGTATATGGGGCTGTCGTTGATGTAAAATGGGCCAGTGGTAGTAAGGGTCAGCCTACTTTCCTGAACATAGGTAATCCTTATCCTGACCCAAGCCGATTTACAGCGGTTATCTGGATTCAAAATCGTAGTAAATTCCCTGAAGCCCCAGAAGTCTACTATTTAGGTAAAACCATTCATGTCACTGGACTAATAACAGAGTATAAGGGGGTTGCCCAGATTGAAGTCAAGGACCCGTCTCAAATTCAAGAACGGTAAGCTGGCCGTTTTGGCGGTTTTCCTCCTGGGGCTGGCCATAGGTTTGGGCGCAGGGTACATTTATGGGCACACCAGGGCAGCGCCCTACATGGAGCAAGCATTCGTAGCTCGGGTCATAGACGGGGATACAATAGAACTGGCGGATGGTCAGCGCGTTCGCTACCTCGGCATAGACACCCCAGAGAGCGGAGATCTCTATGCTGATGAAGCTACCGCTGAGAATAAAGAGCTTGTAGAACGAAAGATGGTTGAATTGCAGCGGGGTAAACGAGACAAAGATGAATATGGGCGTCTCCTTAGATATGTTTATATAGACGGCATATTTGTAAACGCTGAACTGGTTGTGCAAGGTTGCGCAAAAGCCTATATATTTGACGCTGATGAACGATACAGTCAAATTCTAGTCCAGTTGGAGCAATATGCCAAGATGGCCAAACGAGGTCTATGGACGGTTAAAGAGTAGACGCCGCTTCGGTGCATTTGGAGATGGCAAAGGATAGCCCTCACAACTCAGCCTTTCGCATTGTCTCACCGTGCTCAGGGTCCCGTATAGGAGGGCACAGGCTGACGTCTTGTGTAATTTGTTCGTTTGATTTTCTCGGTTCGCAGGTGTATAGTTAACAGCGATTTGAAACTATGGTATATCTCCTTTAACAAAATACCTGCACCTCTTCGAAGGTCTATTGCACAAAATTAACAGAATTTTGACATTTGCTTAGCACATGTTTAACAGTCCCCCTGTAAGATAAAATTATGTCCAGACATATAGACAACTCAAAGACTACCATATGGCAATTTATGATTTTCTGCTAGTTCCTCTTGGCTATCTACTAGGTTCCATCCCATCCGCATATATTATAGGCCGGCTGGCCAAGGGCGTTGATGTGCGAACCGAGGCTGATGGCCGTATAAGTGCTGCTGCTGTATACAGAAGGGCTGGTGTTATTCCCTTCCTGGCGGTTATCGCAATGGATGTAGGTCAGGGAGCCGCTGCTATCCTAATAGCCAAATTCCTTACTGATTCTCTTTTGGTTATATTGCTTGCCGGCTTGGCTGCAGTGGTCGGCCACAATTGGTCGGTTTTCCTAAAATTCAGGGGTGGACTTGGTGCTACCACAACCTACGGGGTATTAGCTGGTCTGGCTATATGGCAATTATTAATTGCGGGACTGGTAGCAGTGGTGCCTTTTGTAGTGACACGCAAATCGGGGCTAAGCACCGGGGTTTTGATTGGTACCATATCTATAATATTTTTAGTCCAGAGGATATTCTTCGACCAAGAGATCTCCGTGTTTTTGATCGTTTACCCGCCTATGCTTATCGCCTGTATGCTGTTAAAACGTTTCCAGATAAGGAGGCCAGTTTCAAATAGTATATGAACAATTTAGTTAGGATAGCCGTTTTATCTGATACACACGCTGGTAAAGTCAACGAGCTACCGCTCGCTTTAGTGGATGCTTTGATAGGTATGGATATGGTTGTTCATCTTGGTGATTACTCTTCTGGGGGGTTGGTGAACGAGCTAAAAAAGACAGGCAAATTCCGTGGTGTCCGGGGCAACCATGACCTTGGGGATATTCATACCATGTTACCCAAAAAGGACGTCGTTGAAGTAAATGGGAGAAGGATAGGTCTTCTTCATGGCCACGGTTGTTCTTTTCCCAGGGGGCTTCATAAAGGGTTGATAGCCCAGTTCAAAGAAGAAAAGATGGATGTTATACTTTTTGGGCATACTCATATAGCGTCGAGTAAGGTTGTGGAAGATGTCCTGCTTTTCAACCCTGGCAGTGCCGCTGGCAGATTTCCTGCCCGTAATAGGACATACGGCATTCTGACTATCGGGGAAACCGTCAACGCAGATATAGTCAATATAGCCGGAGGGCATCACTGGGCGCATAACGCTTCTATACCGGAGCCCATACGCTATCTAGTTCACCGCATGGCGTACGATTGGGGCATTTTAATCAAAAATATCTAGACACATTATGTGATAAGCTCTTCCCACTACGGAGCAAGTTTGCTGTCCTACTATAGTCTTAGCCATTTTCTGCTCAGTAAAATAAATCGGATTCCCTGAATGGTATACTATACCACCAAGCGCTATGTACTCTATGGATGTCTGGTTTAACCAACTTGTTTCCCAGGCTATGGATGCTCTTAACCAGGGCAGCGCTGCAGGTCTGGTAGCTTTGTTCTGCGTGGTAGCCTTTACCGAGATGGGTGTGCCTTTCCCTTACTTGCTGGATAGCGTTATCTTTCTGACCAGCTATGAAAACGGCCCGTTATCTGTCCAGGTAGTCCGCACAGTCTTGGTTGTATTTCTGGGGCGGCAATCTGGAGCCGCCATTATTTACCGGCTGACGCATTTCCTGGGCGATCGACTTATTGGCCGGTTGGAAAAGCGCTTTGCTTCGCTCCGCAGTAATATCGAGCGGATTACATGTAGGCTCAGCAGCCAGACATATTTCGCTGTGGCTATAACCAGGCTGACAGGGCTTCTGACTTTAGTCTCTGCTACCGCAGGGGCTTTGCGCTTACGCTATCGTTCCTTTTTCTTGGGCGTTGCCTTGTCAGCGTTTATCTTTGATGGCAGCCTGGTTATCTTGGGTTTTGTTACTCGGCAGTCGTTTAAGTGGCTGGGGTTCACACCTCCGCTATGGATGGTTGTCATCGGGTTTATCTTGGTTACCCTGGCTTGGACACTACGCCAGTTTGTGTTCAAACGTAGATTGCCCACATAAAACTAGCATCTAGATAGGTTGGTAGAGTAAGATAGCTTCAGAAGCCTGCCTGTCCAAACCGAACAGACGAGGCTATCTGGAGGAACCCAATAGGTGAAAAGACTCAGGAGGCGATAAGATACAATTTGACGGGTGGTTGAGGTTGGAGTTCCACGGGGTCAGGGGTACCTCAGATGCAGGGCTACTGGACTAGCACAGTTGTTTGGCAAACCAGTCCCAAAGGATCACGTACTCTAGATGGCAGGAGCGATGAGGGGTAAATATTATCTTATCGTGAGTTGAGATGTAATTGTGTCCACAGGCAAGTCCGGCAACCTAGGTGTAGCCTGTTTAATAAATTTAAGGAGGTGTAATATGGACTTGAATCTGGCTGGCAAAACAGTGGTGATTACCGGCGGCGGTTCCAACATCGGTCGGGGTATGGTCTTGGCTTTTGCACGGGAAAAAGCCCGCGTGGTAATTGCTGACATAGATGAGTCACAGGGGCAGAAGGTGGCTCGGGAAGCTGGTGGCTTAGGTGGCAAGGCGGTGGCCATCAAAGTAGATGTTACCGATGTTGACTCGGTCACTGCCATGGTCAAGAAAACGCTCGAGCAGTTCGGCAAAATAGATATACTGGTCAACAATGCCGGCTGGGTCATGGACCGGCTATTTATTGAGAAGCCGAGGGCAGAATGGGAGAAAGAAGTAAATATCAATTTCTGGGGGGTTATAAACTGCACCAGGGCGGCCTTAGACCATATGATTGAGCGGAAATACGGAAAGATTATCAACATCGGTTCTGATGCTGGCAGGATGGGGGAGTACAGGGAGGTAGTCTATGCGGGTACCAAAGGTGGCATTATTGCTATGTCTAAAGCCTTGGCCCGAGAATTAGGTCGCTTTGGCATAAATGTCAATGTTGTCTGTCCTGGAACTACTATGCCTGAAAGCCTAGAGCATTCTGGCGAGCTAAGTATGTGGAAAGGCCCGATGGGGCAAATATTCACCACGGCAGCTCAGGAGAAAGCAGCCAAATTATATCCTTTGCGCCGTCTAGGCAAGCCAGAAGACATGGCTAACCTGGCCATCTTCTTAGCTTCGGACGCTGCTGGCTATATTACAGGACAGACTATCAGCGTTAGCGGCGGCTATACTATGATGTAACAGGAGGTTTTCAAGATGAAAGCTATTGATGTCCATGTTCACCCCAGCACAGCAGCCTTTGACCGTAAGCGTATCTGGGGTCATGAGCTGATGGAGTATACCTCCAAATACTACGGAGTCGAATATAAAGTTAAGACGGATGAGGAGATGGCCCAGGATTTCAGGGCGCTGGATTTAAAAGCTATCTTGATAGGCTGGGACACCCAGACCAATAGTGGCATTGATTCCAATAACTCCAATGACGAGGTTGCAAAGCTAATCAAGAAGTTTCCAGATGTATTCATCGGCGGTTGGGCTATGATTGACCCTTGGAAAGGGAAAGCAGCCATAAAAGAATTGGAGAGATGCGTTAAGGAGCTAGGGTTAATAGGGCTGAAGTTCCAGCAAGCTCTCCAGGCTTTCTACCCTAACGATAGGCGGTTTTATCCTCTATATGAGAAGTGTGTGGAGTTGAAGATACCGGTTTCCTTCCACACCGGGACCACTGGTGCTGGTGTGGAATGCCCGGAGGCCACGGCATACACTTGAGCTATGCTATGCCTATCCCCCATATCGATGATGTGGCTGCCGATTTTCCTGAACTGACTATAATCATGATTCACCCTGCCTGGCCCTGGCATGAGGAGCAGATCGCCGTCTTGTTGCATAAGGGGAATGTCTACGCTGACCTCTCTGGCTGGGCGCCGAAGTATTTTCCTGAGGTTATCAGGCGTGAGGTAAATGGGCGTCTGCAGAATAAGTTCATGTACGGCTCTGACTATCCTGAGATTCTGCCCCAGCGCTGGCTACGGGAATTTGAAACTGGCGGCTACAAACTGGAGGTTATCGAGAAAGTTTTTTATAAAAACGCCCAGAGGATACTGAAACTCAAGGTTTGAAGGCTGTAATCAGCATGGCCAAGACAGGCGACCCCTACGATAATGCTATGATGGAGATCTTCTTCAGGACATTAAAATACGAGGAGATGTACCTGTACGAGTTTTAGACTATGGGGGACGTGATAACCATGCCCCCTTATTTTATTGAGGAGGTCTATGATAAGAAGTGCCTACATTCAGCCCTGAATTATTGTTCACCTAATGAATTTGAGGGACTATTGTTTATGCAACAGAAAAAAGAAGGTAGCTACCAGACTCTCCTAACCTTTTCTGTACCAGCCATAAGGATGCAGTCCAAGGCTATATCGGTTTGTCCAACTTGCTCAGTTAAAATCTTCGGTGACGTAGACTTTGTTGTCGGCTGATATACCTGCTCCAATGCCCTGGGATGTCCAAAACCCGTTGAGGATATTATTTCTATGTCCCGGGCTATCCATCCAACCTTGCACCACCAGCGAGGCGATGTTATCCTGACTGTGATAATCTGAGTGGGAATAAACGTTATTGACATACCAGTTGACCCTGGCCTGGGGACAGAGAAAGATATTCTCGGCACAGCCCCGGATGGTGAGTCCAGCTTGTTCACAGCGCTCCATAGGTCCATAACCTTCCGGGCTGGTGTGGTCGAAGTAGTTTCGTTGCACCATATCTTCACTGTGCTTTCTGGCGATCATGCTGAGACTGTCATTCCAGGCCAGTGGTGGCAAACCCTGCTTTGTCCTCTCGGTATTGATAAGACTGTGGATTTGTGTCTCAAGCTCTGCTACGTTTATCCCCGGAACTTTTGCCACTGAAGCACCAGGTGACATTTTATTCACCGGAGGTGTTGGATTTAGTTTAGTATCGGCTTCTGGGCCGGTCTCATCTGGCTTGTTGGTTGGTGGATTCTGGGTGATGGTTGACTGGTTGACTTCAAGGGTTATCTCTTCGATAGGACCTGATGTCTGAGGTGGTTCAGCAGCGGCACAGCTCGCCAGTAAACTGGTCAGCAACAGAAACAGACTTACTATAGCTATGCGCCGCTGCATCGTATGATTTAGTGTTCAATAAGCGGAGATGGTTTCTGATGGCAGCTTGTCAGCAGAAACCATCTCGCGAGCCGATACATCTACCTGGGGCATGCTGTCGGTATAGTGCGGTTTGGGCGGCGTTAGCTCTTGCTCGAGCTTGTACATCTTCACCTCGGTGACGGTATTGATTAGGCTGTAGACTATCTGTACCGACCCGTCGTGCTTTCCTTCGTGTCCGCGTTGCAACCAGCAGGTTAGTATCTCCCACTCTTGGTAGATATCACGTGCCCAGACCACCACGGGACCGGAGGCGCCTTCTCCAGTTTCTTCTTCAGATTGCTGTGGCGCATCTTTGCTTGCCATCTTTCTCCAATTAACGGACACTACCCTCAGCGGTCTTTTTGAAGCATAGTCGCACTGTGCGTTTTCTTTTTCCGAAGCAATCTCTGATTCCACAAAGCTTGGAGGAGGTAATTCGGGCGCTGGCGGCGCTTTGGCTTCCGCGATCGCCTTCATTCCGGGCATCCCCTCGGGAGAAATCTTAGTTTTGATTTCGTCTTCATATTTTTCGAGGAGTTCACCGAACTTCTCCATAAGCTGCTCTCTGGTTGATGGCGGACCAAGCCTTTGCTTTTCTCCCCCTATCATTACCACGGTAGCTGGTGGAGGTGGCATCTGTGGTGGCATAGGCTGGAATGGTGGCTGGAAATACGGTGGGAAAGGCGCTGGCCTGTGAGGCCTGTTAGATAGTTTATAAATGCCATAGATGAGCAGAATGATAAAGCCCAGTGCCAACGGTATCAGGATAAAGGGAAGCGTATAGTCCGCTTCCCAGTTAATATTGACGGTCTTGGCGCTGTCCATAACGCTAGTGCCTACAGCATTAACCACTGTCAACTTTCCGCCGAAGGCGCCGAGTATGCCGGGCATACGGATTTCTGGACTTTTTACCCGCCATTCGGCCGCGCTGCCGGCCTTGTACCAGTTGCTCCCCTCTGTCTCGCCATAGGGGGATGCCACAGTCAGTTTATAATACTTGTCATAGATGGCAGTACAACTGCCAGGTGCGCTGACAGTAAGGGAAAGGTCGCTATTGGCGATTGTCTCGCCGGTAGGCAGCTTCCACTTAGAGAAGCGATATTGTGTGCCCGCATCGTTTTTGTCCGCAACCTCGCTGGGCGCTGTTGCCCTCAGCGCGTACCCTTCCTTATACCACCCGGACCCTGTTAACTGTACAGCATCCGATGGTTCAGTTTTGAATTCGATGTTATACTCTGCATAATAGGGGAAGTTGGCGGTGGTGGTGAATTCATTAACTGTTATCTTATCCACTTCAGCTTTATATCTGATGCCTGCCTCGCTGGGGTGTTGAACGACGGGATCAACTGTGATTGTGGTGATTACACCTAGGTCGAAGGGAAACCTTGCGGTGCCTCCGCCCTGCAGTACAGCCGCTGGACTATTTCCCACAATCACTCTGGTCTCACCGGCTTTCAGGCCGGAGCCGATGCTGACGGTAACCTCGAAGCCGCCTTCCTCGATAGTGAGAGTAAAGCTCTGCTGGCCAGTGAGGGTAGTTGGTGATGAACTATCGCTAGCTCTGATATTGAAGCTGTAAGAGCCAGCGGTCCCCCGGGCTGGGGTGCCTGAGATGATGCCTGTGCTGCGCAGGGCAAGCCCCGTAGGCAGCGTGCCATCAACCGCGTAAACATAAGGTGCTGTTCCGCCGCTGACTGTGATGGCATCGGAGTAGGCTTTACCTTCCGTTGCCGGTTGCAAAGAGGTTGTCAGGAACGTCAATGGTCGTTGAGTAACGGTGATGATGAATGGCTGTGTTGCCGAAACGGATGCGCCGTCAGTAACCATTGCAGTGAAGTTAAATGTGCCGGCCATTGTTGGTGTGCCTGAAATGGCACCCGAGCTTGCCATGCTCAATCCCGATGGCAATGCCCCGCTGATGGTGCTCCAGGTGAAAGGTGGATTATCTCCTGTTGCTGTCAGCGCTGCAGAGTAGGGACTGCCCACCTGACCCTGCGGCAGAAGCGGTGCGGAAGTGATGAAAATCGCCGCATAAACAGGAGATGCTATAAGTAAGATGGCACTTAGGGCAAAGATGAAGCAGACTGAGATGGAACGAAGCCAATACCTGGCTGTGCTTTTCAAGTATGAATGTCGGTTCTGCATAAGCAATCCCCCTCTTACCTATCTAGGTATTAGATATATTATATAGCAATTCAATGTTTATTTGTCTATGCGCACATATTTATGACTTTCTATCGCATGACACCCTGTTATTGTGAGTCCCGACATCTGAAATGAGATTCATTCGGTCGTTTGCTTATTTCGGAATAGCATAACCCGAATTTTTGATCTGTAAACAAGGCTGAAAGTTGCAAAAACCGTTGAGTCTTTGCATGGCACGGCTGATCTTGGGTATGAAAAACCTGATGGGAATGGTCACTAACCGGCCGGATTTTATTTTGACATCGGGCAGTATGCACTTACCAGCCTGTTATGCCTGTATTGACCATCGGCCCTACATATGATGACCTCGGAGATGTAAGGCGAGCTTCGTGTATCCCGATTCCTTATCCAGCCTTGATTCTTGAGGTAGCTTTTAGCCCCCTGATAACTTGGTCAACGCTTTTGCATATGCCTTGATGATGTCAGAACGGCGCAGGACTCCAAGGAACCGTGACGGGTCTCTGCTGTCAACTACTGGGATACGCCCCGCCTCGCTATCGCCCAGCCTTTGCATCACGCTGTGCAGTGAATCCTCGGGATAAGCGGTTATGAGATTTGTGGTAGCTATATCAGCTACCTTAAGACGCTCTTTGTCTTTCCTCTCTATACGTGTCTCTAAATCACCAATGGTCACGATGCCACGGAGGCGATTGTCTTTGGTCACTACAGGGAAACCGTGGTGGTGGCTTTTGGTAAATAGACTCAGCAGGTCAATGATTGGCATTTCTGGTGAGACGGTGGGGAAATTTCTGGTCATAACTTCGCGCACAGTCACTCCTTCCAACAGGCGTATATCCTCCTTTTGCTCGATAGCAATACCTTTCCGCTTCAGCTTAATCGTGTAGATGCCATCGTGGGACATGCCGTATGCCAGTAGCGTGCTGACTACTACTGCCAGCATTAGAGGTAGAATAATTGAATAGGCACGAGTCATTTCAAATAGTATGATGATAGCAGTGATGGGAGCCCTGGCTGCCCCAGCAAAAACGGCTGCCATGCCCACCAGAGCGTAGGCACCTGAGGGAGCAACGACACTTGGCCATAAACCGTGTGCTATCTCTCCGAAAGCTCCGCCAAGCATGGCGCCCATAAACAGACTGGGAGCAAAGATACCGCCGCTGCCGCCGCTACCCAGAGTGAAAGATGTGGCCAGTATTTTAAACAGCAATAGTGCTATTAAGGCTAACAAACCGATATTTCCCAGCAAAGCTTGCTCTACACCCTCGTACCCTACACCAAAAATGTAAGGGCTATACAAGCCCATTATGCCAACAGCTAAACCTCCCAATGCTGGCTTTAAGTATTCAGGGAACTTGAAGCCTTCAAAGACGTCTTCGAGTTTATACAGGCTGCGTATGAAAGCAGTAGCTACCGCAGCAGCTAGGATACCTAGTAGGAGGTAAAGCAGCAACTCCCAGTTATTTACTAGCGAATAGGCGGGCACCATGAAGGTTTGCTTATCGCCTAAAAGGGCATGCGCAATGACGGCGGCCACAATTGAGCTAATTACTACAAAGCCAAAGTGTCTTGTAAGAACTCTGCCTAAGATGACTTCATGTGCAAAAAACACGCCGGCGATGGGGGCATTGAATGTGGCTGAGATACCGCCGGCTGCACCACAAGCGACGAGTGTCTTGATCCACTCTTCTGGCAGCCGAAGGCGCTGACCGAGTGTAGAACCGAGGCTAGAGCCAATTTGCACTATCGGTCCCTCGCGGCCTGTCGACCCACCACTACCGATACATATTGCCGAAGCCAAGATTTCTATGCCTGCCACCCTCTCTCGAATTCGGCCGCCTTTTGTAGCTACGGCTTCCATCACATCGGGCACACCGTGCCCTTTAGACTCACTTGTGCGGCTGAAGTAGATGATGGCTCCGACTATAGCACCACCGACAGCGGGAAGTATCACTACATAATAGTTGCCCATAAAAGACAAGGCGTGGGCACCCTCTTCAAAGAAGCCAGTTTGTATATACTCAATTAGACGCCTGAAGAGAAATGCACCGATACCAGTGGTAATGCCTACAATGGCACCGAGAGCAGTACCGTATATGAATTCGGTTCTACGAAAACGCTCTATAAGCGAGGTCAGTCTTGAAAGTCCAGGGAAACTCACCATTATTGTCTTGTTGAGGTATTGCTTCGGGTGTTTGGGATCTATGGACTAGTATGTTTATTATAGCAAAAACCGAATCTAAATCATAATAAGACGATATGCACTTGCCTATATGCTACCTTAGGGCGTGTGAGGTTGTTTTTATGCACTTCTTGGGGGAGTGAAGCTACCGAAGGACCTCGGTTGGGTGGTGTATAAGACTCTCGAGATTTTTAGCCTGCCTCGGGCAGACGAAGAATGACGGGGAAAACTTTTGCTATTTGAATTTCTCAGCTATATTGTGGCTCTGTAGACTCGCGTTTGCGGTTTTCTTCGATGATCTGGATATAGCCGTCTAGCATGGTGGTAGCCTGTGCCTTATCTCCGCTTTCCAGCGCTTTCAGGATATTCTCCAGCATTTCAACCTCGCTGGTTATCTGGCAGGTATAACCGCCGAGAGAGCCACAACAGGGAGAAATGACGTCAGACCGCCACAGGTGCGCCTGCTTTATCTCTAGCATTTTCTTGATGTCGGCTATGGCTTCTTGTGTGTTACCCTTTTCCGCCAGTTTCCTGGTAGCGGTTACGCTGTCCTTATCGATTACCATCATCGCTGTACCTCCTCTTGCTTAATGTCTAAAATGGCGAATGCCGGTGAATAGCATAGCCATGTTGTATTTGTCGGCGGTAGCGATGGAATCCTCGTCTCTGATGGAGCCGCCAGTCTGAATGACAGCGGTTATCCCCCCTTTGGCTACTACCTCTACAGTGTCGGGAAAGGGGATCATGGCGTCGGAACCCATAACGCTGCCTTTAGCCCTGTTGCCTGCTTTCTTAAGCGCAATCTCGGCGCTGATCACGCGGCTGGGCTGGCCGGCGCCCATGCCCACCAGCGTCTCATCTTTGGCCAGGGAGATGGCGTTGGATTTTATGTGCCGTACCGCTTTCCATGCAAAGATAAGGTCGCGCATCTCAACATCGGTGGGTTGGCGCTTGGATACCACTTTGGGTTTGAACTCCTGCTCGGTGGTGAAGTCGGTGTCTTCCACCAGGAAGCCTCCGTTAATATGGCGGAAGTCGAGAGTTCTTGCCGGGGTTGAGCTTACCTGCCCGGGCATGCTGACGATGCGGATGTTTTTCTTTCTCTTAAGCAGAGCGAGAGCATCGTCTTTATAGCCCGGGGCGATGATGCCGTCGTAATGCGTTTTATCTATCTCGGTGGCGGTAGCCATATCTATAGGCTGGTTGCTGGCGACTACGCCGCCGTAGGCAGCTATTGGGTCGCCGCTTAGCGCCCTGCGGTAGGCTTCGGCCAGATCTTTGTGGCTGGCCAGGCCGCAGGGATTATTATGCTTTATTATGGCTACGGTAGGGGTAGTGAAATCAATGGTGGTAGCTTTCCATCCCGATTCGAAGTCGAGGAAGTTGTTGAAAGAAAGCTCCTGACCGTGCAGTTGCTTGGCGGTCACGATGCCGTGTGGGGGTTGCCCCGCAATCTGCTCAATGTAAAGCGCCGCCCGCTGGTGAGGATTCTCGCCGTAGCGCAGCTCGCTGGCCCTTTTCAGTGCTATAGTCATATCTTGCGGGAAGCCCTCATCCCCTCTGAGATACTGGGCGATAGCCGTATCGTACATAGCCACGTGCTGAAAGGCTTTCTGCGCCAGCCGTTCACGCTCTTTTAAGTCTACCTGACCTTTGCGCAGCTTCTCTATCACCATGTCATAGTCCTGGGGGTCGACTACGACGATGACGGAGGGGAAATTTTTGGCGGCGGCACGAATCATGGTTGGCCCGCCGATATCGATGTTCTCCAGCGCCTCGTCGAGTTTAACTCCGGGCTTGGCTACGGTCTGGACGAAGGGATAGAGGTTCACCACTACCATATCTATGGTCTGTATCTTGTTCTTAGCCAGCTCCTCCATGTGCTGTGGGAGTTCACGCTTGGCTAAGATGCCACCGTGAACCGCAGGATGGAGTGTCTTGACCCGGCCGTCGAGGATTTCGGGGAAGCCAGTGAGCTCCGAGACGCTATGAACCTTTACGTCGCTTTCCTGCAGTGACTTCTTGGTGCCGCCCGTGCTGTATATATCAACCTTTAAATCCTGTAATTGACGGGCGAATTCGATCAGGCCGCCTTTGTTGGAAACACTGAGGATAGCTCGCATTGAACTGGAACCTCCTTAAGACATTATTACCTTTTCGGGTTTTGTGGCTGCGATAACTTTACCAATCTTTGTTGCTCCAAGCAAGCCTCCTTTAAGTTTGCGATAAATAGCTTCTTCTGGAGAACAGATGACAACCATGCCGATGCCCATGTTGAATACCTGGTACATCTCCGAATCTTCGATGTTGCCCTTCTTCTGTATCAGGCTGAATATGGGCGGAACCTGCCAGTCGCCCTTATTGATTTGGGCGGACAAGCCCTGGGGCAGTATCCGGGGTATGTTGCCGATGAAGCCGCCGCCGGTGATGTGCGCTAACCCTTTGATTTCGGTCAGGACGGGCTTGATTTCATTGAGATAGCAACGGTGGGGCTGGAGCAGTGCTTCGCCCAGCGTCTGCCTCAACTCGGGGTAAGGGGTCTGTAGTACCGAAGGATTCCGGTCTATATCAAAGACTTTGCGCACCAGCGAATAACCGTTGGTGTGTAATCCGTTGGAAGGCAGGCCCAGGATGACGTCGTCTGGAGCTATAGAATCGCCTTTAAGTATGTTTTTCTTCTCTACCACGCCGACGATGAAACCAGCAAGGTCGTAGTCACCCACTTGGTACATGCCCGGCATCTCGGCGGTCTCGCCACCGATGAGAGCGCAGCCAATGTCTTTGCAGGCTTTAGCCAGGCCACTGACGATTTTCTCCACCTTTTCTGGTGCCAGCTTGCCCATAGCGATGTAGTCCAAAAAGAAAAGGGGCGATGCCCCGCAGGTGAGGATGTCATTGACGCAGTGGTTGACTAGGTCGATGCCTACAGTATCGTGTTTGTTTAGGAGCGAGGCGATTTTGAGCTTGGTGCCCACGCCGTCCACGCTGGAAACCAGCACTGGCTGGCGATAACCTTTGAATTCAAACATGCCGCCGAATAAGCCGATGTCGGTCAGTACCTCGGGACGGGAAGCGGAGCGGGCGAGCTGTTTGATGAGTTGCTTTGTATGGTCAGCGGCTTCGATGTCTACGCCGGCTTGAGCGTACGCCTTACGATCTTTCGACATCCACGCTCCCCGAGGGTAAAGCTTCCAGCGCCAGCTTGTCCATCTNNNGGGATACTCTCCAGTGAAGCAAGCCATGCAGAAGATATCTTTAGGCAAGCCTACTGCCTCGGTTAGCCCTTCGATGCTGAGATAGCCCAGGGAATCGGCGCCTATGAAATCCCTGATTTCAGGTACTGTTTTTTGGGCAGCAAGCAGTTCCCATTTGGTTGCCATATCCACGCCGAAGAAGCAGGGGTAGCGGATGGGTGGGGCGCAGATACGCATGTGCACTTCCTTGGCGCCGGCTCGCCTGAGCAAGGTGATTACTTTGGGTGTGGTGGTGCCGCGGACGATGCTGTCGTCGACTACCACCAGCCTTTTGCCGGCGATTATCTGGGAGAGTGGATTGAATTTAAGCGCCACGCCGATATCACGCAGCCTCTGGTCAGGCTCAATGAAGGTACGTCCTACATAGCGGTTCTTGAGCAGTCCTTCGCAGTAGGGGATGCCCGAGGCATTGGCATAACCGATACCGGCAGCGGTGGCAGAGTCGGGCACACCCATCACCAGGTCAGCTTCAACCGGGTGTTCCAGCGCCAATATCCTGCCCATGGCTTGCCGCGCAGGATAGAGCAGTTTGCCTTGGATGATACTATCAGGACGGGCGAAGTAGATATATTCAAAGATGCAGATTGCCTTCTTGGGGCTTTCCTCATGAAAGCTTTTGACGCTGTCTTTGTTGATCACCACTATTTCGCCGGGTTCGATCTCTCTGACGAACTGAGCTCCGGTGTGGTCCAGGGCGCAGCTCTCTGAAGCGATTGCCCAGCCGCCATCTATTGTGCCCAGGCAAAGCGGCCGTACACCCATGGGGTCGCGAACTCCAAAGAGGCTGTCCTTGGTCAGTATCACCAGGGAATATGCCCCTTGCAGGCGGCGCATGGCATACTTTATCTTGTCTATCAGGCTTTTCTCAGGTGCAGAGACGATGAGCTTGGCGATTATCTCGGAATCGGTGGTGCTGTTGAAAGTATGGCCAAGCTGACTTAATTCTTCTCGGAGAAACATGGCATTGGTTATGTTGCCGTTGTGTCCCAGGGCTATGCTGTTGACATCTGTTTCTGCCAGTACAGGTTGGGCATTACAGGCGTTGCTGGAACCAGTGGTGGAGTAGCGGGTATGCCCGATGGCTATGTGTCCCTGGAGACGGCTGAGGTCTTCTTCGTTAAAGGCGTGTGCCACCAGACCCATTGAGGTATAGATATATATGTTTTTGCCATCGGTGGTAGCAATACCAGCGCTTTCCTGTCCTCTGTGCTGTAGAGCATAGAGGGCAAAAAAGGTAATCCTACTGACATCTACTCCGTGAGCATAAACACCGAAAATGCCGCAGCTTTCATGCATAGCTGGTGTTCCCTGATGATTATACGTCTTTTCGTAGGTGACGGTCAATTAAATGTACTTATCCTGAACCAGTCCAGAGCGGTGGTGATGGCTTTTTCTTCTACCCGTAGCCTGTGTTCTGCGCCGGGGAGTATGATTAGCTCCTTGGGGTCCTTTGCCCTCTCATAAAGCTTGTGGGCATGCGCCGCAGGTACTATATCGTCGAGGGCGCCGTGGACCAGAAGCAAAGGACGAGGTGATATCCTATCGATCCATTTGGCTGGTGAGATGGTGCTGAATCCTCTGAGCCATTCTTCAACCGATGCTGGAAAATCAGCATCCCTGATTATACCAATGCTGCGGAAGCGGTCGATAAGAGCTTTGCTATACTCCTCAGAGGGCAGGAAGGTGAAGTCGGCGGGGCAGGCAAAGGTCACTAAGGAAGACACGCGGTGGTCATTGGCAGCGACGTAGACGCTCACCGCGCCGCCGCCGCTGGAGCCCAGCAGGCAGAGCCGTGATTTATCCACCTCGTCGAGGTCGTAAAGGAAGTCTATCGCGGCTTTCAGGTCTCGTGTCCAGCCCAGCATATCCATATTGCCCTGGGCCAAGCCGGCTCCCCGGAAGTTGAAGAACATGGTGACGAATCCGATGCCGCAGAATCTCTCAGCCAGCGCTTCGTATCCCCGCTCGGTGGGGTCGTGTTTTTTTGCAGGGATGCCGTGGCACAGGATTAGAGCCGGGCAAGGTAGTTTCTCGGTTTTCGGGAAGTGTATTTCGCCGGGAAGGCTGAGTCCATCGACTCCGAGATTGATATCTCGTTTTTTCATTGCCTTTTATCTCCTGAAATTTCTTGATGTAGGGTCATACCTTACGGAGCCTGTTCTTATGTTTCCACCTCGCCACACTGAGATTCTTCGGTCGCCCGATAAAATCTGGGCTTCCTCAAGAATGACGGGGATGATGTGTCATTCTGAGCGTAGCGAAGAATCTCGAAAGGCAGTTCAATACTGCAGCAACGGTCTACTAACCTCTGACGTTGATTTTTCATCTGTTATTTTGAGTTCTGACACTTAGTCTTGATTTATAATGTTTGCTATCCCACCTTCATCTCCCGCATGAACTTTGCTGTTTCCTCAGGAACAACGGCGTTCATGTTGATGCCTGAGCCGATTTCAAATCCTGATAGTTCTATCAGCCGGGGGATTATCCTCATATGCCAGCGGAAACAATTTTTATCCTCATCGCCTGCCGGCGCGCTGTTGATTACGTAGTTGAAATCAGGGTTATTAAGCCCTCGATGCAGCTTCAATAAGATTATCCGTAGGATATGCGCCAGGTCTTCCAGATCGTTTGTAGAGATATCGCCAAAGGAGGATTGGTTTACTTTGGGCACGATCCAGGTCTCGAAGGCTGAGTGTGAGGCAAAAGGATGGAAGGCTACAAATGACCCAGTCTCCATCACTATACGCTTGCCTGATTTAATTTCGTGGCTTACCATATCGGCATAGAGATAACTGCCGGTGCTGCCATAGTAGCGGGCAGCCACTTTGTGCTGCGTTCTCAGTTGTTTGGGGATTACAGGTGTAGCCACCAGTTGCGAATGTGAGTGCTCCAGCGTGGTGCCAGCCATAGGACCATAGTTCTTATAGATAATGACCAGTTTCACAAACGGCACCCGTATCATCGCATTATATCGTTCTCGATAGGCGTGGAGGATATCGACAACGCCGCTCTTTTCTTGCAAGGCAAGGGCTTTATTGTGCTCGGGTGTTTCTATGACCACCTCATGGATTCCCATGCCATCCATGCTGATGAAGAAATCGTCATTCAACTTTCTGGCGGTGTTGCCTTCGGGAGAAAGAGCAGGGAACTGGTTTGAGATAACCCTGACGCGCCATTTTTGATTCTCTTTGTCCCGATAGGAAAGCGTCTCCGGCGGCGTCATGGCTTCGTTGCCGGGACAAAATGGGCAGGAAGCTGAAAAGACGGGCAATTCCGGCTTGGCCTGCTGCCGCACAAAGTCAGCAGGTCTTTTCGCCCTTTCCCTGGCTATGATTACCCACTCTTCCGTTGTCGGATCTTGCCTTAGTTCAGACATACTTCAATCGTCAAGCTTCGTATTCTATGGGGGGCTTGGTTAACCTGCTGAAAACTATTGTATCACCCTTTGATCAAGAGCGGGTAAGTAGCCTTACATAGATTAGTGTCGTATAGCAAAGCTGCAGGATAGCGTGGACGCATAAGAGGTATAGTCTGGCCTTCTATGGTTTTCGTATCACGTTCCTCTAATTTGCAGGTAACGGGTTACCGATGTAATATTGAATCTATGCCATAATTGATTCAGAGGGAGTTCAGGTATGAGCAAAATGGTGGTGCATACAAAATTCAATAAGACGGGTAAACGAATATTGACTACACCCTTACAGGAAGAAGGTGTGTGTGCACCTGCTAATCGAAAATATGGTCAAGCACGTAATCGCATAGAAACTGAATTCAAGAAGAAATGGCACTATCCCCAAGACAGATATGTAGACACTTTATCGAGTTTTATTGTGTCCTATGTGAGCAATAAATCCTCTGCACATGAAGAAGTGTATGAACTGGTGAAATTTCTAGCTGTTTGCAGTATAAAAGCCACTGGGTCAAGGATAGGTATTCATATGGGCTCTAACATATGGTTACAGAAACTCGGGAATATACCTGGCTTGGCAGAACTCGAAGCGAAAGCTTGGCAAACTTGCCAGAAAGAATTCAAAACTTTGTTGGAGAAACGTGAGACTGCCCTCAAAAAGGCAAGCAACAAACATGACGAAATGAAACGACAATTATGGAGAGAGATATCAGACGAGATTCATAGACAGTTTCATCCTGAAGATAATGGTAGTTTACGTTGAACCTAGTATTTATCGTTTCAAGACTGCCCAATTGCCCGACTGGTTAAATTCGCCCGAAGAACCTCGCAGATTGGCGGGTATATCTTATGGGCAAAGGAAAGCCATTTGGCTGGGTGGCTTACTTGTATTCAACCTCTTGCCTTATTTTACTGCTAACCATATAAGGAATTCTTTGTTGCCTTCGGCGCCGAGGATGGGGGAGGCTACAAGGTCTCTCAATCTCAGGTTGTTTTCTGTTATCCAAACGATGAACCGACCCAGGGCGCGAGCATGGGTCTGGGGGTCTTTGATGATGCCGCCTTTGCCTACCTCGTCTCTTTCTGCCTCGAACTGCGGCTTGAACAGGACGATAATATAGCTCGTCGGCAACAGGTTCTCCACCACGTTGGGGATTACCTTGGTCACTGATATGAATGACAAGTCCATAGTGGCCAAGTTTACCTTTTCAGGAAGCTCAAAGTGATGGTGGGCGTTCACCCGTTCCATGACCACTACCCTGGGGTCTTGCCTCAGCCTGTAATCGAGCTGCCCGTAGCCCACATCTATGGCATAAACGTGTTTAGCGCCACGTTGCAACAGGCAATCGGTGAAGCCGCCGGTAGATGCGCCCACATCCATGGCGGTTAGATCAGCGACATCGAGTTTGAATTCATCCAAGGCGTGAGCCAGCTTGATGCCGCCGCGGCTGACATAGGGCAATCTCTCGGCTAGTTCTATGCTGGCGTTCTCGTCAACCATGCTGCCTTGCTTGGTGACTGACTTATCGCCTACTGTGACCTCGCCGGCCATGATGAGCGCGCGAGCTTTGCTCTTGTTCTCGGCCAGTCCTCTTATGACCAGCAGGTCATCCAGGCGTTGCTTGGACATGGAATGATTATAGACAAGAGGCAAGCTTGGTGTCTATTTGCCGGTCATTAAAGACCACAAAGCCCTAAACGGTCTTAGTCCGATGAATGGAGGCGGCACCTCAAGCTGGATTTTCTCGGCTACAGGGTACCAGTTTATCTCGTCTACCTGGGGCTTCAAGCGCTCTATGGCTATGTAGTCGCCTTTGGTTATCAGGTCGTCAATGGTGTGTCCCAGCTCCCGTGCCGTCTTGATGCGGTGGTCGCTTATCCGTGCCATCTCTTTAGAGATGACGCCGTATTTCTCCTTCAACTGGTTGAGGCGCAGGATGGCTTCATAGGAGGTGTCTACGTTCTGCTGGCGTGTCATCCAGTCGGTCTCGTAGTTCATAGAGTATTTCCAGTGTGGCGATACCAGCGCTTGGCGGTGCTCTTCCAGCTTGCGGAACAGGACGTGGAAGCCATGCTTCTCCGGCTGCTCGAAGCCTAGGCTGCCGGGGTCTAGGAACGGCGCCAGCGGCGAGATGAACAGCGACAGCCGCTTGTCTCCCTTGAACTTCTCCAGCAGGTAGCCGCTGTAATCTATGGTCTCCATCACCGACTGCGGCGTTTGCTGGGGCAAGCCTATCATCCAGAAGATATCCATCCGGCTGCAGCCGACATCCAGAGCATCGGCGATAGTCTGCTCCAGCGCCTGGTCGGAATAGGGCCTGCCAATGGCCTTTCTTATCTCAGGGTCGTGGGTCTCAGGGGATATCTCCAAACAAAAGTTGGGGCAGGCCAGGCTCATCTGTTGCAGCAACTCCTTTTGGGCAGGGTAGAACAATTCCAGGATAAACTGGTTTTTGAACTTGCTCTTCTGAATTTGGCTCAGCACCTTGATGGCGTAGTCTCCTCCGGGTTCCTGCAGGTCGCCCAAAATGAAGATAGGCCCGTTGCTGAATCGCGATATCTGCCTGATGTCTTTGACCACCGACTCCGGTGAGCGGAACGCTGGCTTCTGGCGGTTGAGGAAATGGCGGAAGGCGGCACTGGAACCTCCGCAGATAACGCAGTTCTGTTTGCAACCGTGACAGGTGAGGACCGCTGTGATGGGATAGCGAATCCAGTCCTTAGCCGGGGTGTAGCTGATGAGGTCACGGTCCCTGAGCACCGAGCGCACAACATAGCCATAGTGGTCGACCATGATGTTGTCGATATCCGCAGGGACATTGCTGAACGGGTTCTCGCGTATCCTGCCCTGGCTATCCTTCCATGCCAGGTTGGGCACTGATTCTGGCTCTTTTTTCTGCGCCAGGCAGTCCATAAGCTGGCGGAACGGCTCCTCTGTGGAATCGCCCCTGAGCACATAATCTATCTGGGGAAGCTCCAGTAGTTCTTTATAAAAATAGGAAGATGAGAAGCCGCCGAAGATGACCTTGGATTCAGGGTGCCACTTTTTAACCAGGTTGGCTATCTCTACCGAGCCGTGGGAGTGCACCATCCAGTGCAGGTCAATGCCGAAGATGGGCGCTGACAGCCGCCTGATGAATGCCTCAGCATCGAAGTTCTTGTCGCGGAGCATACGCACCGCCAGGTTGACGATGCGGACATTGTAGCCTGCGCGTTCTAAGTATTCGGCGATGCTGGTGAGGCCGATGGGGTACATCTCGAAAACGGTGGAAGGTGGGATAAGGTCGCTCACCGGCCCGTAGAGGATGGTCTTCTTACGGAAATCATACACGCTGGGGGCGTGGAGCAGGATTAAGTCAGTTGACATAAATATATATCTAATAGAGATTTGGGATAGTTAAAATAAAATGTGAACAGGCGGGAAGACCCTGGAAAGGATATGGCCTATGCCCAAGAGTAGCTGGGTCAGCAGGATAAACAGGACGTTGTTTGCCATGCCCTGCCCAAACTTGGCCATGTCCTGGTATTTCAGCGCACCCTGAATAGCCTTGATGGCAAAGGGGAGGGTGAGCAATGCTATCAGACAGAAGGCCGGCATAATGCCTACCAGCACCCAGCCGGCTATCCATGCGTATACTGCTATCGTTAATATCGAATAAAGTACGCTTGCTTTCTTCTTGCCCATGGTGATAGGCAGGGTTTTCCTGTCCGCCGTCTTATCGGCTTCGGCATCGGGGAACTCGTTGAGGAATAGCAGGTTGTGTACCAATATGGCGGAGGGCACAGATGCTACTATGGCAGGAATGGTATAGGTTCCTGTCTGGACAAAGTACATGCCCAGGATGGGTAGAGCGCCCAGCCCCACTCCTGGCGCCCACTCGGGCCAGCCCACCTTGGTCAGGGACTGTGTATAGAGCAGAACGCAGATAGCGCCGATGATGAGCAGGGGCAATAGCAGCCAACCGCTGACCAGCACGAAGTAGACGCCTATGGGGACTGCCAGCAGGAAGCAGATGATGCCGAACCAGAAGACCTGCCTTGGTTTTAATGCCCCAGCGGGGAGAAAACCGCTGCCGCCGCTGAAGGGAGTTCGTTGTGTTTTGAGGTCAACGCCGCTGATGTAGTCATAGTAGTCGTTAAGCACGTCGACGCTGATATGACATAAAAGCAGCCCGATAAAAGCCAACATAGCATGGCCAATATGAAAGGCGCCATCGTACCAGGCCATGGCGGTGCCCAGGAATGCCAGCACCACGGAGAGTATTAAGAATTGCGGCCTGGTCTCGAAGAACCATACTTTCAGCTTCATTGGAAGGGTAAAGTATAGCAGATAAGCTGAGACTGTGTCCAAACTAACAGATACTCGGGTCTATACTTTTAAGTATGACAGATTACAAACAACGAAACGATAGCCAGCACTAAGGCTTCAAGAGCTTCGTGGAGGCCTGGGCCGGACCATCCTTGGCGCAGACCTTTGAGATTGTACATAGATAGAGGATGACATTTCCGCTGGGCAGCAACACAACATGTCGCTTAGTTCTCTGCAGAAGGCCTCGCTGTCTTAGTGAGACAATCTATTGCTTCGGCCACAATGAAAAGCGAGCCTGTGACCAGAATAAGGTCTTCGTGGTTAGCTATTGTCAATGTTTGTGTTAACGTTTCAAAAACATTTCCAGCCAGCTTTGTTTCAATGTCCAGCTTAGCGAACTCTGCAGCTAATATCGATGTGGAAGCCGCTCTGGGATGAGATGATTTGGTGAGGATTACCTGACGGGCGTTTAAGGACTTCAACTCTTGTGCCATCCCCGGGATGTCCTTACCCCGGGATGTCCCAAAGATAATAAAGCATTTCTCGTATTGGAAAAACTCCTTTATGGCTTCCACCAGCTTTTGCATGGAATAGGCGTTGTGGGCTCCGTCGATTACCACCATTGGTTTGTTTCTTAATATCTGAAGCCTGCCTGGCCAGTTAACCTGCCTAAATCCCTCAGCTATACTTTCAGGTGAAATCTCGGTGCCAAACTGAGCCAGCGCTTCCAACGCTGCTACAGCCGTAGCAGCGTTCTCCAGTTGGTGATTGCCGATTAGCGGTATGGTCAGGTCATACTGTCTGGCGCCGGTATTTACTACCAATGATTGCTGATTCAGGTCTCCGCCAGCTCTTTTCCATTTAATGTCTTTACCCACTTGAACCAGCCTGGCATTTTTTTTACGGCAGGTGTCCACAATTACTTCGGCTGCATCCTTAACCTGTGGAGCGCTGACTACTACACATCCGGGTTTGATTATGCCAGCCTTTTCGGTAGCTATCGCGGCAAGGCTGTTGCCCAGAACCTCGGTGTGGTCGAGGCTGAGCGAGGTGATAACGCAGACATCGCCATTAGCTATGTTAGTGGCATCGAGCCTGCCTCCAAGTCCTACCTCGAGCACCTGAAAGTCAACGTTATTTCTCTTAAAGTAGGCGAAGACGGTGGTTGTCAGTATCTCGAAAGTTGTCAATTGACCGAAGGCAGCCTCTTTATTTATTGCCTCTACTAGGGGCTTAAGTTCCATCACTAAAGCGGCAAAATCACCTTCTGAAATCAAGGTGCCACTAATCCTGATGCGTTCTCTCAAAGTATGGAGATGTGGTGAGGTGAATAATCCGGTCTTATAGCCCGCCTCTACGAGAGCTTGCGAAATCATAGCTGCAGTGCTTCCCTTGCCCTTGGTGCCGGCTATATGGATTGTCTTCGTTCCCAGGTGTGGGTTATCCAAGAGTTGCAACAGCGTTCCCATTCGCCTTAGGTCATAGTTGGCGGCAGTATAGGCGATGCTTGGTATCTTTTCGTAGTCGGTGAAACTAAGAATATATTCTTCTGCCTGGCGATAATTCATGTGGATCTCAATTATATCATTGCCAGTATCTTAGCGTGATAGGGGCGTATCTCGCAGGTTCCGCAGGTTCTCTTGTCACTCATTTAGTTGCAAAAGGAATATATCGAATGTGTGTTCAACATGGCGTAGCAATTATGGCAGTGACAAATAAACCCATTTTACGTGTAGGCAAGACTTGACCCTGCATCAAGTATATAATCCCGGATTAATGTGTCTGTTTAGAAAAGTCTAAATACTCTTCTTAGCAGCCAGATTATGATGAGAATGACTGCAATGACAAGTGCGATGTGAATTAGCCATCCTAAACCGGGTATTGCGATAAAACCCAGCAGCCACAAAACCAAGAGAATAATACCGATAATTAATAAGACATCCATGGTGTCCTCCTTTTTAATAAATAAACTTTTAATTTGAAATACTTGTTAGAATGACTGGTCTTCATTTATGGTTTTATTGCACTATAAATTTTTCAGCCAACTCGTTTTATTTTTCTCCTTGTACTCTTTCAGGGGCTTGTACTGCTTAATGATATCTCTGATGGCATCCTCGTTGTTTTTCTTGTCGTGTTCGATTCTGTAGACCTCAACGATCTTATCCTCTTCGTCTGATAACTCGAGCTGGACTCTTACTGTCATGCTATTTGCCTCCTGTAATTAATATTAGATAAATGATAGCAGCATAAACATAGAATAGTTATATAATCGGGGTGGAATGTATTAAATACTTATGATATTTAGTGGTTTCTCCCATAGCTGATTGAGAAAATATGCTATTTTGAAGTGTTTGATTGGAGATCGAAAGGTATAAAATGGTTATTGTTAAGCTGCAGTGATTCTATGATGAGGTTGACACATATAAGCGGTATAGGCCTGTTGTTCTGCAATTCAATCATGCTACCCTTCGGGCCTTTTTAGTATCAACCACAAGGTGGAGCACCTTAACTGTGATTGGAATAATTCTCATTGTGCCCTTTGTTTTAAGTATGTATAATATCGAGTAAGTAAGCTAAAATTATGAACAAGAAGCAAAATAATCCATCAAAGACCAATTTAGTCACAAATAGCAATGCCCCCAAAGCAACTATCTCATCGTTAATTGCCGATCTTGCAAGTAAAGATGGAATAGTACGTGTGAAGGCACGTCAGCAGCTTGTTAATTACCGAGGGCGCTCCATAGCTCCATTGATAAAAGCACTGTCGAATGAGAATCACTGGGTACGGTGGGAAGCAGCTAAAGCCCTAAGCCAGATCGGCAGTCCTTCCTCAATCCAAGCATTGCTAAGAGCCTTAGGAGACGAGATGTTTGATGTTCGCTGGTTGGCTGCTGAGGGATTAATCCGGATAGGACGCAAGGCGATAGTACCGATACTGGAGGCGTTAATCAGGGATTCGAATTCATCTTGGCTATGTGAGGGTATCCATCATGTACTACACGATATGAACAAGGGGAACCTTGGCACGGTACTGAGGCCGGTCTTACTAGGACTTGAGGACACGGGGCAATCGTTACAAGTTCCTCTAGCGGCACGGGCAGCCCTGGATGCCTTAACAAAAAAAGCCTAGTCAAATCACTCGCTGTTTGAAATTAGCACCTTCGTAGTGAATTAACCAATCATGATACAGTAAACCGTTTGGGGATATGATAAATGGCTGCCGGTTCTTGCATCTGCTCCACACACGGCGGCAGTTTGCTGTACCCAGTTGCTCCTGTACCTTTCCTAACAAAGAAGAATACATTTTGACAGCGAGCGAATCGTGATAGTAATATAATTACAGTGGTTAGATGTCGCAGGAGGTAAAGGCCATGCGGATTAGTATTCTGCCAAAAAGTTCTTTGGGTAGATGGTCGGTCGGCCTAGCTGTTGCCTTCATTCTGCTCTCCATATTGTTTGCGGTCTTGACCAGGTTGGGTGGGGAACCCGGTCCATTTGCTCTTATCTTTATATCAAACGTTTCCATCGGTATCTCATTCCTAGCTGCTTTTATAACTGGGCTCATCAGTATGATAAAGAGCAAGGAGCGGTCTATTCTCGTTTTTTTTAGCTGTGCTAGTAGGCTTTTGCGCTTTGTTTTTCTTCCTTGGTCAATTCCTATGTACCCATTAACAACCACGCTTTTTAATCCACATAACTTAGTTATCTGTTAGACGAGCTACTTTTCCTATGTTATTACCTTGTTGTGCATCATGATTTCCTTGTGGAATAATCTCCTGGCGTTCATTTCAACCTTCTGCCAATAGATGTCTTGACTACGAATATATATGACTAGGAATTTAAGGGGATCCCATAACGACTTCCCAATAGGCCCATCCCCAGTCGTTTACTGCCTCCAATCTGTACAGTTTAGTTTGTCCTGAGGGTACTGTGACCACTGTGTTACCTGTTGAGTTAACAGGACCTATATCAGGCCGGATGACTATCTGTGTGGCGTTTGACACATTCCAGTTAAGTTGCCACGAATTGCCGCCGCGATAGCTAGCGGTGAAGCTGATAACAGGATTACTAGCCGTAGTTTGTGGTGGTGGCGCTGGCGCTGAGACGATAATAATCGCCGATGATCTGATAACGGTACCAGCAGAATTGGTGGCACTTATAGTATACAAAGTGGATTTAGCCGGTGATACTACCCTGGTGCCCGCAACAGCAACCTGACCTATACCCTGGTCTATACTCACCGATGTAGCTCCAGTAACATTCCACAACAGAGTTGACGTGCCACCGGAATTAATCGTAGCTGGATTATTGCTAAATTCTATGATAACCGGTGGCGTCCCTACCGGAGGGACAGGATTTGATACCGGGGATGGAAGTGTAATACAACCCGGGATGAGAATCAGTAGTAGTAATGATAAAGAAATAAAAACAGCCTTTTTCAATGCAATTACCTCCATAATGTCTTAAATTGTTGCGGTAAGAACAGGGTTTCATAAATACGATTCCATCTTGCGCATTTCTCTTTTGTTACACAACCCTCTCCAGCGCAAGAAAATCTTAGACCATCAATGACAGGAAGGCTCGGGATAAATTTACTCTTATTAACGGGGCAGAACTTAACTGTTGTTGTCATGATATTTGTCTCCTATATTTACTGTTAAATAAATACTAACAGAGTGAACATGTAGAAGTAATATAAGTGAAGCAAGATATGTTAATTAGTTATGACATTCTAGGGAAGGAGCTTGCCCTTGTCGTTAGCCGGCTGCAAATCGCAGCTAATACAAAAAACGGGCAAGTACAAGCCTACTAAGTCTAACATTACGCCTGGGTCGGTTTTGTTTTGAGGGGGGCAGGTCAAAATGACCTGCCCCCCTCAAAAAGATGAACACTATTTACTCTTCGAGAACAAACGTTACTTTCATCTGGACCCGGTACTCAGCGATTTGTCCTTTCTTATCGAGTAGGACTTCCTGATTCTCGATCCACGCTGATTGTACATGCGTAAGAGTTTTCTCAGCGCGGGCAATGCCTAACTTGATGGCATCGTCGAAACTCTTTGTGGAAGATGCTTTGATTTCGGTGACGCGCGCGATTGACATTTGCGAATTCTCCTTTCTATTTTTTATTATCGATTGCGGTTGAACGCAGGATGTGGTTCTTCAAGGCAAATGGTACTTAACCGTCAACGTAGCTTTGTCAAAGCACAGCGCGTCTGCCACACCATTCCAGTTAGTGGACGTGAAAAATTGCATCCTCAACTGGAACCTGGACTGCCCGGCTATGACTAACCCCTGGACACTGGACTTTCCGCTAACAGGATCCTTGATTGCTAAGTTCCAGGCCGCGAGCGGGTAGCTGGTTATTTTGCCTGAGGCCACCAGCTCCCCCTGTCTGTTATAGGCGAATGTATCGATGTCTTCATATGCACCATACTGGTACCTGTAAATCTCCAGCGCTCCAAAGTTGCCGTACTGGGGGCCGTAGACTGGATCACTATATGTTGGTAAACCGGTTGACGTATACCCGCCTAGGGAAAGGACCACATCGTCTATCACTGCATTGCTGGGGAGCCACGAAATATCGAAGCTTAAGAAAGCGCGGCTGGCAAGGTCGCCTCCATTGTCTCCAACACAGATAGCAGGTAACCTGGTATAGGTCCTACCGCTCTTGACCAATGATCCACTTTCGCTTGGGATAACGCCCACGGTGATACCAGTCAACAGTATAGGCGCAGGGGGTAGTGGTGCCGAGTTGACAGTAGCCACTGCTGATCTGCTGACAGTGCCAAAAGAGTTGGTAGCAGTTAAGGTGTACACAGTGGATGTAGCCGGTGACACTACCTTGAGTCCCACAAAATCTACCCGACCTATGCCCTGGTCTATGCTCACCGATGTAGCCCCGGTAACATTCCAGAACAAGGTTGACGGGCTACCAGAATTAATCGTCGACGGATTACTGCTAAATTGTATGATAACCGGTGGCGTTCCTACCGGTGGTAGTGCTGCTGAGTTGACAGTAGTCACCGCTGATCTGCTGACAGTACCAAAAGAGTTGGTAGCAGTTAAGGTGTACACAGTGGATGTAGCCGGTGATAATACCTTGGTTCCCGCAGCATTAACCTGCCCTATACCCTGGTCTATGCTCACCGATGTAGCTCCAGTCACATTCCACAACAGAGTTGACGTGCCACCAGCATTAATCGTCGACGGATTACTGCTCAATTCTATGATAGCCGGTGGCGTTGGGAGTGTAATACAACCCGGGATGAGAAACAGTAATAATAGTAGTGATAGAGCAATAAGAACTAACCTTTTCAATGTATGTGCCTCCTCAAATATGTTGCCTGTGACATCGACACGTCCTTAATCTTTGTATTGTTAACAGTTGTCTAAAATTTCTTATACGTTATCTTAAATACTCTAATGTCCTCTTATTAAACCTTTTGTTATTGATTGCCGCCTGTTATTGAGACGCGTCAGTCACTAATAGCAATTACAAAAATCTTATCATTCGAGATATGGAATAGTAATATAATAAGAAGGCAGAAAGTTAAATAGTTATGACATTGTTAACGAAGGAGTAGGCGCTGGTCTAAGTCTTCTGGGGAAATATGCTTGCCAGGAATACTGAGAGGGACGATCCACGCCGAGGACAAATAATGCTCGCTGATGGCGGAGCTGAACACCTTACTTAAATGCTGGATTAGATTTTTGCTGCTGCCATTGGACACGACTTTGTGGCCACCAATGGCAGCAGCAAATTCCACAACCAGTCTTCTCTTCTAAGTCATATCCATGCGTGAGGAAATATGTCTTCTATTGAGACAGTTCATAGCATGTCATTACAAAGACGAGTTGACTCGATACTGCATCATTGGGCGTAAGAACATGGAGGCGTTGCCATCCAGTACCTTCGCCCCGTGTCCATAGGTTAGCGACGGTCTGCGAACCAGCGGCAGTGAAGGTGATGGTCTCCGCAGCGGTCATAGTGCCATCGCTTCTCTCCCATCTGTAAGTAACTGCACCAGGACCATTGGCGGCGATAGTTCCCCAAAAGTGAATGGTCTTGGGACAGGGGCCGGTGTATGGGTACTGATCAACACCCACAATGATGCTTGTCACCAAGGATCCACCACAGTTGAGTGTGTAATATACCGGATTCGATGCTGCATCATAGGGAGTCAAAACGTGGATACGATGCCAACCGGAAGCCGATGCACTCAATTGCCATTGCAATGTTGTTGTTTTTGTACCGGCTTCGTAAAAGGTGACGCTTTGGATGTCACTATATCCGCCATCGTTTCTTTCCCACCGGTAAGTAACTGTGCCAGGACCGTTAGCAGTGATTGTAGCGTAAAAGGTGAAGGTTTTGGGACAGGGACCGGCGAAGTCTGATGGCGAAGTATTGGCTATAACACTGGTTACCGCGAATGGCACAGGCGTAGGGGTGGGTGGTGCTGAGTTGACCATAGTCACAGCTGATCTGGTGACGGTACCAGCTGAGTTGGTGGCACTTATAGTATAGACAGTAGATATAGCTGGTGATACTACCCTGGTGCCCGCAACAGCAACCTGACCTATACCCTGGTCTATACTCACCGAGTTAGCGCCAGTCACATTCCACAACAAAATTGATGTGCCACCGGAATTAATGGTAGCTGGATTATTGCTAAATTCTACGATAACCGGAGGCGTTATTACTGGTATGACAGGATTTGACGTGCCTGGATAAAAACAACCCGGAACGAGAATCAGTAATAATAGTAACGATAGAGAAAGAAAAACAAACCTTTTTTTCAATGTATGTGCCTCCTCAAATATGTTGCCTGTGACATCGACACGTCCTTAATCTTTGTATTGTTAACAGTTGTCTAAAATTTCTTATACGTTATCCTAAATACTCTAATTGTCCTCTTATTAAACCTTTTGTTATTGATTGCTGCCTGTTATTGAGACGTGTCAGTCACTAATAGCAATTACAAAAATCTTATCATTCGAGATATGGAATAGTAATATAATAAGAGGTCAGAAAGTTAAATAGTTATGATATTTTGACGAAGGAGTAGGCGCTGGTCTAAGTCTTCTGGGGAAATACACCCGTCAGGAGTAATTAGCCTGATATAAATACTGATTCAGATAGGATATTACAGGAGAAATTTGTTAGATGCTCTCATCCCTATGTATTAAAGGCAGGGTAAAGTAGAAGGTAGAGCCTTTCTCAGGCGCTGATTCAACCCAGATTTTTCCGCCGTGAGCTTCCACCAGGCGGAGGCATACCATGAGCCCTAATCCGGTTCCTTTAATCTCACCAAATGGCTCTAACCCCAACCGCTGAAAAGAATGAAAAAGCCTGGTCTGATCCGCTGCAGATATACCGCTACCATGATCTCTGACACCGATAACGAGGCGATCCGGCTCCTGCCTGGCGAAGATCTTTATCTTGCTTCCAGCGGGCGAATACTTAACCGCATTTTGTACCAAATTGTATAATACCCGCCTGACTCGTAACATATCGGCCTCTACCGGCGGTATCTCGCTGGGAAAATCCAGTATAAACTGGTGCGCATGTTGCCCCTCTAATCCCTTAACTACATCCTTTGCTAGATTCTCAATTCTCATTGGCTCGGGTAAGAGCAGCAACTGTTTGGCCTGCGTACGGGAAAGTTCAAGCAGATTCTCTAGAATGTGAGATAACGATTCAGCCTCGCAAAGGGCATCATTAAGTAGTTCGTTTATCTCATCCTGAGGAAGGAGTTCACCCTTGCTCAGGACTGTATCGAGGCACCCTATGACAACTGTCAGCGGTGTGCGCATTTCGTGTGATACAAGCCCGATGAACTCGTCTTTCAAAAGGTCTAATTCTGTGCGCCCGGTGACGTCACGGATAACGGCCAGTATCCCTATTACCTTGCCGACCTTGTCTTTTATCGTGCTTACTGATGACTGAACATATAGTTGCACCCCATCTCGTTTTATATGTATGTTCTCTCCTGACCAAAATCCTCTTGTTTCCAATGCTTGTGCTGAAGCCCGCTCATCTCCGGGTGTCAACCAAATATATTGATAAAGTTCCCCCAAAGGCCGTCCAGACGCATCCTCCTCACTTAAGCCATACAGTCGTTCTGCACCTTTATTCCAGTAATTAACTATGCCCTTATTATCGATGACAACTATCGCATCACTAATCTTGTCGAGCAGCTCTGCATGAAAGCTCAGCTGCCTTTCAATCTGTTTGCGTGCTGTTATATCGCGGATATTGCACTGGATAATGCGGGAATGATCGACTTTATATATATTGGATACAAATTCAACTTGGATTTGACGTTTATCTTTGGTTTCAAGTGGTAAGTTCTCATAACGTACGTAATCTTTCTCCTGCAATTCTCGATAGGCGGTTTTGCTTGCCTCAACGTCTTTGAATGGCCCTATCTCCCAAAGCCTCTTTCCTATAAATTCGTTGTAGGGATATCCCAGCATGTCGGTCAAAAACGGATTGACATCTGTTATTTGACCAGTTTCTGCATCGAGAATTAATACCCCATCCTGTGCTGTTTCAAAAAGGCGTCTATAGCGAACTTCAGAATCCTTCAAACGTTGCTTTACGCTATCACTCTTTGTTTTTCGGCTTTCTTTCATATCACGCCTCCACCATAATGCCAGTTGTTATGATTCGAACCTGCCTTACATTTCCGCGCATAACTAGTTTATATGATACAGCCAAATATTAACAGCACGTATCTTGACATCTGTTAAATCTGAATATTATTATAGCGGGCATGATGGTTAGTCGAAAACAGAGTGTGGGAAAGTACCGATTACTGGTAGTTGACGATGAGATACGGATACTAAAATTTCTCACGTCAAACCTGAGAACACAGGGATATGAAGTGATAACTGCGAGCAACGGTCTTGAGGCTTTAAAGCAGTTTCATGCCATCCAGCCAGACCTGATATTGCTTGATATACTCATGCCTAAAATGAATGGGCTTGATGTACTTAAAGAAATACGTGGTTTTTCAAAGGTACCCGTCATATTTCTCAGTGCCAAGGGAGATGAACGTGACAAAATAACAGGGCTTGACATGGGGGCCGATGACTATATAGCAAAGCCTTTTAGTCCTGATGAACTGGTATCCAGAATTGAAGCAGTGATGCGCCGGTTTCGACCCGACGGACCTAAAATTCCAGATGAGCTTTCCTTGGGCGATATAACTATCGATTTCAAGGCACATAAGGTAATGGTTAGAGGCAACGTAGTATACTTAACCCGGTTAGAATGGCTTTTGCTCAGCGAATTAGCATTAAATGCTGACCGTCTCATGCCCTATGAGGAGCTTTTAGTCCGTGTCTGGGGGTCTGAATACCGTGATGACGTTCAATTCCTCAGGACATGGATTAGGCGTCTGAGAAGTAAAATTGAAGAGAAACCTGATGCTCCCAAAATCATTGTTACCGTCACTAAAATGGGCTATATCTTTAAAAGACCCCAGCCCTGAGTATTTTCAAGAAAACTCTATCCACCAAGTCTTCAATAATATCCTCTATCACGGATAGAAACAACCCAAAAATGTCATAACTTTTCAATATCTTCTTACTGAATTATATTACTATTATATTCTTAGTCATATAAAATATAGCTAATCTATTTTAAAGGAGGAGTTTTATTATGCCTAAAGTAAGTGGTTTGGCAATGGGGATCCTATCCATACTAGCGGGTATCTTGGTCATCTGGATGCCTGGCTTGTTGGCGTGGATCGTTGGCATTTACCTAATTGTGATCGGTATTTTGGCTATTATTGCTGTTGCTAAGTAAAAGCGACAGCCCGGGTAAGCAGCGTTAGTTTAAGTTTGTGAGCGAGTTGCTTTTTATTAAGTTTAATTAAGAAGGGGGTAATTATGTGGCAACCAACAGGTCTACTATGGGGGATTATAACGCTTATTTTTGGCATCATCGTTATGATTTTCCCCAGGATACTTAATTATATAGTCGGTATTTATCTCATCATCATCGGGATATGGGCAATTGTATCCAACGTGCATTTTTAAAAGCTTAAAAACCTTGTAGCCGTTGATGGCACCGGGTAGGGAGGTGGCTCCACTGGAGCCACCTCCCTACCCAGGATGTTTAAGAGAACGGGTGGTCAATATGGATGGAGAATCAAGTACTAAATTCTTTGCAGGGTTGATGCTAGGCGCCGTAGTCGGCGCGGCCGTGGCTTTACTATATGCGCCTCAGTCCGGCTCAGAAACCAGGCGCATAGTGAAAGAAAAAGCGTCAGCTATTAAAGAAAAGGCCTCAAAGATAGTCAGCAAGATCAGGGGGTCTGTGGATTGAACCATTAGACTAATGCGCCGCATTTCTACGTGGCGCCTGTCTATGGCTGTCCTTGGGGGTACCATAATCCCCGAAATTGCCGCGATGCGCTCGCATGACAGATTGAGATTTGGTAGCCCGGGTTGGATTTGAAACCAGCGGCCTTAGTGTCATGAGCCTGAGGCATCATCACTAATAATCAGGATACGTAAGTCGCCGTGTTTTTGCTGAAAGCGAAGGCACCTCCCAGAGGTCGGGATTAGAATGGACATCTTGGATACTTTACCTGCTTAGGCTATAATGCGGCTTAGGTACATATGACGTTCATCGATAAGCTTCAAGTTGCCAGCCGTAAGAACAAGAGCCTGCTCTGTGTGGGGCTGGACCCTGACCCGGAGCTTATGCCCAGGGTCGGCCTGCTGACATTCAATAAGGCGGTTATAGATGCGACTTCCGACCTCGTTTGCGCCTACAAGCCCAATCTGGCTTTCTATGAAGCAATGGGCATCGAAGGGATGCGGCTTCTGCAGAAGACAATAGAGTATGTACCTCGGCATATCCCGGTGATCGGCGATGGCAAGCGGGGAGATATCGGCAACACAGCCAGGGCTTATGCCAAAGCCCTCTTTGTTACTCTGGGTGTTGATGCGGCCACGGTCAATCCCTACCTTGGCTTCGATTCTCTCGAGCCTTTTATTGAATATCAGGACAAAGGTATCTTCATTCTGTGCCGCACATCCAACCCTGGAGCAGCGGACTTCCAAAGTCTTTCTGATATCAACGGTGTGTCTCTATACCAGGCAGTAGCTCAGAAAGCAAAGGAGTGGAACGTGCACGGTAATATCGGTCTGGTAGTGGGGGCTACCTATCCTGAAGAAATGAAAAAAATTCGTACCATGTGCCCGGAGATGCCGTTGCTTATCCCGGGTGTTGGAGCGCAGGGTGGCGATCTGACTTCGGCAGTCAAATATGGAACCGATATCCGCGGTGAGAAGGCAATCATCAATGTTTCCCGCCAAGTCCTCTATGCTTCGAAGGGGAAAGATTTTGCTGAGTCAGCCAGACGTGCTGCCCAGGAACTGCGCGACAAGATTAATGGCTCGATTAGCCAAGTTAGGTAGCTTTATGGATATAAATCTCGGCGATGTGGCTCGACTGCGGAAGAAACATCCCTGTGGCAACGATGAGTGGCGGGTGGTTGGTTTAGGCGTAGATATCCGCATACAATGTCTTAAGTGCCAGCGGCATGTCCTTCTGGAAAGAAGCCTGTTTGAACGTCGTGTAAGGGTATTGGTTCCTGAAAACAAACCGAAATCTGGCGTCAATGACGATTGATTTGAGATTTTGTCTTTACTCTTGTTGAGCCATGGTTCGTAGCATCTTGCATGTTGACCTGGATGCCTTTTTTGTCTCGGTAGAGCAGGCGCTTGTTCCTGAGATCAGGAACAAGCCTGTGATAGTCGGCGGGCGTCCTGACCGACGTGGCGTTGTAGCCTCGGCCTCTTATGAAGCCCGTGCCTTCGGGGTTCGGTCTGCCATGCCGCTGTCCAAAGCCTACAAGTTGTGCCCTAGAGCGATTTTCCTTCAGGGGCATTTCCATCTCTACCGTGATTTTTCCTCCAGGTTCATGGAAATCATGGCTGATTTTTCTCCGGAACTGGAACCGGGAGGGCTGGATGAAGCTTATCTCGATGTTATGGGCTGCGATGCTATTGGTTCGCCGCGAGAAATAGCCACAAAAATAAGGGGACGCGTCAAGCAGGAACTCCAACTGGTAGCTTCGGTAGGTATTGCTGGCTGCAAGGTGGTAGCTAAAATTGCTTCTGACTTAAGCAAGCCGGACGGTTTGTTGGAGATAGCGCCAGGTGAGGAGAAGAGATTTCTAGCGCCGCTGCCTGTGGCACGTCTCCCCGGCGTGGGTGGGAAAACAGAGCAGGCTCTGAAAAAGATGGGGATTAAAACCATCGGGCAACTGGCAATGGTGCCAGTTGAGAATATGAAGCTCCGCTTCGGCACATATGGGGTGATGTTGCATCATCACGCTAACGGTATCGATGACCGGAAAGTAGCACCTTACGATGAGGTGAAATCTATCAGCCGTGAGACCACATTCGAGCACGACACACTGGACCAGCGTTTTTTGGAAGCCATCTTGTGGCGTCTCAGTGAGCGAGTCGGTTTCGACCTGCGCAGTCAGGATAAACGAGCCAGAACTGTAGGTCTGAAGCTACGATATGCTGACTTTGAAACAATAACCCGCCGCCTCACTTTCAAAGCAGCAATCGCTTCCAACGAGGCCATCTTCGATGCTGCGGTTCAACTGCTTGGCCAGGCTCTGGACAGAAAACGAAAGCTGGTGCGCCTTGTCGGGGTTGGCGTATCAAACTTGGTTAGTGATGCCAAGCAACTTAACTTGATTGTCTCAGAATTGCAGCGGCGGGAGCTTGTGAACAAGGCTGTCGACCGTGTCAGGAAGAAATATGGTTTTACTTCAATACAAGCCGGCCGTACCTTTGCCTTAAAGGACACTTTTAGTGACAACGAGAGTGCATAATATGCCTCTTATTTCCATTATAAGCTTGTATTCGACAGCGACAGAAGTCTATAATTAAGTTTGAGTTATTCGTAAAATCTGACCAGAAGGAGAATAATAATGCCTCCATATGCTTTTTTCCATAAACAGTTTATGCCTTTGTCTGAGGCGAAAATAGGGATTCTCACTCATGCTCTGCATTATGGTACTGCCTGTTTTGAGGGTATCCGTGGCCAGTGGCGCGAGGACCAGGAGCAGATGCTGCTATTCCGTGTTAAAGAGCACTATGTTCGGCTACAAAAAAGTTGTCGCATTATAAGGATAAATGTGCCTTATTCAGTTGACGAGATGTGTAAATCGACTATGGAGCTGGTGGAAAAAAGCGGTTACCGCGAGGATGTCTATATCCGTCCTGTGGCATATAAGAGTTCTGAACAAGTTGGGGTCCGCCTTCATAACCTGGAGGATGACTTCTTTATCGTTGTTACCACTTTGTCGGCTTATCTTGACGCTGACAAGGGTGTACGTTGTTGCACATCATCCTGGCGGCGGGTAGATGATACCATGATACCGGCTAGGGGTAAGATAACGGGCATCTATGTGAACAGCGCCCTGGCTAAGACTGAAGCCAATGAGCGGGGCTTCGATGAAGCTATCCTGCTGACCCATGACGGCCATGTCTCTGAGGGCAGTGGAGAGAATATCTTTATAGTGGTAGATGGCAAACTGATTACACCACCAAGTTCCGATAACATCCTCCTGGGCGTCACCAGGGATGCAGTGATAACGCTGGCCCGGAATGAGCTGGGAATAGAGACCATGGAACAATCGATTGACCGCAGCGAGCTTTTCACTGCAGATGAGGCTTTTTTTACAGGCACCGCTGCGCATGTCACCCCGATAATCGAAGTTGATGAGCGCCCCATTGCCGATGGGAAGATAGGGAAGATCACCAAGCAGTTACAGGACATGTACTTCGATATAATAAGGGGCAAGAACCCCAAGTACATCGACTGGTGTACTGCGGTTAGGGCTAAGGCAGCTAAGACCGCACGTTAACCTTGGCTTACCTTTAGTGTCTTGAGCAGATAGAGAATCTGGCAGCTTCGCTCCAGCGTTGTAGTATAGTGGTAGGCTTCTTCCAGTAGCTGGCCTGCGGCGAAACTGCCATGGCTGCGTACTAACACAATCTTGTATTCCTTGAGTGCCTCTGCGATTTCCTCGGCAAATTCTCCAGGCCTGACCGCGGTATCCCCACCCAATACCAGCACTTTTGGCAGCAGCAGACTGCCTTCGAGGTCGCAGGGAATGATTTCCCGCTCGGCAAAAGAGAGGGCGACCGCATAGGCAGGATGGGCATGCACTATGGCAGAGACAAAGGTCTTTTTATAAACAGCGCGATGCACCGCTAGCTCTGTGGATGCCAGGGGAGTAGCGCGGTCGTTTTTGTTGATGCCAGTCTCCACAAGGTCTCGTTCTTCCAAGCAGCTTAACATGCTGCCACGGTGGGTGATCAGCAGGCGGTCACCTGTCCTGACACTGAGGTTGCCTCCGCGCGACGACACCAAACACCTGGCGCAGAGGTCTCGTCCCACAGCTTGGAACTGAGATGTTAGCATCTACTTTTTCTACACCATCCGGGATTGAAAAAACAAATCATCTGTTAAGTCAGTTATGCTGCCTTTTTGGTCGCTTTCTTTGTTTTAGGTTTCGCAGTGACTGTACTGGCTGGGGCAGTATTATTGACTTTCTTCATCAGACGTGACTTACGCCTGGCGGCAGTGTTGGGATGAATTACCTTCTTCTTGGCGGCTCTGTCTAGAGCGCTTATAGCAACAACCGCTTCTTTTTTTGCTGCTTCAGCATCATTGCTTTGGATAAGTTTTTCCACCCGGGTAATATGAGTTTTGGTGGCACTTCGAATCGCCTTGTTATGTAATTTTTTCCTTCCTGCGGTTCGCATTGCCTTTTCGGCTGAACTACTTTTGGACAATCTTACCTCCTCTTTAGTATTAAGAACTAAGGCTGGCTTTAGCCTGACCTACTCTGGTGGTGGTGATGACCCCACGCACACCTATTATTTTGGACAATAGCTGGGTCAACTGTGCCATATTGGTTATTTCAATGGTAGCGAACACCGAGGTGATTTCGTCGTGGTAGTCTGTACTCATGTTGCCTATGTTAACCTTTGCATCCGCGACGACGGTGGTGATATCCCGTATTAACCCCATCCTGTCCCAAGCATCGATTTGTATGTTGACAGGATAGACCTCCTGGGCTTCTCCCCAGCTTGCCTCGATGAGCCTTTTCTTGTCTTCTATATTGATAATGTTGATGCAATCCTTGCGATGGACGGTTATACCCCGGCTGCGGGTAATATAACCTATAATGTCATCGCCAGGCAAGGGATTGCAGCAGACAGCCAGGTGCGTGAGCAAATCACCGACTCCTAGCACGTGTATGGCGGTGCTGGGCCCCTTTTTAGCGGGTATTTTCTTCTCTATAATCTGCGGCTCTTCAGGCTCAGCAGCCAGATTGAGCGCCAGTTGGTGGGGAGTTATGCCGCCGTAGCCAATAGCCGCCAGGAAATCGTCGAAGTTTTCACAGTCGAAGAGACGTGCCGTCTCATCAGCATTGGGCAAGATTAAACCCAGCCGCTTGACTTCTCTATCTAAAATCTGCCTGCCACGCTCGATGTTCTGTGTTCGTTCTTGTTTTTTGAACCATTGTCGTATCTTTTCGCGGGCATGAGAGGTTTTAGTAAAACCTAGGTCAGGATTGAGCCAATCAAGGCTAGGTCCCTTGTTCACCTTGGTCAACATTATCTCTACAATATCGCCATTCTTGAGCTCGTAGTTTAGCGACACCAGCTTGCCATTCACCTTGGCGCCGATGCAGCGATGTCCCAGTTCGGTATGTATCCTGTAGGCAAAATCCAGCGGCGTGGCACCGATGGGCAAAGCTTTCAATTCACCTTTTGGTGTATAGACAAAGACCTGGTCTATGAAGACATCGGTCTTGAGCGACTCTAGGAACTCTTCGCTGCCCATGTCACTCTGCCATTCGATAAGCTGACGTAGCCAGGATATCTTGTTCTCAAAATGGGCATCGTGTTTTTCACCTTCTTTGTAGCGCCAGTGGGCGGCGATGCCGTAGTCGGCAATACGGTGCATCTCGTAGGTGCGGATCTGGATTTCCAATGGGGTGGTGCCTTGACATAGTACCGTAGTATGCAGCGACTGGTATCCGTTTTCCTTTGGATTGGCTATAAAGTCGTTGAACTCTTCGGGAAGGGGATGCCACCGGTTATGGATAACGCCCAGTGCCTGGTAGCAATCAGGTATAGTGTCCACCAATATCCGCACGGCTAATAGGTCATGAATGTCGCCGAAATCCCTGCCTTGAGCCTCATATCGTTTTATCTTATCATAGACGCTGTAGATATTCTTGGGTCTGCCGGTAACTTCTGCCTTTATGCCTGCCTTGTCGAGTTCCTGTTTCAGGGTTTCTGTAATCTCAGCTAGGAATTCCTCCCTTTGCTCTCTACGCGTTGCCAGCAGGCGGGCGATTTGATGATACAGCTTCGGCTCTAAATAGCGGAAGGACAGGTCTTCGAGCTGCCACTTTATTTGTCCCATACCCAGACGATGGGCTAAAGGGGCATACATCTCTAGCGTTTCTTGAGCAATGCTTTGCCTTTTCTCCGGTGGCAGCGCTCCCAGCGTGTGCATATTGTGCAGTCTATCGGCAAGCTTTATGAAGATCACCCTCAGGTCCTCCGCCATAGCTAATAGCATTTTGCGCAGGTTCTGCGCCTGAGATTCTCGTTTATCGGCTACGCCTGCCAGCCAGGATATTTTGCTCAATTTGGTGGTGCCGTCAACCAGCTTACTTACCTCGTGGCCGAACTTAGCTTCGATTTTGGATATGGGGACTCCGGCATCTTCAGTTACATCGTGGAGCAGGGCCGCAGCCAGAGCTGTAGCGTCAAGCTGGAGATCAGCCAGCGTTATAGCTGTCTGCAAAGGGTGTTCTATATAGGGGTCGCCTGATTCGCGCACTTGACCTTCATGTGCCTTCAGGGCAAAATCATATGCTGCCTCAACCAGTGCCACCTTGTCTGGAGGCAGGTATTTCTTGACTTTCTTAATGAGGGGACCACTGTCCATTTCGATCATGTGTACAATAGTATCATAGTAAAAAAGATGGAACGATGCAAATTTCCGGCTGTGGTTATTACCTAGGTGCGGAAATCAACTCAAACTATATTGTATTTTCTAGATTGCGAAGGCAAGGATTAGGGTGAAAAGGCTAGAAGAGCTAAACATATACAAGAATTCGTCTGTTAGATCTACTAGCTGAATATAGGGACCAGGTGTGGTGGACGGGTGCGTTTCTGCCTTGAGCTTACACCTTTTTCTGCCAACCTAGGGGTGGGAACCATGTCCCATCAAGGCTCTCCGTAACGACTTTGCCACCGGGACAGAGTGTAAAACACTCTCGACAACTAAGACATACTTTGGGTGCTATCTCTGGCAGGAAAGCAACACCCCGCTCTACGCCTCTACCCATGAAGCCGATAGCATTGGCCTTTTTAATCTCCCCGCAGTAGCGGACACATAAGCCGCACAGAACACAGCCTGTGTCTTCACCCGGGAAACGTGACTTCTCAAGGCCATATTTTTTAGCCAAAGTCTCTATCGGGCCTGATTGGCAACGGGATAAAAGCAGCTCTAAAATCATTTTGCGGGTTTTTATTACCCGCTCTGATTCAGTTTTTACCACCAACTTGTCTTCTACTGGGTAGACACAGGATGCTACTAGCCTCGTTTTATTATTCCTACCTATTTCTACCATACACAGTCGACATGCGCCATAAGGAGCCATTTTTTCATCATAACAAATGGTAGGGATATCAATTCCTATCTTCCGAGCTGCCTGGAGGAGAGTCATTCCCTCCTCTGCTTCAACTAGTTTACCGTCTATTTCCAATCTTACCTTTTCCATATTTTCCCTCACCTTTTTCGTATTACCTTGGTACCACCAAGAGCCGACACCGGAACTGTCTGACCCGAGAGTTTCACCACTGCTCCAAAGCGAGCAGGGCAAACTTCAATACAAGTCCCACACTTAGTACACTTCGCTTGGTCGATAACATGGACGGTATCCTTCTTGCCGATAATCGCTCCTGCCGGGCAGTTTCGCAAACAGATGAGACACGCCTGGCATTTCTCAGGAAGGATGTAATATGCGACGAGATCTCGACAAGCGCCAGCGGGACAACGCTTCTCACGGATATGTGCCTCATACTCATCTCTGAAATACTTGATGGTGCTCAGCACTGGATTAGCGGCAGTAGTACCCAGAGCGCAGAGAGAAGCATCCTGCATTACCTCGGAGATCTCTTGGAGAAGTTCAATATCTCCTTCCTTGCCTTTGCCGCTACAGATGTTATTCAAAATGATGAGCATTTGTCTTAACCCCTCGCGGCAGGGAACACATTTCCCACAGGATTCCCCACAGAGGAAATTGACGAAGTATCTGGCGATATCCACCATGCAAGTGTCCTCATCCATAACAATCATTCCACCTGAGCCCATCATCGAGCCGACTTTGGCAAGTTCGTCAAAATCCACCGGCATATCTAGCAGGCTCTCTGGGATGCAGCCTCCCGAAGGCCCCCCTGTTTGAACGGCTTTGAACCTTTTGCCTTTTGGGATACCGCCACCGATGTTAAAGATAATTTCTTGAAGGGTAGTCCCCAGTGGTACCTCAACTAGGCCGGTATTGTTAACCTTGCCGACTAGGGAAAATATCTTTGTCCCTGTGTTTCCACGGGACCCTATGCTCTTAAACCAGTCTACACCTTTACTTATGATGAGAGGCACATTTGCCCAGGTTTCCACATTATTTAGGTTGCTTGGTTTCCCTTCTATACCACTGACTGTGGTACGGATGTATTTAGGTCTTGGCTCTCCTACCCGTCCTTCAATCGCGGTCATCAATGCGCTTGATTCTCCCGATACAAAAGCACCAGCACCCCGATGGATCTTAACATCAAAATTGAAACCTGACCCCAAAATATTTTCACCTAGGAGTCCGTATTCTTGTGCTTGCTCAATAGCTGTAGTAATGTTTTGCACAGCTAGAGGGTATTCCTGGCGGACGTAGACAAAACCCTTGTTGGAACCAATGACATAAGCACCAATAATCAATCCTTCCAGCACACTGTGTGGGTTTCCTTCAAGCAAACTTCGATTCATATAAGCCCCGGGGTCTCCCTCATCGGCGTTAACAATAACGAATTTTGGTTCTCCTGGTGCATTACGGGCAGTTTCCCATTTTATGCCGGTCGGGAATCCACCTCCACCTCTACCCCGTAGGTTAGCATCCTTTACCATTTGCAACACCTTATCAGCACCTAACTCGAACAAGGCTTTGACTAGAGCAGAATAACCCCCGAGGGCAATATAATCATCAATATTCTGAGGATCAATAAGCCGGTTGTTACCAAGGAGGATGCGGCTCTGATTCTTATAGAATGGTATCTCTGACTCATAGGCTATACTTTTATCAGTCTTGGCATCCTTGTAAAGCGAAGATTCGACAAGCTTATTCTGGCCCAGAGTCTGGGAGACAATCTCGGGGACATCCTCATTGTTCACACCCAGGTAGCAGATTTCCTGAGGGAAGATAACCACTATTGGCCCACGCTCGCAAAAACCATGACAGCCAGTACGTCTAACGTTAACCTTTTTCTTAAGTCCCTGGTTTTCAATCTCACGGACAAAGGCATCAGCTACAGATGCGGCACGGTAGGCCTGGCACCCTGTACCAGAGCAAATCGTAACACAGGGCAAGTTAAGATCGCGCTGAGAAACTAGCTGCTGCCTGAACTTCTCCAGATCTACGGGTGAACCTAATTTTGCCATTGTTTTTCTCCTCCTATCTAACTATAGCTAGCGACGATTTCTTTAAGCTCTTCTACGGAGGGATTGCTATAGTAATCTTTATCTACTGCTACCACTGGCCCCAAAGCACAACAACCCAGACAGTTCACTGTTGATAAACTGAACTTTTGCTTCTGATCAGTTTCACCAGGCTCAATCCTGAGAACATCCTTCACTTTATCCAGAAGTCGTGGCCCGCCTCGCACTTGGCAGGCAGTACCCAGGCATACTTGTACCTTGTGACGGCCCGTGGGAGTCAGGCTAAACGATTTATAAAAAGTGGCAATATGATAAATCTGAGTCCATGGTACTCCCAGCCTTTCGGCAACCCACATCAAGGCAGGTCTAGGAAGCCAGTGATTTTGCTCTTGAATATCGAGAAGTATCTGGATTAAAGCGCTTTTGTCGCTTTGGTATTTATCCAGAATCCTTTCGACATCACCTAGGTCTCGAACCATTTGCCCGATAGCCTCTTCTTTTTTCCTGATTTGTCTTAGAGCTTCGGCATGACGCATAGCTTCAGCTTCGAGACTTCGTAGTTCCAGGTCTAAAGGAGGCTCATTAAGACCGAGTGAATAATATTCAGTAAGAACCTCCAAACCCCTGAGCAAAATTTCACTCTTGCTCAGGTTAGAATTTTGCTGCAGTCGGGATAAGACTCGGTTTTGCTTCTCGCTCAATCTTACTCCTGCATACTTGGACTTGCTACTCCCTCTTTTCATCTCCGACTCCTTATGTTTTACTGTTTAACGCGCCGTTTCATTCTGGCATGAAACGAGAATCTTGTCAATATTTCTGGCTGTGGTTGGTACCTGGTTGCATAAATCAACTCAAAATATATTCCTTTCTCCCTTTGACAGTCCCCTAAGCCGAATGTAGGATTGGATGATTAGGTGAAAGGGCAACGAGCAAGTTCGCTGGACAGGGACTGGAGAGATATCAAAGGCAGATGGTGCTCGATTTGTGAAGGATGCTTGCCTTTGCTTCAGTCTTAACATTACAATAAAGGAACCTTGTTGGAAATCGAAAAAATAAGCGCAATTACCGATGCTCTAAAGGGACATGGTGCCGACTACGTTGAAGTCAGGCTTGAAGAGAGCTATGTTAGCCGTATATTATACCGCGGACAAAGGGTGGAAGAGATAGGCAAAACATCCAGCATCGGTGGTAATGTCCGGGCATTGGTCAAGGGTGGCTGGGGCTTCGTCAGCTTCAACGATATAACCGGGCTACGTGATAAAGTTGATCTGGCTATCAGGCAAGCCAAAATCGTGGGCAATGAAGATACAAAATTCAGTCCGGTACAGCCGGTGACCGACACAGTAATTACTGAAACAAAGAAAGACCCCATAGCTATGCCGCTGGCTTCAAAGAAGCAGCTGCTCGATGAGTACAACGACATTATCATGAGCACGCCCAAGATCCAAACATCGAACATCGGCTATCATGATAGCCGAAAAAAGATAATCTTCGCCAACTCGGAAGGAGCTTGTATAGAGCAAAATAAAATAGACCTCGGCCTGCGCCTTACAGCCATAGCCATAGCAGACGGCGAGGTGCAACAACTTGGCTTGAGCCTGGGTAGCCCAGGTGACTTTTCGGCTATCGAAGGGCTGCAACAGGAAACAAAAGAGCTAGCGCAAAGAGCGGTGAGGCTACTGTCAGCACCCCAAGCCAGAGGTGGGGAATACACAGTGTTGCTGGACCCTGTATTGGCGGGAGTTTTTACACATGAAGCTTTCGGGCACTTGTCTGAGGCCGACCATGTATATGAAAATCCGCAACTGCGTGACCTTATGGCTCTAGGTCGGAAGTTCGGCGGTAAACATCTCAATATCGTCGATGGCGCTGCTGTACCAGGGCTACGAGGCAGCTATAAGTATGATGATGAAGGGGTACCAGCGTCGAAAACATATCTTATCCAGGAAGGTATACTGGAAAGCAGGCTCCATTCCAGGGAAACAGCTGCCAAAATGGGTGAAAAAATCACAGGCAATGCCCGTGCTATCAACTACCGCTATCCACCAATAGTCCGCATGACCAATACTTATATTGAACCCATGTCAGCATCATTTGAGGATATGGTCAGCGAGATAAAAGAAGGTATCTACGTCAAGGACTGGTATGGCGGTACCACCAGTATGGAGATGTTTACCTTCTCCGCTGCCGAAGCTTATATGATCCGCGACGGCGAAATAGCCGAGATGCTCCGTCCGGTTACGCTCAGTGGTAATGTGTTTGCTACCCTGCATAACATCGATGCCATCGGTAACGACTTGGGTATGAACCAGGGTGGTGGCTGTGGTAAAGGTGGGCAATCATCTCTACCTGTGTCCAACGGCAGCCCTCATATAAGAATAAGTAAATGCCTGATAGGTGGGGGTCAATAGGTGGAAGAGACCCTATCACGAGCTTTGAAGGTGGCTGAACAGGCCGAGGTGTTTCGGGTTTCCTCTAAGAGCACGCCAGTCCACTTTGAAGCTAACCGCCTGAAGCAGGTACAGACCAAAGAAAGCACCAGCACCTCTCTTAGATTGGTTAAAGGTGGGAAGATAGGCTTTGCCCAGGCCAATGGCTTCATCGAATCGGAAACTCTGGTTAGCATGGCATTGGAGACTTGCCAGTTTGGGACAAATGCGGGTTTTGAGCTTCCGGGGCACCGAGCTTATCCTCATGTGGATATTCTGGATACACAAACTGACAAGATAGCTATCGATGAAATGGTCGATGTTGGAGAGAAGCTCATAGATTCTATTACAAAACATACACCTGATGTTTTGTGCCAGGCATCTGTGGTCAAAGGCATCATTTCAGTGGACATCATCAATTCTCAAGGCAGCCAGGCCAGCTACACTAAAAGCTTTTTCGAGCTGGGCTTGGAGGGCGTAGTGGTCAAAGGCGATGACATGCTTTTCGTCGGTGATAGTCAGAGCTCGTGCCATCCCATACTGGATTTCAAATCACTAGCTGAAGAGATAATTACACAGCTAGAACTAGCCAAGAAAAACGTCCCCATTTCTACTAAACTAATGCCGGTCATCTTCACCCCACTGGGTGTAGCCAGTACCTTGATAACCCCCATCGCAGCAGCGTTCAATGGTAAAATAGTGCTCGATGGTGCTTCGCCGCTGAAAGATAAGCTGGGGAAGCCGGTTTTCGACAAGAATTTATCCCTGTGGGATGATGCTATCCTGTCTTATCAAATAGCCAGTTACCCGTTTGATGATGAGGGGATGCCTGGACAGAGAACATCCCTCATCGATTGCGGTGTGGTATCGCACTTCTTTTACGACCTGCAAACTGCTGCTCTAGCAAATACCAGGAGCACTGGTAACGGTGGACGTCATGGGGGATTGCCTACGCCTTCCACGACTTCTCTGGTGATAGGCAAAGGCAATGTGCCATATCGTGACATGGTAAGAGATATAAAAGAGGGGCTGGTTATCTACATGCTAATGGGAGCAGAGCAAGGCAATATATTGAATGGTGATTTCAGCGGCAACGTGTTGTTGGGCTATAAAGTGGAAGATGGGGAAATAACAGGCAGAGTAAAAAATACCATGGTCTCGGGTAACGTTTATCAGATTCTGAACCGGCTCGAGGCAATCGGAGATGATGCAAAATGGATTGGAGGCCTGTTACAGACCCCGTATCTCTATTGTCCCAGCTTATCAGTAGCCGCAAAGGCAGGATAAACAGCATGAAAAACCGGGCTATTTTGTATAAAGAGCCACATCCCAAAGCATGTGACTTTATCGCTGCCTGGCCTGGCATCGGAAACGTGTCGCTCATCGTGGCTAAATATATAAGAGACAAGATCAATGCCGAGGAAATTGGGGAAATCGAGCCATTCGACTTCTTTGACCCCATCGGGGTAATGGTCAAAGGAAACATCATAGAGGCTCCCCAGTTCCCTGAAAGCAAGTTCTACTATTGGCACAATGCTAAGTCGGACCGGGACTTAGTTATGTTCATCGGCGATGAACAACCCAGTTTCAAGGGCTACGACCTGGCTGACTGTGTCCTAGACGTTGCTCAAAAGCTCAAAGCCAGAAGGGTATATACCTGCGCTGCAGCCATTGCCCGTATTCACCATACCGAACCATCAAGAGTTTGGCTGGCTGCCACCGACCAAAAACCAATCGACGAGTTAAAACACCATGATGTTGTTCTCCGCGGCGACCTTCAGATTGCAGGACTAAACGGCTTGTTCTTGGGTATAGCCAAGGAAAGGGGAATCGAAGGGGTTTGCCTTCTGGGTGAGGTGCCAATGTACGCCAGCAGAATACCCAATCCCAAAGCCGCCCTGGCCGTATCCAATATCCTGACCAAGATACTCGGCATCGCTATAGACCTATCCGAGCTTGCTGGCTTTGCTAAAGTGGCAGAGGAAGAGATGAAAAAACTTGCTGCCGAAGCCATGGGAGAGTTCATCGACCGGTATACCAGACCTGTATGGCCACCAGAGGAGGAGGAAGAAGAGGAGGAAGACGGAGAAGACTAGGTGACAAAAGAACTTTCTCCTCGAGAGCAAGCCGTATTTGACATCTTCGATGCCAATAAGGCGCTGACCAACGCCAGATTAGTCAACCTGTCGAATCTGAATGACGAAGGGTTGGGCTTTCTGGAACAAGCATGGACAAGGGCAGATACAGAACGGCGGCGTAAAGTAATTGCCAGCCTGGTACATCTCAGCGAAACTGACCTTACGCTGGATTTCAGCCGAGCCTTTATTTTCTGCCTCGCTGACTCTGACGAAGATATCAGACTACAGGCTATCTCAGGATTGGAAGCAGAAGAGAACCCCATCTTTGTTGTGTCATTGCTACGGGCACTGAAAGATGTGTCTGTGAAAGTCCGTGCAGCAGCAGCTATGGCATTAGGTGCCTTTGCTTTGCAGGGTGAGCTGGGGGGACTTCCACCTTCTCACGCAGACAAAATCTACACAGCCTTATTAGAAGTCCTGGATAATAAGGATGAGCAAATAGAAGTACACCGCCGGGCATTGGAAGCTATTTCGCCTTTTAGTCTGCCGCGCGTTAAAAAGCTTATAGAAAAAGCCTACCATAGCGGCAATATGAACTTAAAAGCCAGCGCTATATATGCTATGGGACGCAATTGTGACCCGGTATGGCTCACGCCACTGACAGCTGAGCTGAGCAGCGCAGAAACTGAGATGCGTTATGAGGCAGCCAGTGCCTGCGGCGAACTTGGCGCAAAAGAGGCTGTGCCCCACCTCGTCAAACTGACTAGCGACAGCGATACCCAGGTCAAAGAAGCAGCCATGAAGGCATTGGGAGAAATAGGTGGTGAGGAGTCCAAGCAGGCATTGAGAAAATTGTCAAAGAGCACTAATACGCAGACCAGCGAGGCAGCAAAAGCCGCCCTGAAGGAGCTCCTATTTTGCGAAGATCCCCTATCTCCGGAATTCCAAATGCACCAACACTGGTTGGCAGCAAAGTAAGGCTACGCCCAAAGCAAATAAAGGACGCTGCCAATGACTATAGCTGGCGTACGGATGCAGAACTGTGCAGACTCGATGCCGCTCTCCCCATGCCCGTCTCCTTTGAGATATATCTAAAAAGCTATATTGAAGAGCTAAACTATCCCCGCAGGGGTTGCTGCCTCGCCATAGAAACCCTTGACGGAAAGCACATTGGCAACTGCAGCTATTTTAGCCTGGACGACATCAAGCAAGAAATGGAGATGGGTATCATGATCGGCGACAAAGCTTACTGGGATCAGGGTTGTGGAACAGACGCTATCTCAACCTTATTGAACCACATCTTTTCCCAAGCCGGCATGCGAAGAATTCATCTCAGGACTTTAGATTGGAATAAACGGGCACAGACATGCTTTACCAAGTGTGGCTTTGTCCCCTGTGGTCAACTTATCCAAGGGAATTACCATTTCATAATCATGGAAATCCGCCGCCAGACAAATTCCACAAAGTCAGATTAGATAAGAGCCTGTCCCATAAACCCCCCTCTTTGAAGCCGGAAGAAAATGAGATCTACGTTCGCAGAACTAGTTTTAACCGACAATTAAAAATCCCCAGTGGGATTAAGGTGATTTATCCGCTAAGGATGTCCCGGTGACCCAATCGCGGCTGGAATAGGTGAAAACAGGTTTCTTATCGGTGATGATTTTCCTGGGTTTAGTTAGCTCATTGCGGATGTGCCTGGGGATGGTAAATATGGCCTGGTGGGTAAGACCATCGTAAGACTTTATATCTCGAGATAATCTGGCAGAAATCCTGCGGTCGATCTCCTTGGCAGGAAGCTTTGTGGGATCAATAGCCTGGGAACATGTGGCAAACCCCCACATATCAACAAAGGATGGAACCTGAGCCTGGTATGGGCGGACTATAGAAAAAACGCCTTTCAAAGTGCTGATTATGGCAGCGAAGTTTTCCATATTCGTCCAGCTAGAAGCGCCGGACTGGACGCACATAATTCCATTAGAATTTAATCTCCTTTTTACAATTTGGTAAAACTCCCTGGTATAGAGCAGACAGGCTGGGCCTTCTTCTAATGGCTCGACCAGGTCGATTATGATAACATCGAACTTGTCTTTAGTCTCTTGCAGATATTTGCGTGCATCAGCAAAATTCATCTCGGTACGGGAGTCGTTGAAGGCGCTCTGATGAAATTCAGGAAGGAATCGGTGGCAAATGTCTACCACCTGCTTATCGATATCCACCATGACTGCCCTTTCCACTGTGTTGTGTACCAGCACTTCACGCAGAGTGGCTCCCTCGCCACCACCAACCACACAAACAGTGGCTGGACTAGCGTGGCTTATCATGGCAGGATGCACCAAAGCTTCATGATAGATGAATTCATCCTGAGCGCTGGATTGAATTCTGCCATCCAGCACTAGGGCGATACCGAAACTTCCAGTTTCCACAATATCAACTGACTGGAAATCGGTCTTCCCAGAATAAATCACCCGCTTCAGACTGTGGAACTGAATCAGGTCAGGATTGATAGCATCACGTAGCCAGCTATTTCTATCAGGGTCGTTCATGTTAGCTCACAATCACTCTGTTATCTTGTAGAATACCTCTCTTAATCTCGGTAAAAGAGGAATCCTTTGAACCCAGTTTTTCCACTATAGGCTTGACAGCCTGCACTGGATCAACAGTTTGTCCACAGGTAAACACGTCTACCGCGGCATAGCCATATTCCGGCCAGGTGTGGATGCAAAGATGGGACTCAGAGATGATCACCACGCCGCTTATACCCTGAGGGCTAAACTGATTAAAGGATTCGCCCAGCACAGTAGCCCCGATCTGCTCAGCAGTGTCAATAAGACAATGCTTAAGGAAATCAAGGTCGTTAAGCACCCGGGGATCGCAATCCCTCAGTTCTAGCAATACATGTCTGCCCAGAGCATGCAACTCACCGGCCCTCCTTATAAAAATTTTTTATGTGAAGAAGTTATCATCCCCAACCATCCAGATTAACACACCGAAGCTATTTAACGCACCGAAGCTATCGATAACAGGGTGTAATTGTATAGACTAGCAGAATGATTTTCAAGGGCCTACCCGGTTTTACCTCTTGACAAAGGCAATTTTACCTTGTAAAATCAATTACGAAGCTTTAAAAAACGGAGGTAGATTAATGAATAAAATTCTTGGTGCTGTGTTTGCCCTGACGGTAATGCTCTCGCTGGTATTGCTACCCGTCGCAGTGTTGGCCGCAGATGGCGAAGCCGGGGTTGCCAAATGCGAGTGGGATACAATGAAGTGGGAAGATAACCAGAACTCATGGAACCTGTACTTGATGCACTGGGGCAGGACTCCAATCACTGCTATGTCAAGGTTAGCAGGATTAGCTGGTCCCAACATCGGTGGCATTCCGGTAGATTGCCACTACGGCTATGGCTCGGACCCCCTGAAGTGCTCTAATAGTGGTTGCGCAGGCTGTCGCGCCGAGGAAGAGGGCTTCCTGGCAGGTTGCTCTGACATTGCATCATGCACAGATTCTCTATCAGGAACATCCTGTCCGGCGGTCGGCATGAAAGAAGGCGACTGCCCGGATAAACCAATCTACAAGATGGCAAAATGTTGCTGCTGCTGGGGCATTAGCCTCGCTTTCGCTGGCAAGAGTTGGGCTGGCGCTGACATCGGCACCCATCCCAGGGTTGTCAATACCCACCCCAACCATTTTGGTCTTGAATCCGGCGGCGCTTCTAACCATGGAGGCGATTGGGGACTCACCGGTGCCCCACACACGGAGTGCATCGCCCAGACCTGGGCACTGCAGGACAACCTCAGGGTTAACCCAGGCGTCAATAAATAATACATATCTTATCTTAAACATAAATAAAAGGAACCCTAGCTGGAATTCTCAAAAGGCTTTCCAGCTAGGGTTTTTATATGTTTTTGTCACCTTATTTTCAGCGAAGGAGATAAGGCTTTGCCTAATACTGAGATGACTACGGTCTATGTAGCCAATGGCCAACCCGAGGCGGAGATTATAAAAGGACGCCTGGAAACTGAAGGAATACCGGTTATGCTCCGTTATGAGAGCGCCGGGCTGGTTTATGGCTTGATCATCGATGGCTTAGGCCAGGTGAAAGTACAGGTCCCATCTTACCTGGCACAAGAGGCAAATGAGATATTGACCACTGATGAGGCAGAGGGTTCTAAGCTTGCAGACCAAGCTGATGATACAGGGCTTTAAAATCAAAAAATTGGTTTAAGATATTCTCAAACTTCTGCAGCTTCTGAGGCTTACTGAAGCTGTATTGAGCCAGAGCCTGTTCAATATCAGCGATAACTCCCGAAACGTCTTTCTTCACCAATATGATAGGCACACGCTTATCCTTAGCCTGATTGACTATAGCCGACAGCGGTTTCACACCGCCAGTGAGCACCAGGCATCTCGTCGAAGTTTCCAGCGCGGCTAGTTGCATATCAGCACGTTCGCCACGAATCACCGCCGCCTTGTTCGCCTTCCTGCTAAAATAACTAATCCCCGAATCTAGACTCATGGCTCCCAGCATTATGTTTTCTACTATTCCATCAACCTTATCCTCACCCGTCAAGATTTGCACACCAAGAGAGTCTGCCAGCTCTTTGACACTTACACCCAGCAGGCTTCGGACTTCAGGAATCACCCCCAAAACTGTTATCCCTGCCTTATCAAAGACGACTTTCTCCGCTTCGGTGGCAAGCTCCATCCGTGACTCCGGCACAAAGTTGACCACCACACCGAGTAATCGCTGGCCCAATTTCTTAGCTGCCTCCGCAACTGCACTTTGGTCTTCAAGAGGAGCATAACGGAGCATTATAATCACCTTGGCATCGACAGATTCGGCAATAGCAGAGACAGTCTGTGTAGCTACTTTTTCCAGGCCGAAACCGGAAGGCCCCTCGATGAGGACCACATCTCTATCTTTCGATAGCATAGAATATTCCTGTTTCAGCTTCTGCTCAAAATCTGCCAATCCGCTGCCCAAATCATGCTTGGAAAAGGTAGGGCAAAGCTGTTCTACGGGTTCCTTCAGATTTAGAACTTCCTTAATAGACTCAACATCTTTGTAATCGGACTTTCCCGCTTCAGCAGCGACCGGCATCATGAAGCCAACTTTTTTACCCTGGCCAAGCAGCTTCTTGCCTATGCCAGCACATAGGGCAGTCTTGCCTGCAACTCCCACAGAAGCTATACATAAAGCAGCCATGCTCCCTCCTTGATATCCAGTATTTAAACCTGGATATTATATTTGATATAGCTCTTTACAACAAGCCCAGCATAGGCTTATAATATTCGGTAATATTGCACGGCTAGCTGAGGGACTTTACGCCCTCAGTTTTTTCTATTTCTCCTGATGGGAGGACATGATATGAACCAGAAGAAGATTGTTATTACCAAAGACGGCTTAGTTAAACTGCAGTCGGAGTTAGACCATCTTATCTCCACCCGCAGAGAGGAAGTAGCCAGCGCTATCAAGCGCGCCCGGGAAATGGGCGGCACCGAGAACAATGCCGAATACGAAGATGCTAAGAACGACCAGGCGTTTGTTGAGGGAAAAATCCTAACGCTGGAGAATATAATCAAACATGCTGAAGTTATTGAGTCGCCGGCTCAGCCTGGCATAGTTGAGCTGGGCGATAAAGTGCTCATCCAGAATCAAGACGGCAAGATAGACCAGTTCACCCTTGTCGGCAGCGCTGAATCTAATCCCGCCGAAGGCAAAATATCCAACGAGTCGCCGGTAGGTCGAGCACTTCTGGGTAAAAAAGTGGGCAATAAAATTGAAGTGGCTACCCCCGCAGGCAAGGTCAAACTGATGATATTGGAAGTAAGCTAATTGCCATGGCGAGGCTGGAGCAGATTGCCCAACAGCGTCTGGAAAAGCTGGAAAGGATTCGTAATCGGGGGATAAATCCATACCCTCATTCTTATCACCGCAGCCATACTGCCCGAGAAGCAATAGCCTTATTTGAGCAACAAGAAGCGAGCTCACAGCCTGTTCCTGCGTTAGAATTCAACCTCGCCGGCAGGATAACCGCCAGCCGTCTCTTGGGTAAAATAGCCTTCCTTGATATCCGCGATGTCTCAGGCAGAATCCAGCTTTGTTTCAGCCGCGAGCTGTTGGGTGATAAGAAATGGGAGAATCTCCGGGATCTGGATATCGGCGACTTTATTGGCGCCCGGGGTAAGCTCTTTAGAACCAAAACAGGAGAGGTCACTCTTGAAGTGGCTGATTTGACCATCCTAACCAAATCCCTGCAACCATTACCGGAGAAATGGCACGGGTTGGCTGATGTGGAGAAGCGTTACCGCCAACGTTATCTTGACCTGATCTCCAACGAAGAAGTTAAAAACATTTTCCTCATCCGCAGCCGTATCATCACAGCCATTCGTAATTTCCTGAACGAGCGCGAGTTCGTCGAGGTGGAAACGCCGGTGCTGCAGCNNCCTTAGCCCGCCGCTTTCAAACCTATCATCATTCCTTGGACCAGGATCTCTACCTGCGTATAGCACTGGAGCTTTACCTCAAACGGCTTATTATCGGTGGCTTCGATAAAGTCTATGAGTTGGGACGCGTGTTCCGCAATGAGGGGATTTCCACCAAGCATAACCCGGAATTCACCATGCTGGAAAGCTACCAAGCCTATGCTGATTACAAAGATGTCATGGAGCTGGTTGAAGACCTTGTATGCTCTGTTGCCAGAGAGATAACCGGCAAAACCGAAGTCACCTTCAACGGCGAACTTATCAAATTGGCACCGCCCTGGCAACGTATACTTCTCAGAGAAGCGATCAAAAAACAATGTGGCATCGATTTCGAAGATTATCCTGATGTTGATTCATTGTGCAAGAAGATGCAGCAACAAGGAATGCAAGTTGACCCAAGTAAGGACAGGGGAAGGCTGGTGGACGAACTCATCTCTACATTTGTAGAGCCTCATCTGACGCAGCCCACTTTCCTCATCGATTATCCTCTGGATATGTCGCCTCTGGCGAAGAAAAAACCAGACAATGAACGCTTAGTTGAACGCTTCGAAGGCTTTGTGGCCGGCATGGAAATCGCTAATGCCTTCACCGAGCTCAACGATCCCCTGGACCAACGACAGCGCTTCGAGGAGCAATCGAAAAGACAAACTCCTGAACCAGTGAAGGGAGCTGCTGGCGAAGTACCTGAGACCGATGTCATTGACGAAGATTTTCTTCTAGCCTTAGAATATGGTATGCCACCGACTGGTGGTTTGGGGATAGGTATCGACCGATTGGTGATGTTGCTCACAGGCAAACAGTCCATCCGTGAAGTCATCCTCTTCCCACAACTGAAAACAAAATAGAACAGAAAGTGAACCATGCTGGATATAAAGCTGATTCGTGACAACCCCGAAGTCATCCGCCAGGCTCTGGACAAGCGGGGCGAGAGCGTTCCACTGGATAAAATCATAGACCTCGACACCCGACATCGCCAATTGCTCCATGAAGCCGAAAATCTTCGCGCCAAGCGCAACGATGTCAGCAAACAAATCAGTAAGATGGCGGAGAAGCCTCCGCAGCTTATCGCAGACATGCGCCAAATTGGAGATAAAATCAACTCCATCGAATCTGAGACGGCTCTGGTCCGAGATGAACTGGAAGACCTGCTGCTGCGGTTACCTAATATACCTTTCCCAGATGTGCCCATCGGCAAGGATTCTAGCGATAATATAATAGTACATGCTTGGGGCAAACAAAAAGAATTATTATTCAAGCCGCTACCACACTGGGAGCTGGGTGAAAAACTGGGCATCATCGACTTCGAACGTGGCATCAAGCTCTCCGGCAGCCGATTCTATATTCTCAGAGGACTCGGCGCTCGTTTGCAGCGTGCGCTCATCGATTTCATGCTCGACCTGCACGTCAACGAACATGGCTATACCGAAATCTACCCGCCTTTCATGGTGAAACGTGAATGCATGATAGGCTCCAGCAATCTGCCCAAATTTGCCGATAATCTGTACCATGACGCAGAGGATGATTTCTGGTTCGTGCCCACAGCAGAAGTACCGTTAACTAACCTGCACCGCGATGAAATCCTGCCGCCAGGCATACTACCTATACATTACGTGGCTCATACTGCCTGCTTCCGCAGGGAAAAGATGGCAGCAGGAAAGGATACACGTGGCATCAAGCGGGGGCACCAGTTCGACAAGGTGGAAATGTATAAATTCGTCGAGCCTGGTAAATCCGAGCAAGAACTGAGTAAAATGCTGAAGGATGCCGAGGATGTATGCCAGAAGCTGAATATTCCGTATCGTGTGGTGCAGCTATGTACCGGCGACCTGGGATTCGCTGCAGTCAAGTCCTTTGATATCGAGATGTGGGCTCCAGGCTGCAACGAGTGGCTGGAAGTCAGCTCCTGCAGCAATTGCGGTGATTTTCAGGCGAGACGAGCCAATATCCGCTTCCGCCCCGAAGCAGAGGCCAAGCCTACCTTTGTCCACACCCTCAACGGCTCAGGGCTTGCCTTACCACGAGTGGTCATTTCCATCATGGAGAACTATCAGCAAGCCGATGGCAGCATAGTTATCCCCGAAGCCCTTAGAAAATACGTAGGAACAGATATAATAAAATCCCCAGAATTGAATTGAGGCCGACTTTTGTGGTACATTTCGCTAAACTATGCCCTATCAAACTTGTGGCGACCCAAAGCCGCCATATACTTGTCCCAAGTGTGGTGCCAAAGTCAGTTTTGAGTCCCAACCATGCACCAAATGCGGCTGCATCGGCCCCATGCAACACCTTGAAATCCGTCTTACGGGCAAAAACGCAGCAGGCAAAAAGGTGACGGTTCCCCCGCCAATGTCACGCCAGAGCGATAACCGTCAGGAAGCTAAAGGGGGCATCGGCACGAACTCACAATATAAATGCCCTAAGTGCGATACCAAAGCACATGGCCCGTCTGGGAAGTGTCCCAACCGCGCTTGTGGCTATAGCGGAACCATGAAACGCCGAAGTACAATTCAGTAAATAATGCGCATCAGATCAAAGCAAGAGGTCTGTGTCGAGCATATGGGAGATGATTGCAACACCTTCCACCCTGACAACGTCATCCGGAGATAGTGACAGCATGTCACCGATGGATCTGAATTCCAAAGATACTGTGTCATCTGAAAAAAGAGCCAGCGGACTCGTTTGTAAGAGATGTGGCGCTAGAATTGACCCTGCTACCGGGAAATGTATAGATAAATCATGCGGCCTCACCCAACGCCCTGATATACTCCCCGCTGACAAAACCTCTCAAAGCAAAACTACCAGGTTTTCATCAACAGGACGACCGGGTGCTAAATACCAGAGAGCAATAGAATCTCCCATTGTAGCACCACAGTATATTTGCCCCCACTGTGGCATCAATGTCAGCGCGGCGCGTGGTCATTGTCCCAATCAAAGGGGCTGTGGCTATAGAGGTGATATGATGCCGAAAGGTATGCAACAACTGATAGCAAGCACAGAACCAAAGGTCATGATCACAGCATCAACTCCTGTTAGCTATCCACAGACAGCAAAGGATTTCCTGAACGGGATAAAACATGAGTCGGCAACGATTGAGCATTGTACTCCAACAACACGAAGCCCAATTCTGGGGGAGATAGACCGTAATGAAATAAATGGGCGAGGCTTTCCCAGGCGGGAGAAGCATGAGAAACAGCCCAAGGCCAAAGGATATTCGGAAACAAGAGAATGCCATTTCCCCTCGATGGAAAAGGTAAGAAAAATAGTCTTAGCCAGCTTGCTACTACTCGCTGTTGCAGCCTCTCTCGCCTTTGTGGTAATTAAGTTTGTAATCCCAGCCGCAAAGCAATTGACTGTGAGTACGCCATCGCCATAATGATAACTATAAATAATCACTGATACAGTAAAATTATGTCAAACGAACCAAAATGGGGCTCGCAAGGAACAGAGACGTCACCTGATAAAGGTAGTTTCATACACGGTGAAACACACAGTCCTAGGAGGCGGCAGCGCAAAGAGGCTCAAAATAACGAATGGTCTCCAAAAGAGATTCTACAACTTATAGGATTCTTTCTATGCATCCTATTGTTACTGTTTCTAGTCGTGTGGGGAGGCACAGCTCTGTACAAGTATATTACCGAAAAACCAAACAAAATAAAGATACCAGTATCTTTACCCCCAATCCAAACTCCAACTATTATCCCCTCAAAAGGATACATCCTCACTATCGGCAAAGCTCCTCAGGATGGAGGTAGCATAATCAGAGAACCTGGAAGGGAGTCTTACTTACCTGACACCCAGGTAACGCTGACAGCAAAGCCTGACACTGCCAGCGGCTACTCCTTCGACCGATGGAGTGGTGATATTTCGGGCACTTCTATGATCACCACTATCAAGATGGATTCAGATAAAAACATCACTGCATATTTCGTGGACAGGGTAGTGCCAATTATCTCAGAAGTGCAGGTGACGGATGTCGTCGACATAAGCGCTACTGTAATCTGGGCTACAAGCGAGAACACAACCGGATATGTCGAATACGGAAAAACGGAGAGTCTGGGAGACTCTGTGCAATCTACTTCGGGGAGAGCGACTGATCACATAGCGCGTCTAACTAATCTGGCACCCAGCACAAAATACTATTTGAGGGTGAGGTCAAAAGACCAAGGGGGCAACGATGCATCTCCTCATACCGCTACCTTCACAACCTCTAACGCCATCCCTATTGGCAATGAAATAGGTAAACGCGCACCAAATTTCACTCTGCCGTCCTACCGGGACGGTGCACTGGATTCTCCCAACAACCCCGACTCGCCCAATTGGAAGGAGACTGTATCATTAAGTGACCTGCGTGGCAAAACAGTAGTGATAAACTTCTGGTCAAGCTATTGCGGAGCTTGCCTGCTGGAGTTTCCCATTATCCGGGATGTGTACCAGAAGGCTGAATTGGCAAACATGAACAAAAGTCCTGAGTTGGCGCTCATTACCGTATGTATCGATGGCCGTGATGATCGTATACCAAAAATTGAAGATAAGTTTAGAAGCCAGGTAGGAGGCTTCACGTTTCCTATATTGCTTGACAAAGAGGACATAATAAACAAAGGTGTACTCATAAATAATGATAGGTTTAATATTCAGGTAACGCCTACCACCGTATTTATTGATGAAGAAGGCATTATCAGATATACTAAGATTGGGATTTTTAAGACAATAGATGAGGTAAAAAGCATCCTCGACTCTCTGTAGCAAACTCTGCTGACCATACGACCCCCCTGATTTAAATACGAGCCACGATGGAGATGTATCTGGTTATTTTTGCATATTTGACTGAGTCTGTATAATATTAAGTACGTATAGTATGTTTTTTAACTTAATAGAATTATAGAAGCGTGGTGGAGGTGCGCCGGGACAATAAACAAAATGCTACACAAAAAAGATAATAAGGGGATGGTACAGGGTTGCCAGAAATAGTCTTGTGCCCCAAGTGCCAGGCACAAAATCCTATGGGAAGCCAGGTATGTCATGCCTGCGGCACCCGGTGGTGTCTAAATTGTGGCGCGTCTGTCCCATCAGCCTCAAGGTATTGTCCCAGGTGTGGTGCCTATGCCGGCAGCGAACAGCAGGCCAGAGCAGCCCAGCGCACCGCGATGGCTTCACAACCAGCCCAAGCACCGGTCATGCCACCACGGCCAGCTATGTCGCCGGAGCCACCAGCAATGGCAACAACAGGGTGGACAGTGCCCCCATCACGATTCGGCCCGCAACCAGCAATACCACACCAGTACACCCAATCTCAGGGTATGCTGCCGCCTCAGCATGTCTGTCCGTATTGCGGCGGCGCTATCGATATCTCTCTAGGGCAATGCCTGAGCTGTGGTGTATTACTGAGCAAGAACATGCTCCAGAAAATGCAGCAGCAATCCACGCCTGCTCCAACGGTTGAGCACCACACTACACCTAGATTTTCGAGTCCGGCGCCTATGCCAGAACAACAAGACACTGCCTGGCTGCAACAACCAGGAGGTTTTATCACTGGACGCCAGGTAAACCACCCTACACAGGGCATACCTATACCCAGCATGCCTCTGCATGCTGCGCCTGTACAAAGTTCTCCCTACCAAGGCATCCCTGTGCCTCGCCCTACTATGCATCCTAACATTCCCCCACAACCACGACAAGGATACACCCCTGCCTATAGCACACCACCACCATACCATCAACCTGCACCAGGCTACAATCAACCTTATAATATACCGCACATTAGCCAGCAGCAAGGAACAGGGCTTCCTCCTATGCCGAGGGCTGCTGGCACGGAACCACCAATGGCATATACAGCACAGCCTATGCCCTTATCCGGCCGGGTTCCACATATTGTTCCCAGCGACCAAGGATTTCACCCTGGCACAGGCATGCCGCCTCGTAAGTTGACAGCAGACTCAGGCTACTATTCGAGGGGTGGGAATATTCCAATAGCCAGAAGCGGAATTCCACTGCTAAAGGCATTGACCTATGCCCTGTTCGCCGTCATAGGATTCATCGGCATCTACTTTGTTGTTAGCCAGGTAGGTATCCCAGCCGTATCCGAAACATTATCGCAACCACAAGCATCCCAACCAGAAACGATAGTACGAAGGCCAGCGGATAGTCTATTGCCTGAAATATTGAACGTTGCGATTGCATCAGTTACCGAAACAAGTGCCGTAATCAAATGGCAAACCGATAAGCCAACCACCAGCCAGATCATACTTCGGGATAATGATGGAACTCGCACTCAGACTGAGCCCGGAGCGGTGTTGGCCACAGACCACAGGCTAACACTAAGTAACCTCAAAGCAGGCACGACTTATAAATATACGGTAACATCGAAAGATGCCGATGGAAACCAAGTGAGCAAAGAGGGAGTGATCACAACTTCGAGACAGATGGATTTGATGCCACCGTTGATGTCGGCAGTAAAAGTCTTGAGCATCACTGAATCAAGTGTATCGGTGGGGTGGATGACCGACGAGCCTGCTACCAGCCAGGTGAAATTCGGTAGAACCAGCTCCTATGGCTCAGACACGCCACTGGATAAAGTGCTCACTACCAACCATCTCGTTACCATAAATGGATTGTCTCCAGATACAGAATATCATTTTGCCCTAAAATCAACTGACACCAGTGGTAACGAATCCGTCTCGGCAACGGACAACCTGTTTAGAACCACGCCACCGATATCCGTGGGACCATACGTCGGCAACCGTGCCCCTGAGTTTACTCTGCAGGACATAAATGGTAAAAGTGTCAGCCTGAGTGACTTCAAAGGCAAGACAGTAATGGTCAATTTCTGGGCGACATGGTGCGGTCCTTGCGTGGCTGAACTGCCGGATTTCCAGGCGATTTACAATACCCGATCACATGACCAGCTGGTAATACTTGCTATCCACGTCCGAGAGCAGGTTGAAAACGCGAAAAGTTATGCGGAAAGTCAGAAGTTCACTTTCCCTGTGCTCCTCGACACCACGGGAACAACCGCGTCTGCATATAATATAAGTGCCATACCCAGGACATTCTTCATCGATAGAAACGGTATTATCAAGAAAGCACCACCGGCTGGCGGCCTCGACAAAGTGGCAACCGAAGAGATACTTAAGTCGCTCTAGCCAATCCTACCAAGATAACTTACCATGCCCAGTGAACCAGCCAAAAGGACACGCAGCCGCAAAACCAGCAGGCGAAGACGTAAGCAAAACATGGGCTTTTTAGCCGTCGTCTCAAAACAGAGCTCTATAGCGCTCGACAGGTTAACTTTTTATTTCAAGCTACTCATCAGCCTCGCCCGGCAACATCTGGTCATCATCTGCGCTGCCGGGACGTGCATCATTCTGGGTCTGGCTGTATGGGGTTTGGCTGCATGGCTCACAGCTCCGGCAGTAGGTCCCGAGGTGGGAAACAGGGCACCTGATTTTATCCTGCAAACCGTTGAGGGTAACAACATCAATTTAAGAGACTTTAAAGGCAAGATGGTGATCCTGGATTTCTGGCAGGCAGCGCCTTCGCTTTGTCCTTCCTCAAATAATTCTGAAGACGGAAGCCGCCTCAGCAGAGAGCTCCAGCCAGTATTAGACAAATGGACAAGCAAGAAACTGGAGATTATAGCAATTTCGCCTTTGGCCGACAGCGCTAAGGGGAAAGATCTGGCTAGCAAGATTGGTATCAATTTTCCTATAGCCCTCGACCCATCAAGAAAGACCTACGCAGATTACGATATAACCTGCGACCCCACGCGTGTATTCATTGACAAGAGCGGGATTATCAGGGCAGTTATGCTAGGACCTGCAATCAACCAGGATGAGATCGAGAACGCACTTAACTCCATTGCAGACAATAAGGCGACAGGAGGTGCCAGGCCTGCCATCTCCAATACTATGGCCTCATCTATTACAGACAGGAAGGCTGTTATCAACTTCACCACCGACAAGCCAGCCGTAAGCTGGATTATCACAGACAAATGCGATTCCCTATTTTGCATCAAGTCTGAAAATACAACTGCTACCAGCCATACTATAATACTGGACGGGCTTCAGCCTACTACCACATACCATTTCAGGGTGTTTTCCAGCCCTGAACATAAAATAGAAAGCCCTGCGGTATCCAGGAAATACGCGCTCACCACTCTGGCAGATACCACGCCGCCAGTGATTTCCAACGTCGAAATATCAGACATTACCGCCTCCAGCGCTATGATTAGCTGGGCTACCGATGAGTCAGCCATAGGCCAGGTATACTATGCTCCAAAGGGCTATATTAACCAGACCACGAAATCCGAGGGCCAGCCAGCCATCTCTCATAACATCAATCTGGCAGACTTGGATCCGGAGGCGACCTACCAATTCACTATAAAATCAATAGATGCCACGGGCAACGAAGCCACATTCAGAGGTGATCTCATCACTGCCATACCTGAGCCTGTCAAGATAGGCGACCATGCTCCGAACTTCACGCTACCAAAGCTCGACGGTAAAAGTGCGACCTTGAACGATTTCAAAGGGAAGATAGTAATGGTACATTTCTGGTCGGCACTTTGTGTATACTGCAAGGCTGAGATGCCGCTAATCCAGGAGATTTACGATAAATTTCCCGATGACAAGATAGCTATACTTGCCATAGATTATGGTGATAGAGCAGAAGTGGTGAAGGAGTTTATCGAGACTCAGAGTTTAACACTTCCCATACTGCTCGATTCGGAAGGCAAAGTAAAGGCGTGGTACCAGCCCGAAGTGTTTCCCACCACATATTTCGTCGATGGCGATGGTATTGTAAAAAACATCCATTTGGGTAGCTTCTTGGGCACGGAAGACATAGAAGAAGTGCTTCGGTCTTTATAAAACTCCATTTCTCATATTAAACTGGCATCTAGAATAGGTTGGTAGAGTAAGCTCATCAAGATCGGCGCTGGATTATGCGCCATGTTCGGCGGATCGTCTGCCAATTAGCCGAAGTGGCGGTGCATGAAGAGGTGTTTGTTGCCATTCTGGAGTAGGTAATTAGACTATGGCTGGCTCTTGGCTAAAGGCTTACCAGGAGAAGTAGGGGTCAGGAGTGATAAAGAGGGATTTTGGGCACTGCTGTCTTGGATGCTGAGGTCTCCAATCGATGCTCGGCTCCGAAGTGGTTTGACAACCAGTCCCAGAGGGTCATATACTCCAGGTGGCGGGGGTGATGGGGGGGTGTCGTCTTATCGTGAGTTGAAATGGGAAATCCCGGATAATGTGATCACGTGAATTGAATAGAAGGAGGAGTAATAATGTGGGATACTTCAAAGTGTAACTTGTGCGGCGACTGTCTGGTGAACTGTCGTTATGTTGATTATGATAAGGATAGGGCAGTCGCTGAGATTAAGTTGCTCATTGAGGGCAAAGACGCCGAAATACTGAGCAAGTGTACCACCTGCGTTGCTTGTAATGACTATTGCCCGACGGGAGCTGACCCATCTAACCTCATCTTCAGGATGCAGGAGAAGATAGGCACCTGTCCTATAGCAGTAGTCAACAGACCGGTGCTCGAGGCATTAACTAAGGCACTCGAGGGGCGGGGAGGTCCCAGACAGTTGATACCGGGCGACCCTGATAAGCCAGTCTTGTCACTCGACTCTTTCCAGTTTGAGCAGTTCCCTGAGGGTACATTTGATAGCCAGCTATTCAGGGGCATGACCGTTTTGAGAGGCGATGAGTATACGTCCATAGTGGGATATGTACATATGGGTGGGGAGAGCTTTGTCGAAAAGTACGGTCAGCAAGTCTTGGACAAGCTGGCAAGCCTGGGCAAAGACATCGTGTACATGCACAATGAGGGCTTTGTTCTGGCGGATATCAAGGCAAAGGAGTACGGTTTCAATGTGCCTTTCAAGTATATGCATCTCTTCGAATACCTGCGCAATTATCTGAGGGAGCATAAAAATAGCATCACCAAGCTGGGCAAGAAGATAGCCTACCAGTCTAACTGCGCCACTAGGTGGGCACCCAATCAGGATGCCTTTCTGGATGAGATCTTCGAGCTCGTCGGCGTGAAACGGCCGCGCAGGCAATATGAGCGGTTGAACGCAGTCTGTTGCACCTTGCCTATTATACACACTAATAAGGAACTGGCCATTGACATCCAGAAGAAGAACCTCGAGGACGCCATTGAATGTGGCGCCGATGCCATCATAACTTCCTGTCCCCTATGTGACAGTGTCCTCCGGCGGCCCAGCTCACAGTTTGGTCTGCCTAAGATTTTCATAACTGACCTGTGCCGCATTGCCCTTGGCGAAAAGCCCTGGCCGGAAGGCTCCCGGTAGCGAAGCTACACTCTAGCGGGGTTATATGCTTGATGCGGGGTCAAGTCTCGCCTATGTGTAAAGTGGGTTTATTTGTCGCTGCCGTGATTACTACGCTGTGCTGAACACACCTCTTGACAGTACTTTTGCAACTAGATGAGTGGCAAAAGAACCCGCACAGCCGGCCGATATGTTATCCTCTGTGATAACTGTCTTCTATTATAAGTTCGATTTGCCTACGCCAAGTATATAGTTACCGATAATTGTAATGTATTATGTGATATTACAGTAACATATCATGAGGTTGTCAAAAGTAAGCTAATTTCATATACTGGGATGGTTTTGGGAGGGGTGGCCGAGTGGACGATGGCGACGGTCTTGAAAACCGTTTTCGCGCAAGCGAACGTGGGTTCGAATCCCACCCCCTCCGCCAATCGGAAGTGGAGTGATTAATAACCTGAGCGTCCAAACTATGGCGAAAATCGCCAGGGCGTTGGGCGTTTTTATAGAGGAGTTAATAAAATTAAAAAATCATTTCCAAACTGGTTATTAATAGTTTTTGGGGTCATTATTTTCTTTGTTCTTGCACAATTAATTGATGGGCGTATAGCATTCGTGATAAGCTGTGTTTTTGTTGTTGCAGTTCCTTTTATGCGCGCTCGGCGCGCAAGGAAGGCTATTAATGAGCTTGGTTTAACCAAAGAGGAAGGCTCTTTAATTCAAGAAGATATACTAAAGGGCGATCATGAAGCAGCTGTACAGCGAATTGCTACAGCGCAAGATCGAAAGCGGAACAAATTCAAAGAAGCTACAGGTATTGACGTAAAAGACATCGTTTCAGATATTGGCCGTGAGATTTCTCTGGCGGACATTGTAAATCACGCTTTCCGAGTTTTGGAATTTGATAGGGGTGGCACAATAATTGAGCAAAATAACCAAGTTAAAGCAAAAAGTTCATTTAAGCCATACGGGTATCTGCTTGTAGAATCGCCGATTTTGAATCAAAAGGTGAGGTTACCGATTATTCATCGAGACGATTTTCTACTTGCTGCAAGCGTATTTGATGAGCCCAAGCTGTCAGCTCTTGTTGTAGATGAAGAATTACTCGTAACTTACTCACCAAAACATTTACTTCCAAAGGGATTATCGGGTAGCCCACATCATGTGTTGCATTATGTAATTACACCACGCGGAACACTAGATCTTTATTACTCAATGAATAAAGATATACATATGGCAAAACCCGACCCTGAAAAATTGTTTGGTCCCTTTGTGTATCAAGGCGAGATTAAAGTACAGATAAATCCAGAGCCGGAATTATGATTCAAAGAAAAGAATTTGCCGCGAAGCTCGGCGAAACCGAGCAATTCCGCGAAGCGGAATTAGAAAAACTCGAAAGCGTCCTTTTCGCCCGCCGAGCCAATCGAAAGCGGCCCGAAATATAGGGATAGTGCTTCAGACTTGTCCAAGGGCTGTCCCTATAGAATTTGATAGCAAGAAACAGAAGGAGGAAACTACATGAAAATCCATGAATACCAGGCGAAGGCGCTGCTATCTGAATTCGGGATACCGGTGCCTCAAGGCAAGGTAGCAGCCACAGCAGCCGAAGCTAAGAAGCTAGCTGCTGAGCTTGGTGGAGAGGTGGCAGTTAAGGCACAGGTCTATGCCGGCGGCAGGGGCAAAGCCGGTGGCATTAAGGTGGCAAAGACACCGGAAGAGGCAGAAAAGCTGGCAGGTCAGATGCTGGGCACTAGGCTGGTAACACACCAGACGGCTGCGGAAGGCGTGCCCATAAACCACGTACTGGTGGAGAAAGCGATGAATGTCAAGCGTGAGCTTTATCTCAGCATCATCGTAGATAACATCAGCCGCATGCCGGTGATGATGGCCAGCGAAGCCGGCGGCATGGAAATCGAGGAAGTGGCTCAAAAAACGCCGGAGAAGATACTCAAAGCCTACATAGACCCTGCGGCTGGCTTTCAAGCCTTTCAGGGACGCAAGCTGGCTTATGGCATGAATCTTACTCAGGCTCAAATCAAGCCAGCCACCACCTTGATGACAGACCTGTACAAGCTGTTTCAGGCTAAGGACTGCTCCCTGGTCGAAATTAACCCCCTGGTGGTCACCGCTGACGATAACCTGCTGGCGCTCGATGCTAAGGTGAACTTTGAGGACAACGCGCTGTTTCGACATCCAGACATTGAAAAGCTTGAGGACAAGGCACAGGAAGACCCGCTGGAGGTACACGCTCACGAGCTAGGAGTCAAGAACTATATTAAAATGGATGGCAACATCGGCTGTATGGTCAACGGTGCCGGCCTGGCTATGGCGGTCATGGACCTGATAACTTATGCCGGTGGCAGCCCGGCAAACTTCCTCGATATCGGGACCGTCAATAGCACCGACCGTGTAGTCAACGCCTTCAAGGTGTTCACCACCGACCCCAAGGTCAAGGCAATTATGGTAAATATTTTCGGCGGCATGGCCAGGGTGGACACCATCGCACAGGGTATCATCGAAGCCCATAAGCAATTAGACATCAACTTGCCTCTGGTGGTCAGGCTCGCCGGCACCAACGTGGCAGAGGGCAAGCGCATTTTAGCCGATTCCAAGATCAAATATATCGAGGCAACCGACTTTCTCGATGTCGCTCGCAAGGCAGTGGCAGCAGCCAAAGGTTCATAGAAAAAGGAGGAAGTAAATGAGCATTCTCATTGATAATAACACTCGATTACTTGTCCAGGGCATCACCGGCGGCGAGGGCAGCTTTCATACTCAACGGTGTATGGAGTATGGTACCAAAGTGGTTGCCGGCATGACACCGGGCAAGGGCGGCACACAGACATTCGGCGTTAATGTATATAATACAATTGTACAGGCGGTGAAAGAAACTGGAGCCAATGTCAGCATGGTCTTTGTGCCGCCGGCATTCGCCGCTGACGCCATCATGGAAGCCACTGACGCTGGCATGCCGCTGGTGGTATGCATCACCGAGGGCATCCCGGTCTCAGATATGGTCACGGTACATCATTATCTCAAAGGTAAAAACACACGCCTCATCGGTCCGAACTGCCCCGGCTTGATATCGCCGGGCAAATGCAAGGTGGGTATTATGGCTGGCGAAATTCATTTGCCGGGCAATATCGGCGTCGTCTCTCGCAGCGGCACATTAACCTATGAGGCCGTGGCACAGCTCACCAGCCTGGGCATCGGCCAGTCAACCTGCGTCGGCATCGGTGGAGACCCTCTGCCCGGCAGCAGCTTCGTTGATATACTGCAGCTGTTCAACGAGGACAAAGACACCAAAGCAGTGGTCATGATCGGCGAAATCGGCGGCATAGCAGAGCAGGACGCCGCGCAGTATATCAAGGCAAAGATGAAGAAACCCGTGGTGGTATTCGTAGCTGGTGCCACTGCGCCTCCAGGCAGGAGGATGGGACACGCCGGCGCTATCATTAGCGGCAGCTCAGGCAGAGCGCAGGATAAGATGGCGGCATTGGAAGCAGCCGGCGCCACCATAGCCCCCAGCCCAGCTGAAATCGGTTTGACTATGAAAAGGGTATTGGCGAGATAATAGAATGGAACAAGTTGAGAAATACCTCAGGTCTACACCCACAATCGACTGCGGCATTAAGTCTATAAAAGAAAAGGCTGAGGATTTAACTAAAGGTCAAGAGGAGGTTATAGACAAAGCTAAGAGCCTTTTCTACTTCGTGAGGGATGAGGTCAAATATAACCCCTATTTATTTACCAAGCTTCTTGAAGAGTACCGGGCAAGTGCCACTTTGAACAGAGAAAAGGGATTCTGTATCCAAAAGTCAGTTCTCCTCGCTGCCCTGGCCCGGTCTGTAGGTATCCCAGCCCGTCTGCGATTTGCCGATATTCGAAACCACATTCTGCCGGAGCAATTAGCCAAGCTAAACGCAACAGACCTAATCACCTACCACGGCTACAACGAATTATACATTGAGGGGAAATGGGTTAAGGCTACTATTGCCTTTGACTTAGCAACGTGTCAAAAAAATCGACTTATTCCCGTAGAGTTCGATGGTGAACATGACGCTATATTTCACTCTCATAATTTAGACGGGAAGCTACATATTGAATATGTCCAAGACCATGGTCACTATGACGACCTGCCACTGGATAAGCTAATCGCTGCCAACATTCAGGTTTATGGGCCTAACTATTTCGAGCGGTTTGAACACTTGTCCAAGACAAGAGAGGCACAAGGATAAGATGTTTCTAGCATGCTTGAGGGGATGTAGGGGGAATTAGCATCATAAACGTGTTGTATATCTATGAATAACAAGGAGATATAATAGTATGAGCCAAATGGAAAAGTATTTGAGACCAACATCCACAATCGACTGCGACACTAAGTCGATAAGAGAAAAAGCTGAGGATTTAACTAAAGGTCAAGAGGAGGTTACAGACAAAGCTAAGAGCCTTTTCTACTTCGTGAGGGATGAGGTCAAGTATAGCCCCTTTATGCTTAGTGACAAACCTGAAGACTTCCGGGCAAGTGCTACTTTGAACAGAGAGAAGGGATTCTGTATCCAAAAGGCGGTGCTACTAGCTGCTTTGGCTCGTGCTGTAGGTATCCCTGCACGGCTGCTATTTGCTGCCATCCGCAATCACTTGCTCTCTGGGAAAATAAAAGAGCTAATGAGGGGGAATCTCTTCCCTTCGCATGGCTATGATGAACTTTACATCGAAGGGAAATGGGTTAAGGCTGCTCCGACCTTCAACCTGAAGATGTGCCAGGAAAACCGACTTGTCCCTGTGGAGTTTGATGGCAGACATAATGCCATCTTACCCGCCCATAATCTGGATGGGAGACCTCATATCGAATATGTCGAAGATCGTGGCTGTTATGATGATCTCCCGTTAGATAAGATAATCGCCTGGCGAATTCAGGACCTGGGGGCTGATTTTCCTGATCGGCTAAGGCAGGCGGTTGAGGCAAGGGAGGCAAAGGGATAAAGGATAGAAATTTGAAACTGGGTTGTAAGCCAGCCTAAACAAAGCCCACATCATCTCTACGGGTTTCCCTGAGCTTGATGAAAACAAAGATTGAAAAGAGCCAGGACACGGCTTGAAGAGATGGGGGGAAATGTCTCTCTGCCGCTTACGTACCAAGAGGCAATCGCCAGGGATTTGAGCGGCAATCTGAAGCTGCGCTCAGGCGTAACTTTGCCCCAGAAAATTACATTTCTCCTTGTTTCAGGTGATCTTGACAACCATTTATTCACTTGTTATACTATGCAGTAAGTGAAAAATATTATCATTTGTAATAGTGTATGAAGCTCACAGCAAATAAGATAGCAGGCGTCCTCAGAGAGCACGGATACAAGCTGACTCCGCAGCGCCACGCAGTGCTCAAAGTCATTGCTGCGAGCTATGCCCATTTGACTCCCGAAGCGATATATGAAAAAGTTCACTTGGAAAATTCGGACATAGGGTTGGTCACGATTTATCGCACTCTGGACATACTTCGTGAGCTCAATTTGGTATGCCGTATGCATGCACCGGATGGATGCCGCAGTTACATGATGAGAAGACCCACGGAGCACCATCATCATCTGGTTTGCTCCAGTTGTGGCAGGGTTGTAGATTTTGCCGGATGCGATTTGGTTGACCTGGAGAAAAGACTCGCTCGGGAGACCAGGTTTGAGATTAATGGGCATCTGCTTGAATTATACGGGTTGTGCCCTGACTGTAACTTGGCCTCAAGGTAAACTCTTGGATTTTAGATATGGAACCTGCTCGGCTCTGCTATCCTCATGCTGCTGGGCGCAAGCTCCGCAGACGGCTTCTCGATGGGGATATATCCTTTCTGCATGCTATCTACTACAGCATCGGGTGCTATTTCAACCCCACAAACACTATGAGGAGGTAAAATGAAATGCTTTCCACCAACTAGACTGATTGTAATTCTACTGGTATCATTACTTGTAGCTTTACTGATAGCAGCAGTCGTAGGCTGTGACCAGGAGGCCGTAACTACAGGGAAAATAGTGGTGGCGGTAACCCTTTTGCCTCAAGCTGGCTTTGTGGAAAATATTGGCGGTGATAAAGTGGAAGTTGTCGTCATGGTGCCACCGGGCGCTTCCCCGCATACCTATGAGGTGACACCTGACCAGATGACAAAGCTATCAAAAGCTAAGATGTATGCAAAAGTAGGCTCTCCGGTGGAATTCGAGCTTGTCTGGATGGATAAGCTCATAGCGGTCAATAATAATATGCTGGTTACAGATTGCAGTAAAGGTATCGGATTAATTCAGAGTGATGACCCTGATGAACCGGGCATGGATCCTCATATCTGGACATCGGTATCCAATGTTGGGATTATGGTAAAGAATATCTGCGAGGGGCTGACACAGGTTGACCCTGCAAGCAGGGCATTTTACGAGAAGAACCGTGATACCTATTTGGTAAAGCTGGGTGCCTTGGATAAAGATATACGCTCTACTCTCGATGGTGTCAAAAACCGCAGCTTCATCGTCTTCCACCCGGCCTTCGGATATTTCGCCCGCGACTACAACCTAAAACAGATCGCAGTGGAGCAGGGTGGAAAGGAGCCCGATGTCGGCTACATCGTCCGCCTGATCAAAGAGGCGAAAGAGTATGATATCAGTGTTGTTTTCGTCTCGCCGCAGTACAGCACAAAAAGTGCGGAGGTGATTGCTAAGGAAATCGGCGGCAAGGTGGTCATTATTGACCCCCTTGCAAAAGACTTCATCGGCAACATGAGCGCTATCGAGTCGGCGATGAAACAGGCCATGCAATAGACGACTATGGATGAACTTGAAATAGTCAGGCTGGAAGATGTCAGCGTTAAATATGGTGAGGTAAAGGCGCTGGAAGATGTCAACCTCTCCATCGTCCAGCATGATTTCCTTGGTATCATTGGCCCTAACGGCGGCGGTAAGAGCACCCTCCTTAAGGTGATTCTCGGACTGGTAAAACCAATCTCCGGCTCTGTGTCTATATTTGGGAAGCCTCCCGAGCAGGCTCGGAGTCAAATAGGTTACGTCTCACAGCATCCGGCCTTTGACCGTGACTTCCCGGCCAGTGTCTGGGATGTGGTAATGATGGGGCGCTATAGTAACGCCGGTCTTTTTCGCCGATATAGCAACGAGGATAGAGCAGCAGCGGAAAAAGCTCTGACACAGGTGGACATGCTGGGATACCGTGAGAATCAGATTGGCAGGCTATCTGGAGGGCAGCAGCAGAGAATTTTTGTCGCCCGGGCGTTAGTCGCAGCGCCGAAATTGCTCCTGCTGGACGAGCCTACTGCCAGCATTGACACCACTATGCAGACCGAATTCTATGAACTGCTTGAAGAGTTAAAAAAGAGTTTGACTATTGTAATGGTATCTCACGATATCGGCGCTGTTTCCATCTACGTAGACAAGATCGCTTGTCTGAACGGTCATCTGTATTACCACGGGTCTAAAGAAATCACGCCTGAAATACTAGAAGCAACTTACAAATGCCCCGTACAATTAATCGCCCATGGTACGGTGCCACACCGGGTGTTAAAGGAGCACTAAGGATGCTGGAAGCTCTGCAATATGAGTTCATGCGCAACGCACTGCTGGCTGGTCTGTTGGCAGCAGTCGCCTGCGGTATTGTTGGCGTCTACGTGGTAGTAAAAAAGATAGTATTCATCAGCGGCGGCATCGCTCATGCTTCCTTCGGCGGAATTGGTTTGGGGTACTTCCTCGGTATCAACCCCGTTATTGGGGCGCTATTCTTTTCCCTGACTTCAGGTCTTGCCATAGGAGGTATAACTAGAAAGACCAGACTTCCGGAGGACACTGCAATCGGTATCATCTGGGCTGTGGGCATGGCACTGGGGATAGTTTTCATTGCACTGACGCCAGGCTACGCTCCTGACTTAATGAGCTATCTTTTCGGAAACATCCTGACCGTACCATTCAGTGACATCTTCCTTATGCTCGCGCTGGACGCGGTAATTATAGGCATAGTCGTCGCTCTCTACAATGAATACCTCATCCTGTCCTTTGATGAAGAATACGGTATTGCTATCGGCATGCCTATTGAAAAGCTCTACCTTCTCCTGCTTGGCATGATTGCTTTGACGGTGGTGGTGCTTATTCGGGTCGTCGGTATGATCCTGGTTATCGCCCTGCTCACATTTCCGGCAACAATGGCACGGCAGTTCACTCATAATATGAAAAAAATGATGTTTCTTTCGGTGCTCTTTGGTTTTTTGTTCACCGTAGGTGGGCTGTGGCTTTCTTATGTGCTGAAATTGCCTTCCGGAGCGACTATCATCCTGCTAGGCGGAACTGTACTGGCTATATCATTCGCTGTGTCCAGACTGCGCCTGAAGAATAACAAAATAAAACAGGCATAGCAATCCTTAGTGGAGAATAGAGGTATGCATAATTAGGGATGCAAATGTAAACATGTACCATACTATTGTCATCGGCGCAGGACCGGTTGGTAGTTACTCAGCTGAGAAATTAGCTAAGCTTGGCTACAAGGTGCTGGTGCTGGATAAGGAAACTTCTGTGGGTCAAGATATCTGTTGCACCGGCATCGTAGGTAAGGAATGTCTCGACATGCTGGCAATAGATAACAGCCTCATCTTCAAGTCATCCAGTTCCGTCAGGTTCTTTGCCCCATCAGGCAACTCTCTCAGAGTATGGCGCAATGAGCCAGTAGCCTACGTGCTTGACCGTCCATTGCTTGAATCAAAGCTGGTGGAGCGGGCGCAAGCCGCTGGTGCTGATTATCTTTTCGGTACACAGGCGACAGATGTCCAGTTGAGAAAAGAGGGACTCTGCGTCGGAGCAGATTTCGGCGGACAGAAAAAAGCTTTCGAATCAAAGACCGCAGTCATTGCTACCGGCTTCGGTTCATCGCTGTCCAGAAAGCTCGGCATGGGGAAAATCACCGATTTCATCGCCGGTGCCCAGGCTGAAGTAAAGATAAACAGTATTGATGAAGTCCAGGTCTATTTTGACCAGAGATTGGCTCCGGGAGGCTTTGCCTGGCTTGTGCCCACCAGGGACAACAAGGGGCTAGCAGGGCTGATAACACATAAGCAGCCCGGAACGTATATCGAAACGTTTTTAGCAAAACTCAAGGAGCAGAATAAGATAGCCTCAACTAAGGTCATCGCGTCTTATGGCGCCATCCCACTGAGGCCTCTTCCCAGGACATATGCCCGGCGCATACTTGTAATTGGCGAGGCAGCCGGGCAAGTCAAGCCTATAACCGGCGGCGGCATATACTACGGCCTCCTCTGCGCGGATATAGCTGTCCAAACTCTCCACCAGGCATCTCTAGCTGGAGATTTCTCTAAATCAAAGCTGGCCTCTTACCAAAAAAATTGGCGGGCTAAGTTGGGCAAAGAGCTCCGCACCGGCTACTGGGCGCATCGTCTGTACTGTAGGTTGGACAATAGGCAGATCGAACGCCTGTACCACCTGGCAAACAACACCGACATCTCCCGGTTCATAGCCGAGATGAAAGGATTTTCCTTTGACTGGCATAGTAATTTAATCCTAGAGATTCTCAAACGTCTGGCCTTCAGGTACCCCGTAGAAACAGGCAAAACTCTGGCAAAGCATCCCTAGACGTCTTGCTAATCAACCTTTTCCGTGCCACAATAGAGGGAAACAGATGAATACCCCCCTTATTTTTTGGTTCTATTATGGGGTAAAGGCAAGGTAATGAGAGTAGTATTTCTCTGCGGCGGCATCGGCAAAAGGATGTTCCCCATTACAGAAGACAAGTTCCTGCTCAACTTCTTGGGCAAGACGCTATTGGAATATCAGATGGACATAGCCAAACAAGCCGGCTTCAACCAGTTTCTGATAATTGGCAATCAGGTAAACATGGAGCAGATCAAACAAATAACAAAACCGATCCACGGCGTCGATATCCGCCTGGCATTGCAGAAAAAACCTCTGGGCATAGCCGATGCCCTGCAAAGCGCCAAAACCTTGCTGGACGGGAATATCATGATAGTAAATCCCAACGATGTCTTCTCATTGATGGCATATACCGCTCTTCTTCGCGCCGCCACAAAGAAATCTGCTGCCTCGTATATATTAGGTTGCCAGGTGAAGGGGTACTTCCCCGGCGGCTATTTAGACATGGATGCCTCAGGCATGTTGCGTTGTATTGTAGAAAAGCCCAAGCCGGGACAGGAACCCAGTAATCTGGTAAACATCCTGGTGCATTTCCACACTGAGCCCGAAAAACTTATGGAATACATCACCAAAGTAGAATCAAACAACGATGATGTCTATGAGTGCGCCATGGACAATATGGTTAAATCTGGCTATAAAATCAAGGTAGTCCCTTATACTGACTTCTGGGCGCCTATAAAATACCCCTGGCATATCTTCAGCGTGGTGAAATACCTGCTGAATGCTATCCCCCAGTCGCAAATATCAGCATCGGCTTTCATATCGGGAAAAGCCACTATCGAAGGCAAGGTGATAATAGGCGAAAACGCCAAGGTGATGGAAAACGCAGTGATTAGGGGGCCAGCTTATATCGGCCCTAATGCTGTTATCGGTAACAACACCCTTATACGTGACCATAGCCATATCGGCGCCGATTGCGTCATCGGCCATGGCACCGAGGTTAAAAATTCCTACATAGGCGATGGCTGTTGGTTCCATTCTAACTACATCGGAGATTCCATAATCGGCAGAAACTGCTCCTTTGGCGCTGGCACCGTGCTGGCTAATTTCCGCTTCGATGAACAGAACATATCGGTGCAAATTGCTGATACTAAGATCGACACTGGTCTGGATAAGGTTGGAGCCATAATCGGCGATAACTCCAAAACCGGCATCAATGCCAGCGTCCTGCCTGGTAGAAAAATCGGCCCTAACTCTATTGTCGGCTCCCACGTTTGTCTCACCGAAGACCTGGGGCCAAGCAAAATAATTATGTTACAGCCTCAATACAAGATTGTGCCCAACGAGTTTGAGCTAGACGAGTCAAAGAAAATCCTGCGGATAGAAAAACTCGGCTAAGCATCTTTTACCCAGGAAGAAAACACCATAGCACTTTGTTTTCTTCCTCACGTGTCCTAGCGCCTCGAGTCTATTTTGTTCCTTCTTGTCCAATGCCACCCTCTCTTTCATTGGTGACTTTTTCCCTTAGCGGTTAGGGATGACAAAATTGTAGAACATCAACATTGACGAGCACAGGTTGTTGACCGCCGGCTCTAGGGTATGATAAGCTGGTCATAAGCTAGAACTGAATAATATCTCTCCGAGCCTTGGCTCCTAAGGCGTAGAGCTATGGAGAATGGCCGGAAGGGTATCACTGGAAATGGTGATGCCTCTCGTGTTTAGAAAGGAGAGTGGGATGCTAATAGCATTGCTGTGCAGGGCACCTCCTTTGAGGTGCTTTTTTAGTTTTGAAGCGTTTTAGTGCAATCGCTTTTGTGACGGGAAGAGGCGCAGGAAACCTGCCATTGTTTTACGGATTTATTAACAGAGAGGAGAACACTTAATTGAAAAAGAAGATTTTTAGTTCCATACTATTGATGCTCAGCCTTATTATGGCATTGGTATTAGTTATTAGTTGTGCGCCGGTACAGCCAACCCCAACTGTTCCAACAACACCGTCGGCTACCACCCCAACAGAGCCTACATATCCCATAGCGCAGCCAAAGGTAAGGTTCAAAATAGCTACTACTACCAGCCTGTATGATACAGGTCTTTGGGCCTACCTTGAACCTCTTTTCGAGAAGAAGGAGAATGTTGAGTTGGATATCGTATATGCAGGTACGGGCGCTGCATTAAATCAAGGAAAGAGCGGAAATGTTGATGCTGTTATTGTCCATGACCCTGACCAGGAAAAGCCGTTTGTCGATGAAGGCTACGGCATAAATAAGAGAAGCTTTGCTTATAATTTTTTTATGATTGCTGGCCCTTCAGGAGACCCTGCAGGAATCAAAGGTCTGGATCCTGATGATGCTTTTAAGAAAATCGCTGAGGGGGGAATGAAAGACCCAGATAAAATAAAGTTTGCCTCGAGAGGCGACAATTCAGGCACACACGGAGCTGAAAAACGGCTGTGGGCAGCAGCGGGATACGATTATGCTAAGAATATCCAAAAGTCGGGCAAATGGTATATCGAAGCGGGACAAGGTATGGGGCCGACTTTGATGATGTCAAATGAGCAGAATGCGTATGTCCTCTGTGACGGTTCCACATTTACATCGTATCAGGGGAAGTTGGCACTGGTACCTCTGGTCAAAAAAGCAGCAGAGGCGACTCTGAATATATACAATGTATATGCCATCAGCCCGAACAAAGTAAAAACTGCCAAATTAGCCATTGCCAATGACTTCATAAACTGGCTCATCTCTTCTGATGTACAAAAACTCATTGGTCAATACGGTGTCAAAGAGTTTGGAGGCCCGCTGTTTAATCCCATTAGCGATGGCGGCTGCACATATCCAGCCTGTCCTAATTTGACCGAAAATATGAAACCTGTTCAATAAATAGACTACTGGCTTGGTTTCCGGTTTTCTTCGAGGTCGCCAGTTGACTTTGCTGGCGACCTCGATAACCATTCGCAACTAATTGAGGTGGTAACTTGAACGACTTCACGCAGGGATTCGTTAAAGCGTTAGAACTCCTGGTAACGCTCGACCCCGAAGTTATGGAGATAACCGGGAGAACGCTAGCTATTGCGCTTTCTTCCTGTGTTATCTCAACCATACTTTGTTTACCCCTGGGTAGCCTCATACATTTCAAGCAGTTTTTTGGCAAAAGAGCCTTATTAAACGTTATCCAGACATTCTACAGTATACCGACAGTTGTTGTCGGGTTGGTTGTTTTTATATTTTTTTCACGGATAGGGCCACTTGGCGTTTTTAATCTGATGTTTACTCCAACCATTATGGTTATAGGTCAGGTGATTCTAATTTCACCTATAGTATTAGGGCTTGTCATCGCCGCTTTAAGTGGCGTGGACAAAGGTATATTTGAGACAGCATTATCGCTCGGTGCCAGCCATGTCCGGGCGACCTTTCAGGTGATGAGCGAGGCGAGATATGCCATCTTGTCAGCAGTGATAATGGGTTTCGGGCGAGCCATATCAGAAGTAGGCCTGGCATTGATGGTCGGCGGTAATATCAGGGGATTCACCAGGGTAATTACCACTGCGATATCGTTAGAGACTTCTAAAGGCGACGTTGAGCTTTCTATGGCTTTGGGGATTATCCTTATCTTTATTGCCTTGCTAGTAAATATTGTGTTTAACAGGCTTCAGCAGAGGTAAGAACAAATGGCCTTGATTGAAACAGTTAATATATCCCAGAAATACGACGACAGAGAAGTGTTGAAAAATATAAATCTCAAAATTGATAAAGCTGAGGTTTTCACGCTAATCGGGCCGACAGGTGCTGGCAAAACAACGCTGATAAGGATCTTAGACTTACTAGAATCACCCTGTTCGGGGAGGTTTTTATTCGACGGCGTGGATGTAATCAGCTCCCGAGCCAACCAGCTCGAAGCGAGGCGGAGGATGTCTTATGTACAGCAAAGGCCTCTCGTTTTTGCCATGGATGTCTTTGATAATGTTGCCTGCGGTCTCAGGTGGCGTCATATGAAATCGACAGCTACCAAACGAAAGACTGAGGAAGCTTTAGAGTTGGTGGGTATGACCGCTTATATAAATAGAAATGCCAGGACATTATCAGGAGGCGAAACACAGCGTGTGGCAATCGCCCGTGCTTTGGTTACGGAACCCGAAGTACTATTCTTGGATGAACCTACAGCGAATATGGACCCGATTTCCACCGCAAAGATAGAGGAGGTTCTGGCTCATATCATCAATGAGCAAAGGATTGCCATAATAATGACAACCCACAACATGTCCCAAGGACAGCGCATGGCCAGCAAATTAGGTGTACTGATCAACGGTGAGCTATTACAAACCGGTAGTGTCAATGATATATTCAACGTACCGACAAGCAGAGAGGTCGCTGAGTTTGTTGGTATCGAAAACATTCTGCAAGGTGAGGTAGCAGAGGCCGATAATGAATTAGCCAGCATCAGAGTCGATGGCGAAACTGTACGTGCGATATCAAACTATGCTGTCGGGGGGAAAGTTTACCTGCTTATCAGGCCAGAAACCATTGTTTTTTCATTATCCCACGAGGCAGGAAGCGCCAGAAATGTGTTCAAGTGCAAAGTCAATCAGATTAATACAATTGGGTCTGTAGTGAGGATCGAGGTTGAATGCGGGTTCAATCTTTTGGGAGTTATCACTACGGAGGCAGCAAGAGACCTCAATATCTCAATCGGTAAAGAAATCTATGCCAGCTTTAAGGCAACAGCAGTACACGTGATTCCCCGATGGTAACCTTTCGCTCACCTCCCCAATATATAGTGGTAGTGGTATACTCTATCTGTGGTAGCTGCCCAAATAGGATATACTGCACCCTAAGGGATAATGCCGTAAGTTAAGGTAGAATTGGAGAGGCTTTATGGCTAAAGTCGCGACTATAGAGTTAGCTCGCATCAGCGCCTGGGGCGTGGTCCAGGGTGTGGGTTTCAGGCCCTTCGTTTATCGGCTTGCCACAAAGTATGAGTTGAAAGGCTGGGTGTGTAATACTTCTGAAGACGTTAAAATCGAGGTGCAGGGTGAAAGCAAAGACCTGCAGCATTTCCTAAAAGAACTTCAGGAGAATGTGCCTCCACAGGCTCGCATCGAAGGCATCTCCGTCACCTATCACCCGCCAACCGATTATAAAGCGTTCGAAATCGGCCATAGCATTGCTCAAGAAGGCAAATATCAACTGGTCTCACCGGACATTGCAACCTGCCAGGATTGCCGCAGGGAAGTCTTCGATGCCGCAGACCGGCGCTACCATTATCCCTTTACCAACTGCACTAACTGCGGCCCTCGCTTCACTATCATTCAGGATATCCCTTATGACCGTCCCATGACTACTATGCGTTCCTTCAAAATGTGCTCGGAGTGCCAGGCGGAGTATGACGATCCACTGAATCGTCGCTTTCATGCCCAGCCCAACGCTTGCCCTAAATGCGGTCCGCAACTGGAACTGCTCGATGCCAGGGGAGAACACATATCTAGCTCTGATCCCATCGCTGCCGCTAGATTGCTGTTACAAGATGGCAGGATAGTGGCACTCAAAGGACTGGGCGGGTTCCTGCTGACCTGCAATGCTACTGATAATGGGGCTGTTAGAGCCTTGCGTCAGAGGAAGAAACGTCCCTTCAAGCCGTTTGCTGTGATGGTGGCGGATATCGCTGAAGCTAGGAAGAATTGTCACGTATCCGAACAGGAAGAGAAGCTGCTACTTTCTCCCCAAAGCCCTATTGTGCTGCTTCGGTGGCAGTCGGAATCCAGAGTATGTCAGTCGGTGGCTCCCAATCTGAAGTATCTGGGGGTAATGCTGCCGTATACCCCGTTGCACCATACATTGATTGAAGAGGCAGGAGCGCCTTTGGTGATGACCAGCGGTAACCTCAGCGAGGAGCCAATTGCCAAAGATAATGACGAGGCGCTGCGGCGGCTTTACGGCATTGCCGATTATTTTCTGGTCCACAACCGTGATATTTATGCTCGCTATGATGACAGTGTGGCAATGGTAGAAAGAGATAGCGTTCAGATTACTCGGCGGGCGCGGGGTTATGCTCCTTATCCCATCCACCTGAGTTTCCAGGCTAAGCAGGTGCTGGCCTGCGGCGCTGAGCAGAAGACCACGTTTTGCCTCACTAGGGACAACTATGCCTTCATCAGCCAGCACATCGGCGACCTGGAAAACCTGGAGACTATGGAGCATTTCGAGAATACTCTGGCTCTGTATCGGGAGTTGTTCCGCATCAGGCCTGAGGCCGTTGCCTATGACCTACACCTAGAATATCTGTCTACCAAGTACGCGCTGGGGTTGGCGGGCCGATTTAAGCTGGTGCCGGTGCAGCACCACTATGCACATATCGCCAGTTGCATGGCGGATAATGGGGTCGAGACCCCGGTCATCGGTGTGTCCTTTGATGGCACGGGGTATGGCAGCGATGATCATATCTGGGGTGGGGAATTTTTAGTAGCTGATTACAATGGATTTAAGAGGGTGGGGCACCTGGAGTATCTGCCTCTGCCCGGCGGCGAAGCCGCCATAAAGAAGCCTTATCGCATCGCCCTAGGCTATCTCCTAAAGCTGCTGGGAGAGGACTCTTTGAAGGCAGGGCTGCCTTTTCTGAAGCAGACAGACCTTGTGGAAATCGACCTTGTCAAGCGGCAGGTCCAGACCGGACTTAACTCTCCTCTGACTTCCAGCATGGGGCGGCTCTTCGATGCTGTGTCGGCTTTGATAAACGTCCGGGGCGAGATAGATTATGAAGGCCAGGCGGCAGTTGAACTGGAGATGGCTGCTTACGATGGCAGCGAGGCTGGCAATAGCAGCTACCCTTATTCCATAGCTGAATGGGACGACGTGAGCGTCGTTCATTTACAGGAGCTGTTTTCCGCTATACTAAAGGATATGCTTCAAGGTGTCTCGAAAGCTAATATATCAGCTAGGTTCCATAATACTGTGGCTAAGATGGTGTGCGAAGTATGTCAAGAGGTGTCCCGGAGCACCGGGATAAAGCAGGTAGCCTTAAGCGGAGGCGTGTTTCAGAACCGGCTGCTACTGCGGAATGTGATAGCTTTACTGGAATCAGCTGGATTTTCAGTGCTGACCCATAGGCAGGTGCCCTGCAATGACGGCGGCATCTCCCTGGGCCAGGCAGTGGTGGCCAATTTTGCAATTATATAGTTGTTCTTGTTTAGGATTGTACTTTAAGCTATAGAGGATCTTACAGACAGTGAGTTGGAATTATGTGTTTAGCTGTTCCCGTAGAAGTTGTATCCATAGAGGGTAGTGAAGCTGAGGTAGATATCGGCGGCGTTGGGCGTAAAGTCAGCATCATCCTTACCCCTGAGGTCAAGGTTGGCAATTATGTCCTGCTCCATACCGGCTATGCCATAAGCGTCATTGACCAGGGAGAGGCCATGGAGACCTTAGAAATACTAAAGGAGATGATAGCTTTAGGTGATGAAACGCCATAGATTTGTGCTCTATGTCATTCTGTTCGCAGGAATCGTCCTGTTACTCTCCGGCGCAACATTTTACGTGTACAGCCTGGTTACCTCGCGTGTATCTCATGTGCCCACAGAGGCCCGCATGCCTGAGGAGAAGAAGCTTCCTGAACTCTACGATGAGGTGAATGGTTCCATTGAGAAGGCGCGTGGGACTGCCATGGAGCTTGGTGCATTCACCTGGAACGAGTTCGCTGCCGCCGGACTGTTGCCACCGCCGGGCGGCATGTGCTCGCTGGGTGACCTGATAGGCGAGAAGGATCAGTTTGTTGCCAACCCCGGCTGCAAATGGATTACCCTGCCTGAAATGCTGCCACGGCCGGAGTCGGCAGGCGTTCTGGTGCGCTACTGCGATATATCTCTTGAAATGGCAAAAAAGGTCGGGGACAATATGCCCTCGGACAATTCTACTCTGGCCCAGTGGCAGGAGCTTTGTAGTCAACTTGGCTCAGATTTACAGGGAGCTGAGACTTTGGCCTCGAATTATAGGAACACCAATAGCTACGTGATTGCCAAATTGGAAGAAGGCATCAATAGCTCAGACCCAGCCATAAAGCAGAAGTACATGGAGAAGTTCCAGAGCAAATCCGCCAAATATCTGAGCCTACTGGATGAACTTATTAAGAACCTGCGGCAAGCCGAACAGGCCACGTTGCAATTAACTAACTGGCAGTTTTAGACTAAAATGAAGCTGAAATTGAGCAAATCGATTTGGCAAGCGTGTAGTAGGGAATCTTGGACTGCAAGGTAGTCTAAGGGCAGTTTCAAGCGATGAAAATGGGCATACTAAGGGAATCAGGGAAGAATCTAGTGAGGTCAGTGCTTCAGCAGACCATAATAATGGATACACGCAAGAGATAGTGATCGCCAGAATTAAGATGAAACCAAACACTGAATTAGTTGTAGCCACTAGATTTTTAGCTCAGTACAATCATCTTAATTCCACATATTACAAGGTTAGCGATACACAACTCAATCAGAATAATATAGCTGACATTATTGCTATTGATGGTATAACAAAAAAAGAGTTGAAATTGCAAGTCACCGTTTCTGATTCTGGGCCTTGGTCGTTGTTATCAAGAGGATTATTTTGCAGAAGAGGAAACGCCAACAAGATGCATGGCAGAGCTATAAGAGAAGCAATAAACAAGAAACTACATAAATATCAGGGTAGCAGTAGAGGGGTAATACTACTTCTAGACGGTTGGTTCAGCGTCACCCGTGAGACACTTGACAATGTTAGACAGAATGACCAAGTTTTTCTACAGAAAGCAGGTTTTGAAGAAATTTGGTTTGTCGGCAACAGAGATGACACAATATTCAAGCTAATTTAGGAGTAAATCAACAATTAACTGATAGGGGAGGATAATGGTGGGGGTGGAACGCTTATTAATCCACCTCACCTCATTCTAGCTCTCTCCCTCCAGGATAGAGAATACAGGGCATATATGAAATTTATTGATGAATACCGGGATATGGGGCTGGCGAAGAAGCTGGTGGCTAGGATAGGGCGGCTGTCCACCAAACCGGCGCGTCTGATGGAGTTCTGCGGCGGGCATACCGTAGCTATCATGCGGGGTGGCCTCCGTCAGCTCTTGCCACCCACAGTGGAGATGCTCTCCGGCCCCGGCTGCCCGGTGTGCGTTACAGCCAACACAAATATAGACTGGGCTATAGCCCTAGCCCGCCTGCCCAATGCCATTATCACCACCTTCGGCGATATGATTAAGGTGCCCGGCAGCTATTCCAGTTTGCAACAAGCAAGATCGGAAGGCGCCGATGTGCGCATCGTCTACTCCACGCAGGATGCCCTCCAGATTGCGCGCGAGAATCCCAATAAGTCAGCCATCTTCATCGGCGTCGGCTTCGAGACCACAGCGCCCACCATCGCCGCTTCTATCCTCCAGGCGAAGGCGGATAAGATAAGCAATTTCCACATCCTCTGTCTGTTGAAACTGTGTCCTCCCATCATGAAGGCACTGCTCGACCTGGGTGAACTCAAGATAGATGGCATTGTTTGCCCCGGGCATGTCAGCACTATCATCGGGTCCCGGCCGTACGAGTTTATCCCCCGCGATTATGGCATAGCCTGTGTGGTCTCAGGCTTCGAGCCGCTGGATATATTGATGGCAGTAGAGATGCTGGTGCAACAGATAGAGGAAGAAAGACCACAGGTGGAAATAGCCTACCGCCGCGGCGTCAAGCCTGAAGGCAATACCAGAGCGCTGGAGCTGATGGAGAGCGTGTTCCAGGTTGATAGCGCCGATTGGCGGGGCATAGGGATAGTGCCAGCCAGCGGGCTGGTGTTCAAAGCTGAGTACGGGCATTTCGATGCCGCACAGGTTTTCCCGGTAACCTTGGAGCCGATCAAAGAGGCAAAGGGCTGCATCTGCGGCAGCATCCTCCGCGGCGTGCAGACGCCCGGAGACTGTAAGCTGTTCCGCAAGTTTTGTTCTCCCGACCACCCGGTAGGCCCTTGTATGGTCTCCTCAGAGGGCGCCTGCGCCGCCTACTATTCTTATGGAGACGAAATGGATAATGGATGATACCATCCTACTGGCACATGGCAGCGGCGGCAAGCTGAGCCACGATCTGATAGAGAAGAGCCTGTTGCCATCCTTGACAAATCCGCTATTAGCCAAGCTGGACGATTCGGCGGTGTTCGAACTCAGCGGTCGGTTCGCCTTCACCACCGATAGCCATGTGGTCAACCCCATCTTCTTTCCTGGCGGCGATATCGGCAGGCTGGCCATTTGTAGCACGGTCAACGACCTATCCATGAGCGGTGCCCGGCCGGTATATCTCAGTCTTTCTTTTATTATAGAAGAAGGTCTGTATTTGGAAGAGTTGAAAAAGGTCGTGGCCTCAATAAAGGCTGCTGCTGAAGAGGCAGGGGTGCAGATAATCACCGGCGACACCAAGGTGGTGAATCACGGCGCCGCCGATAAGCTGTTTATCAATACCTCAGGCATCGGCGTTGTGCCCCAAGGCGTCAATATCTCCGGGGCTAACGCTAGGGTGGGTGACAAGATTCTCCTCAGCGGTGCCATCGGCGATCACGGTATTGCGGTGATGAGCCAGAGAGAAGGCCTACGGTTCTCAGTGTCGGTGCAGAGCGATTGCGCTCCTCTAAATAAGCTGGTGGCTGAGATGCTCCGGGTATCATTGAGGATCAACTGTCTTCGCGACCCTACGCGCGGCGGCTTAGCCACCACGCTTAATGAGCTTGCTCGTCAATCTCAGGTGGGCATCAGGATAGAGGAGGAGAAGATACCGCTGCATGAGGGCGTGCGCGGCGCCTGCGAGCTGTTGGGCTTTGACCCGTTGTATGTGGCCAACGAAGGCAAGCTGGTAGCCGTAGTTGCCGCGGGTGATGCCGAGAAAATCCTGGAGAAGATGAAGCGAAACATCTACGGCGCTGAAGCCGCTATCATCGGGGAGGTAACCCAGGAGCGCAAGTCTAAGGTGATAATGAAGACCAGGCTGGGCGCTTCCCGCATCGTGGATATGCTCACCGGCGAGCTCCTGCCCAGAATATGCTGATTTAGCGCAACAGTTTCCACTTGCAATCACTTGCAACAAGACGAGCGAAGGCGTATACTCACAGCGGTTCTTAGTGCAACTAATTGCAGTTGCATGCTGTTGCTTCGAGCTAGTATAATTAAAGAAAGAGGGGCACTTCTTTGAACAAGGCCAGGTATCTCAGCATTGTCATCATGGTAACGCTGTCTCTATGGTTTCTGCTTGGTGGTTGCGCCCCGGCGGCTACCTCGAAGCTCAAGGTGGTCACCGGCACGTCTTTGCTGGCTTACATCACACAACAGGTTGGTGGAGACAAGGTTGAAATAACAAACCTTATTCCGCCGGTACAACACCCGGGAAGCTTCAACGTGCGGCCCGGTGATGTTGAAACGCTGGCGAAGGCGAAGCTTTTTCTGCTTCATGGCTGGCCCGGTGAAGGATTTGCTGATAAATTCATTGCCTCTGCTAATAATCCAAACTTGACCGTGATTAAAGCAAGCATTGACGGAAACTGGATGATACCTTTGGTACAAGCGGCAGCAGTGGATAAGGTTGCTGATGCTTTGGGACAGATAGATGACAAGAACATCTCTGTCTATAGGAAAGCCGCTGAGCAGTATAAGCAGAGGATTTCAACTAAAGAGGCAGAGGTAAAAGAAAAGCTACAGAAGGCGGACGTTTCTCAGGTCAATGTGATAGCTTCCCAAAGGCAAGCTGATTTTCTTGAATGGGCAGGCTTTAATGTGGTAGCCAGCTATGCCGGCCCCAATGCCCTCAATCCGCAGATGGTCAAAGAACTGGTGGATAAGGGCAGGGCAGCCGAGGTGACACTAATCATTGATAATTTACAGGATGGTAAGGATGCCGGCAAAGGCATAGCTGAAGAGCTTGGCGCCAGGCAGGTCAACCTTTCCAATTTTCCCGGTGGCTTCGATAATACCGAGACCTGGGAAAAAGCTATTGACAAGAATATCGAGCTGTTATTAGAGGCAATAGCCAGGTAGGATGCAGGAGAATGGAGCACACCATTATCGATATCGATAGAGCCGTTGTTTCCTACCGTGAGGATATTGCCCTGCGTGGCGTATCTCTCAGCGTGGAGTGGGGGGAGTTCGTGGGCATTGTCGGCCCCAACGGTGCCGGCAAGACAACGCTATTGACTGTGATCAACGGCATGGGAAAGTTAGTCCAGGGTAAGGTACAGGTGCTGGGGTATAGTCTCGGAGCCGGCAACGGCCATGCTGTACGCAAGAAAATCGGCTATGTGCCCCAGGCGGCAAACATAGACCCGCGGATGCCGATGAGTGTGCGGGAGGTGGTGATGGTGGGGCGCTACGGGACGTTGGGGCTGTTTCACATGCCGGACAAAGATGATTGGAGGCTGGTTGATAAAGCCTTGGAGCTGGTGGGTATGACACATCTGGCACACAGACCTATTGGGCATTTGTCCGGGGGCGAGCAGCAGCGGGTAGCTATTGCACGCTGTCTGGCGCAGGAGCCGCAGGTATTCCTGCTGGACGAGCCCACTGCCTCGCTGGACTGGAAGGCGAAGGCCGATATTCTGGGGCTGGTGAAGCTAGTTCACAGCTCGCGTCGTTTAACTACACTGTGTGTCACCCATGACCTCAGCGCATTGCCTCTGGCCTGTGACCGGGTGGTGCTGATGAAGGATGGGGTAATCTGGGCTGAAGGTTCTCCTGCGGGATTGCTTACTGATGAAAACCTCAGTGAGCTTTATGATATGCCTATCTCAGTAGTCCGTCAGCGGCGTCACGAAACCATTGCAGTTTAACTGCAGGAGAAGTGAAGGGTGGATTTATCTATCTTTGGCTACCAGTTCATGCAGAATGCCATCCTCACAGCTTTTTGGGGCGGCATTGCCTGTTCTATCATCGGCGTCTTCGTAGTATTGCTACGTATGCCTTTTATAGGTGTCTGCATGTCTCACGCAGCCTTTGCCGGTGCCCTGTTGGGGCTGTGGTTCGGGTTTAACCCACTTATAGGTGCTTTCGCCCTTAGCCTTATAACGGCTGCCATTATCGGCCCTCTTGCCGACCGTGGCGAACTCAATCCTGAGACGTCGGTGGGGATCATCTTCTCGTTGATGTTAGGGATTGCATTTCTGGTCATGGGGCTGATGCCCACCTCTCAGTCTGCGGCTTGGGATTTGCTTTGGGGCAGCATCCTGACCAATACCAGGGGCGATGTCCTGCTGCTTGGAGCGCTGGCCGTTGTGGTCATAGGACTGGTTATCCTGTTCTATAAGGAAATCCAGGCCACCATGTTCAATCGCGACATGGCGGTTTCGGTTGGCATCCCGGCCACGCTGATTTTCTACGGCATCCTGTTCTTGACCGGAACTACCATCACAGCATCGCTGCGCTCTATCGGCGGCTTGCTCATCTTCAGCTTGATTTTGAACCCGGCTGCCGCTGCCTATCAACTTACCTACAGCATGAAACGCCTGTTCCTACTGGCTGCCCTTTTTGGTGTTCTCTCCGGTTGGATCGGCCTGGTGGTTTCCTATCTTCTTAACATTCCCAGCGGCGCCACCATCGTGATAATCTCATCCTTGATATTCGTGGTGGCTTCCATCTTTTCTCCCAAGAAGCGGCTGAAGGGCTGGCAGGGGAAGCTAACTCTGGAGGCGGCCGATGAGTAGGTCGTACTTCAATGAAAAGTCGGCTATCTGGGACGCAACCATTGTCGAGAAAGACGTAGCTAAGCTTATCAAAATGGCTGATCGTTTGGGTATCAAACCCGATTTCGTGGTGCTGGACGTGGGCACCGGGACAGGCATATTTGTCCCCTTTCTGTTGGGCAAAACCGGCGAGAATGGAAAACTGGTCTGTATAGACTTTGCGGAAAAGATGCTGGCTGAGGCTCGGAGCAAGGGATTCCGTGGAAATATCGAGTACCTGCAAGCCGACATAACCACTACACCACTGCATGGAGAGGCTTTCGACCTGGTGGTCTGCTATTCCAGCTTTCCCCATTTTCAGGATAAGCCAAAAGCCCTCAGCGAAATCAGGCGGGTGTTGAAAGAGGGGGGCAGGTTGGTTATCTGTCATACCTCAAGCCGGGCTGTTATCAACGAAATCCATCGTAACATCCCCGCTGTGGAACACGACATCATCCCCGAAAGCGATGAGATGCAGGCGATGCTGCTGGAAGCAGGATTTGGTGATATCCAGATAGATGATGCCGCCGATAACTACTACGTCGGCGCCATAAAGCCTGAAATGGCATAGAAACGAATGGTTTTTCATCCAGCTTGTCTGTAAACAGAAACCCCACGCTAAACTATAATCTTGGCCCGAGGTCATATTATTGGCATATCAACCCAGTTGGCATCATCCCGGCGGCAAATTATGTGAAGTAGGCCATGAAGCGCTATCCGATGCTGGACTTCTGGCAGCTTCAAGCTTGTCAAACTCTCCTAACCCCAGGTGTCCAGTTTCAGGGGTTCACTCCACTATGGACTAAGATTTTTGGAAAACTAAACTATTGCGAACCTATAACTTATTACTTTGGGCGTCACCGCCGAGCATGAATTTTATTTGCAAATGGTTTGCATTTGCGTTATAATTTGGGCGGATGAGATGCTATGGCGAAAAAACATAAAACAGGAGTTAAGTCACGAGAGATATTGAATAGTTCCAGCTGGCGGGCTACGGCACAGCGTACCTTGCTTCTCGAGCTCATCCACCAAAGCGATGGGCACCTGGATGCCTGTGAACTATATCAGCGGGCACGGGAGAGGCAGGCTCGCATCAATCTGTCCACTGTTTACCGAAATCTGCAGCTATTTAAGAAACTGGGGCTGGTGAACGAATATCACTTCGCTGAAGAGCACCATCATTATGAGAGCAGATCGGTTAGGGAACATCAGCACTTGATATGCCTTAATTGCGGCAAGGTGATGGAGTTCGCCTGCCCATCAAGCCAAAAGATGAAGGCGGATATAGGCAAAAGATATGATTTCGATATCAGCACAGTTGAAGTGAATATGGCAGGCCTGTGCTCCTCGTGCCGCATGGAAAAGAGAAATGACGCAGATAAACGACGAATATAAAGCTATCACCCATGAAAAGAGGTTGCTCCCCTTGTCGCAGATGGCAGCAGGACTGTCGGGGGAAGTAGTCGAAATCCGGGGTGGTCATGGTCTGGCGCGGCGATTGGAGGCTATGGGTATCAGGCAGGGTAGGAGGATAACCAAGATAAGCTCCGCATTCTTTCGCGGGCCGATTACCTTCAGAGCAGACCAAACCGTGATGGCCATCGGCTTCGGCATGGCCAGAAGGATACTGGTTGAGGTGGATATACCTGCTTGAAGATCCTGCTCGCCGGCAATCCTAATGTAGGCAAAAGCGCCTTGTTTTCCCGCCTCACCGGCACGCGCATCATCGCTTCCAACTATCCCGGAACAACGGTGGAGTTCACTAGGGGATACCTGAACCTGGGAACAGAGCAGGCTGAGATAATCGATGTCCCTGGCACCTACTCCCTTGAGCCCACCAGTAAGGCGGAAGAGGTAGCAGTTGAGATGCTCGATGATGGTGACCTAATCATCAACGTTATCGATGCCACTAACCTGGAGCGAAATATTCATCTCACCCTGCAACTGCTGGAAAGGCAGAAGCCAGTCATCATCGCCCTCAATATGTGGGACGATACTCGCCATAGGGGCATAAACATCGATGTCGCAAAGCTGGAGGAGTTGCTTGGTGTCCCGGTGGTACCCACGGTAAGCGTCACCGGCCAGGGGATAAAGGCCCTGGTCAGGCGCATTCCTGAGGCAAAATCGCCAATGCTGAGCCATACCAGCAACGACGAGCGATGGGCAAAGGTAGGCCATATCGTCGTCCAGGTGCAAACGCTTAGCCATCACCATCATACCTGGCGTGATGTGTTGGAAGACGTCAGCAATCATCCGGCGGGCGGGGCCATATTGGCAATTCTGGCCATCTTTGCTACATTCTGGGCTGTTCGCCTCGTAGGCGAGGGTATCATCAGCTATATCACAGACCCACTTTTCGAACGCCTGTGGACTCCCCTCCTCATGAAGCTGAGCTTAGCCTTAGGCTCAGGCGGCTTGTGGCATGATATCCTGATAGGGAAACTTATCAACGGGCAGATAGATTATCTGCAGTCGCTGGGCTTGCTCAGCACCGCACTCTACATACCACTCGGCGCAGTGCTGCCCTATATCATCTCTTTTTACTTTGCGTTGGGTATACTGGAAGATATCGGTTACCTGCCACGTCTAGCGGTGCTCAGCGATTCCATACTGCATCGGTTGGGTTTGCACGGCTATGCTATCATACCCACTATCCTTGGCTTTGGCTGCAATGTTCCGGCCATCATGGCCACCCGCATCCTGGAAAGCCGAAAACAGAGGTTCATCGCAGCTACCCTGATCTCCGTTGGTATACCCTGCGCCGCCTTGCAAGCAATGATAATCGGATTAGTAGGCCAGCAGGGCATGCAGTATGTGGCTATGGTCTACGGCAGCCTGTTCTTATCCTGGGTTGTTATCGGGCTTATCCTCAACCGCATGGTGAAGGGGTTCAGCCCGGAGCTGCTGGTGGAAATACCACCTTATCGCTTTCCGCCGTGGCGTGTGGTCGGCGCCAAGCTCTGGCTGCGCGTCTCAGGGTTTCTCAAAGAGGCATTGCCTATTGTTCTGGGCGCGGTGCTGGTGGTGAACGTCTTATATACTCTGAATGTCTTTGACTTCATCGCCAACCTAACTGCCCCGGTTATCAGCGGGCTGCTGGGATTGCCCAAGGAGACAATAGTTGCTTTGGTCGTTGGATTTTTGCGTAAGGATGTGGCGGTGGGTATGCTGGCGCCTTTGGGATTGACTGCCAAGCAATTGGTTATCAGCAGCACTGTGCTGGCCATGTCCTTTCCATGCGTGGCTACCTTTGTGGTGTTGGGCAGGGAACTGGGGGTGAAGGACATGCTCAAAGCTACTGCTATCATGCTGGCAGCAGCGCTGGCAGTAGGCGGCTTACAGAATCTTATCCTGTAAAGAGCGAACTCGTTTTACCTTGCTTTCTTGATATCCTATCCTATAACATTAAGCACACTGAAGCTTGGTATTGGGGAGGTGCCATGAAAGGTTCGACGGTACTGATTAAGAGAAAACCTGTGAGGAGGCCCACATCGAAGATATCCTTTAAGATAGCTCTCGGCTTCTTCAAGCTCTTACTCAAGATTTTGACCCGTATGGAAGTAAAAGGGAAAGAAAACCTGCCCAAAGAAGGCAGGATCATTGCTGTTTGTAACCACCTTAACCTGATCGACCCTGTTCTGCACATTATGGCTATCATGCCGCGCGATAGCATCTTTATGGCCAAGGAAGAGCTATTCAAGTGGTGGCCCATCCCCCTTTTCCGCATACTGATGGACATAAGCGAGGCTTTTCCCATAGCCCGCCGTGGCACGCCGGAACAACAACGGGTCGCCATAGAACGTGGAATAGAGGTACTGAAACACGAGATGGTCTTCTGCATGTATCCCGAGGGCACACGGAGCAAATCAGCTCGTCTCAAAAATGCCTACCACGGCGTGACGCTCATTGCTTGCCGTACCAAAGCTCCCTTAATACCTGTTGCCATCTGGGGAACTGAGAACCTTAAGGGCAAAGGCTGGCTCAGCCGCCCTAGGGTCACTATAAGCTTTGGTATGCCCTTTACTCTGCCGCCGGTAGAAGGCGAACCCGACCGCGAAATACTGAAAGGGCTGACGCACTTCGTGATGCAAAAGCTGGCTGCTGAACTGCCTCCCAAATATCGAGGTAGATATGACCCCGACCAGCAAACTGCCGAAGCCAAGGCCGCAGTCTATGCCTGAAGCAGAAGTTGAAAAGGCCCGTGCCCTCGGTTTCTGTTTCGGAGTCAGACGTGCCATCAAGATAATCGAAAAGGCAGCCAAAGGGCACCATAGGATAGCCACCCTCGGTCCCATTGTGCACAATCGTCTGGTGGTCGCCAAGCTTGCTGATATGGGAGTCGAGGTAGTTGATGACCTTGCCCGGGCAAAAAGCGGCATAGTCGCCATCACCTCGCATGGTGTCCCTCCTGAACTCTTGGAGCAGATTCAGATGAGGCAGATAGAGGTAATCGATACTACCTGCCCGACAGTCCGCAGCGCCCAGAAAGCTGCCAGGAAACTGGCTGGTGGCGGCTTCGGCGTAGTCATCTTCGGCGAGGCTAACCACCCTGAGGTCAAAGGCTTGTTGGGCTGGGCCGGAGATAAAGCCATTGCTACTATGGACGGAGAAGAACTGGCAAAGTTGAGCCTGCCGCGCAAGCTGGGCATCCTTTCCCAGACCACGCAGAGCCGGGCTCAGTTTACTAGGTTCATCAACAAGGTGGTCGATATCGCCCTGCCCAACATACAGGAATTACGTATTATCAATACCCTGTGTCAGGAAACGCAGAAGCGGCAGGAAGCCGCAGTGGAATTGGCACAGAAGAGCGACCTGATGATAGTGGTGGGCGGTCTCAATAGCGCCAACACCAAGCGCCTGGCTGAAGTGTGTGCACCTATAGTGGCGACGCATCTTATAGAAACGGCTGCGGAGATAGAGACTGTCTGGCTTCGAGGAAAAAAACATATCGGCGTCACCGCTGGCGCTTCCGCGCCGGATGAAGCCATAGAAGAAGTGGTGACAAAATTGGAAACACTGCCTACGGGCTGAGGTCTCTATGCCATCTGGTCGTTCACCCTGCGTCCGCCGAGCAGGTGAAAATGGAGATGAGGCACGATCTGTCCGCCATCGGGGCCGCAGTTTACTGTAAGACGATAGCCGCTTTCGGCGACCCCTTCCTTCTCAGCTATCTCGTTAGCCCGCAAGATGAGATGGCAGACGAGGCTCGCTTCTCTATCGGTTAGGTTAAGCAGCGAAGGAATGTGAGTCTTGGGCACAATAAGAACATGGGTAGGCGCCTGCGGGTGGATATCCCTGAAGGCCAGGAACTCCTTATCCTGATAGACGATGTCCGCAGGTATCTTTCCAGAGACGATCTGGCAAAAGACACATTCCATGAGACAAGGTCGCTGTTATGGTACCCGGATAGACAGGCAAGTCACAGTCCTGGCTATGCCCGGTACAGGATGGAATTTCTCAGTAACCAGGTTGCCGATGGCATTGAAATCATCGTGTTCTACCACAGCGATTATGTCATACGGGCCGGTTACCAGGTCAACCGTCTTTATCTCCTTGACCTTCTGATTCTGTAGAGCTGCGACCACGTCCTTGGTCTTGCCTACTGCTGTCTCTATAAGCACATAAGCTTTAGCTGCCATAAAATCACCTCCTTCAATTCAATTCTAGCCTATCGCACTAGCTTGGTGCAACTCCTCTATCTGCGTCTTGATATAGCCTAACCCCTGGAGTATCTCCTCCGTGTTTTCGCAGAAAAGCGACGCCAGCTTTCGCACCTTGCCCGGGGTTTCCGATAGCTTAATGGCTATGCCGGCCTATCTCACTTTGACCGCCTTGGGTTCATCGATTTCCATAATCATCTTGCAATGCTTCATCTGCGGGTCATTGGACATTGTAATGGGGATAGCTGCCGCCAAAGCATGCTTTCACCTCTATTGATGTGGGCTTTCTGAATTCTGGCTCGCGGGTTTTTTCAACTTTAATGTCCTTGGCATAAGCAAGACTGTCTGATATAATAGGTAAGCGGTTTCCTACTGCCTGAAAAGTAATCAGTTATGATAGGCATCGAGACACAAGGGGTCGAAAGGAAAGTTCTGGCTATACTTAAGGTGCTCAGCGATGCCCAAGAGCCGCTGGGAGCCCGGGTCATCGCCCATCGGCTTAAGTACTATGGCGTCGACCTCGGCGAGAGGGCTGTGCGGTACCACCTTAAGCTTATGGACGAGCGCGGCCTCACCCGCCTCGAAGGACGGGATGGACGTCTGATTATCGAACGAGGCACCATCGAACTGGGCGATGCCTTGGTGGCAGATAAGGTTGGGCTGGCTATCACCAGAATCGAACTTCTCGCTTTCCGCACCGACTTCGACTGGGAGAACGGCACTGGCAAGGTGCCGGTCAACGTCTCTTTTTTTAAGAAAAACAAGTTTGAAAAGGCGCTCCATGCCATGAAGCCAGTCTTCGATGCAGGGCTTTGCGTGAGCCATAGGGTGGCTATAGCTGGCGAAGGAGAACAGCTCGGTGATCTGACTGTCCCTGTGGGGAGTGTTGGGCTGGCTACCGTCTGCAGCATCGTGATTAATGGCACGCTGCTTAAAGCCGGCGTTCCTATAGATTCTCGATTCGGCGGCATACTTCAAATCAGAAACCACAAGCCCCTGCGCTTTGTGGAGCTTATCCACTACGCCGGCTCTTCTCTTGATCCCTCGGAGGTGTTCATCAGAGCTAGGATGACCTCGGTGATGGGTGTAGTCAAGAAAGGCGAAGGGAAGTTACTGGCCAACTTCAGAGAGATACCAGCCTTATGCCGGCCTATAGTCGACCGCGTGATAACGAAATTAAAGGAGGTGGGAATCGAAGGACTTTATATGATGGGGAATACCAGCGAGATGGTATGCGAAATCCCTGTCAGCCTCAATAAAATCGGCATGGTCCTGCTTGGCGGTTTAAATCCCGTGGCTGCTGCCGAGGAGGCAGGCTTAAGAATCGAAAACTATGCCATGAGCACAGTTATGGAGTATCAGAAATTAATAAAATTCGGGGAGTTATAGATGAAGTATGTAAAAGTGATACCCTGTCTGGATGTCAAAGAAGGACGAGTGGTCAAAGGTGTGAAGTTCGTGAATCTAAAAGATGCCCGTGACCCCGTGGAGGCAGCAGAGGCCTATTGCCGCCAGGGCGCAGATGAGCTTGTCTTCCTCGATATCATGGCCACGGTGGAAAACAGGAAGACCAGGCTGGAATGGGTGAAAAGGGTAGCCCAAAAGGTCACCATCCCCTTTGCTGTCGGCGGCGGCATTCGAAGCATCGAGGACATGAAAGACCTGTTCGATATCGGCGTGACCAAGGTTTCTATTAACACTTCCGCTGTGAAAAATCCCATGCTAATTACCGAAGCCTCGAAAAAATTTGGCAAGGACAAGCTGGTGGTGGCTATCGATGGCAAGAAGAACCCGCCGGGCAGCGGCAGCCCAAGATTAGAAGTGGTAGTTAAAAGCGGTGAGGAGGCTACAGGTATAGACATCGTGGAATGGGCGAAGGAAGTGGAGAAGCTGGGCGCCGGCGAGATTTTGCTCACCAGCAAGGATGCCGATGGCACCAAAGAAGGGTATGACCTGGAGATGACCAAGGCGGTCGCCGAAGCCGTGAAGATACCCGTTACCGCTTCTGGTGGCGCCGGCAAGCTGGAGCACCTGTATGAAGCGGTGGCTATCGCCAGGGCGTCAGCAGTGCTGGCTGCCTCCATCTTTCACTTTGGAGAGATATCGATACCGGAAGCTAAACGGTATCTCAAAGAGAAAGGGATACCGGTAAAGATATAAATCAAAAATCAAAAAAGTATTAAAAGGAGTTATTATTATGAATTTACAACGACCAAATGCAGATGAGGCCACAAGGACTACCAATCGTTCCCGGAGCGTGTCACCCAGCAGTGGCATTTGTAGCCGCTGTCTCGACGGCTGCACCGGAAACTGCGAAGTATTTAAGGCGAGCTTTCGTGGGCGGGAACTCATCTACCCCGGACCCTTCGGCGAAATAACCGCCGGAGCCGATAAAGACTATCCTGTTGATTACTCGCATTTCAACATCCAGGGCTATGCGCTGGGAGCCAGGGGGTTGCCCAAAGGCGTCACCGGCGACCCTGATACCAGCCTCTTCCCCTTGGTGAACACTGAGACCGAATACGGCTGGGATATCAAGGTCAAAATGAAGGTGCCTATCTTTACTGGTGCCTTGGGTTCCACTGAGATCGCTCGCAAAAATTGGGAGCACTTTGCTGTGGGCGCGGCTATCAGTGGAGTCACGCTGGTCTGCGGCGAGAACGTTTGCGGCATTGACCCCAAGCTCGAGCTTGATGCCAAGGGCAAGATAAAATCTGCGCCGGATATGGATCGTCGCATCGAGGTATACCGTCGGTACCACCAGGGATATGGTGAAATACTGGTGCAGATGAATGTAGAGGACACGCGGCTGGGCGTGGCTGAATATGTCAGCAAGAAACATGGCTTGAATACTATAGAGCTGAAATGGGGACAGGGTGCAAAATGCATCGGTGGCGAGATAAAGGTTGGTAGCTTGGAAAGGGCGCTGGAACTACAGAAACGCGGCTATCTCATCACCCCTGACCCGTCGAATCCCATCAACCAGCAGGCGTTCAAGGACGGTTCGCTTAAAGAATTTGAGCGCCACAGCCGACTGGGGTTCATCGATGAGGATGGCTTTTATAAAGAGGTGAAGCGCTTGCGCGACTTGGGATTCAAGCGCGTTACCCTGAAGACAGGTGCCTATGGCCTGCGCGAGCTGGCCATGGCCATCAAGTGGGGTTCCAAGGCCAAGATAGATTTACTTACCATCGATGGTTCTTCGGGCGGAACCGGCATGAGTCCCTGGCGCATGATGGAAGAATGGGGCATACCCAGCCTCTATCTTCATGCCGCCGCCTATGAGTTCTGCAAGAAGCTGGCGGATAAGGGCGAGAGGCCGCCTGATATCGCCTTCGCCGGTGGCTTCAGCAGCGAGGATGGCGTATTCAAGGCGCTGGCGCTGGGCGCACCGTTCGCAAAGGCAGTGTGCATGGGCCGGGCGTTGATGATACCGGGCATGGTTGGCAAAAATATTGCGCAGTGGATAAAGGATGGCAAACTGCCTAACACCGTGAGCCAGTTCGGTTCAACCCCGGAAGAGATTTTCGTCTCCTGGGAAGACGTCAAGAACATCGTCGGCGCTAAAGAGATGAATAACATCCCTCTGGGCGCAGTGGGCATCTATAGCTACGCTGAGAAAATCAGGGTAGGGCTGCAGCAATTAATGGCTGGTGCCAGATGCTTCAGCGTGCCGGTTATCAGCCGCAAGGAGCTTATGTCTCTCACCGAAGAGTGCGCCAAGGTCACTGGAATACCATACCTCATGGACGCTTACCGCGACGAGGCAATGAAGATACTAAACGGCTAGAGCCGTACCTTGTAATTGACAGCCTGTAGATGGGGCTAAGGATTATCCTTAGCCCCATCTACAGGCTGTTACCGGCAAACTGCTATTTTGATGTTTGGCATTTTTAATAGTGTGCTGTCACGATTTTTGCGAATGGATCGAAAATTAAGGTTATAGGCTATGGCAAAAGCCAGTAGTTATAGAGGCAAGCTTCCAGAAGAAGCGAAACCAATCTCCGAAGATAGAATCAGGGCAATTGGAAAGATTGGGTTTAATCTAATCTATCCTTTTGCATAACTCCTTCCATGTATCTGTAATGAGAAAACTTTCCTCCATGTTCTCAATCATAGTCACAAACCTTTTCATGGGCACAGAGAAGCTTAGCACATCTTTAGGCACATAGGGTCGTGCCGAAGGGTCGAACATCCCTATGACGGCTCTAGGGTGAAGTGAATCCTTTTCCAGATAGGGGTAAGCCACGATAGAAGAACAGCCCGAACCCATGGGCGTAAATACGCCCTCTGGCTTAGACTCGTCAAAATTCACTAAAGTGAATAAGCCGGACAGAGCATCAGGCCGAGTGAAGAATGTGACCACTTCCGGGTTATCTTCTTTTTCGATGTTGTCCCATCTTTTGAAAACAACAAAAGGAGCAGGAGCTTTAAAACCGGGCCAGTTCTTCATAATTTCCTTGACCAGTTCAGGCGATTTCTTATAGCGTTCACCCTCAATCTTGCCCGGAATGCCGCAGGACAGGAAGTGCTCAAAATATGGACTGATACTTTCGGCGAACCCCAGATATCTCCTGCCACCAAAACACCCGATTGAATCGGCGTTGAAGCTGAGGGAGCGCCCCTTCCTCACTTCCACCAGTGCCCCTATTACGCATCTAGCCACTGACCCGGGTTTCGCTAGATCCGCTTGTGCTTTATCGCTGTAATAAAAAATGATAGGAAACTCGGCATTGTTGAAATACTTCTTCCAGAGTGTAATAAACTTGCTTTTGATCTCCATATCCATAGGCACACTCCTTGTCTAGCCGGGATTTCCTACTTCGACTCGCGATGAGGCTTTTCCGGCATCATCACTTCTGGCGTAAAGTCCGTTCCCATAACGCAGCATCTGTCAGGCTATCCGACCATCAATCTTTCGAGGGCTGCCGGCTCGTTCCGTACAGCCATTCTTTAGTAACCTGGCTTTTGAATTCTAAACTGAGATTCTTTTGATTCCTCATGATAAGATCCTTAGCAACCCGCATGAGACTCAGTTTGATATGGGCAATCCAAGCTATTACTTACCGACCTGTCATAATTCCTTACCGCACTTCTTACAAAAGAGCGCATCATCTTCAACAGTAGCGCCGCATTTAGGGCAGAAGTTTGGCTTTTCCACTGACTTAGCCTTGGGTGAAGCCTTCTTTTTAGGTGTGGGAGGCACAACAGGTGGCGTCTTGGCAGTGGTGATGTCTTCTGTATGGGATGCAACTTCCTTCACCGGTGCCGTAGCACCTGCCGTGACAGGGGCTGCTTGCCGGCGGGTAAAGAAAAATATCAATGCGGCGATACCCAGAAGTGTAACTACTCCCCAAAATATTGGCCAGAACCAGTCCTGACGCCATTTAATCTGTTGGGTATAGGGGCCGGCCATAAGGTGGCTGCCCTCACTGTTTATCGGCACTAATCTGCCCCCGAATGTGCCAAAGAAGTTATCCATGGGTACCTTCTGCAGTGCCAGGTTCCATGCGGCGTTTTCGCCTTGTTTCACCCATTGGCTCTCATCGACAATTGGGTACGGTGAATCTGATTTCAGTTGCAGCAGGAAGTAGCGGTCGTATTTGGCTATGAGCTTTCCTGACTTGTTGACGGTAAGCAATAGGTCCCTGCTGGTGGACGTGTTGCCATCGGGATGGCTCCACTCCCTGAAGAGGAATTTCTCGCCTTCCTGATTGCTGGAGGCAACTGGGCTTGGCGCAGTGGTGCTGAGATAGCTACCAATAGCATGAAAACCGGTGCCAGGTGGCTGGGAGACACCGATGGGGTCGCTGCCGGTCTCGATATGTGCCTCCAGTGCATAATCGAAGTAGGCATGGTTATCGGTGTCGGTCACTGTTTTATAATTTAATCCCACGACTGTGAACCTGGTGTTGGGATCCTGCCCCAGTATGGTTTGAGGAACGGTCACTAAATGGCTTTGGCACGGCTGTGAAGTAAAGGTTTCAGATTGGCCTCCTCCAAGCATAGCCTCCTGTTTGCCGTCGACCATCACCTGTGCTTGGCCCTGCTTGAGGCCGAGGCCGATTTCGACATCGAAATCGCAGGCGGTATAAGTTGAGTAAGTGATAATAGGGTAATTGGCCCAACAATCGACGATAAGTGTGAAGGGGCGGCTGACGGGTGGGCAGCACCATGGACAGGTTGTCGGACAAGTGCAGCTTGTATCGGTAACAGTAACTATTACGGTATAGGGGCCGCCGCAAGTGCCCGGGCCGGGGATGCCGGAGATTACCCCATTGGTGGCGTCAGTCACGGATAGCCCCGCTGGCAACCCCGTTGCGCTCCAGTTATATGTTCCCGAGCAACCGGTGGCACTCAGCGTCATGTAAAACGGCATGTTCTCCCATGCCACCTGGTAAGGCGTTGCAACGATGTTCAGGGCGGGAAGAATATTTGGTGTGACGTTGAGGCTGACAGTCGCGGGAGTCGGCGAGAGGGTTACACAAGGCAAACTTGCGCCACCGAAGGGAATGCAATCAACAAAGGTACAAGATGGAGGGCAACTGCAACTCTCGGTGCAACCAACCTGAAAGTTATAGATGGGTCCAGGGAACCCAGATGCCCCTGGGGGGGGGCAACCTGAAATTACCCCGGTATTCTGATTTATATTTACCCATGGCGGCGCCCCCACTATCCAAAAGAAAACGTTTTGCGCAGGGCTCGAGCATGTACAACAACTATAGATAAATGGGGGAGAAGTAAAGGGCACGCATTCTGGCAAGGACGGAGGGGGCCACCCTGCCGGAGCAATGATGTCAAAAGCAGCCTGTACGGGCCCTGTATTCAGAGCTACGCCTCCCATAGCCAGTGTCAATGAAACTATGATGCCCAGGCATAACCTGAACAAGGCCACAACATGCCGACCCTTCCCAGGATTCGATGTCCTCATTTCACTACCTCCATATTTACTATAACAGGGGGGGGGCTTATCTTTCTTTATTACAGTGCTAAAATAGGAACCGTCACTGTGCTCTATACCGGCAGCGTTCGGTCGCACTGGCCTGGCTATCGTAACAGGCGCCTTTCAGTTGGGCACACTGAGCCTGGGTGATATAGCTGATCTTGCCGCCCGCGCAGCACCAGCACATCGGCTGGCAGGCCTGTATTGCACTGGTCTGGGTGGTGTAACAGGCGCCTCCCAGTTGGGCACACTGAGCC
>DIKK01000023.1 GCA_002423605.1 Dehalococcoidia bacterium UBA5620
CAGAGGAGATTGTCCATGCTGCTGGTGCGTTACCAGTAGTGATGTGGGAAGGCAATGAGCCGGTCACCCTTGGCTATGCCCATATCGCACCCTATAATTGCGGAATTATTAAGAGTGTCATCGATGATGCTGTGAGAGGAAAGCTCAATTTCCTCGATGGCATGATATGTTACGATACGTGTCTTCAAGCTAAGGTGTTACTTTTCGTATTTAGAAAACATACTAAAATTGCTTATCTTGAGAGATTCTACCTACCAGGGGTGATTACAAATAAATCCGCTAAGAGCTATATGGTAGAAAGCCTCACGAGGCTTAAAGCGAGTTTAGAGAAATTCACTGGCCGGGAAATTAATAATGATAAACTCAATCAGAGTATTCGCATCTATAATGAGAATCGAGACATGCTCAGGAAGCTGTATGATTTTAGAAGAAAGAACCCGGGTTTGCTCGCAGCCAAGGACATTGTAGACATCGTGCATTCAAGCATGCTAATGCTGAAGGAAGATCATAACAAGTTAATGCGGGAACTCTTGCAAGAGCTTGAAAAGGCACAAGCGACCACTAGTAATAATAAAGCCAAGATAATTCTATCGGGGAGCCTATGTATGGCCCCTCACAGTGATATCCTTGATTTGATTGAAGAGGCTGGCATGACCGTAGTCGATGATGATTTATATACCGGCTCTAGGTACTTTGCCAATAATGTTAAGGTGGGTGACCGGCCTTTGGAGGCCCTGGCAGACCGTTATTTAACAAGAACACCGCCGTGTGCTACCAAGATAGATAGTGAAATGGACTGGAGTGACTATCTAATTGAAATGGTGAATAAAGCCGGGGCTAAGGGAGTGATTAGTTTCGTAATAAAGTATTGTCCTCCTCATGTGGCCTATTACCCCGATATTGCGAAGAAGCTGGGTGATACGGGGATAGCTACACTAATGATCGAGGCAGAGCATGAGGTAGTCTCGTTGGCGCAAGTGAAGACCAGATTTGAAGCATTTAAAGAAAGTATAGAGGAGGCACTTTGATATGGAAAAGAAGAATATGAACAAGCTCAAAACCCCAGCGCTTATGCATAATATGATCTCAAACCATTGGGAGAGTTTGAGAACAGCAAAGGCTAAAGGATTACCGACAGTGTGGAGCTTTGGGCCGATATTCTTTTTGACAAAAGCCGTTGGCATTCCTAGCCATTTCTACGGAGGTTACGCGAGTCTAGGCGCAAGGGATGGGGGCAGCGACCCGTTTCTTGAGGCTGCTCAAGTCGCAGGTTATCTGCCGGATACATGTTCCTATTACAGGATGCACCTGGGCTTGATGGATATGCTGGATAAGGGAAAACCAATTAGGGAGGATATGAGGCTTCCGGCACCTGATGTGGTATTTTGTGGCCGATATTGTACAGAAATGTCACATATATCGGATGCTATTGCTCGACGATATCATATTCCTGCATGTACTATAGATATACCGAATCTACACGAGGTATCCAGCGCCGATATGATTGTTCCCTATATTGAGCAGCAGATAAAAGACGAGATTATTCCCACCATCGAAAAGTTAACCGGTAAACCTTACGATTATGCCGCTTTAAGTCAGGCTTTAGTCTATCTTAAGAGAGCCTGCCAGTTGCGGAATGAGTGTCTGGAGTTGTCTAGAAACATCCCGGCTCCATGGTCACTTTTTGATATAGGTGTCAGTGCTGGAGCGGTTATGCACGCAGGTGGTACGGCTGAATCGGTAGAATACTATGAGAAACTCAAGGCAGAATTAGAGGAGCGATGCGCCCAAAAAATCGGAATAGTGGCGGAGGAAAAATATCGCCTCCTGTATGACCAGTTTATACCATGGCGTTGGTTAGGTTCCTTTGCGAATAAGCTGGCTAACGCTGGTGCTTGCGTAATCACAGGTAGATATCCTACCTTTCTATGGTCAGACCCCGATACCATCGAACCCGAAAACCCGATACACACTATTGCGGACCAACTCCCCCATTGGTTCAATCTAACGACTCCTGCAGCGGCTGAGAGCTGGATGGGTGATTGTATCGAGAAATACTCGATCGATGGATTGTTTCTGCTTTCTTCGAGATCGTGCAGGTTATTCAACATCGGGCAAGAGGATATTTTGACCAGCATGGAACTAAAGTATGGTGTACCTGGGGTTATTGTCGACATGGATCAAATAGACCCGGTGTTTTATTCTGAGGCCCAAATAGATACCAGACTAGGGGCTTTGCTAGAGATGATAGACTCCAGGAGAAAGGTAAGAGCAGTATGAGAGGATACAAATGCCCACGATAGTTGCTGGCGTAGACGTTGGGTCGGTGGCTACCAAGGTAGTCCTTCTTGATGTTGGGTTTGAGAAGGGCTGTGCCTCATCTTTCAATATTAAATCTTTTAGCGTCAAGCAGAGCGGCGCTGCTTTCTTGAAAGCAGCTGAAGACGCCTTAGCTGAGGCTCTTGACTTGGCTGGTTTGATGTTTAAAGATGTTAGATATACAATCTCCACTGGTTACGGGAGACAGATAGTGCCTTTTGCTGATAAGCAGGTTACTGAGATCAGTTGTCATGCTCGCGGAGCCAAACATCTTTTTCCTGATGTGCATACTATTATCGACATCGGTGGCCAAGACAGCAAAACAATCCGTGTTGATAGCCAGGGTGGAGTCAGCAATTTTATTATGAATGATAAATGCGCTGCTGGCACTGGGCGCTTTCTTGAAGTTATGGCTAGGGCATTAGGTGTTAAATTACAGGAATTAGGAACTCTATCATTCCAGTCAAAGAATGATATTGAAGTAAGCAGTATGTGCACTGTCTTTGCTGAATCAGAGGTTATTTCCTACCTATCTAAGGGCTTTGATAAATCGGATGTTGCTGCCGCTATTCATAACGCTATTGCAAGGCGAGTCGCAGGGATGGTTGGGCAGTTAGGGTTAGTCGAAAGAGTAGCAATGACGGGAGGCGTAGCGAAGAATCCGGGCGTAGTGCGAAGCCTGGAAATGAAATTAGGAACGACACTCCTCCTTCCTGAGGAGCCTCAAATAATGGGAGCCCTGGGAGCAGCTCTTATTGCTGCTGGGCAGATCAGCCCTGACGGAATAAGTTCTGCGGTCGGCGGGTCAAAGGCCTAAGTAAGATAAACGTTGTATAGGAGGTGGTATCTGCTATGATTTACTGAGCTAAGGGGTGGTGGGGTTTTAGTGGGGTAAGGTAATATAAAATAGGAGGTCAAGAAATGAAACGATGCAAGTATGTCCTGAGTATTTCTCTGGTGTGCATAATGATCCTAGCAGTGTTGCTAAGTAGTTGTAGTAAAGCCGAAACGGCTGAAGAAGCTAAAGCGAAATGGCCTACTGCGCTATCCATAGGCACTGGTCCAATGGGGCAAACACTTTATGTCCTTGGAGTGGGCTTTGGTGCCATGATCGAGAAGGGCCTAAACATACCGACCACTGCTGAAACTGGTAAAGCTTCGGCGGAGAGTATCGAGCTTATGCGTGCAGGCCAGGCAGAATTCGGCTTTGTCACTGGGGATGCTGTTGATGATGCATTTAAGAGCCAGGGTGTATTCAAAGGAGAACCGCCAGCAACTTTCATACGTACTCTTCATGGCGGACATTCGTCTTCGATAGTATGGGTTGCTTCAGCGGCTTCGGGCATAAAGACACCAGCGGATTTTAAGGGTAAGAAGGTAATATGTGATTGGCCTTCCTCCCCTGTTATGGTCAGGTCGCGAGACATAATTTTGGATGCCTATAATTTGAAACTGGACGATTTCACGCATATTACATATGTAAGTGGCGCGGAGTCCGCTGCAGCTCTAAAAGAGGGTAGGGTAGACGCCTCCTTCTTTGCTGGTGGTACTCCTATACCGTCGATAATTGAAGTATGCACAAGTATGAATGCAGTAATCGTTCCGTTCGATAAAGTAACAGAGGCAGTTAAAAAGCCTGAATGGTCCATGTTCGTAGCCAAGATTGTCCCGGCTGGCACTTACAAGGGTCAGGATAAGGACGTACTTATCAATGCGGTGAACAATGCCTTTTTGAGTAGCTCAACGGTGAATACAGAATTAGTATACGAAGTATGTAAGGTACTTTTTGACCACCCTGAGGAATTGGCTAAAATTCACCCGTCAGCAAAGGAGTATACGCTCGCTAATGCCTTTGTAGGCGCAGTCGCTCCTTATCATGATGGGGCTATCAAGTACTACAAAGAGAAGGGCCTATGGACTTCTGCTATGGAGAAGTGGCAGAAGGACCGCCTGGCTTATGTACAATCTCTAGTGAAAAAATAAGTTGACGCGGTTTTAGCCTAAAACTTGGAGCCTGTCTCATAAATTAGCTCTTTGAAGCAGGAGTAAGGCTGGTTTTGTGTTCGCAGGTTTAGTTTGTGAGACAGGCTCTTGGGTTAGGTTAGAAACCAGGTGAACTGCTGATAGCGTAGAATTTCGTAAAAAGGAATTTGTGTCATGAGTAAAGCTTATTCTATAGATGAACTTGGCGAAGCCCGAGAGTTGAAGGATTGTGCTGCTGGTATCGGGAAAAGCCCATCCCGAGGGATGCTTGACAAGGTAGCAGCTGTCATAGCTATAGTTATGGCTATATACCATATCCTCTATGTTAGTGCTGCCTTCCAATACGTGGGAATATATATTATCTCTGTGGCACATAACGCTATCAGTTTGGGCTTTATGTTGGTTTTGACTTTTCTACTTAAGCCTGTAGGCGGTGGTAAAAAAGCACAAACTAAAATTCCATGGTATGATATTGTTTTTCTTATCGCATCCCTCGTGGGATGCCTCTATATAGCTGTGTTCTTTGCGGGTGATATATCGCTCCGCGCCGGGCTCGGCAACACATATGAGATAGTATTTGGGGTAGCTACTATAGTCGCTGTCCTCGAAGCTACGCGGAGGCTTGTGGGATTACCGATGGCTACGGTAGCCGCCTGCTTTCTCGCCTACGCGATATTCTGCAATTACCTACCCGGCTTTTTGCATGGAAGAGGTTACTCGTTTGCGAGGTTAATAAACCAGATGTACCTTACGGGTGAGGGGATGTGGGGGGTAGCCATGACAGTGGCGTCTACGGTCATTATATGTTTCATCATATTTGCCCAATTTCTGAATACTTCAGGGGCTGGCGAGTTCTTTACAAAACTAGCTCTTGCCCTAGCTGGGAACCTAAGGGGTGGGCCGGCTAAAGTAGCGATTTGCGCCAGTGCTTTGATGGGTACCATCAGTGGAAGCACCTCTGCCAATGCAGCCACGATAGGCGTATTCACCATCCCTCTGATGAAGAGGTCAGGCTATACCGCAGAGTCTGCCGCAGCAATTGAAGCTGTTGCATCAAACGGCGGGCAGATTATGCCCCCCGTAATGGGAGCGGTTGCATTTATTATTTGTGAATTTCTGGGGGTTTCATACTACCAAGTTTGTATTGCTGCCATGTTTCCGGCCATCCTCTACTTTGGAGCCCTGTTTATGCAGGTCGACTTTGAGGCAGCGAAGAATAACTTGTTGGGGCTGCCCAGGTCTGAGCTGCCGTCAGTGCGACGGACATTAGCGGAAGGGTGGATCTATTTGGTTCCAATTTTTTCGCTGGTCTTTTTGCTGGTAGTGCTGCTTTACGCGCCGGAAAGGGCCGCGTTATTTTCGATAGTCATTTTGGTAGCACTCAGTTTCACGAGAAAAGAGACGTGGATGGGGCCAAGGAAGATATTGTCTGCTTTAGAATTTGGGTCCAAGTCAATGCTGTTAGTCGGGCTTGCTTGCGCTGCAGCAGGGATAATTATTGGCGCCGTTTCATTGACTGGGCTTGGAGTGCGGCTTTCCACTGTAGCTCTAGCTGCAGCCCATGGCAATCTCCTTATCCTGTTAATCTTATGTGCCATCGCTAGCTTTATCCTTGGTATGGGCATGAGTTCTATACCTTGTTATCTTATGCTGGCAGTTACGGTTGCTCCGGCGATAATGGACTTCGGAATCGCCCCGCTGGCGGCACATCTTTTCGTGTTCTATTGGGGATTAGTCTCGTTTATCACACCCCCGGTTGCTGTAGCTTGCTATGTTACTGCTGGCATTGCTGATGCTAACCCGATGCGGGTTGGATTGCGCGCAGTGCGTTTTGGTATAGTGATCTTCCTTTTACCTTTCGTGTGGATTTATAGACCTGCCATGCTATTATCGGGCGCGCCTATAGAAGTGATAGAAGCTGTGGCTGTAGGAATACTGGCATGTGGTGCTCTTGCAGCGGGCTTGGCAGGTTACTTTTTACGGCCAGCGAGCTGGTGGCAGAGGATTTTGTTTATAGGTAGTGCCATTTCCTTACTGTCGCCGGGCTTAACCACCGATGTTATCGGCCTTTGTGTGCTCGCTGTTCCAGTAACGGCACAAATATTGACCTTTATAAAGTCAAGACGTATCGCCGCACCGGCGTGATTGGTAAATATTGGCGCTAGGTAACCATGCTTCTAGTAATTATTATAGATGGAGGTAAATTGTGGCAAAACCAACCAGATTCACACAAGAAATGATGGATAGGTATTTTACCAAAGGGTACTGGAACAAAATGCGTCCCTCAGATTATTGGGAGAGAAACAGTATACGTTATCCTGAAAAGGAGGCTTTTGTTGATCAACATAAGAGAGTGACCTGGGCACAAGCCAAAAAGTATGCAGACCGGCTTGCTCTAGGATTGCTGGAACTGGGGTTCAAAAAGGACGATGTAATACTGATGCAGTTGCCTAACTGTGTTGAGTCTTATTTAGTGCGGTGCGCTTGCGAAGAAGCTGGTGTCTTGTGTGCTACTATACAGATGAATCCACGAGAGGCTGAGATATTATCTCTCGCTAAGCGCACTAAAGCAACAGGAGTTGTGATACAGCATAAGAATCGCGGCCGCGACTATTTTGCTACTATGGCAAACGTGCAACGCGAGGTTGCCTCTATGCGTATATTTGTTACTGGTGAAGATGTCCCCGCGGGAGCGCATTCTATTGAGCAGATGATGGAGCGGCCCATAGAGAACGAGTACCCCCCCAATCGTCTTGATGAGACTAGATTTGACGTAACTGAGGTTGCAGTCCTGGGTACTACGAGCGGCACTACAGGTGAACCCAAGATTGTAGAGCACACTATCGCTGCTAGGGCAGCTATGGGGGATTTCTATGGTAGAATAGTAGGAGGGCTGACGGATGAAGATATCATAGGGGTGATCGGGAGCTGCATCATGGGGGGTGCAGCAGCATTGAGCTATAGCGGCGGAGCGGCTGCTGTGGGTGCTAAAACTGTACTTCTAGAAACATGGGATGCTGAAGAAGCCTTTAAATTAATTGAGAAGGAGCGTACCTCAGTGATCTTCGCCGTACCTACTCAGTTAATCATGATGCTGAAGCACCCTAATATAGATAGGTATAATTTCAGTTCACTGCGAGCTATCTTTCATGCCACCTCTACACTTCCTTATGAGGCGGCTGAAGGGCTAGAACGGAAAGTGCAAGCAAAGCTCATAAGTTCTTATGGAACATTTGATGGTGGTGTTATAACTGCGCAGACCATGGATGACCCTCCAGAGATACGCTGGGGCACAGTAGGTAGATGTGC
>DIKK01000030.1:0-309 GCA_002423605.1 Dehalococcoidia bacterium UBA5620
GGAGAACAAGCTATCTCCGAGTTCGGTTGGCATTTCACCCCTAACCACAGCTCATCCCAGCACTTTGCCACGTACACGGGTTCGGACCTCCACCAAAGTTTAGTTTGGTTTCATCCTGGCCATGGTTAGCTCACACGGTTTCGTGTCTGATTCATGCGACTGAATGCCCTATTCAGACTCNNTCGCTTTCGCTATGGCTCCGTAACTCTTGTTACTTAACCTAGCCACATAAATCAACTCGCTGGCTCATTCTTCAATAGGCACGCCATCATCCGCCAGAGGCGGACTCTGACTGCTTGTAGGCACAAG
>DIKK01000030.1:332-28198 GCA_002423605.1 Dehalococcoidia bacterium UBA5620
CACGGTACTTGTCCACTATCGGTCATCAGGTCGTATTTAGCCTTGGAGGGTGGTCCCCCCAGATTCCCACGGGATTTCACGTGTCCCGTGGTACTTAAGAACACAAGCAGAGACTTCAACCTTTCGCCTACGGGACTATCACCCTCTATAGTTGCTCTTTCCAGAGACCTTCCGCTAGGTTGAAATTTTTTATAACTCCGTGACAGACCTTGGGCTCTGTCTCTCGTGTCTTACAACCCCTGAATGACATAGGACCCAAATCCACTGAGCCAATCAGGTTTAGGCTGTTCCCTTTTCGTTCGCCACTACTCAGGGAATCTCATTCGATTTCTCTTCCTCAGGATACTAAGATGTTTCAGTTCTCCTGGTTCCCTCTCGCCGAAGCGAGATCTTGGGTTTTGCCCAAGAAGGTTTCCCCCATTAGGGTACCCTCGGTTAGGCTTGCTAGACAGCTCACCGAGGCTTATCGCAGTCATGCCGCGCCCGTCTTCGGCTGCTAACGCCAAGGCATCCACCCTGTGCCCTTTTCTCTTTGACCTACATCAGCCTGAACACAAAGACCTATTCACTTGTTAAAGTGCAAAACAGCTTGGCTGAAACCAAGCTGTCGGAGTATACACCAATACTACTGACACGTCAATAGTAGGGATGCATGCTCACTATGCAGACGTATATTCTATGGGAGTTCCTGAAATTTGTCAAATTATCTGGAACGTCCCTGTTCTGGGGTTAACAAAAAAGTTTATATTTGGTTCACCCTCACCCATAATTTCTTTCCAGTTAAGGGATAGGGGACAATGGATCAGTCTGAGAAAGCCAGGATGCAGGGGATGATGAAGTTGACGACGGGTATGATTATAAGTATGCCCAGCCATGTATTTTCGATGTTGGTCTTTTTGGCTATGGTATAGAGGCATAGCGCCATCCAAATATAGACCGCTATCCAGAATATGAAGGACAGTGATCCTGAGAATAAACAAGGCCTAGGATTATATTCATACATCTTTCACCTCCTTGAGCAGCGTTATACTGGAGGCAAACAAGGGTTACAATAGGCTGCTTCCTTTTAGGAGAAAAGCCGCCAGTAGCAGCAAGGCAACGGCATAAAGTAGGTCGAACCAGATGGCTTTGGCTAATGCTGCCAGCTTTATCAAGCCGACAATGGGAAAGCCCAATAATGCCAGCGGGTTACGCTGCCAAGCTTGTTTGGAGGCATCCCACAGGTTATCGGCGTCTCCAACGCTGGGGAACGAGTGCATAGCTATAGATATGCCTAGCCAGTAGAGGATATAGGCGATTAAGCCAAGGGGGATGATTACGGCGATTAAGAATAAGATTACGGAGATTATTGTGTTGATTGTGAAGGAGGCAGTATCGATGAGGAATGATTTGCCATAGTTATTTGGCGACTCGTGGAGAACATATCCCGCAGGGTCTCCCAGCCTGAAATAGCACGTTTTATTACTGGAACATGGGTGAGGTCACAGGATAGTTTGTGCGCCATCTCGTGGAGGATAACGCCGGGGAAGGTAAGGAGAGCGATGAGCCAGCCAAGGTTAGGGCCGTAGTTTATTCCCACTCTATGGTAGACGGAGGCTTGCTGGTGATGTCGTAGACCACGCGGTTTACGCCGGGCACCTCGTTTACTATGCGGTTGGAGATACGGGCAAGCAGGTCGTAAGGTAGGCGTGCCCAATCGGCAGTCATAGCGTCCAGGCTGGTGACGGCACGCACCGCTACCAGATAGCCGTAGGTACGAAAATCGCCCATGACGCCGACGCTTTTAACGTCGGTGAGTATGGCAAAGCTTTGCCATAGCTGGCGATAGAGCTTGGCTTTCTTGATTTCGTTCATCACTATCCAATCGGCAGCCCGCAGTATTTCCAGGCGTTCCCTGGTGACCTCGCCGATGATACGGATGGCCAGTCCAGGCCCAGGGAACGGTTGGCGCAATACCATATCCTCGGGCAGCCCCAGAGACGACCCGACCTCACGAACCTCATCTTTAAACAGGTAACGTAGCGGCTCGATCAATTTGAGAGCCATCTTGGAGGGTAATCCGCCCACATTATGATGGGTCTTTATCTTAGCGGCAGCTTTGGTCTCTTTGGCTGTACTTTCAATGACATCGGGATAGAGGGTGCCTTGAGCCAGGAAGTCCACCTTGCCCAGTCTTTTGGCTTCCTCTTCAAAGACATTGATGAATTCCTTACCGATTCGCCGACGCTTTTCCTCAGGGTCGGTGACGCCTTGTAGCCTTTCTAAGAATCTGTCGGTGGCGTCAACGTAGGTCACGTTCATTTGTAAATTATTGCGAAAGGTATTGAGCGCACGTTCCGGCTCCTCACGGCGCAGTAGCCCGTTATTGACAAAAATACAGGTAAGCTGGTTGCCGAGAGCTCGGTGGATGAGCGTGGCGGCTACTGCAGAGTCCACGCCGCCGGAGAGGGCACAAACCACCTTGCCGTCTTTCACCTGTTCCTTGATGGAATTTATACTTTCGATGGCGAAGTTGCCCGGCGTCCAGGTGCCGTGGCAACCACAGACGTTGTGCAGGAAATTCTTGATGACTTCCTTTCCCTGTGGGGTATGTGCCACTTCGGGGTGAAATTGCAGACCGAAAATATTTTTGTTATTGCCTATGGCAGCCGCGGGTGAGTTTTCGGTATAGGCCAGAGATTTGAATCCGGGCGGCATTGCGGCTATTTGGTCGCCATGGCTCATCCAGACCGATAATGAGCTAGGCAAGCCGGCGAAGAGTGGCGATTCCTCATCTGTTATGTGAAGGATAGCCTGGCCGTATTCCCGTTTGCTTCCAGGCGTCACCTCGCCACCAAGCTGGTGAGTTATGAGTTGCATGCCGTAGCAGATACCCAGGATGGGCAAGTGGCTATCATAGATGGCTGCCGGTACCAGCGGCGCCTCGGCCTCATAGACGCTGGCAGGTCCACCAGAGAGTATAAAGCCCTTGGGTTGGAGCTCGGCTATCTTTTTCCAGGGGGCATCATAGGGTATTAGCTCGCAATAGACGTGACATTCTCGGACGCGCCGAGCAATCAAATGGCTATATTGAGAGCCGAGATCGATAACCGCGATTGCTTCTTTGGATGCCGGCGTTGTCTTGGGTTGCTCTTCGAATTGCTCGCCTTGTAGCTCCTTGGCGATTTCCAGGTAGGTCGAGATTTCTATATCGTCGCTAGTTGTGATGCGGTGACTGTTTATTTTCTTTTTTTGGCTCATGACTTGATTGGAAAAGTATAGCATATATCTCGCCCCGATTGCATCGGGGATCAAGAATGACAATGAGGTGGCAACATAATATAATATGCAGATCCTTAAGCTTCCTTCACGGCGTTAATTCATTGCCGTCTCTTATCATGATATTACGCATATAATAGGGACTGTATAAAATGGATAGGCTGGATACGCAGTTAATTTCTCAAGCCGATAGGGCAGTTGAGATTCTCAAGGCTGGTGGTATTGTGGCTTATCCTACAGATACGCTCTATGGTCTAGGGGCTGATGCGTTTAATGTTCGTGCGGTGGGCAAGATTTATGAAGTAAAGAGGCGGCCGCGTACTATGCCTTTACCAGTTCTTATAGCTGGGTCAGAGCAGATTAACTTAGTTGCCGATATAGTCCCGGCTTATGCCAGGCTTCTGATGAGATATTTCTGGCCAGGTGGATTGACATTGGTTTTGCCTAGGGCTGTTTCGTTCCCTGATGCGGTAACTGCCGGCAATAATAAGGTGGCAGTACGGGTCCCTGACCATGCGGTGCCTCTCACCATCATCCGTAAATTGGGGAGACCTATTATAGGTACCAGCGCTAATGTGAGCAATGAACCTAGCCCGATAACGTCTCAAGGGGTCGAGCAGCAATTGTGTGGTCAAGTTGATTTTATTGTCGATTTAGGCAGGTGCCCCTGTGGTGTTGCGTCCACTGTGGTTGATGCCACTGGTGAGGCACCTGTAGTTTTGCGGCAAGGCATAGTGTCTAAAAAAGCGATTATGCGAGTCTATCGAGAATATGCTAAGGAGGTGGGCAAAAGTGAAAATAGCTCTAGGTTGTGACCATCGTGGGTTGAAGCTGAAATTGGTTATTATCGATTTGCTGAAGGATATTGGGTATGAGTATCAGGACTTTGGCTGTTACAACACCGACCCCGTAGATTACCCTGACATCACCAAGGAAGTGGCCATGGTAGTAGCTTCAGGTGAGTTCGAGCATGGAATACTTATCTGTTCCAGCGGCATCGGCATGAGCATAGCTGCCAACAAGGTGCATGGCATACGGGCTGCTTTATGTTGCAATGTTTTGAGTGCTCAGCGTGCCCGGCAGCACAATGACGCCAACATCCTGTGTTTGGGTGAGGGCATGCTTAAGCAAGCTGTGGCCATGGATATTGTGAAAGCATACCTTTCCACTGCATTTGAAGGTGGCAGGCATGAGCGGAGACTGAACAAAATACGCCAGATGGAAGCTGCTTAGCTTGACAATAGATAGCTGCTATGTTAGTTTACTAAAGCGGTTTCTTGCCTTTTCTAAGCTAGATGACATGTGCAGGAGTAATTTGGATACATGAGAAGCGATAATATAAAGCAGGGCATAGAGCGAGCACCTCACCGGTCATTGCTCCGTGCATTGGGTGTTTGCAGCGAGGATTTCGGCAAGCCCTTCATTGGAGTTGTCAATAGCTTCAATGAGGTAGTGCCCGGGCACATTCATCTGCGAAGTATTGCTGAGGCAGTCAAGGAAGGGATTCGCAGCAAGGGTGGTGTACCATTTGAATTCAATACCATAGGTATTTGTGATGGGATAGCCATGAATCATCCCGGTATGAAGTATAGTTTGCCCAGCCGGGAATTAATAGCGGATTCTGTGGAGATCATGGTTGAGGCGCACCAGTTTGATGCGCTTGTGTTTATACCAAACTGTGACAAGATAATACCTGGTATGCTTATGGCTGCGGTGAGATTGAATCTTCCGTCTGTGTTTATCAGCGGCGGCCCGATGTTGGCAGGACGCATGAATCAGGATGGCAAGGCCAGAATAGTTGACCTCACCTCAGTATTTAGTGCAGTAGGTAGTGTTGTTTCGAAGACGATGTCTGAGACTGAGCTCGAAGAGATTGAGATAGCTGCCTGTCCCGGCTGCGGGAGTTGTTCTGGCATGTACACCGCCAATACCATGAATTGCCTTACCGAAGTTCTAGGGATGGCCCTCCCGGGTAATGGGACTATACCTGCAGTTGATTCCAGAAGAGCTGTCCTAGCCATGCAAGCGGGGAAGCAGATCATGGCTGTGCTGGAGAATAATCTATTGCCCAGGGATATTATCACCAAGGACTCTATTGCTAATGCCTTTGCTGTAGATGTAGCATTGGGTGGCAGCACCAACTCCGTTTTGCATCTTGTGGCAATAGCTCATGAAGCTGGCATGGATTTCCCATTGACGCTAGTTAATGATATTAGTCAACGTGTCCCGCATATTTGTAAATTGAGTCCAGCCAGTGATGTTCACATTGAGGACCTGGACTTAGCTGGCGGCATACCCGCGGTGATGAATGAGATAGCTAATTTTCTGAATGGAAAATGCAAAACGGTATCCTTGATGCAGGTATCGAGCATTGCTAAGAAAGGCAAAGTCAGAAATCGTGATGTTATCCGCTCATTGAGCGATCCATATTCCAAGACGGGAGGTCTGGCCATTCTCTTTGGAAATTTGGCACCAGAAGGAGCGGTGGTCAAGAGTGGAGCGGTTGCCCCTGAAATGATGGTACACGAGGGTCCTGCCAGAGTATTCGAGAACGAGGAGGATGCCACCAAAGGGATAATGAAGGGCGATATTAAAAAGGGTGATGTTATAGTCATTCGTTATGAAGGTCCAAAGGGCGGGCCAGGGATGCGGGAGATGCTGACGCCGACGTCTCTACTGAGCGGCATGAGGTTAGATAATGATGTGGCGTTGGTGACGGACGGACGGTTTTCGGGTGGCACCAAAGGAGCTGCTGTAGGACACGTAGCACCAGAGGCGGCTGACCGTGGGCCAATAGCCGTTGTCAAGAGTGGCGATATCATCAGCATAAATATACCGTCATGCAAGCTGGAATTGAAAGTAAGTGATGCCGAAATAAAAGAGCGCCTTTCTAGGCTTCCTGAATATAAGTCCAGCATCAAGACTGGCTATTTGCGAAGGTACATCGAGAATGTTGGTTCAGCCAGCACCGGTGCTGTTTTTGCCAGATAGGAGATATTGATGAAAAGAACTGGTGCCCAGATACTATGTGAGAGTCTCATTCAGGAAGGAGTGGAAGTCATTTTTGGCTTTCCTGGTGGGACTGTGTTGCCTTTATATGATACCTTTCCACAGTACCCACAACTGAGGCACATCCTGGTCCGGCATGAGCAAGGCGCTGCGCATGCTGCCGATGCCTATGCTCGTGTTACCGGTAAGGTAGGAGTGTGCCTAGCTACATCGGGACCAGGAGCTACTAATCTGGTAACCGGCATTGCCAATGCGCACTTGGATTCATCTCCTATGGTTGCCATTACTGGCCAAGTGGCCACGCCTTTCATCGGCAAGGATGCCTTCCAGGAAGTTGACATAACGGGCATTACTCTGCCTATTACTAAGCATAATTATCTTGTCCTTGATGTGAAGGACATGGCCAGGGTGGTTAAGGAATCTTTCTATATTGCCCAGCATGGCAGGCCTGGTCCGGTTCTTATCGATATACCAAAGGATATTTTCGTGCAGGAAACGGATTTTATCTATCCTGATAGGATTGACCTGCCGGGATATAAGCCTGTGCTTGTGGGACATCCAAGCCAGGTAAAGAGGGCGGCCAAGCTGATAAACGGTGCCGAGCGGCCTTTGATTATCGCTGGCAGAGGTGTAATTGTAGCGCGCGCTTTTGCTGATCTGAAAGAACTTGCAGAAAAGGCGCAGGTACCGATAGTGACTACTCTGCTAGGTATTGGCTGTTTTCCTGAGTCCCATATTTTGAGTTTTGGCTGGTTGGGTATGCATGGCATGGCTTATGCCAACAAGGCAGTGGATGAAGCTGATCTTATCGTTGCCATTGGCATGAGGTTTGACGATAGGGCTACTGGTGTAGTCAGTTCTTTTGCACCCAAAGCGCGGATTATCCATATCGATATTGACCCCAGTGAGATTGGTAAAAATGTGCGGGTGGATGTGCCTATAGTTGGTGATGTCAAGAAGGTGCTTGAAGCATTAAATCCGCAGATTGCATCACGTGAACACATGGCCTGGTTTAACCAGTTAGACCGGTGGCGTGAGGAGCACCCTGCGCTTGAAATCAGGGAATGCGATGAACTCCTGCCTCAGTACGTCATTCGTAAGATTCATGAAGTGACCAAGGGCGACGCCACCATAGTCACCGGTGTGGGACAGAATCAGATGTGGGCGGCGCAGTTCTTCTACTACGACAAGCCGAACTGCTTGGTCTCCTCGGGTGGCTTGGGTACCATGGGATTCGAGATACCTGGCGCCGTCGGGGCGAAAGTGGGGCGTCCCGATGAAACAGTGTGGTGTGTTGCTGGCGATGGTGGCTTTCAGATGACTATCCAGGAGCTGGCTACCATAGTCCAAGAAGACCTGGCCGTTAAAATAGCTATTATAAACAATGGATATTTGGGGATGGTGAGGCAGTGGCAAGAGCTGTTTTACAAGCGTAACTATGTCCATGCGCAGCTCTATAGTCCGGATTTTGTAAGGATTGCTGAAGCATATGGTATACCTGCTGCCAGGGTTAAAGATAAAACAGATGTAATCCCGGCTATAGAGAAGGCGATGGAGCACAAAGGTCCATTCTTAATCGACTTCGTTGTTGCGCCTGAGGAAAATGTGTTTCCTATTGTGCCGCCGGGAGCCGCTCTGATTCAGTCCATTGAAATGCCAAAGCAGGAAAAAGCAACTTCTAAGAAGCGGTGAGTTTGAAATTGAGATAAGAGGGCGAGACAAATGGCCACCAAAAAACATATTCTAGTTGCCCAGGTAGCTGATAAACCCGGAGTGTTGAATCGGGTGTCCAGCCTGTTGCGCCGGCGCAATTTCAATATCGAGGGCATTGCTGTGGGGCAAACAGAGCAACCTGATATGTCGCGCATGATTATGATAGTGGAAGGCGACGACGCTAAGGTGGAGCAGGTAAGAAAACAGCTTGATAAGGTTGTCGATGTAGTTAGAATAGTCGACATTACTGATCTTAATCCGGTGTCTCGGGAGCTGGCCCTGATTAAAGTCAAGGCGACTGCCTCTACCAGGAGTGAGATTATCCAGGTAGTTGATATTTTCAGGGCTAGCATACTTGATGTCTCTGTGGACTCGCTGATTGTGGAAGTCACCGGGGATGAGGAAAAACTCAATTCTTTGATAGAGCTTCTCCGTGGCTTTGGCATCAGGGAGATAGCACGGACAGGCCGCATCGCTATGTGTCGTGGTGGTCTGGGGCCGTTGTTGGTGGACGAGAGTACGAGAGCGCTGAAGCAGCCGCCGAAGCCGCCATCTTCCGAGGTGGCAAGCTCACCGGACTGGTAGCATAAGGACATTTAACCCTGAGGGCAGAATATAGAAAATTGTGAAGGAGGTATCATGGCTAAGATATATTATGAAAAGGACGCCAAGCTGGAGCTACTTAAAGGAAAGACTGTTGGCATTGTTGGCTTCGGTAGCCAGGGGCATGCCCATGCTCAGAATTTGAGGGACAGTGGTTGCCATGTCCTAGTTGCCGAAGCTAAAGGAACCGAGGGCTGGAAAGCTGCCCAGAAGGCTAAATTCAAGGTGTCCAGCGCTGCCGAGGTAGCCAAGGAAGCAGATATCATTGTTATGCTGGTGCCGGATACTATGCAGGCGAGAATTTATCGGGAAGCGATTGAAAAAGAGATGACAAAAGGCAAGATGCTAATGTTCGCTCACGGCTTCAACATCCATTTTGGTCAGATCGTGCCGCCTAAGGATATAGATGTTACCATGATCGCTCCCAAGTGTCCGGGACATATGTTGCGTCGGCTTTATACCGAGGGCTCTGGTCCGCCTGCTCTGGTGGCGGTGCATCAGGATGCTTCAGGTAAAGCAAAACAGATTGCTCTGGCTTATGCGCGCGGTCTTGGGTGTGCCAAGGCTGGGGTTTTAGAAACATCCTTCGCCGAAGAGACTGAGACTGACCTTTTCGGCGAGCAGGCGGTGCTTTGTGGTGGTGTCAGCGCTCTAGTCAAAGCTGGCTTTGAGACGCTGGTGGAGGCTGGATATCAGCCGGAGATCGCCTATTTCGAATGTTTCCATGAGCTTAAACTCATCGTTGATATGATGTACCAGGGTGGTTTGAGCTACATGCGCTATTCGGTAAGCGATACCGCTGAATACGGCGACTATACACGTGGGGATCGGGTAATTAATGAAGTAAGCAGGGAAGAAATGCAGGAGATACTGGCGGAAATCCAGGATGGCAGTTTTGCCAAAGAGTGGATTCTGGAAAGTCAAGCGAATTATCCCAGTTTCAATGCCTTGAAGCGCATGGAAGCCAAACATGAAATTGAAATAGTGGGCAAAAAGCTCAGGAGCATGATGCCGTGGCTCAATGGGACATAGTAAATAATTCATTTCGATTGTAGAGTGTAACCATGCACTACTGTGAAGTCTCTCTTTTGGGAGGAAATAGGCTCATCCTTACTTGCCCCTCTCCTTTAATCATGGAGAGGGGACAAATCTGTTTGCCCTTAAAATATTTCTCCCAAGGAGGAACTTACTCATGGATAAGATAATAATTTTTGACACAACACTGCGTGATGGAGAGCAGGCAGCAGGCGCTGGCCTCAGTGCCAAAGAGAAACTGGATATTGCCAAGCAACTGGAGAAACTCGGTGTTGATGTTATAGAAGCAGGTTTCCCAATAAGCTCACCTGGCGATTTCGAGGCAGTGCGCCTCATTGCTAAGGAGCTTCAGGGCTCGATTGTATGTGCTCTGTCCCATGCCAATGCTGAAGCTGTGGACAAGGCATGGGAAGCGATAAAGGGGGCGAAACATCCGCGGATACACATCTTTCTATCCGCTTCGGAGATTCACCTTTCCCACCAGCTTAAGAAGACTCGTGAAGAGATACTGGATGTTTCTCGCACCATGGTGGCTCGGGCTAAGAAGTATACCGGTGACATCGAGTTCTCGCCCATGGATGCTAGCCGCACTGAGCCTGCATTTATTTATCAGATACTGGAGTCAGTTATTGAAGCTGGCGCTACCACGGTAAATATCACTGATACTGTAGGCTATGCTATACCTGAAGAGTGGGGTGAGTTTATTGAGGGTATATTCAGCAATGTTCACAATATCGGGAGAGCCTTAGTCAGCGTTCATTGCCATGATGATTTAGGACTGGCAGTAGCCAATAGCCTTGCAGCGATACGCAAAGGTGCCAGACAGGTTGAGTGCACTGTAAATGGTATTGGCGAGCGGGCTGGCAACGCCTCGTTAGAAGAGATAGTAATGGCACTCAAGACCAGGAATGACTTCTTTGACCTGACGACGAATATAGACACCACACAGATTTACAAAACGAGCCGCCTGGTCAGCGAGCTTACTGGCTTTGCGGTGCAGGCCAACAAAGCTATAATCGGCGCCAACGCCTTTCGTCACATGTCTGGGATTCACCAGGATGGAGTGATAAAGAAGGCGATTACTTATGAGATAATGGACCCTCGGTCAGTGGGTATCCCGGCCAGCAGCTTGGTGCTGGGGAAACTGAGCGGTAAGCATGCTTTCAAAGAACATTTGGCTGAGCTGGGTTATGTGCTGGATGACGAAGCCTTGGGCCATGCCTTTCAGGCTTTTAAGGAACTAGCTGATAAGAAACGTGATGTAACCGACCGTGACATCGAGTCTCTGATAGCTGAAGAATTGCGTACTACTACTGAAATGTATCATCTTGACCATGTTGAAGTCTCTTGTGGCGACCACAGTATTCCTACGGCTACAGTGAGGCTGATTGCTCCTGATGGGCAGGCTATGGCTGATGCTGCGCTGGGCACAGGGCCAGTGGATGCTGTGTATCAAGCCATCAATCGGATGGTGAGGGTGTCAAACGAGCTTATCGAATTTACTGTGCAGTCTGTGACAGAGGGTATCGATGCTATCGGCGAAGTGCTGATAAGGATCAGGAGCGATGGTGTTACTTATACCGGGCGGGGTGCTTCTACGGACATAATTGTTGCCAGCGCCAAGGCTTACCTGAATTCTTTGAACCGGCTTCTGGCTGTCAAGAATGCAAGGCGAGAAGGATGAGTCTAGATGCTATTAGAGTTAGATATAGTTTTGCGCTTGCTTCTGGCAGCAGCTCTCGGGACAGTTATCGGATTTCAGCGTGAGCGAGCTAAGAAAGCAGCCGGACTTCGTACCCACACATTAATCTCGCTCGGTGCCGCACTGTTTACAGTTGTTTCGATATTTGGCTTTCCAGGCACGGCTGATGTGTCTAGAGTAGCGGCTGGGGTGGTAACAGGCATTGGTTTCATTGGTGCGGGTGTTATTATTCATGGAACTCGTGGTGAGCGTGTGGTTGGATTGACAACTGCTGCCAGTATTTGGATTACCGCCGCAATTGGATTGGCCGCTGGTGCTGGTTTATATATCATGGCTGTTGTGGCTGCAATCCTGACGCTGGTGGTGTTGCGTATCCCTAAAGTGAAAGGGTGAAATGTAGGTACAGCCCTTCAGAGATATGTCTTAAAACCATGGATAGGCTGGAGTATCTGCTTCTAAACTATGAGCCGATGCTCTGTAGTATCCGCTGTTACGGACAGGTTTGAAAACCTATCCGAATAGTATGTTATGGGATTCATTCTACTGGAGTGACACGAACCAAAATGTTAGAAAATAATATCGGAGTTGAGGAAATTGACGTTAGCTGAAAAGATATTGGCCGCTAATTCGGGCAAGGAAAAGGTTAGTCCCGGCGAATTTGTCAACGTCAGGGTTGATGTAGTTTTGGCAAATGATATTACTGCGCCTCTGTCAATTAAAGAGTTCCGCAAGCTGGGCGTGGACAAGGTTTTTGACCCTGAGAAGATAGTGATGGTACCCGACCATTTTTGTCCCAATAAGGACATACTGTCTGCTGAGCAAGCTAAGATGATGAAGCAGTTTGTCCAGGAGCAGGGATTGGTTTATTTTGAAGTGGGGAGGATGGGTATTGAGCACGTGCTCTTGCCGGAGCAGGGATTGGTATTGCCCGGAGATGTAGTGATTGGTGCTGATTCACATACCTGTACCTATGGGGCGTTGGGTGCTTTTGGCACCGGCATGGGGTCGACGGATATCGCCGTAGCTATGGCTACAGGCGAAATATGGATGAAAGTGCCGCCTACGATTAAGTTTGTGTATCATGGGAAGTTGGGCAGGTGGGTTGGGGGCAAAGACCTGATACTCTATACTATTGGTGATATTGGCGTTGATGGCGCCTTGTATTCTGCCATGGAATTTGTGGGCGAGGCGGTTGATGCCTTGCCTATGGACGGGCGTTTCACTATGTCGAATATGGCGATCGAGGCCGGAGGCAAGGCTGGCATTTTCAGGGTCGATGATAAGACACAGAAATACGTTAAAGATAGAGCCAAACGTTCTTATCAGGTATATCATCCTGACGAGGATGCGGAATATACCAGGATAATTGAATATGATGTCTCCAAGCTTGAGCCTCAGGTGGCTTTCCCTCATCTTCCTTCCAATGTGAGGCCGATTAGCCATGTTGGGGATATCAAAATTGACCAGGTAGTGATTGGTAGCTGTACCAATGGCAGGTTGGATGATTTGCGGCTGGCTGCCAAGATTTTGAAGGGTGGGAAGGTTAACTCTGGACTGCGGTGCATTATTATCCCCGGTTCCCAGCAGGTTTACCTTGATGCCCTGCATGCGGGTCTAGTGGATGCGTTTATCCGCGCTGGTGCCGTGGTGAGCACGCCCACCTGCGGGCCATGTCTCGGCGGGTACATGGGTGTACTTGCTGCTGGCGAGCGCTGTGTGTCAACTACCAATAGGAATTTCATTGGCAGGATGGGCAGCCCCAAATCTGAGGTCTACTTGGCTAACCCTGCGGTAGCCGCCGCCAGCGCTGTTCTGGGACGGATTGCCAGCCCGGAGGAGATTACTAAGTAAAGTAAATTGAATTGCTTGCGTGAATCTAATACCCTAGTCAATCCTTAGACATTGGAAAAATAGTGACTGGAGGTGAAAGAACATGGGGTCACAACGGCAGTCGCAATATGAATCTACTCTAAGTAGGTTCTTTGTCCCTGTAAGTGAGCCGGAGGATTGGAAGCTACTTTTGGCCAAGCCTGATAGACATTGGAAAACCGGCTACTCTGCTAAGGCATTTGCCTATTGTTGGCAGAATGCAAATGGTTTTCCTGAATCTGTGAGAAATGTGTTCAAGAAGTCTGAAATAGAGCTGTTTCAGGATGCTGAATTTTTGATTGCTTTCCATGAGCATAAAGTACCTTTGCCAGGGGGTCGGCGCCCTTCTCAGAGTGATATTTGGGCTTTGGCGATGGGTGGCGATGGGTCATGGTGGACTGATCTCAATTACAGTGGAGGGCAAAGTGTCAGAATCTTTTGACGTTACTATCGATAGATGGATGATACGTGATAGTAGATCGGGAAAACCAGAACGTTTACGATTTTTGCTCAACGAATTACGGCTAGATGAAAGTCAAATTAACCCTATCAGGTATCAGCTTTTGCACAGGACAGCATCTGCTGTCATTGAAGCTAAAAGGTCAAAGCACAAAATGCTTTGATGCTAGTCCATTCCTTTGAACGTAATGATGATTCTGCCCAAGTTGAGGAACAGTTTAATGATTATTGCCGATTCTTGGCTTTATTTGGTCTTGAAAGGGTATCCCCAGACTCTTTGGTGTTTGCAAAGAAGATTGATGGAATTGATTTATATTTTAGCTGGGTAAGAGGTGAGAGGAAATACCTGCTTAAATGAACTGCTCTAAAGAGAGGTAATGATTTGAAATTGAAAGGTAAGGTTCATAAGTACGGCGCCAATGTAGATACCGATGCCATCATTCCGGCTCGCTACCTTAATGTTTCCGAGTCAAATGAGTTAGCTCAACATTGCATGGAGGATTTTGATGCCGAGTTCTTGACGAAAGTCCAGCCCGGTGACATCATTGCGGCTGATACCAACTTTGGCTGTGGTTCTTCACGCGAGCATGCCCCGGTGGCCATTAAGGCTGCCGGCATATCCTGTGTTATTGCCAGGAGCTTTGCCCGCATCTTCTTTCGAAATGCTATCAATATCGGGCTATCGCTGTTGGAGTCACCTGAAGCAGTAGATAATACCGAGTCTGGTGATATACTTGAAGTTGAGCTGGCCACCGGGGAAATACACAATATCACCAGAGACGAGACGTTCTTAGCCAAGCCGTACCCCGATTTCATGATGGGGATAATAAAGGTCGGCGGTTTGGTGAAGTATACCAAGAGAAAAATAGCTGAAGGAGTATAACGTGCAACTTACAATAGCGACATTGCTTGGAGATGGTATTGGCCCTGAGGTGGCAAATGAAGCGATAAAGGTATTGGAAGCTGTAGGGAAGAAGTTCAGACATGGCTTCGAATTCAAGAGAGGTCTAGTAGGCGGGGAAGCTATTGACGCTTCCGGCTCTGCTTTGACTGAAGAGACGCTGGAGATGTGTCGAAAATGTGATGCAGTGTTGTTGGGGGCCGTTGGTGGTCCCAAGTGGGATGATACTAGAGCTAAGGTACACCCCGAGGATGGACTTCTGGCTTTGCGCAAAGACTTGGGGCTTTTTGCCAACCTGCGGCCAGTCAAAGTGCTTCCCATGATGGTTGACTTCACGCGACTTAAGCCAGAGGTTATCAAAGGCGTAGACCTTATGGTTGTCCGTGAACTTACAGGCGGGCTTTATTTCGGCCAGCCTAAAAAACGTTGGCAGGCTCCTGATGGAAGAAGGGCGGTAGATACCATGGAATATTCCGAAAAAGAGATCGAACGCGTTGTCAGGGTAGGCTTTGAGATAGCGCGGACTCGTAGGAAGAAGCTGACTTCGGTGGATAAAGCCAATGTGTTGGAGACATCACGGCTATGGCGCGAGGTGGCTATCGAGGTCTCGGCTGGCTATCCCGATGTGGAGCTAGATCACATGCTGGTGGACGCCTGCTCCATGCGCCTTATTCAGAAGCCGTCTTATTTTGATGTTGTTGTTACAGAGAATACGTTCGGAGATATCATAACCGATGAAGCCTCTATGCTGGCTGGTTCTATGGGTATGCTGCCCTCTGCTAGCCTGGCTGGCATACCTAAGGGTGGCTCATCAAGAGCTTTAGGCCTCTATGAGCCCATTCACGGCAGCGCCCCAAGTAGAGCCAATCAGGATATAGCCAATCCGATTGCCACTATCTTGAGCGCGGCCATGATGCTGCGCTATTCCTTTAACTTGCCGACCGAAGCCGATGCAGTGGACCGAGCGGTGATTAAGGCTTTAGAGGATGGTTATCGTACGTATGATATAATGGAGGATGGCCGAACTAAGGTTGGCACTAGCAGGATGGGCAGCCTTGTTGCTGAGAGGGTGCTTGGCTAAGTATGAGCGATGGTAATGGCACAGATTCAGCTTCAGCTTTATGATACTACTCTAAGAGACGGTTCCCAGCAAGAGGGGATATCTTTTTCTGTTGTCGACAAGCTGAAGATTACACAGAAGTTGGATGACCTTGGCATCCACTATATAGAGGGTGGCTGGCCGGGAGCTAATCCCAAAGATACTGAGTTCTTTGCCAAGGCTCAGGATCTGAAACTAAAAAATTCGGTTCTTGTTGCCTTCGGCAGCACTAAGCGCACTGACACTAAAGTAAGCAAGGACGCCAATCTTCAGGCGTTGGTTAAGGCTGAAACCAAAGCGGTTACCATCGTGGGTAAGAGCTGGGATTTGCAAGTAACTCAAGTGTTGAAAATAGGTCTGGAGCAGAATCTGCGACTTGTTGCTGAATCTGTAGACTACCTCAAATCTAAAGGCCTCACTGTCTTTTTTGATGCGGAACATTTCTTTGATGGCTATAGAGCAAATCATGAATATGCTATCAGGACTATTGATGCAGCAACCAAGGCTGGTGCTGACTGCGTGGTGCTCTGTGATACCAACGGTGGTGCCTTATCTTTTGAGATTGCTGCTGCCATTGAAGCTGTTCAGAAGTCAGTAACCTGTTCTTTGGGCATTCATGCTCATAATGATGCTGAGATGGGCGTGGCTAATTCCCTGACGGCAATCGGTGCTGGTGTTGTCCAGGTGCAGGGGACTATCAATGGATATGGCGAGCGCTGTGGCAATGCTAACCTCTGCTCAATTATCCCTGATTTAAAGCTCAAAATGGGCATTGATTGCGTTACCAATAAACGGTTGGCCAAGCTCACCGAGGTCTCTAACTATATAGCTGAGTTGGCTAACTTGGCATCGCCTGGCAACTTGCCGTATGTGGGTTCCAGTGCATTTACCCATAAAGCCGGGCTGCACGTGTCTGGTCTTATGAAATGGGCGGGTAGCTATCAACATATCAATCCAGAGATGGTGGGCAACCGACCAAGGGTAGTGGTATCTGAACTTTCGGGCAGGGGAAACATAGTATATAAAGCCAAGCAATTGGGAGTAACTTTGCCGGCAAAGGGAGAAGAAGCACGCCATCTGTTGGAGCAGATAAAGTTACTGGAGAGCCGCGGCTTTCAGTATGAAGCTGCCGATGCCTCGTTTGAGATGTTGTTACGTCGAAGCCAGCCTCGGTATAAACCGCCTTTCGAATTGGTTGATTTCATGGTGGTGGTGGAGAGGCATCGTCGCCTTCCTTCTAAAATTGACGGGAGCGAGCAGGAAGTGCTCGCTGAGGCAACGGTCAAGGTGAAAGTTGCGGGTAAGATTATGCATACCGCTGCTGAAGGCAATGGCCCTGTGAACGCCCTTGATCAGGCATTGCGCAAAGGGTTGACTGAGTTTTATCCCGATATCGGCACTGTGGAGCTAACAGACTACAAGGTACGGATTCTGGAGGAAAGCTTTGGTACTGCGTCTCAGGTCAGGGTATTAATCGAGTCAAGCGATGGTCAGGAGCAGTGGAGGACCGTCGGCAGTTCGACCAATATCATCGAGGCTAGCTGGCTGGCACTGGCTGATAGTTTGGAGTACTTCCTGTTTAAGCGGAAGCCTTAGTAATCTCTCTCGGCCTAAAGTTCTCATAGATAATCGTAATGTGGTCATGCCCTTTATCACATACCTTTGAGATGAAGCAGGGACGAGGTTTGACTGGAGTCTCTAAAAATCTGAACCTTGATGAAATAGGGATGGGAAAAGTCAAGGGGATGTGGGGTGGTAGGTTGATGAGACGCTGCTGTGTTATCGTCAACCTTTAATGACGCCCATGGGGGTTGCCATGGCTACCTTGAGGGAAATGCCGGTTTTGTGGGTTACATCTACTACATGGGAAACATCCTTGTAGGCCTGGGATGCTTCTTCAGCCAGTGAAGCCATGTTACCGGTTTTCACCAGTATGCCTTTTGCAGCCAGCTCATTGGCCACGTCATGGCCTTTAAGGGATCGCTTGGCGGCGCCACGGCTCTGTAGCCTGCCGGCGCCGTGGCATGTGGAACCAAAGGTCTCTGTCATGGCTCTTTCTGTGCCAATGGCAACATAGGAGCGGCGGCCCATATCGCCGGGGATGAGCACTGGCTGCCCTATTTTCTGATAACATTGTGGCACGTCTCTGTGTCCTGGGGGGAATGCCCGGGTAGCACCCTTGCGGTGGACACAGAGGGTCATCTTTTTTCTATCTACAGTGTGCACTTCTATCTTGGCGATGTTATGAGCTACGTCGTAGATTTGCTCTATGCCCAGCTCTTTGAAGCTTTTGTCGAAAACTCTGGAGAAAGACTCCCGTGCCCAATTTGCGATGCACTGCCGGTTGGCCCAAGCATAGTTGGCGGCACTGGCCATAGCTGCAAGATAATCTTTTCCCTCGTCGGATGCTATTGGAGCGCAGGCCAGTTGCCGGTCTGGCAGACTGATGCCATATTTATTGATCGCCTGTTCCATTATGCGCAGGTAATCGTTACAGACCTGATGTCCCAGGCCTCTGGAGCCGGTATGGATAAGGAGCAGCACCTGCCCTGTATATTCAATGCCCATAGCTTTGGCTGCAGACTGGTGGTAAATCTCTTTTACTACCTGTACCTCTAGGAAGTGATTACCAGAGCCTAATGTTCCCAATTGGGGAGCGCCCCTTTTCTTTGCTCTGGCGCTTACCTTATCCGGATTGGCATCTTTCATCCTTCCTGCTTCCTCGGTGACCTCGAGGTCTTTGGAAGTGCCGAAACCGTGCTTTACTGCCCAGTAGGCGCCGTCTTTCAGCACCTCATCCATATGCTTTTCGTTTACCCTTATCTTCCCTTCTGAGCCGAGACCGGATGGGACGTTATTGAATAAATGGTTGATAAGTTCCCTGATTTTGCTCCTTACCTCGGCTTCATTTAGGTTGGTGCGTAGCAGCCTGACACCGCAGTTGATGTCATAGCCGACGCCGCCGGGGGAGACAACTCCATCGCTGACCCTTGTAGCGGCAACCCCGCCTATGGGGAAGCCATAGCCCCAGTGTATATCGGGCATGGCCATAGAATGTCCCACTATGCCGGGGAGAAAAGCGACATTAGCTATTTGCTCCAAGGACTGCTCTTCTTTGATGTCCTCCAGTAGGGCCTCATCGGCGTAGACCAGACCGGGAACGCGCATCCCTGGTTTGTAGCTCTTGGGGATCTCCCATCGGTAGCCATCTATCTTTTTAAGATGTCCTTCCCATCTGGGCATGTCTTATTCTCTATATGTCGAAAATGACCGTCACTTCGTAGCCACCATCGAGCTTGGTTATCCTGAGCATATGATACGTTGCTGCCTTGATTGCCCTTTCCAGGCGATGACGGCTTTGGTCAACCTTCTCGCCGAAGCACCTGGCTTTGACTTGTTTGCCGTTGATCTCGTCTATTTGGAATCTCTTGAAGAGAAGGTGCTCCACGTCGGAGACGTAGATGAGTTCGTTGAGCCATTCTACCAGCAGGGTTTCCACATCCTCCGCTGTAAGTCTTACCTCGCGTTCGCTGTCTTCTTTGACGGTATTAAGGTCAATCATGAGGCTGAAGAGGCCGGTGGCGGCATTGCTGAATAGCTCTTTGATATCAGCACCATAGGCGGCAATGCCGATATCTGCAGTGTGATCCAGAACTTTGAAACCCTCTCCCACGTCCTTACCTGGCAATTTGATAGTGAGATGTATATATTATATCATGAAAGGCAACAGGCGAGGGTAACGCTGGTGCCTTTAAGTTTGACTTATATTGATGGTGAATGCTAACATAAGCCTCGCTTGGGCCGCTAGCTCAACTGGCAGAGCAGCTGACTCTTAATCAGCCGGTTCCGAGTTCGAGTCTCGGGCGGCTCATTTTTGTTTTCTTTAAGGTTTTCGGCATCTTTATATCAACATTCGCCTCTGGTGTTTGGAATATTAGGGTCAGATTGGCTCAGATAGTTGAGAAAGGGGTTTGTCTGTGCATGAGACCGCTTTAATAGTAGCCTTTATAGGCGTTCTGGTCTTTGCAGCGCATCTGTTCGAAGCTATATTCAGGCGCACTAGGATACCTGATGTCCTCTTATTGATAATCATTGGTCTCTGTCTTGGTCCCTTCTTTAATATTGTTTCCCCTGCTCACTTCGGAGAAATAGGCCGAATCTTCACGACTATCACCTTCATTATTATCCTTTTCGAGGCGGGGATTGGACTTAACATCAATACACTAATAGAAACCTTCAGACGGACTACCTTGCTTGCTATCTTAGTTTTTGTCTTTACAATGGCAGCTGTTAGCGCAGCTGCCATGTTCTTAGTTGGTATCGGCTTCATTCAATCACTCATAGTTGGAGCTATTGTGGGCTGCACGTCACCAGCAGTGGTTGCCCCCATAATCGGCCAACTTAATATGAAAGTTCGTAGTCAGACAATACTACTGTTGGAATCAACGATAACGGATGTCCTCTCCATCGTGGTTACCATAGCTCTCATTGAGGCGAACTTGCTCGGTAAATTTGACGTCGGCATCATGGCAGGCACGCTGATTTCATCTTTTATTATGGCTATATTACTCGGTGTGCTTAGCGGCTTTGGGTGGTCTATGATTCTTGATCGTATCCGCCACTTACAAAACTCTATGTTCACCACAGTTGCCTTTGTCTTTATTATTTTTGGTGTAGCAGAGCTTATGGGATATGGTGGAGCTCTTACTGCGCTTGCCTTCGGCATAACGCTAGGAAACATCGAACTTTTCCGCCAACCACTGGTGAGGTTATTCAGGCGCAATCTTTTTTCAAGACCACTTGGTCCGAACAATAGTGAAAAGGGCTTCTACTCAGAGGTGGTTTTTTTGCTCAAAACATTTTTCTTTGTCTATGTAGGCATATCGCTTCAGTTAGCGAGTTGGTGGATAGTCGGGGCAGCTGTTGCTCTCACTTTCATCGTTCTATTAGTTCGGCTTCCTGTTGTCAGGTTTATCATCCCAAAGGCTACCCCGGTTGCTGATGCATCTATCATCGCAATAATGATTCCTAAAGGATTGGCGACAGCAGTGCTGGCATCTATCCCATTACAGCGAGGAGTGGAAGGTGGCGAGTTTATCCAAAGCATTGCCTATGTTATGATATTGGCCAGCATCGTTTTGGCTGCATTGCTTGTTCCTGTTATTGAAAGAACGAAGTCATCGAGATTTTATAGTTGGCTGTTCCAAGGCTTTGGGGCTGATTGTTCCTAAACCTCGTTGGCCATAAAAACATTCAAATCAGAGCAAATCATTAGTAGAATTCGCGAGGCTGAAGCTTTTATTAGCCAGGGCAATATGCGCCTGGTTAATCAAGTTGGCAGTGAAGATTTTACTCATCGAGAGGGGAATCCTTTGGGATAACGACTACATAGAATCATTCAATGGCAAATTGAGGTACGAACTTCTCAATCAGGAGATATTCGCAACACTGACTGAGGCGAAAAAACTAATGGAGGCATGGAGGAAAGGATACAACCAAGATACGACCACATAGTACACTTAAATACCGATAGCCTGCTTCTGAGGCTATTGTGCTTGCGGGACTAACTCAAAAAGTGCTATAACTACTGGGATAGGTCGTGATCGTACCCGCAAAACCTTAATGTCAAAACAAAAAAAAACAGGTTACCTCGGATTTCCGATTAAACCCTGGCATCTTTTCCTAACTGAACCTCTGGAACATAAGAGCGGCGATTTATCGCCGATTGTATTAGTGTTCGGTTTTGTAGGTTTAATTATAATTGGGGCTCTTCTACTTTTATTACCTGTATCAAGTAATACCGGAGAGATTACATCACCTGCGGACACATTCTTCACTGCCACATCTGCTGTATGTGTAACAGGATTGGTTGTGCTGGATACCGCTACTCACTGGTCTCTTTTCGGTCAAATAGTTATCTTGGGCATGATTCAAATGGGTGGTCTGGGTTTTATGACAAGCGCAACACTTCTTATACTATCGTTAGGCAGAAGAGTCGGACTTCGAGGGAAACTACTAATTGGTGAAACTCTGGGCATACCGAGACTCGGAGGTTTAGTTAACCTGGTAAAGAAGATTGCGCTCTTTACGTTAGTTTCTGAAAGTATAGGTACGGTAATTTTCTATTTACATTTTTCCGCGCAGGGCTCTCATGATATGCTCTTCTGGGAAGCGCTCTTTCAATCCATTTCTGCATTCAATAATGCAGGTTTTGATCTTTTTGGCCACTTCCACAGCTTTACAAATCATCCAAGCGATGCATTGCTGCTGCTAACAACGGCAGCTCTAACCATTCTCGGGGGTATCAGTTATGTAGTGGTGGCTGATATGTTTACAAAACATCGTTTTTCTAATTTCACCCTCGATACCAAGATTGTCTTGATAGCAAGCGTAACCCTCTTGCTATTTGGGACGGCAGTTATATTCGTTGCAGAGTTTGCAAATCCGTCGACACTCGCTCCATTATCCGTAGCTGATAAGCTGCTGGTTGCCTTCTTTCAATCTGCAGTCGCCCGCACATCAGGATTTACAGCTATAACCATGGCTCAAATTACATCCTATGCTCTCTTCTTTATCCTGGTCCTTATGTTCATCGGAGGTGCTGCTGGTTCTACTGCCGGCGGCATAAAAGTAAACACTTTCGGCATATTGATCGCCACATTTGTTAGTTCACTCAAAGGTAAGGAATATGCAGGTATTTACGAAAAAGAGTTCGTTACACAGCAGATATACAGGGCACTGGCAGTGGTAATTCTTTCTCTTACTGTTATCACCGTCGTTGTATTTATTCTGACTGTTACCGAGACATTTGACTTTCTGTCCATCTTTTTTGAAACTGTATCTGCATTCTCTAATACAGGACTATCAACAGGAATAACACCCAGTTTATCGCTGGCAGGAAAATTGACGATTATTTTAACCATGTTTGTTGGTAGACTGGGACCGCTTACTCTTACGTTATCCCTGCTTGAACACCAAAAGCTCAGCACATACCGTTACCCTCAGGAAGCGGTTAGAATCGTATAGGAGGTACTTATGAAAGGTCAAATCGCTGTTTTAGGAATCGGCCGGTTTGGTTATAGCCTTGCATGCATGCTATATGAAATGGGCCACGAGGTGATGGCTATGGATATCGATATGAAGAGGGTTCAGGTTATATCACCTAATGTTACTCATGCCGTCCAGGGTGATGCTACAGATGAATCAGTGCTGAAGGACATGGGAATCAATGAATTTGAAATAGTCATTGTAGCGGTGGGTTCCACTATTGAGAATAGCGTACTAACGACCATTTTATTGAAAAAGCTGGGTGTTAAATACGTCATAGCCAGAGCTATCAGCGATCTTCACGGTAGTATTCTGCATAAAATAGGTGCTGATCAGGTGGTCTTCCCTCAGCGTGATATGGGTAGGAGAATTGCTCATGGCGTCATGCTGACAGATGTCTCAGATTACATGTCCATCACGTCAACTTACGGAATCTCCAAAATAGACACGCCACTATATTTTGAAAATAAAACCCTTAGCGAATCAGGATTTGGCAGAAAGGGAGAGGGTGAAATAGCAGTATTGCTCATTCAACACGATAAGGAAATCATTATATCACCCGGTGAGGAGGACATTATCAGAGAAGGAGACGTGCTGGTATTAGCATCCGATGATCAAAAGCTAGCCAAATTTTTGGCAAAGGCTAAAGAAGACGCATCTGAATAATTCCCTTAATACAGGTAGTCTTTTTTAATAGCCTTGACCTGCTCCCACGAAAATCAGTCCAGCATTGATGTTAGGATGGAAATTAAGAAAAAGGGACAAATCCACCAAGGCTTCTACATAAAGTATAGCGTCGTGATTGCTCCAAAATACAAAATAGCTAGAATGGTGGTGTCTATGCCAACCCAAAAGCGTGGCAAAAATCGAGGCCGGAAAATGAGTCCTATAATCACAACACAGCTCATCAGCACAGCAAACAGAGCTGTGTTGATGTGGCCCATGGATGCATATGAAAAGATGGGTCCAGCCTTATAAAGCAAGTCGTCGATAAAAATTATAACTCCCATATTAAACAAGTTGCTGCCTACGACATTGCCGACTGCCATATCCACTGCACCTATGCGTACGGCCGAAATCGCGACTACGATTTCAGGCGCAGACGTGCAAATGGCCAGAAAAAGCGTACCAACGAAACCAGACTTTAGGCCGGTGACTTCAGATATCTCGTTACCGATGAACCCTAGCCATGTGCCCGCTCCGATAGTTGCCAGCGCTGCTATGGTAAAGAAAACACTTATTTTCTTCAAGGCTATGCCTTCGTGATCTGTTGTTACTGACTCGTTATCAGTAGCTTGTCCTTGCTGGGCACGTTGGAAGCGGAATATCATGTATTGGGCCAGAAGGTAAAGGCATAAAAATATTATGGAGTAGAGCCCCAGATAGTTCATGATACCAAGAGAAGATACATTTTGGGCGGTATAAAGAAACATTGCCACTGTGGCAATAAGCATGGTGCTCAAAACAGTGGTCAATACGATGCCAGTGCCCAGGAAATGCAGTACCGGACCACGTGTGTAGAAAACATCGATTAGGGCTATGATAGCTAGGTTTAGTAAGTTTGACCCGAAGAGGTCACCTAATGTCAAATCGGGTTTGCCTATAATGCTTACTGAGCTGATGCCGGTGGCTAGTTCTGGCAAAGAAGTTATTGTGGCGAGAAGGACTACACCGATCCACACACGCCCCAGGCCTGTTTTGTGCGCAATCAGGTCTCCATATTTGGAAAGCTTAGTTCCAGCTACAACAATGACAGCCAAGCAAATTGTAAACTTTATCCAAACCAACGCAACTTCTTCTCAGCGATTGAATCAGCTATAACTAAGTGACAGCCTATAGATAAATCAAATCAGAAGTGTAGTCTAACGAGAGGAATAGAAGTAAATAGTCTTTAAGATGACGCGTAATCAAAAAGTTCTGCCGCACATGCTCTCGGCCGTTATCGCCCAGCCATCTGGCATAATCAGGATTGCTCAATATCTGTCTTAGGTCGAAAGCTGCTCCTTCAATACTGTGGCAGAGCAGGCCGGTCAACTTGTTTTTGACCTGGAGTGGTATTCCACCAACAGCGGAAGCCACCACAGGTTTACTTTTCCAAAGAGCTTCACTTATGGTCAAGCCGAAACCTTCCTTAATGGATTTCTGTATGACGACAGCGGCAGCTCGTTGCAATGCGTTTATTTCTATGTCGCTGCCCGGTGGGATGAGCAAGACGTGAATATCTGGATTGCCGGCTGCCCGTTCTCTGACTTTTTCAAGTACTTCTTCACATTCGGGGTCATCAGTAGCGGTACCGCCAGCTAATATAAGTTGGCACTCTATGCTTTTTCTCACAATCTCGAAAGCCTGTATTACACCCACCGGGTCCTTCAAGTAATCAAACCGCGAAATCTGAATGACCATCGGTTTGTCTTTGTCCAGGTTGTATTTGTGTAATACTGCATCAATGGTCTCAGATGTAAGTTCTTTGTTCTTATCGCTGAGCGGGTCTATCGACGGAGGAATCAGTAGTTGGCGGATGGGTAATTGCTGGGCAAAGTTGGGAGACGAGAAAACGGCGGCATCGTACTGGAACACGAAATCTCGCAAGTATTGCCAAACTTTTTTATCTGGGTTCGAGATATCGATGTGGCATCGCCAGACCCACTTCCCACCCAGCTCTTTTTTCCTGGCTATTAAAGCAACTGGTTGTGGGTCGTGAATTAAATTGAAATCGCCGTAAGATTTGAAATCGCCGATATTTTTTTGGCTTACTTCCCGAAACAGGTCGAAGTCGGCTGCAGTGAGTTTTTCATTTGCACCATGCAGAGCGTTGTGAAACTTCTTCGTCACCTCAAAGAATTCTTCGGTTCCTTGAATGATATCCCAGCGAGTGTCCACGCCGAGTTGATTAAGTAATGGTACCATTCGTGCCAGAATCTCAGCCACGCCTCCGCCGCTAAAGGTCGAGTTTACGTTCTGTATGACTTTTCCTGATAACTTATCAGCGAGCATCCGTAATTCTTCAATGATGTTTTTGCCAACGATAGGCTCGTAGTCCTGTATTTTAATTGCTGATTTGTGCGATACTTCGCTTCTCAATGAATTCCTCTACTTTATACGTTTCTCAATAAGTTGGATTATCGCTGACCTCAGGCCTTCCAAAGTATAGTTATAAGGGTCCAGTTTGGCAATTTTGTTGGCCAAGTCATCTTCTCCCAGACATTCTTGAAGCCAGGTAGAGAAATCGTTGGTACCTTTTTGAAGCCTTAGCCTAGACTCAAACACATGGAAGTATAGAGAATCGATGGTTATCCCGCGCAGAACCTGTATGAATTCTCGGAGATCGTTGGCAACATAAGCAGTAGGCAAGATTACACTTGTTGATTTGATAAAGTGGAATTCCATTCCCTCGGGAGCAACTCTGCTATTAGGATTTGTTAAGAGGTATTCATTAATAACCGATATAATTCTAGTTCGTAGCACCTCTATATTGGGGAATTCGAATATATCTATGCTGGCTAGCTTTTCAGCCAGAGCTTTATCGCCAATGCTGTCATCTACCCACAAAGCGAAGTCATTAGCAGGCTCAGGAGTAAGGTATTGATGCTCCTCTAAAAAGTGATGCGTATGATAGTAAACTACTGAGTCTGGAACTTCACCAAGTATCTGAGCCAACTCCGCTAGATTGCTTGCTTTGAGCCCGGTCAGTTCCTTAAGGTGGAGCCGTGTATAAAAGTGGAATGGTTTCGTGGCTTTTTTCAAGGGGCGACCATAATTTGTAATTGTCGCCTGAGTGAATTTACCATTGGGTACAACGATTATATTATCACTAAGCGCTTTAATTCGTGTTTTGGTCCAGGCAATATCTTCGATATAACCTTCCTCGCCTGAGTCAAGCTTCACATAGTCCCCAACTGTGAAGAGTTCACCGCGCATCAGCTCGAATCCAGAGAAGACATCAAGAAGCACATTTCGAGCGGCTAAAACAGCTACCAAGATCACTGTGGCTAACATGAGAATAATAGGTGTGGTTGGTGCGCCCCAGATATCAAGCAGGATCAGCACCCCTACAACGACAACAGCTATTCGCACCGCGTTGACCGCTAAGGTGGTTGAAGACGATGGTATTTCAAGTTTGCCCATATAGAATCGAAGCAATTTTTCAGTCAGGTTAATGAGTATCCATGTCAAGGATATAACCAGTAGGCTGCCTAAGATTCTGGCTGCAAGCACCTTGGCTGGTAAAGGTAGCACGGAAACCTCAATAGCTACAAAGGCACCTAATATCAGCCACCAGTGGAAAAACGGTGTTTTCGTTGTTTGGATTATGAACTGGCTTCCTTGCCATCTTGCTTTGTTCAAGTGCCTTTCAAGGGTTTTGTAGATGATTCCCCTCACCCACAGCGCCACGATAGAGAAGGCCAGAAAGATTACAACAGGCACAGCTATAGGAAGCCAGTTCTCAGTTAACCACCCAATCAATTTCTACCTCCTTGTTTCAAGATGACCACTCTCTGTATGAACTCGGCAACCTCCGCAATTGAGTTTAAAAGGTAGCGGGCTACAGTTTGTGAATCTTCAGAGCCAACATAGATGGAGATGCCACCATATCCTTCGATGACCTCAAATGCATCTTCGTCGGTCAGGTCATCTCCGACGTATATAGGAAGGAGGCCGCTTTGTCTCCCGTTCTTAGCATATCTTTTCATGATGAACTTCACTGCCTTTCCTTTATGCCAGGGGACGTTTGGCCTGACCTCATGCACCTTTTTGCCTGAGGTAGTCTTGATCTTCCCCAGCGAGCGAGCAACTCCAACCACTTGCTCGAAGGCATTCTTTACCTCCTCTATCTTCTCTTCATCTTCCACCATGCGATAATGTACGCTCAGGGTAGACCCTTTGTCTTCCACTACAGCACCTCTGATTGTGCTTAAAGAGTTGCTTAACATTTTGCTGAGAACACGTATAACTGAGCCTGTCTCTTCAGTAAGAGGGTGGATAAATTCCATGCCTGGTCCTTTTATCTCAAGGCCATGGTTGCCAGCATAGATTATACCGTTGACGTCTACTCTATTTCGCAGGTCATTGAGTGCCCTGCCGCTTATTATCCCTATGGTGAATCTGTGCTTGCGGACCAGAGCCTTAAGAAGCTGTCTCGATTCTCTGTGCAAGTCTGCTAACTCCGGCCT
>DIKK01000025.1 GCA_002423605.1 Dehalococcoidia bacterium UBA5620
GAGAAGGTTTTTAGACAGCCTGATAGAGTATCTTCTTTTTAATGCATGGCCTCGTCTCCCAAGCAGTTGCAATGGGGATATCGTAAGATTTAATCCTTCTCGTTCTCACTGCTAATATCAGTAGGTAACCCAAAAACCGATGATGCTTCGGAGCACAAGTATGCTATAATTTTGGCGATAGTAATAAGAGGTATAGAGATGGCTTCTCGTAATCAAAAGGTACTCGAAAAGAGCAAAGAAGTTCAGAAGAGGCTGGCAGCTGTGGAGGCAGCCCGTGGTATAAGGCGGAAGATTGCTCAAGCCCATGGAACATTCCCCGAGATTAATTCCTTGATCCGTGAGACACGGGAAGGCTCAGCCTCCTGACTATGGGCAAGGTGGTTGTGGATGCTAGCCTAGCACTTCATTGGGTGTTGCCAGATGAGAAGGAAGTTCAAGTTGACGCTCTACTAAACCAGTGGGCAACATCCCTTACCCAGATGTTAGTTCCACCTTTATTTTTATCTGAGATTACGAATGCCCTCTACCTATCAGTAAAAAGGCATCGTATCAATCTGCAAGAAGCAAGGCTATCCTTAGCAACCATTATGCAGGTGGGAGTAGCAGTGACAGAGCCAACAGGGCTATATTCAAGAAGCCTTGATTTAGCCGCCGAATATGAACTAACAAATGCATATGATGCTCAATATATAGCGTTGGCCGAAAAAGAGGGTTGCGAATTATGGACCGCAGACGAGCGGTTATTTAAATCTGCTAAGCCATTACCATCCTGGCTCAGGCTGATTTAAAGCTTTGATGACTATAGGATAAACACCCTCCCGAAACCATAAAGCTGTTTATCTCTGGCAAGCTGTGAGGTGCTCAATAGCCTGTTTGCTCAGGGGAAGCTAATAAGCACAAAAATAGGGCAGGGGGATTCTAATCTCCCTACCCTATTGAGTTATTGATGATGTTCGACCTATTAAAAGTCAAAGAGTGACGGCTGCATCGCTTCGTGCTCGGCTTGAGCTGCCTCTGCCTTTTCTCTCCTCTCAGCTCTATCTCTTTCCAGTCTCGCTTGAGCGCAGCGCCCATGCAGCCACTCTTTGAGCCGATTGAGGTCTGCCCTCTGGTCATCAGTGAGCGATTCTACCTTGATATCCTGTGGTGTAAATGCTGCGAACATTGACTCACTAAAGGGGGGTTTTACCACCAACATTGACCCACCTCGCCAGGATCTTTGACCCACCCGGGAAACGAATAAATTACCATTGTCGCAGAATCAGTAGAAAGGAGAGCGGCAATGGCATACAAGGAGTTTTTTCGAGTGGAGATTACAGAAGTAATTCGTCAATGGCAGGCTGGGCGTGGTGTCAGGGAGATAACACGTTCAACTGGACTGGCCAGAAACACTGTTCGCAAGTACCTTATCATAGCGCAAAGCTGCGGCTTGACGCGTGATGGGCCATCACCCACTGAGTTCCAATTGCTTACCCTGGTACAGGTAAACAAGGTCTCCATGTCAGATATGCGTGACTGCCACTGGATTGCTTACCCTGGTACAGATAAACAAGGCTGGACCGCGTCAGGTGGTGGTGCCCACTAACGCGGTGCTTGAGCCCTGGGGACACCAGATTGAGCACTGGCTCAAGCAGGATAAGCTGAAGCTCACCCAAATTCAGGAACTCCTGACTGGCCAGCAGTGTCTGGTATCTTACGCATCCCTGCGCCGTTTTGTGCGCAGGAAAGGCTGGGGAAAATGTGCACAGAGCACCGTGCGCATGGCGGATAGCGGACCCGGGGAGATGGCCGAGACTGATTTCGGCCGCCTGGGGCTGATATGGGACCCTCAAAGTAGCCGCCGGCGCCAGGCCTTGGGCATGGTAACTGTGATGGGCTACTCTCGCCACGAGTTTCTCTGGCCATTATTCGGGCAGAGTTTAACCGATGTTATGGAGGGGCTGGAGGCGACCTGGGCATTCTTTGGGGGCATTCCACTTTGATGATCCCATCCTGGGCAATAGTGCCCTTGAACGTCTGGCCAATGCCAGCTACCAGATTGTCATTGAGGGTACCAGCTACCGGGAGAGGCTTTCCCCACATCGCAGAAAGGAGGAATTGACGACTATGACCATTAAGTGATACAAACTATTCAACCGGGTGGGTCAATGTCTGTGGCAAGGGGTGGATCATAGATGGACGTTATTGACAATTTGGCACTAATAGTAGCCAAGTAAGATCTGATGATAAATTATACTTATAGAATGTATTCACTACTGTTTTTGTAGTGTTGGTATGACTCCTCGGGGCCAACGGACATTGTAATTTTAACTGGAATTACTTTTAAGTCACCTTCATATTCTGACCAAGCTTCAGCCTTCCTAATCTCACTTGCTTTTGTTGCCACTGTAATAATCTTTGTTGTACCTGGGATTAGTTCGTCTATCATAAAGATGGCATAGTTCCCTACAGGGCCACCCTCTACAAGTCGTACTTTATCACCAATAACAAATTTATAATCGGTAATATTATTAGTAGTACCGATCGATATTTTTACCCTATCAATCTTCTTTCCAGTATTGTGGGCCTGTATAATAATACTATCCTCATGCTTCTCAACATAAACTGAAGTATCCGGATGTTGAGTAGTCCATATTTGAATAAGTCTTTCGCCTCCTAGTGTTAATGGGATAGTTATTGCGCAAGTTACTAGAATCAACACAATATCTCGTAATTCGATCATCTTTTTCTTTTTTTCAGCTTTGCAGCCATTGGTTATTTACTTGACTTGCTCCCTAAGAATTGATCCATTAGCACAATTATATTGGTAGTCTCAATTAAAGCCTTTCTATCGTAACAGCATACTCCAATATGATTTGTATTTCAATAAGACCACGCGTGTCAACTCATATAGAAATGTTACCGAAGAGGAGTGGTTCACTTGACAAAGAATGTGCTGTGTGTGATATACTCGAAATATGTCGAATTATCGAGATGTTGAGGCACAGCGCTACGCAGATATCTTCAAAGCGCTTTCAAATCCCTACAGGGTCAAAATATTCATGCGGCTGGCAAGCTGCTGTGGTGAGGGAAGCTCCTGGGATGAACATGGTCAGATATGCGAGTGCGTTGGCGTGCTGGG
>DIKK01000014.1 GCA_002423605.1 Dehalococcoidia bacterium UBA5620
TCCCTCTCAGTGACCACCTTGTTTATCGGCTGTTCCCAATCAGGGTAGCCTATGGCTATGCCTACTATAATCTGCTTAGACTCGGGAATATTTAAGACCTGCCTCACTACATCTGGATACCTGACCACCGCTGCCTCAGGGCAGCATCCCAACCCTCGACTATGGGCGGCTAGCAGGATAGTCTGCAAGACAATACCTATATCCAACGTAGCCCAATTGCCTAGCTTCTTGTCCGTGTAAATAACGATGCCAATCGGAGCATCAAAGAACCTGCTGGTTAGTAAATCCCACTCTATGCGACGCTGCCTATCTTCTCTAGCTATACCCAAGGCTTGGTAAATTTTTATCATTCCATCTCGATACCGAGAGCGATAGGGCTCAGAGAGGTCTGGCCAGCCAAGGTCGGGGTAGTGCTCCGTTCCAGAGTTCACCTTGTCAAGTATTGCTTGCTTTAGCCTGCTCAGCGTTTCGCCGCCAACAATAGCCAATTCCCACGGCTGGATATTCCCAAAGGAAGGGGCACACAGGCTAATATTAAGCACCTCTTCTAAAATTTCCCGAGGAACCGGTTTAGACTTATAAGCTCTGACACTTCTCCTAGTTTTGATGGCCTCAAATGTATCCATTTAACCTTCTTCCTCTCGTTTATTTCATCTTTTTGCCTGCTACCACTCTATTCAGGCACAAGCCAAGTGCCTTTGTAATATCTGGCCTCGGCGACTATAGGATCCGCTTCAACCCCGAGGGATGGAATTGGGTATCTGATTCCCCGTTTATGGAGCCCCTGAAGGCCCTCAATTGCCTTTTCCACATAAAGCAGGGGTAATCCCATGGACAATTCTCCCTCCTGAACCTGTCCTATATACCGCTCGCCGTAGCAAGGCACCGCCAGCGCAGGTTTACCGCTTAAGATGCATTCAACTAAAGAATCCACGCAGGCGCCTTCACCAGAGCAGTGGAACTGGAAACGCTCGTAGTCGGTAAATTGAAGACCATTGATGAGCAAGCTTATCTGAGCAGGAGTCCCGTAAATCAGTACAGCTTCAGGATCGAACTTGCTCGCCGCTAGTGGTGCAAGGATAATAGCTTCATGCCCGGTGGGCATCATAGGTACAACCTTGTGCCGCTTTCGAGCGTCTTCCACCATTGCCACCCAGATCCTAGTACCGTAGTCGCCCTGCTCACCCTCAGGAACTTCTTTAAGCCCAAACATGACAGCGCATATTGGCGCCAGCTTATCCGCTGTGACCCCGATAGTGACACCTAGAGTACGCACCATGGTTACTGCCTGGCAGAAAGAAAAGCTACGATTTAATCTGCGCACCTTAGATATCTCGTCTAGCTCTATAGTTTCAGAAACACGCCTGAAAGCCACAGGGAAAGTCCTAAGGCGTAGCAAATCTCCCAACTCCTTTGCAGCCTGTGCATAGTCCATATTTAAACCCCCGTTCCCTCTGTTGTGGGTCTTATTGATTTACATGTCACGCGCTCTAGCCAAGCCATCTCTTCCTTCTCTTATAGTGTTTCACTTCCCTATAGCTCTTCCTTTTCCCCAGTTGGCTAAGCCCCAGGTAAAACTCTCTTATATCTTCATTCTCCCTTAGCTTCTCTGCCGAACCATCTAGTACCACTCGACCATTCTCCATCACATAACCATAACTGGCAATACCCAGTGCTGCCATCGCATTCTGCTCAACCAGCAGGACAGATGTCCCTTCCTCCTCATTAATGTTCTTGACTATCCCAAATATCTCTTCTACCAAAAGAGGCGCCAGCCCTAGCGAAGGCTCATCAAGCAATATCAGCTTGGGGTGTGCCATGAGAGCTCGCCCGATTACCAACATCTGTTGCTCTCCACCGGAGCAATAGCCACTTGTAGCGCGCCGGAGAGCTTTCAGCCGAGGAAAGTAACCATAAACCATATCCAGGTCTCTTTTTAGACTAGCACCGTTGTGGCGAGTATAAGCTCCAGCCCTGAGATTCTCTTCAACACTAAGGTGTCCAAATTGCCTTCGCCCCTCCATTACTTGCACGATGCCCAGCTTCACAATGTCCTCAGGCTCACTTCTATCTATCCGCTGTCCATCAAACTCAATATTGCCATGAGTTACATCACCCAACTCTGTGCCTAATAACCCTGAAATCGACTTTAATGTAGTGGTTTTCCCAGCACCATTGGCACCAAGGAGAGAAACGATAGCCCCCTCAGGCACTTGGAGAGAAACTCCCCTCAACACTAAAATCACATTACTGTATACTACCTCTACACTGTTTAGTATAAGCATATCATTGTCACCTATCCGTAGGCGAAGACCCCCCATGGGGGGTCTTCGCCTACGGATAACTCAATTATTTAGGCACATCCTTACCACCAGGCAGTAGGTCAGGGCAGGTTAACCAATCAGTGATCGGCAGAAGCTTCCCTTCTTTAGTATAAGCCTGAATAATTGTCAGATTGGGGGTCCGTCTCGTACTGCTATAGCCAAAATCAGGGGTCATGCCACGCATATCAAATTGCTTACCGCTACACAAAGCGTTATAGATATCTCGCCCAGTGACCTCCTCGAATGCCTTGGTCTCCATTGCTATGTCCATAGCACCCTCGGCTATCGCATACAATATCAACCCGTTCCAGTAGCCTCCTAACCGCATCGACACAGGGCGGTTATTCCGCTTAAATAGCTCAGCTATTTCATGCGCCACAGGAGTATCAACATCCCATCCCTCAGCCATGGTCCAGCTCGTCACACCGAAATATTCCTCAGGACCACAAAGTAAGGGCAGGTTATAGTCAGCGCCAGTAACTACATTATTCCAGAGCACGTTCTCATTATTTAACGTCTTCAGACCTTGCTTGACAGATTCCTTCAAAACAGCAGCAAAAGGTCCGGAATGGTAGTCGCCTATAATGAAATCCGGATTACGTTTTACCATGCCGGCAACTTGTGTTGAGACATCAATCGGAGCGGCTGGAACAAACTCAGCACCGACCCAGTCTACTCCGAGTGTCTTCGTATAATAGGCTATGCACTCATCAGTCATCGGGCCTCGGCCAAAAGCATTATCCCAAGTAATAGCACCCACTCTCGGTGCTCTTTTAGCCGCTTCATCCGGCTTCCACTTAGGCCAGTAGTCCTCTACAAACCATTTCACAACGCCTCCGCCAACAGAAGCGTAATCGGGACATTCACCAAAGATCCATCCTGGTGGGGCAAACTGGGGAGCACTCATAGCTCCAGTAATCAGAGGTATTTCCTCTTCTTCGAACCGTGATTTCATTGCTTCATGCACCATCGATACCCAACCAATCATGAGGGGCGGTTTTTTCTTCTGGGATATTATTCTATTAAAATAGGTGATACTGCGGTCCAGACTACCCTGGGTATCCAGCCAGTCTACCCTAACCTTTATTCCATTAAAACCACCCTGGTCATTTACCACAGCCACCCAATCGTCCACGGCAGCATAGTAACCACTCACAGCAGTCGCATAAGGTCCGGTTACATCAGTTAGTATGGGTATTACCCACACTTGTTCCACTTCCGCTGGCGTTGTCCCTTGCGGGGGTGCACTTGGTGCACAACCAGGCAAAATCATAGCCGCTAGTAATAAAGCTAAACCTCCTACCACTAGACATTTAAACCCTTGCTTTCCTCTCATCCTCATGTAACTTTTCACAATTGTTCCTCCTTTTCATTTTATCTCTAAGTGACAAAGCCTTTGCTCTTTATAATCACATGACCATCCTCCCTCCTTTCCTGAAATCAACTAATTTGTGCCTCCCAATCTATCTTCAAGCCTTCAACCTTTCAATTCAAAGGTGCCACACTCGTGTGTCTCCCTACTTTAACCCTCCTCTCATTAGTAAGCAAATGGCCAAAGGCGATATGAAGCCTTAAACAACTCCCATCTATGCGCTAACCCTCTTGGCTCAAATCGCAGAAACAACACCATCACTAAACCGAAGACTATCTTCGAGATTGAAGCTGTCACCCCTAAGCCTAGTTGAGGTGCTATTGATATTAATGCTGGAGCTAGCGCTGTGACTAGCTGGTCCAAACCGACCATGAAGATTGTGCCGAAAACAGCACCGGCAGTGCTGCCGATGCCACCAACTACCAGCATCCCCAAATACATGATCGACTGCATTAAAGTAAAGTAATCAGGGCGCAATGCACGTGCCCAGGCACCGTATAAAGCCCCAGCAGCCCCAGCAAATAAAGAGCAGATAAAAAAGGCAAGCAGCTTGTAAGAGAAAACGTTGATGCCCATTACCTCAGCCGCCAAGTCATTATCCCTGGTGGCAATAAAAGCTCTACCTACTCTGGTTCTGACCAAATTTTTAGTCAGAAAGGTAGCTAATACTGCTAATGGCATAATAACATAGAACATATTTTGCTGACTAGTTAATTTCAGCCCGCCTAACTCTGGAGCAGATACTTGCACTGCATCTGGTCCTGCCCCCAACTGTGGCGTGTGCATCAAAACCCAATAAATGATGAACTGAGCGGCTAATGTAGACATCGCCAGGTAGAACCCTTTAACCCTTAGAGAGGGTAGCCCAAATAAAACCCCAACCAGGCCGGCGCTCAGGGCACCACAAGGTAAAGTTACCCAGAATGAAAGCCCAAAACGAGTAGCAAGGATAGATGAGGTATAACCACCGACTGCCATAAACGCTGCCTGCCCTAGAGAAATCTGCCCGGTGTAACCAGTCAGGATATTGAGCCCCTGAATGGCGATTAAGGTGATAGCCATAAGATTGATTATGCTTAATAGCTGAAGGTTAATGAACAAAGGCGAGCAAAACAGAAGAATCAAGCCACCCACTAATAACCCCCACTGCAATCTGGTGGATACTATAGCCATATCCTTGGCATAACTATTACAGAGAACTCCGCAAGGTCGATCCATACTATTATATCCTTCCTTATAGTCTTTCTATCCTCTTTAGACCAAACAAACCGTAAGGTTTGAACATCAATACCAATAACATAACCACGAAGGGAACAACTTCCTCTATCCCTCCGCCAACCAATGGGTTCAAGTAGGCAGCACCTAAATTCTCTAAGACACCTACCACTATACCACCAACAATGCAGCCTACTACTGACTCCAACCCGCCAAAGAGCACCACTGGAAAACCTTTAAGCCCGATATCAGCTAATTGGGGACCAAGATTATTTACGCTCCCTAAGAGTACCCCAGCCACCAAACAAAGTAAAGCAGCTAGTATCCATGTCGCACTAAATATTGTCTTCACGCTTATCCCGGTGCTCCTGGCTAGCTGATGGTCTTCAGCAGTAGCTCTCATTGCCAAACCCATCCGAGTACGTTGGAAAAGGTAGCTAAAGATACCAAAAGCAACCATAGCTATGATGAAGCACCACATATAATCTGCCGAAAAGCTTATGCTGCCCAAGGTCAATTTTCCGGAAGGCAGTAATGGAGGAAATGCTTTCCATGTAGGTCCCCATGCTGCTGAGTGAACACCTTTGAGTAGATAGGAAAGACCTAAGGTCAGCAAAACAACCGCCAGCAATGGCTGCCCTGCCATCGGGCTTATCAAAAGTCGGTTAGTCAATAGGCCTATAATCGCCATCACTACTACAGCGAATAGAATTGATGCCCAGATTGGAAGATCAAAGGCAACTAAGAATGTCCACATCACAAAACCACCCCACATCACAAAATCACCAACGGCAAAATTGAAAACGCTGGACGATTTATAAATTACTACAATCGCCAAGCCTACCAGCGCATATACTCCACCTATCAATATGCCGTTTACCACTAAGGAAATAAATTCACTCAAGACATACCCCCAAAAGAAATTTCCTCTATCCTAAGAGAGGTCTCTATTAGCCCTTTCCTCCCATCACGATATTTTACCTCAGCTCGTATATCCACGCTAGCTTTACCTCCATATATAGCTTCAATGACATCCTTATAGCGGTCCTCCATAAATGACCGCCTCAGTTTCCTAGTCCGTGTCAGTTCAGCTTCGTCGGGGTCGAACTCTTTATGCAGGTTAACAAACTTCTTCACCTTAAAGTGATCAGGAAGAGTATTATTTATTTTCCCTATGTCCATGCAGAGAAGCTCATAAACTTCTGGCTTCTGAGATAGGTCTACATAGGTAGTATAGGGAATGCGACGCCTCTCCGCCCATTTACCCACATTCTCGTAATCGATAATTATTATAGCAGCAACATAGTCCCTCTCCACACCTAGAATCATAGCATCTTTAACATAAGGGCTAAATTTCAGCCGGCTCTCCAAATAGGTAGGTGAAAATTTATCTCCGCTACTCAGTTGCATCAGGTCAGCGACTCTCTCCAAGAAATAAAGGTGGCCATCATCATCAAAATAGCCAGCGTCACCAGTATGAATCCAGCCACCACCTAATCTTGCCTCAGTACTTTTCGCATCTTTATAATAACCCGTAAACAGGGCGCCACCACGGCCGAGGATTTCACCCTCATCAGATATTCTTTCCTCTACTCCCACCACCGGCCTTCCAACACTCTCTGCCTTCACATCATCCACTGTTTGCCAATTAGTCCCTGGCATTTCACTAAGTCCGTAACCATTCCTTAGCTTAATCCCCAGAGCATGGAAATATTTAAATGCATCAGGGCCAAGCATGGAGCCACCAGTCATAGCAACCCTGCATTTAAGCAAGCCAAACTTGTCTCGCAACGGTCTGAATACTACCCAATCACCAACTTGATAAAGCAGCCTTAAAAGTAGGTTGGGCTGCTGCCTCTCGTAATAAAGGCTAGCTACCTTAAAACCGACTGGCAAAAAGAGATTATAGGCAAGCCTCTTTATAGCTGAAGTTTCGATTATCTTTACCTGTATCTCAGAAAGCAAAGCCTCCCATTGCCGCGAGCCATAAAATACAATATGAGGGCCTACTTCTCTGATATCCTGCTGTGCTGTTTCAGGCTCCTCGGGGAAGTAAACCTTAGTACCTGTTATCAATGGAGTAGCCACACCTAGTAGTTGCTCAGTAATCCAAGCTGGGGAAAGAAAGCTCAGGTAATCATCATCTTCGTACCAGGGATTAGCCGCATTTGCGGACATACTAGATATGAGTATGTTATTATAGCTCAGCATTGCACCCTTAGGTAAGCCGGTGGTCCCCGATGTATAGCAGAAAATAGCTGCCTCATCAGCGCTGCCTTGCTCCACCATTGCCTCAAAACTGCTGTCAGAATGGCTTAACTCATATTTTTTACCCAACTCAATCACTTCGTTATAGCTGATAAGAATAGAGTCATCATATTTCCACATGCCCTTAGTGTCCCAGTAGATTACCTTCTTTAGCTTGGGCAGTTCATCCTTGATTTCCAAAAGCTTATCACATTGCTCCTGGTCACGAGCACCTACAAAAGTGGAATCGGAATGCCCTACTATATGTTTAACTTCGCCAGGGACACAATCGATGTAAATCCCAACCGCGGCTGCACCTCCTGCCTGAGCTGCAAGCTCGATTACCCACCATTGGGGGTCATTATCACCGATAATTGAAACTTTATCTCCCCGCTCCAGCCCCAGGCTCACTAGCCCCAAGCAGACATACTTCACTTGTTCATAATAATCCTTCCACGTATAGTCCTGCCAGATACCAAAGTCCTTCTTTCTCAGGGCAACCCTGCTGTCACCCCAACGCCGAAAGTTTCGAACTAGAAGTTTAGGTAATGTATCATCAGCCATCTTATCCTCCCTACCTTACGCTCCAGATTTTGCCCCTAAGTAAGCTTTAATTACTTGCTCGTTTGTGCTGACCTCGCCGGGTGTTCCCTCAGCAATTTTATTGCCAAAGTCAAGAACAGCTATTCTATCTGATATATCCATAACTAGACCCATATCATGCTCGACCATAAGAATAGTAATCCCTCTCTCTTCTTGCATGTCCAAAATGAATCTAGCTATGTCCTCCTTCTCCTCCAGGTTCATACCAGCTAATGGCTCGTCCAATAAAAGCAGCCTTGGCGCTAAGGCTAAAGCTCTACCGAGTTCTACTCTTTTCCGCATCCCGTAAGGCAGCATCCCCACTTTACTTTTCCTTATCGGCTCTAGTTCAAGAAAGTCAATGATATCCTCTACCACCTTTCGGTGCTCTATATCCTCATCGTGGGCAGGCCCAAAATAGATAGCTCCAGCGATTGCCCCTTTTTTCATCAGCACATGTCTAGCTACCATTAAGTTATCCAGAACAGTCATTCCAGTATAAAGCTCAACGTTTTGGAATACTCGAGAAATGCCAAGCTGCGCCCTCTTGTAAGGTTTTACTTTATTAATATTCCGACCCTCAAAAAAGATATCACCTTGGTCAGGCTGATAAAAGCCATTAATGCAATTTAAAATACAGGTCTTGCCTGCGCCATTAGGCCCTATAAGAGCAAATAGCTCACCTTCCTTGACCTGAATACTAACATCCTGCAGGACTCTTTGTTCTCCGAAGCTGAGACTAATATGCTCAAGTTTTAGCTTAGTTTCGTCCTTCATGTAACCTCCATGCTTAGTATCAGTACTATCCTCTGAACTCCGGTTTACGTTTCTCGAGGAAAGCAGCGGTAGCTTCCTGAGCATCTGGGGTACTGGCTATATCTGCGATAGTCTGGCTTTCGTTCTCCATCTGTGTCTCTAGTGTCTCAACCCAACCTCTGTGCAGTAACCGCTTTGATGCACCGAGCGCCTTAGTTGCGCCAGCTGCAAGCTGAGTAGCTATGGCCTCTGCTTGCACAAGTAATTCGGAATCAGGCACTACTCGAGTGACGATACCTAAGTCAAACGCTTCTTGCGCAGACAACTCTCGATTAGTTAACACTAGTTCGAGCGCTCGCTTAAGACCGACTGCACGAGACAGAAAGTATGTTGATCCCCCGTCTGGCGTCAAGCCGATTCGGGTGTAAGCCATAGTGAAACGCGCAGACGTGGCCGCAATAACAATGTCGCTGGCTAACGCCAGGCTCATTCCTGCGCCCGCGGCAGCTCCATTCACTGCTGCAACTACCGGAGCGTCCATATGCGTCAAGTACGATAAGCCAGTATGGAGGTATGTAGTCATCTCCCTCATGTAATATGTCATATTCTTGCCCTCGCCTATAAAGGCCTTTATATCACCACCAGGACAGAACATGGCCCCACTACCCGTAATTAATACTGCTCGAATTGTAGAATCTTGCATGCAACGCAGCGCGGCATCCATAAGTTCCTTTGTCATGTCCAAATTTATAGCATTCTTTACCTCAGGCCGGTTTAAAGTTAGCTTAGCAACACTACCCTGGATATCAAACAGTAAAGTTTTATATTTCATCTCATACCTACTTACCTAAAAGTGTATTGGTTCAGTCGTTTTCGGACAAATCGACTAGGGCAAAATGATACAACCCTCCTCAGTTCTTGTCAAGTCCTTGTCGGCTGTATTTTAGATTGTGTGGAA
>DIKK01000016.1 GCA_002423605.1 Dehalococcoidia bacterium UBA5620
TTTCCGCCCTCGGTACCTTGATCCTAACCAACGGACTGGTTTCCAAAATGCCTTCACTAATCGACCAATTGAACAAGGCAGATAATGCCCGGTAATACTTCTGGACAGTGGTGGAATTAATAGGCTTCATTGCTCGTGGGCAGGTGCTATTGAACCTATGTGGAGTCTCCCTCAAATAGGCTAAGAATTGCCTTAAATGATCAGTATTTATAGCCTTGATATCATCAGGCCAGTGGTAATTGGTGGCATACCAGAGGAAGCCTTTCAACTTGTCGGTATAGCACTCAATTGTGCCATAGGATTTGCCTTCTACCTTGCAGGATAAGAGGAAGCTATCGATGGCTTGCTTTATAGTTATATTAGACATTGAACCTCTCCTTATTCTCGTTTGAGTTTCGCGAGACGATAGTCCCAAGATAGGAGAAGGTCAATAGGAATGTGGTACAAGTTTTAGTTTTAAATAGCGTTGCTAAACTTGACATATGAGCTATAATACGTGCAAATTATAACTATGAAGGAGGTGCACACGATGGGTTGGTATGGTAATAAGGTAGAAAAGCTAAGAAGTCTTTCGAATCCCCATATCCTCTTGTATGTCACAGCTAAGGTTTTAGGTGGGATAAGCATAGGTGTATTATTGGCAAACTGGATACCCACATGGACATGGTGGATTTTCATGATTATCGCCTGTGTAATAGCGATACCCGTTGTTTGGAAGATTTTTAGCAGATAACACTAATGAGAAAGTGGCAGCGGCTAGATTTGTAGCAAAGAATCAATAGGGAAAGGAGCATAACATGGAGTTAGCTAATTGGGTATGTCCACTATTTCCAAATTGGATTCTTTTCAGTTTCGTAATTCCCATATTAATAATATGGGAGGGAGTTTGGAAGGGTATTGCCTTGTGGAGAGCAGCAAGGAATAGTCACCTAGCCTGGTTTATATGTATTATTATATTTAACACGGTGGGGATTTTGCCAATAATCTACATATTTGGCTTTAGTAAGAAAAAGGTATAAACAAGCGAAGACAAGCAACATAGGTGGTGGCAGCGACTAGAAATCGAGATCAGGATTTAACGGCTGCCAGGTGTTTTTCGTACTCCTCAGCCGCTTCTATTTCCTCTTTCATCTGATCAGCATGTTTGGTCCAGTACCATTGAGGGTAGGATACGCTGAAGAAAAGCAGTACTAGAGTCATAGGCCAGCTGAGAATAAAATCGATAACATACCCTGTTTTCATGTTAAGCACGGTGGCATAACTCACGATGATGCCCTGAATTACATAAAACAGTCCCCAGACGATATTAATATCAAACCATGCCTTATACCAAAATTTGCTCTTGCCAAATTTCTCTTCGGTGCGCTTTAATAGTTCTTTATCCAGAAGTGACATGATAAAAGGCCGCGGCCATAACATTGAGCCAATGAATATAAGGCCGATAACGGTATTATCGACTGACTCAGTCAGAACGAAAGCAGGGAGCTGTCTCTCAAGAAAACCACCGATGAAACGTGTCAGTATCATTAGAAAGGTTATGAGCGCAAATGGGTTGACAGCATGTGTCTTCAGATAGTAGATAGCGGCTACGATCACAATCCATGCCATGGCTACGAAAATGCTGGTTACATGTGCACCAATCAGTGACCCCATCTGCATGATTACCAGGGGTGTAAACATAAAAACCAGAAAATTGATCCAGGGTAAACGGCCAAGGTCTAATTTAAACGTTTTCCATCCTGAGACTTGATTATCAGTCATAACCTTCTCCTTGTACGATTTAAGTTGAACTTAATCATACATTAGGAGCGTGTGCTACACAACATGCGAGTTTTTTCAAGGCATTAATATCCTTTGCAACAGTAATTCCTTGGTCTGAAGTAGTAGCTAAATAGACTTGAGGATTTTGTGCAGCCCCTTTGTCTGCTACAGAGGATTTAAGAGAGTTGGTGGCAGCGACTAGATTTGAACTAGTGACCAAGGGCTTATGAGTCCCCTGCTCTACCCCTGAGCTACGCTGCCGTGCCCTAAAATTAACACAGTTGACTCTAAGGTGTCAATTTCCGAGGGATTCTCCCTCACTCTAACTGCAATTATCTCCCGCCAAGGGAAAGAGGAATATATTTACTTCATTGCTGCCCGAAAATAACAATCATAAGGGACTAGTGGGTTCCCACTGATCCCATGGGATCGTCACGCCCCAATACAATCGGGGACTCACGATGACACACAGGGTCGGGGGTAGGGAAGGCTGGACAAGCGGACAGGTTTAAAAACTTGTCCCTACTTTTGGGCTAAATAGCCACAGCCGATGGTGATGATGAACCAGTACATAATGACGAGTAGAAAAGATGAGTAGAAAGGGTTACAATTCTGGTAAAATTGGTGAAACCCGCTGTTAAGGAGAAAATGTCATGAGCAAGACTACTTTTGGCCCACAAACGTTGCTTTATCCTATGCCCGCCCTGATAATAGGGGCAAATGTCGATGGCAAGCCGAATTTTATGACCGCCGCCTGGGCGGGTATTGCTAACGCCGAGCCACCGATGATATCCGTAGCCATCAGACAGGTCAGGCATACGCTTAAAGGCATCAGGCAGAATATGACCTTCTCTGTTAATATGCCTTCAACCGATATGGTGACGGAAACCGACTATTGCGGTATTACACCGGGCATCCAAGCTGACAAGGCAAAGGACTGCAACTTCGAGGTATTTTATGGCAAGTTGGAAACGGTTCCACTTGTCGAGCAATGTCCGGTCAACCTGGAATGCAAGGTGGAGCACATGCTGGAGCTGGGTAGCCATATACTGGTAATCGGAAAAATAGAGGAAACCTACGTTTCAGATAGCTGCCTCACCGGTGGCAGACCCGACGTAAGCAAGATCAAGCCCCTGGTCTTCACCATGTCGCCAGCATCACAATATCAGTCTCTGGGCGAGGTGATAGGCAAAGCATTCAGCATCGGCAAGGAACTCAGAGCAAAAAAGTAAAAGTGCTGGTTCAACTCTCCAGCATCCTTTTTATCGGCACCCAGTACCAATCAATCCAGCCCTGGGCGGATGTCATCGTAAATTGGACAGGTACCCCTTAAAGGTAAGCCTGATGCCTCTCCTGATCTTGGTTAGCCTACTTGAACAGGTACTCCCAGATAGACATCTTTACTTGCTGAATCACCGTTCTTTCCTTCAAAACTTTCGTTGGAACCTCGCGGTACTTCGTTATATCACGGTACTTGGTAACGGTCCTGTATTTAACCACTTCCCGGGTATCGGTAATATACCTCGGGGAAGCAATAGCGCCATAATTGTACGGTGACCATATACGGCAGGATGATATGTCGCCCCCCGAACATACGAAACAATAGGGAGGATAACCCTGGCATTTCACTGTATCAGTCGGAGACATTATACCCGATCCGTAGTATGGATAATTGTAGGAATAATAGGGAGAATAGACACTCCTCTGGTAGGTCTCGGTGGTAGTATAGGGCTCGGTTTCAGTATAGGCTTCAGTTTCGGTGTAAGGCTCGCTACGCATCTCGATGTCCCAGTATGACTCGGTCGTCTGTACTGGCACCGTCTTAATGGGCAAAGCAAAGATAATCGCCAGAATAATTAAAGGAACCAAGCCTGATATAAAATTCCATTTACTCATCTTAGCCACCTCCACTAATGATATTATAACGCATGGCTCTGCCCGGGGCGACATTAAAGAGTTATGCTACTTTTTTATTTGAGAAGATATCCAGGAGCACCACTCGTCTATTCCCTGTCCGGTATTACATGAGACCTGGAATATCTTGACCTTGGGATTAATGCCCTTGACCGTTTTGGTGAAATTATGGAGGTCGAACTCTAGGTGCGGCAGGAGGTCAATCTTGTTTATTATCACTACATCGGCAAGGGTAAACATCAGCGGGTACTTAGCTGGCTTGTCATCGCCTTCAGGTATGCTGGAGATAACTACCTTGCGGTGCTCCCCCAAGGCAAACTCGGCAGGACAAATAAGGTTGCCAACGTTCTCGATGAACAGCAGGTTTACTTTATCAAGAGGCAATTTATCCAGGGCAGGGGTTATCATCTGAGCTTCTAAAGAGCAGGCAGAGCCGACATTTATCTGCACCACAGGGATTCCCTCTTTATCGATTTTGTCAGCGTCTATTCTGGAAGCCACATCGCCCTCGATGACAGATATATTCAGTTTCCCCTTCAAACAATTGATGGTCTGCAAAATGAGGCTGGTCTTGCCTGCCCCCGGCGATGCCATGATATTCAGGGCAAGTATATTATGTTTATCCAGTACCTGTTGGTTCTGGGCAGCTATAGCATCATTAGCGCTGGTTATATTCTTTAAGATTTCTACTTTCATCATTCAACCTCGATGCTTTTTATATAACAATCGCGACCGGCCAACAAATCTATATTAACGCTCTTGCAGTTGGGGCAAATCCAGAGAGAGTCCTGTGGATTAAATTCGGTCTGGCAGTCCCTGCATCTCAGTTGTGCCGGGACTATGATGAATTCAAGAGTAGCATCCACAGCCATGCTGTCCCTACTCATAAAATCGAAGTAAAACTCAACGCTATCGCTGACAACACCCGACAGCTCACCTATAACCAGGCTAATTTTACTAATCCTGCTTGCCTGAACTGCTTTGGCTTCATTCAGAGCCAGGTCAAGTATATTTTGAGTTATGGCTAATTCGTGCACTCAATTGACTGTAGCCGGCGTGAACTCAGGGACGGCTAACCCTTCTTATTATATCATGATTTTCGTCTCTGATATTCACCACCAGCGGCATCTGGCCAGATATAGCATGAGTAGCACAGCCCAAGCAAGGGTCATAAGCCCTGAATGCCATCTCCACCATGTTCAGGAATCCTTCCTTGACCTCGGGACCCTTGACGAACTCTTTGGCAGCCTTTTTTACCGAGAGACATATAGGCGCTGCATTGTGCTGGGTGGCAACGATGATATTTGCCCTGGTCAGTAGCCCGTTATCATCGGTTTCATAGTGATGAATCAACGTTCCACGACCTGCTTCAATGCAGCCTATTCCGACCTTCTTCAGCTTGAGATTCATGTTGCGTATATCTTTGCTGGTCAACAGGGGGTCATTTGCTATCCTCTGCATATCCTCTGCAGCCTGGAGAGCCTCAATGAGCCTTGCCCAGTGGAAAGCCAGGGTATGGTGGCTGGGCTTACCGCCAAGCGTGTTGAACATCTCCTCGCATGCCTTTTGCGCCAGCGGCGTGGCCATGCCATCAGCCACATTCAACCGGGCTAGCGGCCCCACGCGGTATACCGATGTCCCCTTATCTTCATTTAAGCCATTCCAGCCCACTTTTCTCAGATGGGTGAGACGGATATACGTCCAGGGCTCAACCCATTCACCGATATGCTCCACATAATCTCGCGGGTCAAACAGGGCAAATTCTTTCCCCTGCGGGTCAATCACCCTCAGCTTTCCCTCATAAAAGCTCACTTTCTTCTTATCGTCCACCAGCCCCATATAGTACGTGTTTAGTTTGTAAGCATCGTTGAGCACCAAGCCCAGATACGTTTTGTTAGCCAGAACAACGTCCTTGAATAGCTTCAAGCTAAACTGGGCGAATTCAATGTTTTCATTGGCCGTTTCCTTTATCCATTTCCTCTCTTCCTCAGTAATTCCTCTCGGGACGCCGCCGGGTAGTCCGCCTTCCGGATGGGGAGCCTTACTGCCTATGAGACGAATTATATCCCTGTTCTTTTTTCTCACCTCAATGACTTTTTTGCCGATGTCCAAGCCAACTTTACCGATTACGCCGAGGATGTTTCTCTCTACAGGGTCAGCATCTGGTCCGACTACAAAATCAGGTGCAGCAAGGAAGTAGAAGTGGATATAGTGGTCTTCCACCATAAAGGCATTGTAGTGGAGTTGTCTTACGAGTTTTGCTGCCGGCGTCGGCTCAACGCTATACACATCGTCAACGGCTTTGGTAGATGCCATGTTGTGCGGAGTAGGGCAAACACCGCAGATATTAGGCACTATTCGTGGCATCTCCTCAACCGGCCTGCCGATACAAAACCGCTCAAAGCCCCTGAGCTCAACTACCTGCCAATAAGCATCCTCAACATTTCCCTTCTTATCTAGGAAAATTTCGATTTTTCCATGTCCTTCGAGTCTGGTTATGGGATTTATCGTTATATTTGCCATAGCTATTTCTCCTAAATCTTCTTATGTGCGCCGCTTTCTCAGGGTTGAAGCAGGTAATGAGAACCGGTAAAGATAGCCAGCGAGGTCACCTATGCTATCTAGGACAGCATTCATTTCGGCATCGCTTTCCACAGAAAGCATAGATGCCAGGGCAGATATAAATTTTGCTCCGGCATCTTGCACGCCTCCCACCGGACCGAAGCAACCCCTGCAGGGCATATTGATATTGATGCATACCTCACCGCAGCCGTCACGCGTCGCCGGTCCCATGCAAAGCACCCCTTGAGCCAGAAAACAGATGTCAGGGCTGGCTTCGATTTCGTGAATCCGCTTTATATCCTTGATGCCAATCTTAGCCGGCTTGGTCTTATTCCGTTTGCAGGAATCACATAACGCTTTATGCGGCGCCAGGGTGGAACCTTTAGGAGGCAGCTTACCTTCAAGAACCGCAGTCACTGCGTTTGATATAAGCGAGGGAGGTGGAGGGCATCCCGGTAGATAATAGTCAACCTCGATGATTTGATTCAAGGCATAAACCTGCTCGTAGAAATCAGGAAGCGTTAGTTCTTTTCCCTCAACCCTGGTCTTCACCTGTGGATAATTGCCCTGCGGGTTAACCACTGTAGGCGCATCCCGGTAGACCCAATTGAATATATCATCTTTGGTCCTGAAATTGGCCATTCCAGGAGTGCCGCCAAAGCAGGCACAGGCGCCGAAAGAAAGCACCAGGTGTGATTTCTTTCTGAGGAGATTGGCAACTTCCTCTTGTTCAGAATTTCTGACATTGCCATTTATAATACTCAACACAATGTCGCCATCGCCCATATTTTCCAGGTGGTGATACTTGAAATCCAGGGCAACCGGCCAGAAAATAACATCGACAGCATTGGTTACATCCAGCAGGGCTTCGTTCAAATCTACAATCGCTTCATCACAACCGCCACAACTACCCAGCCAGGCAATAGCGACCTTCGGTTTTTCTGCCATATATATCCCTCCTCCTTATTTAGCCTTCATATTTCATGCCTTTTCCACAGGCCCCAATTGTTTAATAGTATCGCTCATCTTCTTCACCAGCTCCGGAATCTTCTTGCCCTCAGGGTCGAGCGATAACTCCATCCTGACCCTGCCCGGTTCGATGCCGTAAGCGTCAAGCACCTTCTGCAGTAACTGAATCCTCTTCTTGGTTTCTTGGTTGCCATCTTGGAAATGACACTCTCCTACAGGGCAGCCCAGAACCAGAACGCCGTCAGCGCCGTGCTTGAAGGCATCCACAATGTGCGTGGCATCTACCTTGCCGCTGCAGATAATCGGTATCCAGTTCTTTATCTGAGATGATAGCGCAGCCTCGTCGCCTAAATAGCCCCATCCGAATCGGCAGGAAAAGCACACCAGTTTCGGTTCAAAGTCGCTCATTTCTCCCCTTTTTAAGGCATTCATTCCAGAGATGCATAGACTTTAGCTATTCTTTCATACGTGTTATCATCGACCAGTTTTCGTGCCTCCGAGGGACAGGCAGCCACACACATGCCGCAAGACTTGCATCTGAACATGTCGGTGCTCGACACGGTTTTACCCTCTTTGTCAATCAGGTGAGCCGAACCATAATTGCAGGCATACACACATATGCTGCAGCCGCTGCATCTTTCCTCATCAACCTCAACCGCATATAGCGATTTTTCGAAACCGATAGAGATACATGCCTTGCAGGAAACACAAGGGCCACAGGTTACGCACCGTTTAGCCTCCTCTATAGCTTCCTTCAAGGTGAGTCCCCTTTCAAAAAGTCGGAAATGCATGCGCTTTTCAGGTGGTATCCATACGACATCTGTGGGAGATTTATAAGAGCTCCTCATCGGCAGGTCGAACTTCTCATAATCTCTCTTCCTGCCCTCTCTCATATCTAGGCCTCTCAAGTAGCGGTGAATGGACTCGGCGGCTTCCATCCCATCCCTCATCGACTCCACCATATATCCGATTCGTCTGACATCGCCGCCGATAAATACCCCGCTATTCTTCAAGCTCTGCAATGTAAAGGGGTCTACCGACAGCCTGTCTCTTTCATCCAGAAGGTCCTCTTTCTGCAGAAATACCCTGTCAGGTATTTGCCCTACAGAGATTATGAGTATATCTCCGGCTAAATCCATGCAGTCGGAGATATCGAACTTGGGGTTAAAGCCTTGCTCATCAAATACACTGGTACACTTGGGGCAACTAATTCCCGCAAATCGGCCTCTCTCGCCGATGATTTTACGCACGCCGCGGGAGTGGATAATATTTATACCTTCTTCCCATGCTCCCTTGATCTCTTCCTCGTCGGCAAGTATGCCATCCTTGGAAGTCTTATCTTCAGATTCCAGTGCAACTATGGTAACTTCGCCACCAAGCCTCCGAGCTGTTCTGGCAACATCAAAAGACACATTGCCACCACCGATAACAATGACCCTTTGCTCCTTAAAATAGTTCGCCCGGATGTCGCCGTGGCTGGACTCATAAAGGAATGTATTGCCATACATCACACCGGAGAGGTCTTGACCTTCTACCACCTCTGCGCCAAAGGTCAACACCCTGGGATATGGCGATCCCTTTGCCATGAAAATTGCCTTATAACCATCGATTCGCAACCTATCAAATGTGAGTTTACCCTGGCCTATCTGGGCGGCGTATTTGACATCCACCCCGGCAATCCTGACCAGGTTTTCAACAGTGGCTTTCAGAATAGTAGCCGGCAACCTGTATTCAGGTATCAGCCATAGCGCTCCCCCTAACCTATCAGAGGATTCGAATATAGTAGGCTTATATCCCTTCTTGCTCAAAACATAGGTACACATCAAGCCAGCCGGACCCCCACCCATAACAGCCACGTTCTCTTTGTCCTTGATCACGTTGAGCTCCTCTTTGCCATAGAGAGAGTCGGTGTAATAATCGGATAAGAACCGCTTCAGCAACCTCCTCCTGATAGCTCCTCCCTTGGTCTTATAGTTGCACTCCAGCTCACACAGACCACAGATATAGCCGCAGATATTGAAGAAGGGATTCTTTTCGTAGAGGTAGTCACCTATCTGCATGATCGCCTGCTTCGCCGAATACATATCATCGGGGAGCAGGGAAATGAGAACATTCGTCCGCTGGATATCTTCGTTAATGGGGCACTTTATCTGACAGGGGGGTAAGAGCTGCTTGATCGCCTCCTCGACATGCGCACCACCGCTGCTTTTCGTTTGCCACATGGTGTTCCTCCTTTCTCGCCGTAATTTGAAAAACTAAGACGTTGCACAAAATAAAAATGCGCAGAGCAAAACTACCAAAGTACTGACAAACCAATTACCGAGGCAGATGCTGAACACTTGCAAAAACGGCATCACCGTTATTAGTGTACCAGATTAACATAAGATAGCAAGAACAGGCCTCCGCAATAATACTTACTCTCTGCTTTATGAGGATATAGAGCTAGATTTTAAGTGGTAGGCATTTCTACCTAATTAGGGCAGTGGTGCTGGCAAACTAGATATTATTCGGCAGTCTTTATACGCTTTTGCCGTTTACTAATCTCGCTCAAGACTAATTCTACCGCTGAGGGAATCGCTTTTTCCACCTCCGGCGTCAGGCTTTCCCCGAAGGTGGTCACATCTTCAGCCTCTATAGCCAGAATGGACATTTCCTCTGGCATGGGCAGAGTCAAGCTTTTGCCCAACTCTAACATCTTGAGTAAACCCATATTATGGTGAAGATAGGAATAGTCGCCCTGGCCACCGATATCCTGGGGTGTCAGCCAGTAGATTTTACCCGGTTTGCCGCCGCTTTGAACAGCATCAAGGATAACTACATAGTCAAAGCCGGAGATAATTTCCAACAAGCTTAAACCTGATAAGTTAGTCTCTTGAAGCGTTGTGTCTGGGTCGGAGATACTATCTTGGAGTTCCTGAATTAACCGGGGACCTATGCCATCATCCTTGAGAATGGAATTCCCAAGGCCTAATATCAATGTCTTCAAACTTTTTACCGATTTCAGCAATCATAAGTCATTATTACCGAGCGCCAGCCCATATTATAACGTCTTATCTACTATCTCGGCCAAATCCAGAACCTGCACCTTGGCGTCAGCGTCCTTATCTTTAAGACCATCTTCGAACATGGTCATGCAGTACGGGCAGCAAACACATACGGTATCAGGGTTTTCCTGTAAGGCTTCCTCCACTCTAGCCACGTTGATACGCTTGCCGACGCTCTCTTCCAGCCACATACGCCCACCACCAGCGCCACAACAAAAAGACTTATCGTGATGGCGTTCCATCTCCACTGGATGTTGCCCCGTAGCCGTAGCAAGCGCCTGCCGCGGCGCATCATAAATCAGATTATACCGCCCTAAATAGCAAGAGTCATGGAATACCAGTTTACCCAGGTTCTTAGCCCCGTTAAGCTTCAACTTACCTTCTTGAATCAGGGTGTTGATTAACTCGGTATGATGGACAACTTCTAACTCAGCACCATACTGGCGATAGTCATTTTTCAGAGTGTTGTAACAATGCGGGCACTGGGTGATTATCTTCTTGACGCCTCTTTCCTGGAACATCTTGATGCTGTCCCTTGCCATGCGGTCAAAAGCGAACTCATTGCCCAGACGGCGCAGGCTATCACCACAGCAAAATTCATCCTTGCCTAGGATACCCCAGGAAATGCCACCCGCATTCAGAATCCGGGATAAAGCCAGAGTTACCCGTCTGCTGCGAGCATCGAAAGCGCCATAACAACCCACAAAGAAAAGGTACTCAGTTTTTCCAGATTCAAATGGCTTGACGTCAATACCCGAAGCCCACTTGGTGCGTTCAGCAGGAGCTATACCCCAGGGATTGCTGCGCTGCTCCATATTTTCGAAGAAGGAAAGCAGTTCCTCGGGGAATTTAGCTCTCATCTCTACCAGGTCCCGGCGCATGTCGACAATCCTGGGCACATGCTCAATGAATACCGGGCACACCTCCATGCAGGCAGCGCAGGTAGTGCAGGCCCAGATAGATGCCTCGGACACGCTGCCTTCACATCCAGCTCCGATTAACGGTAAAGTTGTTTTTTCCCCCTTGACCAGCAGCGGTCCATTGTGGAAAAGATTTTCCTTAATATCGTGGATGACCAGCCTCGGATTCAACTCCTTACCGGTGGAGGTAGCCGGGCAAATATCCGAGCAGCGACCACAGACAGTGCAGGAATAGGAGTCAAATAATCCCTTCCATGGGAAATAGTCCACCTGCCCCACGCCGAAAACAGACTCCTTCTTGAACTCTTCTCTGGGCTGGGTGGTGACCTTGTCCAGACTCTTGAAGAAGCAGTTGGGGATAGCGGTCATGATATGCATATGCTTACTATAAGGCAGATAGTTCAGGAAGCCAAGCAGCACTATGGCGTGAATCCACCAGAAGATAAAGATAAGCCAGGCCAGCATCGGCAGAGGGAGGCCGGCAAAAACAGTGCGAGCTATAAAGCCGGATACGGGCATATAGCTGGCGGCCGGTTCCAAGCCATGAGCGATCTCGCTGGCGTGGAGACCAAAGAAAGCAAGCATAAGAGCGCCAACGAGCGAAATGATAACGAAGGCATCCCGGCTGTGCGCATCCATGTTGGGCGGTGGGAAAGCCAAACGGCGTATAACCGCCACGATGACAGCTAGGAAAGCAAAGAGAGATACCAAGTCGAAGATGAGAGAGAGAGCATAGTATAAGCCAGACGGCAGCAACGCTAGGTCGATATATTCCGGGAATAAACCGTTGAGTAAAAATTCGGCGTTGGCGATGAGCAGGATCATGAAACACCAGAAAAGGATAAAGTGATTGATGCCAAAAGGCCTAGCCACCACACGGCGTTGACCAAAAGCATAGAACAGCATGTTCCAAAAGCGCTTGCCAAGTTCGTTAAAGCGGTTATCAGCCTTGCCCAGAGTTATCAGGCGGAAACGCTTGAAGGCGCTCCAGCCGAAAAATACTACGGCGACCACAAAAATTACTGCAAATGGCATGACATTAGGAGACACAGTTCACTCCTCTTCCAACTTCATTTCTGTTCTCATGTTATTTAGCCGCCTTCTTGGCGCGCAAATCTCTGATGCGTTTAATAATAGCCGGGACTATTTCGAATACATCACCCACGATACCGTAGGTAGCCACCTCGAAAATGGGCGCTTGCTTGTCGCGGTTGATGGCGATGATAACGTCCGAGCTTTGCATACCTACAAGATGCTGAATAGCGCCGCTAATGCCGCAGGCGATATAAATCTTAGGTCTGACGGTTTTCCCAGTTTGTCCTACCTGGCGCTCCACAGGCATCCAGCCAGCTTCTACCACGGCGCGGGAACAGGCCACCACTCCACTAAGCTCATCGGCTAACTCTTGTAGTATCTGGAAATTTTCTTTTCCTGCCATGCCCCGTCCACCGGAGACAATAATATCCGCCGCAGCTACATCTACATCATCTACCCTAGAGTCGCGGATTATCTCCAAAACCTTGGTAGTGAAATCTTGCTCTTTGAACGGTGCAGATTCTCGGACAATTTCCCCTTTACGCGCAACGTTTTTGTCCGGCATAGTCATCACGTGTGGTCGAACCGTAGACATTTGGGGTCGGGTACGTTCGGTTAAAATCGTAGCCATGATATTTCCGCCAAAAGCCGGGCGTGTCTGCAACAAGAAGCCCCTCTCATCAATTGCTAAACCGGTACAGTCGGCAGTCAGACCAGTCGCCAGATTGGTAGCTACGGCACCAGCTAAATCCCTACCCAAACCAGTGGCGCCAACCAGGAAAATCTCAGGCTTGTACTTTTCTATAAGATGACAAACGGCCTTGTAATAAGACTCAGTGCGATAATAGTGAAACACGGGGTCATCCATGAGATAAACCTTAGAAGCGCCGTAGGTAAATGCCTCCTGACATAGATGCTCAACCTTGTCACCGATAACAACGGAGCACAGCTCAACGCCCCGCGTCTTAGCCAGGTCACCGCCAACGCCCAGCAGCTCCCATGAAACTTCCGCTGGCTTACCCTCGGTGTGCTCCACGAAGACCCAAACGCCTCTGTATTCTCCCAGCTTGGCCAGATCCAAGGATTCCTCCTCTTCTTCGGCTTCCGCCGGGGCTGCTGCGGCACCTGCTTGAGTTGCCAATTCGGCAAGGACCTTCTGTTCCTCAGGAGTAAAGTAAATCTCCAATGCTTCGACAGGGCAAACCTTGATACATTTACGGCAGCCGATGCACTTACTTATATCGATGACCGGCTCACCCTTGTCATTCATCTCTACGGCATCTTTAGCACATGATGTCTGACAACGAGCACCGCAGGCGATGCATTTGCCCGGGATAAGCCTAACTATGCCACGGGGTTTCTTTACTTTTTTCTCATCTGCCATATCAAGTTGCCTTATCTATAATACTCAGATAAAAAGGAGGTCTTTTTCCACTAACTTACCAATTAACAGTTGAGCAACCTTACCGGGGTCATTTATTCCCTCACCCAGTATCTCACCCTGGGTACGCTCCGGAGAAAAGATTCTGCGCACCTGGGTGGCAGAACCATTCAGCCCGATAGTCGCTTTATCTAATTGCATCACGTTGTTATCCCATAGGGTCACAGGTGCATCCTGCGCTATTAGCCTCATGGGCACTGTGGGATAACGAGGGTGGTTGATCTCCCTCAATACTGAAATCATAGCCGGAAATGATGCCTCAACTACTTCGTGCCACCCTTCCAGCTTACGCCGGCACCTGATTTTCCTGGCATTGAGGTCAAGGCTATCGATATGGTCAACCAGAGTTAATTGCGAGTAGCCCAGACGGGTAGCAATGCCTGGCCCTACCTGTGCCGTATCGCCATCTATAGTCTGCTTGCCGCAGATTACCAGGGCTACCTCTTCCTTCTGGGCAAGCCCTACGATAGCTTCAGCCAGGACTTTACTGGTAGCTAGCGTGTCAGCACCACCAAAAGCACGGTCGCTGAGCAATATGGCCTCATCTGCTCCCACGGCCAGCGCCTTTCGCAAGGTAACCTCAGTATTAGGCGGCCCCATTGAGATTACAGCCACGCGGAGGCCATATTTATCTTTGAGCCTGAGGCTTTCCTCCAAAGCATGGGTATCGAATGGGTTCATAATAAAAGGCACGCCTTCCCTGATAAGCGTACCCGTGACGGGGTCAATTTTGACCTGAGTAGTATCTGGCACCTGTTTTATGCAGGCAACTATTAGCATTTAATATTCAACCTTTCAGCAACTTTTCAGAATAACAACCTTTGCCCTTAACTACCCCTTAACCACAAAAAATCACCTGCTCTCTGCTACAACCAAACGAGATACAGGCGGCTTCAACTAATTATCGCGACGCAATAATTTAGCTTTCCCGAAAGCTTGGTATATAGTATATCACCCCCCCAAAAAAGCTGTCAAGGTTTTTTGAGATTCGTTAATGTTCTCTGATTTTGTCACCATGATTGAGACGGTGACATTAAATAGGGGTATCACCTTGCCAAACCTCCCTAACCTCAACACCCTAGTTCCAGGAGTTCATCTCCCTATCATCTCTCAACAGTCCTATGTATAATCCTACTCCTTTTTGGGTGCCAATTCTGGCCGTAGAAAATATAGAATTGGAGGTTGTAGCTCCCAGTCTATGTGTTGCCAGGCAGTTGGATATCGAACCCCCCCTCGGGTAAAGATAAATTTGATTCCATCTAAGATCTCCACCAAGCTCGCAAATGGGATGCCGAACACTATGTCTGTCTCGTTTGGTATGCTAAGTATCCTGCCACCATTGCATGGTATCCCCAGGCTTGGCTTGCCAGTTTGCATTGGGACTACCACCGGATCACAGCATACACTTGCATCTCCACCGGAACTGAAACTTAACCTTTCACCCTTATTGTATACATAGGCATTTATTAATTTCACTATCTGAGTTGCATTACCATAGAATACGACTACATCGGGTTCAATAGGAGCACTCTCCAGAGGTGCCACTACCATAGCATGGTATTTGCCACGTTCCAGCTTCGGCAGGTCCTCTATTGCCTTTCTGGCAGCCTCTTCAGTGGTAAAGTACTTGCCAGTATATACATGCGCATAATCATCAACTTCGAAACCGTATGTATCAGCACCCATCCGGCACAGATTAAGATATTTTTCTTCAGCACCGAGAATCCTGCCGTAGAACCTAGCTTGTGCCATGATTTGGCAAATTGCCCGATTCTTATTCAACTTTCTGATAGGTCTGCGTTGATACTCTATCGCTTCGAGCTCCTCGGTGCTTGTAAGCAGCTTCACAGCTACAGGAGACCCTTCAAATCCTAGATATTTTTTGTATTCCTCGCTAATTGTTTTAAGGGCACTCAAATCAGGCATTGTCCTTTTCCTCCTTTAATTTTTTTTGAGCCTACAATTTTAGTAGTTCCTAAACTGCCTTACAATTGGATTGCAACCTTATGACTGGGCAGAAGATGTTAGGAGAGCCTGGTAGCTTGTCAGACCTCCCTAACTCCCAGTGGCTAGTTTCAGTGATTCACTCTAGATGTCCCAACATCTTTAACAGATAGCCACCTTCCGGAGCTTCTTCCACCAGAAGAATGACCTCTTCTCTATTATATTATTGTTCCTCGCATTGTGTAGTTTAGTCCCTTTGCCCAAATTTTTCCAGCTATGATCTGGTTCATAGCTGGATACTGCTGGTTTCCTATACTTTTTAAGTCATCAAATAATACTTCTATATCGCCTTTGCCAGTATGTACAGACTGATTTGAGCGTGCAGCAGAATTTGACTACAGGGGAAAATGGTGTTACGATAGTTATAAGCATATGCTCATAACTATCGTATAATTATGTCAAGGCCAGTAAAATGTCGCAGAGTAGCTTTCATGCCCGGAGTTACCTACTTTAAGCCGGCGGGTATCCCCATGCGGATGCTGAACGAGATATGTCTTCCTGTAGAAGAGGCAGAGGCGATACGGTTGAAAGACCTGGAAGATTTGGATCAGGAACAGTGCGCCGAGCGGATGAATATCTCACGTCCCACTTTTCAGAGGGTGCTGGAATCTGCTCGGAAGAAGATCGCCGAGGCCTTACTTGAGGGGAAGGCGATAAGGATTGAGGGAGGAAACTTTGAGATGGCGGCTATCCGATACAGGTGCCGAAATAGCCATGAGTGGGATGTACCCCTGGCTAAGGAACAAGCGGAAGCTGCTCAGCCTTGCCCCATATGCGGTACGACTGCCATGCTGATAGTGTCAACTGCAGTAGGATGGAGGGGTGGCAATGGCAGGGGCAGGTGGTGTGGTGGAAGATGAAACCGATGAACTGGTCGATTAGCGGTCTTAACAATAAGTTGGAAAGGAGGGCATAAAAATGCCAGGATTCGATGGTACCGGCCCGGGGGATTCTGCGCAAGTCCAGCAGGCGGTCGGGGAGTAGGGTATCGCGGGTGGAGAGGCCATACACGATGGGGGTTCTTCTCTGGCATACCGTACTGGGCGGCTCCAGTTACTCAAGTCAGTGCAGAGGACGATCTTGCTGTGTTGAAGAATGAAGCCACTGCCTTGAAGAGGGAGCTTGATCGCGTAGAATCGATGATCAACCAACTGGAAAAGAAAGAATAACCTGCCAATCATTTTGGCGCAGGAACAAAATATCCTATTGTAAGGGAGGGCAACTGTTATAAAATTAGCTATCACTTCCAGCGGAGTCAACCTGGACTCAGAAGTCGACCCGAGATTTGGAAGATGTAAATACATCATCAGCGTTGACCCCGCCACGATGGAGTTCGAAGCAATAGAGAACTCTGCCGGAGCCGGGGCTGGTGGAGTAGGCATTGCCACAGGACAGCTGGTTGCTTCAAAAGGAGCGCAGGCCGTGCTAACCGGCAACTGCGGTCCTAATGCCCATCAGGTGTTATCTTCTGCTAGTATTCAGGTATTTACGGGCGTAACGGGCAAAGTAAGGGATGCGGTGCAGTCCTTCAAAGAGGGCAAATACAAGGCTAGTGCCCAGCCGAACGTGGCACCGCACTCCGGACAGAGCTAAATATAACCCAAGCACAGAAATCAATACATAAGGAGGTTTAATCATGCCAGGAGGAGATATGACAGGACCGCCTAGGGGTGGTGGCGCAGGTCGTGGCAGAGGTTTGGGCAGGGGCATGGGTGGAGGTGGCAGGATGAGGGGCAATCAGCCAGGTTCTGGCCCCGCCGGGGAATGCGTCTGTCCCAGCTGCAATGCCAGGATGACTCATCAGGCTGGAATACCTTGCTACACAATCAGTTGCCCAAAGTGCGGCGTTAAGATGGTAAAGGGATAAAATGATAGTATCCATTGCCAGTGGTAAAGGAGGAACTGGTAAGACCCTCGTTGCTACCAGCCTCGCCTTCTCTTTACAGGATACGGAAGAGGTGCAACTCCTTGATTGCGACGTGGAGGAGCCGAACGACCATCTATTCTTAAAGCCTAGCATTACCAATAAGGAGGCAGTTTGTATCCCTGTGCCCAAGGTCGATGCTTCAAAGTGCACCTATTGCGGTGAATGTGCTAGGGTATGCGCCTATAAAGCTATCGCAGTTCTGGCCAAGCATGTAATGGTGTTTGACCAGCTTTGCCATGGTTGTGGGGCTTGCAGCTACCTTTGCCCGGAGCATGCTATCTATGAAGAGGGCAGAGAAGTAGGTGTTGTTGAGTCGGGGTATGCCGGCAAAATCGAATTTGTTCAGGGTAAACTGACGGTGGGCGAATCTATGGCTACGCCGGTCATAAGAAAGGTCAAGGAAAGAATTAACCGCCATAAGACTGTAATAGTCGATGTCTCACCCGGCACATCCTGTCCAGTAGTGGAATCGATTAAAGATACTGACTTCTGCTTACTGGTCACTGAGCCAACTCCTTTTGGTTTAAATGACCTGATATTAGCGGTTGAGACAACTATCGAGTTGGGCATTCCCCGTGGTATCATTATCAATCGTTCTGGCATGGGGATGGATATTATTGAAGACTACTGTAGACAACAGCGCATACCCGTTTTGCTCAATATCCCACTGGATATAGAGGTTGCCAGGTTGTACTCGGGAGGTGTTACTCTGGCGCAAGGCATGCCGCGGTGGAAGAGTGAATTTTACAAGGTGTTTGCTAAGATAAAGGAGCTAGCTGGTGAAAGAGATAGTTGTCCTCAGCGGTAAAGGTGGCACAGGGAAAACAAGCATAGTGGGCTCATTAGCGGCGCTGGCGGACAATAAAGCGCTGGCGGACTGCGATGTCGACGCTGCTGACCTTTACCTTATTTTGCAACCAACCGATAGGCAGGAACACGAGTTCTGTAGCGGCCAGACCGCCCACATTGATGAGTCCTTATGCACGCAGTGTGGCCTGTGCCAGGAACAATGCCGCTTCGACGCTATAAAGTGCTTCAAAGTTGTGCCTACATCGTGCGAGGGCTGTGGTTTCTGTGTCAGGATCTGCCCGGCTGCTGCCATTTCTATGAAGGATAACATGGCTGGGCACTGGTTCATCTCAGATACTAAATATGGGCCTCTGGTCCACGCCCGCTTAGGCATCGCACAGGAAAATTCGGGGAAACTGGTGGCGCTTGTCCGGCAAAAGGCAAAAGAGCTAGCGGAGGAGCATGGTTTGTCGTATATTATCAGCGATGGACCGCCGGGAATCGGCTGTCCGGTCATCTCCTCCCTTTCAGGTGCCAGTCTGGCATTGTTGGTAACCGAGCCCACAATATCAGGGATACATGACCTTGAACGGGTGCTTGGAGTTTGTTGTCATTTCAACGTGCCGGCATTGGTATGCATCAACAAATATGATGTTAACGAGGACAACTCCAAACAGATTGAGAGCTACTGTATGAAGCAAGGTGTAGAAGTGCCTGTCCGGATTCCCTATGACGAAGCTGTGACTGAAGCCATGATACATGGCGTGCCAGTTGTAGAATACTGCCACAACGGTATTTCCCACCAGCTAGAAGCACTGTGGCAGACAATATCAAAATATTTGTCTAGGTGAGAAGACAAATATGCCGCTTTGCGATTTGAAGTGTAATGAACAAGGCCAGCGATACTAGTATAAGAAAGGTGTTGCACATATGGATTCCATTAACTTGAAGCCAGAATATTCAACCAGTCAAGTGTCTGGCTGAGCACGAGCTCAACAACTGCCTCCTTGAGCTTCTCAGAGGTAAGGGTGACAATGAGAAACTGGAGCAAAGATTTGAAATGCTGGCAGCATTTCTGAAGTCACCTGAATCAAAAAAGTTACGTGATGAAGCAGAGAAATACCTTGCAGAGGGGAAAAAAGTAACCGTAAAAATAAATCTAGAAACGAGTACCACCAAATACGGGCTAAAAGTCGAATAGATAAATTGGAGGTGTTAAATGAAGTACGCAATACCGGTGAGTGGAGGCATCATGTCTCCACATTTTGGGCACTGCGAGCAATTCGCCCTGTTTGATGTTGAGGAACAGAAGAAAGAGATTATTAAAAAAGAGCTCATCGCTTCACCGGAACATGAGCCTGGTCTTTTACCTAGATGGTTGGCTGAAAAGGGCGTTTCGGTGGTTATCGCCGGCGGGATGGGCCCTCGGGCGCAGGATATTTTTCATCAAAATGGCATCAGCGTGGTACTTGGGGCCATGGAAAGCGACCCTGAGAATGCAGTGCTCAGCCATATTAACGGCACACTAGCTATCGGCGATAACGTGTGCGATCATTGAAGAAAACAAAAATATAGGAGAAGAGATTTTATGCCAACACAAGAACAGATAATGGAGAAGCTGGAGGCTATTCTGGTTCCGCAGACTATGCGCAGCCTGGTGAAGATGAATTTGGTCCGAAATGTCAATGTTATTGATGGGAAGGTGGATATCGCCCTTGCCTCGACGGCTCTGGCGCCGGCTGTCCAAGAGTGGCTCGGGGGGAAAATCAAAGAGGCTCTCAGCGGGCTGGATGGCGTGAAGGAAGTAAATACCAGCTTCGTCGAAGGCACACCGATGGAACTGAACTCCATACGCCATGTCATCGCCATCATGAGCGGTAAGGGTGGTGTAGGGAAATCTCTGGTCGCCAGTCTTACCGCAGTAGCGCTAAACCGTCAAGGTTACGAGGCGGGTATCCTCGATGCCGATATCACCGGCCCCAGCATTCCCAAGATGTTTGGTATAACCGAGCGCCCCGGAGGTAGTGAAAGCGGGCTGCTGCCGGTAACCTCCAAATCAGGCATAGAGATAATGTCTATCAACCTTCTCCTGCCCAGTGAGGAAGAGGCAGTGATATGGAGAGGCCCGCTTATCGGGAAGGCGATAACTCAGTTCTGGGAGGAGGTGGTATGGGGTACACTGGATTATCTCATCGTAGACCTGCCGCCGGGCACAGCCGATGCACCGCTAACCGTTATGCAGACGCTTCCCATATCGGGAGTGGTCATTGTTTTTACCCCCCAAGACCTGACGGCGATGATCGTCAAGAAGGCAGTGAAGATGTGCCAGCAGATGGGCAAGCGGATACTGGGCGTGGTGGAAAATATGAGCTACCTGTATGTGCCTGAGATAGACAAGAAGATTGAGCTCTTCGGTAGAAGCAATGGAGAAGAGATGGCACGTGCTGCCGAGGCTCCACTCTTAGGGCAGTTGCCCATAGACCCTGATCTAGCCAAGCTCTGCGACGAAGGTAACATTGAGCGTTATGATTCCGTGGCATATAATACATTTGCGCACAATCTTACTGAGGCACTACAAGTCGACATGAAGTGAGCTAAATAAATTAACAGAAAGGAGGTATAAATGCCAGAAGCTAAAGACAGTTGCGTCAAACCAGCGCGCGGGCCAATAATCCCACAATTGGGCACGCAGGAAAAGAAGACAATGGTATCATCGGAGGTGAAAGAGATGTCTGCACGTGTAGGTCAGGAAGCACCCGACTTCGAGGCAAACGCCTTCGTTGCCGGCAAGGGTTTTCTCCCCATCAAACTATCGGCATACAGGGGGAAATGGATTGTCCTCTGCTTCTATCCGGGGGACTTCACCTTTGTCTGACCCACTGAGCTGGCAGCGGTCGCTGCCCGTTACAATGAGTTCAAAGCTCTAGGAGTAGAGTTTCTTGCGATAAGTACTGATAGCCGTTTTGTACACATGATGTCGCAGGAGCAGGAACTATCCAAAATGGTAGATGGCGGTGTTCCATTCCCAATGCTTTCAGATGGCGGAGGTAAAATCGGTAGTGTGTATGGTGTATACGATGAAGCGGCAGGCGTAGACATACGCGGTCGGTTCATTATTGACCCCGATTTTATTATCCGAGCGATGGAAGTGCTGACGCCGGAGGTAGGACGGAACCCCGAGGAATTGGTACGGCAAGTAAAGGCTTTTCAGCATGTACGTGCTACCGGGGAGGTAACACCTTCAGGCTGGCAGCCCGGGCAGATTACTTTAAAACCGGGCCCATCACTGGTAGGCAAAGTCTGGCAGGTCTGGAAACCGTAAACAGCCAAGGTGCCCAAGCCTTAGCCAGTTCGTGTCAACCATAGTGCTCTTTGAAAGGGTCTAACATGATTGAAGTCACCGAAAAGGCGATTTCTCCAAATGAGGTAATCGCAAGAGTCAAAAGTGATGGCTGTGGATGTGTAGTCACATATGTCGGGCTGATTCGTGATCGCTCTCATGGTAAGCCAGTCCTTTCAGTGGAGTACCAGGACGCCAGAGGAAACGCCGAATTAATGCTGCAGGAGATCGCCACCGAAGCCAAACGGAAATGGCAGGTAGAAAACATCGTCGTGACCCACAGGATAGGCAAACTGATGGTGGGCGAAATTAACTTGGTTGTTGCCGTAGCCTCATCTCACCGCCGTGAGGGCTTTGCCGCATGCCGGTATATCATTGACCGGTTCAAAAAAGAATTACCCACCAGGAAGGTAGAGACCTACAAGGATGGGAGTGCCTTAGTAGAGAAAGCGGATTAGGATACGATGAAATGACTTTAGCTTGGGGAGAGTTTCAAGAGCTAATGCGAGCCGAGATGAGGGGGGTATCGTTCAGGAATAACCTTGGGGGTTAATTATATGGTCTTACGCCAGATATTAGCTGCTACGTAATTATCAGTTTTATTGCTTTCGTTGGCATTCCCCCCTTTTTTCTTATCTGACTCTAATCAGCGACGGTATGTACAATTTCATTGACGGCTTAGTTATTGCAGCCAGTACACCTTGGGCATTGTCTCACCACCACGGTGGTAGCCTTACACGAGATACCGTAAGAATTGGAGGACTTTGCCGTTTTCTTGGTCAGCATCGCAATCATGCTGGCGGTCAAACTTATTCATTAAACAAGAGGAGGAACAAAGAGAATGGCTCTTCGTATAACGACGTTAGGTGAAAATACCGCTTGCCTAGGTGACTTGTTTGGTGAATGGGGGCTGAGTATCCTAGTAGAGATGGACGGGGCCACTGTCTTACTTGATGCTGGAAGAGGCTTTTCCACTGCCTACAACGCCGATAGCCTTGGCATCAATCTGAGTAAGGTCGACAAGATTGTCCTGAGCCACGGTCATTACGACCACACGGGCGGTCTTCGCGAAGTCCTGCGCAGGATGAAGAGTCAGGTGGAGATCATAGCTCACCCTGACATCTGGCAGGCTAAGTATGCCCAGCGTGGCGAAAAGTCATATCAATTCATTGGGCTGCCCTTCGCACGGGAAGAGCTCGAAAGCATTGGAGCCAGCTTTAATTTGAGCCGTGAGCCGGTCTTCATCAATGAGCATATGGTCACAACAGGAGAAATCTCAATGTCTTCCGGGTATGAGACTATTGATGGCAATCTTTTCGTTAAGAAAGACGGTGTGCTAGCGCAAGATGAGATGGCAGACGACCTAGCGCTGGTGATCAACACAGAATTCGGCCTGGTAGTCATCCTAGGCTGCGCTCATCGCGGCATAGTCAACACTCTGCATCAGGCGCAGAAGATAACTGGCAACGTGGTATACGCCGTTATTGGTGGCACCCATCTCTTCCATGCCTCCGAAGACCAGCTTAGGCGGACGATGGAAGACCTCCTGGAAATAGGAATTCAGAAACTGGGCGTTTCGCATTGTACCGGATTCCAAGCATCAGCGCGGCTGGCTGCCGAGTTTCCGAAGGGGTTCTTCCTGAACAACGCCGGCACTACCATCACTTTGCCGTAGTTCTCTTTGACACTCGCTTATAACTTACGATAGACTTTTGAGTATGAGTAAAAAACATAAGCCGAGCTGGCTGGATAACTTTAAGCTCAGCATCAAGAGCTGGCTAGGTATGAATACTATACTCTGCGATAGCTGCAGATGGGACTGGCGCAGCGCCTGCCACCGCCCCGAACGTCCCAACGCTGTCTGGTGCCCCGACTACCAGAAACGGGGCAGGTGATCAGTCGCTAGTCAATGGTTAACCTGCATTTGGTCTCGTTACCCTCTCGGTACAGGGTGAATTTGACCCTTTCTCCTTTCACTAAATACGCTTCACTCTCTCTGCGTAGTTTCCTGAAGTCGGCCGTCTCTAGAAAGCTGCGCAGCAGCTCTATCTTCTCCTGGAACCCGGCATCGTCTTTACCCTCCTGCAGATAGCTTCTTGCTAGGTTTTGATACTCTTTTCTGGCCATGGTCTCCACGCAGTGGGTAATGTCAGGGACAAGCTCTATTTGCATCTATTACCCATGCCTGGCTTTGTGGGAACTATAGAATCGAATCAGTGCTGCCACCGCCTTGGCTGCCCGCATTAAACTTGGGAAAACAGGTATCCCGGCTTGGCGGAAAGTTTCTTCGGTTTCGGCTCGCATTGACTCAGCCAAACCTGGTTTAAGGACTAGAATGATCGGCTTATCTCGCCTTCGTGCAAACTCTAGAAAAATTTCGTTCATTTCCTGAGCTGCTTCCCTAGTTCGGTAGGTAAGAACAGACGCCATATGCTCTTGAACGATAATTATAGCAACGTTAGGGTCATTGGTGATAAGGTCCATTGCTTTCCACACCACTTCTTTGTCAGCTGCTCCCAAATTCAGGTCTACCGGGTTGCTAAGGATGTTAGTCACGATGCCTTCAATTGATTTTAAACCTTCCACAGTCTTGTCCAAGAGCGCAGGGATTTGAAGCCCTAATGCTGTGCATATATCAGTAGAAACAACGCTGTCACCACCGCCACCATCAGCCAGTCCTGTGATCAGGGCAATATCTCCCCTCAAAAGTTCAGGAAGGTCTTGGAACGCGAGGATATAGTCAGACATTTCATCGATATCTTCTACTTTAACCGCATTCACTTGTCTTAGCACTGAATTCCAAATTATGTCAGAGGCGGCTAGCGCGCCTGTATGGGATGCTGCTACTCGCGCCCCGGCCTGTGTTCTGCCACCCTTCCATACAACAAATGGTTTAGTCGCCGTGATTTCTTGGGCAATTTTCAAGAAACGTTCCCCATCATTCACGTTCTCCAAGTAGGCACCTATAACCTTTGTCTTGGGGTCCACCGCTAGATATTCTAGGAAGTCTATACTTTCCAGGTCACAGGCATTGCCAAAACTGACCATATTAGAAAACTTAATCTTCCGGGCTATCCCGGTCTCTAGTATCTCCCTTGCGAGCCCACCACTCTGGCAAACTATACCAACTGAACCAGCCTCGGGTAATGTCCAATCCCCAGGTCCTAGCGGGATATTTATCCAGGGACTACAAATGCCAATACAATTTGGTCCAATAATCCTAAAACCACCCTGATGTGCCTTTTTCGTTATTTCCTTCTCGACCAGAGCCCATTCATCCTCCCCTATTTCCCTGAACCCGGCGGTGAAGATATGGACTGTCTTTACCCTCTTCGTAATACAGTCATCAAGCACCCCTAAGACAAGATGTTTAGGGACAGCAACAATCACATAGTCTACCTCGTCAGGGATAGAACTTATGCTGGGAAAAGCTTTGAGTCCACCAATCTCATCTGCATTGGGGTTTATCGGGTAGATATTACCTCCATAACCGGCTTTGAGCAGAGCCTTCATAAACTGCGTGCCTCCCCTACGCTCATCCCTAGAGGTACCAACTACAGCAACGGATTTTGGATAAAATATAGGTTGAAACTCTCGTAGTTTGTCTTGCAAAGTCACCTCCTTTTTGAGCTAAAAGGTATACTTGTAGTTGAGGGAAAATAAATAGCGGCCCCATCTGTTTTGAGGTGATTGTATATATGGGGGAGCACGTCGAAGACTCGACATTTTCCCGAGATTTTCTACTGACACTCTCCCTGCTTCATAATATACCGACCCCTTTAGAGCTAACACCTCCGCTTTTAGGATTCAAGCCTCGCTCTATTGAGCAGACGCTGAAAAACTACAAGATAGACCTGCTGGTAGCGTGAGACCTAAGCCGTGTTTTCTCGTTTGCTTTTATTTTTCTACCCAATAAAAATCCCTTATAAGAGTCTCTTCGAAAACATTTTTCCATGCTGGCGGTAGTGGGTTAATTTGAATGAGGGAAACGTGAAATTTAAATTAACCATGTCAATATTATGACGTTGAGAGTAGATGGCGTCCAATAGATACGACATTTCTCTTTAGCTTATCTGGATAGAACTATACTACCAGCCGTTTGGCTATGATGGCACGTTCGCGTTCGGCACCGACGGAGATGATACTGACAGGGCAGCCGAGGAGGTCTTCGATTCGTGAGATGTAGTTGCGTGCCTGTGCCGGTAGCTGTTTGCGGCTGCGGATAGTGCCTATGGGCTTTTGCCAGCCGGGCAGTTCTTCGTATATGGGCTGGCATTTTTCGAGTATAGCCAGGTCACTAGGAAAGCGGTCTAAGGTTTGCCCATCCAGTTTATAGCTTGTGCATATCTTGATCGAACTGAAGGTATCCAGTACATCCATGCGGGTTAGAGCTATGCTGGTGAGGCCGTTTATCTGGACGCTATAGCGACCTGCTACAGCATCAAGCCAGCCACAGCGCCGTGGCCTACCTGTAGTAGCGCCGTACTCATGAGCTACTTCCCTGATGAGATTGCCTACTTCGTCTTTTAGCTCAGTAGGCATGGGACCGCCGCCTACCCGCGTGGTGTAGGCTTTGAAAACGCCCACGATATGTTTAATGGCTTTAGGGCTTATGCCGGAGCCCAGCGCACTGCCTGCCGCCATCGGTGAAGACGAGGTAACATAGGGATAGGTGCCAAAGTCGGGGTCGAGCATAGTGCCCTGGGCACCCTCCAATAATATAGGCACATTTTGTAATACCATCTTGTTGAGCATATAGGTGGTGTCTTTGATGAAGGGTGCCAGCCTTTCGCTGTACTGGCAGTATTGCTGGTAAATTGACTCCAGCGACAACGGCGGGGCATTGTATATTTTGGTGAGGATGTCGTTCTTGAACTCAAGGAGTGAGCTAAGACGCGCCCGGAATTGTTCTTTATTCAGCAGATCGCATGTCCTGATGCCCAGACGGGCTATTTTATCGGCAAAGGCAGGGCCTATACCCTTGCCGGTGGTACCTATAGCTCCTTTGCCGCGCTTTCCCTCCTCTAGCTTATCCAGAATGATATGATAAGGCATTATCACGTGGGCACGGTCACTGATGAACAAATTGCTGGTATCAACGCCATACTTGCGGACATGGTCGACTTCCTCCAGTAGCACTGCAGGATTGATTACAACGCCGTTGCCAATGATGCAGGCTACTTTGGGGTGAAATATACCGGAGGGAACAAGATGAAGCTTGAACTCGCCGTAGGAGTTGAGGATAGTATGCCCAGCATTATCACCGCCGGAGAAACGCACTACCGTTTCTACCGTCTTGGCGAGGAGATCGACTATTTTGCCCTTGCCCTCGTCCCCCCATTGGGCGCCAATAACCGCTATTACCGACATTATCTTAGTATCCAGATCGGGATGAGAAATACCTGAAGCCTTATCTTTAGGTGCGGGACATATAGCCCTTGCCCCAGAAGTGGAGCAGGACGCCACCGCCAACGATTAGCACTATGAGGCCTGTGACAATTGACCAGAAGATGCCCACCACCGTGAAGATGCTGCCGGCAATCATCCAGAGAATACAAAGTATGAACAGTGCTGTTAGGCTCCATTCAAATGTCTTGTCGCTCATTGCTTTTTACCCCCATTTTTTAACATTTCCCTGTTTTCGTCTCAGCCCAAACGTAGGCCATTCGTTGACCCACAGTGACGAAGGAAAGCGCTACCAGGATTGCCATGACTATGACCAGAATCGGGTTAAACATCAGCCCCAAGACCAATATTATAACTCTCTCTGCCCTGGTAAACAAACCTGTCTGGCAATCAAGTCCTAGCCCTTCAGCTCTAGCTCGCACATAGCTGGTGACAAAGGAGCCAACCATAGCCAGTGAGACCAACGTGGGCATCAGGACTTCCCCTTTGCCTAGATATAGAATTAAGAGGCCGACAAAAATAGCAGCTTCTGAGAGACGGTCAAAGGTGGAATCCAGCAGCGCGCCGAAGCGGGTGGTTTTATTGGTTGATCTGGCTAAAGCTCCATCAAGTATGTCGAATAAGCCTGATACCAGAACCAGCACGCCGCCGATTATGAGGTGATTGTAGGCGATGATTGCCCCGGCAGCGATGTTTATCAATAAGCCAATCCAGGTTAAGCTATCAGGGGTCACCTTGCTTTTTCTTATCACTTGTACTATGGGGCTGGTAATCTGACGAGCGGCGTTTTTCCGGAGCTCAGCGAGGCTATTCATAGTGTTTGTCCTCGCGGTGCTGGCTCAGCAAATCTTCATAGAAGTCCATTACTTGCCGGGCAACGTTCTCCCAGCTATATTTCTCGGCTTCTATTCTCCCCTTGCTGCCCATTGCGTTCCGTAGCGACTCGTCTTTTATCAGGGTTAACAAAGATTGTGCCAGTGCATCATCATCTTTGGGGGGCACCAGCAGTCCATCCTCACCATGTGCCAGAACACTGGCATAGCCTCCAATGTTGCTGGCGACCACAGGTTTGCCGCTTGCCATAGCCTCGAGCAACACAATTCCGAAGCTCTCGCCACCGGTGGCCGGGGAACAGAAGATATCGGCGCTGCGGTAGTACTCCGGTAGCTCTTCGTCGGGAACGAAGTCGGTGAAGACTACATTCTCATATAGGCCCAGGTCTTTGACTTGCTCCTCGTAGCCGCCGCGCAGCCGGGTACCAGGTCCCACTACAGTGAGGCGGAAGTATGGGAAGCTCTGTTTGACCTTGGCACAAGCGCTGATGAGGTAGCTGAGGCCTTTGCGTTTCTCTAGTCTACCCACGAACAGGATGTTCATTTTATCATCGGCCAAATACTTCGGCTTAGAACCGTTTGCGGAGAAGCGCTCGATATCTATGCCGTTGGGGATGATACGATAGTCGCCGGGCAAGTGGTGGCTGGCATAATCCAGCGCCGCCTGGGAAACCGCTATCTTTCCGTGCAGCCTTGGCACCCATCTGGTGAGAAGTGGCTTGAATATCCAATATGTCCTGGGCTTATTATAGCAGGCGTGAAAGGTACCGACATTTACGCAATTTGATAGCAGCAGCATGCTCACGCAGAGCATGGGTGTAAAAGGTTCATGGAGGTGGATGACATCGAACTTTTCCTGGTTGAGTATCTTGTGTATCTGAGCTGGCAGCCAGGGGGACAGGGGGATGCGGGCTACGGAGCCACCGAAAGGCACCGGTAGCGGCCTGCCCACGGGGGTAACTTCTTCTCCAAAATAGTGTGTTCCCTTCTCCAAGCAGGGAGCTATGATTTTGACCTTATGCCCCCATCGGGTGAAATAGTGTGCCAGGTATGATATATGTTTTACCACTCCGCCTGGGAAGGAGTAATTATATGAGGTGACTAATCCTATCTTCATGATGGTTTAAATCCCTCTCGATTCCCATTTACAAGAGAGAGAGGTTATGGCGCAACTCAGCATTAGACTTACTCGTTCTTCTCTCTGGTTACATCGGGGAGGCATATCGGGCTTTGTTGCTCTTGCCCCTCGATGAACTCTTCCACCCGCCTATGAGCTTCATCATCGGAGTACTGGATAGGCGGTGATTTCATAAAGTAGGAGCTGGAGGCTACCATGGTTCCAGCCAGTCCTCTATCTAACGCCAGCTTGCAGCACCTTACGGCATCAATGACTACACCGGCTGAGTTAGGGCTGTCCCATACCTCCAGTTTACATTCCAGATTGAGGGGGACGTCTCCGAAGGTACGCCCCTCCATCCTGATGTGGCAGAATTTGCGGTCGGCGAGCCAGGGAACATAGTCGCTGGGGCCAACGTGGATATCGTCCGGACTCAGGTTATAATCTAACTGAGAGGTGACGGCATTAGTTTTGGAAATCTTCTTTGATTCCAGCCGCTCTCGTTCTAGCATGTTGTAGAAGTCTGTGTTGCCACCGAAGTTAAGCTGGTAGGTTTTCTCTAACTTGACCCCGCGGTCGCGGAACAGCCTGGTTAGTATACGGTGGGTAATGGTGGCGCCAACCTGGGATTTGATGTCATCGCCGATGACAGGCAATCCGGACTCGAAAAACCGGTTGTACCAGTATGGCTCGCGGGCGATAAAGACCGGGATGCAGTTGACTAAGCCGCAGCCAGCCGCTAGTACCTGCTCTACGTACCATTTTGTTGCCTCTTCGCTGCCAACGGGCAAATAGTTAATCACAACATCGGTTTTTGTTTCTTTGAGGATATTGACGATGTTCGCAGTTGGCCCCGGCGCCTTAGTGATGATTTGGGATAAATATTTCCCCAGCCCATCATGGGTCATACCGCGAGCTACTTTTACTCCGGTGGTGGGTACATCACAAAATTTGAAGGTATTGTTTGGGGTGGTAAATATAGCTTCCGCCAAATCTTTACCAACTTTATTCTTATCGATATCAAAAGCGGCTACGAATTTGATGTCGCTTATATGATAACCCCCGAGATTGACATGCATAAGCCCTGGCACGAATTCGTTGTCTTTTGCCTTTCGATAATAATGCACGCCCTGAACCAGGGAGGAAGCACAATTACCGGCTCCTACGATAGCTACGTTGATTTTACCCATGACTTGTTCTCTCCTTCTTTCTGGTGTTGATGTTAACCGCCTTATATTTTAACTCTTAGGCTCAGAAATAACCATCTTTGGCGGCCTGATTATCAAGACAGGTACTTTAGCGCCGTGCAATACTTTATCGGTGACACTGCCTAGTACCCATCGGGCAATCCCAGTCCTTCCGTGTGTTGACATCGCTATCAAACTGGCATTCGCCTGTTCTGCATATTTCACTATTTTATAAGCAGGGTCACCGGTGATTACTTCATATGTTATCCGGATTCCTTGATTGGATAATTTTTCAGCTATACCGGCGAGATAGTACTTGGCAGTGTCGCTTACAGCTTCCACAAATTTTATCCAGTACGAGCCTCCGGGCATACTGGGATCCATGGTTCCGGGTGAGGGTATGATCTGGATTAAATTAATCGAAGCGCCCAGTTCTCTGGCTAATATCTCAGCATAAGGCAGAGCTGCTTGACCTGTGTCGGAGCCATCCAGAGGAACGACTATTTTGCTTATGGCTTGTTTGCTTGCAGCCTTAATTTTATCTGCTTTCCTTGCCGGGACGAGAAGCATCGGCGTTTTTGTAGCACTGATTACCTTCTCCGCTACACTTCCTATCCACCATCGGCTGATACCGCTACGGCCATGAGTAGCCATAACAATCAAATCAATATTATTTTTGTCAGCGTGGTCAAGTATCTTGTCTACGGCACTGCCATAAAGGACTACCGGGTCGGCTTTGAGGCCTTCCTCGCGAAGACTGCTAGCTATGCGATTGATGTAGTCTTCCAGGAGCCGATTGACACGCCGGTCTTTTTTGCCCATAGCGCTGCCCATGGCATAGATATGGGAACCGAAGCTCGGAGCCAGACTTCTGATGTAGGGGAGCACGCTCTCAGCAACCTCAGAACCGTCCAGTGTGACTAAAATCTTTTGTAGCCTTATGTCTGTCATATTCCTGCCTTGTATCTTATTTCCGCTGCCCTTGTATCAGGTGAGGTTGTTGTGGTATTTTGGATTTATGATTTATGATTTTCATGCTCATACTTTTCACAGTGACGGCGTTTTGTCGCCAATAGAGTTGATACATCGCGCTTATATTGGCAGCTATGCCGCTATTGCTATTGCTGACCATATCGGTGTTGGCTCTCTTGCCAGAGTCATTAGAGAGGTAAGCGACGATTGCGCCTTAGCCAGGTCATATTGGGATATTCTAGCTATCCCTAGTGTGGAGCTTACACATCTCCCTCCTGAGGCTATCTCCGAGCTAGCTCAGAAAGCTAAGGAACTCGGCGCCTGGCTGGTGGTAGTTCACGGCGAGACACCAAAAGAACCCGTTGCCAAGGGTACCAACCTTGCTGCGGTCCGATCACCTTATGTTGATATCCTGGCTCACCCTGGCGCCATAACCCTGGAAGAAGCTGAACTGGCAGCCCAGAACGGCGTCTTTATCGAGCTAAGTGCCCGCCGGGGTCACTCTATCACCAATCCTCATATTGCTCTCGTCTGTCAGAAAGCAAAAGCCAGACTCCTGGTAAATTCCGATGCCCATGGTGAAGATGACTTACTAACGCCTGATTCAGTTAAGGCTGTCCTCCAGCAAGCCGGGATCGGTGACCAGAACTACAACCAGATTCTTGACCACAACCCACTGTTTCTGATGGAGAAGGTCAAGAAATATTCTTTGCGCTCCGGCTAAGAACAGGACATAAGGATTATTTGCCTATTCGGAATACCTTGGTTCCGCAGTTGGGACAAGTCCCGCGCGTCGCCGGCCTTTTGTTTTTCAAAGTAACGTTTTGCGGATTTTTTATTTCCCTCTTCTTCCGACATTTCAAGCAATATGCCTGAACCATATGTATTACCTCCTTTTGTCAAAGCTAAATCATATTTATTATATATTGGCTGTCAAGCTTTCGCCATGTTCTGGGTCAGAGAAATTACAGAGACGGAAGACTTTTTCTGGATGCCATAGATTATGGTCAGCGATGAACTTTAGGATGGCTATGAGTTGTCCCTCTTGATTATAGGCGCGGCAGTATTCATCTGAAGACAGATGTTTTTCCTCCAACTGCAGCGATTGCCCGTTACTTATAGCCCATTCTCCGTTCTTATCAACTATGGCAGCTTTAAAATTCAGCAGTGGGCTGTCTATGGGATACAAGTGGTCTTGCCATGTGCCTTGATCAACAGCTTCTTCAAATTGGGCAATACTAAGCGCACCTTCTAGGCAAAAATCGCCGTATCGCACACGTGTTAAATTTCTTAAGTTAGCGTAGCAACCCAGCTTTTGCCCTAAGTCGTGTGCTAAAGAGCGTATATAAGTGCCTTTGCTGCATTCCACTTTGATTGTGACCACAGGCATCTTGTAATCTATGAGTTCGATGTTGGAGATATGGACTTGTCTGGGTGTGAGCTGTATAGGAACTCCGGCACGCGCCAGTTCGTAGCACCTTTTGCCCTGATGTCTGAGAGCGCTGTATGCAGGTGGTACTTGCTGAATAGTGCCATAGAAGCTGGCTAGCGTTTTCTTGACCTGGGTCTTAGTAGTGGTAGCAGGGTCTCCACGGTGAGTTATCGTTCCTTCCCTGTCAAATGTATCTGTAGCTGTGCCCAGTTCAATTTCAGCCAGGTAGGTTTTGCTGCTATGCATAATAAACTGGGTGACGCGTGTTCCCCGACCAAAACAGATGGGCAGGACTCCGGTAGCGATCGGGTCCAGTGTACCAGCGTGACCAATGTGTTTCTCTCCAGTGAGGCACTTAAGCCGGGCTACTACCCCAAAAGAGGTCATACCTTCAGGCTTGTTGATGCTGAGTATGCCGTCAATGCTCATCGTTGGCCTCTGTGTCTTCTGAGGTGACCTGTTCGATTAACTCCAGCAACCTGGCTCCGCGCTCAATAGAGTCATCGAAGTGAAAGCTGAGTTGGGGAATATGCCTCAATCTAAGACGATGGGAAAGCTCTCTGCGCAGAAATCCAGAAGCGGCAGTGAAGCCCTTTAGTATTTCGTTTTTGTCAATGGCGTCTCCCAGGGCACTGATGTATACCTTAGCTTGGGACAAGTCCTCGGAGGTAGAGACACTGGTTACAGAAATAAGGCTGGCGAGCCTGGGATCATTGACCTGTTGCCAGAGCAAACCGCTTATTTCCTGGCGAATCAGGTGGTTTATCCGTTCAATGCGTCGTTTCGCCATGGTTAAAAATCCCTCTATCGTCTCCCTTTACAAAAGATTAACCTCATTCTCTCCCACTTTCGAAAGGGGGATTTTAAGGATTGAAAAAGCCGAAACCGAAATAGCTCAGGCTACTTTCTCTTGTCGGTAGAACTGGATGATATCGCCGGTCTGGAAACCTGCAAAGCCCTCTATTCTGAGACCACATTCGAGTCCGGTGGATACCTCCTTGACGTCATCTTTAAAACGCTTCAAGCTGGTAACACGTGATTCGTGAATCGTTTTACCATTCCGTAGGATGCGAGCTAGAGAGTCGCGCCTTGCTTTACCCTCTTTTATGGAAACTCCGGCCACATCGTTCTTTTTCTTTGAGTCAAAGACAGCTAGTGCCTCAGCCTGTCCCTCGATGACTTCAATAATGGTGGGCTCCAGCATGCCCTTCAAGGCTTTGTCTACATCGTTAAGCAGTTCATAAATCACGTTGTAGTTACGGATACTTATTCCCTCTACATCTGCCAGCCGTTGGGCGCCGGGCTCCGGTCGGCTATTGAAACCTATGATAATTCCATTGGAGGCCAAGGCGAGCAACACATCGCTTTCTGTGATGCTGCCGCTGCCTGAATGGATAACCCTGACGTTAATCCTCTCGTATCCCAGTTTTTCCAGAGAGTCCTTTATTGGTTCTATGCTGCCCTGCACGTCTGTTTTGAGGATAATGCTGAGCTCTTTCACCTTCCCTGCGCTGATTTGCGAAGAGAGGTCGCTGAGGCTAAGCGTCTTGCCGGCAGTTACGAACTGTTGCTTTCCCTCTTTGCTCCTCTGTATCAACGACCGTGCCTCGCGCTCGGTTTCCACCACTGTAAAAAGCTCTCCAGCTTGTGGAGGTTCATTCAGCCCCAGGACTTCCACTGGAGTCGCTGGCCCGGCTTTCTTAACCTGTTTTTTCAGGTCATTGAACATAGCCTTAACCTTGCCCCAGGTATGACCAGTTACCAGTATATCGCCTGACCTGAGAGTTCCCTTTTGAACTAAGAGAGTTGCCAGCGGCCCTTTGGTCTTATCCAGTTTAGCTTCAATCACTATACCTTCTGCCGGGCAATCAGTATCTGCCTTGAGCTCTAATATGTCAGCAACCAGGAGGAGGTTCTCCAACAGGTCATCTATTCCCTCTTTCTGTTTGGCTGAGATGGGAACGCATACCACGTCGCCTCCCCACTCCTCGATAACCAAGCCCAGGTCTGCCAGTTGCTGTTTGACTTTATCTACATTGGCATTGGCTTTATCGATTTTGTTTATGGCGACTACTATGGGTACATCAGCGGCGCGGGCATGGTCTATAGCCTCTATAGTTTGTGGCATTACGCCATCGTCAGCAGCTACTATCATAACAGCGATATCGGTGGACCGGGCGCCTCGAGCTCTCATGGCGGTGAAAGCTTCATGCCCCGGCGTATCCAGGAAGGTGATCTTTCTGCCATCTATTTCAACCTGATAGGCGCCGATGTGTTGAGTGATAGCCCCAGCCTCAGTAGCGATCACATTGCTTTTGCGGATAGCGTCGAGGAGGCTTGTCTTGCCGTGGTCAACATGTCCCATGATGGTGATTACCGGTGGGCGGTGTGATAGTTTACCGCTTCCGGCGGTTACTTTTGGTTTAGCCTGATGGGTAATCGGCTGTTTTTTAGCTTCATAACCGAACTGGGAAGCTATCACCGTTGCGGTGTTGAAGTCGATAGACTGGTTGATATTCGCCATAACTCCGTTTCTCATGAGCCGCTTGATGACTTCAACCGGGCTGACTCCCAAGAGTCCTGCCAGTTGCTTAACACTCAATGCCGGTGGAATGATAATCTGAGGCAATGCCTGCGCTGTGGCTTTGCCATCTGGACTAGCCTTGTCCTGTTTGCTGGTAGGTTGCCTGGTCTCACTCATCTCTCGTTTTTCCTTTTTCAGGCAGGCTCTTGCCATATTCTAGCAGTGTCGTGCGATTTTCCCAGGTCATGCTGGTTTTCAGCGCATGCTCCAAGCGGTTGCCTTTTAACCCTGTCTCCCAACATTCAGAGAAAGGACACAAATAAACGCCGCGGCCTATTTTCTTGCCCTGAGTGTCTACCTCGACAACACCATCTTTGCCGGCAAGCCTTATCAGGTCTTTCTTTGTTTTCTTCTCCCTGCAGGCTATGCAGCTACGCATAGGTATGTGCCTTGGCCTGAGGACTTTTTGTTCAGATTTCGTCTTCAATTTCCTCTTCGTAATGCGCTTTTCTAGGGCGTGCTTTCTTGCCCTTGGTTTTACCAGCTATCTCGGTATCCTTGGCGCTCCCCTTCTTTGCCTTTGCCTTGGCTCTTGCCGGCAAGATATCTTCAGCGAAACGAATCTCAGTCGGCTTGGCTTGTTTCTGAATTTCAGCGGACAGCACCAGTTCGTAATCGACTGGCGTTGCGGCTTCTACTGCAGCTTCCTCTTCGCCCGCTGGCTCCACTTCAAGTGCCTCGGCTTCTGCAATTGCCCTCTCAATCTCCGCAGCCTCTTTTATGACCTTTTCTGCCTCAATAGCAGAGGTGCTCTTGATATCGATTCTCCAGCCCGTGAGCTTGGCCGCCAGCCTGGCGTTTTGGCCTTCCTTGCCGATAGCCAACGATAGCTGTTTATCTGGTACAGTAACTGTGGCAATACCTTCTGCGGCATTGAGTTCGACGCCTGAAACCTGTGACGGACTGAGCGCATTGGCAATAAATACTGCTGGCGCATCGGACCACTCTACCACGTCTATCTTTTCGCCGTTTAGCTCATTGACGATATTCTGTATCCTGATACCACGCAGACCAACACAGCAGCCTACAGGGTCGATGCCCTCCTGACATGCTGCTACAGCTACTTTGCTCCGATGTCCTGCTTCGCGGGCAACCGATTTGAGCTGCACAATGCCGCCATATATTTCTGGAACCTCTAGCTCGAAGAGCCTGCGCAGCAGGTTGCGATGCGAGCGTGATACGATTATCTGCGGGCCCCTGCTGGTTCTGCTGACCTCCAGCACATAGAGCTTGAGCCTTTGTCCCGTTCGGTAGCGCTCGGTGTGTACTTGCTCATTGCCGGGAAATATTGCCTCGGCCTTACCTAGGTCAATATAAACCTGGTCAGGGGTTATGCGTTGAACTATTCCGGTGACGATATCACCCTCTTTGTTGGTGAACTCTTCAAAAATAGCATGGTGCTCGGCCTCATGCAACCGCTGCAAGATGACCTGCCTTGCTGTTTGAGCCGCGATACGCCCGGCGTTCGGCGGCGTTGATTCTATGCTTATGACCTCGCCGACCTGAGCCGACTTATTGATTTTTTGTGCTTCGGTTAGTGATATCTCACAAGAGGGGTCGCTTGGGGTCTCAACCACTGTCTTCTTGACATAAACCTTTACCTCGCCGGTGCTGGGGTGGATTTTAGCTACGATGTCATGGCTGGCAGTGAAGGCATCTTTTCTATAAGCGGAGGCAAGCGCTGATTCAATAGCTGCCAGCACTACCTCTTTAGGCAGATGTTTCTCTGCGGCTAGTTGGGTTAGGGCAACCATAAATTCAGTTTTCATCCCGATACCATAACCCCTGTATAAAATCCCCCTCTAATTAAAAAAGTGGGACTAGTGGCCCACTTTTTTATAGATACAATCTTAAATTGCTGGTTACAATCTACCATATATATGACCAAAATGCAAATGTATTATGGAAAGTAAGGTTTACTCTGGCTTGATGCCGCCGAAACGGCGCTGGCGCTGGCTGTAGGCGGTGAGAGCTTTGGCGATCTCTGCTTTATCGAAGTCAGGCCACAATACCTGAGTAAAGTAAATTTCGGCATAGGCGATCTGCCAGATTAAGAAGTTACTCAGTCGCATTTCACCACCGGTGCGAATAATCAGGACAGGATCGGGTATATCGGCAGTATATAGATGTTTGGTAAAAAGGGCTTCATTGATTTTATCCGCCTTGATACCGCTACGGACGATGCGTCGTGTTGCTTCTACAATCTCGTCTCTGCTGCCATAGTTGAAAGCCAGGCAAAGCGTCATGCCTGTGTTGTTCTTAGTTAGCTCCAGAGCCTGACTGATTTTATTCTGGATTTTCTCTGGTAGTCCGTCGAGTTTGCCTAGGTGGCGGAGTTTCACATTTCTCTCACGGGCGACCTTGAGCTCTTCATCGATGTTTTCTTGCAGGAGATGGAATAGCCCTGTTACTTCTTCTTTAGGGCGTTTCCAGTTCTCGGTGGAGAAAGCATATAGGGTGAGGTAAGGTATCCTGTACTCCGTGAAGGTTTCAATTGTCTGCCGGGCAACAGTGGCGCCCTGTTTATGGCCCTCTATACGGGGCAGTCCACGCTTCTGAGCCCAGCGGCCATTGCCATCCATGATGATGGCGACGTGTTGAGGTAAAGTGTCCATTTTTTGTTTGCCCAAAGGCATAAGAAAGCTTATCTTATGCCTTTGGGTGTTGATTGGTCAAGTTTGGGGTATGAACCTGTTCGGGATACGATTACTGTGGCAAAGCCCACCGCTGTCAGGCGAGCACGCAATCGGCAGAGTTCAGTTAGTAGCCTCACCTACCAGTAGCGAGGGATTGAACTCATAAATCGGAGAGCCTGCCCTGGCCACATCGGTGGTGGAGCTAAGCTTATGGCTCAGTATGCCGCAGGCCTTAAGTTCGGATACCAGCGCATCCACGCGCTCCACCAGTCCAAGCTCCCTGCATATCTTCTTTATCCTCACCCCATAAACCCGGTGACCTTTTCGCTCAGAAGCTATCCTTTCCACCAGAATCGGCATCTTGTCAAGGTCAGGTTCCCCGATGCTCCTGAAAACGTCAAAGATTGCCTTCTCCTGTTCCCAGCTACCAGTTTTGCTGGCATTCTCCACCAGGTGCCTGACCACATTGGGCATCTGATATTTTTCCCCCGATTGAGGTATCAACATCCTATCTTCCCAATCGCCGCTTTTGGTTGCCCTCACCGGCACAATCAACCTCCAGCCATAACCCAGAATCAAAATATCCTCAGGTTCCTCGCTCAGAGCAGTCTTTGCCTCATCGTAGGACAATATCCCACTTTTCATAGCTGCCGAAAGCAGCAGCGCCATATTACGCGCGTCTTCTGTCTCCAAAAAGTTGCTCAATGCCTTTTCTAGCTTATCCATTTTAACCAATTGATTCCGAGTTACATAAAAAAGAACTCCAGATCTCGAAGTACCCTGTTCTTCTTTCCCGCCGACTCCAAGAAACTGCCGTGGTCTCTGATGTTCACTGCTGCCTTTTGCTCGATCACGGCTCCTCCTGTCGATGTCTGCTACCCATGAGTGTACCATCTTACCTTGTCGGATACATCCCTACCCCAAATCCCAAGACTGCGAACCTCATAGCGTGGCCCTTCAGGGGTGCTTTGCAGGCGCGGCTGCTTTATTATGCTAAAATTGAAGCAGTTATGCCAGCAAATCTGCCGCCGCAATATTTCGAGGCTGAGAAACGCTTCCGGGAGGCCAAGAGCTCCGAGGAAAAGATCGAGGCGCTAGAGATTATGCTGGCTATCATGCCCAAGCATAAGGGCACAGACCATCTTCAGGCTGACCTGCGCCGGCGTATCTCCAAACTCAATGAGGAATCCGAAAGAATGCTGGCTACGAGCAGAGCCAGCTTCTACATCAGGAAAGAAGGTGCCGGTCAGGTGGCACTTGTCGGGCTGGCCAATGTGGGCAAATCACAGCTCTTGGAAATGCTCACCGACGCCACCCCCGAGGTGGGAGACTACCCCTTTACCACCAAGTCGCCTACCGTAGGCATGATGAAATTTGAGAACATACAAATTCAGGTCGTGGACACCCCCGCGGTAAACGGCAGAGAAGCTCGCACCTGGGTGAACAACATCGCCCGGAATGCTGACCTGCTGGCTCTGGTGGTAGACCTGAGCAACAAACCAGTAGAGCAGGTGAAAGCTACCCTGCAAGCACTGGAAGGCATGGGCATCATCCCTGATACAGATGTCGTGGATGAATCCACCATCGGCAGGTGCCAGAAGAAAATAGTTATTGTAGGCAACAAAAGAGACATGGAAAACACCAGTGCCAGCGCCGAGCAATTAAGGTCGCGTTATGGCTCCCGATTTCCCATAGCCATTAGCTCAGCCATAGACAGCGACAGCCTTGCAGAGTTGGAGAAGATGTTATTTAAAGGCCTAGATATCATCCGTATCCATACAAAGACCCCGGGTAAGAAACCAGACCTGAATGATCCCATGATTATGAAGGCGGGCAGCACTGCCAGAGAAGCCGCCGAGGCCGTTCACAAAGAGTTCAAAGCAAAATTGAAATATGCTGTGGTCTGGGGCTCCGGCAAATTCGATGGCCAGCGCGTCAGCCAGGAACACATCCTCCAGGACAACGACATCGTGGAGTTACATATCTAGAGGATTTGCTGGATACCTGCCACGTATGACGGCTAACACGGATAGCTTAGGCTGGAATACCCAGAACCTGGGGCTAAATTATTATTGCACGCCTTCGTCATATCAGTGTACTATCGGAAAATCTATTCTGGAATGATGACTCTTCTTTCAGACAGCAGGAGGTCTATATGAACAAATGGCCCTTCACAATATCGGCATTTCCTTAATGGCATAATGGCAGCCTCCTCAACTTTCGATTGAGGATATTCCACCCTTGTTATCTCTTCGGCATTAGCCATATCTGTTTCTTACCTATGATAATTTCGCAACAGACTTAAGGTTGATAATCAACGTTCTTTTGTGCTAAATTTAATGGTGCTTATGGGGCTGTAGCTCAATTGGGAGAGCGTCTGACTGGCAGTCAGAAGGTAGAGGGTTCGAATCCCTCCAGCTCCACCAAGGAACCTCCTGAAGCTAAACCGTCCTCAACGTACCTTTCTATTGGACAGAATTATCACATTCAGTTAGCTATCATCTTAGACCGTTTGATTGAACGTTTTCTGCTATCCTGTAGAGTTGAGGACAAATCTCCAAAGACACTATCGTTCTATAAGAATAACCTGGACGAGTTCAGATGGTACATGGATAAGTTTGGTATTGAAACTATAGATGCCACTACCATCCGAAGCTTCCTGGGATATGTTAAAGATATAGCTAATAGATGGGATAGCAGCAATGCCAGGGCTAATCGACTGGTATATCCTACAGCGGTATAAAGCTACTACGTCAGCTTATCTGCTTTGTTCAACTGGGCTATGCGAGAGGAACTCATTGAAACCAATCCCATAGCTACTGTCAAGAAACCTAAATTGCCATTCAAGTTATTACTTGACCTCTACAAGTCCCCGTTATCCAAAATTATGATTCGTCATGATAATAGAAGTAAGGATTTTAACTCCCTCAATGGAGTTCAAACAAACTGAGTTTGTCAAGGCGGCCAAAGTTGTGCCAGGAATCTATCCATCGGACGGTACCAGAGCGACAGCGCATCGCTATAGACTGAGTCTGTGCCCCACCACTAAAATAACGTACCCCCTTCAGTAATTCGCCGCTACTGACCCCGGTGGCAGCAAAAAACACATCGTCACTATCTATTAGGTCCTGTGTCTTATAGACCTTATCAACATCAACGCCCGCGACTATGGCGGCTTTTCTCTCGCTATCATCGCGGGGCCAGGCCTTACATTGAATACCGCCCCCAATACAGTGTATTGCCGCAGCGGAGATGACCCCCTCTGGCGTGCCCCCGATGCCCATAAGCGCATCAACCTCTCTTTCAGGCAGAGCTGCCTCTATGCTCGCGGAAACATCACCATCAGAAATCAATTTAACCCTGGCGCCAGCACTTCTAATATCCGATAACAACTGTTCGTGCCGCGGCCTGTCCAAAACCACCACTGTGAGTTCCGATATCTTCCTCTGCTTAGCTTTGGCTATGTTCTTCAAGTTTTCTGCCACAGGTGCGTTGATATCTATGCAGTCTTTTGCTTCCGGTCCGGTAACAATTTTATCCATATATACGAATTGTACGGGGCAGTGCATCTTCCCCTTGGCCGCAAGCGCTACTACAGAGATAGCTCCGGGAAGACCTCTGGCGACAAGGGTAGTCCCGTCAATGGGATCAACAGCAATGTCAACCTGTAAATCTGATCCATCACCAATGCGCTCTCCTATATATAACATGGGAGCATGGTCCTTTTCTCCTTCCCCAATGACTACGATTCCGTCCATTTGGATATAGCCCAGTGTATAACGCATGGCAGCTACCGCAGACTCGTCTACCAGTGTCTTATTGCCCCTGCCCAAATAACCAGCGGCAGCCATGGCTGCCGCTTCGGTGACCCGCACTAATTCCATCGCAATATTTCGTTCAATAGGCTGATGAGAATGCGCTATTTTCATACTCAGTTGTCCCCGCTCAAGTAAAATGAAAAAATTAACGACTAGTTAATTGTACTGCTATGTTAATTCAAACATGCGAAAACGTCAAAAATAAATCAGCTAAGACTGCGTTCCATAACTGGCTCAAGAAATTGGGAACTATCTGCGCCGCTATTCTTTCCAAGGGTCACCATAATTATGATATCCAAACGACTCCCAGGAGCCTGGTTTGCCCCTGTCCACTACCACCCCTGAGTGCTCATCAGGCCGTCTGTAACTGAGCAACTCTATATTTAGATTACGCACTTATCCCTTTACATTTCGTAAATCTTAAACCCCTGCCTTTAGGCTGGGAGGTGAATGCCATACACTCTTCGTTGCTCATGGTTTTACCTTTTTCTTTCTGTATAAATAGGCTAAGGCACTTGTCACCCAAGCAATTGTCAATCCGACACCAACTCCACGGATATAGTAGTTATCTATAAGATGCCCCACCACAATGAATACCACACTCAGAACTAACTCGAATAATATGAGCGTCATATCCAACCGTTTCAAAATGCTTTTTCTATCCATGTTTTTTACCTCTATTAATTACTGAATATCAAGGTATAATTGGGTTAGATTATATCAAATTTGCCAACGGTAATAGAAAAGCTCATTAGTGCTTAGCAAGAGCATTGCACAGCAACTTGGTTACCTGATGGTGGTTCATAAAGCCAGCCCCATTATTCATATAACCACTAATGATCTACGAATTGGCTTACTATGTCCACCGTGCCAGCCACTTTCAACTTACGGAATAGCAGGGAAAAGCGTTCTTCAAGTGTGTTTCCAATTCCCCTTAGATTTTCTCCAGACAGGTTCCATAGTTCCTTCTTAAAATCACCAAATGCTCTTTTGCGGGTCTTGTAGAGGAATTGTTGTGATGTGTCCCCCTGCTTCATTTCACTTGCGTATTTATCTCGAAGATACAGGTGAATCCTGTTCAGCAACTCCTTGGGGAAATAGGGACTGTCAAAGATAATGTTTTGAAATCCGGTAGCCAGATGCACTTCCAGTGTGTCTGCCTGTGGGAAGAGGTCAAAAGCCTCATCGGGGAGAGTTGATGCTCCATGCTGCACTGCGCCACCCATATCGTATTCTTTTCGTGCTGCTAGAGACAATTCCTTCAGAGCTTTGAAATCAATGTTAACTTTTGCTGTTGACCCGTCAGGCAAAACTACTCCGCCGTGCGTCGTCCCCGTTTGAACGCTGATTTTGGAGAGACCCCTGACATCTGGCCCCAGCAGCGTGAGGTATCCTGTCATAAATGCCCGGAGGTCTGCCACCGTGCTATTACGTCCGCCTACTTCACCAATTTCACCACCGACCGAGATTGTTATTCCCTCGGGCTCAATCTCACGGATAAACTTGGTCATATCAGCAGTGACTTGGCAATTCTCTTTCTGCTGTTCCGCAAAGCTTGACTTTTCCAAGTCAACAATAGTGGAGGCATCAATATCAATGTTCATAAAGCCAGCGCTTACCGCCTCACGTACCAACTCCCTGATGCTGTTCAATTCCCGTTCTGGTTCTGAATTGTATTTCGCGCGGTTAACCTGGAAGTGGTCTCCCTGGAGAAAAACCGGACCTCTGAATCCCTCCACGACTGCCGCCGCAAGTATGCAGGCGGCGTACTCACTCGGCCTTTGCGCGGTATAGCCTATCTCAGAACGGGCAATTTCAAAAATAAAAGCACCAACTCTGTCCTTCAGGGCGGCTCTAAATACCGCCCTAGCCACTTGATAAGTGATGCCGCGGATGTTTATTGCTGGAACAGTGATACCACTGTATAGCCCCTTGCCAGCGGCTCGGTACAGGCCGTCAACGCTTGCCAAAACTACACCCTGCGCCGAAGCGAATTCCCGGATTTTCTGCCGGCTACGTTCCCGCACCTCATCATCACCAAAGACGGCGTTTTCCACTAGGGTATCAACCTCGCCCGGGGGCAAAGGTACGCCTTTTCTCAGGCTGGCATTTTCTGACTGTTCCGCAGAAGCCATTTCATCTTTTGTTAGGCCATGGTCTTGATACATCTTGTTATTCCCTCCCCAGGATAGTCCGGCGTCCGTTATATCTATCGACATCATACATAGTCTTAACGTCGACGTACTTCAGCTTGCCGATGACTTTTTCCAGCGGGCATGCCGTGATCCTACCATTCTTATAGCACACCATCTTCCCAAAGTCCCTCATTATAACTAGGTCCATGGCGGCAATGCCAAAGTACCGCCCCATCCTTCGGTCGTAGGCACATGGCGCTCCCCCCCGCTGCAGATGGCTCAAAAGGACGCATCGTGTTTCTAGTTCGGTACCCTTCTGGATCTCATTGGCTAAAAACTCGCCAATTCCACCCAGAGCCTTGTGACCGAAGCTATCCACGTGTTGCTCCCTCGTAAATTGGGCGTATCCCGTTGGCTTGGCTCCTTCAGCCACGATGATAATATTGTATCTGATCCCAGCCCTCCTGCCTTCGAGGACCAACTCATTCACCTTTTCGATTGAAAAACCATGCTCCGGGATCAGGATAATGTAGGCGCCACTTGATTCCCCGCCTTCAAGAGCGAGCCAGCCAGTTTCCCTACCCATTGTCTCCACAACAAATATTCTCTTGTGTGAACCGGCGGTTGTCCTCAGCCGGTCAACCTCCTGAGTGATAACGTCCAAAGCTGTCTCAAACCCCAGAGTATAATCAGTCTCACGCAGATCCTTGTCAATCGTCTTAGGAATGCTAACCACATTCACACCTTCACGCGCCAGCTTATGACCTACGCCCAAGGTGTCGTCCCCTCCGATGACTACCAGCGCGTCTAAGCCAAGCGTCTCTATATTGGTTAATACCACTTTCGATTGAACATTCTTAGGATCATAGGGATTGGTTCGTGAGGTGCCAAGCATAGTGCCCCCGTACCTGTCCCAGGTCCTTACGGTTTCCTGATTCAGGGGCATGACGTATTGTTCAGTCTCCCTGGGATCAGCTTGCATCAGCCCCTTCCATCCATCCTTGATTCCCAACACCTCATATTGGATTCCTGCTTCCTGCTGCACCCGCTCATCTAGGGCTGTCTTCACCACCCATTTTATCGCCGGATTAATACCAGCGCAGTCTCCGCCACCGGTGAGAATGCCTATTTTGCCTTTCTTCATCAATGGTCCCCCCCTTTCTTGAGGCTCAGATATGAAAAACCAGCGGTGTATTTTGCGGTCAGCACGTACTTGCTGGTTTCGGCGCCACAAATTTCAGTCTTAGAGCTGCCTGACCTTGCTGGATGGCAGTCTGCGCCGCTACCAACTTTGGCCTGCCTCCAATAAGTGTACCACTTTTTAAGTTAGAGCTGCTACCAGTGCAGCTTCTGCCGATGGAGGCCGATATCTGGCGCACTATGTGGTCGCACTGTGTTGTATTCTTGCCTCCAATTCTCTATCAATATCTTGTAAGCGCAATTGACGTTGGTATGTCCTTGACTGAACAATTGCCTCCTATGGGAAATGGATTGATTTAGCATTTGTTGGTTGAGTAGTTTCTGATTTCCGGTTTACGGCTCTCGATTTCAAATTGATCATACTAGAAAACTGACAACCATGAAGAAACTGAGATTTTCTCTACCAGACTGTTGAGGTTTCGGACAGTTCAACCCTATTCGTCCTTACCAATACACATAAACATATCCTTCAATGCACAGCGATATCCAATATCCTGCAACATACCACTTGTATAATTGGAACCGCTATCTTGGAGTCCTTTATTTCTATCGGCAGTATGGTTCTGCAAGATTGTTTCCAGAACTTCTTGATTTGTTTCCGACTATTGGCCAAGATTCTCACACGCAAAGCGCTGGGGCATACCACACTGGAAATGACCAGGAGATATACACGGGCATTAGGATGTGATGATGTATATAAGAGACATGTGGTGGCTAGCCCGGTGGATCGGTATAGGCCTATTTGTTCACCAAATACAATAATCCGGCTATTTAATCCCGCTGACCTTTACTACGATTCGGGCAAGTAGTGACATGATAAAATACAGATAGAATACCATTGCGAGCAATATCCAGACGACGGGAGAGAATCCGGCTATAGACCGGTTCAATATTGCGAATACGACGCCTGTTATTGTGAGAGCGTCGCCACATATACCACATAGCCACATCATCCAAGGTTGCTCAAGCATCTTGATTAGAAAATTCATATCATACCTCCTGATTATTATAAGCTAAGCCATAGTAAGGCAACGGAATCATATCTTGCAACAAGTGACCTGTCCCCGATATTTATACCACTTCTAGAGTGAGTTACACAAGGAATTTGCTCCTCAGGAGCACGTCAATCTGGAATAGGCCTATCTGCCCACCAAATGCAAAATTCAGGGCATTGGGATAAGGGTACGCAAAAGGATGAAAGGGTAAAAGTGTGGTTAGGCTATCCTTTGTTAGTAAGTAAAATTTGATTAGATGGAGATTGAAGACCATAAGACATATGTTTTTTGTTCTATCAACCAAGCAATGTGACCAAAACATTCAAACTCGCTTAGCTGTTTACTCAAGACAAGGTTTTGAAGCACTGCATTAAATTAGATAGCCATCCCTAGTAAAAGTACTAGAATAGGCAAAGGACTGGATACAATGTTATGAGTAAGAAACTTTCGATACGTTTTATGGTTGCCAGTAAAAGTGGGAGGAGAGCAACTAGTTGGAATTGTTGGACACATATTGGTGTAGGGAAAAGCGACTGGTATTTAGCCTGTCGTGAATTGGGGTCTAAGCTTAAAGTAAGTATGCATCAATCCTGCGTCTGGCATTATGCATACACACAGCAGTTCTTTAAAGATGATATTAATACAAGTTCGGATAAACTTGATAACCGTTTCATAAGCACTTGGTGTCGTCCGCAAGAAATCACACCAGGTATGACGCTAGCTTTGCGCATAATTACACCATATTCAGCAGTTACCATAGCATATGACATTTCGAAATATAGAAATATTGTTACCATTCCGGCCCCTCCAAATAATCGTGCCCTGGAGGTTGATATATTCATGGTCAAGTCACACGTATTGACATCGAACTGGCCAGGGAGAAATTCCATGAATACAGAGCTAATTGGCTCGATATCACTTTATAATGGTGAGAAAGTATGGGTTGTTTATCATATAATTGACATGCCTAATCTCGAATTTCCAAGCGGTGTACCAAGATACTTCAAGGGCAGAACCAAAGGGGACATCTCAGGAGCAAATATTCGTGTGCTCGCATTTAAAGATGAAAGGGACGGCTCACGCAGCCTTTGGGATTTTGCCGGGGAAGTAGTAGCTAAAAAGGGCTAAATGGTTGAATAGGTATTTAGCAACGGTGACCTATCTCCAACAGTTGTTCCTCTTCTTATTCTTATCAGTAAAGAACGGAATAGGCAATGTAACCAGCCTCACTTATGCTATCTGAAAGCCATCTCGCTAGATAGATTCAGTTTTAAGATGGGCTAGAAACTATAATCCTTCCTCTGTAGTTGTATCTAAACAGTTTGATCACCAATCAGACGGTACGAATAAATGCGGTTGCTTTTGGACACTATTGTGTGAGGATGTTTGCAGGGAAGGTCGAGGCCAGTTATATACCCTGCAATCTTATAATAGGACATGAACTGAAGGCGCGAATCAGGGTTATGTATATTTCCCGACTGTTATTTAGGATGAAAAACTAAGATACGGTCCAGAGTGCAATTGATTTCCAGCTTATTGTTTACGATCCTGCAGCTTTCGGCACCGATAAGCGCATCCTTAAAAGCGTTTTCCTGCTGCATGATGCCGGCTGGTATTGGGCAGCTCATCATGGTAGTAGACATGCCGGTGACAGCAACTTTGTTGATAGTCCTCTGGTAGGTGGCGGCGTAGCTGTTGCATCCGGCTGCGCCGCTGACCTTGCCGCTGGAGCTGTCGAACTTAGCATTGGCCTCTTTCCCGGAGATCACATTCTGGAGGTTGTTGGTTTTGCCGTATTTTTCCAGCACCCAGGTGCGGTCTTCAAACTGTACAAGTTGTACAATCGGTATCGTTGGTATCGTTGGTATCGTTGGTGTTGTAGGCGTAGTTGGTGTAGTGCTGGATGTGGAACTGTCATTGGTGTCTGAGGTTGGGTTATATATATTAATGCAGGCTGCAAGGTTAATCACGCTGATTAATAATAAGACGATAATTAAAATCCTAGCCTTCATCACTCACTCCTTAACAAATAGTGAGATTAATATACACGATTTGTATTTAAAGTACAATCAGGAAAATCCCTGCCGCTCGAAAATGAGGCCAGTATTAATGTTAATCTGGAAATTAAGAAAGAGGGCTATTTCATTCTCCAGAAAAGCATCTGCGCTGATTGCTTGCCCTGCCATCTTTCCCATTTCACCGCCGCCTGATTCCGTGAAATTGACCTAGACCTTAGAGCGAATGCCCAGTTGCTCGAGTGGTTTAATCAGACCACAGAATTTTGCGACCGATTCAATAATCAGAGAGCACGTCGAAGAATCTCATGGTTTACTCCGGGCGGAGCTACTGGTGTCCTTGCATATAGGGGCTGAGCTGTATGATCCCATGCGCATACACGTTGAATGCGCCTATGAAGGCAAACGTAGCTAGGGCTAGGATTAGAATTGATATAATAACAGGTATCCAGTCACTGTTCTTAATCCCATTCCACAAGAACCAACCACCCAGCGGTAATAGTGCCAGGCCAATGACAGCGCACACTACACTGATGGCTAAACTAACTGCTTGTATCAGATCCATTCTGTAAGCCGACGCATTGCTATTATAACCTCCTGCCGGGCTCCTTCCACGCTGCTTTGCAATGGAAGTTTCAACAGGAAAAGTCATTCTTTTACGCTGACCCGGTCCCAGTACATTGAAATCATACCCGAATGTAGCTGAACCGTAAAGTGCAAACATATCAAAAGCCGATGATTAAGTTTATTACGATGATCGAGAATATGGGAGAGAGGTTTCTTATTACCGGTTTATGGGACAAGGTGAAGAAAAGAATAAACGTGATTGAAGATTGGTCCGTTTTTCCTACTGCATTTTGTTGTATTTAATGTGCTCGCCGAAAAAGTCTTCCAGCAGTTTGGAAATCTCAGCACGCATTGGAGTTATGGTGCCATTCACTGATGAACTCTTCTTCTGCGGAATAGCACCGCGGTTATCATACATATATCGCTGCTGGTATTGATTCGGATTTCCACATACTGGTGCTTGAGCATAAGGTAAAGGCTGGTTCCGGCCGGGCTGTTCGCGCCATCTTGGTTGCTGAATCCATCGTTGTTGCTGATTTGGACACCGATAGTCGTAGGATACAGGTGATGACTGAGGCGGTTGCAATACCACCCAGTTCAAATTAATACCGCAATTGCCGCAAAACCTATCACCAGCAGCAATCAGCGCCCTGCAATTGGGACAGAAATATATCTGTCGCATGGACGTTCTCCTTATCAAGAGCCCCTAATCCATCACTTTGTTTGTATGGTCTAAATGCACAGGTAAGTATCATTAACTGACCTCATTACTTTCAATATACTACTACAATGTTAAGAACATATTAATGACTATGTGATGCTACTATGACCCAAATTGAAGTCAGCCACCGATCAGCTTAGAAAGTATAGTTTGTAATCGGGGATGACCTGCCTCCAGATAGTTGTACCATTGTTTAGCCACCGTCGTGAGACAAGAGGTTGACAGTCAGACGTATTCCATTTTGCTTTTGAAAGGTGTAGAATCACGATAGAGGACTAAGAGCTATTGATGGAAGGAGGAATTGCCAGATGGGAAGTAAAGGGCGTAAGAATGTGAAGAAGCCCAAAAAGAAAGAAGAGGCGAAGAAGTAGTCTAACCTAAGGCAATTGTTTGCAAATCACACGCAGAGAGTCACCCCAACGGAGTTAAACCTAATGGGTGGTATTTGAATCGGCCTAATTTTTGGAGAGCGGGTCAATTGGCAAAATGTGTAAGATACTGTCCAGAGCATTAACATAAACTTATATAGAAGATAGAAGGTTAGTGAGGGCGAGGAAACAGTGTCTGTAAATAGACCCCTTGGACCCCGTGGGCGCATGGTGCCGACCAATAGTGATTTGAGTAACATAGACCCAGGAGGCGGAAAATGAGCAGGAGTTCGAAAGGCAGAAAGAGCGGAAGCTCGAAAGGTGCAAAGTGGCTAGGTGTAAATCCATGGATGATAATTTCAGGCGCTGTCTTACTAATACTGATTTTATTATTCGTGCCCATGTTTTCCGCGACTAAGGTGGTCGAAGTTAGTGACACAGTCATGGTGACAGTGCAAAAACAAATTCCTGTGACAGTTACTGAGGACGTGCGGACAAAGGTATATGTCGGCTATATGCAGGAACAGGGGCAGACCTATGGTGGTTATATGGGACCAATAATGGTTATCGGGCAACAACCGATGGATGCCGGAGAGCAGCCGTCTGGAAACTACGGGGCCTCGGCTGATCGCGGTCCCGTCTATAGCCCCATTTATAACAATTATGGAGTACCAGGACGACGATACCAGATTGATGCTAGCGATGAAATTGTGGATTTCCAACAAGCCAATGGGCCGGACGGCTCGCTAACAATAACATTGACAAATGTCGACGGGAAGTCAACGGTTTATAGATACATCGACCAGTATGACTTAACCAAAACCGGCGAAATCAAAATCCCCACCACCGTCACCAAAATGAACACCGTGTCCGAACAAGAGCCACGGCAGGTCATCAAGCAGCAGGTGGTTCACATCAGGGTTAACCTCATACAGTTGTTATTGGCTGATGCAACACAGGAGCAAGGCAAGGCCTGGGGCGCCATGACCAGCGGCACCAAAAATGAACTCAGTGCGATATGGGGCAGCTCCTCCTCAGACATCTTTGTTTCAGGGGTTAGTGGAACGTTATTGCACTATGATGGCAGGGCCTGGGGTGCCATGACCAGCGGCACCACAAATATCCTCACATCTCTCTGGGGTCAGTCTTCCTCCGATGTCTTTGCTGTTGGGCTAAATGGCACCGTACTGCACTATAGTGGCAAGGCATGGGGTATTATGACCAGTGGTACTACGGATGACCTGTGGCAAATCTGGGGTCAGTCTTCCTCCGACGTCTTCGTCGCTGGTAGTAATGGCACTATACTACACTATGACGGCAAGGGTTGGGCAGTCATGACCAGCGGCACCAAATACCACCTTGCTGGTGTCTGGGGCAGCTCTTCATACGACGTCTTTGCCGTAGGGAATAATGGCACCGTACTGTACTATAATGGCAAGGCTTGGGGTGCCATGACCAGCGGCACCACAAACTCGTTGAGTTGTGTCTGGGGCAGGTCATCCTCTGACGTCTTCGCCGTTGGGAGTAACGGCACTATACTGCACTATGACGGCAAGGGTTGGGCAGTCATGACTAGCGGCACCACAAATGACCTTGACTGCGTCTGGGGCAATTCTGCCTCTAATGTCTTTGCCACGGGGGAAAATGGTACCATCCTGCACTATGACGGCAAGTCTTGGGATGCTATGACCAGCGGAACTACAAATTACCTGACTTATGTCTGGGGCAGCTCTGCCTCAGATGTCTTCGTTGTCGGCATGGCCGGCACCATATTGCATTATCCCACGGCGGTAGCAGTTGCCCCGGGGAATACTTCGCAGCAACAAAGGGCACGCGTAGTCCAATTTCTAAAACAAATGAACGACGCGTTTAGTAATCTTACAGACACCATGAAGTCACCAGACATTTCGTCTGATTTGGGGTCCGGGGATGCTAGCAGGATGCTCTCTGCTATAAATACGATAAATCAACAAATCGACACTGCACAACGTCAGATCAGCGCACTTACTCCTCCTGCAGATATTCCCGAACTGGCCGAGATGAAAGACGCCGTACTTAAATCCGCATCCACTCTGGGTTCATTATTCCAGCAGTTTGGCATGGCAATACAAAATCGTGACGCTGCACAGGTGCGGGAAGTCCTGACAAAAATGGAGCAGTTGAGCTCCGACCCCGATATACGCAAGGTTGACGAAATTGAGAAAAGCCTTCTGGTGAAGTACAAGATTGCAAATTCTGAGGTCGGATATAGCAGCGAGACCTGGTAGCTGCATGGCGCCATCGCTGGTTATGGCATGAGCACCCGCTAATAAAGCATCGGGGCTCCTAATTTTCTTTGTAATATCCAAAGCAGAGCTAGATCGGTGAGGAAAGACCTTAGGCTTTTATCTCTTTAACTCGACCGACTTGACCGCTTTCTAACCGGACCTTAATGCCGTGGGGGTGAACTGTAGAGTTTGTCAAAATATCTTTGACTATCCCTTCGGTTAATTTTCCATGCCGCTGATCTGCCTTTATTACTATTGAGACCCGCAAGCCTGGTCTGATATTGACACGCTTTATATTACCCATGCCACTAATTCTACCTTTTGTCAGGTGTAAATCAAAGTTTGGTTCCAATCAGAATGGCTTGATTATCAGTCTGTTTCACCGTTCGTATCCTCTGATTGGCTTCAGAAGATATTGTAATCCGTTAAGTTGGATTTCATAAAGGGCAGACAATAGCATACCGATTTCTCCAGAAGGAAAACCTTTCCTGTGAAACCATACCAGATAAGGTTCAGGCAGATCACAAAGGATATAACCTTTGTATTTTCCGAAAGGCATTCTTATAGACACCAAGTCAACCAACATCTGAGGATTAATAGGGGCGGTTAACATGGGTGTTGACTGATTCCCTTTGACATCATATCCATATATTACTTATAAATAAACTCTTTAAGCAAGACCTAAATTATATGTTTCTGGTCAGAAATAGAATGAACCTTCTGGCTTTTTGTTAAGTTGTATCGATTCGCTATTCATTCTCGTCTTTAGATAGCTTCCGCACCTATAGTGTATAAGTTCTCCGCAGGTTTGTTTACTGCCATCACCTTTGAGATAATTACTTACTGAAGAAGATGCATACGCTTATGAGTAGACCATGCTGAAAACACTTTTAGGATTGAATACAGACGAACTGTGTGCGCTAGTACAAGAGGATGGCGAACCGGCGTATCGGGGCAAGCAGCTAGCAGAGTGGATTTATCAGCGTGGGGCGCGCATGTTTGATGAGATGACCAACTTGCCCAGTAAACTGCGCGCACGGCTCGAGGAGAAATATGAGATTCAGCGCTCTCAAATTGTCACTGCCCTGAATAGCCGTGATGGAACTATAAAGCTGTTGCTAGTAATGCACGACGGCTCAAAAGTGGAAACAGTGGGCTTGCCATACCCGGACCGTTTCAGTTGCTGTCTGTCTACACAGGTGGGCTGTCCAATTGGCTGCATTTTTTGTGCCACCGGGTTGAGTGGTTATATCCGCAACCTTACCGCAGGCGAGATTGTAGATCAGGTGTTGGCAGTGCAAGAGGCAGTGCGAAATCAACTATTTAAAATTGATAGCCGAAATTGCCGTATTGACCATGTTACCTTCATGGGTATGGGAGAGCCGCTACTCAACTACGAAGCGACCGTCAAAGCGATTCAACTGCTAAACAGTGAAATAGGTATTAGCATGCGGCATTTGACTGTGAGTACGATTGGCTTTGTTCCCGGCATCCGCAAGTTAATGGGGGAAAAGTTGCAGATCACCCTGGCGGTCTCTCTTCATGCTCCTACTGATGCTCTGCGCCGGCAACTTATCCCCAAGATGATCAAGTGGAGCGTCGCTGAGATTATAGACGCTTGTCGTGAATACATACGGCAGACTGGGCGGCGGGTAACATTTGAGTATTGCTTGTTCGATAGAGTCAACGATGGCATCGCCGAAGCACGTGAATTGGCGAAGTTGCTACATGGGCTGAACTGCCACGTGAACTTGATTCCGTACAATCCGGTCTGCGGTACCGCTTTCCGTGCTCCTTATCCGAAACATATCAGGGCTTTCCGTGAAATTCTAGACGATGCGGGCATCCAAATTACGCAGCGGACTCAGCGCGGCTCTGACATTGATGCAGCGTGCGGGCAGTTGCGGCAGCGCACAATCAGAGAAACACTTGACCGGCCTCTTGTTTAGAGACATCACTCATTATCGAACCCGCAGTGTAGCACTAGCCTAGAGGACAACAAAAGTTTCGGAATTATATACTTGACGTAGGCAAATCGTACTTAATATAAAAAGACAGTTATCATGGCAGCGACAAATAAACCCATTTTAAATTGTAGGTAAGACTTGACCCTGCATCAAGTATATAATCCCGAACAAGGTGAGTTTCGTGCACCGGGTAAATAGGTGACTTGTTACCCATCAGATCCTTCCTGGACTGTACGGCGTAAGCGTTTAGTCTTGGCGCGGTGACGCTTAGTCTCTAATCTATGTATCTTTGAAGTGCGTGTAGGCTTTGTCCTTCGGCGGATTTGGGGCCTTTGCGCAGCTTTACGGATCAGTTCTACAAGACGTTCCATCACATCTTGGCGATTTGCTTCCTGAGAACGGAACCGGCGGGCATGGATGATAAGCACACCTTCTTTAGTAATCTGTCTGCCCGCCAATGCTAATAGTCTCTCACGAACTTCATAGGGCAACGAGGGAGAGTTAGCGACATCAAATCGAAGCTGGACAGCTGTGGCGACCTTATTGACATTCTGACCACCCGGCCCTGAAGCTTGAATGAATTCCTGGTGAATCTCATTCTCGTCAATCGCAATGCCAGTGGTTACGTGAATCATATCTTGAGCTTATATTAAAGGGATAATTGCGGCTGAAATAATTTGGGGTAGTCTACGCATTAATTTTGCCCTCCTTCTAGCCGTTTTCCAGCGGTTTTGAATTGGCATTGATTTCTAGCGCTCTAATCTACTCAGTATTGATACAACAGGCTCTTTTGTACTAAAACATTTGATATTGAAGTTTATTTAGTGACGGTGTAATATATCAACAAAATCGAGAAAAGTCTAATCTATACTGGGCTATAAACTGGAGGTAGGGTCATACCCTTCATCTGCGTCTCAAAATAGAGGGGCAATTATGATTTTTAATTTACTGACAGATTGTGTGATTTATAACAACGGGTTGGTGCTCTGCGGTCTGCTTAGTGTCTGTTAAACACGGACCATGGTAAATAATAATAAAAAGGAGGTCATGTAGAACCAATGTATGAGAATATTCTGGTTGACAAGCAAGACAAGGTGGCAACGATTACTCTTAACAGGCCTGATAAAATGAACTCTTTAATCCCGAAGATGCAGCAGGAATTTATGAAGGCGATGGATGAAATAGAGGCGGATGATGCTATCACAGTGGTTATAATAACAGGTTCCGGACGCGGTTTTTGTGCAGGATTCGACGTCGACACCATGTTGGAAGATATTAATCTTATAAGTATGGATGACCTGCCTAAGATAGTGAATTCCGGCAAGATATATATAGCAGCAGTGAATGGCTACGCGCTTGCTCAGGGATTTCAAATATCAGCAGCATGTGATTTTAGGATAGCATCTGAAAAGGCTGTGTTCGGTGCAATTGGTGTACTCATCAATGAAATTTGTAACTTCTGTGTTTTTACCCTGGGGCAAATATTGGGAAGGCAAAAGGCTAATGAAATATTATTTACAGGTGAGCTTTTCAGTGGAGCGGAAGCTGCGAAAATCGGCTACGCCCTGAAGGTAGTGCCGCCTGATCAACTCTTGACGGAAGCCCATGCACTGGCGGACAGGATTAAAAACAATGCGCCCGCGTCCCTAAAATACACAAAACAGGCACTCAGACGAGGCGAATATACTGAGGAAGATCGTTTCTGGCTGAAGAAAATCATAGCTAAACTTGCAGTTATGGAAGATAGCAAGGAAGGTTTTGCTGCTTTCATGGCGAAGCGTAAGCCGGTATTTAAAGGTAAATGATTTGCACTATATACACAACACGGATAAAATTTGCATTCCCATTTAGCGGCCATCTCAGCTTGTCCGCTGCTAAGCAAAACATGTAGAGGGGGCCTATTATATCCAGTATGCGTAGTTCCACTGAAAAGGACCTGATCAACATATTTGGCGATAATGTCGCTTTTCACGATCTGGAATGCAGACTATATTCTGAAGATGCCGGTGCACTACCCGGCGTCTTCAAATCTGGATTAAAGACAATTCCATATGCTGTTGTCCAGCCCAATACCAGAGCACAGCTATTGCAGCTAATTTCTATAGCCGGGAAATATCATGTGCCTCTGGTGCCCCGTGGTTCCGGAACTGCCGGGTATGGTGGAGCAGTGCCAACGAAAAGCGGCATTGTGGTAGATTTTTCGCAAATGTGCTCCATTTCCAACATCGATAGCACGAATTGTGAAGTAACAGTGGAGCCTGGAATCACCTGTCAGGAATTGGATAACCAACTGCAATCCTGCGATCTCTCATTACGGAGCTATCCGTCAAGCGCGATCAGCGCCACCATAGGAGGTTGGCTGGCGGCTGGTTCAGGCGCCGGAATCGGCAGCTATCAGTTTGATTATTTATCGGACAACATATTAAATGTCGAATTGGTTACTCCGAGCGGGGTCCATGTTCTTAAAGGTGATGATTTGAGACTGGTGGCAGGCTTGTCTGGTACTACCGGCTTCATTTCACAAATAACCCTCAAGACTAGAAGATCAACGCAGGATGATAAACTGGCTGTATCTTTCGCATCAATTGAATCTTTTATAAATATGGTGCATGACATTGAAACGTTAGGATGCGCGTTGTGGCATGTCGGCTACTCGAATAAACGCCAAGGATTGCTGTCGCAGCAGGCTATTGAAAGCCAGATACGACGTGATAAGGTACACAGGGATAGGATCGATTACCCATTATCGCTATCAGAAAATAATAAAGAAATATGCGGAATCTTCGTTGGACATCCTCAAAGTATGGAATTGATAGCCAGCCTGGCTAATAAAACTGGAATAAGATTACTGGATGGGGCGGCAGCAAAGTATTTATGGCAAGAACGTTTCTATCCAATGCGACAAAAAGCGCTTGGTCCCTCAATTATTCCCGCAGAGGTAATACTTCCACTGAAAGAAATGGGCAGACTGATAAAAAAAATAGAGGATAAGTTCCAAGGTACTTTTTCACTGGAAGGCAGCCTGATAAATGGTGGCAAGGAAGCTTCTGCTATATTTGTTTTCCTTGACGATGAGCGTCGTTTAGGCTACGAACTTTCATACGAAAAGAGTTTATATATTTTGTCCGAATCTAAGAAGTTGGGTGGTCGTACCTATGCCATTGGCATGATTCTCACGCGTGAAGCATCCAATTTATGGGGCGAAGAAAGACTAAATAGTATTTGTGGTTTTAAGAGGGAAACAGACCCTGATAACATTATGAATCCTGGGAAAATATTTCCCTCTTATTTAGACAAGGACTCGCCGACAAAAAGATTGGAGTTCTTAACAGGAGTTGCGGACAGATTTCTGCCCGTATTGGGTAGTATCGATAGGTCTTTGCATAATATTACACACCGGCCGTTGACATCGATAGGGACAGTTTTGGCTCAGTCGGCATCTGGACAGGACGTTAGCTGGGACGCTTTGGCCTGTACTGGTTGTGGCTACTGCCGTACGGTGTGCTCAGAATTTAACGTTTTTAAATGGGAAAGTACCAGCCCTCGAGGAAAGTTCAAATTACTAAAACATAGCGGAAACAAAGATTATCAAATTGATGAACGTATGGCAGATGCTTTCTTTATGTGTGCTACGTGTCGTCACTGCGATACCGTTTGCCAGGCACGAATACCTATCTTGCAACATTGGGATTTGAGCGTGAGACCTATGCTTCGGGATTTAGGCTATAACCTGCCGGCCTTTCATCGCGATACAACGGAAAACGTGTTGAGAGAACACAACCCTGCCGGGCATCCTCATCTCAAACGCTCAGATTTTCTGACTCCTGATATGAACTACCGGGAGGAAGGTGATATCGGATATTGGGTCGGCTGTACTGCATCCTATTCTATGAGGCAGCTTGCGGAAAACCCGCTGCGCATATTAAACGCTTCAGGGATTCAACCGGTATTATTCAGGGAGGATGAGTGGTGTTGCGGGAGTGATATTCTGCTGTACGGGCAAATTGATGCCATTTCAACAACAATCAGGCACAATATAGAATCTATCCATCAGCGTGGTGTAAAGAAACTTCTAGTTCATTGTCCTGGTTGCTGGGCTGCTTTTTCACTATACTATCCATTAATAGCAGATAAGCTTGGTATTAAATGGGATATTCAAGTAGAACATATTACTCAAACCATAGAGAGGCAAATCCAAGAAAATAAGATTCAGCTTAAGACTCCTGTCAACCTTAAGGTCACTTATCATGATCCGTGTCATATCGGACGACGCGGTGGCATATATCAGGCACCCAGGAAAATCCTGAGCGAGATACCTGGTCTGGTATTTGAAGAGATGCCGCGAAATAGAGAGAATTCACTCTGTTGTGGGCGTCAACTTTTTCAGTATACAAACCATGGGCCGAAACCGTACGCGGAAAGAGTGCAAGAGGCAAGTAAAACAGGTGCTACATCCCTGGTTACGTGTTGCCCGGGATGCCAGGTTGCATTTATCTTGGGAGTCCGCGAGGCAGGGGTTGAGCAATTTGAGTGCCTTGATATAACAGACCTGGTTTGTCATAGTATGGGAATTCCAGGAAGAGCTTACAAAATAATTTCCAGGATGGTTCGTCAAGGATATGACCTTGGTACAAAGCCCAAAGTTGAGGAAGACCAGGGTCGGTCTTCAAATCTCTTTGCCCCGCATAAGCATGATTATGATTCATTACGTCATAAAAGAGCTGCCTGATTAATATTAGGAGTTTACAGGGAGGATGATTAAAGATATGTCAAATATATCTGATCGTATGATTAAATTGGTTACCGAGCAACTTAAGGTACCTATTGATCAAGTGACGCCTGACACCAGGTTCCGGCAGGATCTTAAAGTACCGTCGTTAAACCTGATACTACTTCAGGTAGCGATAGAAGAAGAATTCGGCATAGAATTAAAGGAAGCAGATGCAATAAATATAGTATCTTTGCGAACTGCGCTCGAATATTTGGCTGGTAAAGGTATTAAGGACTAGTCATTGAGCTAATCTGCAAGACAATAAAATGAATCGTCTCCAAAATAAGGACTTCACCTTGGTTTGGAGATAAGTTAAGGCAGTGACTATAATGGGGGGAGTGCCGAGAATGGCCATAGGTGTAGATATAATAGAGATAGATAATATCGCTGAAGCTATACTTCGATGGCAGACATCTTTTTTAAAACGTATTTACACTGAGACCGAAATAGAGAGTTGCTCTGGCTCAGCTGCAAGTTTAGCCGCACGATTTGCGGCTAAAGAAGCCGTGATGAAAGCAATCGGTGATTGCAGTAGTGCAATCGGTTTTAAAGACATCGAGATTATTTCAAATGATCACGGCAGGCCGATAGTCTATCTTTCTAGAAAAGCCTTCGAGATCAGTAGGCGAATCGGGATCAGTACATTTCATATTTCCTTATCCCATTGTGAAAAATATGCAGTTGCCTTTGTAGTCGGCGAAGTAAGTCCTGTCGATAGGGATAATACCAAGTAGATAAAGAGATATACTCCGCCGAATGCCTGAAATTTAGCCAAGCTAACCGTCTTATTGCATTTTCATAATTAGCAGCAGTCTGACTCATAACAGAGAAAACTCTAATTTATGTTGGGCCATAAACTGGGGTAGGGGCACCGTAACAACTTGTGTTTTAAACTGTATAATTATATTATTAGTTTAGCTATACGCTATGTTTTTGCTGGATTAACGCAAACCAGCGTAGGTTTGAGCTGATCCGCAAAGCATAAAAGGAGGGGAAATGTCCGGTTTCAATAGATTGCAAAAGGAAGTTATCGGAGCAGGGCTTTGTACTGATTGTGGAAGTTGTGTTGGAGTTTGTCCCAGTAAAGCTATAGTGATGGACTATGAGTTCGAGGAACCGAAACTACAAAAAGAGTGTCCTCCCCGTTGTAATTTATGTTATGAAATTTGCCCTGGAAAAGATATTCCTATTCCTGATCTGGAAAGGTTAGCCTTCGGCAGACAACGAGATACAGGCGAAGAGTTTATAGGGGTAAGCCAAGATTTGATAAAGGGTTACGCCACCGATATTGGGAGTAGAAATGCGGGGTCCAGTGGTGGTGTTGCTAGTGCACTGTTGATATATGCTCTAGAGAACGACATCATAGATGCTGCAATAGTTTCCGGCATGAGTAAGGAGAAGCCATGGAGGTTCGAGCCAAAGATTGCCATTAACCGGGAGCAGGTGCTGGCTGCTGCCCGCTCGAAGTATATCCTGATCCCAACCAACGCTATCTTAGGTGAGGCTTTAGAAAAAGGCTTCAAAAGGTTGGGGGTGGTGGGTCTCCCTTGCCATATGCATGCCATACGTAAGATGCAGATGCACGGCATGCCGAAAAAAACAGTGAATAGTATCAAGTTTTGTATCGGGCTAATGTGCGCCATCAATTACGACTATAGAGGCACTGAACACTTGATAGAAGAGGTATGTGGAGTGCCGTTAGATCAAGTCGCCGGGCTGGAATATCGGGCGGGCGCATACCCGGGGCTGTTCACTGTAATCACCAGGGATGGGAAGGAGGTGGCTATTACTGATAATGAACGCAGGTTTCACACCATCGGCTTTCAACATAATAGGTGCATGATGTGCTATGACTACACAGCCGTTGTCGCTGATATCACAGTAGGCGATGATTTCGATCCGGCGATGAAGAGAGGGGTAGCTGGCTGGACGGCAATGATAGTGCGGTCAGACGTGGGTAAGAATCTAGTCAATGATGCACAAGCAGCGAAATATATTCATACCGAGCCGATCAAGAAAGAGAACTTCTTTCAAGGTGGTTTCGAGTGGAAAAAACATGGTGGCGCCTATCACATAACCGAGCGTAAAAGGCACGGATGGCCGACGCCTGATTATCATATGCCGATAAACTACCCCGTTCCATTGCATAGGGAGATGTTTCTAAACCACCCACACCTTATTGGCTGAGAAGGGGAACAGAATGGCATTATCATGCTTCCAGATGGCGGTTGTCGTAAGCCATCCATATCTGGCCATGTTACGTGGCGCGATTGCAGCCTGATTGTTAGATATCCAGCGCCAGGTGGGAGGAGAGGGGTAAACATCCGAGCACATGGAAGCAAATACCAATAAGAGGTCTGTTGAATATCAACCCTCAGAAACGGCCATGTCGAATGCCTTTCTGCGCGCACTTGCTTCGCACGATGAGAGGGAAGAGGTCAAGGGGTCCGACTACCTGGCAGAGGTGTTTCTTCCCGAAGACCGTAAACGCCTCCTGAAAGATCCCGCAATAAGGAAGTGGGTGGTGGAGAACAGGATCACTCCTGGTATGTATGAGTTCATGATTGCGCGCACGGCCTTCTTTGACTATATCATACAACAAGCACTGCGGGAGAACGTCCCGCAAATTGTTTTCTTAGGGGCAGGATACGATACCCGGCCTTATCGTTTTGCAGACATTATCCAGGATACTAATATTTTCGAGCTAGATGCTAAACCTACGCAGCGGCGCAAAGAGGAGATACTGCATCAAGCTGGTGTTCCTATACCAAAACAGCTCGTTTTTGTTCCCATCAACTTTCAAACAGATAACCTGAAGGAGTCCCTGTTTGGGGCAGGGTTCAGTCGAGATAAGAAGGCGCTTTTCCTCTGGGAAGGGGTCAAATATTACCTATCAGCCGAGGTTGTTGACAGCACCTTGAGTTTCGTAAGGTCGAATTCGCCAACTGATAGCTCCATATGCTTTGATTATGCCTCCCTATCGTCTGAATCATTGAATTACAACGGCGTTAAGCAACTAAGGGAACGGATGAAATCCCGGTATCCCGCTGAACCAACTAAATTTGGAATAATGCAAGGGAAACTAGTATCATTTCTCTCAGAGAGGGGATACGACATTATCGAGCACCTCACACCAAATGAGATGCAGGGCAAGTATCTCGCCCTCCGTAATGGTTTATCAGTCGGAGCATTGCCATCACACTTCTGTCTTGTGCACGCATCGGTATCAGCCTAAGTGCACTGAACAACCTTTTTGTCTGTCGGCTAAGATACGGGTTGGCTAAACAACAGTCAGTTTCGTATGCAATGTAGGTGAGATTACGTCGTACAATATGTCATTAAATTACACGAGATGCGTCGGTTTTCTTGCAGAAACATGACTGTGTACAAATAGAGCTACTACGGCACCGGCGAGGCAAACAAATACAGATACCGTCATTGCCGTATTAAGACTGTGAACAAATTGCTCTTGGAATAATAGTTGCAGCTGGTCACCTAGGGATCCGGATATAGAGGGTATGGTTGCACCCATACGCAGATCGCCAGACGAGACTTTAGCCAAGATTATGTCTCGGATGAAGGGGGGAAGTTGGGGGATTTGATTTAATGCCACTTGAAAATTCTTTACAAGCTGATTCTGAAGCACAGCTCCGATGGTTGAAATTCCTAGCACCGCGCCGATATTGCGGGCTGTGGTTAGAACTCCAGAAGCTACGCCGGATTTCTCCTGAGGAGCATTTGTTATTACGGCTGAGGTCATCGGAGGCATAGATAACCCCATACCCAGTCCACAGACAGCCAATGGCAGAATGAGATCTGTCTGGCTTGTATTCAAAGACAGATGGGACATCAGGTATATCCCAAGCGCGGTTAAAAGCATTCCAGAGAACATCATCCAGCGGCTTCCGATCCTGTCAGATAACCTTCCTGATAAAGGGCCGACAATTATGATTACTAGAGGCATTGGCAGTATGGCCAGACCAGTCTTTATGGCGCTGAAGCCAAGGACAAGCTGGAGAAAAAGGACAAGTAAAAAGAGGACGCTCATAAGGCCAAACATCAAAATTAGCCCCACACTGTTTCCGGCGCTGAAAGTGACATTACGAAACAATTGTAGTTGAACCAGCGGCTGCGGCTGCCGTAGCTCAATAAATATGAAAACTACAGCGCATATAAAGCTGGCAACAAAAAGGCTGATGATAAGACTTGATGTCCAGCCATATTTTTGCCCTTCTACAAGAGCATATGTCAAACAAAGAAGAGATGTGGTAGCAAAGACCGCGCCGGGTATGTCTATGCGTCTTGAAACCGTCGAATCGACGGATTCTTTCACTATAAACAGAGCTGCTAAGAAAGCAGCAATACCAACAGGCAGGTTTATTAGGAATATCAATCGCCAGGAATAGGCATCAATCAGAGCGCCTCCGATGATCGGCCCCAATGCGGCGGCGGCACCAGCCACAGCTGCCCAGATTCCCAACGCCATTCCTTTGTTCTCTTTTTCAAAGACGATGTTTAGGATTGAGAGAGTCGCCGGCATCATGGCCGCTCCACCTATGGCCTGCAATGCACGTGTCGCTATAAGGATGTTAACAGTGGGGGATAAGCCACAGATAAGCGACGCCATGGTAAATATCCCCAGCCCACTTAGAAATAGCAATTTACGACCATAGATGTCTCCCAGCTTGCCTGCTGTTATCAGTAAAGCTGCAAATACCAGGACATACATATTAATCACCCATTCGATAGAAGACATGCTGGTATGAAAGGCATCCATTATGTGAGGGAGTGCTATGCTAACTATAGTCACATCCAGCATGGTCATAAACAGAGCAACAGAAAGGATAATAAGAATCCACCATTTTCGCTTTCTATCGGACTGAGATGCAGGTTCTAAATAACTCATTGGCCCTCCTGATAAAATAAAACAACTCTACCGTCTTAAGCACCAAATTAATGGATGCGACTTAAACATTATCGCATATTTTCTATCTTAAGAGCTGGGCTTGTCAATATTTCCAAGCTGACTTAACGATCATCCGTTTTGTGCGCAGGATTCTATATGTTTGCACTTTATGATTCAACCTCAGAACCTGAAAGTCGCAGGGAATCACGCCTGATAGCAATGTAGTATTAATATTGATATTCCATCGTCGCCCAAACCTTAGAAATTACATTGGGCGTGTGCATAAACCCACAAAACTTGTATTTTGGGTGGTATAGTAAGGGACAAATTTAACCTGTTATACTCTGCACTGAATGGTGGTACAATTGTCTAGGGTAAGTTGGTCGCATTTGCAGCCAGTTGTTGATATTCGGCATGTGTTTTTGATAGATTGGGGCATCGCAAAGGATGACGGCCATTATGCAATTTAAAGAGCTGCTAGTTGTCATACCCCACAGCGGAATAATCATCCCTAGCGAGATATCGCTTGATTCCCTTTCGGATGAGTTCCCCATGCTGATGACAAACGTCGATTGGTATACTAACTGGCTCTATGACTTTCGTGACATTCTGGGCAATTCCCAGTTAGCATTTCCCTATTGCAGCTTGATTCTTGAGGCCAACAGGCACCCCGATATAGTAGAGGATAGTGTACCACTCAAGGACATTTTAGGTGCGCCCATATATAAACACGACCTTGAGCCCGACCAAAAACTGCGCCAGTCTCTTTCCAGGAAGTATCTGCACCCGTTTCATCAAGGTATAGGTGTAGAGGTCGCTCGTGGCAGGATGTTCATGCTTGATGGCCATTCCACGGTGACATCTCAGGGTATGGTAGACAATCAAATCGAGTTGATGAATTTCCAGTCTGCTAATTCAGGGGGAAAGCCAACCTACTTTTGCCCTGACGCATTTATAGAAACCTACGCAAATGAACTGGTGAAAATGCTTCCCGGTATTAAGGTGACTGTGAACGAGTCCAGATACGATATGGTTTATGGTCATATATGTGGAGAGCATTCAATAAATGCATTGGCAAGAGTCGGGAACAGGGTGCCTGCCATACTACAGGAAACTAATCAGAAGCTTTATATGTATGCAGATCGGACTCCGAATGTGGAAGCGCTTGAAACGCTCAGGCGGGCTTTTGCCGGAGCCTTATATCATATGGGCAAAAAGACACATATGCTGTCATGAGGATGCGTATAAATGATTAACATTCCGTTTGGAATACAGACGTTTGATTTCGATTGTGGAGCCAAGGCATTACAGCTCATTATGGCATATTATGGCGTAGAAAAGCGAGAAGATGCGTTGATCGAGGATCTTAAATCTGACAAAGACGGAACATCCATCGAAAATATGGTTGGTGTAGCTGAGCAGAACGGATTTGAAGTGATTGCGAGAAGCAGGATCTCTTTGGAGACAGTGAAACGATATATAGAGAAAGATATCCCTGTCATAGTATTGCTTCAGGCATGGGCTGAAAGATATATGACACTTGAGGACTGGAAAAATGATTGGGACGATGGTCATTACGCCATTGTAATTGGATATCAGGACAATATTGTCATCTTTGAAGACCCCTCATCATTTAGAAGGACATGGCTGACGGAAGAAGAATTCCTCGCTCGCTGGCATGATGTGGACCCCCGAACCGGAGAAAAATATAATCAATTTACAATAGTGTTACTCGGGAAAGAACCTGTTAAGAAAGTGGTAGAGCATATGAATTAAATCTCGTGATGCCAATACAATGAACTGATAAGTAACATATTGAAGAAAGTCAATTTTAATCCTCGATCCAGCTTCGAAAGGGAATTATCGGGACTCGGTGAAAACACTCGTAGATTCCATATCGGTAAATCCCCATAGCGCTGTCAGTGTTATTCAACGTATCGCGGAGGCGGAAAAGAGACGTTCGAAGATACAACACTAGATATTGGCACGTTCTTGCGCAACAGTCTCAGTTGAATCTAGTGCCCAGACAAGCTGCGTCAGCCGCCACGATTTGACAACAATCATAGTTATATGCAAAATATGCCATGGGACTGCAGTCAATCACGCAGACCTGGCCTATAATTCAAATAAGCTTTCTCTCTACCCGGGCAACATTAGTATTTTTGATTCAAGTTATATCAGGAGGTTTTTGTTTTGCAGTGGTTGTCTCTTGACGATGGAATATACATGATTATCGCTCTAAGCGTGGGCATTATCCTTGTCTTTTTAGCAACACGCCTGAGCAAGGCTATTGCCGGACGAATAGTGCCCAAAAATTTGTCGGAGGGCCTCGAAAATACCCAGAAAATGTTAACCAGAATCATTGCCATAACGCTGGGCGTTACCATTGCTTTCCTGGTTATATCATTTATTATCTCCCGATTCGGCGTCGATGTAACCCCTGCTTTTAAAGCTGTAGGTAACTGGTTCATGGAACACGGAATTATAATCCTGGTCATTATTATCGGGGCATTTATCGTGAACAAAGTGATAGTCCTGCTGCTACCTTCTACTATCCTCAGACTGGTCAAAGTAAGAGGCGAAGGACAGTGCGCACAGGAAGAGATAGAAAAGAGGTCGGGCACATTAAGCCGGTTTCTAACCAGTGCGGCGACCGGAATCATAGCTATCATGTCCTTATTTATGGTGCTTTCTGAGATAGAGGTTGATATCGCGCCTCTTCTCGTTGTTGCAGGGTTTGTTGGTATCGCCGCCGGCTTTGCGGGCCAGAAGTTGATAAGCGACATTTTAAACGGTTTATTTATTGTGATTGAGGACTATTACAGCGCCGGCGATGTGGTAAAAGTTGCTGGCATATCCGGCTTGGTTGAGGATGTTAACATAAGGAGAACCATTCTGCGAGACCTTGATGGCATCGTGCATATAATACCCAACGGCCAGATTGGAACTGCCAGCAATTTTACCAGGAACTGGTCAAGGGTTAATCTGAACGTTCCAGTTGCTTACGGAGAAGACCTTGAAAGGGTAATAGACATTTTGAACAGAGTGGGCAAGGAAATAGCAGAGGATAATTGTTTCGGCCCGATGATTATTAATGCGCCACAGGTGCTTAGGGTCGACAATTTTGGTGACTCAGGCATCGAGATAAAGATACTGGGCGAAACGCAGCCTATTAAGCAATGGGAGGTCACGGGCGAGCTCAGGAAAAGGATCAAGAAAGCTTTTGACGATGAGGATATAGAAATCCCCTGGCCCCATACCAAGGTCTACTTCGGCAATGCGCCCTGGGAAAACAAGAGCAAAGACTTTGGAGCCAAGGCAAAGTCTGATAAGCCTAAGAAACAACCTCCAGCAGCGCCTGATGAGAACCATAGCCCGCTGCCACCTGATTCTTTAGGCGGTGATTGATGGCGGCGCAACACCATCATGTTCTTTTTATTGCATCTGCCAGGGAATTAGCGGGCTACTCACTTAATCGGGCTGTCATGGATGCCCCCGGAAAATAAGTCTACACCCCACTAAACTCGCATTCTGTCTGACTCAGCTTTCGGGGAGACGGTCATTAAGTGGTATAATTATTAGGGGTGAGGGGCCAGTGATCGATTCCAAATACCGCGATGTTGTGGAACGGGCCAGTGATGCTATATGCATAATCCAGGGTGGGCTGGTTAAATACGCGAACCCATGGCTGGCAGGAATGTATGGTGGCTCTGTTGAGGAACTCATTGATACCCCCTTTATTAATTATATCCACCCCGATGATATTCCTGTGGTGAGAGATCGCTATGATCGGCGTATGGCCGGCGAGCAGGTTCCTTCGATATATCAAGCGACTCTCAGGCGTAAAGACGGCAGCAAACTGTACGCTGAGTTAAATATCGGCTTAGTCGAATACTTAGGAAAGCCTGCTGAGCTTGTAATTATTCGTGACATCACCGAGCGCAAGAAGCTGTGGCTGCAACAGGAGCTCAATATTAAATTATTAGAGATAATCAATAAGCGTGGAGCGAAGAAGGAGGTTATTCAAGAGATACTTGTCTTTATAAAAGAATTCAGTGGCTGCGAGGCTGTAGGTCTACGGCTCAAGGAAGGAGATGATTTTCCTTATTACCAGACCAATGGCTTTATCACGGGACATGTTGAAGCGGAGAACCGCCTTTGTGCCTTTGATGATGGCGGAGAGATTATCAGGGATTCATTAGGGGACCCTGTCCTCGAATGTATGTGCGGCAACATCATCCGTGGCCGCTTCGATCCAACAAAGCCATTCTTTACAAAAGGGGGCAGCTTCTGGACCAACAGCACCACGGAGTTACTGGCTTCCACCACCGAGGATGACCGGCAGGCGCGCACCCGCAACAGATGCAATGGCGAAGGCTACGAATCGGTGGCTCTGATACCGCTGAGGTTAGAAGGCAATGTTATCGGGCTTCTCCAGTTGAACGACTCCCGCCGCGATTGCTTCACAGCGGATCTCATAGCGTACTATGAAGGTATTGGGCAAAGCGTCGGCATCGCGCTGGCGCATCAGCAAATGGAAGAGGCGCTACGGGAGAGCGAAGCAAAGCTGAAAAGTATATTTAATAATGTTGCTGCTGGTGTGATAATTACCGTAAATCGCGTGTTTACGGAGGTTAATCAGTATTTATGTGACATAACTGGATATTCGAGGGAAGAGCTGCTTAATAAGAGCGCACGAATGCTTTACACAACGGAAGAGATGTTCACATCTGTTGGGGATGAGCGTAAGAAGCGAATGGCTGATAAAGGTGCCGCTACCTTGGTAACAAAGTGGCAGCGAAAAGATGGCGGGTTGATTGACGTCCTGATAAATTCTACAAGACTCAATCCTGCTGATAAAAGTTCAGCTATCACCTCTGTTATTCTGGATATCACCAAGAGCAAACAGGCGGAGGAGGCGCTGCGGCAATCGGAGGAAAGATATCGTACAATCTTAGAAGTCGCCATTGACGGCATTGCGGTTCACGATATAGGCGGTAGAATGGTCGAAGTCAACGACTCATACTGTAGGATGATAGGTTATACTCGTGAGGAACTGCTCACGATGTCTATACCTGATATTGAAGCAGTGGAAAAGCCTGAAGAGACGGCTCAACACGTAAAGAAAATGGCGGAGCAAGGTTACGACCGTTTTGAGACTCAGCATAAATGCAAAGACGGTAAGATAATCGATCTTGCTGTCAGTGCGACTCACATTGATGTGGGGGGAGGGCAGTTCTTCGTATCCGTCCGCGACATCACCGAACGCAGGAAGGCGGAGGAGACGCTGCGACAAAGCGAGCAGAGGTACCGTGATATCTTCGAAAATGCTGTCGCCGGTATTTTTCGGTCTTCAGCGGAGGGTCGTTTCATTACCGTCAACGATGCCTTCGCCAGAATGTTCGGCTTTAGCGATTCCAGTGAAATCATCTCAGAGATAACGGATATCGACAATCAGCTATATGCCAATCCGGAAGACAGGAAGGAGCTTGCTAGAGTTCTCTCCAACGAGGGAGTAGTGAACTCCTGGGAGGTTAAGATGCGTCGCCGCGATGGTAGCGATATCTGGACCTCTTCTACTATCCATGCTGTCAAAGATTATTCTGGCAAGCTGCTCTACCTTGACGGGATATGCATCGATATAACTGGACGCAAGCGGGCGGAAGAAGAACGTCAGCAAGGTTATCAGAGAATGCAAAGGGGTATAAATGGCGCTACCAAGGCTATAGCCTCAATTTCTGAGGCAAGGGATCCGTATACAGCTGGGCATCAACAAAAGGTGGCTAAACTTGCCTGCGCCATAGCGGAAGAGTTGGGCTTTCCCCAGGAGAAAATCGAGGCAATCCGTGTTGCCGGGGTTCTCCACGATATCGGCAAGATAAACGTTCCTGCTGAGATTCTCAGCAGGCCGGGCAAGTTGAGCAAGATAGAAATGGACATGGTCAAGACCCATCCCAGGACTGGTAACGACATATTAGAGACACTGGAATTACCCTGGGTGATTTGCCCGATTGTGCTACAGCACCACGAAAGGATGGATGGCTCTGGATACCCTTCTGGTCTGTTGGGCAAGGATATTAGTATTGAAGCAAAGATCCTCGCTGTTGCAGACGTAGTTGAAGCCATGGATTCTCATCGTCCTTACCGGCCAGCCCTAGGTATAGATAAAGCATTGGAAGAAATAACTGAGAACAAAGGCAAGCTCTACGATCCCGATGTCGTTGATGCCTGTCTGAAGCTTTTTGTTGAGAAGGGCTTTGAGTTTGAGTAGGAAGGCAGCATAAGGGGGTCTTGCCAGGTTACTTGAAGCCTATTTAGTACCGCTACCGATCTTATGGTACCGGGCATATTTCCGACCCCACCGGAGCAATCTCCAGCAGTTTCTTTTTCCCTGCCGGAGTTAAGCCGTAGCTCCTCAGATCTTTTCTAAGAGTCTCGGGATTACCATAGCCGCCAACATATCCATTTACCCGTGCCGCTGCCGTGGAGTCTATGAATCTCTTGATGTCAGGGTATATGGCCATGAACTCGGTTATAAGCTCCGGGACCTGCTGCAGATAATACTTCTGGTGATAGTCTTCTGCCGGGTAAAAAGCGGAATATGGAATAATTTCAGTGAAGATCTCTCTGTCCAGCCTGTTTTCCTCATCCTGTTTGGCAGCAATAGCCAGCTCTCTCTGTTCCTCGTTATGATAGAACACGATTGACATATATTGCTGCGAAAAGGATGGCGCTACGGGATAGTGGCTGTTCCAGAAAACGTCCAACAACTTCTTGTAACTGATTTTACTGGGGTCATAATCAATTTGAACCGACTCGGAATGGCTATCCAGGTTATAATACGTGGGATTCTCGGATGTCCCTCCTGCATATCCTACGCGGGTACGAACGACGCCGTCTAGACTCCCGAACTGGGAATCTGAACCCCAGAATCAGCCCAGGGCGAATGTCGCCGTTTCCGTCTGCGTCGGTGCAGCGGCGTCCATAGGTGGTATGGTGCCTTTTAGAGCCATGATATCTCCCCTCTCAGCAGTTTGCCATGGCGTGCATGCCGACAATATGACCAATAAAGGAGCAACAGCAAATTTCAATATTATCTTAGCCATATCTTCTTTCAATATTAGAGCCTGTTATTACCACGCACTCAACGTGCAATATGAAGTTTAGAGTATATTTGCTTGATTGTATGTGACTTTTGTCTTGTTTCTCGTAGGCTGGGGAGCTTTAGCCATTAGCCTGAAGCTTGACAGGCTTACCCCTGAGATATTACTCTAGAGCTATAATGAAAGTGCAGATAATCGATTGGGTCTTGCTCTATTTACTATGGGCTGTCTGGATGTTGTGCTTACCGCTGATATACCTCTGGGCTTTAATGAGACGTGAGTAACCCACAAGCTGGCAAGATAGAGGTTATTATTACACCCAATAGTAGTGTAATCGCTGCCAAAAAAAACATCTCCAGTTTCATTAACTTTATTTGCTAAGGATGTGCTGACCAGCGGACTTACGATTATCATTCTATTACACTCCGTCAAGACTTGCCTGCATGTTTCACTAAAAACCCGAGGAATTGGAGGGCTTTTAGTATGAAAGGTTGTGCTATAATGAATCTGGGGCTATATACTTGATGCAGGGTCAAGTTTTATCTACGTATGAGGTTGGTTATTTGCCACTGCTGTATCTTGAGCACACATTTGATACTAATTCCTTTTGCAGCTAAATTAGTGACAAAAGAACCCGCATAATCGGCCAATATGTCTTCTCTATGATGACTGTCTTTTATTTTAAGTTTGATTTGTCTGCGTCAAGTATATAGTTCCGGAAAATTGCGCGAAGGCGGTACCACTAGTATGAGAGAAAAATGGTCTTCAATTCCAGCAATATTATTAGTGCTTGCCATCCTTGCAGGAGGCTGTAGCAGCAAATCTGTCACAGAGCAGCAGATGGCCATTGTCACCCGCGGCGACCTCCTCCTCTTAGTATCCTCCGACGGGAACTTGGATATGCCCAACCAGGTACAGCTTAAGTTTGGCACACCGGGCACTGTTAGGGATATCCCTGCTGAAAAGTACAAGCTCGAAGGACGACCAGTCAGGGCAGGTACGTTGCTGGCTAAACTTGATGATATCACCCAACTCCTCACGGTCGAGGCCGCACAGTATGCCCTTGAACTGGCCATCAACAACGTCGTCCAGACCAGTTGTAGCACCCGCTACCCCACCTTCTACACCCTGGCCACCGCCATTATGCGTTTCGAACAGGCCCGGGGCGAAGTCTTGGATGCCAGGTCACACCTGCTCAATAAGAACTATTACGAGGCCGCTTCCGACCTCTCACTGGCTAAATACGACCTTGACGCCACCAGATCTGTCTACGCAGACCCCAAGCTCGATACCATTCAGACCCAGTACAGCGACCCCACCAAGCTCGATATCATCCAGGCCCAGTATAATGACACGTCTGACCCTATCCTTGGCCAGCTTGTCTCCATCATGGATGCGCAGATAGGCAACCTCGGTCAGGTCCAGTCCCTCATCGAGTCTGGCAATTACCCCTCTGCCCTGACAGCCATCGACGATCTAATAGTAAGGCTGGACGGAGCGCGCACTATAGTCGATGCGAACTCCCGCTTGCCAGGCGCTTATATCTACCCCGATATTTCCACCTCCCTGTCCATCTCCAGGCAGGTGCTCGACGCCATATCGGACATTGAAACTATGATCTACCAGGATAACTTCGACCGCGTCAAGACCTCCGAGAAGCTGCGCATGGCACAGCATGACCTGCTTATGAGCAACAGGATCCTCGATGAGAGGGAGACCATCTACCGCGACGGCCTCAACCCTCAAGAGCTACGCAAATATAACATCAACATCGAAACCGCACTCATCAACCTCAACCAGGCCAAGCAGGAACTGCTTAAGACCGAGATCATCGCCCCCTTCGATGGCACAATCGTCGCTGTGGATGTTAAGGTCAACGACCAGCTCTCCCAATTCGATTATTCATCTAAGACCGCCGTCCATCTCGTCGACACCAAGACTATCAGGATGACCGGTATCATCGATGAAATCGATATCACCAAAGTCAAGGTTGGCCAGCAGGCCATCCTTACCGTCGATGCACTCCCCGGACAGATGCTCAACGGCCATGTCACCTTCGTCTCTCCCTTCGGCGCCCTCCAGTCCGGTGTAGTCACCTTCCCTGTTGAGGTCTACCTTGACCCCTCTGAAAACGCTACCGACCTGAGGGGTGGCCTTACAGCCACCGCTGATATCGTCATTCGTAAGAAGGAAAACGTTCTGCAGGTGCCCAACCGGGCCGTTAAGGGACTATCCGGTGATTACTGGGTGGACATAGTAATCGATCCTGCCACAGCCGTCACCGAGAAAAGGCTTGTGCAGATCGGCATACAGAACAAAAAGAACACCGAGATTATATCCGGACTTAAGGAAGGAGAGAAAGTCCTTATCGAGGCAATTAAATAGAATAGATACTCTTCCGTCATATATTGAATTTGTACGGCAGGTCTAAATGAATCCGAGCGTGAAATTAGAAAAAGTTTCCAAAGTGTACCGCATGGACCATACTGAAGTCGCTGCATTGAATGAGGTCTCGCTCGAGGTCTTCCCCGGCGAGTTCATCGTATTGCTTGGTCCCAGCGGTTCCGGCAAGACAACTTTGCTCAATTTAATCGGCGGCCTTGATATACCCACTTCTGGCACGGTCGAAGTAAACGGCATTAATATCTCTAAAATGAGCAGGGCGCAGCTCACGGAATACCGACGCCATCAAATAGGCTTCATTTTTCAATTCTTCAACCTTATCCCCACGCTTAATGCCAGGGAAAATGTCGAGTTTGCTGCCGAGCTGGCCAAGAACCCCATGACTGCCGAGCAATTGCTCAAACAGGTGGGGCTTGAGAAGCGTATGGAACATTTCCCCGGCGAGCTTTCCGGCGGTGAAAATCAGCGTGTTGCCGTTGCGCGTGCTCTGGCTACAGACCCGCCGGTAATTCTATGCGATGAGCCCACCGGCAGCCTCGATTTTGAGACCGGCAAGCGCATTTTTAAATTGCTGCGCACGCTAAATCAGTCCAGTCATAAGACCATCATTGTAGTTACCCACAATGCACCGGTGGGAGCGATTGCCGACAGGTTGATCAGGATGCGCGACGGCAGGATTCTTCAAGTTACACGGAACGAGCAACCTCTCGATCCGGATGGCCTGGAATGGTAAAAGTTCCCAGGATATTACTGAAACTGCTGCGCGACATATGGAAAGGCAAGCTGCAGTATGGTGCAGTAGCGCTGATTATATTCCTCGGCGTATCGATCTTTATCTGCTGCTATGAAGCCTATCTAAACCTCAATATGTCTTACAACGCTTTTTATGACCGCCTCAATATGGCTGATTACTGGATATCTGTGGACGGGATCAGCCGCAACGCGGTCAAGGATATGAGCAAAATAGCAGGTGTGGAGGCTTACGGTCGCATTGTAAACGACCTTTTCATCGATATGGGTGGCGAAAACGGGGAAAAGGTCAGCGGCAGGGTGATCTCATTGCCCGAAAATGAAATGCCCAGCGTAAACATGCTGGAAATAGAAGCAGGCAATTATTTCAGCCAGTCGTCAGGCCGTGAAATACTGGTGGAAAGGCATTTTGCCGATTTCTACAACCTCAAACCGGGTGACTGGCTGACGCTTGAGCACGAGCAAGTCAAGGCCGCTTACCGCATCCGCGGCATCGTCATGAGCCCCGAGCATATTTGGGTCGTTAAAAGCGCACAGGAACCTATGGCCACAGCCCGCACTTTCGGCGTTATTTTCATGCCTTTGCGCTCCGCTGAAAGAATATTCGATATGGAAGGCATTGTCAACGAGGTAATGCTCTCTGTTGCTCCTGATGTGGACAACGCTGAAATCATGGGCCAGGTCAGGACTATCCTGGAACGTAACTACATCAAGAGGATTACCTCCAAAGACGATCCGGTTGTTCTGCAGAACAGGCGTATCGATATAGTCCAGGGAATACGCACTGCCTATATGACCGAGAGGAAAAACCTGCCCGTGGTACAGATACTCAGGCAGGATATGGAGCAATTCGCCATGCTGGCCTTTCTCTTTCCCCTGCTTTTCCTATCCATGGCCTCGCTTACTATATATGTGTTGCTCAACCGCCTGGTCGAATCTCAACGCATACAGATCGGGCTGATGCGGGCCATGGGTTATTCACAGAGAGCGGTCATGTTACATTACCTGGGTTTCGCAGCTATCGTCGGGGCCATAGGATCATTATTGGGCGCAGTAGCCGGACATCTTATGGCCAATGGCCTGACGGAGATGTATGTTAGTCAGTTAAATATACCTATTATTGAGACTGATTTGCACTGGGGAGCAATACTGGGTGGCATTGCTGCGGGTTTGTTGATACCGCTGCTGGCAGGGCTATTGCCGGCATGGTCCACCATACGCATACAGCCTGCCGAGGCCATGCGGCCCCTGGCGCCTGGACTGGGTAACAGGTACGTTATGAAATTACTGGCCTTCATACTCAAGCCTTTCCCGTATTTTATCAAGATGCCCATCCGCAATGTTTTCCGCAATTTCAGGCGCAGCCTGTTTATGGCTTCGGGCATCGCCTCGGCCATTATCATGGTACTGGTGGCCATGTCATTTGTGGATGCTGTAGAGCAGATGTTCACACGACAGTACGGCACAGTGCAAAAGTACGATGCCATGATCCATTTGCAGGGGGAGAGTGCTGCCTCCAACGTGAGCTTGATCAGCCACCTCGATGGAGTTACTGCAACAGAGGCCGTGCTTGACATACCTTATCGCATATGTTTTGGGGAGAATAAGGTTGATACCAGCATTGAGGGCATACCGGAAAATTCCATCATGCTCAACCTCATCACCCCCGACGGTATAAAAGTAGATGTATCTGATGACGGTATATTGTTGCCTAATTCATATAAAGATAAGCTGGGCGCAAAGATAGGCGATACGCTCAGACTGGAACCCCTCACCGGCACAGTGGGTGAAACAGATAAAAGGCTGGCCGGCTATATCTGGTCTTACATTGGCGGTAGGGCTTATATGCCACTCAGAGAAGTGCAAAAACTGCAACGGGATTTTGGGGCGGCCACTGCTATTATGGCCAATTTTGATGGTAAGCCCGACGCTTATACGATTAAACGTATCTACAATATCCCTCAGGTCACCTCCATTGAACTGACGGCAGATACCAGAAAAATGCTGGATGAGCAAATGGGGTTTTTCTGGGTCATGATCGGCATCATGTTGCTGATGGGCACAGCGCTTGGCGGCGCTATCATCTTCAATGGTGTCATGGTCAACGTGACGCAGCGAACCAGGGAGATATCCACCATGCGGGCTGTAGGATTAGGTGACCGAATGCTGTCATTCATGATTTCGCTGGAGAATATAATCGTCGCTATTATCGGCGTGGCTGTGGGCTTACCACTCGGCGCATATATCAGCCAGCTTTTTTTCCAAGCAATGTCCACCAGCGCCGAGGACATCATCAGCTTCACACTGGAAATATTGCCACGCTCTTATGTCATAGCTGCGACTGCTGCAGTGGTGATCATGCTATTATCGCAGATACCCGCCATTCAGCAGATACGCAATCAGAACCTGGCTACGGTTACCAAGGAATGGAGTGAATAACAAGCGCCCTCATCAGAGAACTTTCTGTAGTAGCTGAACTATGCTGTTACTATCCTTCTTCTGCCATGATTGCTACGCCATTTTGAACACACATTTTGACAATAATTCCTTTTGTAACTAAACTAGTGACAGAAGGGCATGCACAGTCGGCCAATATGTTTCACCTGTGATAGCTGTCTTCTATTTAAGTCCGATTTGCCTGCGTCAAGTATATAATTACGAATGAATCTAGCTCAAGCTATTTTATTAAGATATGAAACTGAATAAACTGACTCCTGCCGAGGAAAGAGTAATCATCCATAAGGGAACAGAGCCGCCGTTCAGTGGCGAATATAATAAGACGTTCCAAAAAGGGGTCTATGTTTGCCGCAGATGCAGCACCCCGCTTTATGAATCCAGCGATAAATTTGATTCCGGCTGCGGCTGGCCGAGCTTCGACCAAGAGATTCCGGGCAGAGTCACACACACACCTGATGCCGATGGCATCAGGACCGAGATTGTTTGTGCTGCCTGCAGTGCCCATTTAGGGCATGTTTTTACAGGAGAAAGACTAACGCCAAAAAACGCCAGGCATTGTGTAAATTCCGTGTCTCTTCGTTTTATGACTGAGAAATAGCAAAACTGAAGCTGTTACGGCGTCTGAAGACTGTTTAATAGCTCTTCTAAGAAATGCCAAATTTCCGAGATATGTGTGAGGATAAAGACCACAAGGATTATCCCGATAATAGTGAGTGCGCAGCCTAACCATCTCATACTTGTTGAAATCTCCTTTTATATTCCAGTTTCTATAGGGTAGCCGGCTTTTTCCCAGGCGTTATAACCGCCTTTCAATGCTTTCACATCTGAGAAACCTTTATTGATTAGTTCAAGCGCCGCCCGGGCACTGGTCTTTTCATCCGGTCAGGTGCAATAGAAGATAATCTCCTTGCCAGCAGGTGGCAGCCATCGTCCTGATGTTATTTCAGAAAGCGGGGCGGATATAGCCCCCTTTATGTGGCCTAGTGGGAACTGTTCTTCCACATCTACTCTGGTATCAACAATTACGATGTCTGCATTGCTCTGAATCTTTCGCAACAACTCTTCTATAGTTATGCGAGGTACCCGCTCTGAAGGCGGAATCGCAGATGGAGATTCAGGCGTTGGGGAAGGTGCAGGAGCTGAATCTGTGGGCAGGGAAGTAATGGAAACAGGTCTTATGGAAGAACAACCAGGCATGGCTAACAATACTAAAATCAAAGCAAACAAATAGTTCCAATTCATGCTGTTCCTCCCTCATTCATATTGTTTCATCTCGCCTTAAATATTCACCGTAGCTAGCCAGACCAGCCAATGCTGCGGCAGCCTGGTGAGGCATATGATAGCATACGGTGCTATGTTGTCCCAGATTATAGCTGATCCTGGTCTCTTGAATGGCATCAGCAAACATATGTTCAGAGGCGACGATTACGGGCTTCTGATGGTTATCGGCTAGCCTATTGAAGTGCTCCATGGCATTGACTACTGCCTGGACCATCTCATTTCCCCAATTTTCTTTGGTAGTTTCATCAACGAAGGCGGAGAGTCTTTTCATTCCTAGAACGGGCATTATACTCAGCATCATCACTGCATCCACTGAGGGATAGCTTAGCAGCACTTCAATAGCTTTGAAAATGGCGTCAGGCGAACTGCCAGCCACCAGGTCAACTGGATTACCTCGATTCCACCAGGGAGGCAGTAATGTGTCCAGCTTATTGATTATCTCATTGGGCAACGATACTAGCTCTAAGCCCTGTTCGACGCAGGCATCGGCAGCGATTACTCCCCAGCCCCCACCGGCGGTGACGATGCCCACCCTGCGCCCTCGAGGTAGCGGTTGCCGGAGAAAGGCAATGCCGATGTTCACCATCTCATCAAGACTCTTTGCCCTTATGACTCCGGACTGTTTGCATACAGCGTCGAAGACATTATCGGACCCGGCGATGGATGCGGTATGGGATTTAGCAGCCCTGGCCCCAGCTGCTGTTTTTCCTGCTTTTAGTATAACAATGGGCTTCTTGCGGCTTACCTCCCTGGCTATCTGAAAGAATCGGCGGCCGTCTCTGAGGCCTTCAATGTAACTCAGGATAACTTTGGTGTGGGCATCCTCTGCCAGGTATTCAAGGTAATCTTCGCTGTGGAGGTCGGCCTCATTGCCGCTGGCGACGCATAGGCTACAGCCAAAGCCTCTCAACATGGCTTGATGGGCTACGAAGTCAGCCACATTACCGCTTTGGGCAATAACCGCTATGTGACCGGGTGGAGTGTAGAAAACCGGGAACTCGACGTAGAATTTCCGCCAGGGGTTCATAATCCCATTGCAATTTGGTCCTACCAGGATCATCCCCCCATTGCGGGCTATATCGACTATTTCTTGTTGAAGCTGCCCACCCTTTTCTCCAAGCTCAGCAAAGCCGGCTGTAATGATTATTCCTGCCCTTATACCTTTGCTGATACATTCCTCGACTACCGAGCGCACACCTGGTGCGGGTACCACGATTACTACTAGGTCAGGGGTTTCGGGGATATCAGCAATGCTCTTATAGACCTTTAATCTGAGTATCTTGTCCTCACCAGGATTCACCGGGTAGATCCTGCCCTGAAAGCCTCCACTGATCAGATTGTTCAGTACAATGAAACCCCATTTTGTTTGGTCGTTGGAAGCGCCTACGAGAGCTACGGACTGAGCATTGAACAGCAGGTTTAATTTTTCCTTCACCAGACCTGAAGTATATTCCAAGGTAAAGCTCCTTTCTTCAATTATTATGCTCAAGGAAGCCATTAAGATTATACGAGAAGGTTCCTGCGCCTCTTTCAGTTATCTATACAATATTAGGGCTATGTTGTGAAGTCAAACAGCTTGCTGATGATTGGTTTCATGTTTTCGGTAGCTTTGCAGTTTTTAATTTATTTAGAATTTCGTGCGAGGGGGTGGGGGGTTATATATGGTAGTGTTTTAGCACCAGGTCGATGCTTTTTGCAGCGCCCTCGAAGGAATAGTAGACAGGAGCGCCTGTGGCAACTATCTTCTGGATAGCGGGTAATATTATCGCAGCCATATCAGGTATGATGCTGGGTTCCAGGATAACCGCTGTGGGCTTGCTGCTGACCGTTGTTGCTTTGTGCAGCTCTTCTATCATCTGAGGTAATAAAGGCTCTACTTCTGGTGGGAACAGTCCTGCGCCGGAAAATGCGACCAGGAAATCGCTCCCCTTCCATCTCATTACGATGTCCACCGTCTCCCTCAGTTTATCAATATCCATTATATTCTGTCCGTAGTCTATCGGGTTTCTTAAGATATTCCCGGCAATTGGCGTGAAGGCACATATTTGGTCCTTAATGTCCTGTGGCAGTGGGGGAACTCTCAGCCCGTTCTTTTCAAATTGGTCAGTTATTATCACGCTGGCTCCGCCTCCAGCGCCGAGGAGGATAGCATTTCTGCCTTTTGGCAGCGGGAAAAAGAGGAGCGTTACTAGGACATCAGTTAGTTCTTCCAGGGTGGTTACCTGTATCACTCCATATTGTTTGCATACTGCATCCCATGTTGTCTCCTCGCCGGCAAGCGCCCCGGTATGACCCAGAGTTGCCTGGGCACCACCTTGGGTCACTCCCCCCTTGAGTAGTATTACCGTCTTTTTTCTGGTGGCCTGTTCCAGCGCTCTCAGGAATCTTTTGCCTTCCTTCACACCTTCCAAGTATAGCGCTATTATTTTAGTTTTCCGGTCTTCGGTGAGATATTCAAGGAAATCGGCCTCATTAAGGTCGCAGGCATTGCCAAAACTTATAACCTTACTGAACCGGACACCGCGCCACGCGGCATGTCTCACAAGATGTGCTGTGTTGCCACCGCTCTGGCTGATGAAGCCTACATGACCGCTTTCCTTACAGAACCCCGTGTAGAAAGCAAGGCGTGATTCCGGGCAATAGATGCCCATGCAGTTGGGGCCTATAACCCTTATTCTTGCTTCCCGGGCAAGTTTTGCTACTTCAGCTTCTAGCCTTATGCCTTCTTCTTCGCCGGTCTCGGCAAATCCTGAGGTGCAGAAATGCACTGCTTTCACGCCCTTTTTAGTGCATTCTTTCATCAAGCCGGGGGCAGCGCTGGCTGCTACGGTACTGATAACATATTCCACTTCGCCAGGTATCTCTGCGAGACTATGGTAGACCTTGTGCCCTTCGATTTCGCCGCCCCTGGGGTTTACTAGATATAGCTGGCCCTGAAAATCAGTATCGATGAGTGCATTGAATAATGTCCGTGTCCAGTGACTAGGGTTAGCTACGGTAATCCCTGCAAGCGCAACAGACTTAGGGTAGAAAATCGGTCTTAGCTGTTCATAGATGGACATTATGCTGGTCTTGGAAGTAGTCAGGCAGGTTTCTATTTGCAAACTATATCATATTAGATGTATTACTCGCAAATTTGTAGTCTGGCTGCCTTAATGTTACTTATTGAAATCGCCCTGGCTGTGCCTAAAAAAAAGAAGAAGCTCTGGGGTCTGTAGTCCAGGGCTTCTCTCTTATAGCGAACAGTGGTGGGTTGGTTAGCACCGCTGCTCAGTCTATTTGCCTGATTTTATTTAATCAAGGGTTTGCCCACTGGCAGGTTCCAGCCAAGCTGAGCAAAGATGTTGTGTGCCATTAGATACCATGCGGATAGAGCACAAACAATGAGGTCGATGGCAGCAACTGTGGTGCAGACGGCTGGGCCGCCCAGGTGGCTAATGTCCAAGAGGATAAAGCCAGCGAGAAGTGTGAGAAAGATAAATGCGAGCATGGTGCTTATTTTCAGGGAGCCGAGGAAGAAAATGGCAGTGATGATGGTGAACATCACCAAGAACCAGCCTGTGTCCGTGCCAGTGATGTTGAGTATGCCGAAATGCTTGCCCAGGAGGATTCCCCCCAAGGACATCCAGAAAGCTCCATAGGTGGAGAAGACCGCGAAGCCGAAATTATTGCCCGTTTCAAATTCTTGCAGCCCGGCGATTAACTGTGCTAGGCCTCCGAAGAACAGGGCAGTCCAGAGCACCGGGCCAGGACCGCACAAGCCAAGGTTATTGAATTGCAGTAACAATGTGGTACCACCGAAGCCGGCCAGCCCCACGACTGCGGGATTCCCCTTTAATGTTGAAGACAAGTCTAACCTCCTTTACTTCAATTTTTACTATAACTCTCGGTATTTTAGCCCCGTTGCATTCTATTGTAATCGGCGTAAGTGCTAGTTTGTGAGCTATTTCATATAGGCGTTTTTACCTACATCTAAATTTGGGGCCGGGTTGATCAAGACAAGGGTTATGCTATTAGTAATACAGACCTAAACGAATACTGGCTACGGCTCGTTATACATCGTAGAAAGACAGAGGTGATGAGCTAGAAATGATTAAAGAGCTTGTGGCTATACTTGGCGGATTTCTGGTAGTTTCCGCAGCCTTTTTCTGGTTTTTCTGGTCGTTGCTCTAGCAGTTTTTGACAGCGGGTTTCTTTCCTTTCACACCGCCCTTCTACATTCCCCCTGAATAGACGATATAACTGGGTGCATTGATTAATAGTTTTATTTCAGCCTGAATTCCCAGGCGCAGAAATACTCTTTGGGATGGGGGTCTGGTGGGCAGCCGATACAGCGTGTTATTATCCTGGGGTCGATGGCACTGGCGAAGTTGGTGTACTCTATAATGCCAGCGCTCTTGCAAGGGTATGCCATCATATTTTTCCTTTCGCGCGCCGACTGCACGCGACAATCGTTCATCATGAAGATAAGCGTGTTTTTATCTGGCCATACCGTTTCCTGTTTATTTATTCTGGCATAGAGTCTGAGCTCGAGAGCTTGTTCCAAGGCAGCAAGTCCTCCGTTTGATGGTATTTGCAGGCGGTACATTATCCGTCTGGCCTCGATAACGGTGAATTTCTCCAAAGATTCATCATTCAGCTTTTTGGCTAAGTCCATTCCATGGCTCTTTTCCACAGCCTGAAACCAGGCTCCGTCCTGCGCTAACCAGTTCTTAGCCAAATCGGTGAGCAGGCTTATGAGGTACTCTTGACTCCAATCATTGAATAGACTCGAGATGCCGCCTTGTTTCAGCCCCTGTGTCTGAAATAATCTAGAGAGCCGTGCTTCTGATACAGCCAGCCAAGCCGTTGTATCTAAACGTATTGCCTCATCCAAGCCGAATTCTTCGTTGGCATTGCAAAACCATAGCCCTGTATGGGATGCTATGTTTCTGTAGGCATCTTCTATCAGCGGCAGGATTTCTTTCCTGCGTAAATCTTCGAGTTTCCGCATTGTTTGCATTTTAGTCTAGGCTGAATGGAGGGTAGCGGTCAGTGATTAAGAGAAAGGCATATGCTTCTACTCTCAGTCCCCATCTCATTACGCCGACCACGAACTCGAACAGCGATTTGGGATAGCGGCTGGTGAAAAGGATGGCGAACCAGGCGATTATGACGCAGACCCAAGCGCCGATGGCGAGAAGATAAATGATAATGTAGTGGGGAATAGCCATAATCCATTTCACCAGCGGCAGCCAGCGGTTCATCTCATCTTTAGCACTGGGATAGATGAGGTCAACGTGGACTGACTGTTCCTCATCGGTCGAAGGATATTCATCCCTGAGCAACAAAATGTATGCCGAGACACGGGTGCTGAACTTAGTCAGTGCCAGATTCCAATCGAACCACCACCGGGGGTATTTCTGCCTGAACAGGAGCATGAACATGATTGGCAGAACAATGATTCCACCTGCAGCAGCATACCGTGTTCCTTCTGCTCCCCAGCCGATGGTAGCACCAGCAAGTAATGCCAGGATGATAGCGATGGGAATGATCATTAAGATGCGGAATGCTGTGGTGATCCTGTTTAGGTTCCTGTCGGGGTAATCGATAGCCAGGTTCGCAGGGTAAGTTGTGGAGTTGGTGCCCATGGATGCCCTCCTTATGTGATTTTGACTCTTATTTTGAGCGAATCATCATGCATCAGAAGGCTTGGGTGGTTCTGTTGCCGGCTCTTCGTTTTCTTTTGACCACTCCTGCATCAGTTTTTTGATACGCTGGGCTAGCTTGGGGTATGTGCGGAGCCTGCTGACGAATACAGGGCAGCCCTCGAGTATGGAGCTCTCCGCGGCTGAAGCCAAGCTTGAGAGAAGTTGCTGCAGGCTGAATTCTGAACTGCCTGGAGCGTTAGCCCAAGGCATGGAAGTTTCCAGCTGTTTTTTGAGTTCGTCCTCGGTAAGGCGCACGGGCAGTACACAATTCTTATACCAAGAACAAGCCTTGCATTGCACTATCGCCTGTGCTTCATCAAGAATATCACTCATAACTAGTCTGATCTTCTAAAGCGGTCAGGTTCGGCTAGCGCCATTGCGATATTGCTGGAATGTCTTTTCTGCTGCTAGACACTACCAGTTGATTTCTGAGGTAGACATCTTTACTCAACTACTGGTGTGGCGTTTGTTGTAAATTGCTGATCGCTCGAAACTACTTCGCCGGCTTTGTTCTTTGATTTGACCTTATAATGGTATGTGGTACTGGCGTTAAGTCCTGTCAAGTCTACCTGGTGGGTAACGACCCCGAGAGATTGTCCGCCGGTAGGGTCTGTGCTAGGAGCTGCGGGTGCAACCGAACCGTAGCTGGTTGTAGTCCCATATTCGACCTGGCTGCTGGATGGCTGGTCGGTTGTCCAGACAATTTGAGCACTTTTGTGGTCTACAGTAGATTTGATACTCCCGCTTGTGATCACAGGCTTGGCAACACTGCTGGAAGATGAGGAGGATGTTCCTGAGAATATTTTACCTATATTTATGCCCATGCTAGGGCCAAACTGCCAGAGCGCGAAGCCGCCGAGGCCGACCAAGAGAATGACTAACAAAAGTACCAATAATCCTGTTGACGACGATTGCCGTCCCGGTCTTGCTGGCTGTCCCCAGCCTGGTTGTTGCTGCTGCGGTCCCCATTGTTGTTGCTGCGGCGATTGCTGTCCCCAGCCTGGCTGTTGCTGCGGCGGTTGTTGTCCCCATTGTTGTTGCTGCGGCGATTGCTGTCCCCAGCCTGGTTGCTGTTGCTGCGGTTGCTGTCCCCATTGTTGCTGCTGCGGCTGATTGCCTGCTGCTGGTGCCCCACAATTGGGGCAAAATCTAGAGCCGGGATCGATTGGGCTTCCGCAATAGGCACACCCCGCACTTTGCACGGCCCCACAGGCCCCACAGAACCGCTGACCAGCTCCGATTTGCGAACCACAATTCTGGCACCTGCTTGCTTGCTGCATATACAAATTCCCCTGTACTTTACTTGTGATTAGCCTTTTAAGTCTATCATAAGTTCATGTACTATCTATCACGATTATACAACCAAAGTTTCAAATAAATCAATGGTATTTGCATAAACCTTGGTAAAAAAAGCTTTTAAAACTTAGTTCTTGGGGCTTACTTCTTTTTCTGAAGCATCTTATTGTGCGATAACCTTGTAGCTCCTTCGGGAGACCTCTTGTCTATTCGCATTGTACAGGACTGCCACTTCAGGCTTGTTGTTGTCCCAGACATTGCCAGTACCGTAGTAGAACGTGAAGCCTCCTGATTCTGGATGAATTTCGTCGGTATAGACCCTGACGGTTTGGTATGGAGCCAGTATTGCAGGCTTGGGATACTCAGATGACTCTGGTGGGAACGACATGGAGGCTACTGGCGATGTTGACGAGGTTGATGATGTAGGCACATAGGGTGACAGGAATAACGATGGGAATGTAAAAACGGGGAATGTCTTTGATTCGTTTTTTAATGTCCAGCCTCTTATATCTTGCGGTGAGTCGCTCAGGTTTTTGATTTCCACATATTCATCAGGCTCAACTCTTTCATAACAGAGCTGCTTCTCTGGTTCGGGTGGATATATTTTGCCTCTATAGTGGATATATGTTATCTGGATTGGAGATAGTGCCTCTCCTGGTTTAAGAGCCCGTTCTTCTATGGCGATGGTCCAACTATGTAAGTCCGCAGCGATTACCTTGAGGTAGTAGTCTTGCATGCCTTCGTAGATATAAACTGCATTGTCGCCACTCCCTGAGTGTGAAACCCGCTCTAAATACATATTGTCTTTGCCTGCAGGATAAACGAAGAGGTTGAATACGGCATATTCGGGATATTCTGCATTTGCTGTCCATGTAATGCGCCATTCCATACCGGATATATGGAATGTTGGCGTGGTTTGATTGTCCTTGCCCGTGAATGTTGTAACCCCAGTCCAGTTATCACCGGTCAGTGAGGTAGCAGACGGAGGCGACGGTACCGGAGTTTTATTGTCAGTCGCTTGGGGTGGCTTTGGGGATGGGGGCACAGCCGTCGTCGGGCTTTGTGCAGGCATGCTGCAAGCGAGTATCGGGCTTGCTAACAACAGCGCCAGTCCCATGAGGAGCAGATGTGGATAGAGTTTATTACGATTGGTCATTTTTCTCAGTTTGTTTTAGGCTTATTATATGGTTTGCTTTAGACATCTGTCTATGCTTACTGCGGCTATAGGTAATCTACTAATGCAAAGGGTGTGATATGGCTATCCTCTCAACCATTCTACTCTCTCAACAAAAGCCCTGTCCTAATTGGGAGCAGTATAACCACTAGAATCCTAAAAGGTGGAGTTTATTGATAGTAAGTAAAGCAGATGCTATAGTATGTCCCAAAAGAAACAGATTATGCGAGCTCAGAGTTCGTCTATTTGGCTGTTACACGCAATGTGCGTTAGGTTTTAAAATGAGCTTCCTCCTTTTCTCAAGAATATCATTTGAAATTTCTGATCCCATTGCTCCAAATGTTACTAAAGCGATTTTTATGCTAAATACGACCTTCTGAAAAATTAAAGTTGAGAGAAAATATTAATTGGTGCATGATAAAATGAAACGAATTTATCTTGATTACGCCGCCACCACACCGGCTCATCCCGAGGTAGTGCAGGCTATGTTGCCGTATTTCACTGAGATGTTCGGCAATCCCTCTGCTCTTTATTCCTGTGGCCAGGAGGCGAAATCGGCTGTTGAAGAGGCGAGGGTCAAAATCGCCAGACTTATCGGGGCACGGGTGGAAGAAGTCGTGTTTACCAGCGGCGGCACCGAGGCGGATAACTTCGCCATCAAGGGCGTGGCTTTTGCCAATGAACACAAAGGTAATCATATTATTGCCAGCGCTGTGGAACACCACGCGGTGATGGAGACATGCGAATTTTTAGAAAAAAGAGGTTTCCTGGTCACCTATCTGCCCGTGGATGAATCCGGTCTGGTTAATCCTGACGATGTCAAGAAGGCGATTACTGCTAAGACCATTTTGATATCGGTGATGCATGCCAATAACGAGGTGGGTACTATAGAGCCTATAGCCGAGATAGGTAAAGTAGCCAGGGAAGCCGGGGTCTACTTTCACACAGATGCCGTCCAGACCGCAGGCCATATTCCTGTGGATGTGGACGAGCTTGGAGCAGACTTGCTCTCTCTGTCGGCGCATAAGCTCTATGGGCCTAAGGGGGTTGGGGCGCTATATATCAGGAAGGGTACCACTTTGGTCCGTTTCATGCATGGTGGTGGGCAGGAGAAAGGTCGGCGTGGTAGCACTGAGAACCTCCCTGGAATTGTCGGGTTTGGCAAAGCCGCAGAGATCAGCTTGAAGGAAATGGAGGGGGAGGCGAAACGGCTTTCTGCTTTTCGTGACAAACTTATCGATGGCATTTCCCAGAAGATGGATAACATTTATTTGAATGGACATCGCAGCATAAGGCTGCCCAATAATGTTAATGTAAGCGTTGATTTTGTGGAGGGGGAAGCGATGCTCCTGAATCTCGATTTGGAGGGTATTTGTGTCTCTACAGGCTCTGCCTGCAGCTCATCGAGCTTGAAACCGTCCCATGTCCTTTTAGCCATGGATTGTCCTCCGGAAAGGGCTCATGGTTCTTTGAGGCTTACTCTGGGGAAATGGACTGCAGAAGATGATATAGACCGGGTACTGGAAGTGTTGCCTAAAATCGTGGCTAGGCTAAGAGCCATGTCGCCGCTGTTCAAGAAAAAGAAATGAGGAGCTACTTGTGACAAAAGCGAACGAACTGCCTGAAATCGGGAAAATCTCCCCTGAAATTTTTAACGAGTTGATATACCCTCGTCTTGGGGCCAATAGTAAGACAATTCTGGTGGGGCCTCAACATGGGGTGGATGTGGGGATAGTGGAAATAGGGGACAAGTCAGTTTCGTTTACCTGCGACCCGGTGTTCATCGTGCCTGAGTATGGCTGGGAAAGAGCTGCCTGGTTCGCTATCCATATTATCGCTTCTGATGCTATTACCTGCGGACTGAAGCCGAAGTTCTTATCCATAGATTTGAATTTGCCCATGGAGATGACTAAAGAGCAGCTAGAGATAATGTGGAACACAATGCACCAGGAGTGTAAGAAATTAGGGATTGCTGTTATCACCGGCCATACTGCCAAGTATGAGAATTGCCACTATCCCATGGTAGGTGGAGCTACCATGGTGGGCGTTGGTGGGAAAGACGAGTACGTTACCCCCAAACTGGCTAGCGCCGGGGATAAGATTATCATTACCAAGGGGCCAGCCATCGAAGCTACAGGTATCTTTGCTACCATGTTTCCGCAGCTCCTGGAGAAAGAATTCGGAGGTGACTTTAGCCGCAGGGCGCAGCAGATATTTTACAAGATGTCGGTGGTGGAAGACGCCTTGGCGGCGATAGGCGTTGGGATCAGGCAGAACGGTGTTACCGCCATGCATGATGCTACGGAATGTGGCATCTGGGGTGGGTTGTGTGAGGTAGCTCAGGCAGCGGGGCTGGGTATGAGAGTAGAGAAAGAGCGGATTGTGGTTGAAGATTGCGTCAAAGAGGTATGTGGCTACTTTGGGATTGATCCCTATGCCTCTATAAGTGAAGGGACATTGATTATCTCCTGCCGTGAGTACAAAGCTCGAAAGGTGGTAGATGCTTTATTGAAGAAGGGGATTGCCTCCTCGGTGGTTGGGGAGCTGACGGATGCTAAACGCGGGATGGTTCTGGTGGAAGGGGATAAGGAGAAGAAACTGGAACATCCGCTGGTGGACCCATTTTGGAAGGCTTTTTACGATGCCAGCGTGAGGTCATAAAGCAATCTCTTGCGTTCCGATTCCAGCAATTGAACAAAAGACGCTATAATAAGGAGATATCTTATAGGTGGGGCTAATGGTGCCCAGAGACTTTAAAAACTATGGAGGGAAAAGAATGAAAATCGTAAAGCTATGTAAAGAAGGTTCATGCTGTCCTGAGGTCAGGATAACCGATACCCAGGTTGAAATCGGCGAGAAAGATAACACCTGCGTTCTCACCAGTGTGCAGTGGGAGATCCTTAAAGAGAAGGTCTTAACCAAAGAGATATAGTAAAAAGAATAAAAAACCGAAAACCTAAGCCAGCTTTATAGCCCCACCAGCTTAGGTTTTATAATCACACGTGTGCGGGTGACCGGCACGGAATAGTGTAGATTAAATTTTTAAATCCCCCTTTTCCAAGGGGGGGGGTCTGCGCCTATGGATATGTGGACCAAACTAGCCGAGCAACTGGGCATAATGCTTACTTTGTCCGGGGAAGATGTATGTCTATGCTCATGATTGGAGGATACAGGCTGATGGAGGATAGAGAAAAAGAATTAGCCCAGAAGATAGCCAATCTCAAGAAAAAGAAGAATGCCATTATCCTATCGCATAACTATCAGCTGGGCGAGATTCAGAATATAGCCGACTTCATTGGCGATTCGCTGGAGCTGAGCCGGAATGCCGCCAGGACCGATGCCAAGGTGATAGTATTCTGTGGGGTGCATTTCATGGCGGAAACTGCCTCTATTCTGTGTCCGGATAAGACGGTGTTGCTTCCTGACATACATGCCGGCTGCCCCATGGCTAACATGATCACGGCTGAGCGACTTATTGCCGAGAAGAAGGAACATCCCAAAGCTATGGTGGTGTGCTATGTCAATTCTGCGGCTGAGGTTAAGGCGGAATCGGACATTTGTTGTACCTCTGCCAATGCGGTCAAGGTGGTGGAGAGTGTGGATGCCAATGAGATACTGTTTGTCCCTGACCAGTATCTGGGTCACTATGCCTCTACTAAAAGCAATAAGAAGTTCATACTCTGGCCTGGTTTCTGTCCCACCCATGCCCGGATATCGCCTGAGAACATCGTCAAATTGAGGCAGGAGTATCCCAGGGCGAAGGTGGTGGTGCACCCTGAGTGTCGGCCGCAGGTGACGGGGCTGGCTGATGAGGTGTTGAGCACCAGCGGCATGATTCGGTATGCGCAAAGTGACGATGTTCAGGAGATAGTGGTGGGCACGGAGGTGGGGCTGATACACAGGCTGAAGAAGGAGAATCCAGGCAAGAAGTTTATCCCCGTGTCGGAGCAGGCAGTCTGCCCCAATATGAAGCTGATAACGCTGGAGAAAGTGCTGTGGGCTCTGGAGGAGATGGCTCCTGAAGTCAAGGTGCCGGAGAACGTGCGGATAAGGGCAAGGGCGGCAGTGGATAAGATGTTGGCTATAGGGAGAACCATGTGAAGGTTGCAGATAAGGTAGTGGTCTTTATCACCACCAGTTCTAAGGAGGAGGCAGACAAGATATCTGAGATATTGTTGACTAAACGGAAAGCTGCCTGCGTAAATATCGTGCCCAGAGTTGATTCACGCTTTTGGTGGCAGGGCAAGCTGGATTCGGCTGAAGAGAGCCTGCTGATTGTCAAAACAAAGGAATCGGTGCTTTCTGAAATAGTTGATCTGGTAAAGGGGGCACATAGTTATTCGGTAACTGGGATAATCGCTCTGCCCATCATCGGCGGCAGCGAGTCCTATCTCAACTGGGTAGATGATGAGGTGAAAGGGTAGGGAGACCATCTGATGGGTGGGCGCTACGTTTTATAACTTAACGCAATATCGCACTTTATTATTGGATATTTAACAATCCAGACGGATGTTCAAAGCACAACGATTGGCACTCAGAATTGACAGTCAGCCTGAATGTGTTATATCCTACACTCAAATATAAAAGGGAGGTGTTTAATGCAAGCATACTGTATGAAATGTAAAACAAAGAGGGAAATGAGTAATCCCAAAGCCATTAAGATGAAGAATGGTAGGCCAGCAACACAAGGTACCTGCCCAAAATGCGGCACTAAAATGTTTCGGATTGGCAAGGGTTAAGAGTTTATTCTGAGACGTGACAGAGCTGGGCATTTGTAAACCAAATACCCAGCTTTTTTATTAAAACTGTACAAAATGGACGATTGTTATCGAAAGTTAGGCTAGTTACGAGCTCTCCTGCTCTATAGATTACGGTAGAATCCGCCAACATCTGTCTTGGGCTAAATTAAGTAGTTTCCTATCTGGGTAGACAGCTACAGGATTGCCTACCATTTCTAGTACAGGAACATCAACGATACTATCAGCATAAGCAAAACTGGAACCGAGGTCTATAGTCAAATTCGCTTGGGTAATAAACTCCTTTAGTGACCTGGCTTTATTTATCCCGAAGCACAGAGGTCTTATAATCTTACCTGAGCAAATATCCTTCACTACTTCAATTTTCGTGCCCACAACATGGTCTATTCCAAGCCTTTGTTTGATTATTTCTAGAAAGCCGTTGAAGCTGCCTGAAAGAAGCATGGTCGTATGTCCCTCTTTCCTATGGCCTTCCAGTAATGCCATGATATCTGGCCTCAGCAGCTTCATAACATAATGACTAACTACCCACTCGAAGATTCTACTTAGCTCATCCCCTTTTAATCCCCTAAGAGTAATGGCTAAATCCTCACCCCATCTTACCTTATATATCTCCTCGCTTAAGATCTTAACCTTATGGGCTACCCATAAAGGAAGATGTGCACTCAGATAAGCTGCGACCGAAGGGAGTTTCACCTTATGCTTAATATGATGTTTTACTATTCCCTGCCAGAAATGGCCTGTGAATAATGTTCCGTCTAAATCAAAGATTGCAGCCGTTTCTCTATCCTCTTTTATTTGTTTTCTCCTTCTCGCAAGCGTCTGGATTATATCACATAGCCATATGCGATATTCCCCCAACATATGCTTTACCGAAGCGGTAAATACTGCTGGCTAATCACAATACGTCTCATTTTGGATGCTTCAGGGGAACATTTCAGGCGGGTCGTTGGTAACCACCGTATGTAATCTGTTTTGGGCAGGACCAAGCCAAAATGATGCACCATAAAGTTGTTATGATAATCCCAAAGTTCTATTTCTAAACCGGGTTAAAGTCTAGTTGTTCACGAGACCAGCTTGTCTCAAAAACAGGATGAGGTCATTAAGCTTCTGATAAAGGTAAAACAGCTTATTTTACCAGTTGATCAGTTATATTGAGTATTTCGTCTATTTTATTTTCCAGCGTGGTAAGCTGCTTGGGCGCGCTGGTGTCTCCGTGATAATGGGTAACTGTTTTCTTCTTTCCATCGATGGTAATTGATGTTATCACTGTGGGGAAAGCGGTATTACTACCAGCTGTGTAGTTGTCGCTTAGAGCAAAGAAGTCTATTTTTTGGAATTCTGAAATCAGCTGATTGACCTTTTCCTCGCTTACGTTGGTTGCAGCCCCACCTATCCGCTTGACATTCACCTTCCCGTCATACATCGCAGAGCCGGAGCCATATATTGTCAGCATATAAGCAGGGCAGTTATCTTCGCAGGTAGTCCTCTCCATGGTGATCACCACACCGGTGTTATTGGTAGGCGTAGGCGTCATCTTTGGCTTGCTGGCGCAGCCTGCGACTAGGGCGGCGCCCAGTGTAATTGCCACCACGGCCAGTAACCATTTCTTCATACTATGTTTTCTCCTTGATCCGGTTCCAGACATTTATAACCATTTTTCATATTATGGGATATGAGTTTAAGTTTTTTGCACAGACTTTGTCAAACATGCCCTTTTGACAATTCACGGAGTCGAATGTAGGATTGCTTAAGCTAATAAACAAGAGGTATCACGATATGGAAGAGATATTGACGTTATTTGCGCATACAGAAGTCTTCATCTACGTATTTATGGAAATCGTGACCAAGCTGGTTCCTGTTCAGAATGTAATATACGGGAAAGCTCTCTGGCGCGATAAAGTACTTTTTATCTTACTGCTTGGTGGATTCTCCATATTCGGTACCTATATTGGCATCCCCTTGTATTCAGGAGTGATAAGTAATATCAGAGATCTGGGGCCTATTATTGCAGGGGTAACAGCCGGGCCTGTTGCTGGTTTGGCTGTGGGACTGATTGGCGGCGTACACCGCCTCCTCCTCGGTGGGTTTACTTGTATTCCTTGTGCCCTGGCGACAATTCTAGCGGGCGTAATCGGCGGCATAGTATATAAGATGAACAAGGGGGAGATTGTTGGAATCACTCAAGGTATGCTCATTGCCGTTATCGTCGAGCTTGTCCATACCATGATAACGCTTCTCATAGCTCGACCCTTTGCCAATGCCCTCAATGCGGTGATGGCTGCTATCCCTGGCATGATAATAGCTAACACATTGGGAATGGCAATTGCTGCCATTATCATACGCAATACTAAAGAGAAAGCGCAAAATGCGTCTCCAATTGGCTAGTACCAAGTTGCTTATGATGTTCAAATTCCCCTTAGTTAGATTGTTAGAAAACCAAGGGGTAGGTCATATCGACTTCACTCAATGATCACATATATCTTAATTTTCCTCTGGAGCATGATGATTCATACTACCCCGGATAGCTTTTAATCGTCGGACAGTTTTTATAATCTTGACGGTTCACATCAACCGATATACACTAACGGTAAGTTAGTGACATTGAAGGTAGTTTTATGAGCATGGGGATTAAGATGCCAGCCAAGTGGCTGTGGGCTGCCATGGCGGCCCTCCTACTTGTTGTTATCTTGCCGGTTCCTGTCCATGCCGATAGCCAGTACTTTTACGATTATATCAACGTTGATATCAATGTCCTGCCCAATTCTGACATGGAGGTGGCGGAGACGCAAGGCTTTGTCTTCACCTCGGGCACCTTCCAGTTTGCTGAGCGCTGGATTGAACTGGATAAAGTCGTTTCCATAGATACCGTAGAGGTCTGGGAAGGGAATATGCCTCTTATCTATAACCCACAGGTGAAAAAATGGATAGCTGACCGCAAAGAACACGGCAGCGCGATAGGTGGAAGTAGCTATGCCTTCTATGACGAGGTCAGGGGGAACAAGCTGTGGATAGGTTGGTGGTTCCCATCTACCGGTAATGCCAGCCGCACGTTTCTCATTAAGTATACGGTGCATGGCGTTGTCCGTGTCTCCAGCAGCAGCGACCAAATATACTGGAGGGCAATCTTCAGTGGACGCACCGTGCCCGTGCAGCGCAGCAAGGTTACCATGCATTTCCCATCTGTTTTGCCCAAGGATATGGTCACTATCCGTAGCTACGGTGCCCCGGCTGAGAACAGATTGGTTGATGATAAAACAATCGAATTTACCTCCGGGGCTATATCTGCAGGACAGGAGTTGGAAATTCAGGTGGGCTTCCCGCATGGCATAGTGACAGCTGTGCCTCCGGCCTGGCAGATCGAGATGGAGCGCAGGGAAGCCTATGACAGGGATGTTAAACCAGTCATCAATATCATCGTGACGTTGTTTGCTTTAATTGTCATTCCTCTGGCTGGTATTGTCTGGCTGGTGAGCCTATGGCGCAAGCGAGGCAATGAGACCAAAGTCCTTGACCCGGGCACGGTGATAAATGCTCCTGACAATCTACCACCGGCGCTGGTGGGCTTGCTTGTCAATGCCAGTGTTGGCGTCAACGAGCTAATGGGCACTATAGCTGACCTGGCGTATCATGGCGTGCTGGAGATCGAGGAAATAAAAAGGCCGGGGTTGCTTTTTGGTTCTAGCAAGGACGTGCAGATAAACAGGCGCGGCGCTGAGATGAAATTCACTTTTGAGAGATTGGTAGTTGATGCTGTTACCGCTGGGCCTATGTCATTGCTCAGGACGCAGATGCGGAGCCTATTATCGGATTTCCAGAAGTCAGTGGAGTATGAGAGCATCGGGCTGGAGTTGTTCAAAGAAGAGCCAGCAGTGGCCCGGAAACGGCTACAGGTGCCTGCCATCATCATGTTCGTGGCATCGTTCATTCTTTTATTTTTGGGTGTCTTTATTTCCCAGTTCTCGGAGACTGCTTTGCTGGTGCCTCTGGCTATATTTCCTGTGGGTATAGCTGCGCTGGTGATGTCAGGCAGGATGCCTGTGCGGACGGAGAAGGGCGCCCGGTTAGCTACCTATTGCCGGGCATTCAAACGGCACCTGCGTGATACGGTGAAAGATACTGGCCTGAGTCAGGAGGCTCTGGGCGTTTGGGATAGCTACCTGCCCTATGCCGTTGTCTTCGGTTTACGTAAGACCTGGATAGCTCGCTTCGCCAGTATGGAGGCGTCTGCACCGATATGGTTTGTGCCCATGGCCGTCACCAGCCATACAACGTCGGATAGTATGCAGACGCTTCCTGGCTCCTCTGTGTCTCTATCCAGCATCAGCAGCGCTTTTTCCGGAGTCTTCAATTCCATCGGGAATATCTTTTCCGGTGGCAGTGGTAGTTCAGGCGGAGGGGGAGGTGGAGGAGGTGGCGGTAGCGGAGGAGGAGGTGGCGGTGCGGGCTAACCTGCCGGGGCACGGAAAATTAAGAATCATAAATTGAAAGGAGATTAGATGTGAATACCAAAACGTTTTATATGGGGTTGTGTCTTGCCTTGTTGATGTGCTTTTTCCTGGTCGCACCTGTCTTTGCTGCGGTCGGGATAGATCTCTTGCAGGGTCCAGTGGGCACCGTAGTCACAGTATCCAATCTTCCTCCTGGTCAATCTTATCTAGTGCAATGGGATGGGATTGTTTGTGCTGCCGGTATGATGCCTTCGGGGACTGTCACTTTTACCGTGCCCGAAACTGCCTTAGGCTCACATGCTGTGATGGTACAAAGCCCACAAGGCACGCAAGTGTTCACAGGTATGTTTACCGTTGTTCCTGGGATAACTATTAGCCCCGAGTCGGGCGCAGTGGGTACCACAATCTCAACTAGTGGCAAAGGCTTTGCCACTAGCGAAAGCATAACTGTGACCTATGATGGTACTAGTATGAGCACGGGTATTGCTGCCAATAGTAATGGGTCATGGAGCACAACCTTTGCTGTGCCTGCGTCACCGGGAGGTACGCATCAGGTAGGTGCATTGGGTGGTGTTACCAGCGCTATCAATGTGACCACCAAAACGTTCACTGTAAAACCTACCATTGAAGTAGCGCCGCTTTCAGGCAGCGTGGATACGGCGGTCACTGTAAGGGGATCAGGGTTCGCTGCTTCAGAATCTGGAATAAAGGTAATTTTTGATAGTAAAGATATGAAAACGGGGATTGCCGCTGGCAGTAACGGGTCATGGGCCACAACTTTTAACGTTCCACGTACTTCCGGCGGTGACCATGTAATAGATGCATGGGGGAGCACCACCCAAGCAGCGGATATAGGCGATATTAATTTCTCGGTGGTTTCAGGAATTAGCATTGATAAGAATACGGCATATGTTGGTGACATCATCAATTTCCGTGGCACAGGTTTTGGTCAAAACGAAACAGGCATTTCCGTCACCATTGATGGTGTTGCCATGGGAAGCAGTATCGTAGCCGACCAGAATGGTGAATGGTCGGTCTCTATGTCTATGCCTGTCTGCGCTAATGGTGCCCATACTATCAATGCGCGCGGCAACATGACAGCAGCCTCAAGTGCCTTGAACAAAACTATCACTATACTGGCAAAAATAGTTTTGAACCCTGCTACCGGCAATGTCGATGATACTATCAATGTTGCTGGCAGTGGCTTCGGCAGCAACAAAAATATAACCATAACTTATGGTGGCGATCCCGTGCCCACGGGCGCTTCCGCCGATGCTACGGGCAGTTTTACAGGCAGCTTTAAAGCCCCGAAAGGTAAGCATGGTGATATAAAAGTGGTAGCCACCGGGGCTGATGGCGTCACGGCTAGTTCTATATTTGCCATGGAAACAGTTGTTCCACCGGTTCCGCAGATAACATATCCTACAAGCGGAAAGACCGTTGGCTTAATCGGTGATGCCAAAGTGAATTTTGAATGGAAGGCTGTCACTGACCCCAGCGGCGCCTACTATGATTTGCAATTAGCTTCTGACCAGGATTTCAAAAGCGTTGTATTCGAACACTCCGGGCTCGCAGCACCGGAGTATAAGTCAACTGATGCTGAAGTTTTACATCATGGTGAGTATTACTGGCGTCTGCGGTCCGTAGATGGTGCCGGGAATACGAGTGAATGGACGGTATCGTCCCGGCTGAAAGCTGGCTATATATCCACTTCCATGCTCATCATGATTCTGATTGCCGCCATCGTTATCATTGCTATAGTGCTGCGTGCACGATCTGTCTTCTTCAAACGTTGACCTGTTACAGAAAGTTTGCCAGGTTTGATGTCGCTTGTAAGAAGGTGGCGCTATGGTCTTTGATCTAAGAGCCTGTCTCGTAAACTAGTTCTGCAAACATAGAGCTAATTTCCCTCCAGCTTCAAAAGGGGGTTATGGGACAGGGCTCTTAGATTACTAGGATAATTATAATTTGCTCTCCAGTTTTCGGAGCACAAATTCTTGAATCAAATCATCGCAGTTAGCTAAGATCTCAGCTATTTCCGCTTGCGTTATAGCATCTACGTGGATACCAGCTACAACGCAGGTAGCCCGCTTGGTGTGTTTTGCTATCGCATAGGCAACTCTTTGAGCCACAGCATCGTCCTTATGGCCTAGTCTAGATATGATTGAAGTGGTAGTCCGCCCTGTGCCATTATCGAATTCGCCTGTAGCCACTGCGCCGAGATGGATATTCTTATTATAGATATAAACCAGGAGATCATCCCCAGTATGCCAAGCAGCAAGATAAATTTTTGTCCTTCCTCCACCTTTCACGAGCCGATAATCGGCTTTGTTTAGAAGCACAATGCACAGTTCACCGATTTTTCCCGGACCATCGCTTCACTAGCCCATGGTCTATTCCCAGGAGGTCTAAGGTCCTGCCCACAATATGATTTACAATATCATCAATAGTTTTCGGTTTGGAATAGAAGCTGGGAATTGGGGGCAATATAATTGCTCCCAATTCAGTCAACTGAAGCATGTTCCTAATGTGCCCCAAATGAATAGGAGTCTCTCTGGCTAAGAGAACTAACTTCTTTCGTTCCTTAAGAGTGACATCTGCGGCTCGGGTTATCAAATTATCAGCATATGAATGCGCCAATGCCGACATCGTCTTCATGCTGCATGGGGCTATTACCATAGCGTCTCTTAGGAAAGACCCGCTGGAGATAGGTGCTGTTAGGTCGTCCACTTCATACCAGAAATTAGCTAACCTTCTAATCGCATCTACCTTGTAATCTGTCTCGTGCTCGATAATTTTTTCGCCGTAGCTCGTTATTACCAGATGTGTCTCAATGCCAGACGTATCATGTAGGGTTTGGAGCAACCTGATTCCATAAATCGCACCGGTGGCACCAGTGATGCCTAGTATTAGAACCACATTAGCCTCCTCATCTGCTTAGCTATTACAAAGAACTTGTTTTTCAAAGTGTAGTAGTTCAATTATTTTAGGACAAACCAATGGTGGCAAAATGGTACAACTATCCTCATTGCTCGTCAAGTTACTCCATTTATCCATCTTCCTACACCTGGCGGCGGCTTCTGTCAGTTTCTTCTGTCTTTCAGTAAGTAGTGCCTCTGAGTTACAGCGGCAGTAGTCCACTGGCAGGAAATACCTCAGGGCGGAATGCAGCCGCGCTTCGTTATAGTACCTCACCCACTATCTCAATAAATCTCTGGTGCGGTACAACGTTTTCGACCTTGGTGCTTTTTCAACCACAGGTACATCAGCCGATTCCTAAGGTTTCCTCAATTGCTGCCCTGTCTAATGCTCCCTGATGGTATCCTTTCAGTAATGCTCTTACTTGCTCGCCGGTGAACCGCTTATGTATCTGTTCCATGGATCCCTCCATTAAAGGAGGGATCCATTTACCCCAGTCCAGTTTTGAATTTTTTTAAAAAGTTTTGACAAAGGTATTGACATTATATATCAGCTCTGTTAGCCTACTCCTAATGTATTTTTAGAGAGATAAGTTGATGCGGCGTTTTGTTGGTCGTTTCAATTTAGTATTAGCGTCTGTGGCCGGGGCTGTTATGCTGGCACTTGTGCTCCTGACTGCCAGCGATGTAACCGGAAGGTATCTTTTTAATGCTCCCATAACGTGGTCACTAGAGATAGGCGAATATCTGCTGGTGTTCTGTGTCTACTTTGGCATGGCTTATTCTGTACAAACGGGAGCCCATATCAGTGTAGAACTGGTTTACCAACGCCTTTCCCGACGAATACAAAGGAACTTGGATGCAGCTGTCTCTATTCTAGTGCTAGTCTTCTGGATTGTTCTCCTCTGGCAAACATCCGACATGGCCATAGGCTATCTTCAAAGAAACGTGAAATCTGAGACAATTCTGGCTACTCCATTATTCTATCCCATGTTATTAGTTGTCATAGGAAGCTTTGCTACCTGCGTGCAAGTAATACTAAATATTTACGATAACTTTGTCCGGTTATTATCAGGTAAGAGTTAGTGAAAAGTCAGTCATCCTGACCTGCCCCCGATAGTTGTACC
>DIKK01000015.1 GCA_002423605.1 Dehalococcoidia bacterium UBA5620
GTGCGGAAAGCGGCTACCGGCCAGACCATCCGCAGCCCCTGGTCCACCGCCCTCAGCTTCCATGTTAGCCCCGGGTTTCCTGTCAGAGAGCACACTATAGCCACTGCCCAACCCGGTCAGGCCGTTTCAACAGAAGATTCTTCAGCCACATCGGTTGCTGCCCATCTCACGCAGGTTAATAAAAATGCCACCGATGTTCTGCTCATCATCCTGACCTGTGTCATCCTGTTCGGCCTCTTTGTGCAGGTAATCCTGTACCACCGCAAAAGAAACATGTGAAGCCGAATCACCCGCTCAGGGGAGAGGTTGAGAATGCCCTGGCTAATTCGCAAAAATCATGACCCTTACGCTATAATATCCCCATCGTGGTGAGTGTGGCCCAGAGGCCTAAGGCGCCAGGTTGTGGCCCTGGATACCGTGGGTTCGAATCCCACCACTCACCCCATACTTTCCCCGGGCAGGTCAACTCGATATACAAAGGCACAAAAATTGCTTCCCTCGCCCATCCCTTCTTCAATTCGCCAGAAACTGTCTATGCCGAAGTTTAGCGAGGCTATTTTATTCTGAAACGATTAACAAAAACAATAGCTGTAATTTGCAGTCAGAAGTAGTGTAAGACTTCGATGCCGAACAATCAGCGTGACATATAGTCTTTGCCCCAGAAATACAGTAGAGCTCCACCTCCAAAAATGAGTACAACCAAACCTATCAGGACAGCCCATCCTACCGGGATAAATACCATTCCTAACATTGGTAATATAATACTGGCGATAATAAAGATCAGCACAAGTGCCGCCAGAGTTGTAAGGCTTACTTCAAGTGTTCTATCTGACATTTTCTCCTCCCATTTTTAAAGCTGATTTGCTATCATACTCTTGTTCATTGTCATATGGATATCAGATGTTGCCCACCATAGTAAAATACAGGACGCTAAGCTCCAATGATAGCGTCATATAGTATACTTTCTACAGGGAAAAAGCAAGCTCGATTCACCCTGGGCTTATCTCGCTGAGGACAAGGTCGGCACCTCCGGTAAATTAAACAGGTATCAGCTTTCCCCATACCCGTTTTTCCCTACAAGACTTTGAAAATCCGCGGGGCATGGGACGAGCATGAGCCTTGTTCATTAGGGAGCGCCTGCCTTATTTAACCCGCTCAGAAACTCCGGATACCGGAACGCTTCCGGTACTTTTACCATCCTTCGTCAGACGCTAACTTCAGGCTATTTCGCTGACTTCTCCTTCTGCTCCCTGGCTAAGAACCGGGCCAACCTGTCCAGCTTAAAGATCGTATTGAACTCAGCATTTTTGCTTAGCCATAGCTTTTTCAAAATCACTGAGTCGGTGATAGCACCTTTATACATCAAACCATCGAGGAGTACTTTAGGGTCTTCGCACGCCATGATGAAATCCGGAGATTTTAGCTTCTTTTCCTCAACTCTAAAATCACCATTATCGATAAACATGGCAAACTCACCGCCTTTTGTCTTTACCGCGATATCGCGTTGCCGGCCCTCGATAGCTTTGCGGGCACGTTTTGATTTGCTCATCTCAGCAGCCAAGGCCTGCATCTTCTTAAGGCACTTGGCAACATCTTTATCGCTTGCCTTCGGGAATTTAGGCTCCTGAGGTGCCTCCCAGTTGAGCTCCGATTCCTGGAGTCCCTTCTTGGCAATTTGCTCCTTGGTGAGCTCCGCGGTAGGCACACAGTAGATATCGATTATCTCACCGATGCGGTTATCTCTAAAGATCACCTTCACTTCAGTGCCCTTCTTGATTATCCCTGGCGTCAATATGCCTGTGGTAGTGTAGAGCATAACGCTTAAGGCAGTATCGGCACCTTTCAGTGTCACTCGACCCCGGCCAAAAGGAGCTTTGTCCAGAAATAGCGCGTTAGCGAAATAAGTGATCGGTGGAGTGCTTAGCATCGTTCCCACCTGTCCCACCTCGACTAACTCTGAAGGTGCAAAGTTGCAATCGGGGCAATGAGTCACCACCGGGGGCACCCTGACGATGCCGCATTTAGTGCATTTACAGCCTAATATCTTTTTCTCATCCCTGATAGCCAGAAAGAGGGGAGAGAGCTCACCGATACTCCTCTGGTAAAAGGTATACATGGCATCATTCACCAACAGATACTTCTCACCATCGATGGTTGTTACCGTCCCTTCTTTGTCCGGGATAAACTTGTATGGTATAACTTTTTCTTTTCCCTGCGATTCCATCGTTAGCCTCCTTTCATCATGCTCCAAAATTAAGACCACGCCATACTGACAGACAGTGATACCCGTGCCATGAACTAACCCCCGCCGATACCCCTTGTTAATTATTTCATTCCGGCATGACCAGGCCGACATTATATTGCTGGCACCCACAGCATGCCCGCAATACAGCAGCCCACCGCTGGGATTTACTGATAGCCTGCCGCCCGGCCCAGAGGGACAAACCCCATCTCCGCCATGGTGATCTCCAGTTGTTGCATAAAGGCGTCGTGAAGCTCCACCACATCAATCTCTTTAAGCGGATCTTTTATGCCAGCCATCTGATAAGCCTTCTGCGCAGCCACATGGTGCGACATGATACGTCCCCAATTATTCTGCCCCTTGCCGGCGAAAGAGGTCTCATTAGCTTCACCCACACCTGTTATCCACACCACCGGTTTTCCTGTGTTCTTCGAAATCGCCCTGGCAGTCTCCTCTTCAGCAATTATGAGGGCAGCAGCACCTTCACTATAGACACAGATCTCTAATTCCTTAAGCGGGTAAACAATGTACCGGGAGTTCATCACCTCCTCGGGAGTCACCTGGTCAAACTGTCTCTGAGCATAGGGATTGGTCTTCGCGTACTGTGAGAGCTGAGCTGATATCTGAGCGGTAACCTCCGGCTTCAAATCGCCAGGATGCTCATCCATATAGGCTAATATCACCTCAGTATAGCTATCTGAGGCTGTCCAACCTATCTTTTGCTCGAAGAAGCTGTCACCCGACCATCCGATAACTTTGATGACCTCGGGAGTGGATGACATAGAAGTGAAGTCAAAGCAGTCAGTAGCTTTTTACACGCCCAGCACCAGCCTGGTTTTGAACCTCTCCCCGGCTATATAGGCATGAGCCGCTGACATCGTATAAGCCCCAGTGGCCCCACCGTTGGTGACACGGACGCCCGGCTTATTCTGCATGCCAATTATACCCTGCAGAGGATGCTCGGGAATACATGTCCTCTCAAATATATCGTTGTAAATGACATAAAAAAACGGCATCCACGTCCTTGCTGGTGAGGCCGGCATCTGCCAGAGCATCTCTTGTGGCCATCTGGGCCAGCTCATAATAGGTCTTCTGATACCACTTGCCCTTAAAGGGCGTCACCGCCGCCCCTACAATCCCGACTTTTTTGCCATCTTCATTACCTCCTAAAAATAATGATCTCTGTGCCAATTGCCCACTCCCGATTGAAACCTGAGCCAAGGGTGTTTTTGAATTAATGCCGCAGCTTCTCCCTCCGGGGGCTTAAGGTCATCTGCCACATGTAATTCAAGCTACCATATACTACCTGCCTTGATGAAATCAAGCGCCGACCAGGCCTGGTCGCTCTAATTTTGCCCTGACATTTAGATACGCTTAGCCACACGCCTGATTTATAGAGGGCACCAATTTCATCCTTTGACGGGGCCTCGGCCAAACAGTATACTGCCAGTAAAATGCAGCCAATAAAAATCACATTTGACTATCAATTAACTCTTTTACCTCATAATTGCGAACACAGTATGTTAACGCACACAAATCGTTAACATACTGGTTACAGATTCGTCTCTGTGTATGCGCCTGTAGCTCAGCGGACAAGAGCACCGGTCTTCGGAACCGGGTGTCGTGGGTTCGAATCCCTCCAGGCGCGCCAGGTTTTGCAGTGAAAAATCGGCATTTCGCTGCTTCCTTACACTATACATAGCTGAAAATGGCTAATAAATAAATGGATAAGGAAAAGACAGAAGGTAGCCAAAATGCTCGGCAGAAGATCAATCACCGTCACCAAGTACCTTAAGAAAACGGCTCTGGTATAGCCCAGCGGTTTAAGAGAACTGAGAGCCCTGGATTATCATGGGCTTTTTGTTGCCGATTTTTCCGAAGTGTAGCCTAATACAGGCTATTTGTCTTCCGATTCAAATGCCCGGCGAAACACCTCAGGAACATCAGAACGTTTAGGCCTACCCATCCGGCAAAAGCGTGCTAAAGACCGGTTAATCTCACCAATGTTGAACTCTTCAGGGTCGAATGACCCGCCGAGCCACTCCATCATGCTTTCATATTCTTCATGTGATGGGTCGCGAATCACTTTGAGCAGCTCGGCATAGCCCCAGATACCACCGCAATCCTCCGGCGGGCAGGCACGCTTACCCGCAAGGCAGACAGGGTAAAGTGTGCTGGACTCTGCAGGCAAAATTTTCTCGACTAAAATATCATGTTCCCAGCTATCGCCGAAGTCGTATTCATACCTGAACCTGGCTTTCTCACGGGATATAACCTTATTGAGCCTGGTCCGGCGAGAGTCTATGAAGTGAAGCTCGTAAAAATCATCATCCGGGTCAGGTATGCTGTACTCTTTACCAGCAATCTCGAACTTATAGAGATGTGAGTTGATCCAACCCATGACATGCTGTAGAATCATATGCAGTCTGTCAAGTGTGATATTGTCGGGGACCTGAATCCGCCGCCAAATAGGAGGCTTGCTTTCCCTGAGCGTCACTTTTAGCTGATATACCATTTCGTGAGTTTGTTTTGTCATATTTTCTCCTTACTTTTACCCTCCACCACCATTATCTCCTCCGGTGTCAAGCCATAAAGCTCATATACCATCTGGTCAATCTGGGTTTCAAGGGCACTCGTATCGGCATCGGGGTTTACTTTTTTCATCGATAGAATTTTGGTTACAAGATTCAGGAAAGGTTTTTGCTGCGTTTCAGATAATACTCGGAAAGGAAGCGAATTTAGCTGACCTGAAGACACGTGTGTGTTACTACTAAGATGCCTGAATATGAAGTCATATAATTTTGAATTTAAGCATGCCAAGATATAATCAAGATGCAATTTATCTGACTTTTTCTCCAGGTAATTAGTGTTGTTTTCTGAAAAAGCACTGAATCCAGATTCTTCAGGCAAGAATATTGTGGCGATAATTCGATATTCTTGCTCATCTGCCGTAGTCCTTTGAGTGATAATTGTATCGCTGGTTATACTTGGGTCCGCGGGTGGGTTCTTCAGATACTCCATGCCTGATCTCTTGGCTGTATTCTTAAAGGCATATCTTTGGATATTTTCAGCCCAGATTAACCGAGTTGCTCCTATAACCGGTTTTTCAATCAAACAGCCTTTGAATAAGTCCCACTGTAT
>DIKK01000006.1 GCA_002423605.1 Dehalococcoidia bacterium UBA5620
CCATAGATGAGGCCATGGCCGGCTATTGTACCCTGACCGAGGTGATCATCCACCGGGATAACTCGGTAACGGTCACGGACAATGGCCGTGGCATCCCCGTGGACGTCCACCCCACCACCAACACATCTGCTTTGGAAGCGGTGATGACCAAGCTTCACGCCGGCGCCAAATTCGGAGGGCATACCTACATGGTATCCAGCGGCTTGCATGGCGTGGGTGCCTCGGTAGTGAACGCCCTCTCTGTATGGCTCAGAGCCGAGGTCAAGCGCCAGGGCAAAATCTGGTGCCAGGAATATAAGCGGGGCACGCCCACCTGCGGCTTAAAGGAAACCGGCGTAACCGAAGATACGGGCACCACCGTCACCTTCATGGCTGATGCCGAGATTTTCGGCGAAGTCAACTACCACTTCGATACGCTTTGCGAGCGCCTCAAGGAGCTCGCCTATCTGAACAAGACCCTGGAAATACAGTTCAAGGACGAAAGGGTTGATAGGGAGGCTACTTTCTATTTTGAAGGCGGCGTAGCCAGCATGGTCAGGCGGTTCAACAAGGACAGGCAGGTTCTACACCCCCCGATTTATATATCCGGCTCGGTGAACGGCTCTTTCATTGAAACAGCGTTGCAATATAATAATGGCTTCTCTGAGTCAACGCTCAGCTTCGCTAACTGCGTAAACACCATAGACGGCGGCAGCCACCTCACCGGCTTCCGCACAGCGCTGACCCGCGTGCTCAACGACTATGCCCGAAAGAACAAGCTAATCAAAGATACTGACCCCAACCTGATAGGTGAAGATGTCAGGGATGGCTTGACCGCTGTAATCAGCGTCAAGATATCTGAGGCCCAGTTCGAGGGACAGACCAAGGCCAAGCTGGGCAATCCCGAAGTGAAAGGCCATGTTGAATCCGTGGTCTCCGATAATTTGTCCGTATATCTGGAGCAGCACCCAGATGAAGCTAAGTCCATCCTAGATAAATGTCTCATAGCTGCCAAAGCCAGGGAAGCAGCCCGCAAGGCTCGTGACCTCATCTTCAAGAAAAGCAGCTCCGAAATAGGCACGCTCCCCGGCAAGCTGGCTAGCTGTTCAGATAATGACCCTAGCCAATGTGAGCTGTTTCTGGTCGAGGGCGACTCAGCCGGCGGCTCAGCCAAGCAGGGCAGGGACCGGCGCTACCAGGCAATTCTGCCGCTTAAGGGTAAGATTCTCAACGTGGAGAAGGCCTCTAAAGACAAGATATTGGGCCATGAGGAAATCCGCGCCCTTATCACCGCACTAGGGACCGGCTTCGGCGAGCAACAGGACTTTTCCAAGCTGCGCTACCACCAGGTGATCATCATGACCGATGCCGATGTCGATGGCGCACATATCCGCACACTGCTGCTCACCTTCTTCTATCGTAATATGGCAGAGCTTATCACCAGCGGTCACCTGTTTATTGCCCAACCTCCACTCTACCGCATACAGGCGGGCAGGCAGCAGCACTGGATCTACTCCGACAAAGAGAAGGATGCCAAGCTACAAGAGATTAAAGGCGGCAAATACGATATCCAACGTTACAAGGGTCTGGGCGAGATGAGCCCACAGCAGCTCTGGGAGACTACCATGAATCCGACAACGCGCACCATGCTCCAGGTAGAGGTCGAGGATGCCATGGCCGCCGACCACATATTCCACATGCTCATGGGTAGCGAGGTCCCACCACGGAAGTCGTTTATCCAGGCACATGCCCGAAGCGTCCGGAATCTGGACGTGTGAGCCAGTTCACCCTAACCCACACTATTCTGAGATTCTTCGCATGCCCTAGGCAGACTCAGAATAACAATGGGGAGATGCATCGCACCAGGCCTAAGAATGATAGTGTCTACCGATAAAGCCGGTGTGCTTTTATGTACCGCTCAACTGCTGCTGGCACCAGGCCATGTATCGACATACCCTGTGCCACCCTTCGCCGGATGTCCGTAGAACTGATATCCACCGGCTCCATATCCAGCAAGGCCATGCTTTTGGCCAGCCCTATAATAGAAGCCTCCATAGCTTTCAAATCTGGCTTTTTATAGCCAGCCCTAGGGAAAACCACCAAACGGCAGATATTGACCAGCCTGACTGCTTCCCTCCACTCAGGCAGCTCCAGAAGGCTGTCCATGCCGGCTATAAAGAAAAGTTTTGCCTCGGCACCAAATTGCTTCTGCAGTGAGGCTAGGGTGTCCACAGTGTAAGATACTCCGGGGCGGTCCACCTCCAGAGCCGAAAGCTCAAAGTAATGTTTGCCAGCGATGGCCAGCCTCACCATCTGGATGCGATGATGCGCTGGTGTGATAATCCTGTCCGTCTTCAAAGCCGGCCGGCCGGCGGGGACAAAAAGCACCCAGTCCAGCCCCAGCTGCCGCCTGGCTTCCTCTGCTATTTTCAAATGTCCCATATGAATAGAGTCAAAGGTGCCGCCCAGTACGCCTATATCCATTCACTATCTCCGCCTGGCTTTGGGTTCAGGTCGGAAGACCTGCAGGGGAGTTTCCTCCATAGCCTCTTCCCCACCGACCCGCAGCAATTCAGCCACCGCCGCCATCAATTCAAATATGCCTTCCCCCGCTATAGCTGAGATAAAGAACGCCTTGATGCCCCTAGCGTCGAACTCTCGCTTTATCTCCGGCAGCCGCTGTTGAACCTGAGATAAATCTATCTTATTCACCGCTACCACCTGAGGCTTCTGAGCCATCTCAGGTTTATACCAAACCAGTTCCCGGTTCAGTTTATCCATATTTTCCATAATTGAGCCAGAGCTGCCATCCAGCAAATGAATGAAAACCTTAGTCCGCTCAGCATGGCGTAGGAAATTGTGCCCTAGGCCCTTGCCCAGATGAGCGCCATCTATTAATCCCGGGATCTCTGCGACCACAAACGTTTTCTCCCCCACCTCCACCACACCCAGAGCCGGCTCAATAGTAGTGAAAGGATAATCAGCAACCTTCGGCCTAGCTTGCGACACCACGGAAAGAAAAGTCGATTTCCCCACGTTGGGATAGCCGATTACGCCTACATCAGCTATAAGCTTTAGTTCCAGTACCAGCCGGCGCTCTTCTCCAAGTTCACCTTTGGTAGCTGTCTTGGGAGCCTGATTTCGGGATGTGGCGAAGTGCACATTCCCCAGCCCACCTTTTCCCCCCCCAGCTACCAGAAACCTCTGCCTTGGCTGCCTCAGGTCGGCAAATAGCATCTCCTGTTCCTTGCCACTTTCAAACACCATGGTCCCCAATGGCACAGCTATCACCAAATCCTTGCCGCCAGCGCCAAACTTCTTCTGCCCACTCCCATGTCTACCATTCTCAGCCCTAAACCGTCTCTTATACCGGAACTGCCTGAAGTTAGCCACATTCTTATCCACCAGAAAATATACATCGCCTCCCTTCCCACCATCTCCACCATCAGGCCCCCCGAACGGCACATACTTCTCATGTCTAAACCTGATCACACCATCCCCACCATCTCCAGCTTTAATCCATACTTCAACTTTATCCACAGGTTTGTCCTTTATTAGTTAACTCTTTATTTTATAGGTTATATAGTTATATAACAATGTTAGTATTAAGGGATGGTTAATTGTGGATAAGGATAGCTGTTATGTAGAGCAGTGGGATGACGCAGAACATATGCTGGTTATTAACAGAGGGCAGTTAATTGTCCACGGTTTTAGAGAAGTTTTCCACCGGGGCTGGTTTAGCCCGTGGATTTCCTGGATAGTAGCGTCTGGCGGATGTCGTCTATCGACTTAACCAGCGTCTGGTTGGATTTAAGCTCAGCCGTTATCTTTTCCTGTCCGTGGAGTATGGTGGTATGGTCTCTGTCGCCCAGCATCCTGCCCACCTCGGTCAGGCTATAGTGGTTTTGCTCGCGCAGCAGGTACATGGCGACCTGGCGGGCCAAGGCGGTTTTCTTATCCCGGCGCTTGCCTGTTATCTCTTCCTGCGCAATCTCATAATGCTCGCCTACAGCTTCAATTATCTGCTTTGGCGAGAATAAGACCGTCTGCTTGGCATCGCCGGGGAGCAGGTCCTGCACTGCCTTTTTAGCTAGCTTTATATCCAGTTTAGTGTGGCTCAAGTTGGCACAGTTGGCAACCTTGTTCAAAGCGCCTTCCAGCTCGCGAACGTTGTTTGGGAACTGCGCTGCTAGGAAATTCATCACTTCCGGCGGGATGCTCACCTTTAGATGCTTTGCCTTGGCCTTCAGGATAGCCAGCCGTGTTTCTGTGTCCACTGTCTGCAGCTCAACCACCAGCCCGCTCTCCAGCCGTGACCGCAGTTTTTTCTGCAATGTGGACAGCGCCTTTGGCGGTCGGTCGCTAGTGATCACTATCTGGCAGTTGGTATCATAGAGCTCGTTGAAGATATGGAACACGCATTCCTGGGTTCCTGTTTTCCCAGCGAGGAAATGCAGGTCATCCAACAAAAGCACATTAGTATTCCTGAAACTACGGCGGAAATCCTCGGCATTGCGATTTTTGATGGCGGTAATGAACTCGCTGGTGAAATGTTCGGCGCGCATATAAAGTACCCGAGGCCCGCGGGCTTTTACCGCGTGTGCTATGGCCTGTAGCAAGTGTGTCTTGCCTACGCCGCTATTGCCATAAATGAAAAGCGGGTTGTAGAGACAACCTTGCGCTTCGGTTATTTCCACCGCTGCAACGTGAGCCATACGGTTGCATTCGCCGGTGATAAAGTGCTCGAAAGTGTACCTTGGGTTGAGGTTGAATACCCTGGCAGGCTGCTTGATGGTGACGGCGTCAAAGGCATATTCTGGCTTAGAGATGGTGGATCTGAGCGGATCCATCAACTTTGCACTTGTCCCTCCATCGGCCAGGCATACCGATGCTGGCCTGGTCTCGGCTTGAGGAGAGACCAGGGTTAGAAACTGCACGTTGACTGCTTTGCTTAAGGTGTCAGACAGGGTCCTCGTGATCAGGGAATAGAGACGGTCTGCTAACCACTCAGCGACGAATATGTTGGGAACGCCGATGATGAACACATCATCCTGATAGCTGATGCCCCTTGTTTCCTTGAGCCAGGTATTGTAATTTGGCTTGCTCACCTGGAGTTGCAATTCTCCCAGAGCTGTATCCCAGATTTGTTGCGCTAGCTTCAATCTACCTCCTCACTAGAACAGGTTGTGCAACCCCAAAAATAAAACAAGCCAAAGGCTTGGTGAACCGATGCCTCAAAACAGTTTATAGTTTATAAAAACGTGTGAAATAACTGCACACACTCGGTAAGTTGGGGGTTTTAACGACCTGAATAAGGGTACCACACCCCTCTTTTTGGGCGTCAAGGGGGTGTTTGACATAACGGAGGAAATTGTTAAAATGGTATTTATGGTAATTCGTTTTGTATTTATGGGTACCCCGGAGTTCGCAATTCCCAGCTTGGAGGCGTTAGTATTAACGTATCAGGTGGTAGCGGTCTATACCCGTCCGGATAAAAAGGCCGGCCGAGGACAGCAGCTGGCTTTTTCTGCGGTAAAAAAGCGGGCGTCGTCGCTGGGGATACCGGTGCTTCAACCGGAGAGACTGAGGGGGGTTGGTGCCATGGAACAGTTGGCTGGCTTAGCGCCGGATATCATAGTGGTAGCAGCATATGGGCAGATTCTACCGCCGGAGATACTAGCTGTGCCTAAGTTCGGCTGCATCAACGTTCATGCTTCACTGTTGCCCAAGTATCGCGGCTCATCGCCGATACCCGCGGCTATCCTGGACGGAGGTGAAGCCACCGGCGTGACCATCATGCTCATGGATACCGGCATGGACAGCGGCCCCATCCTGAATCAGAGGAAGGTTCCCATATCATCAGACGATACCACCGGTTTTCTTACCACCAAGCTGGCATGGGTCGGCGCAGACCTTCTTATGGAAATGCTGCCGCTGTGGATTGATGGGAAAATCAAGCCGCAGCCTCAGAACGCCAGCCAGGCAACATATACTTGGACTGTAACCAAGGAGGATGGTGCCATAGATTGGAAGCTTTCTGCCGTGGAGCTACGGCGACGTGTTTGTGCCTATGACCCTTGGCCCGGTTGCCACACAGTGTGGCAAGGCAAACGGCTGAAGGTGAGCCAGGTAGTGCCTATCGAGGGTGGAGAACCTGCTGAGGTGGGCAAGGTGGTAGCCTTGCCACCGGGACTGTCGGTGGCTGTCGGCGTGCAGACAGGGGAAGGCATTTTAGGCTTGCTCCGTGTCCAGCTAGAAGGTAAACGTGAGATGGCGGCGCAGGAGTTTATTATAGGCCATCGAGACTTCCTCGGCAGCCAGCTTTAAATATCAAATTAAAACCAAACATAAAAGGGCAAAATTACACGCCGCCGCCGTGGAGGTACAGGATGCTGGCGTAGCTTTTAAATCATTATAATCTCGCCGCGGATGTCTTTTCCGATGGTGAGGATGCCGAAGGACTCCCTCCCCGGACCGGGGTTAAAGAAAAGGACACCGTTGAGCTTTCTGTTCTGCGCCTGATGGCTATGTCCATAGATGATGGCATCCACCTTATTAAATTTCTCACGAATTCGGCGTTCTATTCCCTCTGGGCCACCCCAGCCATGGATAACCCCTATCCTTTTACTGTCGACTTCCAGTAGTTCCTTCTCCAGCAATAAGCCCCTGAGCCTGATGGAGTCCACGTTACCCCGCACTGCCTTTACCTCGCCCATATTTCTCAGCCCCTCAAGAACCGCCAAACCAACGAAATCGCCAGCGTGAACTATCAAATCCACGCTGGAAAACGCCATGATTATCTCAGGATGCAGCTCCTCAGGCGTATGTATGTGGGTATCGGAGAGCACGCCTATTTTCATTCGCTGTTCACATCTTTCCAGAAATTAGCCTTATCACAAAAAGCCAATCTCAAACGAGCAACGCAGAACTCTAACCATGGATAGCAACTATATACTCTTCCTCGGTCAAATTACGAATTTTCAGCGGACCTGTCTTATAACTACACACCGCTTGATTTATAATGATCTCCCTACTTGACTCGAAAGACCGCCCATATACATCTTTGTAATAAGCAACTAGGACACCCCGACCGTTCTTTTGTTCGATGGACAACTGTTCTGTTCTCGCCTCCTCATTAACTGCGAGGGTGCCAAAATCCCATTGTCTACGTTCATCTGTAGGGGTCCTAATAAATGAGCAGACATTAACCGCTGGACCGAGGCCAATGTTTCTTAACGTGCATGACTGCCATTTGGGTATGTCGCCGGATTGTATGTCCAACCCCTTCCTTATCTTGTCCGTAGCACTCTCTTCTCGCTCCTGTACGTCTACTATGGGGAATACAATACCATATCTTTGCTGCGCCATCTCCTCTGCCATCTTTTTGCTAGCCTCAGCTTGTTGATACGTAAAAGTAGCATACGTCATGGTAACACCAACAAGGGCAAATGTGGCTAACCGCTCAAATTTAGCATTACCTTTTTCATCATAGGGAGTTAAAAGTAAAAAAACAGCGAGCAAGGCCAAAACGATAATGTATACTGACCAGCGGCAAAATCTCTTCATTGCAGACCTCCTGAAAATGACATCGTGCCTTCCCTCTAAATCGAAATGGGAATCCTAAAGACCTCCTCGATAGCCTTATTGACTTCCTGTGGCATTTTCGGGAAAACCATATGGAATCCCAAATTCAAAACATTCGGGTTTACTTGTTTGGATTTTGGGATTTGGTGCTTAGGCTTTCTATTATGCTCCACCCATTATGCCCTGGCGGATCATCTTGATAGCGATGGCTGCCAGAAAGAGGCTGACTACTTTAGAGATGGCTCTTACACCACCCTGCCCCAAGAAAGCCACCACCCGGTTAGCCTGCGACAGCAACGCCCAGGCAATCGTCAGGTTCATAACGAAAGAGAGCACTACAATCCAAAGGGAGTACTGGTCGATAAGTATCAAAAGAGTGGTGAGTACCGCCGGCCCGACCACCAGAGGGGTGCCCAGCGGCACCACGCCCAGCATTCCAGCCCCGACTTCCACCTGCGCATCTATCATCTTGCCCGTTATCAGGTCTTTGGCGGCCAGCAGCAGGAGTATGACGCCGCCAGCAATCAGAAAATCCGACACGTCTATTCCCAGGAATATAAAAATGCCTTTGCCTATAGCTACGAAACCTAAACCCAAAATCAACGCGGTCAGTACAGCATAGAGTACTGTCTTGTTGCGCTCTGGAGCCTTCATATCCGAGGTCACCGAAAGCAGGATAGGCAGGACGCCTACAGCATCCATAGCCACGAACAGAGGCACAAAGGTTAGACCGAATTCTGTTAAGACCTGCAGGAATTTTCCCATGGTTAGAACAGAGGACAAGTGCTCTTACTCGTCTGCCGTAGCTTTTTCGCCATCCTTATCCTCCCCCTGATGAACGCAAGCGATAGAGGCTACCCTATCATCCGCGTCAAGCCTATTCACCCTTACTCCCTGTGTAACTCTGCCTAGCAGCGAGATCTCTTCGTCAACAGGCACACGGATGATAATGCCGTTCGCCGAAACGATGATGACATGCTGCCCTGGTGGAACTAGCATGGCAGCCATGACCTTGCCTGTCTTATCATTCACCTTGTGTGCGATTACTCCCTTGCCACCACGTGCCTGGAGAGGGAAGTTCTTGGCGCGGCTGCGCTTGCCGTAGCCATTCTCGGTGACCGTAAGCAGGTTGGCTTCAGGGAAGACTTTGCCCATAGCCACTACCCGGTCGCCACGGTCAAGCTTGATGCCGCGCACGCCGCCGCTGGTTCGTGAGGCAAGCCGCAAACCCTTGACCGCAAACTTAATGCCTTGCCCGCTTTCGCTCACCATGATGATCTCATCGTCCTGGATGACTACGTCGGCAGCTATTAACTCTTCCTCCCCTACAAGCTTCATGGCGATAAGCCCGCTGTTGCGCACATTAGCAAAATTGGCAAAGCTGGTCTTCTTAACCACGCCTCTGGATGTAGCCATGATCATAAACGTTCCTGGAGAGGAATCCTTGGCCACCAGCATGGCCGTTATACGTTCCCTGGGGTCAATGGCCGCCAGGTTAGCTATGGCAATGCCCCTGGTAGCCCGGGATAAATCCTGTGGTATATCATAGCACCTGATCCTGTAGACCCTGCCCTTATTGGTGAACAGCAACAGGCTATCGTGTGTATCTGCCACCACCAACTGTGCCACATCGTCGGTCTCACGCGTCGCCATCCCGATGATACCACGACCGCCACGATGCTGCTTCTGATAGGTGGCGGCAGGCATCCGCTTGATGTAGCCCTGCTCGCTTAGCGTAATCACTACATTCTGGTGAGCGATGAGGTCCTCATCCTGGAATTCCTCGGCCTCTTGTCGGTTGATAGCGGTGCGACGTTTATCGCCATAATCCGCCTTAAGCGCCTTGATCTCTTCTTGGATGAGGAAAAGTATCTTCTTGGGATTAGCCAGCAGGTCTTCGAGGTAGGCGATGGCCTTAAGCACCTCGTTATATTCATCGATTATCTTCTGCTGCTCCAGCTTTGCCAACCGGCGCAGTTGCATATCAAGGATGGCCTGTGCCTGAATTTGAGAGAGGTTGAAATTATTCATCAAGGCAGATTTGGCGGCATCAACGCTTTCTGCTTTCCTGATTGTCTGGATGACCGCATCGAGATGATCAAGGGCGATCTTAAAGCCTTCCAGGATATGAGCCCTGTCCTTAGCCTTGCCCAGGTCGAACTGGCTGCGGCGGGTGATGACTTCCTTACGGAAATCGATGTAGCAGGTCAAAACTTCTTTCAGGCTGAGCACTCTGGGTTGTCCCGCGACCAGCGCCAGCATATTGATGGAGAAAGAAGTCTGCATGGGAGTGTGTTTATAGAGGTTATTGAGCACCTTTATACCCTGGGCGTCACGTCGCAGCCCTATGACCACCCTCATGCCATGCCGATCTGATTCATCGCGGACCTCGCTAATACCCTCGATTTTCTTTTCCCTGACTAGGTCTGCAATTCTTTCCACCAGAGCAGACTTGTTGGTCTGATAGGGCAGCTCGGTGATTACCAGTGTCTCGCGGCCGCTCTTGTGGCTCTCTTCCATCACCTTAGCCCGGACCACAATCCTGCCTTGCCCACTGGCATAAGCACTCTTGATGCCTTCGTGTCCCAGTATGATGCCTGCGGTGGGAAAATCGGGGCCTTTGACGAATTTCATCAGCTCTTCAACATCGGCCTCAGGGTTATCTATCAAATAGCTGATGGCATCACATACCTCGCTGAGGTTATGAGGGGGAATATTGGTGGCCATGCCAACAGCGATACCCGATGAGCCGTTTACCAGAAGATTAGGTAGTCTGGCGGGTAGGACCGTTGGCTCGGTCAAGCTATCATCGAAATTTGGCATGAAATTTACTGTGTTCTTATCGATGTCAGTCAGCATCTCGCTGGCGATCTTGGCCAGGCGGGCTTCGGTATAGCGCATAGCCGCTGGCGGGTCATTGTCCATGCTGCCGAAGTTCCCCTGTCCATCAACCAGCCGGTAGCGCATGGAGAAGTCCTGCGCCATCCTTACCATGGCTTCATATATCGGGGAATCGCCGTGGGGATGATATTTACCCATAACCTCACCGACGATACGGGCGCTTTTTCTGTAGGGACCGGTGTGGCGGAATCCTATCTCATCCATAGCATAGAGGATACGCCGATGCACCGGTTTCAGCCCATCGCGGACATCGGGCAGGGCGCGCGATACTATGACGCTCATGGCATAATCGAGGTAGGAGCTCTTCATCTCCTCCTCAATGAAAATCGGCTTAACCGCTCCAACTATCATTTTGTTAGTCCTCCTCTTCTATTAGCAACTCTTCTCTACCATTCATTTCCTCGTCCTCGGCGGGCAAGCCTTCAAATATAGAGAATCCTTCGGGCAGAAGCTCACCATCTCCCAGTTCGGCAACCTCACCCTCTTCCAGTGCCTCATCTTCCAGTGCAGTATGTCGGAGAAGGGTGTCCCTGACATGTGGCTGGAAGCCCTCGACAGGTTTAACCGGGAAGGAAAGCCGGGCCGCCTGACTAGGATGCTGGAATGCTTCGCGGATGAGAACTTTTAACAGGTCACTGTCTATGCTGACGATGGCTGCGCTGTATCGGTTGCCGCCTTCCATGAGCTTAGCCAGACGGAAACTGTGCTGTGGCTCAACCATGCCCAGATACTCCCCTTGCTCATTCTCCACGATAGTTTGTTGCCCTCTGACATTCAGATAAACGCGGTTGCCTGCAGCCATCCGGGCTAAAAACTCTTTAGGAGCCAGATGGTTCAGGTTGACCACGCCAGCTTTGCCCATCTCGCTGATGAAAATACCCGGGGCAACCTCGCGGCGCTCCTCTTTCACCGGAGCACTAGCTTCCCGCAACATTGATAGCCGCTTCAGGTTTTTGCTGGCTATGGCATTATCAGGGGCAAGTTCCAATGCCTTGCTGTATGCTTCTTTGGCCTTGGCAAACTCGCCCAGTTCGGTATAAGCCCTGCCCAGGCGGTTGTAGGCATCGACATCGGTGGGGAAGCTCTCAATTATACTGTTATTAACAGTTACCGCTTCCTGCCATTGGCTTTGCATAGCTAGAGCAATAGCTTCTTGGCTCGATTTCCGTCTAAGTCTTGCCCTATCCTCTTCTCGATCAGGCATTGGTAATCCCCCTAGGTGCGTAATCATCTAATTTTATAGTAGTCAAGGTGTCAAAACAAGTAGTTCTTTGACAAATTTGGGCTGTCATGTTAGCCTAACCGCTTAGTAAATGCAAGCCACAGGCTAAAAAGAGGAGAACTCGTGCAAGAGAAAGTAGAGCATGTCTTAAACCAGATCCGCCCCAGCCTCCGTGCAGATGGTGGGGATGTGGAGCTTGTTGATGTCAAAGATGGTATAGTCAGCCTCAGGCTCAAAGGCGCCTGCGCTGGTTGTCCCATGTCCACCATGACGTTGAAAAACGGCATCGAGCGCATACTGAAAGCAGAGATATCCGAGGTAAAAGAAGTAGTCGCTGTTTGATAGCTCAGGCCTTTTCCAGTTCAAAAGCCTTGTGTAATACCTTTACCGCATCCTTTACGCGGTTCTCAGCGATAATACAGGTTATCCGTATCTCGGAGGTGCTTATTAGCTGGATATTGATTCCCTGCTCTGCAAGAGCACGGAACATGGTGGCGGCATAGCCGGGAGAGTTCAGCATACCGGTACCGATGATGCTTACCTTGGCCAGAGTTGCATCGCTGACGCATTCCTTGGCGCCTATGGACTTCGCCACCGGAGCCATTATAGCCATCGCCTTGTCCAGGTCGCTTCTGGCCACGCTGAAAGTCAAATCGGTCACGCCAGCTATGCTGGTATTCTGAACGATGGTGTCCACACTAATACCTGCCTTGGCCAGGGGCTCAAAGATACTGGCTGCGATACTTGGCCTGTCAGGAACGCCGACCACCGTCACCTTGGCCACATTGATGTCATGAGCTATTCCTCGCGCTTTATTTCTCTCTTCCATGGGAATCCCTCCGTGAATAAGAGTACCTGGATTGTTGTTGAAACTGGAGGCCACCAATATGGGCATATTGTAGACCTCGCCCAGCTCCACCGCCCGGTGGTGCATCACTTTGGCGCCATAGGTTGCCAGTTCCAGCATCTCCTCGTAGCCTATTTCCCTCAGGTGGCGTGCCTCGGGCACTAACCTGGGGTCGGCTGTGAACACCCCATCGACATCGGTGTATATTTCACAGACATGTGCCTTAAGGCTGACTGCCAGAGCTACAGCTGTGGTGTCTGAGCCGCCACGCCCCAGAGTTGTAATATCCATCTCCCTGGCCCATCCCTGAAACCCGGCCACGATAACGATATTGCCTGCTTCCAGCTCTTTAACCAACCGCTTGGGCTGAATCCCCGTGATATGGGCGCGGCTGTAGCTGGAATCGGTCTCAATCCCTGCCTGAGGACCACTCAAGCTCACTGCCTTATAGCCCATGGACTGCAGGGCTAGCGCCATCAGACTGCAGGATACTATCTCGCCGGTGGATAACAGGACATCCATCTCCCGTTCTGCCGGCTTGGGATTGACCTCTTTTGCTAGCGCCATCAGGTTATCGGTGGTCTTGCCCATAGCTGAGACGACCACTACCACCTCGTTGCCTTTATCCTTCGTTGCAGCCACGCGGCAGGCCACGTTCTTAATTTTGTCGGCGTCTGCAACCGAGCTGCCGCCGTATTTTTGAACTATAAGTGCCACTTCTTCTCCACACCTAATTGTAACTCATTTGGAAGGTATTTTGCGAGTTAAAATCTCTCTGCTAATGAAGATGTCCGAAAACTTTAGCAGATTTTGCGCTCACCTTAATTCTTGTATCTGAACAACGTATACAAGCACATATTGCCACGGCGACTGTCAGGTAAGCCTAGTATTGAATATTACGCCAAGTTGTGTGTCTCTTTTTCATATTCATATATCCCATTGAACCTTGTAGCGAGATTCTTCTTGCTTCTTAGGCGGACATCAGGCGGATTCAGAATGACAACTTCCCTGTAATATGAGACCGAGAGGATTTGACAAACCGTACTATATTTGCTAACATCTATATATCTATATATTTATATCTTTATAGGGAGAATATAATGGCTTCTGACCATAGCCTTGAGCTTTATACGTTGAAGGCAGAGCTGTGCAAGTCCTTCGCTGACCCGCGGAGGCAGATGCTCATTGATGCACTGCGCAAGGGCGAAAGCACGGTGGGCAACCTGGCACGGGCGCTGGAGATACCGCAAGCCGTTGTCTCCCGTCATCTGGCTATCCTGCGTGAAAGGGGTGTGGCCAGCGCACGCCGTGAGGGGACGAACGTCTACTATAGTCTGAGCGACCCCAAGATAGGTGAAGCCTGCGACATGATGCACCAGATACTGCTGGGCCAGGTAGAGAAGAACAAAGAACTGGCCGAAAGGCTGATAGCTTGATTTTGGAAGGAGGCATGATTATGTCTAAAGAACACGTCTGTTACAATTGCAGGACAGTATTTGAAAAACCTGAGGCGGACAAGGCAAAGGAGGAAAAAGAGGTAACCAGATGTCCACAGTGCGGCAGTGTGGATATCCAGAAACTGGGTGAGCAAGACGACCACCGATTCATCCGCCGGATGTCCTTTGGCTGAGGATGAAAAGTTAGGGCCGTGAGCTCTGTAAACTAGTTAAGCAACGTTTAAGGAGGGAATATGCAATGGAGAAGAATGACGGAGCACTAATAGTTGTAATGAGCGGGGACATGGATAAGGTCTTTGCCGCCTTCACTATAGCTACTGGCTCAGCCGCGGCTGGTAAAAAGACCGCCATGTTTTTCACCTTCTGGGGGTTGAAGGCGATTCAGAAGGGTAATTTTACCGGCAAAAGCTTCTTTGGCCATATGGTGTCAGTGATGAACAGGGGCGGCATCAACCGCATCGGGCCCTCCCTGTTTAATTTCTGGGGCATCGGTCGATGGATGTTCAAGAAGATGATGAAGGACCACAAAGTCATTTCCCTCGAAGAACTCCGACAAACGGCGATTGAGCTAGGCGTGAAGCTGCAACCGTGCCTGACAAGTATGGAGGTAATGGAGATAAAGAAGGAAGACCTGATCGATGGGGTGGATGAGCCCTGTGGTGTGGCTACCATGCTGGAGCAAGCATTCCAAGCCGGTGCCACATTCTTTATTTAATGCGAGGAGTAGACCAATGTCGGAAGAAATCAAAGCTGATCAGATTCGCCAGACCGGAGCCAAGGTTGTGGTTACTTCCTGTGATAATTGTCGCTTCCAAATAGGCGAACTGAGCGAGTGCTATGGCCTCGGTGTCGAAGTTACTAGCGTGTCTGAATTAACGGCTAAAGCTCTGGCTTAATTCAAAGTCTTGGTATAAATGAGTGGATCGTCGGTTAACCGACGATCCACTTTTATTGCTACGTTACAACGTCTTAGAACAAGCGAGTGCCGAGCAGGAAGGCAAGCAAAAGCCCGAGCACAAAATAGATAAGCCAGCCTACTATACAGACGGCAATAGCCCGTCCAGTAGAGACATCCAACGCCTGCCTGACACCGATGACCACGGCAATAAGAACCCATATCGAGGCAGCTAGAGAGATAATGCCGCCTAGGAATGGAATAAAAGAGAGGACCTTCAGTATGCCCGGCGACTGGGCAAAGCCGATAGTCCTCAGCGTCTCGCCCCACGTAGAAGAGGTATTCGGCCCCTTCAATATGGTTGTACCCAAAAGATAAGTGATGCCTGCCCAGGCGAGCCAGCCCAGCAAAGCCACAGCTACGCCACCAACTAGGCCCAAAAGAAAGGCCGATATGCCCTTGCCTGCCATAAGAGCAGCAACGCCAGAGCCGATGCCTGTAGCTACGCTGGCGATGATCACCACCCACATTGCTGACATAGTGGCTTTACTATCGGCCTCAACCTCCTCGTAGAGATTGGAGTCTAGCTTCGCTGCCCGCACCATGCGGTTAATCAAGTTTGAGTCTACCATCTTATCTCCTAAATATTATCGTGTCGAAAGTATAGCATAAAACTCTAAGGAAAATTCTAAGCACTAAATCCCAAACAAAATTCCAATTTCTTAGCTACATACTAGGGATATGTTATAATCGGCATAATATGCACTATGCCTAAACAAAACGTGTAGGGCACGGCATACGTGCCCTATCGGAGGGACCGAGATGAAAAGACATGCATTGCTTTCAATTTCCACCTTTGGCCTACTTACGGCGTTTTTCCTGGCGGCAGGATGTATCACCATCTCTGCGCCTGGTAAGACCACTCCGCCACCAGCCACCACACCAGGGATATCCCCACCGGCCACTGCCCCCGAAGCGAGGGGGGACCTGCCCACTATCATCTCGTTTGCTGCCAGCCCTGAGGCTGCCACCGTTGGCCAGGCGGTTACACTGAACTGGGATGTGTCCGATGCCACCTTAGTGAGCATACAACCGGCTGTGGGCACTGTTAACACCAGCGGCATGCAAACGGTATCACCGACCAGAACCATCACCTATATACTGACAGCCAGCAACGCCGCTGGCCCTACTATGAAAAGCCTCACCGTCACAGTTACGGCACCTGTCGCCCTGCCTGACTTGGTGGTCACCGAAGTCACTATCCCTGGGGCAATTATTTTCTACAAAGTTAAGAACCTGGGTGACGGCGCCGCTACCATAGGAAGCCAGTCTTACCTATACCTCAACGGCGCTAAGGTAGCAACCGACTATATCGAACCGCTGGCGCCGGGCAAAGAAAGGCTTGAGTCTTTCTCAAATTATACAGCGTATCTCGGAGGTAGCGATGACTTGTACCAGACGCTGAAAGTATGCGCCGATGCTGAGAGCCAACTGGCTGAGACCAGTGAGGACAACAACTGTGCCGAGATAGTCTGGGGGCCGACATTTATCTACGACTTCGCGAAGCAGGCACCCTTGGCCTTATGGAGGAGCGGCGCCGGCGAGCTAAAATGGCCGATGGTGGGTGGAGATGCCTGGGGCGCGGCGTTTATTAACCACCAGCTGCTGGAGGACGGCAGGAGCTACGCCGATACTTTGGCAATGTATCCGCAACAGGTACAATCCGGTTCCATACAGGGCAACTTCGGCCAGATTTACTCCGAAAATTACATGCAAACCACACGTCTGAAGGAGATAACCGTGCCACCTCTTGCCAGGTTCACCGCCAGGGTAGGATACGTTAAGGGAGCTGATGGGATATCAGGCAGCACGGTTTCCTTCGGCATCATAGACCAGAGCGGCAGCCTAGTGTTCCTCAAGACGCAGGATATCTATTATGACGGCGCACTCGATGACATCAATGTAGATCTGAGCCACCTAGCTAATAAGAAGGTCTACTTCGTTCTCAGGGTTGAATCCAAGGGCAATGGCGCTAAAGACTGGGTGGTATGGGCAGAACCTAAGGTAATACTGAAACAGTAGCAGAGGCATGTCTCTGCTACTCCGCGTCATTCTGAGTCCGCAGGGCGGGCGAAGAATGCCATCATCGCGAAACAGCATTATTGCAAACGAAACGAGAATATAGAGTAAGGGCGAGCCTTCAGGGGCGCCTCCCTACATTTGCAAAATTAAAATGCTAAAAATAAAGGGGAGAGCAATGAAATTCAGCGACCTCGTAGTGGGACATAAAACCAATGAATAGCGCTGACTTCCTTAGCGTTCTCTTTATAGCTATCGGCCTGTCTGCAGATTGTTTTGCTGTGGCCATTGGCGCCAGCGTTACTGCAAGAAGCCCTTCTAGGCTACAGGTTCTGCGGGTGGCCACGACATTTGGGCTATTTCAGGCGCTTATGCCCGTTCTAGGCTGGTTGGCAGGGCAAACCATCGTGAAGTATATAGCGGGCTATGACCACTTTGTGGCGTTTGCCCTACTGGCGTTTGTTGGCGGCAAGATGATCTGGGAGTCGTTCCATGCCAAAGATGAGCGTGATAAACAGACCGACGTCACCAAGGGCTTCACGCTGCTTACCCTAGCGGTGGTTACCAGCATCGATGCCCTGGCTGTGGGGTTATCCTTAGCCTTCATGAAGGTACATATTGCCATAGCCGGCATTACCATTGGGCTAGTTGCCTTTGTGGCTACAGTTATAGGTTTTCTTCTGGGCAGAAAAGCAGGGGAGCTAATCGGCAGGTGGGCTGAAACCGTTGGGGGCGTTGTCCTCATCGGTATCGGCCTGAGGATAGTGATAAGCCATATTTTGAGCTGAGTCATTTATATGTAGTGAAACGATGGAATTCGCCAGGAGAGTCGCGCTAGAACCTAGTCAGCAGGGGCAATTATTCTTTAGTTTTGTACTCGCGATGCTTAGTCTTTTTGTGCTGCCTCACTATATCTACGACGGTCATGGTGATAAGCACGATTGCCAGCAAAACGGCGAGGGTACCAATCCTGTGCTGCTCAATCAGAAGGGCGACAATAAATATCTCCGTCAAAATAATGGTAACCTCGATGATTTCTCTCCTGACAAGGGTCTCAAATATGAACGAGATAACAAGAATTTCAACCCACCCCTTGAGTAGTATGTCAGAGATCTCAGCCGGTGGCAACGCACCGGGTATAAACCAGGCGTTTACCGACGTCAGAAAAATAAAGGTGAACAGGGACTCAGGTATAAAAGCCAGGGCGACTGCCAAATAGGGACGCACTCTGCCTACTAGCATGCCGGCAAAATATCCCGTCATGGCTTTGCCCACTATTACGGCAAGCCCTAAAAGGGGTCCATAAACTCCCAGCATGCCAAATTCGATGTAGGGATAGATGGCGACGACGGCGCCGGCTAGGAGCCCGTAATAAGGACCGAAGTATAGAGCAATGGCAAAGGTAGATATATGAGATAAGTCTAAAGCTACCTGCGGCTGCAATTGTAAGAGCATTGTTGATAAATAGGCAAGGAGGTTTCCTAGTGCCCCTGCCAGGAAAGTGACCAGCAGCTTCTGGCCTCTGTTACTTACTTTAAAATACATAAACTCTCCTTGTACCTCTGTAAGCTAACTACAGTGAAAATAGTATTACGCAGCTATCGCCTTCAGTGGTTTGACAGTTCGACGATGGTGACGCCGAAGCTGCCCTCATTGTAATCGCCGAGCCTGAATGATTTAACCAGAGGGTGCTTGGACAGCACCTCGTGTACTACCTTGCGCAGTGTTCCCGTACCCTTGCCGTGAACGATGCGTACCACATGTAGGTCTGCCATAAAAGCAGCGTTAAGGTAAGGGTCAATCAAGGGCAAGGCTTCCTCTACCTTGAGCCGCCGTATATGTAGCTCAGCCTCAACCACCATCAAGCTACCTCTCGAAACTCTAACCGCAAAACTGAGCGTGTATCCTCTGTAACCTTAACCCGGTCATCGATTCTCCAACCAACTACCCACAAAATCTGCCGTGGCGAACATACCAGTGGAATCCGGTCACGCCAGGACTGCGCTATTTTGGCATCCACCATAAAGTCTTGTAGCTTCTTGGTCTGGCTCATGCCTAGAGGCTGGAACCGGTCGCCGTGCCGACGTCGGCGTGCTGTCAGTGTCTTCCCAACTTTGTCCAGATCAAAGTGGGCAATAAAGCTATTCTGTTCATCCCCCGGCGCCTTTTTCAGTGCATCCGCTTTTACCTGCCAGCCGGGCAGGCGCGTTTCGCCGGGGACGTTGATGGTGAAAGAACCCTCCAGAGGTGCAAACAGGCATGAAGAGGCTCCTGGTGAAGTCAAGGCAAGACGGCCATACTCTACCGACAGCGCCAAGCCATGTGGCAAAAGTAATCTCTTCCCTGCTGGCTTGGCTAAAAAATTAATTATAGCCTCGCTATGCTCAGCCTCGACATCCTTGAGGCTACCGGCAAGATGAACTATGGCCAGCCGTGATATCTGCCGCTGCATGGCATGTGGCAAATCAGCAACCTTATTTATATCAAGATAGATTACATCACCTTTTTCTTCCGCTACTTCATTCCATAGGCGAGAAGCCTGTTCCTCAACGTAAGAGATATCATCATTGGCCAGAGTAGCTAGCCTGAGCAGTACCTTATCGAAGTTAGGATTGTAGTTTTTCAGTAGCGGCAACAGCTCGAGGCGGACGCGATTCCTGAAAAACTCGAAAGAGTTGTTGGAAGAGTCCTGGCGTGGCTGCAGGCTATGGCGTGCGCAGTAATCCCAGGTTTCCTGGCGGGAGACCTCAAGTAGCGGCCGGACCACTTCCAGCTTTGCCTTGCCTGTGCTCAGCGGCAGCAGCGACCGTGGCTGTAAACCACGTAAACCGGCAAGTCCTGTCCCTCTGAGCAGGTGCATCAAGATGGTCTCCGCGTGGTCGTCGCGGGTATGCCCTACAGCTACCCTGGCGGCGCCGGTAACCGTGGCTATCTCAGCCAGGAAGTCATATCGCACCTCACGTGCAGCCTCCTCCAGCGATATGCCTTGCTGTTCCCGATACGCTGCCACATCGCGTTGCCCTATGGTTGCCGCTATGCCCAGCGTGGAAGCAAGCGTGGAAGCATAGCTGGCATCGTCGCCGGATTCGGAGCCACGAAGCTGGTGATTAAGATGGGCTACATGCAGCTTGATATCTAACTTCTCTTGGAATCGTGCCAGAATATGGAGCAGGCACACCGAATCGGCGCCGCCTGACACGGCCACTACCAGGTTTTCGCCAGTAGTAATTAAATTTTGGCTTTTGATGAAGTCGAGAGTCCTTTGCTCCAGCGACATCTCTTTCTTAGGCAAGCCTATCCCTCTCTCAGGTGGCAGGTATCTCCCAACAACATCAGACTGGGTTGCCTGCTGCTGAAGTCTAGTATGCTGATGCTGGCATTTTGCACTCTGATTCGTCCTATATGCGTCACCTGCATACCTAACGCTCTGCAAATGATAGCCACGGTGACAAAGTAATGGCTTACCAGCACCACGTTTCCTTGCTTATTTTTCTCCAGCATGGCCTGAGCCGCTGCCCATACCCTATCCGAAAGGTCAACCAGACTCTCGCCACCTGGCAACTTGGCTGTGCCCTCTCCTTGCCTCCATTCCACCATATACTTACTGAAGCTGGTACCCAGCTCAGAAATAGGGATGCCCTCCAACTCACCGACCTCCATCTCTTTGAATGAAGGCTCGATGCATACCTTCAACCCATGATGGCTGGCAATAGCCTGCGCGGTATCCCTGGCGCGTTTCAAGGGGCTGGAATAGATAACAGCGATGTCTATGTCCTTAAGCGCCAACCCCAGCTTCCGCGCCTGGTTTATGCCGCTATCGCTTAAATCGGTATCGCTGCTGCCACCCTGAATCAGGAATTGCTGATTCCACTCAGTTTCGCCGTGTCGTACTAAGATAAGCCTGATGTGACACCTCCAAATTCACTAGCTCAGTATCAGTTTGGTGCGGTGGATGGACTCAGGACGCTGTGATGAGCCCAGGGCTTTAGCTACCTGTTCAGGCCTGCCCGTGCCTGCAGGATCGCAGCGTAGCCTCATGCCAAGGGTATACCCGGAGTCGTTAACGTCGATGAGCCATATATCATCTATGAGAGCACGCAGGTCATAGTGGCGGGTACCCGTATCCCTCATATGGTGCCATGGCAGCTCCTTAGCAGAAAGCAACGAGCTTATGGCCAAGTCTATTTCCTGAGTTCCACTCTCTATTCCAAGCTCAACTCGGTATTCGGCAAAGCGCACCTGTGACTGCAGCGATGGTACATTAAGCCCTGCGAGCCAGGCTTCCATCAATTCAATACCATGGGGCAATTGCTGTCTAACCTGGCTGATGAATGAGTTCGGCGCTATCCAGCGGCTGAGGAAGACATCCATTATTTCAGCTTCGCTGGTCACCCCCACAGAAAGAGGCGAAGCCAGTGCTATCCGGGGATGAGGGGTAAAGCCTTCGGAATAGGCTAGAGGCAGACCGCAACGGCGCAGTGCCCTTTCCCAGAGCCTCATCAAATCCAGGTGCGAAAGAAACTTTGCCTCTTCACCGCGGCCGAATCTAAGACGCAGACGCTGCATCCTTTTCCTTGGTCACCAGAATTCTCTCGATCTTCCTGTCCCGCATCTCCAGTATCGCCAGCTTAAGGTTTTTATAGCCCAACTGCTCACCCTGCTTTGGGATCCGCCTCAGATGGCTGAGGATGAATCCGGCTATGGTCTCATAGTCACCGCTGGGCAAGCCCAAATCCAGTTCCTCATTGGCCTCATCTATCTTTAGCCCTCCGTCCACCTCAAACGTGTTGGCATCGATGGTCACAATATCCTCATCCTTAATGCCCATCTCGTCACCGATAGTGCCCACGATATCTGCGGTCAAGTGCTCCAGTGTGGCTATGCCCGCCACACCCCCATATTCATCGATGACCACAACCATGTGGTAGCTCTTGTCCCGCATATCAGCCAGGACCTCACCGAGGTGCTTGGTCTCCGGCACAAAGTGCACCAGGCGCACCAGCTTGTCAGTAGCGCTGTCCTCATCAAGGGAGTCATTGGCCATTGCCATGAGAACATCCTTAATCATGAGGACGCCAACCACATTATCGATAGTCCCTTCATACACGGGGAACCGTGAAAATGGAGACTTGCGATAGATATCGAGAAATTCAGCCAGAGTTGTCCCTTTCTCTACCCAAGTAACCTCGGTTCTGGGTTGCATGACCTCTTTCACCGGCCGGTCGGCAAACTCGAACACGTTGTGCAGCATCTCGGCCTCATCTTCTTCCCACAGCCCCTCAGCTTCACCTACGGCGATGGCTGTATGCAATTCAGCCTCACTGAAGGTTGGCTTTGCCTCCTCGTCTTCTTTAACTGTCCTGGTAAACCTGAGGCCAATGTGGTTCAGGACATAAACTAAGGGATAGAGGATTACCGCAATAACTTCTATGGGTCTGGCATAAGTGAGAGCGATATTCTCCCCATAGCGGGTAGCCAGGCTCTTGGGTATCAGCTCGACAAAAATCAATGTCAGTACCGTGATCACGATGGTAGCGATGGCTATCCCGAGGTTATCTCCCCATAAAGACACCGCTATCACTGTGCCCAAGGTAGCCATTGCCGTCTCAAAAAAGTTGATGCCTAAGAGCACGGTGGACAGAAATTTTTCCGGATGTTCAACAATCCTGGAGACAACCTTTGCCTTGGGATGATTAGTTTGCATCAAATGGTGAAGGCGTAGTTTTTGCATGCCGATAAAAGCGGTCTCGGCGCTGCAGAAAAAAGCAGCGGCAGCAAGACATACAAGAAACAGTACTATATACAGAGTATTAACTCCTGCCATATGTAATCGAAAGTAGGATACCGAATACCATCATAACATTGGCTTTTAATCGTGTCAAAGATACTGTAACTTGTCTGTAAGGCAAGCCTAAAAGTATTCTTTGAACTTTGTATTCTGGTAATCTGGATTTGTTTGGGATTTAGTGTCTAGGATTTAAATGTTAGTTACTCCTGGTTGCTGAAGGACCACATAGCCAGGAGTATCATGGCAGCGCCGAACAGCGCCATGATAATGACGTTGTCCCAAATCGTCATGGTATGCCCAAAGAGGTTCATGAGAAACGGTGAGTCGGCTGATCCCAACATCACCTGGCGGATGGGGGCAATGCCATATGTGGCCGGGTTTATCTTTACCAGGGCATCCATCCACGCAGGCAGCCCCTGCGGCGGGAAGAATACTCCGGAGAGAAATACCATGGGGAACATCAGTAGTTGCATCATCATCTGAAAGGCCTCCATGGATTTGATGCGCGTGGCTAACACTACACCCAGGGAACCCATAGAAGCAGCTAGCAACAGCATCAACGGCCAGATGGTCAACACCTTCACCAGGGTGAGTGATACGCCGACCAGTGGCGCCAGCACCAGGATAAGCGTTCCTTGAAGCAAGGCTATGGTTGCTGCCCCCAGCGTTTTGCCCACTGCCACCGAGGCGCGGCTGATGGGTGCCACCAGCACCTCCTTGAGGAAGCCAAACTCACGGTCCCAGACCACGGAGACGCCAGCCATAAACGAGCTCATGAGCACCGTCATTCCGATAATGCCGGGGAATATGAACTGTCCGAATCCCACTCCCGAGCCGAAGGCGCCCATCATGCTGCCCATGCCGGCGCCAAAGACGATTAGAAACAGCAGCGGCATAGTCATGGAGCCGATCATACGCATCTTGTCACGCCAGAAGCGGAGCAGGTCACGGTACCAGATGATATATATCCCACGCAGATGATTCATAGATATATCCTAACGCCGCATATGGCGGCCATGCTGGCGCACCATATCTTTAAAGACATCAGCGTTTTCCTTTCTGATTTCACGCCCGGTTAGCTTGAGAAACACATCCTCCAAGCTAGGACGGCGCAGATTCACGCTAAGTATCCTGATGCCGAAATCCTTGACGAATGCGGGAAGGAATTCCTCTCCACTGGCTACCTCAAAAGTGATATCGCCATTGTCGTGCTTGGCCTCGAGCCCGTAGCGCAGCTTGATCTCCTCAACTGCCTTGCCATTATCCACCGTTTTCACCGATACGATGTCCTTTGCCACAATCGTCTTGAGGTTCTCCGGGCTATCTATGGCGATAAGATTTCCGTGGTCGATGATGGCTATCCTGTCTGCTTTCTCCGCCTCATCCATATAGTGCGTGGTCAGGAAGATGGTGGTACCCTCACGTTCCCGCAGTTCCAGTATATACTCCCATATCTTGTTACGCGTCTGCGGGTCCAATCCCAGCGTGGGTTCATCCAGAAACAGCACCCTAGGATGGTGCAGCAATCCCCTAGCTATCTCCAGCCTGCGTTTCATGCCCCCGGAATAGGTGCGCACCTTGCCATCGCGCTTGTCCCACATCTCCACCATCCTGAGCATCTCCTCGATCCTCTTTTCGCGGACGGCTCCGGGCACGTTATATACCATGGCATGGAAGCGCATATTCTGCATTCCGCTGAGCACATCATCGAGGCTGGGGTCCTGGAACACCAGCCCGATGGACTGGCGCACCTTGTTCTGCTGCTTCACTACGTCGAATCCGTTGATCGCTGCTCGTCCCGATGTCGGCTTCAATAGTGCGCACAGGATATTTATGGTGGTGGTCTTCCCCGCCCCGTTAGGGCCCAAGAAGCCGAATACCTCGCCCGCTTCCACCTCGAAGCTGATGTCATCTACCGCCACCATGGGCCCGAACTTCTTGGTCAGGTTCTCTACTTTGATCATAGAATCAGACATAATTTTCTTAACAAAAGCCTCTTAATTGTAGGGCAACACCACTCTTTTGACAAACAATACTAGCCATGCTAAAATACTATCAAGATATATCGTTATATATTTTAACATATCATGTCAAGATGTCAAGGAGGGCATTATGTTTCATAGACGTCATTTTCCGTTTCCACCTCGGCAGGAGCGGATGTTCCACAAAGGAGATTTCAAGTATCTGATTTTGGACCTGCTTAAGGGCAAGCCGAGCTATGGCTACGAGATCATCCAGGCGTTGGAAGGGCGGTTTCATGGCTTCTATGCTCCCAGCGCAGGTGTGGTCTACCCCACCTTGCAATTGCTAGAGGAACTGGGCTATGTCACTGCTTACCAGCAGGATGCCAAGAAGGTCTATACCATTACTGAAGAGGGCAAGAAGTTCCTCTCGGAACAGGAGGAGGTGGCAGAAGAAATCAAAGACAGGGTACATAACTGGTGGAATCCCGAAAGCCATGCGGAGATTCACGGGATGATGCATGAGCTGGGGGAGCTGGGATATATCATGGCGCACCACTCTCGAAAGGCAGATGCAGAGACGTTGCGCAAGGTCCGCGACATCATACACAAGGCCAAAGGGGATATCGAATCCATCCTGAAACAGTAGAATGGAAGAGGCTAACTTAGGGAGGCGAAGGCTCTCTCCGCAGCTTCCACCGTCGCCTGAATGTCTTTATCGCTATGAGCGGCGGAGACGAAGGCGGTCTCGAACTGGGAAGGCGGCAGATATATCCCCTGGGATAGCATGCCGTGGAAGAAACGGGCATAACGCCCGGTATCCGCTTTTAGCGCACTCTCATAGTCTACGACGGGGTCTTTAGCAAGGAATATGGTGAACATCGAGCTTAGTTGCGGCATTTGTATCTCAATCCCAGCTTTCTCGGCCGCTGCCAGGATGCCCTTCTTTAAGATAAATGTTTTCCTCTCAAGTTCATCGTAGGCACCGTCCTTCTGCAGGATGCTAAGGGTTTCGATGCCGGCGCTCATAGCCACGGGATTTCCTGCTAGTGTTCCCGCCTGATATACCAGCCCTGATGGTGCCACCATCTCCATGATGTCTCTCCGCCCGCCATAAGCCCCCACTGGAAAACCGCCGCCGATGATCTTCCCCAGGCAGGTGAGGTCAGGGATGATACCATATATGCTTTGAGCCCCGCTATATGCCGCCCTGAAGCCGGTGATGATCTCATCGAAGATGAGCAGACTCCCTGACGCACGTGTCATAGCGCGCAGTCCTTCTAGAAAACCGTGCCGTGGGAGTACCAGTCCCATATTGCCGGCGACCGGCTCAAGTATCACCGCCGCTATCTGGTGACCAAAGGCAGCAAAGAACTGCTCCGCTGCCTTCAGGTCGTTATAAGGGGCAACAAGAGTATCCAGGGTCAAGGATGGAGGCACGCCGGGAGAGATGGGTGATCCCATGGTAATCATCCCTGAGCCGGCTTTGGCCAGCAATCCATCCGAATGCCCGTGATAGCAGCCTGAAAATTTGAGTATCTTATTTTTGCCAGTGAATGCCCGTGCCAAGCGTATGGCGCTCATAGCGGCTTCAGTGCCTGAGTTGACGAAGCGCACCAACTCTATAGAGGGCATGGCTTGACAGATCATCTGCGCCAGCCTGGTTTCTAGCTCAGTGGGCGTGCCAAAGCTGAATCCGCGCTCTACTGCCTTTCTTACTGCCTCCACTATGCTATGGTGAGCATGTCCCAGGATGAGCGGACCCCAGGAACCCACATAATCGATAAACTCGTTGCCGTCTTCATCATATAGCCTGGAGCCCTTTCCCCGTGCCACGAAAAACGGCGTTCCTCCCACCGCCTTAAAAGCGCGCACCGGGCTATCTACGCCTCCAGGCAAATAGCGCTGGGCGTCCTCAAAAAGCTGTTTCGACCGTTCTTCCTGCATAGCCTTAATCCTGAGAAGCTAACCAGTAGGCTGCCTCTTTGGCGTAGTAAGTAATAATGATGTCTGCGCCAGCCCTCTTAATAGATGTGAGCATCTCCAGCACAATCTTTTGCTCATCCAGCCAGCCCTGCTGTGCTGCAGCTTTGACCATGGCGTATTCGCCGCTCACGCTGTACGCAGCCAGGGGGTGATTAAAAGTGTCTCGCACCTTGCGTATTATATCAAGGTAGGGTAGAGCCGGCTTGACCATGACCATATCTGCTCCCTCGGCGATGTCTTGTTCTACCTCCCGCAGCGCCTCACGCCCGTTGGGCGGGTCCATCTGATAAGAGCGTCTGTCTCCAAACTGCGGCGCTGATTCCGCTGCTTCACGGAAAGGCCCGTAGAAAGCGGAGGCGTATTTAGCCGCGTAGGATAGAATGGGGATATGCTGAAATCCGTTGCCATCCAGTGTATGGCGTATTGCCTTCACCCTGCCGTCCATCATATCTGAGGGAGCTACTATATCAGCGCCGGCTTCGGCGTGGGACAAAGCCGTTTTAGCCAATAGCTCCAGGGTCTTATCATTATCCAAATCGCCATTCACCACCACACTGCAGTGGCCATGGCTGGTGTACTCGCAGAGGCAGACATCGGTCATCACCACAAGCTCCGGCGCCGTCTTTTTGATAGCGCGTACTGCATTCTGCACCACCCCATCACGGCGGTAAGCCGAAGAAGCCTTTTCATCCTTTTCCTCAGGTATGCCAAACAGTATCACCGCGGGGATGCCCAGCCTGGCTATTTCCTCGATTTCCCCGGGCAGCAAGTCACTGGAGTAGCGGCAGATGCCGGGCATGGAAGCAATCTCCTGCCTTAGCCCTTTGCCCTCCACCACAAACAGAGGATATATCAAGTCGCCGACATCAACCTTTGTCTCACGTACCAGTGACCGCAGCGCTTCAGTACGACGCAGCCTCCGCAGCCTCAACTCAGGAAAACTACTCATCTGTGGGGGCCTCCTTTCCCTGAAAATAATGTTCAAGTGCTTCAACCAGCCCAACCATAGTGTGCTCAGGCGCTACAATATCAGTCTTAAATCCCTTACATTCCAGAGCTTCGGCTGTGACTGGCCCAATACAGGCTAACACGGATTTCCTTATAACATCCTGTTCCTGTCCTAAAATATCCAGCAGGTTCTTTACCGTGGAAGCACTAGTGAAGGTGATGACCTCTATATCACCCTGGCACAGCATCTGTTTTCCTTGCAAAGCGGCTTTGCCTGCAGGAAGCGTGTGGTAAACTGTAACCTGGTGCACCTCAGCGCCCAGCCCGGTAAGCCCGTCGGTTAACTCTGTACCAGCAATATCAGCCCGGGGCAACAGCACCTTATAATCCTTGACATCCTTTCCTTTGAGTTCGGAGAGGAAGCCCCGGCTGGTATAGCTATCGGGCACATAATCGGCGTGAAGTCCTCTTATGGCCAGAGCTTCAGCGGTAGCCGGGCCGATGGCACCAATCTTGACGCCGCCGAACTGTCGGGCATCTAGCTTAAGTTTGCGCAACCGTTCAAAAACTATCTCTACGGCGTTCATGCTGGTGAAGATGACCCAGCCATATCTGTTCAGGTTCCGGATAGCCTGGTCAAGCTCCTTCCAGCTAGTCGGCGGGCGAATCTGGAGAACAGGCATCTCCACAGGCAGGGCGCCACGCTCGCGTAGCAGCCGGCTCAATCCGCTAGCTTGGCGCTCCGCTCTGGTCACCAGCACACGCTTGCCGAAAAGAGGCTGCTTTTCAAACCAGCGGAGCTTATCCCGCAGCTTCACCACCTCGCCCACTACCACCACAGAAGGCGGCCCAAAACCTGCTTTTACCGCTCGAGTCACGATGTTTCCTAACGTACCCACAACCGTCCGCTGCTGGGGGCTGGTGCCCCGCGTCACCACTGCCACCGGCGTGGACTTCGGCCTGCCATTCCACAGCAACTGGTCAACGATGCGCTTCAAATTCTCCATGCCCATGAGAATGACCAGGGTATCGCTGCCAATGCTAACCTTATCCCAGTGTATTGTCGATTCACCCTTTTCCGCATCTTCGTGCCCGGTAACCACGGTAAAAGACGATGCCAGCCGGCGGTCGGTCACTGGAATGCCGGCATAAGCCGGCACTGCAGTCGCCGATGATACCCCGGGCACTACCTCAAAAGATATATTATTTGCTGCCAGGGTTACGGCTTCCTCTCCACCCCTGCCCAGCACGAAGGGGTCGCCGCCTTTAAGCCTCACCACCATTTTGCCTTCTCTGGCTTTGGCCACCAGCAGCAGGTTGATGTCCTTTTGCTCAGCGGCATGATAGACACGCCCTTTGCCCACGTAGATTCTCTCGGCATTAGCGGGCGCGGCATCGAGGAGGCTATCGTCAACCAGCCGGTCATAGATGACCACCTCAGCCCGCTTGAGGCACTCCAGCCCTTTCACCGTAATCAGGCCCGGCTCCCCGGGGCCTGCACCCACTATGTACACCTTACCCTCTTTCATAGTTACCCTACATAATAAGCTGTCACGCCTTGTTATTCAATAGGGTGAAAAGATCCTTACCGCCGTCTTTGGGATTCTGGCACAAGTTACCGCGACTTCAAGCAGGGCATGCTGAAAGACAGAGACGTCTTGCACTTGTTCCCGCCTATCGTCGGCGGATAGCTACAACCCATGCCAGGTGACTATCTCGTCGAGCGGCACACGGCGGCTGCGAAACTTGTTTGCCAGAGCTTCCTCATCAGGGTAACCGATAGCTATGGCTACCACCAGCTGTTTCGATTCCGGGATATGTAACAGGTGCCTAACCTCATCCGGATAGCTCATGCCGGCTGCCAGTATGGTTGTCCCCAATCCGTAGTTGAGCGCCCCTAGCGCTATATTCTGGACGACCAGTCCGATGTTCAACAATGCCCACTCGCTGAGACCTTTCTCTGTGTATACGATGATGCCATTGGGGGCATCGAAGAAACGGTACATATCCACAAACCACCGCAACTGCTTTTCCTTATCCTCGCGGCTGATACCCATATGCTGATACAGCCGGAGTCCATTTTCCCGCCTCCGCTCCATATACAACGAAGGCCACTGCGGCTGCGGGATGTCAGGATACCTTTCATCACTGACCGAAGCTTTTTCGGCAAGGATTAGCTCCAGCTCTTTCATCACCTCGCCACCTACTACGGCAAATTCCCAGGTCTGCAAGTTCCCCCAAGAAGGGGCCCGAACCGCCACCTGCAAAATCTGGGCAATAATCTCCCTGGAGACAGGCTTTGGTTTGAATCCCCGCACGCTGTACCTTGCTTTCATCGCTTCAATAATATCCATACCATCTACTCCTGAGTTAGCATGTAGTGTTTCAACAAAAAGGCTATACACCTTAGCCAGATTATGCAACTAAATGCTGTGCTTCCTCGCCCCTTGTGGGAGAGGGGAATATATTTTAACGTTGACTTTTGCAACTTAGTGCTAACCATAGGTAGTTACCAAAACAAAAGTAAATTATACATTACTTCGGGCAGCAAGGATAAATTGTTTTCCTTTGTACGTTCGCTGCCGAACACTCACTGGATAACGACGGTAACCTCTACTTCAGCGTCATTTCATCAAAGATGGCAAGATGATAGAGGCTGATATCTGTATGGCGCTCCGGAAATGGCGCATGGATGAGTGGTTGCCCCGGCTGGTTTATCAGCCACCTGTGGGCGGATAGCGGCACCAAAATGTGGGGCTACATTGATTCATTTTTTATCCCAGGTAGCCTATCAGCTTGCGGCTGCGGCTGGGGTGGCGTAGCTTCCGCAGCGCTTCTACTTCGATCTGGCGTATACGTTCCTTGGTGAGGCCGAGCTCGTTGCCAACCTCCTCCAGCGTCAGGTTGCGTTCGTTAAGCAAACCGAACCTCATCTCTATCACCCTGCGTTCGCGCGGTGTCAGTGATTCCAGAACGTCGCTAATCTGATCCCGAAGCATGCCCACGGCGGCCATTTCAAAGGGTTCTGGCGCCACCTTGTCTTCCACAAAGTCGCCCAGCCTGCTGCCCTCTTCTCCCACCGGCGTCTCCAGGGAGATAGATTCTCTGGAGTTCACCTTGAGCAGCCAGTCCATTTTATCTTTGGATATTCCCATCTCAGAAGCGAGTTCTTCGCTGGTGGGATAGCGAGCGTGCTTTTGCAGGAACTTCTGCTTTGCTTGTACCAGGCTCTTGATGCTATTGACCATATGTTCCGGCAGCCGAACGGTGCGTGCCTGGTCGGCGATCGCCCGGTTTATCGCTTGTCGGATCCACCAGTGCGCATAGGTGCTGAACTTATAGCCCTTGCGGTGGTCGAACTTATCCACCGCCCGCATCAGCCCGAGGTTGCCCTCTTGGATGAGGTCGGGCAGCAGCACGCCGCGGCCTAGGTGCTTCTTGGCTACGCTGACCACCAGACGCAGGTTGGATTGCACCAAGCGGCTATGTGCCTGTTGTGCCTTCTCTCTTGTCTGGGCAAAGTGCTTGTCGATTTCAGGGATATGCTTTTGTAGCTCATCCCTGAACTGGCTCGAGTGCAGGGCTTTCTCGAGCTCTGCCACCGAAGTTTTCTGCCATGCTTGGCCTACTATGTGCCAGGGGATAAGCCGGCTGTCCAGCGACAGTTCTACCAGAACATCTTGTGTTCGCGGCTCAGTGGCTCTGGTGGCCTTGGCTATGGCGCTGACCAGGCGCGGGTCTAGCTGGCCATCTATTTCCTGGCGCAGCTCCGTATTTTGTATCTTCTCCGCTATGCTGGCCTTAGGTGAAAGCTTCAGATGCCAGCACAACGCTTCGAACGTCCGATGCGCCTGGACGAAGCGTTCTGCTAGTGCCAGCAGCAAATCGGTGGAAGACGGCTTGATGACGTACTTTTCAGTCCACTCTTGCTCAAGTCGTGCAAGGTGCCTGCTGTCCTCCGATTGGCTGCCTAAAGCCTTCTCCTCTTTGGCGCTGAGAAGCCGGGTTTGGCTACAATCGGCGAAGTAGACAGCTATGGAATCTACACCGATGTCAGCCTCTCCCTTTGAGTACGGGCTCTCAACCTCTTGATGTTCCCCGTATATAACGCCTCCGCCGGCTGGATTCAATTCTCTATCGTCGGCAAAAGCTCTTCCTAGATTCTCGATATTTTCTATAACCATGGTCGACTCATAACCTCGCTACCCCTGTTGTAGGTGATTGTAGCTCGATGACCTCTTTTACTTCTGGCACGCGCTCTTTAAGCATGCGCTCGACTACGCGCTTAAGGGTCAAAGATGCCATAGGGCAACTACCACAGGCACCGGTCAATTTCAACGTCACCATACCATCAGTGATGTCTATCAGCTCCACGTCACCGCCATCTGCCCTCAAATTGGGCCTTATCTGGTTCAAGGCTTCTTCTACTTTCTCTCGCATCTCAACCCTCCATGTACTAGTAACATCTTGCTCAGTCCGTTCGTTCAGCATGATTTATTTTAGGTCAAAACATGGGCTCTGTATGCGACTTTTGTCGCTTTCATAAGAGTAGCATCTAAATGTGAAGATATTATTAAAGATATGTGAAGAATCTGTGAATTGTCTCTTTTTCAGCAACCTCATTTGGTATGTTATCGAATCTAGCTACAAGATGCTGGTGACAAAGCAACAACTCGGGGCTGATAGAGGATGGCACTTTCTATCTATGAGCTAATTTTATCAGATTGATCACACTGGCACAACCTGGCAGTGGGATGCGGAATGAATTGGACTGTACCCAACGACAGGATTGCATATTTTCAGCAATGAGGAGAATAGTAAAGCTAGCCTCTCTACGCTGGGCTGAAAGAGGAGAGCGATTTAGTGTCTCGGATTGAGAAGCTCGAACAAAAAGTGGGAAGTTTGAGCAGCCCTCAGCTTGTCTAACCACCTAAGTAAGCGCTCTTTACCCGCTGGTCATTAGCCATGGCGCTTGCTTCGCCTTCCAGCACACATTTTCCGGCTTCGAGCACGTAAGCACGCTGGGCTAAGTTGAGTGCCATGCGGGCGTTCTGTTCCACCAGCACAATACTTATACCACGGCTGTTGATATCTGTGATAATGAGCCCCATCTGCTCCACAACCAGTGGCGAAAGCCCCGTACTGGGTTCATCCATCATTATCAGTTTAGGCTGGTTCAGTAAGGCGCGGGCAATTGCCAGCATCTGCTGCTCGCCGCCGCTCAAGCTTCCTGCAATCTGCTTCCTTCTTTCGTTCAATATGGGGAAATGGTCGAAGATATTTTTAAATCCTGCAACGGCCTCCTTTTTATCCTTCCGCAAATAGGCTCCAATTTCAAGGTTCTCCATCACGGACAGTGGCGCCAGGATTTTTCTCCCTTCAGGGACATGTGATATACCCAGCCTCACTATCTTGTGAGCCTTCAAACCGCTTATTTTACCTCCGCAGAACCATACCTCGCCCCGGCTCGGGGTCTTGAGTCCTGATATCGTCCTCAATGTTGTGGTCTTGCCCGCCCCGTTGGCGCCGATAATGGTGACGATTTCCTTCTCTTCGACCTTCAAGGAAAGGCCTTTAATGACCTCTGCCTTGCCGTAATGCACTATAAGATCTTTAACTTCGAGGAACATCTTAAACCACCTGTTTACCCAGATAAGCCTCGATTACCCGCTCATCCTCTTTTATTTTATCTGGCGGACCTTCTACCAGTTTTATGCCCAGGCTCAAGACTACAATCCTGTCACATAAGCTCATTATGGCTCTCATATCATGTTCCACTATCAAAACGGTGATGCCTGTTTCCCGTATTCGTCTTATCTTCTCAATCATGGCCATTGTTTCACTGGGATTCATGCCGGTCACAGGCTCATCCAGCAACAGTAAATCCGGTTCAGAAGCGAGGGCTATTGCTATGGCCAGGGCGCGTTGACGCCCGTGAGGTAAATTTGCCGCCAGTTCATCCCTGGCTGAAATCAGGTCCATGAACTCTAGTATTTCTAATGCCCTTTTCTTTTTTGTTACCTCTTCCTCTCTTGCTCCCGAGGTGTAAAAGACAGCTTTCCATACCGGTTCCCGGTAACGCCGGTGAAAGCCGCTGAACACGTTCTCAAATACGCTCTCCTGCATGAACAGGGTCGGCTCCTGGAATATCCTCCCGATACCACTGCTAGCTATCTGGTCTACCCTCAAACCGTTTATTTCCTCGTCCTTAAAGATGATTTTCCCTTTGTCTGCGCTATGGAAGCCGCTGATTATATTGAACAGCGTGCTTTTCCCGGCACCGTTGGGACCGATGAGGCCAAGTATCTCCGGCTTGTTGACATCAAAGCTCACATCGCGAAGGGCTATCAGGCCTCCGAATATTTTGGTCACATTTCTTATCTTTAACAGTACCATCTGTCTATCTCTTTCCTGTGAGTGAAGCTTTAATCTTTTTTACTCTGGCGTCGAAGCCTTCAAAGCTCACGTTAGCGGAATTTCTAATAGTTCCCAGAATACCGCCGGGGAAGAACAGTATTATGATTAACAGTAGTATGCCTGTGATTATAGGCTCGATTTCCTTAACTACACGCAAGTATTCTGGAACGAAGGTCATTATCACAGCACCAATCGCTGGACCCAGGATGTAGAACTCCAGGCCACCCAGCACGGCATATAATTGAACGTATATGGAAAGCCAGCCGGAGAAAGCGCCGGGCGTGATATTCTGGAAATAATGTGCGTAAAAGCAACCTGCCACAGCGGCTGTCGTTGAACCTATGACATATGCCAGCAGTCTATAGCGGTATGCATTTATCCCCAGCGTTCCTGCTAGATTGGGACTCAGCTTGATAGCTCTCCATGCCCGACCGATGCGTGAAGAATAAAGGGCAGTGTAGACAACGACTACCAGCAGCAAGAAAGCCAGTATCAGATAATAAAAATCATGCTTGGTGGCAAACTCCACAGGCCCCAGGGAGTCAGGGCGTGGTATTCCAATGATTCCTCCCCAGCCTCCAAGAAATTCAGCCTGGCCTATGGCGATCACAATCACCTGCGCAAAAATCAAGGAAATTATGACGAAAGCCACGCCGGCGTTCCTGACGAACAATGCTCCAAATCCCAATGCCATAATGGCTGAAATCATCACTGTCAGCGGCAGGGCAACCCAGAATGAAAGTCCTGCATACATCACGAGTACGGTTGATGTGTAGGCTCCGACGGCATAGAACGCTGCTGCGCCCAAGGTAATCAACCCTGCGCTGTAAAGCATGCTGAATGTCATACCCAGTATCGTGCCTATACATGCCATAATGATGAGGTGTTTTATATAGCCGCTCTCAATACAAAAAGGAAGAACCACAAGAGCCGCTACGGCAATGATTATCGCCAGCAGTTTATACCTGTTGGTTTTATGGTTTGCGCCGTTATTCGGCAGCTTCACCGAGCAATCCTCCCGGCCTGAATACCAGAATAATAATGACCAGCATGAACACAAATAACTCCGCTATGCCGCCCATAAACTGGAAACCGAAGCTCAGCAACAAACCTACCAGCAAACCGCCGGCAATTGTCCCCCGGTAGCTGCCGATCCCACCCACCAGTAAGACCAGAAACGACATAAAAATTATGTTTTGACCCATGGAAGGCGTTACTGAGAACAGAGGCGCTATTATTCCACCCGCCAGCCCTGCAAGCGCACTGCCCAGCGCAAAGCATGATACAAAGACCCAGGAGGTGTTGATACCCTGCAATGTAACCGCCTCCGGGTCATAGCTCACGGCCCTCAGTATTTTCCCGAAAGTCGTTTTATACATCAGGAGATATAAGCAAATACATATCAGCAGGCTGAGGAATATTATTATCAGCCTCATCAGTGAAATCCTGACATTGAATACATCTATTATCTGGGGAAGCGGTGATTGTATCCCGCGCTCCTGCGTGCCGAAAACGAGCAGCGTACCTTGCTGCAAAATCATCATCAAACCGACCGATGCCATGGCGCTCAATAGTAATATATAAGAGAAGGTGGTGCTCACCGTAAACCGCCGGCTGAGAACAGCAAAAATTCCAAGGTAGCTCAGCGCACCGATTAAGGCTAGGCTTGCCCCCGACAGCACCAGGGACAAAGCAAAATTCAGATGAAGCGTCTGGAAGAAAAGGAAAAGCACATAGGCGCCCAGCATATATAGCTGCCCGTGCGCGAAATTGAGTATCTTGGTGCCCCGCAGAATGATATCGAGGCCCAGTACCATGAGGATATAGATTGAGCCGATTGTCAGGGCATTGACTAATAGCTGAATGAACAGTCCTAGGGACATCGATTCCTCTTTGATTTTACTAAAGAAGCTTGTGCCGTTGGTGGCACAAGCTTCTTTATACTGCAATCAATCTTTGGTCTGCCAGACCTAATTAGTTATACAGGATGATAGCTATTTCCAGCTTCCGCCAAATGCGGTCTCGTTAGCTTTTAATGCTTCCTCAGCTGTTATTGTGCCCAGGTATTCGTACTTACCATTCTTAAACAAACCAAAGTCTAGCGAAGCGCAGGTATCGCAGAATCTATTATTATTCAAGTCAGGCCGTTTGACCAGTATTCCTTTGCCGTTAGGACTCTCCCATTGCAGCCCGTTGGCAGAGAGATATGCTGCAACTACACTGGGGTCGACGCTATCAACCTTATTAATAGCCTCCACAAACGCATAAAAAGCTGGTATCCAGTTGAGACTAGCTGAGGACCACTCGCCATATTTAGCAACCCAGTCCGCCTTGTATTTTTTAGCCATCTCGGCGGGATTGGTTATATCGGTAGCAGGCATTATAGAGATAAGATTTTCCATGGACTCTTTCGGGGTCACCGCCAGAACCTCAACCAGGTTAGGCTGCATGGGGCTGATGTGTACACCTTTATAACCAGCTTCATATAATGCTTTGAACTGGAGCCCGAACTGTGTACCGGCAACCGCACCCGGGTAATCCATTATGTCCGGCTTGAGAGACATGATTTTTGTGGCGAAAGGTGCAAAGTCCTGGGTATCACGCGGGTAGAAAATTGATTCCAGCACTTTAATACCTATAGATGCAGCTGCCTTGGCATTGTCTGCTGCAAGCGCCTTTCCTGTTTCGTCGTCTGGAGACAGATTAACCATGGTCTGTGCATTAGGGAAGTTCTTTTTTAAGAGAGGGAATAGCGGAGCCAGGTTAGTCCTCCAGGTTGCAGTACCGTAGGTATATTTATTTTGTGGGCTTATTATTTTTCCAGAAGCGCCGCCGCAGAAGACAAGAACATTAGCCGGTTCCGTCACTGCTAACCCTGCGACTATGGGCGCAGAGCCTACCTGGCAGATGATGAAATTTACCTTATCTTCATTGACCAGCCTCTCCACAGCCGCCCTTCCGCCATCGGCAGTATATTTGTCATCGTATATAATGACGTCGATGTTGTATTTCTGTCCTTTCACCGTCAGTCCGCCGGCCTGGTTAAAAGCTGGCACTATCATTTCCAGCGCTTTTTTGGTATCTATCCCAAGGCTGTTAGTGAAGGGCAGGGTACATCCGACTTTCAGCGTTTTTACCTCTGTGCTGGCCGGAGATGTCGATGGCGTAGTCGGCGCAGGATTACAGGCGACAAGCAGTGGCGATGCCGCCATTGTTATTGCCAATACGATGAACAGAGCAATTTTCCTCATAACTTTCCCTCCTTGGAAGTAGCAATATTTAACAAGTTGCCAGGTTTATCCATTATTCGAGGATACGTGACTCCAGCATCACCACGGGGATGCGGTGACTTATCCAGAGTCACCTTCGGTAGATATACTTGTTTACACTCATCTACTGAACAACTACTATTTAATATTTATGATGTCCTCAGAGTATACTATGTTAATCGACATGTTTGCAATAGGGGCAGCAACGTCATGGAGTTTTCGCCCTGGGATATGAGCCCAGCACCTTTAAAAACAAACATGCCTCCTCTACCTTATGCAGTGCTTCCTTGATGACCGGGTCCTGCCGATGTCCCTCGAAGTCGAGGTAGAAGTGGTATTCCCAGGGTGTCTTTCTGGTAGGCCTGGTTTCGACCTTGGTGAGGTTTATTTCATGCTTGGCAAATTCCTCGATGACCTGATGGAGTGTACCCGGTTTGTGTTTTAGCAGTGTAACTATCGATGTCTTATCATTGCCGGTAGGGGGAGCATCCTGCTTACCCAGCAGGAAAAACCGGGTGGAATTCCATCGATTATCCTCGATTTCCCTGGCCAGTATATTCATGTCATTGGCAAAAGCTACTCCCTCACCAGCCACTATTGCAGTATCCGTAAGCCTTTTGTCCTTTATCATCTTTACTGTGCTGAGCGTATGGTAGGTAGGGATCAATTCGCCTCCCAGATGTTTTAAGAAAGCCTGGCATTGAGCCAGTGCCTGTGGATGGGAATATATTTTCTTTATCGAACTCAGGCTAGCTGACTTATTGGCTATCAACGAATAGGTGGTCCTGATATGCGCCTCTCCACACACCACCACGTTTGACTCTAGCAATAGGTCGTAGGTCATTCCTATGCTTCCTGCCTGTGAGTTCTCTATTGGCGCAATGCCATGCGTCAGGCTTTCATGTTGCACCAGGCTAAATACTTCCTCGAGTGTGTCGCATTGCCTGGTCTTCACAGAGCGCCCAAAGAAATTGAAAGCTACTTCCTGACCAAAAGAACCGTCCTCTCCCTGAAACGCCACTTCTATATTGTTATCCACTATCCCGGCAGCGGTATCTTCGAAAGTCCTTTTCGAGTTTTGCGACATGTGATAACCTCCTCGATTATCTCATTTGATACAATCATAGCATGTTATTAACGCTTTTGTTGCGGCTGTGTTTATAAATCCTGTAGCCGTAATAGACGACAACTACCATCATCACGGCTAAAACCACGATGTCAGCGATGTGGTTGTATTTCATTATCCCTGTCCAGTTGCTTTTGAGAACGTAGCCCATGTAAGTCAAGAATGCATTCCAGGTGCTGGCACCGATAACCGTATACAGAACGAATTTAAACAAATTCATTCTGCCTATGCCAGCAGGGACCGATATAAGGTGCCTTATTATGGGAATGAACCTGCAGATCAAGATGGTTATATCCCCCCGCTTGTTGAAGTAATTTTCAGTTAAGGTTAAATGGTGCTTGTCCAGCAGCATGTATTTCCCGAACTTTTCAATAAAGGTCCGTCCGCCCCATGCTCCGATGTAATAAGATAGCAGCGAACCAGTGATGCTGCCCAGCGTGCCCCAAAATATCACCCCGGGGAAGCTGAATTTACCTTCTTCCACCAAGAATCCGGCGAATGGCATAACAGCTTCGCTGGGTATGGGCATAAACGTGCTCTCCAGCATCATTAAAATCACCACACTGATATAGCCTGTGCCGCCGATAAAATTGACTATGAAATTGATTATTGCCTCTGTGATGCCCATCCTGTTCGTTTTCCTAGTATACCAAAATATGAATCGTGGAGAAGACCAACGAGGGGGTCGCATATATGCCAGGAAAGACAAATAAAGCCACGTTCAACTTGCACACCGACGTCTTGGCAGTCTATGAATAGCACCATGGAACGAATGCTTAGCACAATGACCAAGGAAGATCGGGTTCTTTTGTCGCTCATTCAGTTGCAAAAGGAATTATTGTTAACGTAATATATAATTCCATTCTAATGATATGAGCAGGTGTGATGTGCTATGCAAAAAGTGGTAGTGGTTGTCAGCAGTGCCGTTTCCCTACAGGAAGAGTTAATTCAGGCTTACGGTATCCGTTTAGTACCGGAAAAAATTATTATCGAAAATAAGGTCTATCGGGACCGTATCGATATTACTCCCCACGAATTTTACCCCATCCTTGAAAAGTCTGAAAGGATCCCCACCACCTCTGCTCCATCCGCTCAGGATTTCGTTGATGCCTTCACAGAAACCGCTGAGGTGGCCGATGCCATCGTATGCATCACCGTGACCAAAGGATTCAGCCAGATGGAATTTCAGTCGGCCCTCGCGGCCAGTAAAAATTTTTCAAAGATTCCTACTGTTGTCATCGATTCACGGGCTGCCCCTGGAGCCTATGGCTTTATTGCCTTAGCAGCCGCCAAAGCTGCCGCCGCGGGTAGAGACATCGACTAAGTGGGAGCCGCGGCGGAAGATATGCAACGGCGCGTTACCATGCTGTTTACCCTGGACACCTTGGAATATCTTGCTAAGGGAGGGCGTATCGGTAAGGCTGCTTTGTGGGCAAGCGGTCTGCTTAGTATCAAGCCGATAATGGAAATCCCCACCACTACCGGGGCTATCGAGCCGCTGGAAAGGGTTAGAACCAGAGAAAAATCCCTGACGCGGCTTTTGGAAATCATGGAGACGAAAACATTTAAGAATGGACCCGTGCATGTCATTATCGATCATGCGAATGTCCCCAACGAAGCATATGAGTTTAAAAAACGTTTGTCCTCCTGCTTCGACTGCGCGGAAATTTATGTGAATGACTGGCCACTGGTTGCCGCGGTTCACTGCGGTCCGGGTGCCATGGGTATTTCCTTTTACACCGGGGAATAGGCAATAAAATTACGGGTATCTGGAGGTAAGAATGGGAATGCAGTCTTTATTGGTGATATTGCTCGGTTACTTATTAGGGTCCGTATCCTGGGCTTATGTAATCGGCCGGTTGATCGGTAAGATCGATATCAGGGAAGCTGGTGACGGCCATATCAGCGCTGCTGCCCTTCGTAAACGACTCGGCCTCGCAGCGACCATAACGTCAGGTTTTTTGGATTTTTGCATGGGCGCATTGGCTATTATCATCGCCAGGGCGCTTAATGAACCTCAAATAATAGTCATGGTTACCGGACTTGCCGCAATGACCGGTCACAACTGGTCACTCTTCCTGAAATTCCAGGGAGGACTGGGAGCCTCGATAATCCAGGGGGTGCTTGCTGTCCTGGTATTCTGGCCGTTCGCCATCGGGGCGCTCTTAGCCCTGATATCACAACGCATTATAAGAAAAACCGGAGTCAGCACTGTGATCTGGGTTGTTACCGTCACCCTTGTTTTGATAATACAGAATCTCTTTTTGCATCAAAACCACTCCCCGGATCTCATAATTTATCCGCTCGTTCTCATATTACCGATGTACCTGAAGCGTTTCCAGATAGGCCATATGACCCTGAACGATTACGTAACATCGCACCTCCGATGGCTTCCCAAAGGCTAAAACCTGACGGATGGCTGGCAGTACCTCAATGACATGGCAAAAAGTACATCGTAATTTGAGACAGATAGATTAAGGATTGCCGGGAAAATAGCGCTGGCTTTATCGCCTGTACCCCAAGATTATCAATCCAGTAGCAAACCGAAACCAGGTTATCCCAATAAATGGTGGGGCATCGATATGAAAAAGGTGATGGTAAACTGGTTTGGCTGGATGGGGTGGCAGCATGTTTAGGGGTTTGGGTCATTGAAACCCTAGCTGACTATTTCGAAGGGGCAGGTTATGGCGCCCGTTTCGCAGACAAGCTCACACTGTGTGCACCAGCCGCAGTCCACCACTTCTATTATGGTGATAACATTACCCTCTAGGACCAGCGCACCGCAACGGCAAACAGTAACACACAGCCCGCAGCCGTTGCATTTGTCAGTGTCTATGATAGGCATCAGCTTATCATACATTTTCAATGCTCTGCATCTTGGAATCGTAACACTTGCATTGATTGTTTGTCTGTGACCTTTGTCTCATTAAGGTACTGCCATAATTTGTCTTAGAGCTTCCTTGTCCTTGATGACTATGCGGCGGTGTTCCAGCCTGATGGCACCTTTTTCTTCAAGCGCTTTAAGTGACCTGCCCACAACTTCCCGGGCGGTGCCAGCAATGGCTGCCATATCCTGCTGGGTGAGCTGGGGCCGGGGGCCGCTTCTATCGCCTGAGTTTTCCAAGAGTATCCTGGCTACGCGACCGATAACTTGCTTGAAGGACAAATCCTCGACCAGCGACACCAGATTGCGCACTCTGCTGGCCAATACCATGGAGACATTAAGCGCTAGCCGGGGATGCTTGGCGATGGTGGTTTCCAGGTCAGCCTTGTGTATCCCGTAGAGGACAACGGGGCCCATGGCTTGAGCGCTGGCGTGATTAGGGCCGCCATCGAAGACGGGGACGTCGTTAAAAGACTCGCCTGGCCGCACGATGCTGAGTATCTGCTCTCTCCCTTCAGGCGAGGTTTTCAACACTTTGACCACGCCTGAAGCTACGAAATAAAGCTCCTCTGCCGGGTCGCCTTCGAGCGCCAGCATCTCGCCCCGCTCGGCTGTTTTTTCGAAGAACAGGTTCTTTATGGACGCCAAATCGCGGTCCTGGAGGCCGGCGAAATATGGTATACGCTTAAGAAAATCCAGTGGAATAGCCATGTGCTTTATGGCTAATATTACATGTATTAGATTTGGTTGGCAATAGGCTGCCTAACATCCAGGAGAGGCGATGTCAGCTTATGTTCGGGCATGGGCAGGCTTAATCCATCTTTTTGGGGATCCAGCCTGATTTTCTCACCCACCAGAAGGAAAGGGCAGTAGCTACCACAGTGGAGATGACCAGAAGCGTTATGTACCAGCCACGGTCGTCTGGCGTCATGGCGAACGCCGAGTTGCCGAAGACCGTCGCTAGCGTATTGGGTACGAGTACGGCGGTGCCCAAGACGGTTAAGTAGGTCATAATCAGCGCCATCCTGTTGTTGAGCACCTGAAGCTGGTTATTGTAGATAGATTGAAGCACTTCCAATCCTGAAGCCAGTACTTCGGACAGGTGCTCGGCAAGGCCGATCTGCTGCTTGACGCTGTCAGCAAGCAATCCCACCTGCTCCAGGATATGTGTCTCGTCTGTGATCAGCTCAGCGTCTCCGTAACGGACGTCATGGAGCACATCTACTGTCTCCCAAAGTGCATTCAGGTAGACGATCAAAGCATGCTTCATGTCGTATATCTCGGGACCAAGTACAGTACGGGGAACCTGGGGATCTATCAGCCGCTTGCTCAGGTTGTCGCCAAACTCCTCGATCTGGCGCAGATGCTCAAAGTTGCGGTCGTTGTTTTGGTCTATTATGCGCATAAGCAGCAACGTCAATCTACTCTGCATGGGTGCTTCCATGGGTATCTTCTGCAGTATCTTATTGGCATAGCGGCGCAAACGGCTGAATCTCCGGTCCACAAGGATGGGGTGAATAGTTAGGATAAAGTTCTTTCTCAAGAGCAGCAAGGTGGTGTGAGGCTGTACGTCGGGATGGGGCTCGAGGCGAATCTGGATGGATGGAAGCTTAATCGCCATCTCAGTGTCCAGGTCTTCATATAGCAGTCGCGAATCTCCTGCAAGCGAAAAAATAAGCTGGTCACTGAAGCCGAGCAGCGTGCCAGCAATGTGGGCATCCTTTTCGAAATCGGTGGTTCTGAGGTCTATCCAGGCAAGGGTTGTATCATGAAGGACTTCCAGAAAGCTTGCCGGTGAATCGGCTTCTTCATTAAAGATGCTACCATCAGAGTGTATTGCAACGCAAGACCATTGCTTATGAGGTGTATCAGTTTCGTTGAATCTCTCTTCGGTTATAAATCTGCCATTGGGATGAAGTTCTTTTTCCATGTCGGCCCTCGTTTTGTCATGTTGTCTGCGCGCCGAATTATGGCAACATTGAAGGCGTTAGTCAACCGATTTTGGTATACGTAATACTCGGACAATGGGACAAAAAAATCTGCTGGAAGGGGATCGCCCAACAGTGATTGCAAAAGAGGTGGGTGGGAAGGTAGAATGCTTATCAACCTTTCAGGAGCTTATTTATGCTAATCGTTGGACTTACAGGTGGGATAGCGACGGGGAAGAGCCTGGTGTCATCGTATCTTAAGGAGCTGGGTGTCTATATCATTGACTGGGATGTCATCACCATGGAGATTGAGGAGCCAGGAATGCCGGCGTGGCAGGACGTCGTGAACTGTTTCGGCAAAGAGATTTTACAGAAAGATGGCAGGCTCGACCGGAGCAAGCTGGGCCAGATAGTGTTTAATGACGAGGCAAAGCGCCTGAAGCTGAACTCCTTTACCCATCCGCGCATCATCGAGGAGGCAAAGAAACAGGAAAAGGCTATCGTGGAATCTGACCCGAATGCGGTTGTTGTCCACGATGTGCCGCTGCTGTTCGAGGTGGGCATTGACAAGATGGTGGCTAAGACGGTGGCGGTATATGCTACTGAGGAAGACCAGATTGAGCGGCTTAAGACCAGGGATGGCATGAGCAGAGATGATGCCCTGAGCCGGATCCGGTCTCAAATGCCCCCGGCAGACAAGACGAAACGAGCCGACTATGTCATTGATGACAGCGGCTCTGCGGAGGAAACCAAGAAGCAGGTGCAGGAGCTGTACCGGAAGCTGGTGGCGATGGCGCATTCCCCAATACGCAGCTAATAGCGAAAGATGAGGACTACTAAGCCTATTATCAATGCCCCTCCGAACCCGATAACCGCCCATACCCATGGTGGAGTAACGCTTGGAGCTGGTACCACCTGTATGGGTATTGGGGCGGAAGCGGTACGGAAAGAAAATGTGGCGCTCCAATCGCTTGATACCGGCATACCGTTTACCTCGATGGCACGCACCCGCCAGAAGTAATCTGTGTTGTAATCAAGGGCGCCACCATATTTGTATGCTGTAGTTGTAGTTTCGTCCCTGATTGTCTGGGTCAGGTTGGCATCGTTAGCTAATATAAACTCATACCTGGTAGCCTCTTTGTAGGGAGTCCAGGAGAATGCGACCGGCTGAACCGGGCACCCCAGGCAACCATTGTCGGGGCTGAGCAGTTTCACCCCTAAATACGGCGACTGTACCATAGCACCGGCCTTAACAGTGAATGTATCAATCAGCGACCAGGGGCTTCTGATAAACTCCCCGGTAGTTGCATGTCTTGTTCTTGTCCTCCAGTGATAGGCATGGCCGCACTCCAGATTGCCCCGGTTGGCTATTTCAGAGGCTGGGGTTGCCACCAGCCCGCCGGCGGGAAAGAAGACCGCCGGCGCTGTCAGGTCCTCAGGAATAATATGGTCGTTACCAAAGACACGTATCGTAAAATGATCATCTTTGGCTATCTGTAGCTCATACTGGTTGGACAGCGATAGCTGCTGCCAGGGGAGGTTGACCTCCTGGTTCCTGCCGCTAACCGGGTCGCAGCCAACTGTGTCCGGGCCATCTGTCACCGGGCCGGATTTGCAGATATTGTCGTCGAATCTATAGATGAGCATATTGGCAAAATCAATAGCCCATACTACATTTTGCCCTATACCACTGGCTAACTTGAGCGATGGCATATTATTGGGGAAAATGGTTATGGGGTCGAAGACAGTTCCTACGGGCAGCGTGCGGTTCAGTATATCGAACTCAATGTTCCAAACATAAGGTTCACCGGGGTTGAGAGACCTATCCATGCCGCCTCCTCCGATGCCATCGACCTTCTCCGCCCGCAGCGCATAGAGCGTGCCTTCGGTGCCCATAGCCAGGCCGCAGATGCGCTGCCCGGTTTTAAGCTGTGTAATTGGCTCATCGATCTGCTCCCATTCGGTAGAGGTGCCGATAGTCCAGCGCCAGATGCCATCATCAGCGATGTTGTCGGCGGCATAGATGAGCCTGTTCTGGCTGTAGCCGGCATCGGCCACCACCTGTACATCGCCCGGGCCATAGCCTACAGGCTTATCGATTTTGGTGAAGCTGGCGCCGCCATCGGTGGAATAGGCTACCTTGTTGCCCTCCGGGGCGTCGCTGCTATTGCTTTCGCTGCTGCCGGCGAGGATGTTTCCCTTGCCCGGCACAGACAGCATGTTGATTCCAGAGAGGCCGGTGTCCACCGGCTCCTGCCAGGTAAGGCCGCCATCAACGCTCTTACGGATATTGCCGCGGGGCAGCGCAACGTAGACGGTATCCTTATCCTCCACCGCCATGTCGATTACCCTGCCCGGGCTGTTGTATAGCTTCTGCCATGAGCTTGAGTTTCCTCTGATGTGAGACATCGCCATCATGCTGTTACCGGGCGCGGCGCTCTCTGTCAGGTTGCCCTTCACTTCTGCCGCGTAGAGCGTATAGTCATCAGCATAATCCGGGCTTAATCTCAGGATGACCCTGTCTGATTTGGTCCATATTGTCAGCAGGCGACTCCAATAGCTGCCCAGCGGCTCCCCGGCGGTGCGCCAGACATATTCTGCGGCAACACTGTATGTGGCCATGAACAGGCTTTTTGAGTCGGGGGCAGGGGCTATATCCGATATGTGTATATCATCGGTGTTGATTAGGCTGGTCTGCTCCCAGTTATTGCCGTTGTCCTGGCTCTGAGAGAAGGAGCTTTCATCATAGAGAAACCCAGTGGTTAATTGGCCGGTGCCGCAAAAGGCCACGGTGCCACTTTGGTTCCAGGCCACCTGTGCATTTCCCGGCCCCGAAGGAGGCTGGTTGGCTGTTTGCCAGGATGTTGATGGGGGCGTGGCATAGAAAGGGTCAGCCAGCCGCCGTACCTGAGTAGTATATGCAGTTTCTGGGTTAACATCGCCGGCGATCAGCTTGCCAGCCTGAATTGTGCCGAAGTATGCCATACTGCTTATGGCAATGTTGCTGAGGAGCTGAATCTGATACGGTGATGTAGCATCGTCCAGGCGATAGATGCCATTATCAAGGGCAGTCACGGGGTTAGTGGGCTCCCTGTCACAATTAACCAGCACTTTTCTAGACGTTGAACTCCCTCCCTCATCATAGTCTGAAGGCAGGGCTATAGAGGAAACGATATCTGTCACGCCAATATCATCGCCAAGTAAAGCACCGATTTGCACCGGATTAGGGTTCCACGCTGTGGTTTGAGAGGAAAGGTCTCTTTGACCAATACACAGCCATGTGGCTGCAGTGGGTGCATCGACAGCTGTTGAAGCCACAGCCAGGATTGTTAAGTCGGAATTATATCGTGGAGAGAAAGCTATCGCCGATACCTCAGCACCAGGGGCAGGGGCAAAGGTCAAGCCCTGATCTCTCCACCCGCCGAAAGAGGCTCCGACCTGGAGCGTCCATATCTGCCCGTCAGTAGTGGCGTTACCCCACTGTGCCGTGCCGACTGCAATATCGTGGGTAAGGTTAGAGCCCACGATATACCCATTGGATATGGCAACGCATTGAATGCTGCCGCTGATACCGGTCAAGCCGGTATCAGCCCAGGTAGCACCGTTGTTGTCAGACAAATATACTTTCGTCCTGTTGTTGGTGACTATGGCCACGTACTGCGGCTTGTCAGGGGCTACGGCTATCTCCTGGGCGGGCAATAGAGCGCCGGAATTGCTCAAAGCGCTGGTGATATCGGTGAAGGTCAGGCCGCCGTTATACGACCTGTGGAGCTTACTGTTGGCAGTATCCACGGCATAGACCACATCATGGCTGGCCGCGATCCTATTGACCTCGGAGGGAGCAATGATGATCTCGCCCTTGATACCTGGTTTATCTACCTCAGCCCATTTAAGGACTGCAGATGACTGCGCCTGAGCCGGCGGCGGCGCAGCTATAAGCGCCAGCCCTGGCAGTAACAGCAAGGCTGATAAGCAGGAACATATCTTTATTCTATTTATTTTTATGGGAAACCCTCAATTAAAGAATAGAATGGAGACCCGGGCCAACTAAATGGTACGACTGAAATATTAATTTCTTATTAACACAGGGCGTTCACGAACCCTGGCCTTAATGAAATATTAATAATTTCTGAGTATACTGTGTTAACGGCGCACCTGATTCTAATTATGCAACATGAAAGCGAAAAGATAAAATAAATGAAAATGTACAAGATGATAACTGCTGCCATGCTGATTATGGTTCTTGGTATCCTCTCTCTTAGCTGCGGAGCTAAAACTAACTCGGCTGCTGCGGCGAACCAGGTCGCTGGGGTGCAACGAGGGAACCTCAATATCAGCATCCTGGCCAGCGGCAATCTGGAGACAGCCCATGAGGAAAACCTGTCGTTTTACTCGGCAGGCACGGTGGCGGAAGTGCTGGTGAAAATCGGGGACCATGTGGAGGTAGGACAAGTCTTGGCAAAGCTCGATACCGCACCTCTGGAGAGCTCCCTGGCGCAGGCACAGATAAATGTGAAATCCGCACAACAGGCCCTAGAAAATGCGCAGACGCCCACGACCAATTCCAGCGGGGCGGTCATCGCAGCGCCCGACCCCTTGACTATAGAGATCAAACAACTGCAGCTACAAAATTCCAAGGCCAACCTGGCCGAGGCGCAAAAGAGCCTAGATAAGGCCACTATCATTGCTCCTTTTGCCGGGCTGGTCACCGACGTAAATGTGGTGCCGGGTGACCAGGTTTCTGCCAATGCTGTGGGGGTGCGCATCATCGACCCGGAAAATTTCCAGACTGAGGTGCTGGTCAACGAGACGGAGATATATCAACTGAGCATTGGAACTCCGGCCACTGTACAGGTTGTGGCACTGCCGGGATATTCATTTCCGGCCAGGGTAGCGCTCATGGCGGAGACCCCCACCATCGCGTCAAATGTGGTGAACTATAAGGTGACGGTGCAGATGGACCCGGTGGGTGCAACAGCTAGTCAAAATCAAACAACGCCGCGTACGTTCCCGGGGACAGCATCTGGTAATCAGACAGCCCCCGGCAATCAGGCAGTCTCTGGTAATCAGACCAGCGGCCAGCAGTCCGCCAGACGATCGTATACCGGGCAGGCCTCAGCTACGTCGGGGCAACTGAGCCGGCAGCAAAGCCAAACTACCACAGCGCTGCCGGCGGGCTTGAGGTTGAGAGAAGGGCTTACAGTTACTATAAGCATCGTAACCGAGGAGAGAAACAGTGTGTTGCTGGTGCCTAACAGGGCGATAACCAGCCGAGGCGGCAAATATTATGTTCAGGTGGTATCTGCATCAGGAGTCACCGAAGAGCGTGTGATACAGGCTGGCATCACGGATGGGCAAAATACTGAAGTCATCAGCGGGCTCAGCGAGGGCGACCAGGTGTCTATCGCGAGTAATGCTGCTGCATCAACAACGACGTCTACCAGCACCCAGCAGAGAACGCAAACGCCATCGATTACCGGCGGAGGAATACGCATACCGGGCGTCACCACCAGATGATTCAATTACAGGATATAGCAAAAATATATCCCATCGGCAATAGAGAACTGCAAGTACTAAGCGGCATAAGTTTCACTATTGAAACGGGTGAGCTGGTTGCGATTATGGGGCCATCGGGCTCTGGGAAATCGACTATACTCAACCTTCTAGGTTGCCTTGACGTACCCAGTTCAGGCAGCTACTATCTCGACGGTCAGGAAGTCAGCCGGCTCAGTAGTAAAGAACTTGCTCATATCAGGGCACAAAAGATCGGGTTTGTTTTTCAGCAGTTTAACCTTCTCCCCAAGCTGTCGGCGCTGTCTAACGTCAAATTGGGATTGGAATACGCCGGCGCCGATGATTTCAAATCGGCCATGGAATCGCTGACTACTGTGGGACTTGCCGATCGGGCCGATCACCGCCCCAGCGAGCTTTCCGGCGGGGAGCAGCAGCGGGTGGCTATAGCGCGTGCCCTGGCAAAAACCCCCCCTCTGATACTGGCGGATGAGCCCACGGGAAACCTGGATAGCCGTTCCGGTGACGAGATAATCTCGATGCTCACACAGCTACACGCCGAGCAGAAGATTACCCTGGTAATGATCACACATGACGCAAAAGTTGCCCAACGTTGTCAGCGTGTCATTTATATTAAAGACGGCAGAGTAGAAAAAGATGAAAAAGTATAAAAAGCTGTTAAGGCCTTTTGCTAATTCATGGGGCGGTGTAACGTCGCACAAGCTGCGCAGCCTGTTGACTATTCTCGGAATCGTAATTGGTGTTTCGGCTGTAATTGCCCTGATGTCTATAGGCAAAGGTGCTGAGGCGGATATACTTGCCAGAATTCAGACTCTGGGGCCAGACCTGATGATGATTACGCCCGGATCAAGTATGGGCGCTGGTGGGGTAAGAGGCGCCGCAGGTAGTTCCACCACACTGACTATGGAAGACGCCATAGCGATAGCTGATAAGACAGACCTTGTCTCATCTGTGACACCAATTTTTTCCAGAAGCCTCCAGCTGATTGCCGGCAGCCAGAATATGAATGCCCAGGTTGTCGGGACGACCCCGGCATACATGCAAACATACAATTTGAATACCACCAGCGGTACCTTCTTCTCTGATTATGACTTTCAACGCGGTACTAGGGTAGCCGTGCTGGGCTCTACGGTGGCGCAAACATTGTATAGTAACAGCGATCCGTTGGGGACAGATTTACGGCTTGGTACTATTATCGTGCGCGTTATCGGAGTCCTGGCAAGCAAAGGATCCGTAAGCGGTTCACCGGATAACATGGTCTTCATTCCATTGAGTGCCATGCAACAGGCAGTGGCCCAACAGCGAACCGCGCGTGGTGAACAGGTGATATCATCTATCTCTCTGAAAGTGATTGATTTGAATAGCGCCGACATAGTGGTTCAGGAAATCACAGACCTGCTGCGTACACGTCACCGCCTTATACAATCAGCGGCAAACGATTTCACTGTTACTTCGATGCAAGAAGTGGCCAGTACAGTTTCAGACACAATGGCCACGACGACCATGCTGCTGGGTGCAATTGCCGCGATTTCCCTGCTAGTCGGCGGCATTGGTGTGATGAATATCATGCTTGTTTCGGTACTGGAGAGAACCAGGGAGATAGGCATCCGCAAAGCGCTTGGGGCCAAGGACAGCGATATATGGATTCAATTTCTCATCGAGTCGGCATTTCTTTCCCTTGCCGGCGGCATCATCGGGGTTATGCTTGGATGGGGAGTGGCATTTGGCGTGTCCAGTTTTGGGTCTGTGCATACCCTGGTTAGCGCTGATATTGTTACCCTCGCGGTTTCAGTATCGGTCGGCATAGGCTTGTTCTTTGGCTTTTACCCTGCTTGGCAGGCCTCACGGCTCAACCCGATTGAAGCGCTCAGGCATGAGTAGACCAATCTGAAGTGTTTAACGAAAGATACAAGCGCCTGTCTTTAGAGATTCTTCCCGATTGCATCGGGATTGCAGTCGAGGCTCAGAAGATATAAAAAGGGTAGACTTATTAAGTTCTTGCCCTTGAAGTCTACCCTCAACTTCGTTCCACTACTTCTCCTTTTTGGTTCCACATACCACAATTATAGCTCCACTTCTGTGATGAGCCCTTTACTTACAGTTACTACACGAGAAGCTCGGGAACCTTCAACACCCCTCACCTTCACTAGTAAATCTGCTTACTGGCTCCAGTGAGGAGCCTGTATCAGGAAAATTCCATCGACACACTAGGCTCAGCAACCTCTCTAGGCTAAGAACCTTCACGTCTCTCACCTCCTTTTCCTAACTCCTCCTCTCCCCCACCTTATATCTTTATAATACACCTATGTCTTCTCATTTATCTGTGACTTTTGTCTCATTCCTGAAATACTTATACCACTTCAAGGTGTTTATTCGGCGGGCAAGCTAAGCTATCTCTCAGGCTGTATTTGCAGCCGCAGTAGTTCTGGCGGTAGAGTTCCCATCGTCTGGCTGACTGTATAGCCTTTTTGAAGCCGTCCTTTTTCTTAAAGTCCCTGACCAGGAATTTATCTCCGCCGATCTCCTGCCCTATTGCGTTGATGATGGTCGCGGACTTCCGGGGGCCTATGGTAAGCGTGGTGGTGAAGGCGTCGGCACCGCAGGCTGTCATATGCTGGTAGGTCTTTTCCAGCCTGAGGCGGAAGCATACCCTGCACCTTTTGCCACCTTCCTGTTCGTCTTCGAGGGAATCGGTTTCCCGTAGCCACTCTTGGGGCAGATATGTCTCAGCCTCCAGTGGAAAGTTCAGCTCGCGGGCTACCCTCTGGGCTGCCTCCAACCTCCTGTGGTATTCCTCCGCAGGATAGATGTTTGGATTATAGAAAAAGCCTACGACCTCGTGGCCTTCCGCTTTTAACGTCTCCGCTGCCCCTGCGGCGCACACGCCGCAGCATATATGCAGGCTCACCTTCATAGCAGTTCCTTATCGCGTTGCTTACTTCTGACTCGCATCAGACCTATGAGCACCAGCAAGCCAAAGGCGATGCTGGCGGCACAGGCAAAGAACATGGTTTCAAAGTCACTAGCTCCGGCCACCCCTCCCATAGCCGTGGCTCCGAGGGCAAAGCCTATTTGAAAGAAGGCGGTGCCCATAGCCATAGCCAATCCCCTTGCTCTTGCTGGAGCCAGCTCTGCCACCAGCGCTAGGCTTGCCGGCATGGCGATGCCCATACCTACGCCGAACAGAACGGCTACCATGATAAGGGGAAACAGACTATGAAATACAGCGACTAAAGCCACAGCTATTACAGTGATGCCCAGACCCCCGATAATGAGCTGCCCCTTATTAACTCTATCTGCCAGCTTTCCGGCAGGAGCGCGCAGTATGGCTGAGCTGCCATACAGGGCGGTGATGATTGCCCCTGCGCCTGCTTCAGTTATCCCGAACTCCCTGCCATAAAGGGGAATATAAGAGGAAATGGTGCCTGAGCCGATAGCCACCAGAAGTTGAGTTAACATGCCCACAAAAATCAGAACGCTGCTTAGCCAATGCCAGGACCTGGCACAGGTTGCTTCTGCCGGGGGTGGATGGGAGATGGTTCTGAGCCGTGAAAAAGCGAAGGCCAGGGCTATCAGAGAGATGGCGCTGCAGGTAAAAAAGACAGCATCGAAGCCGAAGTGGCCCAGCAAGAAGCCTCCTGTTATCGGCCCTGCCATGAGCCCTAGCTGGAGGGATGCCGTGTACCAGCCTATGGCTTCACCTCTCTTTGCCTCCGGAGTCAGGTCTATCACCAGCGCAATAGCTGCAGGCAGGAAGGCGGCAGCGCCCAGCCCGTGGATAGCCCGGACGAGCGTCAACTGTGCCGGGTTGGAGGCTAAAGGATAGAGCAATGGGACTGCGGCGAACACGGCTAAACCGCCTATGAGCAGCTTGTGCCGACCGAATTTATCGCATAGCATGCCCATGGGGATGAGCAGGATAGCGGTCATATAAGAGTTGGCGGCGACGATCAGCCCGACTTGTCCTATAGTGGCGCCAAGTTCAGCAGCATAGAGCGGCATTACCGGGAACAACAAGCTGAAGCCGGCATAGCCGACGAAGGCTGCAATATAGAGCGTGACCAGGGTAAATGAGTTCTTCAACGGCGGCACTTGTCCTGCAGATTTTTATACACTTTATCCCAGAGGCTATTTAACAATCAGCCATAATGTTCAACTATGGCATGGGTTTATTCAGATGATAGCGTCCCCTCTTTTACGAGGGAAGCGCGTACTTCTCTCATAAACCTCGCTGCGTCCTCTGGCATTACCGTATTTATATACATGCCTGAACCCATTTCGAAGCCGGCGATAGTAGTTAGTCTTGGAACTATCCTGATATGCCAGTGGTAATGAGGGTCATCTTCGTCCTCAGTGGTGCTGGTATCAAACATATAGTTGAATGCAGGATTGTTTAGTCCATGGTACAAGCAAAGAAGGGTATCCTTCAAAATGATAGCTAGTTTGCTGAGATGCACTTGTGGAAACAGCCCGAAGGAAGCATAATGCGCCTTAGGAATTATCCAAGTCTCATAGGATACGCGCGAAGCGTATGGATGGAGAACGATAAATTCTCTAGTTTCAGCAATAACTCTCGCTTTTTCTCTTAATTCCTCAGCGATCAAGTCGCAATAGAGGCACTTACCTATATCATCGTAATAATCGACGGCAACATCAAGTCTGCGGCGGTAGTGAGTTGCGGCTATAGGCGTAGCAACCAATTGCGAGTGGGGGTGTACCAAAGACGTCCCTGATGCACAACCATGGTTTTTGAATATAGTAATGAACTTAAATTGACGATTTTGCTTTAGAGCGTTATATCTATGCTGATAGGCTATTAGCACCTTTTCTACCTGTTCATATGCCATCAAAGCCATAGTTGTATTATGAGAAGGGGTTTCTATGATAACTTCATTTATGCCTACGCCGTCCATCTTTCGAAAAAGACGCCCGTCTTCTATCCGCTCGAGGTTCCCACTGATATTTAGGGCAGCGAACCGATTAGGCACAACCCTAACCTCCCACGCTGACACTTGGGCTGATGAGGGAAGCCTCAAGACTTCGTCCGGCGTTTGACTTTCGTTACCTGGGCAGAAAGGACATGACTCGTCCCAGGCCGGCAGATCATGAGCAAGCGTTCTCTTAGATATATGCTGCGGACGCTTGGCTCTTTCAGGAGCAATTATTACCCATTCTCTTGTTGTCGGGTCCTGCCTGATTTCGGACATGGAACTCATTATAACCCAGCTTGGCAGGCAATTGCATCGCAGTGAAGCTTTGCGTCACTAGCATCTTCCATTAGTAGCACGTATAATGGGTGGGTAATACGTCCTAAAAAGGAGAGCAGATGATCAAGAGCTTTGATGGTAAAACGCCCAGAATAGCTGAATCGGCTTACATCGATGAATCGGCATATATTATGGGCGATGTGGAAATCGGCGAAAATTGCATCGTTTTTCCGGGAGCAGTGCTCAGAGGAGATTTTGCCGGTATAAGAATCGGGCATAACGTCTGGATTGAAGATAACTGTGCAATACACTGCGGGCCTAGAGATTTGATAATCGGCAACGACGTGACTATTGGCCACGGAGCCGTGGTTAATTGCCATCGACTCGGGAACAATGTCCTGGTGGGGATGAGCGCCACCCTTCTCCATGAAGCTGAGATCGGCAACGATTGCGTCATCGGCGCTGCTACTCTGGTCGGAGAAGGTGTGAAAATCCCCGATAACTCGTTCGTTGTTGGCGTGCCCGGGAAAATCAGGGGCAACCCTACAGAGAAACAGCTCTCGTGGATTAGAAGAGACCCGGAAAAGTATCCCCAATTCGTTAAGGCGTACAAGGCAGGGAAGTTTCAACAATTTGTTTTTCCTACCACACGGGCAAGGGAATGAACTCAGCCATTACGTAGTTGCATGAATTCGTGTATCTCCTCGCCCCTTGCGGGGAGTAACAACCTCCCTTTTGCCGTTATTTGTCTTCGATATGCTATAATGGCTGCCAAGTCTATTGGAACGTGGAAAACACTATGAAAGCAAGGCCAGATTCTATAACTATAACCCTCAAGGCGATACATGCCCTGGAGATACTGGATTCCCGCGGCAACCCTACCGTTGAAGCGCGAGTAGAGCTATCCGATAGCGCAATCGGTTGTGCCGCAGTTCCATCGGGAGCCAGCACAGGCAAGTATGAAGCCGTGGAGCTGCGGGACGGAGATAAAAGTAGATATGGGGGGCTTGGAGTTCTTAATGCAGTCAGCAACGTCAACCACCGCATCGCAATGGCGATGGTGGGTATGCCGGCCGCTCAAGAAAAAGTAGACCAGAAGCTGATTAAGCTCGATGGCACGCCAAATAAATCAGTCCTCGGGGCTAACGCCATCCTCGGCGTATCCTTAGCTCTGGCAAAAGCTCTAGCCAGTTCCGCAGGCATGCCGTTATACCGCTATCTGGACAATGCCAAGGCAAATCTGCTGCCCACGCCGATGATGAATATCCTCAACGGCGGCAAGCACGCTGCCGATTCCACCGACTTTCAGGAGTTCATGGTAGTGCCCGTAGGGGCTAACAGTTTCAGCCAGGCATTACGGATGGGCACGGAGGTCTATCATGCCCTGTGGAAAACCATTAAGGGGAGAAACTTAAACACCAACGTAGGCGACGAGGGAGGATTTGCTCCTTCGCTAACTTCCAATAAGCAGGCAATCGAGCTTATACTAGCTGCTATCGATATAGCGGGATACAAAGCCGGCAAGGACTGCTACATTGCCCTGGACCCGGCAGCCAGTAGCTTTTACAACAAGGCCAAGGGCAAATATGTCCTGGCGAAGGAAGGCGTAAGCCTCACCAGCGCTGATATGGTTGATTATTATATCGGATGGGTAGCCGATTATCCTATCATAAGCATTGAGGACGGGCTGGATGAGGATGATTGGTTTGGCTGGATGCTGTTGAACTCCAAGCTGGGCAAAAAGATCCGGCTGGTGGGTGACGACCTTTACACCACCAACCTTTCACGCCTGGAGCAAGGCATTGAGCAGAAGGCATCCAATGCCATCCTGATTAAACCTAACCAGGTGGGCACATTGAGCGAGACCTTAGCCACCATTAAAAGAGCACATGAAGTCGGCTGGTCAACCATCATCAGCCATCGCTCAGGCGAAACTGAAGACACCACGATTGCTGACCTGGCAGTAGCCACCAGCGCCGGCGCCATAAAAACCGGCGCCCCCTGCCGCAGCGAGAGGGTAGCTAAATATAACCGGCTGCTGAAGATAGAAGAGGAAATAGGGGCTGATGCTAGCTATGCCGGGAAACAAGCTTTCCTAATCTAGGAGGGACATATGGAACTCATGAAGGGCGTTTATCAGGTCAAAGTACCCATGCCACTTGGGCCGGGTCTGGATCATATTAACGTCTACCTATTAGAAGGCACCAATGGTAACCTTCTGATCGACGCAGGCTGGAATACTCCGGAAGCCTTCACCGCGCTGAAGCAAGAGCTGCTGGTCGACGGCTTCCAGATTAAGGATATCTCGCATATCGCAATTACCCACCTGCATCCTGACCATTATGGGCTAGCCGGCAGGATCAAGGAGATCTCCGGAGCCAAGATACTTATGAGTGAAGTTGAAAGCTCTATGCTGGAGCAACGCTATATGGACGTGTCCAGTTTGCTCGATTCGGTGACGGAGTTCCTCGGAGCCAGTGGTATTCCCAAGGACGACCTGCCTCAGTTCAGTAAGGCGTCGATGCCTGTGCTGGATTTCGTGGTGCCAGTCAAGCCTGATGAAATGTTGAACGCCGAAAGCACGATTGAGATGGAACCTTTTAAGCTTAAGGTCATTATGACGCCGGGGCATTCTCCAGGGCACATCTGCTTCTATGAACCTAATAGGAAATACCTGTTTGCCGGGGATCATATTCTGTCTGATATCAGCCCGCATATAGGCCTCCATCCGCAATCAGGAGAAAATCCACTGAGCGATTATCTCAATTCACTGCAAGCTATGAAAGAACTGGAAGTCAAGTTTGTGTTTCCAGGTCATGGAGGCGTCTTCAGCGGCCTGAATCAGAAGATCGAAGCGTTAATGGGTCACCACCAGGAGAGGGAGTGGGAAATCATGAAGCTGATAAGTAAAGGACCAAAAACCGCCTACCAGATAGCCCAGGAGATTCCCTGGATGCCCGGAGGCGAACCAATCGGCTTCATAAAACTAGCTACCCTGGATAAGCGGTTAGCTGTACTGGAGACACTGGCACACCTGCAGTATTTAATAAGCCAGGGCAAGGTAACCAAAGATAGCAGAGATCAGGTCAATTACTACGAGTCACTGGTCATGCCATAAGGCTACGGATAGCTGAGGTGAAGGGAGAAAGCAATGACGGAAGACCTGAGAGACAAGGTTAAACAGCTCAAACTGGAGTATAAATCACATCCCCAAAAAGGGCTGCTCATCACCATGCCCAATCCCTACCCGGATAGGGAATACGAAGAGGAAGCCATCACCAGCGAATTTACCTCGCTCTGTCCGCTTAATCCTGGGCAACCCGACTACGCCACGCTTACCATAAAATATGTCCCAAGCCAGTACATCATAGAGCTGAAGTCGTTTAAGTTTTACCTGGCAAGCTACAGGATGGTGGAAACGTTTTATGAGGAGGCCACCAACTGGATACTGGACGACCTGGTCAATGCGGCGAAACCTAAAAGTATGGAAATCGTGGCAGATTGGAATATAAGGGGTGGTATTGGAACTAAAATAAGGGTGAGCTATAATAAGGCCTGACTTAGAGAATATAAAGGGAGGAGATGAATATGGCAGATAAAATCGGAATCAACGGCTTCGGCCGCATCGGCAGGCTGGTTTTCAAGGCGATGAGTCAGCATTACAGCGATAAGCTAGAGATAGCGGTGGTCAATGACCTCACGGATGCCCATACCAATGCGCATCTTCTCAAATACGATAGCACCTACGGCATTTATCCCGGCAAGGTGGAATCAACAGACGATTCTATAGTCGTCGATGGCAAGAAAAGCAAAGTGCTGGCTGAACGTGACCCCGCCAAGATACCGTGGAAAGATTATGGCGTGGAGATAGTCATCGAGTCCACCGGCCTTTTTACCGATGGCACTAAGGCATCTGCTCACCTGCAGGGTGGGGCCAAGAAAATCATCATTTCAGCGCCAGCAAAGAATCAGGATTTGACCGTGGTCATGGGTGTAAACGAGGATAAATATGATAAAACCAAACACCATATCATCTCCAACGCCTCCTGTACTACGAATTGCATCGCGCCAGTGGCCAAGGTGCTGCAGGAAAACTTTGGAATAGCTAAAGGTCTACTCACAACCATTCATGCCTATACCAACGATCAGAGACTTCTTGACATGTATCACAAGGACCTGCGTAGAGCACGTGCAGCTGCTATCAATATAGTGCCCACCACTACAGGAGCAGCCAAGGCAGTGGCAGAGGTCCTCCCAGAGATGAAAGGAAGGTTGCACGGCATCGCTTTCAGGGTACCCGTGGTCACCGTTTCCCTCTGTGACTTCGTGGCTGACCTGAACAAAGATGTGACCGTCGAGCAGGTCAACCAGGTTTTCCAAGCTGCGGCTAAAGGCAAGCTCAAGGGCATCCTGGAGTACTCCGAGGAACCGCTGGTAAGTTCAGATTTTAAAGGCAATCAGGCTAGCTCTATATTCGATGCGCTGAGCACCATGGTCATTGGCGGCAATATGGTGAAAACGCTTTCCTGGTATGACAATGAGTGGGGCTACAGTTGCCGCCTTGCCGATTTGGCTTGCTATATCATAAGTAAAGGTCTATAAGCCAGGGAGACATCGCCTCATCGGAATTACGAGGCTGTATAAATACTCACACTCAATAATGAGTTGTAGTAAAGGCCAACCTTCAGGTTGGCCTTTACTATTTCAAGCAATTTTATGTAAACGTTTCCCTTTATCATTCGTTTTAATATAATAGACGCTAGGTAAATAGAGGTTATCTGGTGTCAGAAGAAAATATAGTAAGGCAGGCGATAGGGGGCAATCAATGGGCCTTTACCAGACTTTATGATGAGCACTTCGATAAGGTGTATAGATATATTTACTTTAGAGTGAGCAGTCAGGCAGAGGCTGAGGACTTGACTCAGGAGGTATTTCTCAAAGCCCTGCAGTCAATCGGTTCCTACAAGTGGCGGGATGTGCCATTCGCCTCGTGGCTGTTCCGTATTGCTCATAATCAGGTGATAGACCATGTTAGAAAGCAATCGAAGCACAAGAAGGCACCACTGGAGGAGGCAGCTGCGGTTAGTATGGAGGACCCTGTAGCTATAACCGAGCAAGTGCTTGAAGCGCAAGAGCTAACGAGTGCCGTAAAGAGATTACCCGCAGCTCAGCAAGAGGTGATCTCGCTGCGTTTCCTGTCTGGCTTGCCCATAGCTGATGTAGCCAGGATACTGGGCAAAAGCGAAGGCACTGTGAAAGCCCTGCAGTTCAACGGAACTGTTTCACTTAGGAAAATACTCTCGGGACACGACAATGTCTGATAGACTGGAAAACATATTTAACGAATGCCTGGAGCGGATATCCCGGGGTGAAAGCATTGAGAGCTGCCTCCGAAGCTATCCCCAAGAGGCTGCTCAAATTGAGCCGCTGCTCAGGACAGCGCTGGGTTTTAGCTGGAGGGCTTCAGCGATTCAACCAAGCCCTGAGTTCAAAGCGCGGGCTCGAGCCGGAATGAGCTACCAGGCTGCCCAGCTAGGTGCTGTACAAGTGCAGCAGCCAAAATATAGAGGCTTTTCCTCATGGCAACGAGCCTGGGTTGTGGCCTTGACCGCAATCTTGATATTCATATTCAGCGGTGTTGGCACAGCGGCTGCCTCATCAAACGCCTTGCCTGACGAGCCGCTATATCCAGTCAAGCTGGCTACTGAAGAATTGAGGCTAGCCTTCACTGTTTCTGAAGAAAAGAAGGCTGAGATTCACGCCCAGCTCGCCGAAACCAGAGCTATGGAAATCGCAGTCATGACCAGCCAGGGCAAAACCGAGCAGGTTGTTGCCACCACAGATAGGCTGGTTGAGCATCTGGATAAAGCAGATGTCGCAATCGCACGGGTGGAGAGAGCCACCGCAGTAAAAACCCCGCAGGCTACAACCAAGACAGGAGCAGCTTCTTCAAACGTGACGCCTCCCATGCCTATGCTGACCACTCCCACATCTACAGCTCCTGCAGGTGAAGACGCAGGAAAAACAACGCAAGATACAGCCAGTGTCCGAAAAGTGGAGCAGCTAAACCAGACAGTGGTTACCAGCACCTCCAGAAGCCTTGAAGCGCTGGAAAAGGCGCTGGAGCAAGCGCCGTCGAAGGCTCAGCCGGCCCTGCAACGGGCGATCCAAACCCTAACAGAGAAAGAAGGCAAAAGGCTGCTACACAAGCCTAACACTGATAACAAAAGCGAGGAGCAAAAACAGGAAGAGGACCAGGACCAAAATCAGTACCACATAAACAAACAAGGGCAAAGCCAGAATCAAACATCAACCCAAGAAACACAGCAGACGATCAAGCAACCGATAATGCATGCTCGATAGCTAAGTAGAAGCCTGGCGTCAGCAGTATAATAGAGAGCGGTTCTACAGCGCGTTGGGAAATATAGCTCCATTGGAATATGCATTGGTAACATCAAAAGCCGGTGATGACCTTCAAGCGCTTGTGGGATTGACCTAAGAAGTGGTATAATTATTGGGGGCAGGTCAAGTTAACTTAACAAAATGAAACGCTTTATCCTGTACCTTATCAGATGGCAACTAAGCACACCCATACTCGCACCGGTTATTGCTTTCTTTAAGCATTCACCATCATTATTCGGGGCTAGGGAAGATTGGATAGGTGCTATAGTAGCAAACCTTATCGGGGGGGCTATATTTTTCTGGGTAGATAGGTTTATCTTTACTAGCTACGCGGTAGAGGTATGGAACTTCAAGGATAAGGGGATTTGTGATAACTGTGGCAAGGAAGATTCATTATGGAGATTAGTCAAAGCACCAAACTATGATAAGAGTGATGCTACTCCTAGGTTTTATTGCATGGCTTGTTCAAAGGCAAAAACAGATGAGTTGAGAAAGAAAGGATTGAAGATTAGAGGCAAAAGCCTGTGACCTATCTCGGAAAAGCGTAGCAACCTACGCCCCTATTTTGGCCTTGCAAATAAAGGCCAATTTCGCCACACTATCTCATCGTTCTAAGATCCAACTAGCCCAGCTCTTGTATTTGGTGCACAAATAGATAGACCTGTTGGAATCAGGTCCTAACCAGGTTTCAATCGGGCTATATTCTCTATAGCTTTTGATTGCATCCAAGCATCCTGCAGCTTGCTTCTAAGCTATTGTGCTTGTGGGCTAGCTTAAGAAGTGGTATAAATGCTGAAGGCGATATTGAGCCGAAACAAGTGGCAAGGGAATGACAAATTGGCATTGTTGATGCTTATGAGCAGAACGGTCTTCTTTAGTGCTGCCATCCCTGTACCACTGGTAGTAAATGAGAGTGCGGCTGCTGCGAGATAAAGGCTATCGAATAGAGGTCGAGCGGTTGAATGAAAATAGGACAGACTATCAAAGAAAGAGGGGCTAGCCTTTCATTCGAGTTCTTCCCGCCTAGTGATAAGGCAGGGGAGGACCGATTAATTGCGAATATTGCCAAGCTTGGAATCCTGAACCCCACCTTTGTCTCGGTGACGTACGGCGCTGGCGGCAGCGCACTGAAGAATACAAGACAGGTTACACTGCGCATTCAGAGTGAGACCTCTCTTGTTCCCATGCCACATCTGACCTGTTTCAACCGAAACAGAGATGAGCTTAAGGCTATTCTGGAGGATTACAGGAGTCTCGGGATTGAAAACTTGTTGGCTCTCAGGGGAGACCTGCCTGAAGAGGCAGAGAAATTCACACCATCAAAGGATAGTTTTTGTTATGCCGAGGACCTGGTGCAGCTTGCTGCTTCTCTATCTGCATTCTCGATAGGTGTTGCCGTCTATCCGGAAGGCCACTGTGAATCGCCGAACCTTGAGATAGATATGAACTATGCGAAACGGAAAATTGATGCTGGTGCTGATTTCGCCATGACCCAGATGTTCTTCGACAATCGCTACTTCTACGATTTTATAGAGAGGTCAACTAAGGCGGGCATCAAAATTCCTATCATGCCTGGTATTATGCCGATTGCTAACATCAACAAGATAAGAGAATTCGGTAAAAAATGCGGAGCTACAGTCCCGGAGCGCATTATTCAACGGTTTGAAAGGTTCGGGTCCACAACTGAGGAAGCGAGGAAAGTCGGTATAGAAGTGGCTACCGAGCAATGCGCTGACTTGCTGGAAAATGGCGTACATTACTTCCATTTCTATGCACTTAATCAGGGTGATGTTATATTTCAGATAGTAAACAATCTCGGCCTGCAGAATCAAGAGCCAAAGAGATTAGAAAGTTCGGCCTGGCCGGGTGCCTGAAAGCTTCGCACTTTTCAGTCTATTTAAGGGATTTGCTCAGATATGGCTGAAACATTGAAGCAGGTGGACTGTCCCCAGTAGTTATATCACTTTAAGTTAGAGCCGTACCGGCTTCAACATCCCTAATATGTGTCTCTTGACCTTGTGACCAATAGCCACTAGCCAACCATGTTTCTTTTGCACCTCGTATAAACCTTTTTCTTACAATATTCGTTTTATAAGCATCAATTCACCGAAAGGGAGGTATGATAGATATGCACAAATTTGTCCGTTGGCTCTTAATTTTAGCTCTGGCAAGCCTGTCGTTAGGATTGCCGCTGAGCCGGGTTTATGCCGAAGAAGGGGTTCTACTGACCAAAATTGCCAGCTCGGATAATGCCACAGTGGGAGATAGTATTACGTACACCTATACCATTACAAATACAAGTGACAATTTAACCGGACTTAAACTGGTAGATGATAAAATCGGCGAGATAGATATTCCCGACCAACTACTATCAGGTGAGAATATCACAGCTACAGCTTCCTATATCGTCTCCCAGACTGACTACTCTAACGATGCCACTCAACTTGTAAATATTGCTACGCTAACCAGCAGTGAAAATATTACAGCAACTGCTAGCGAAACCGTTGCATTAAACCCATATAACACAACTCTGCAGGTTACCAAGGAAGCTGATACAAATGTTGCCGAGCTTGGCGACGTGATTACCTATACCTACAGCGTTAGTAACAATGGCGTGGTTGAAATAGAAAATATATCGCTGAGCGATAACAAACTCGGTAATATTCCTCTGCTTAGCGAAAATGTTACCGTTACCAGCCTCCTACCCGGCGAGAATATAACCGCCGTGGCTACCTACACAGTCGCCTTCGGCGATTTGCTGGCCGGCTCCATCAAAAACACTGCCACGGCCACCGGTGAAGACCCAAATGGCAAGCCGGTTATCGGCAGTAGTGCAGAAATAGAGGTTTCCACCAATGTCATTAAAGCGTTGCTTACCAAGGCTGAGGTTCTCAAGCTCTCAGGTGTTCCCGGCAAGGGTATCGATAACGCGCCAGGTCTGCAAAAGCCATTCAACCCCAATTCACAGGCAAGTGAGAATGCGGGTAAAAAGGAGGGAAAAGGCAGTCTGGAACAGAACCAAGAGCAGAATCGAGAGCATGAGATGAACAGCAATAGCGATAACCAGCAGAACCAGAAGCAGGAAATGAACAAGAACAAGGAAAAGAACCAGGGGAAGGGAAACGGCAAAAATAACAAATAAGATTCGATGTTAAGACTATAAGTCAACTAAATTAATTAGTTGCATCAGCGATTAGTGAACCTGTCCCGGATATCCGCCGGGGCAGGTTCATTTATTCTGTCCAGCATTATCCCGAGGCCGCTAAGAAGGCGTCTACTGCAGAATACAGGTTAAGGGCCAAGCCAATACGTTTATTTGTACCGTCTGATTGGGGATCAAACCCTCAAAATACGCTCCTAGCCATATTAACCTTTACTGGCCAGTTTTTGTTTACCTAAAACCTATAATCTGCAAGATTCTGCGGTTTAATTGAATCAGTCGAGGGATTGGGCGTCCGGTATTAGATCGGGGGAGATTTTATTTAACCAAACAGCCTGAAAACAACAAAGATAGCACGGTGGATAACTAGCTGGCTAGGCGTGCACCTCTTTCTTAATCTCTAGCTAAACATTACATCTGGGCTCATTTTCGGAGTTGGTGTGAATGAGGCAAATATGAAATAATGTATATTTAGGCGACATATTACCTCGAAACCATTCAGGAGGGTAAATTCGTGAACAGGAATTCAAGTGAGCAGACAACCCTTTTCAATTTTTCACCAGTGTTAGGTATACCAAAGATATTTCCAGACATAGTTCCAGGTAAGGTACCAATCTCAGTACAATTTATATCTCCAGGACTGAATATAAAAAAAGAAGATGAACAATCAATCATACAAATTGCAAAAAAGACCACAATAAATTTCTGTGGATTCAGAATGGAGAAAGTTGAAGAAAAAAACACAAAGAGACGAGATATGCTTTTTAATATAGCCTTTTACATACCTGGGGAAATCGAAGAGGTTGACAGCAATATCGTAATTCAGAACTCTAGACTTGTGGTGGAGCGTTTTATTGGGCTACTGTCCTTTAGTTTTGGGGTTAGGTTATTTGTACGACACATTGAACCAACTACTGTGAATAGCGACGGTTTTAAAAAATTGATTATGCCTGCTAGTGGACGTGCACAAAATGAAATTTATCTAGAATTAACCGACCTTGGAAATGTCGTTCCCGACGGTGATACATTCGCAGCGCTATATTGGTTGCGAAGGGGATTAGATGAGCGTGACCCAGTTGAAACGTTTTCATCCCTCATGGTTTGTCTGCAAATCATGGCTCGTCGACTGGCTCAAGGGCAACCTCAATTCGCAACCTGCCCAAAATGTAAAAAACGATATATTGTCCAAAAGACAACAATTACGTCAAAAATGCGTGAGCTAGTGAATAAACTTGGTGGTAATCCAGGAGTATTTGAAAAACTGTGGGAAGCGAGAAGCTCCATTGTGGCCCATGGAGATAAGCCCGTTACAGCGGATGTATTGATTGATTTGACTCAGCTTAAGTTTGAGGCAATTAAATTGGCCTACAAAAGCATAAAATTAGAATTGGGTATTCCATTAGAAGGAAAACCGCATCCCCATAGTTCTCTATTTGTTACAGATGCCCTCATGTATAACGACTAGGTTCAAATATGGAATTAGGATAATCTAATCTATTTAGGTTTTAATCAATAGCTGCTGATCTGCCCCATAACTGGTCCAGGTACAATTTCATACTTTGATGTTATCAATCGGCAAATACCTCTTATGACTCTCTATTGTTTCCAAGCATCCTACTGCATGGTAATAGCTGTCTTAGCGTACCAGTCTATCCAACAGACTAGCCACCACATGCCTCCTCCTTTCCCCTCACCCCTTTGCGTACCCATAACCAACTACCAGATTCTTGTATTTGGTGGGCAAGTAGGCCTATTGGAATATGCTTGCGGAACTGATCTGGGGTAAGGCCAATTGAAACAAATTAAAAATCGTTAGTTAAATATCAGGATTTTATAAGCCAGCTGTCAAGTAAAATCAAAACTACTCCTTTATACTGAATAATAAGGAGGAGAAAAATGAAAATCAAAGGCGTTATTGTTCTGTTATCGCTTGTACTGGTCATAATATTAGCAGCGACAAGTTGCACTTCCTCGTATGCAACCACTGGGCAGGTCCAGGCCCTACAAAACCAGGTCAATTCGCTCACTAACCAACTGAATTCGAACCAGCAGCAGTTGAATTCAGCGCAGCAGCAGCTCTCTCAAGCGCAATCCCAGCTGCAGCAGCAGCAGAATACCTCTGCACAGCCTACTGTCATTTACCAGACCTATCCATATGCATATCAGTCACCGTATTACTATCAGTACTCCTGGTATTTACCATCACCACGGCTATCTCCACCTTCACCGAGACCGCTGCCATCTCCGCCTCATGCCCCATAATCTCCTATGCCATAGCATCTGATCATTAGAGAGGGAGGAAACAGGTAGCACAGGCGCAACCTGTTTCCTCCCTCTCTATGTTACCTGTCTGCGCCTATGTGCATAATCTCCAGCTCATGATGACATGCAAATCCCCGAAAACTGATCCAGATGCAATTTCATATTCTGGTATCGTCAATTGGCAAATGTTTCCTATGGCCTCCATAGAATCCAGGCTTCTATCGCACCAACCTGCCCACCGGACTGGCTTCAATATCCTCTTGGTTAGTATTTTATTCCAAAACATGTAGATGTATAATGACTGCTAGAAAACAGGTGGAGGTGAGTAATGCTACGAGCTATGAAGATCGCGCTGGTTGTCTTCGGGGTGATAGAGATTATGCTTGGCCTGTCGCTTGTTATCTTCCCTGACCAGACAGCTAACATGGTTGGCTTTAGTAAACCGTCTGGTTATCTAATATATACCATGGTGTCGTTAGGCATGTGCCTTATTGCCCCTAGTGTCTATCTCATAGTTGTCTCACGGGACCCACTGCGGCACATTAACTGGGTGAAGTTTGCCATATTATGGTGTATTCTTGGTGTAGTAGGTGGGGTGTACTCAATCGTCATGGGTGCCGCTGACTTCAACCAAGTGGGGATGCAGATTATCATGGGTGCTATCTTCGCCGTGGTTTTCTTAGCCCTATATCCCTATCGGGCGGCAAAAGGTGGCTAGTTACCTCGCAATCCATCAACTGAACTAAACCTCTTATGTGCCTCTAGTAAGGAGTATAAATATGAATAATCAAACAGTAAAATCGACTGGTTGTTGCGAACCGTTTAATCCTGAGCCATGGCAGGATGGAGAGATTACATGGAAAGATAAAATTTTTGTTAAGGACCATATCACGAGCTTTTTCCATATTCCACTCAACATGGGGAAAAAGGTAATCAAGAATATAGAACTTATTGAGAAAGCAAATGCCCAGGCACCACAGCAGTTGATGCTGACTGATGAAAAATCACCCTGGGGGGCAGATATCTACATAGATGTTTCAAAAGAAGTTCCTGGAGCACAAATGACAACCCTTTCTGGTAGCTACTTAACAAAAGTTTTTGAGGGACCATATCACAATACCGGCAAGTGGGTACAGGAAATGAAGGAATATGTTGAAAACAAAGAAAAGAGTCTAAAAAAATTGTATTTCTCTTATACTACCTGCCCTAAATGTGCTAAAGCATACGGTAAAAATTACGTGGTACTTTTTGCACAAATAAATTGAAGGTGGCAAATCAGTTATTTTTGGGAGTTATGGGTGGCGAGAACTGACTTACCTCCTAAAACTAGTCCCACATAAAGAAGCTAAGTCTTGAGCCTATCAATAGGTCTGAACCTCTTATGCGTCTCTACCACATCCAATCCTATAACGTACCGGCCTATTCGCCTGACTGGTCATCATATGCCTCTTAAACACATCATCAAAGCCAAGAGCTTGAGTATATCTACTGCTCATTTCCAAAGCTGTAGTATGTCCCAATGCTATCTGTAACTCAAATGGATTGGATCCATTTCTGAGAAAGCTGATAGCAGAAAACCTTCAATCAAACGGTATAAAGTGATAGCTAACTGAGTATGCGGCTTTTGTTCAATAGAAGGTACGTTGAGGTTGGTTTAGCTTGTTGAGGTTTGATGGTGGAGCTGAGGTTGCAATGGGTAGAACTTTTTCTGTGACGTTTGGTATCCTATGACTTAATTTTCTGGGATTGTCGTGATGTTAATTTAACATAGAGAGCTATTCCTAACTACCAATAGGCAGATGAAAGGAGGGATGTCGATGCTTGTCATATACAAGATTGTACAGATAGGTACTAAATATAGTTTGGGATGCAAATTGGGCGATATTAAACATCACTCTGTGGTATAAGTAGGTCCAATAGATCATCCCCGACCACCTGACCATTATTTCCATAAAAGGTCTTGACAGGTCTTTGTTGCTGTGATATGTTATATATATCTAACGTTATATATTTATAACATATGGCGGAGGTAACGCAATGAAGATAAGATGGATCCTGATAGTTTATTCCGTTATCAGCATGCTGGGGCTGATGATGCTGCTTTCCAGGGAGAATGTGTACGTAGTGATAGCGCTGGTGCTCGGCTTCCTGCTGCTGGGGCATCGTGAATTCTGGTCGCTCGTCAGATACCGGCGGCTGCCCGTCATCGACGAGCGGGTACGGAATAATCTTACCAGTGCGATGCGCCTAACCGGTGGCTTTTTCCTCATCGCCAGTATCGTGCTGATACTGCTACTGAGATTCAATGTCTTTCGGGATACACCTAAGGAACTAATCATTAGTGGGCAGCTGGTGATCATAGGCATCGTCTATCTGGTCGGCTACCATTACTATGACCGTGTCCGCCCCAATCTGGGAGAAAGAGCGACGCGCTGGATTAAAATATACCTGATAACGGCCGGTCTATCCTTGAGCACCATCGCATTGGCTATTGTCTTGCACAACCTAGTCAGCGCCTGTTTTGGTTTCGAGGATGCTTTCTTCTTCATATTGGGACTGTTGGTGGCTCCGGTAGTACTTGTAGTCAGCCTGTTGGGAAGTTTGGCAATTTTTATAAAAGGACTGTGGGCAAGTTTCACCGGTGTTGAGCAGGCGTGAAAACCCGGATGAAAGAATACCGCGCCCGCCTTGGCCTGACCCAGGAAAAGCTGGCGGAAATCGTCGGGGTGCGCCGCGAGACTATCATCTTCCTTGAGAAAGGCAAGTATAACCCCTCACTCAAGCTGGCTCACAATATCGCCCGGGCGCTTGAAGTCGGTATCGAAGACATTTTTATCCTGAATGATGATTAGACTTGTAAGCAAGTAATAATCATAGAGTTTCGTCAGGACTGATCTGAACTAATATTAAGTTGTGAAATAGGATGCAAGGATAGAAAAGATAGGAGGTTCAAGTTATGATTTTAACAATTCCACTAATTATTGTTGTCGGCGTTCTGGCATGGGTGCTTCGGCCTGGAAAGAGGCCGACCAGTCCTTTTAAAATTGCCATACTGGCTACGGTAATTCCTCCCTGCGTGGTAGCTATAGCGGCTATTATTTTTCAACTGCTGCACAACGTAACTGGAAAGGTGGGGGTGTCGGATATATCAAACACTTTATTTATTATCGGCCTCGGCTTAATTGGTGCAGCGATTTTGGCACTAGCTGGTTTTGCTGTTAAACGCAAAGGTGAAGTAGCTAAGGGAATAGGATTTAGTATTTGTATAACCGTTATTGTATATGCTGTAGAATTTGGTTTGTTGGAGTGGTTAGGTGGAGTGTAGTAAGTACGCTAAGTATGTAATAACCATCTGACTCAACCAAGTAACGCCGATGCAGAATGCTTACCCAACTATTAGACCATGCGGTGAGATGGTTTTACCCTACTCTACAATCGAACTGCCCACAACGCAGTTGCTGGGATATCCAGATGGATGATACAATATGATCTGATTTTAGAAGTACAAAAAGTAAAGGAAATGACTTAGTGAGTAATAAACCTCTTGTCGATCTCAAAACTTTTGTAGAGAATGCAAATAAACAGAAGAAGAACACGAAGCATAGCGGTAAGAAAGTTCGATTTGGCTGGTGCAAGAGAAAACGCAAATAATACCCCATTACTATCCCTGAGAGCTGCTGCGAAAAGCTCATATTGCCATTAGGCTATCCTACTCAAGATGTCCTGAGACACTCTTGCCTGAGGGATAGGTAAAATACAAAGAGGACTTTACCTTTCATCGAGATGTGTCTGACATGCCCCGATAACTGATATAGATACAATTTCATACTTTGATATTATCAACCATCCCATAACCTAATATCTCCGCGTCCTCAAAATCTCCTTTATACCAAATAACAATTTAACCACACCTTTTCCCATTTCATCCCTTTGGGCGTACCCATAACCAACTAGCCCAATTCTTGCATTTGGTGCACAAATAGGCCTTTCAAGATTGGCCTGTTGTCCTTGTGGGGCTGACTAAGAAGTGATATGATGGTGGCAGGTCAGTTGCTCCGAAGCCATAATAAAGGAGATCTATGAGAATCTTAGGTATTGTCTGCAGCCCTCGCAAGGGTGGAAACACCGAGATACTGGTCAAAGAAGCGCTAGAGGCGGCGCGAGAAGCGGGATGCGAAACCGAGCTCATACTGGTGGCAGATAAGAAAATTGCCCCCTGTGATGGCTGTAACGCTTGTATCAAGACTAATGTTTGCAAGATAATGGACGATATGCAGGGGGTATATGAAGAGCTGGAAAAGGCTGACGGCATCATATTTGGCACTCCCTCGTACTTTATTAATGTCAGCGCACAAGCTAAAGCCATTATGGACAGGACTTATGCGTTTCGGCTTACCCGCAAATTAAGAGGCAAAGTGGCTGGAGTTATCGTAGCTGCTCGAAGGACAGGCGTAGGACAGATTCTGAGCATCATGTATAGCTTCTTTACCGTCCACCGGATGGTCGTCGCTGGCGGCAGCGCAGGCTACGGTAGCGAGAAAGGTGAGGTCAGAGAGGGCCCGGGCATTGGCCATGATAGCAAAGCAGTCGATGAAGCCCGTGCTTTAGGCAAGGCCGTAGTCCGTCTGACAACCCAACTAGCTAAAGGAAAAGTGTAAGCTCTTATAACCTGATTCTTTTTCAGCGGCCTCATTGATATCAGTATTTTGGCTAGCCTTAAGTAGCGCCACTTCTTCTGTGACAAATCGAAGTTTGAGCGGACTGGCCTGTTACTATCGAAAATCACTCCAGTATGAATGTTAGACTAGAGATTAGTCATTAGATTCTCAGTATCGCCTACATAGTTTTTAACCTATCCACTGATGAAGCCAATACATGTCTCTTAAATACATCATCAAAACCAAGAACTTGAGTATACCGTCTTGTCATTTCCAACAACTTAGCAAAATGACCATAAATATGTTATATACTAATGGCAAATTAGAATTATTCAAACGTAGAGGAGGGATACTATGAGTATCTTGTTTACTATCGGTATTATCATCCTGATTTTGTGGCTGCTTGGATTCATCTTTTTCCGTAGTTTGGGTTGGCTAATCCATATAGCACTGATTATTGGAGTTATCCTCCTCATCATCTGGCTGCTGCGGAGTGTACTTGGGCTATTTTAAGCTTTGTTCATCCTTTGGGTGTACCCTTGTCTTAATGCCCAGAGTTTTGCATTTGGTGCACAACTAGGCCTATTGGAATGTGCTTGTGTGAATAACTGAGAAGGTGATATAAGTATTGGTGCAAATCAGTGGAATAGGAGGTGGATATGTTCATAGATTATGTGGCTCTCATGCTCGTGAACATGGCAGCTGGGTTTTTCCTGCTGGCATGGTTCATCTATCGTGATCTCGTAGGAACAAATAGGAAGAGGTGGGCTCCTGCATTCGCGGCCGTAGGGCTTGTGGCATTTATGACAGGTCTGCATATGAGTTTGACCTGGCCGCTGCCCGGGTCTTTCAATGAACCCTACGGTAACACGTCCGTACTGCTGGGCATCGGATTTCTAGGCACAGCTTGGGCACTGGCCAAGGACTGGGACCTATTCACCATGGGAATATACGCCTTTTTTTCAAGCCTGATGCCTATTGTCATCGGGCCACGTTTCATCATGCTGGGCATGACGCCGCAGCCTCTGGTTGCAGGAACAGGCTTCGTACTTTCAGGTATAGGAGGCATTCTTACAGCCGTCAATTACAGTCTGCAAACGAAAAAGGTTCTGCGCTTGGTAACAGCTATTGTTCTCGTTGTCGCTGGATTCATCTGGGCTTTCACTGCCTATGCTGCAATTTGGGAGCATCTGAACACGTTTTCAAAATGGGCCCCGCTAACAGGCCGGTAGTCAAGAAGTTGATCTGTTCGTCAGGAACTGGGATAAATCAGTTTGTGTCATTTTATTCAATGTGTTAGGTGTGTATACCATTGAAGTACGTGCCAAGATGGGATCCTAGCTATAAATACGATGGTTTACTTATGATAAAGGGATAATCACGTTTATTATTATAGGAGACATATGGACGATCTGGCAATACAAAAGCAGAAAGCCAAAGTTGCTTCACTATCGATTATCTCTAACAGTGTGTTAGTGGTTTTCAAAGCTGTTATAGGAATACTTATCGGCTCGGTATCCGTGTTTTCCGAAGCTATCCATTCTGGTATGGATCTTATTGCCGCTGTCATCGCATTCCTTGCCGTTAGAATATCGGGGCGGCAGGCTGATGAAGGGCATCCTTTCGGACATGCCAAGGTGGAAGATATCTCCGCTCTTGCCGAAGCACTCTTGATATTTGTGGCTGCTGGCTGGATCATTTATGAAGCTATCCACAAACTCATAGTCCCACGCCCTCTGGAGATGCCTGCCTTAGGCGTTATGGTAATGTTTATATCCTCGGCAGCAAACTTCATGGTATCCCAAAGGCTTTTCCATGTCGGAAAGCAGACAGATTCACCAGCATTATTGGCAAATGGATGGCATTTACGAACTGATGTTTACACCTCTCTTGGGGTCATGGTTGGTCTTGGCCTCATACTGTTAGGCCGTTATGTTTTTCCTGGGGTGAATATCTCGTGGATTGACCCTGTTATGGCAATCACGGTCGCAGTTATGATCTTGAGAGCCGCGTATCATTTGGCATCTAGTGCTGTTCAAGACTTACTCGATAAAAGCACATCTAGTGAAGAGAAAGCATGGATTCAGAACTATCTTTATAATCTATACCCCACGGTGCGTTCTTTTCATAAGCTCCGTACGCGCAAAGCCGGAGATGCCAGATTCGTTGATTTACATATTGCTGTTCATGCCCAGATGACGGTGAGTGACTCTCACCACGTGGCGGATCAAATCATGGCTGATTTCCGAACGCACTTCCCGCACATAGATGTTATCTTGCATATCGAACCCTGCGATGGTTCGTGTAGTTCTGCCTGCACGAGCGGTTGTTTGCTTAGTGCGGAGGAACGCACAGAAGCAGTAACAAAGGGCTCGAAATAGTGACCTGCCCCCCGAAAATCAGTCCAAATATGAAGAAGCTATCCTTTGATATTATCCGCCGGACTCGCCATCACATGTCTCTTAAAGACATCTAATGTGACATAAATCACATACAATATTGCCTTTATTTAAAAAAATCATGTCAAGTTAATTAATAAAGGAGGTTAACTAATGAACATCATCTTAAGAAGAGCTGGCGACGAGAAAGCCCTGGTTCCATTCTATCGCCCATGGGATCTACTTGCCGAGATGGACACACTTGCTAGGGATATGTGGGATACTTGGATGCCGTTCACGTTGGAGCATGGCTTGGTACCTTATACTGATATGTATGAGGAGAAAGGCCAGTTAGTCATGAAGACTGAACTGCCCGGTATCAGTAAGGAAGACCTAGACATAAGCCTTGAAGGTGACAAGTTGACCATAAAGGCTGAAAAGAAGGAGGAAGTAAAGGAAGAGGCTACTAATCATACCCAAGAAATTTATTATGGCCGATACTTCCGCTCAGTGACACTTCCCTACCCAGTAAAAGAGGATAAGATTTAAGCTACTTATGACAATGGCGTCCCTGAGCTGAGGCTTCCTAGGGCTGAAGAGGTCAAAGCCAAGAAGATTGAAATCAAGGCACAGATCCCTGAGGGTGAAACTCCAAAGCGACAACTGAAGACTAAACAGAAAAAGAGTTAAAGTGGTGTGGTGTAGCGGTGATGATAAGGGGGTGAGATTCGTCTTACCCCCTTATCATCACCCCCATAGACTAGAAGTAGTTAAAGATGAAGTGTAAACCTTGCAGCCCATGTCCATCCGCTCATGAGTGGTTTCGACTACAAAATGCTTGCTGTGGATAGGCGCCACAAGACACACGAAGACATCTTGACTAGACTGAGCTGGGTATATTGCAGAATTCTTGGGTCAGAATTTAGACAACGAGGGATTGGGCGTTCGATATATGGTTAAGGTAGATTTTACTGAATTAGGCGGTGGTGAAATGAGAAAGATGGTAGGAGAGATAAAAGGCAGCAATGATCTTTCCACGGATGAAATAGCACATCTTATTACTGTCAAGTTTAGCCTTGATTCTGGGCTTATGTTGTTGGGCAGAACAATAGCACCAAATACGAAAACTTGGGTAGTGGTCTAATTTGGACATAATGTTATTCGCTATGACAAATAAATATGATAGAATTGCGATGTGGATAAAAGCATATATATCGGTACTGCTACATGTGTTATTTCAATTGCTATTGGTGCAGGAGTACAAATTGCAGTGGGTATCGGAATAATTACGCAGGCTAACGCTCTCTATTTTCTTATTGGTACAGGTGTTTTATTTTTGGTTGGGGTGGGTTTCTTGGTACATGGAATTAGACTTAAACCTAAAACTACATCATCAGTTTCAATAATAAATCCTCAATTGGGGGGCAATCTTAAAACAACGAATCCATCAATCCCTAAATTATTTCACGCAGTAATATGTGAGATTACGGGAATCGGTTTAATAGCATGGGGTGCATTTGTAGCCACGCACGTTACCCCAGACCCCATGTCTTCCGCTACTGGTATCCTGATGATTTTCCTTGGCCTTATTATATTTTTTGTGGGTATTGGGGTCGGGGTAAGCAAGTAAGCTGCTATTAGTAATCAATTATCTATAGACAAAATAAGGAACTTGTGTCAAACTTAAATTATGGCTAAGCAATCAAAGAAAAAACGAACACCTAAAGACATCAATCAGTTAGCAGCTTTCATTGTTAAGGAAACGACTGAGCAACCGGAAGATGCTAAGTTAGCTACGTCTAAGCGCAAACCCGCCATTGCCAAAAACACATAACTCCAAGCTAACTATCCTCTGTAGATAATCTCTTGCGTTTTGCCTCTTTTAGAATAGAATCAAACTTTCCTTGGGTTACTTTGCCTTCTATTAATTTTCTTCCAGTTACAATATCTATTTCTAATGCCCTTGCGATAAGGTCAGCTTGTACGCCAATCGCGCTAGAGATAGTATCAACGACATCTCTTATCACATGAACAGGCACAAAATCTCTATCAGAATAGTTACTCAGGTGAACTTTAACAGATTCTTCTGCGATAGTAGTATATGCTAATGCGATACGACTAAAATTATCTCGTGGGTTTTCCTTTGATGAAATACCTAAGCGTTTTCTCAATCCTGATACGTCTGAATTAAAAATACCCCTGTAAACATCGTTAGTAATCGCTCCTATTATTACGCCAAACGCCTTTTTATCTTGCACGAGGTCATAAATACGAGACACAAATAGTTTGCGTGTTATCACGCCTAGTTCCCTTGTGGCAATCCAATCTTCTGTTTTGCCAGACTGCAATGCTTTTGATCGTCTATCAATGGCTAATTTTTCCGATGCTGTTTCGGGGTCTCTCCGTGCCTCGTCAACAAAAACACCTGCCTTCGCAAGAAACGTTTTTATAGCTTTAAGCGCAGTGCGTCTTTGTGTAACACGAAGCCACATTGCCAGCTTATATAATCCTTCATCGTTAGTAAAATCCATAGGGTAAGTTTTCCCAGATGTCCCATGATAGACCCGCTCCCTTGAAAGGATACCACCTTCATTTATATGTGCTTTCTTGAAGTTCCACCAAATATGATTAGCACGGCGGTCTTGATCTCCAGTCAGACCAGCAATCCAGTCTTTGATACAATATAGGTCTGTCTCATCTACTTCTTGGTGTTCTAGGGGGAAACCCCATTTCTTAGCGATGTACATTGGGAGTGATTCTGAAGAAGGAATACTCTCTCCTATACCTATCGGAGACATGATGTCTCTTGGGTTAGCTAGCTGTTCCATTTGTTTATCACTTCCTATTATGACTTTCATTCGACTACCATGAATATAACGTTTCTTTTTTGGAATCTGCTTCTTTTGAGCAATAGCATGTAGTAGGTACAATGTAGCTTTACTATTAGCAGGGGACGTAGTACCTGCTTTCCATTTCTCGACAGTATTGACAGTCACACCTAATTCATCTGCCAATGCCGCTAAAGTCCAACCCTTATTTTCAAGTTCTGCTATGCTACTTTGTATTTCATTCATTTGTATACATAATACCATAAAGTATATGTTATTGTCAACACACCATAACAAAAATTGTTTCTACTAATACTATTGACAAGCCCATAATGTTTATGGTATTATACTGTTATGAATAAGTTAAGTACATATCAACAAACCAAGGTTATAGCATCTCTAGTCGAAGGAAACTCTGTTCGTGCCACATGCCGCATGACAGGCGTAGCTAGAATGACAG
>DIKK01000024.1 GCA_002423605.1 Dehalococcoidia bacterium UBA5620
CCCCTCAAGATGGCGTGTCTACCAACGCACCAATTTCACTCATAATGTCAAGCACTTAAGAGACCACCGTTGCTCTAGCAGCACAAGACATGAAACTTTTAGAATGTATAGATAATAGTGGTTTTGGGTTAGTTTGGTGTACCAGTTTGTGTACCAGTTATCCTAGCGAACATGTCTCAGGATATCAACCATTTAAAGGACTATAAACTCAACAAACACTCTGGCGCTATGTACCAAAGACCCATTTCAAAAAAAGAGGAGCTACCAAACGGTAACTCCCCTACATAACTTAACTTATATGTTCTTCCTATACTTTCTAGCTATCTGATCCACTATCATCTTTAAACTTTGCGAGTCTCCTCTTCTGCCTTGCTTCCTCCAGATCCTTTTCTAGCTCAACATCAACCCTCAGCTTATTAAAAACCTCAGCAGAAACCACTTTCTCTTTGAGACTTTTTTCTTCGGCCCTTAACTCATCTAGCTTATTTATAGCTTCTTCATAATCTTTGGATGCGAAGACGGATTTCCCCTTTACCTCAAACTCTGACCTGAAATCATCTTCAACACTGCGGCTATAATCCTTAATTTTTATGATATGGTGACAAACTTCACCACTATCCTTCCCTTTAGTTGTCAAAACTACGTAATCCATAGCCCCTCCAATTTGAAATATATTCAATCTTCTACACCAGTTAATTCAGAAATTCCCTTACCTAGTCGGTAGCAAATTTATAATCAAGTGGACCAAGCGGTATCCTGTTCAGTTTCAAGTTCATCTCAACGATATCAACGTTAAGCAACCCGCCTTCATCCTGAACTGTCCACTTGATGATACTGGACATATCATTCATGGTGCCAAGCACACTTCTGCTACAGGTCCCGGTAAAGGCAATTTCCCCAATCTCATCAAGCACCTTTTCAATGGCCTCTTGAGAAAAACCATCACGCATCAGATTTCTGAATAGGTTCTGGCGGGACACCTCATCAAGTATTTGAAAGTCGGATTTCTTAAGACCTGCAACTAGAAATGAATAACTGGTATGACCGATAGTGAAAAGGACACACTTGTGCCTGTCGAGGATAAGTAGGTTAGCACCCAAGAGGCACTGTTGGAATAATAGCTCCTTGGCACTCCCGTCCTACTTCCTTCAGGAGCTTTTGTGTACACTGTATAGCGATCATTTAAACATGCGCCAAACTAGCCTAAACGCCTGCTGCCAAAAGCTTCCCGATTGCCTCTAATTGCTTAGTTTTGAGAGCCTCGAACCTGCCATAAACCGAAAAGTGATAATGCCAATGGATCTTGGTAGAGCCTACAGTACTCCATAGCTTCAAAGGTGAATCTATCGTTTTTGGCCTTGAGGGTAACCATGGGAAAATTCCCGACTTCTTCATAAGAGTACCTACGCTGGTAGGGATAAAGACATGCCTAACATTACTACCCTCAATTGCACTCTTAAGCCTATGCAAATGGCCTGTCATGCTTTCCAGGTCAGCAGGTTCAAGCTTGCTCTGCCCATATGTAGGAACATTTAACAGTTCAAAAAAGCAAACATCTTTAGCATGTTTTCCAGTGAGACCTATACGTGCAAAACTCTGATGAAAGAACTTTCCATCACCACGGTAAGCAGGAAGAAGAAATGGATGATGGACTCCATACCGCTCCCAAAAGGCAACTCCATCCTGCAAATACTCAATAACTTGAGGGAAAGCTTGGTTGTGCTCTATGTCTTTGTCGTAATTGGCATCAAGACTAACAAATAGAAATCTTGCTTCTTCAGGCACAGCACCCTGATATGGCTTATTTCTAAAGGCGCTATTTAGCTCTGTATTTGGGTGTGGGTAATACATACACAGACCTCGAAAGCACTTTCACAGGTTAGGGAATTCGGGACATACCACCTATCCAAAACACAGCCCCATAAGCCCAGTATTCGCTTCAGAAACCCAATGCTTTACCTTTCTTCAAGCTACATTATCTGCATCCTCATTGACTCATTCTATTCACCCTAGAGATAGTAACAATTAATTAAATAACCTTCTGTGCAGCGATCTCCTGCTTCCAAGTGTCTTCCATGAGCATGGTAAAGGTCATCTGCTGCTGACCATCCTCAAGATCGAGTTCTCCAGCTTTGATTGCGGAATCTACATAACTGGTCAAAAGCTCAAAAAGATTACGCTTATATTCTGTATCATCACTACCTTTGAGATGTTGTCCCTTGGTCTCAAGAACACTAAACTTGAACTTACCTTTTTCAGCACTATGAACACATGCAAGTAGGTCAGGGTACACACGCTGTCTCTGCCATCCCTGAAGACCATAGGAACGCTGATTCACAGCTATTCGATGCCACCAGTAGACGCTCTCTTTTGTATCTAAATACCAAGCGGTCTCTTTCTCTAGGTTATTGAAGTCTCGCTGGAAAACTTTCTCAAACAGACTCTTCTCAAGTTCGCTTCCATCTTTACGGTAAAGCGGCAGGTCTCCCTCTCCTACCTCTACTTCCAAAGTCTTGGCTATCTCCCAGTTCAGACCTTTGTGCTTAGAGCTGACCAGGCGTAACGAGACATCACCAGCCTTAAGCTTTTCACGGAACAAAGCCTCAGAAGCAACATTTACTTGATCACGCAAATCAAGCTTCATTGCCTGCAATAAATCTAGGCGGTTTGCGTATAGCCTCTCTTCAGAAACACCCTTCTTTCTCAGCACCTCTAGTGTCTTTTCTAAGATGCGCATACCCTGCCAAGGATTAGGGACGATATCAAGCAACTGACGGACCAAGAAGGCAATATCTAGGCCCTCATCAGGTAGACCAATTAATTCTTCAGGAGCAAAGTTCAGTACAGTCTGATCACCATCCTTGCTCTTTTTATCAATATCTATGCGTGCAATAGTACGTTTCAGCTTTTCCTCTAGCTCAATATTTACACCATCAACCTGGAGAAAACTAAAGGTCTCCCAATCAAGCTGCCCGAGTATGTCTCGATCATAGTCAAAGACTCTATAACTTGATGGTTCGCCATCATCACGGTGAAGCACTTTTGGCAAGAATACCTTTGGTAGCTTGGCAAAGTCCTTCCTGCGCTGAATGGTTTCTCGTCTCGTTATCCGTTTAACACCACCATCTCCACCTGCTGCTTTTACACATGAGGCAAGGTCTGCCATCCCCTCATCTTGCAGTCCCTTCCGTACACTATTTACTGCTTGAGTCACATCTTGATCGAATGTAAACACGTAGCATTCATCGAGCAGAGAGCGGTTTGTTAACTGGGCATGTGGCTGTCTCAGCACCCGTCCTATCATCTGAGTCAAAGCTGTATTAGCTGTCATCTTGGAGAGGATTGCCAAAATGTATGCAAACGGGCAGTCCCACCCCTCCCGAAGAGCGTCCTTCGTAATGATGTAGCGAACTGGAGATGTTTCGAGCAAAAGATCCTCATCACCAAGTTCATCAGTCTCAGATGTTTTAAGCCTGATTTCCTCTTCCTTCACACCCAGCTTTTCAATCAAGTACTCTCGGGCATCCTCAGCATGCACAAAAGCTTTATCCCGCTGATCCTTACCGGTGCGCTCAACCCTTACAAGCAAAATGGGCCTGACATAACGTCCAGCTTCTCCCTGAAAAATGACCGCTTCTTTTGCAAGTTCGCTTAGCTTGTCATGAGCAAGAGACAGGGTATGCTTCCACCCACCCTTATCTTCATTTATCACGTTTATCGGTAGCTTAATCATCTCCTCATCTTTGAGATCGCCACCGGGAACATTAACCAATACATTTGACTGATGTTTGCCATTAGTGTTGGGAGTCGCAGAGAGCTCCAAAATGAAGCGGGGGTTAAACCCACACAAGGTCTCTTTGGCAGTATCTGAATAAGCCTTATGCCCCTCATCAACAATAACAACAGGTCGAGCTAAACGCATGACATTGCCAAGACTCTGTTTAATAGACAGTACCCCTGGAACAACCCCATCCGCCCAGCCCATATCGGCTAAGTCATTGACATCAAGGTTGCGCACCGTCTCCAACAGCATGCGATTGGCTTCACTATCGTCTTCTGGTGGGAAAAAAGAAGTAAAGCGACCGCTATCCCTAAAAAGTCTTAAGGTCTCTTTAGATTTTCTGGCTGCAGAAGGAAGCATGAGCAGCATCACGCAAAGCTGTTCCTTTATATCTCTGGCGGTAAAAGCATCGCCCTTCTCTAGTAACTTTATACGCCCACCAGATGCACGCTCCAACATTTGCCTATACGGATGTTCACGATTCGCCAGATGTTTCCAAGTTTGCCTATAGATTGCATCTGAAGGGACAACCCAGAGAACCAATCCCACCTGTCTCTTAAGATAGTCTGCCTGAATTCGCTCAAGCGATGTTGTAGCCAGCAGGGTTTTTCCGCCTCCAGTTGGCACCTTCAAACAAACGTTGGGAATAGAACGGTCAAGACCGTCGTATCGCGTCAAATAGGGCGCAACGATTGCGTTATCATCCTTGTCCCGTAGGTAAGGGAGAACACGCTCCTTATTCAGATGGTCCCATGCGTCGCGTGGATAATCTGCAAGGACGGCCTCCTTACCACGGCTCTTCTGAAACTCAACAAAGGCTTCTGCCTCCTCCTGTTGTTCAGCAAGCACCTTTAAATACTGATCAACGCGATTGAGAACGCCCTGCTGATATTCTTTTAGCTCCATATATCAGGCCCCCAAAATCTTATGTACCGCATATGGCAACTGACAGAATTCAACACGTTGCTTAGTTAATTCCTTTTGACTCATAAACTTAGCCACACCAAAGACAATAGACCTCTTTCCAGACCTGTTCCCCTTGGTGATCGCACTAACCTTTTCAGCATTTAAGGCGGCCTCATTGGATCGAAGCCAAGCAGCGTCAGGCTGATAGAAAAGATGTATTCGAAAAAGATCTGTCTCGCCAATAACTCCATCAGCAGATGGCCTTGCAACCTTCTCTAGAGACTGACCAGTAGCCGTATAAAACACGTAACGCGCAAGTGCTTCATAGGATGGCAACCCCTTTCCAGTAAGTAGACTTTCAACATCTATCGGCTCCCCTAAACTGCAGAAAGTAAAACTACCTCCTAACCCAGGAACCTTTTCTTTCACTTTTCGCTCACCTGTTACAGATAGAAGGCCGTCTTTTATTTCCTTTTTGATTTTGTCATATCCAACACCTTTAGTCCGTTCAAGATGTTCAACTTCTAAAAGCATTTTTTGAGAATTTTTTGAAAAGCTGGTCCATGTTATCTTCTTTTTATAGAGTTCTTCTCGCTTCATCCCTGAAAAGGAGTACCCTTTTATAACCCTGCGGATTCTTTCTGCGGTCAAATTGTCAGCATAATCTTCACATTCGACCAAAATAAACTTTCTATTTCCTTTGTCCTTAAGATTTGCAGCCAATACTGCATGTGCTGTAGTTCCTGAGCCCGCAAAAGAATCTAAAATGATGGAGTTTTCATCAGTTGCTATTTCTAGAATTTTAGAAAGTAGACGAAGCGGTTTTGGGGTAAAAAACTCTGTACCGTGTCCATCCATAATTTCCCTAAGCTCTTTTTTGGCTTCATCTGTATGACCAGCAAATTCATGTGCCCACCATGTACCAGGGACAGTACCTCCTCCTCCTTTGAGCATATGTTTATATCTTCTATATGCAGGCACACTACCCTTTCCGTCAGCCCCCCACCATACCAAATTGTCCTCTACATTTTGTGAATGCCTTTCTTTTGAGTACCTCCAAACAGCCGTCCGCTTAGGCCAGATCTCCTCTCCTGTATTAGGATTTATTATTGGATAGTATAAGTTGGGGCGTTCATCGGACGTTTTATTACATGTATAATTATCAATTCGGAAAACACCCTTTTCATCTCTATGTCGATAATTGGAGTTTTTTTCTTCGGTTCGTTCTAAAAGGTTACGACTAAATTCTTCGCCCTTCCTATAAACTAAAACATGGTCAAACATTGCAGAGAAGCCCTTGGCATCGTTTGACGTCGCATACTTCTTTTGCCAAGCAATATGCCCATAAAAGGACTCCTCCCGCTGAAATATTTCGTCCAAAACATCTCTTAGCCTGTGCTGTTCATTGTCGTCAATTGTGACAAACAGCACCCCATCTTCTGCGAGCAGTTCGTGAAGCAAGGACAACCTAGGCCACATCATACATAGCCACTTATCATGCCGCTCAAGGTCTTCCTTATCCACTGGGTTAGCAGACTTCTTCAGCCATTCTTTCATCAAGGGAGAACGCACATTATCGTTATAACACCAACCTTCGTTTCCTGTGTTGTAAGGAGGATCTATAAAGATACAGTCCACCTTGCCAGCATGCGTTGGAAGTAGGGCCTTAAGAGCCTCCAAGTTGTCTCCATGAATTATCAGGTTGTCATCTAGAGATGGCTTCTGACCTTTCACGGGCAATGACTTTTTAGCATCCACTAATAGCTCTCGAAACGGTACACTCAGGTGATGCGAATAAACAAACTGCTTACCCTTAAAATCCAATGTCGGCATGGTCTCTATATACTCCTAATCCACTCGAAGCAGGAGCCAAACGCTGGCATCTGCTCATTAATTTCTTTGGCATTCATAGAGCGTAACTGCTCTTCTTGAGCCACTATCGCATCTTCGCCTTTGGCTGCTTCACCAGTAACATCCTCTATACACCCCTGAGTCCACACCCAAATACCATGCGCATGGAGCTGCTCATGAACAGCTCTCACAATAGGAACGCCCTTGGCTTCACTAGCAAGCAAGGCCCATACATCAGCCGCCTTCCATTCCTGGCTCTTTTGTGGAAAACCAGAGCCCGCAAGAGCAAACCCATGGTCTGGTTGCAGTTCCTTCAATAATTTTATTGCAGCTTGGGTAAATTCATCTTCTTTTGGTAATATCCCAGCCTTACGTGCCTCTACAAAAGCGAAATCAAGATCAACGACAGCACATGCTTTTATGCCCATTGCCTTCAAAACCGGTAGAGCCTTGGGGATATCACTACAACTCCCCAATGACAACACAGTAGTATGATCCAACTCCATTGGCTGACCATAGAGTTTTTCATAGGCAAGCGGCAACAAGCGACGGTCGGTCTTACCTTCACAGAGAATTACACGTTCAGAGAAGTAAATATCAGCTAGGTTTCCAAGCTCGAAGAGCGTGCGCGATTGATGTGAGGCATCCACCAGGGCTGCATGCACAGCATGGCGAAGAGGCTTATGCGTGATCACTCCTAGCTCTTTTTCTTTACGAACGATAACGGTATCGGCTGCGTTATCACGATTCAACATCAGGGGTGAGTGAGTAGAGAAGACAACCTGAAACCCTGACTGGGAAAGCTTTAAAAGAGCCTGCCTTATTCGGCGAATGCCTTGAGGGTGGAGGTATATCTCCGGTTCATCTATTAGGAGTAATCGTCTTGTTGGGTTTTCTACACCGGCTAGTCGCGTTTGGGCAAGGTAGCGTATCAATGACATTTGGATAGCACGTTGAGCACCTGTACCGACTTGATCAAATTTGCGCCTATCCCCTGTCAGGCGATCCGTTACATGCAAATCCCCGGCCTTAAAGAACTCTTTGACATCGACAACTTGAAGATCAAGATCTAAAGTTAGGCCAGGAAAAAAATGCTCTAGCGCCTTAGTAGCCTCTTGATCAAACTCAACTAAATGTCCTGATCTATTTTCACCATCAGAAGCCAGAATATGCCTAATCGTTTGCAGTGCTGTATTCAGTTCATCATGGGCCTTCAGGACAGGCTCCATAATCTCATCCAACAACCCCTTTATCGTTGTGCCAGCTTTTGCTCTACCTAGATCCTCTCCTATGTCATCCATAGCCTCTATATAAAGAGGCTCAGGCAGTAGCGCATTAACTGCCTGAGGCAGACCAGTTGGATAGCCTCGCCAATCCTCGGGAACTCCTTCACCTTTATATTTTTCGTGATCGTAAACTTCTGATTTTGTAGATGTTTTTGCTGTCCCTGTAGCAACCACTCGAACCCATAGAACACCATTAACACAATACGGTTCAATTGCTTTGCGATGTTTCTGTTCAGGTATCCGGCCTAAAAGTTCTTCTGATATCCCGCTTATGCAGGCCGTCACCTCTACGGGTTTATCGATGTCACAAAAATCGGTATCCTTGAGCGCTTTTGGTTTGAGTACCCACTGAATTGCCTCTAGGATGGTGGATTTACCAGCATTGTTCTGACCAACCAAAGGAGTGTAGCCCTCCAAAGGTAGAGCAACATCCTTACACGCTCGAAAGTTTTTTATGCTCAGATAGCTTAGCTGGTGCATCCATCATCCCCTTCACAAATAATATAGCAATCCATCTAACAGCCTTTTCGTTTCACTTCATCCAATGTCCGACCATCTATATATTTCCATTCGATCCATCCATTTGCTCTTCTGGCAAGGACTGTAGCTGCTGCGGCACTAGGAGATGAAAAGATGTGATCCGATGTAAATTTGTAAACACCGGCATCTTCTATCAACGTTCCTGATTCGACCAGGCCTTTGCGCATATTTATGATCCAAGATCCCGCCGTCTTAGTTTCCTTGAGGTTGCAAGTAGACCCAGCAAAAACAACTAATCCGTCCTCAGTATACTCACCCTCGGCGCAGGCATCTTTGCCCTTACAGGTTAGGACTTCCTTCCTTACTGGCTTTTTAATCTGATCAAACAGAGGATAACCTAAGGTAGAAGCAAGAACCTTGATGGTGTCAAAATTATCCATCAGGTCCGCTTCCATCGGTTCGGATATGTAGGGAGTTGTTGGATTGCTTGCGTTATCCAGTCGGAATCTACCAACTCTTTGGACCTCTTGGTAGCTATACGATTCAAGATATTTGACGTGTGTTTTGGTGAAGTATTGAGTTCTTGAAACAATGACTAAGGCGTGTGTCCAGAAGTCTTTACTTTTGTTGTGCTGCTTAAGCCTTACAAGGCAATCCTCAGCCTCGCCTACGTAAACAAGAGGCTTTGCCTCATCTTCTACAGGCCCGAACAGATAATAAACCCCAACACTACTAAGCTCATTACGCATTGCCGCTTCATCAAGCTTGGACCTTGGGATCAAGACAGCCTGGACAGTGCGACTGGTTATCTCTGCAATTTTTATACTTCGAGGATTTCCATCTGGCAAAAATATCTGGATTGTCTTACCAAGCCCCACTTGATACCTCCAACAATATATTCAATAAACAACAAAATACCGAATCCCCTCAGTGACCCAGGATTGGACAAGACTACTAGCCCCTTATAAATCTCCTATCACGACCGATAAAATCGCTTCCTATCACGCCGATATAGTTTAACAGCAAAGAGCCAAAAGCTACCTAAGCACCAATATGCAGCCTTGTCATATTTTTGAAGAAGTTCCCCTTTGACATACTCTGAGAATGGGGCCATTGATCCGTGTAACTCAAAATTGGCCAACTGTGTACTACCTAAAAACTTAAAAACAAAAAACCCAATTACACCAAGAAGAATTGCCCATTGAGTTCTCTTGGAGAAGCTCAAAATCAACACCACTTCAGCAAACCAACCACCTAAGCCCATTGATCCATCCACTAACGATACTTGCTAGTAAGTTCCTCACTGGAACGCATCATTTCTCGATGTTTCAGAGGCCGCAAGTAAAGTTCACTGAGTACATAATCTATAACGCGGTAAGCCTCCAGCAGGTCATTTTTTGAAAGTTCACTGCCATGGGTTCCCTCGTTACCAAAAACCTTGACCGCCAACAGCATCTTACCAAGGTCATGATTACGCTTCATTAGTTCTTCAATTCTGGTATGAAGGTTACGATATACCGTCTTCCCATGTTTGTTTTTTTCAGGCTGACCATCTTCACCAATGAAAACATTAGGAATATTCTGGTCTTCTAGCAATAGTTCAATAGCTGTTCTTAGCCTATTGCTAGCAGAAGCGCTATCATTGAAAAATAAGGAGAAGGATCTTATGAGTTCACACCTAAGCCTCTCTGGATAAACACTTGCCAAAGGCAAAATCGGTAGTGGTGGTGAAAAGTACTCCGGCAGAAGAACCTCACAGGTAGCCATAGGATAGCTACCTTGAGGATTTTTTATTGGGATCTTTGCTAGGCCAGTGAAAGTGACCAATTCCTGACAATTGTCATTAGTGCACTTAAGAAAACCCGTAAACCTTGCCTGAGTCCAACGCTTTATCTCACTGTATTGGATTGCAACTTTGGCAAAGATACTTAAAAAACCCAACAGGGGATTTTCTTCAAAATGTTCTGATTCAAAAACCTCATCACTTAACTGCCTTGTTAGCTTCCTTATTTTTAAGCTGCGACGATCCAGCTTAAGCACACCCTCTAAGCAAGTCGGACAGGGCCATTCTGGTAAATTATCGCTAGCCATGAAGCCTAAGGACTTCTCCCACATTCCTCTATCAAATATCATAATTACAGCCAATCAAGTTGATGCTTGGACCAAAGAGCGTTTCCGACCCCTGACCATTCGCCTACTCATGTAACTGATAAATCAGGCAAGAGAGTGCAGGTTCCGCCAAATCCTTTACTGTGGCACAGCCTATTAAAATCAAACCGTTTTCGCTACACAATTCCATCAAGAGGATTACCTATCCTCTTGATTACATATAAAAACAGCTACTTACACTTATATGACGCAATTAATGACGCTATTTTGCTACTCCACTAGGTACCTGTCAAACCTTTTAATAATTTGGTTTAATCCTCTATAGACTCCGCTTGGCAAGTGTGATTTCGCCTTTTAAATCTCACTTGCCAAGTGGACCCCCTAGTAGACCTTTTCCAGGAAACAATACTCTTGACTTAGGGCAGCCCAGATTTCAGACTGCCCTTGTCAAGATAACTTACCTGCACTCTTCAGAGCTTCATTCTTCCGGTAGTGTGATATGGCGACCGTCATAAGTCCCCATATTCAGCGCCCTTCAAATAGCTCTACATTTCCAGAACGGCTACTGCATCGGATAGCTTATGAGGAGCCAAGTGAGCATATTTCTCCGTAACCTGGATTGAGCTATGACCCAGCACTTCCTTGACTACGTATAGATCTACTCCGGCATTGACCATGCGACTGGCACATGTATGCCTTGTGCTATGGATCACGAACTCCTTGTCACCCTCCAGAGCCATTTCCTTCCTGACCCATCTCCAGGCTGTTTCTGCTTGATGATCCTTGAGGCTGAAGGGCTGAATTGGATTATCTGCGCTCCTGGCGGATAAAATGCTTCTTACCCTGCTTGTCATTGGCACTGACCTGGGCCTGTCTCCCTTGTTGATCCAAATGCTTATCAGACCAGTTGCAAAATTAATGTCCTCATATCGCATATTCAACGCTTCCGATAACCTCATACCCGTATCCAGTAACACTTCGATTAAATCTCCTACTTCAAGAAAATAAGCTCTGCGCTTATCATGCTTCCTATCACGTAACAGCTGCACAATCAGCTTCTCTTCTTCTCTGCTCAATACCCGAAGTCTCCCCTTACGCTCCTTCTTGAGGGAAATGAAACCTGTTGGTTGCTGCATGTACTTGAGAATGGTCTTGAGTGAAGCCAGATAGCGGTTAATGGTCGCAACACTTGAGCCTCTTGCTTCTAGGCACTTAACAAGCTTGGTAACAGTGCTTCCATCTATGTCTGCCAGCTTTATGTTCCCTACAATCTCTGCCAGGTTGCATGCTCGGCGGTAGGATCTCTGGCTATCCTTGCCATATCTCCACTTACCCTCATAGGTTTGCTCTATCGCATCTCGCAGGAAAGTTGCCCCCACATTTCTCTGTACTACTTGTCCTTGCTGCTTTAGCACCCTTTTCCGCTCAGCGGCTTCCACTGCCCTGGCTTCACGCTTATTGGTCATGCCTGTAGACTTGAAAACCCGTTGCCCATTAACCGTGAAGTTCATATAGAAGACTTTTCCCCTCTTATAGACGCTCATATCAGCCCCCTATCAGCAAGGGATACATAGCCACCATCACCGATAACCACATGGTCCAGAAGACGGACACCCAACAGATCAGCTCCGTCTTTCAGTCTCTTGGTAATCTCGACATCCTCCCTCGAAGGTTCGGGATCTCCACTCGGATGCTGGTGACATAGCAATATTGCTGCAGCTGCGCTTAGGAGTACTGAAGAGAACACTTCTCTTGGATGAACGATGCTTGCAGTTAAAGAGCCTACGGACACCCTGTCTATGCAGATAATGCGGTTCTTTGAATTGAGATGGATGCAAAGGAAATTCTCTCTGGGTTCCTGTGCTAGAAACTTGAAGAGTTCGTACACTTCTGCTGAGGAAGAGATACGCGATTTAGATGAGAGATATTCCGGTAATTTTTCTTGGATGGTGACTGTCTCGTAAATGGGTTTGAGGATCTTAAATCTGATGCTCTTGGGTTTGCCAGTAGATGTTTCCTGGCCGAAAAGGTTATCTATGGTCATGGACTTATCTCCTAAAATAACAAAAGGCGGTAGCCTTACCCTGGTGGGTATGCTTGCCGCCTGTGGTTTAATTGGATCTTAAAGATGTGCGATTAGCTAAAATGATGCATAAATCGGTCAGCAATAGTGGCAGGTGATAGTTCTCTCCACCGACACCCTAGGCACTCCTGTATTACCCATTCTCCTTGCAGAAAGAGATTATCTATCGGATCTTCCTCATTCGGCATATAGGCATAGAATCCCAGGTAGTCGAGAGAAGCGTTAATCACCAGCACATAGAGGGTTACCCCTGACTTGAACAAATAGATGCAATCACTGGCACCTGCACCCAGGCGATAGCTACCCCCCTGATAGTCCATTATCTTCCCCTGGTTTAAGCATCCGTACTTACGGGTCTCTTCCCATGTCATGTTTCTGATAACCGGATAAATCTGCTGCATAGCTGTCTCCTTAAATGCGAAAAGGGGCTTATGCCCTGTGGCATTGCCCCTCATAATCCGTTGGACCAACTCGGTTTACTGACTTAACTCAGACCTTCAGTTGTCCGTTCCTTCTTCACTCTTTCCGAGGATGTAAGATTTTGCACGATTTGCATTTGCAGCAGCATGTAGGAGGATCTTTTTGTCATTCCTCAAGACCCGCAACCAGCCCCGGATATAGGCTGCGCTGTTGTTTATGGTACTTTGTTCAATACCGGATTCAGCACACAACATTGATGCACATAGCTCTGCCAGCAACTCTTCTTTGCTGTATTCCTCATTACCGAACCTTCCGCTTTCCATGATGCTTTTCCTGCCTAAGCGCTTGGCATGTCCTGTTGCATGAGCCATTTCATGGAATAACGTGCTATAGAATTCCGGTGGAGAATGGAACCTCTCTTTATTCGGTAGTTGGATGCAGTCCACCTGTGGAGAGTAATATGCCCTATCTCCACCGAAGTGGACCTCAGGTTTAAGTGGTATATTGGCGATGATCTGCTCTGCTTGATCAATAGGAGTAAATGGATTATTTACGGACGCTTCTTGAGGCGGGGATATGCCTTCTACTTGGTCAAGGTTAAAGACCTTGTAGTAGCGCAGGAGTGGAATCTTGCCATTACGATGAGATGCATCTGGATCATTATCTACAGAGTCGTTTTTCTTTGGTTCAAGCCATTTCCAGAAAACAACCAGTGTAGACTTCTCACCCTTACGTACAAATCCACCTCTCTCAGATACTTGCTTGTAAGTCAGCCAATAAGGAGAGCTATAAGGTGATACGTTTAGCAGGAATTGATTGATGCCTTGATAAGGTTTCCTGGAGAGAAGGTTCCTTGGTCCTCCGATTGTTTTCCATGGCTTTTTCCAGGGGATCTCTCCTTTTTCCAGCAATTCGATGATGCGGTTCGTCACGATGTCATACACACTCATGACTGTTCTCCTTTCTGCGGTTAGTAGTGATATGCCGCTGGCCAGCGCAGAAAGAAAAAAAGGGAGACAAGGCTTAATGCCTCATCTCCCTGAATTGATGGTGGGGTTGAACATTATCTCAGAAAGGTAGGAGTCCCACATTCCTACCAGTCCTATATTTTCGCAAAGATATTTTGAAATCCATATATTAAACTAGGTATTAGCCTTGAAGTGAAAGACACACATTTCATCCATAGATGAATTTATTTGAAACTCTATTATAATAAATTATAGTTGAAGGTTTTAACGGAAATAAAAGTTTTCAATTACTGTTGCACATTACATATAAAGTCTTGAATTGATATTTACTGATCGTTTTTCTTAAATATTTTATATGCTGAAAAATATGCAATACTTGTTAATGCTATAAACAACAAAAGAACACACAACACAATACTTAAAAGTTCTCCATCAATTTCTTTTGTCAAAACACTACCAATTATAATAAAATCGAACAAACTTAAAACAGTGCAAATTAATATCACAACTGTCTTATGTACATCGTTAATGCTTGTCAAACTACTATATCCACCACCAGAACTACGGCCTCTCATTGCTCTTTTTTTTCCACTATTGTATCTAAATGTTTTTTTCCCAACCCCCCTACCTCCCATAAACACCTCTTATGATTAATTCTAACAAAACTCAAAATACCAAAATTGTAATTTGATTTTTAGTATAGCGATATTCTTTTATCGTTTTAAAATGCTGATTATTTATAGACCACTACATTTAGCTAAAATAGCAAGGACCATAACTCCAGTTACAATTTTCCAGATGCGACCAATTGTCCTATCTTTTTGAGAGGAATTCTTTTGGAATATAATCTCATGGCTTTGGTCTTCCTGGGCTTTAAACTCCTTCCATGGACCTGGAATTTTATCCATCAACATCCTCGCAAGCATAGTTTTAACAGACAACAGCACCACTACTTTCCAATATAACAGTGGGTGCCTTATGGACTTATGCTAAGCATACCTGCGTAGAGAGAGGCAATACTCAAAGAATGGCCGCAAAGGATTAGCCGGGAACACAGTTGAAAATATTTTTTGTAATTTTACCTGGGCAACTTTTCAAGTCAATATTTTTAATATTCATCACAGGGATACGGTAACCTTTCAGACAAAACCACTCCCCCCCCACATATTCCTCGTTTCTGCTATACAAGAAGTCCTACTAAGTTCCCAAGTAGACATTATCGCCTGATGATCTGTAATCTGGCGCATCTCTTTTGATAATATGCCTGTTGACATTATACTTATCGTTCCCTACCTCCTTTTCAAGGATGACCGCATTGAAAATATTCCGCCTAATTGCAGTTGCCACACTCCTGCTCCTCACCTCTACAGCCCTAGCAAACTCACTCAAAGTCTATGGTGATGCTGTAGTAGCTGAAGTAACCAGCATATATGACGGAGACACCTTTAAGGTTAACCTCCAGAGATATCCACCCATTGCTGGTGAACGGATTGGCATCAGGATCAATGGTATCGACACCCCAGAGATGAGGGACAATAGGCCTAAGATCAACGCCCTGGCTCGTAAGGCCAAGCCTTATACCGTTCAGAGGTTACGCGAGGGTAAACAGATCATCCTGCGAAATATGCAGAGAGGAAAATATTTTCGAATTGTTGCTGATGTATATGTGGACGGTAGCAACTTAGGACAGGAGCTAATCTCTGCTGGTCTGGCTAAGCCTTATGATGGTGGAAAGAAGCCTAAGTGGGAGTAATGACTAGCAGGTGCTGGATATTTTCCTGAACATCAATAAAAAGCCCCTAAACCAAACAAGGCCAGGGGGCTCTTCTCTACTAGATAATCTATTAGCAAACTACTCTATAACCTCCGTTGATATTGGTGTTTTACCTTGCTCCGATTTTCGTATTTTACCTCGCAAACCCGCATAAACACGGGCTTTGGACCCGTTTTGTGCCGCGTAATGGAAGTGTATAATAATAGTTATAATAGCAATATCAGTTAAGTAGCATGTAGCAAATATATAATAATCAATAATCACAATAGCAATAATTAGTTTGCTAATAGCAATACTACAAGCTATTACGCTTATCAGTTTTAGCATATATATCTACTTATATGCTACTTATATGCTACTTAGATGATAGTTTACATTTCCTTTAGTATCTACTATTACTGTTTCGTTGAATATTGCTTGCTTCTTTCCTGAAGCAAGCCATTCTACTTGTCTTCTTTTCTGATTTATATCTATTTTTAAATCTGTTCTTGCTAGGTGATATGGACTATCCCTATCTACTGTTTGGAATAATGGTTTTTCTGATATTTCTTTATATTGTCTAATTTCTCTGGATAATATCTCTAAAGGAAGCAATCTATCAATTGTATTAATTATTTTACATATTGGTATATTTAATTTTCTCTGAATTATAGCTGTATCATCTGTAATAGCATCTTCTACAGTTAGCTTAAGATCATATCCTCTTCTTTTAAGCAAGAGATTAAGTTCATCAACATATGAACGCTTCATGCAATCAAGAACTATATCTGCATGTTTATCTGCGCTGATAAAGCTATCATGTATACATA
>DIKK01000019.1 GCA_002423605.1 Dehalococcoidia bacterium UBA5620
GGTCTTTTTCCGATAAATCAATCGCCTTAGCTGGCTTATTCATAATTTAAGTATGCCAGCTTTACTGCTAAATGTCAGGCTATTTGCGTGACACTACACTAGCCTATGTGAAACGTCTTCTTAAAGTGTTTGGCAGAGAAAAGAAGGATGGTTATTTACCTAAAAGTGTTCCCTGGGCACACCAAGAAATAGGGCTTCCAATAAGGACTATCTACCACCTTGTGAGGGAAGGCAAACTCAAAAAGGCTGCTGATTCAAGTAAGAAGGGGGCTGATGCAGGCGATATTATAATCCTTAGTGATGATTCAATAGAGAAACTTAAACAAAGGAAAAGGCGTAGGGATATTTTGAAATTAGCTAAGGCTAAAGGTAAAAGCGACGAGGCAATAAAGAAGTGGCTTCAGCGCCATAGAGATTTGCCAGAGGATAAATTCAATAGAAAGTTATCTCTGTGGCTTGGCGTTAGACAACCCCAAAGCTCGAAAGGGCGGCGTTGACGGTGTTACTAACTAAGGCCTATGCTATGGGTATTGAGACGGTAACATGACAGAACAGGGCTGGAAAAACACACTCTACAGAGGGGATAAGGTAGACGAAAAACCGCTCCGAGATTATGTTCACGCCATTGAAAAGGCGCTGGCGACCGGTGATGCTACCGAGCACACCCACCGCCCGGCGCTGAAAACACTCGTAGAAGGCTTGTCGGCAGGTATTGTTGCCACCAACGAGCCGAAACATATCGAGTGCGGCGCTCCCGATTTCATCCTCAGAAAAGGCTCGGTCACCGTGGGCTATATCGAGGCGAAGGACATCGGCAAGAGCTTGGATGAGGCAGAGAAGACCGACCAGCTTAATCGCTACCGTGATTCGCTCACTAACCTGATTCTTACCGATTACCTTGAGTTCCGCTGGTATGTAGATGGCGAGTGCCATCTCAAAGCCCGCCTGGGAAGCCCAACTGAAGACGGCAAAATCAGGCGGGATAAAGACGGCATTCAGACAGTAGCCGAGCTTTTCAGTAATTTCCTGTCCCATATAGCCCAGGGCGTCGGCACACCCAGGGAGCTTGCCCGGCGCATGGCCCGGCAGGCGCACCTCATCCGGAATCTCATCATCAACGCGTTCCAGAATGAGCCGGAAGGCGGCAGTCTGCACACCCAACTGGCGGCTTTCCGCGATAACCTCATACCCGACCTGTCAGCCGAATACTTTGCCGATATGTATGCCCAGACCATTGCTTACGGCCTGTTTGCCGCGCGGTGCACCTCCGAGAATGGCTCGGCTTTTACCCGCCAGAATGCCGCTTACCTGCTACCAAAAACCAATCCGTTCCTGCGCAAGCTATTTAACACTATCGCTGGTCCTGACCTAGATGACCGCATCGCCTGGCTGGTGGATGACCTGGCGCAGGTATTAGCGCAGGCAGATATGGAGGCTGTCCTGAAGGACTTCGGCAAGCACAGCGGCAAGGAAGACCCGGTGGTGCACTTCTATGAGACCTTCCTGAAAGAATATGACCCCAAGGTGCGAGAGATGCGCGGCGTCTACTACACCCCTGAGCCGGTCGTTTCTTACATCGTGCGCTCCATTGACCATCTCCTAAAGACACGCTTCAACAAACCGCTGGGGCTGGCGGATGATAAAACACTCATCCTCGACCCGGCGGTGGGCACGGCCACGTTTCTTTACATGGTGGTGAACGAGATTTACCAGGCAAACATTAGCAAAGGCCAGCAGGGCTTATGGAACAACTACGTGGCGGAGAAGCTCCTGCCCCGCATCTTCGGCTTTGAGCTGCTGATGGCTCCCTACGCCATCGCTCACCTCAAGCTGGGGCTTTTGCTTCAAGAGACCGGCTACGAGTTTCAAAGCGACCAGCGCTTGGGCGTCTACCTAACCAACACTCTTGAGGAAGCTATCAAACGCGCCGATACACTCTTTGCCCGCTGGATAAGCGAGGAAGCCAACGCCGCTGCAAGAATCAAAAAGGATGAGCCTATTATGGTGGTGCTGGGCAATCCGCCATATTCAGGCATATCCGCTAACGCCAGTGTCCGTAGCGTCATTGACCCGAAGACCGGTAAAACGAAGCAAGAGCTTACCTGGATAGGTAAGCTGATTGAGGATTACAAGGTGGTTGACGGCCAACCGCTTAACGAACGCAAACACTGGTTGCAGGATGACTATGTTAAATTCATCCGTTTCGGACAGTGGCGGATAAAGGAGACGGGGAACGGTGTCCTGGCCTTTATCACTAACCACGGCTACATTGATAACCCTACCTTCCGCGGCATGCGCCAGTCCTTAATGAAGACTTTTACCGATATCTATATCATAAATCTTCACGGCAATGTGAAAAAGAGAGAGGCTTGTCCTGACGGCAGCAAAGATGAAAACGTATTTGACATCCAGCAAGGTGTAGCTATCGGTATTTTAGTTAAAGAAGCTGGCAAGGAACCATCCGGCAAAATACATTATGCTGACCTCTGGGGGCTTCGAGAGAAGAAATACCAAACCCTTTTCGAGACGGATATTAACGATACCGTGTGGATGGAACTGGCTCCTACGTCTCCTTTCTACTTCTTCAATCCCTATGAGCAAAAACTCAGACCAGAATATGAGCAGGGATGGAAAGTAACGGATATATTCCCAGTGAACAGCACCGGCATTGTCACGGCTAGAGACCACTTCGTGATTGATTTTGAGCCAGCCCCAATCAAACAACGAATCGAAATGTTCTTGGACAAGAATCTCGGTGATGCTGAGGTTAAAGAAAAACTATCCTTATCAGAGAACTATGCGTGGCGTGTATCAGAAGCAAGAAAGCAGCTAATGGCGGTCAAAGACCGGGAATCACTTTTTAGCAGGATTCTGTACCGACCTTTTGACGTTCGCTCAATTTATTACCATTCATCTGTAGTATGGCGAACCCGCTCTAATGTCATGCGCCACATGCTCCAGAGTAACATTGCTCTTATCTCTGCGAGACAGACTAAGGAAGACTTCGCGGTATTGGCGACGCCAAATTTATGCACGCACAAAATAGTGACAGTTTACGATGGAAGTTTTGTCTTCCCTCTCTACCTTTATCCCGCCGAAGGAGAGATGCAACTTGAAGGCGGGCACCGCCGCCCCAACCTGAACCCGGAGTTCGTCAAGGTTGTCTCGGACAGGCTAGGGCTAACGTTCATTGAAGATGGCAAAGGAGACCTTGAGCAGACCTTCGGCCCAGAGGATATCTTCAATTACACCTATGCTGTCTTCCATTCACCCACCTACCGCACCCGCTATGCCGAGTTCCTCAAGATTGACTTCCCCCGCCTCCCACTCACCTCGGATAAGGAACTTTTCAAGGCGCTGGCGGCAAAAGGCGCTGAGCTGGTGGCTTTACACCTGATGGAGTCGCCTGTGCTGAATAACCTCGTCACCAGATACCCGGTCGCCGGCTCTAACACGGTAGAGAAGG
>DIKK01000003.1 GCA_002423605.1 Dehalococcoidia bacterium UBA5620
TTGAGATCAAAATGAAGGACCAAGATAAGGCGTTGGAAAACGTGGCCAGGCATATAGGCATGTTCACTGACAAGATTGATATAAACGGTTCAATGGTCATATTCAAGGGTGAAAATGACCTGGAAGATTGATTGGGTCCCATAATGAGCACTATGGCAAGTAGCAATATTATGTGATCCTCATATTTGCTCATATTCAGCCTTGAGAGTCGTTTTTACACGTTTTTGATTCTCAATATAGAGGCATTTAAAACGTGTTTTGAGTCAAATTGCAAACTTTGATTATCTCCTGATTACTCCGATTTACTATACTGTCCATAACCGAGGTGAGAGGCGGTGAAAACCGAAGAAATAAATTTGCCTGAAGTCATCGGCAGAGGCTACGGGGCATTCTGGCACAACAAGAATCGTTATCGAGTTCTCAAAGGCGGCAGGGGCTCCAAGAAATCAGTTACAACTGCGCTATGGTTTATATACAACATCATGAAGCATCCAAAGGCTAATGCTGTTGTAGTGCGTAAGACGTTTAATACACACAAAGATTCGACTTTTGCACAGCTTAAGTGGGCGGCTAAACGTCTTGGTGTTTATAATAAATGGCGATTTACCCTGAGCCCTTTAGAGTGCGTTTACGTGGCGACCGGCCAGAAGATCCTCTTCCGTGGCTTTGACGACCCTCTCAAGCTCACGTCAATGACTGTAGATGTCGGTGTCCTTTGCTGGGCGTGGATTGAGGAGGCCTACGAGATAGACAGCTCAGACGACTTTGACACATTCGATGAGGCCATACGTGGCGAAATGCCCGATGGGTTGTGGAAGCAGGTTACACTCACATATAATCCCTGGATAAATAGCCACTGGACAAAGGACCGTTACTGGGATAAGAAGTACCCAGATACGTTTAGGCTGACGACAACATATAAATGCAACGAGTGGCTAGATGACCAAGACAGGAAAAAGATAATAGACTTAGAGTTTAGCAACCCGGACCGCTACAAAGTAGTTGGTCTTGGCGAGTATGGTATACCCGGTGGAACGTACTTTGACGAGTTTAGGACAGATATCCATGTTATAGAACCTTTTGTTATTCCTCCTGAGTGGAAGCGATACACGACTAAAGACTATGGCCTTGATATGTTGGCTAACTATTGGATAGCAGTAGATTCGCACGGTAAAGCATATGTCTACAAAGAGTTATATAAAAGCAATTTTATTATCTCTGATGCCGCAAAGGAAATTAAGCGGATTAATGGTGATGAGAAAATATATCAAAAGTTTGCACCACCTGACCTCTGGAATAGGCGGCAAGAAACAGGTAAGAGCGCGGTGGATATATTCCGGGAGAATGGGGAGAACCTTATCAAGGCGAACAATGATAGGGTACAGGGTTGGTACAACCTCAAAGAGTGGCTTAAACCTTACCAGGATGAACAAGGCATAACGACGGCGAATCTTGTATTTTTCAAGAACTGTGTCAATCTCATCCGTACTCTACCACAGCTGCAGCATGATGAGGTAGACCCCAATGATGTTGCAACGGAGCCGCACGAACTAACACACGGTCCGGATGCGATACGCTACTTCATTGCTGGCAGGCCAAGGCCAAACACACCACAGAAGAAGAAAAAGCGAGACGACTTCTTCGACCGGGAGCCAAGAGAAACAGGGGAATTGGACCAAAGCTATATTAATATGACATTACGGAGGTAAAAGATGTTTGAGCAAATCATAGATCTAGGCATTTGTCTATTTCTTTTTTTATGCCTTATTCTGGCTTATATAACGGGCATAAAGCACGGCAGAGAGTTAGCGAAAGGTAATGTACCCAAGCTACAACTTAACCCTGTAAAGCCTATTCTAGAGGCTATCGAGCAGCACAAAGAAGAGAAGAAAGCTGAAGCCTTGACGGATGAGCTGACAGAGCTTATGAGTTACAACAAAGCGAGTGCTTTAAAAGCCGTAAAAGATGAGAGGTGATCAGATGCAACAAGATTATACGCAGGAGTGGAACGAATACACCGAGGGTATTACCTACAAGAATCGGCTTGAATACTATGAAAAAGTCGATCTAAACTGGAAGTTCTACAATTCTAATCAATGGTCGGGTATTACAACAAATGGATTACCTAAGTGGACGTTCAATATATGTCGTTCAGCCGTCAATTACTTTATCGCCTTTATGACATCTCAAAAACTAAAAATGAAGTATTCGGCTGAGAATATACCCGATGAGCCCCAAGATGAGCAGGAAGTACAGATTAAGCAGGTTGTTGATCTCCTCTCTGGTATGGCAGACATGAAGTGGGAGAAGGATAAGATGGATTCCCTGCTTAAAGATGCCTTATTGGATGGGGCGAACTCTGGAGACATGGTAGCCCATGTGTATTGGGATTCAACGATTAAGACAGGCCAGGATGAAGAGGGAGATTTTAAGACAGAGCTTGTCGATGGTGGCAACGTCATGCTGGGGAACCCGAATAATAAGCTCGTAGAGCGGCAACCTTACATCCTCATCGTTGGGCGAGAGACGGTAAAGGACCTAAAGGAAGAGGCCAAGCGAAACGGTATAGAGGAGGATTTAATTAGTTCCATTGCGCCCGACAGCGAGAACACCTACCAAGCTGGGGAATACGGCAAAGTTGAGCTAGACAGTAAAGGTGATACAGGTAAGTGCTTGGCGCTCATCAAATATTACAGGAAGAGCGGTCGAGTATTCTGGAACAAATCAACTAAATACTGTCCTATTTGCAAAGATAAAGACCTTGGGATAAGTTGCTATCCTGTAGCTTGGGCCAATTGGGAGAGCGTCAAAAACTCCTGCCATGGAATGTCAGCGACAGAGGGAATTATAGACAACCAAATCAGCATTAATCAACTCTTTGCTATGGTTAGTTATTGGATGAAAATGAGCGCCTTCGGCAAGACAATCTATGACCAAAATTTTATCACGACCTGGAGTAATCAATTAGGAGTAGCAATCAAGGCAGACAGCAATGGTGGGCCTATCTCGAATCTGGTCCATCAACTCCAAGCAGGGAACTTCAACGAGGCAATTCTTCGGGTCATTGATATGGCGATAAAGTACACAAAGGACTTTATCGGCGCGAATGATACTTTGATGGGGCAAGTTGATCCTGAACAAGCCTCTGGTGTGGCCATTATCTCCACAGCAAAGCAAGCGTCAATGCCCTTAGTCAATATTTCCATGAACCGTGATCAACTTGTCGAGGACTTAGGTTTAATATGGGGCGAATTTTTTCTGAGGAAATACAATAACCGCAAAGTAAGCATAAGGCAGAAGGGCAAGGTTGTCACAGCGCCGTATAATGCAGAAGCTATTAAAGATATTCTCCTGCAATGTAAAGTCGATGTTGGACCGTCAACTTACTGGAGCGAAATAGTAGGCATACAGGCGCTTGACAGGCTCTTAGAACAGGGACAGATTACCAAGCTGCAATACTTTGAAAGAGTTGCCAAGATGAACCTAATACCTGATTGCCAAGGGCTTATAGATGATGCGCAAGCAGAAATAGAACAAGCGCAAGCAGGA
>DIKK01000020.1 GCA_002423605.1 Dehalococcoidia bacterium UBA5620
AATCAGAAACGGAATGGTGGGTGTAGCTGTTGCAGGGGCTGCCCTATTGGGATCTGTTTTTGCAATAAGAGAACTGGAACAAGGTTATATAGAATTATCACAAGCGCAAACAAAGTTACAAGCTATATTTAAGGCTACAGGCATGGCATCTGAAGGTCAGGTAGAGTCACTTAAGACATACGCTAATGCTCTTGAAAGAACCGGTGTAGTCGCAGATGATATCATAATTTCTGGGATGCAGCAGCTGGCAAGTTTCAACGTCACTTCAGATACAGTGCAGACCTTATCCGCAGGGATGATGGATTTAGTAGCTCAGCAGAAGGGATTAAATGCAACACAAGGTGATGCAGTGAACATTGCCAACATGGTAGGAAAAGCTATGACAGGACAGCTTGGAGCATTATCCAGAGTTGGTATCATTTTCAACGAAGCACAAGGTCAAGTTCTTAAATATGGTACCGAGCAAGAAAAGGCAGCAACAATGGCAGAGGTACTGCGCCAAAACGTAGGTGGTGTTAACGCAGCCTTAGCTGCCACAGATGAGGGTAGGGTAAAACAGCTTACGATAGCAATGGGCGGGTTCCAGGATGAGATAGGTGCGGTAGTTGTAAAACTAAAGTCGTCATTTGCATCTGCATTTATGCAATACTTGCCAGCCATAGAAGCCAGTGTTAAATCAGTTACTGATGCAATTGCAAAATGGGCAGACAATGGCGGAGTCGATAGCCTTGTTGAAACATTCGGGATTTTAACTGCTACAGTTAAAGACTTCATGCCCTTAATAGGGCTTGCAGCTGCAGGCATTGCAGCTTATAAAATATACGCAATGAGGGCAGCTATTGCTCAATTTAGCCTTAATGCAGCTATGATGGCTAATCCCGTAGGATTTGTAATTGGCGGGTTAATGGCATTGATAGGAGCAGTTGTTTTGGTTAGAAAACACAAGGACTTGCTAAAACTAAAGTTTATGACAACTTGGAATGCGATTGCCGAATATACCGAAGGTGGCATCAATAGGATGATAGGCGGTCTTAATTCATTTTTGAGTGGTGTGGCTTATTTCAAGGATAGTGTTATCTACTTTTTCCAGAATATGTGGAATATAGTTGTAACAATGGCCGAAAGGAAAATCCAGGAATGGGCTGAGCCCATCAACGCAGTATTAAGAGCTATTGGGAAAGAGGAAATAAAAGTAAACCTTAGCGCAGCTAAGATAGATACAGTTGCACCAACTTACTCAAAGCAGAATTATATAAAAGAGATTGAATTTAAGAGGTTCTCTGATGACACTATATCTGCACTTGAAGAAGCAAGAGCCAAGAAGCAACAAAAAGACATCGAGAACAATACCAAGGCACTGTCTGCTTTAACTGATACAATGCTTGACAATACGGATGCTGTTGCTTCGAATACTGCAGCGCTTAAAACATCGAGCAGAGATCTGACAGGTGAAGAGATAGCCGACAAACTTCTTCCAAGACTGGAGAGGGTGGTTTATGGTTAAGATCTATATATCGATCAATAACAACGAGGAAGTAATCCTACTGCCAGTTACTCCGGAAGAATACGAGATATCTGAAGAGTGGGAGAATCAGGAAGTCGCAGGATTACGGCAACCCATGAATATAATTCAGAATAAGAAACTGGCCACAACTTCAATCGAGTCTTTCTTCCCGTCAAAAGACTATCCATTCCTATTAAACAGGTCAATGTGGGGGATGGAGTACGTTGAAACCATCAAAAGATGGAGGCAGAGAAGAGTACCTATCAGATTTATCATTACAAAAAGCGGTAAGCCGGTCGTAAATATGCCGGTTACAATAGACTCCTTCACGTACAGCGAGGATAAATCGGGTGATATCAAATATACACTCGATCTAAAAGAGTTTATCTTTGTGGAGGTGGTTTAATGTTTACAGTCAAGCTAGTCAAAAATAATGGCTCCAGTATTGTAGACATAACTCCACTGGTAGACAAAATAAGTTGGGATAGTGACTTATCACTTAAGTCAGTTATAGAGTTTGGCATCATCTGGGGGGATGCTAAATACATCCCCATCAATCCGGTCAATATAGGCGATTTAGTCGTTGTATTTTATGACAATCAGGAAATCAACAGAGGTATTGTAGTTACAGAAAAGAGATCTGGCAGAGACGTCATAAATTACACCGCTTATGATTACGGCTGGTATCTAGGTAAATCGACAAGCGTATACCAGTTTAACGGGGTTAGTGTTACACAAGCAATAACAAAAATACTGAACGACTTCGGTCTTCCTATTGGGTCAATTGCGCCGATGCCTGCAATCGTATCGAGTGTGTTTATCCAAAAGACTCCAGCTGCAATAATAACCGAGTTGATAAGAACACACGAAGGGCAGACAGGTCAAAAGATGTATACCGAACTAAGGCAGGGCAAGATATACATTGAACCAATGGTTAATATGGAGGTTATCGGAACATTCAAGCTGGCAAGCAACATAGCAGCTGCCAATGTGTTAAACAATCCGCTAAATGCTGAAAGAACAAGATCAATCGAGGATATGAGAAACCAGATAAAGATCATACTAAGCAAGAATGATAACTACGATACTGTGGCATTGTCACAAGATACGACTTCCGGATCCCAGTATGGACTATTGGAGCAGACTTTTAAGATTGACGAAGAGGATGTAGCTAAAGCGCGACAAGTTGCAAAGATTCTGCTTCAAAGACTCAATAAGATACACGAGACAAATAAGATCACTTTAATGGGGGATGTTAAATTCAAGGCTGGCAGAATATTCAATGTTGTTGAGCCGATCACTGGCATGCAGGGGAGATATATGATCACTAACTGCAGCCATACAATAACCAACACTTATCATGTCATGGATTTGGTGTTGACGTTGCCGGAGGATATATCATGAGCTCAAGCATAGATAAATTAGCCCAAATGTTTAAGGATAGAGACAATAAATTCTTTGTAAACATCACCACTGGTGAGGTAATATCTGCTTCGCCACTAAAAGTAAAGTGGGGCGAGAATATAATTTTAGAGGGCAAGAGTTTGATTGTATCTAATCTCTTAAAGACAGGATTTACACTTGAGTATACAGATGATGCTTATACAAGTGTTATAACAAGGCAGTTGCAAGTTATAAATCCTCTAAAAGTAGGCGATAAGGTCATAATGGTGCCCGATATAGATTTCAAAATATTTTATGTAATAGACAAGGTGGGATAATATGCTGCCAAAAATAGCGAAGCTTGAATTTGCAACGGAAGAAATTGTAGCAACAGATACAGTACACTCATCACTTGCTTTTGACTTTATAAATGGTGACTTTATTTTAGTTGACGGAAAGATCCAAGAGAACTCAGGCCTTGATTATGTAAAGACTTGGATAGAAAAAATATTAAGGACTCGCAAAAATCTTGAGATATATAGCAGTTATGGGTCAGGCCATCATAATTTGATTGGCAGCGTTTTTGATAGAGATTTTGTACAAGCTGAAATAACAAGGATGATAAGAGAAGCCTTGCTTACTAATGAAGCTATCCAAGAAATTGGCGATGTGGCAGTTAACTTTGATGGTTCTGAGCTTGCTGCTTCTTTCAGCGCTTCAACTATTTATGGGCAGGCGGAGGTGAACATATGAAGACATTTACTGAAATTGTTTCTGATATGCTTGGGAGGATTCCTAATAAGTATGATAAAAGAGAAGGTTCTTTTATCTATGACTCTGTCGCTCCAGTAGCAAAAGAACTTGAAAATACCTACACAGACATTGAGGGCGTAGCCGACAAGTTAGACATTGAAAACCTCAAAGGTGACGAACTGGAAACATTTATAAGACAAAGGACTGGCATAGTTAGGCTTCCTGCAACTTACTCTATCGGCGAAGTTACTGTTACTGGCAATGGTACCGTCAGTATAGGAGATCTATTTGAGACAGAAAGCGGGATACAATTCGTAGCAACTGAAACAATCGTAATAACAACATCAGGAACAGTCAAAATACAAGCTGTTGTTGCCGGGGCTATGGGTAATGTGCCAGCTGAACAAATAACTCTTATGCCAATTACTATTGCTGGTATAACCGCTGTAATAAATAACGAGCCTACTGAGGATGGTTTTGAAGCCGAATCAGACTCAGCTTTACTTACCAGATATTATGAGAGAAGAAGGACCCCAGCAACAAGCGGTAATAAGGCTCACTATATTAATTGGGCTAAGGAAGTACCAGGAGTTGGGAATGCTAAAGCCTACCCTTTATGGAATGGAGACAACACGGTCAAGGTCAGAATCATTGATGCAGACAAGCAACCCGCAAGTGCTGGTCTTGTTGCTTTGGTTCAGGATTATATTGACCCCTCAAGCGCAGGACTTGGAGAAGGTCAGGCTCCTATTGGTGCTTACTGCACTGTGGAGAGTGCGGACACGCTGACCATTGATGTAGTTGTAACTGTGGTCAAGGACCCTGCAGTTGATGATGTGACAAGACAGGCCAATGTTGAGGAGGCTCTTACAGCTTACCTTGCAGACATTGCTTTTGTCAGTGATTATGTAGGTTACGGTAATATCGGTTCTGCTATCCTGGCAAGTGCTGGAGTGGAAGGTTATGAGAATTTGACTGTCAACGGTGGGACTTCCAACGTGGCCATTGGCGATACTCAGGTGGCAATACTGGGGACGGTGACGCTGAATGAATAGACCATTGATTGAATACTTACCATCTTTTATGCAGAAGTCTAACATTTACCAGGCCATATTCGGGGCAAGCGAACCAGAGTTGGAGGATTTAGAGGCAGCTGTGGATGATTTGGAGAAGCAACTTAACATTGATACTGCTACCTGGTCCCTTGATATTTATGAAAAGGATCTTGGGATAAAGACAGACCACAACAAACCCTTATCTGACAGGCGCTCAGTCATCAAATCCCTGGAAAGAGGGACAGGTAAGGTTGATGCAGACCTAATCAAAAGCGTTGCAGATGCGTATGCCAATGGGGATGCTACAGTAGCATTTAACGGGAATATACTGATAACCTTTACAAGCGTTCTGGGGAGGCCGCCTAATCTTGCGGACCTGCTCAAGGCTGTGGAAGACATCAAGCCTGCACATCTACAAGCTCTGTACTTCTACAAATACCTATTTATTTCAGAAATACACAACGTTATGACCCTAACGGAAATGGAGAGTCGAGAATTGACTGACTTTGCCCCGTTTGAACCATTAATATAAGAGTTAGGAGGGTGAGTACATGGCAAGTAATACTCCATATTTAGATTTATATAAAAAGGACCCCATTCTTGATGGGGGAGACACATTTAACATACAGACAATGATGAATGATAACTGGGACAAGATAGATGCAGCACACAACACGCATCTGACTAACAATATGCCCCATCAATTCAGCAACATAGAGACAAGCAAGACATACAAATTTGGCTTCCAAGTGTCCAGCACAGGTAAGCCACAAATCATTTATGAGGAGGTTGTATAATGGAAATTTTAAATCTGCCTACAGCGGAGCAGTTCGCTGA
>DIKK01000033.1:0-16545 GCA_002423605.1 Dehalococcoidia bacterium UBA5620
GGCACCTGGAGCGATGCTGATTGTTACTACGCTGTGAGCGATATCCTGGGACAAAAAGCTAGCTACGTGTGGTATAAAGACATCGACCTTTCCGCATATGACTGCGTCATTCTGCCCGGCGGTTTCTCTTATGGCGATTACCTGCGTACCGGCGCTATCGCCCGCTTCGCCCCGGTAATGGCTTCAGTGGAAAAGTTCGCCGCCCAGGGCAGGCCGGTCATCGGCATCTGCAACGGATTCCAGATACTGTGCGAAGCCCACCTGCTGCCGGGTGTGCTGCTGCAAAATAATCACCTGCAGTACCGCTGCCAGTGGACATACCTCGGGGTGGAAAACACCTCATCGCCTTTCACCGCCAAGTGCCGTAAAGGCCAGGTGCTGAAGATTCCAATATCTCACTATGAAGGCAACTACTTCGCCGATGCCGAAACGGTAGCTGAACTGGAAGCTGAAAACCGCGTAATTTTCCGCTATGCAACAGCAGAGGGTGAGGTAACAAATGCCGCCAACCCCAACGGCTCATTACATAATATCGCCGGCATCACCAACAAGCAGGGAAACGTGCTGGGTATGATGCCGCATCCTGAACGTTCCTGCGAGCCGCTGCTGGGCAGCGTAGATGGAAACATAATCTGGGAGTCGATAATTGCCAGTATCTAAAGAAGCGCTTGACGAAGTCGCACTGAGCGAACAAGAATACCAGCTCATCGTGGACAAGCTGGGCAGGGAGCCCAGCGAGGTGGAGCTGGGCATGTTCGGCTCGCTATGGAGCGAGCACTGCGGCTATAAGCACTCCAAGGCCCTGCTTAAGCAATTCCCCTCCACCGGCAAGCGCGTGCTGGTCAAACCCGGAGAGGAAAACGCTGGCGTGGTGGATATCGGCGACGGGCTGGTGGTGGTGATGAAGATAGAATCCCATAACCACCCTTCAGCTATCGAGCCGTACCAGGGTGCAGCCACCGGCGTCGGCGGCATCGTTCGTGATATTTTTACCATGGGCGCACGACCTATCGCTTTGATGAATTCCCTGCGCTTCGGCCCGCTGAACGACCCACGCAACAGATACCTTTTCGGAGGTGTGGTCGGCGGCATTGCCGGCTACGGCAATTGCCTGGGGATACCTGACATAGGCGGCGAGATTTATTTCGATGATTGCTACTCAGGCAACCCGCTGGTGAACGCGCTGTGTCTGGGCATCGCCGAGGCTGACAAGCTGGTGAAAGCCAGCGCTTATGGCGAAGATAATCTGCTGATGCTGGTGGGAGCCGACACCGGCCGTGATGGACTCCACGGCGCCTCAGGCCTGGCATCAAGGACGTTCGAAGATGAGCGAGAGCTGCGGTCGGCAGTACAGGTAGGCAATCCATTCTTGGAGAAGCTGCTGATAGAGGCCTGCCTAGAGCTGGCTCAAACCGATTGGATCACAGGCATGCAGGACTTAGGCGCTGCCGGGCTGACCAGCTCCTCGGTGGAATCAGCATCCAAGGGTGGCGGCGGCATCGAAATCGACACACTGAAGATGCCCCGGCGTGAGAAAGGCATGACCTCCTACGAGCTGATGCTCTCCGAATCGCAGGAGAGGATGCTGGTGGTAGTGAAAAAGGGCTACGAGGACAAGGTAAAGGCGATCTTCGACCGCTGGGACCTGCGCTCAAACATCATCGGGCGGGTAACCAGCGACGGCATAGCCAGAATTAAGGAGGGCGACAGAGTGGTAGCTGAGGCACCGGTGAACCTGCTTACCTCGCCACCTGTCTACCGCAAGCGGGTAAAAGAGCCGGCATGGATTAAGGAACTTCGAGAATTTAGTGTGGCGTCCCTACCTGACGTGCCACACAAGAAAAACGGCACTACCCTGCTCCGGCTGCTGGCATCGCCCAACATCGCCAGCAAAAAATGCGTTTACCGCCAGTATGACCACCAGGTAGGCAACAACACCGTTGTACTGCCGGGCAGTGACGCTGCGGTGCTGCGCATCAAGGGGACAAAAAAGGCCATTGCGCTGACTACCGATGGCAACGCCCGCTATTGTTATGTCAATCCTTACCTCGGTGGAGTCATCGCCGTGGCTGAAGCCGCCAGAAACCTTGCCTGCAGCGGCGCCAAACCACTGGCTCTCACCAATTGCCTCAACTTCGGTAACCCTGAGAAAGACGATGTCTGCTATCAACTGCAGGAATGTATCGCCGGCATGTCCCGAACCTGTCGTGAGCTAAGGGTGCCGGTAATCAGCGGCAATGTCAGTCTGTACAACGAAACCAAAGGTGAAGCCATATACCCTACGCCGGTGGTAGGCATGGTGGGACTTATAGAGGATGCGACCAGGCACTGCAGCCAAGGATTTAAAGAAGAAGGCGATGACGTGTTCCTGCTGGGGAATAATCAGCCGCTTGATAGCAGCATCAGCAGCAGCGAATACCTGGCACTGGTGCACGGCAAAGTAAAAGGCAACCCTTCTATTGACCTGGACATGGAGAAAAGGGTGCAGCGCTGCTGCATCGAAGCCATCAAGCGGGGCATCTTGAAATCAGCGCACGATTGCTCCGAAGGTGGGCTGGCGGTTTGTCTGGCGGAAAGCTGCATCGCCAACGGGCTGGGCTTTCTCAGCAGCGAATGGAAGATAAAAGGCAGGCGGGATGCTGCTCTCTTCGGCGAGGCACAATCAAGGATTGTGGTCTCAGTAGACACCAGGCATGCCTGGAAACTGAAGAGGCTGGCGGACCGCCACCAAATAGAAGCGACCCAACTGGGCACCGTGAGCGACAAGCGATTCGTAATACAAGGATACATAGATTTATCTCTCCAGGAAATCGGCGAAGCGTGGCGGGGTGGGCTGGAAAAGTTGCTTTAATGCATAACAACAACTCAGGAGGAATATAGTTGGCTGAAATTAGTCCTTTCCCAGGCATACGATATAATCAGGAGAGGGTTGGAGATATAGCATCGGCTATTTGCCCCCCATACGACGTCATATCTCCGGAGGAGCAGCAGGCTTACTACCAGCAGAGTGAATATAACATCATCCGGCTGGAGCATGGCATGATGCTGCCGGATGATAACGAGACCAATAACAAGCATACCAGAGCACGGGATACCTTCGAACGGTGGCTAGCCGAACATATCCTTCAGGCTGACCCCGTGCCATCTCTCTATATTCATGAGCATACCTTCACCTACCAGAATACCAGGAAAAAGCGCCGGGGTCTTATGGCATGCCTCAGACTGGAGCCGTGGGAAAATAAAATCGTGTTCCCCCACGAAAACACCGTGCCCGGCATCAAAAGCGACCGCCTGCAACTAATGCGGGCTTGCGCCGCTAACTTCAGCCCTCTCTTCGGCATCTATGAGGACCCGGGATCTAAAGTAGGCAAGCTACTGGATGAGCGAATAAAGCGCCGGCCTATAATCAATATCGACGATACCGGCGATGAACACAAGCTGTGGATGGCAAACGAGCCTGAATTCATGCAAAGGATAAGCCACTTCATGGCTTCCAAGCCGGTCTACATCGCCGATGGCCACCATCGCTACGAGACAGCTTTGGCCTACCGAGACGGGAGGCTCAAGGCAAACCCATCGGCCCATAGCGATTCAGCCTTCAATTTCGTAATGGCCACGCTGATATCATTCACTGACCCCGGCCTTATTGCCTTGCCCGTGCATCGCCTGATACGCGGCATACCCGCCAAAGCCATGACCGCGCTCAAAGAGCGGCTTGATATCTTCTTTGAAATGCACCCATTACCCTTAGGCAAAATCGATGCGCCCGAAGCCCATGGAGCGGTGAGCACTGTTTTGGGGCTGGAGCCGGGCAAGATGGTACACTTAAAGCTGCGTCACTCAGCAGCCATCAACGAAGCTATGCCCCAGGGACATTCTGCCGACTACTATAAGCTTGATGTTAGCCTTATCCAGCATCTCATCATAGACAGCCTGTCTCTGTCTGAAGGAAGCAGCAAGGTGGCGTATACCCCTGATGCCCAGTATGCCAAACTATCTGTGGAGAGCGGAGACTTTGACCTGGCGTTCCTGCTCAGCCCGATACCGGTGAAGACCATCAAGACTATCGCCGAAGCCAACGACAGGATGCCAGGAAAGTCAACTTTTTTCTACCCCAAGCTGCCCGCCGGCCTGGTCATCAACCGCCTCGACGGCAGGCTGTAAAGCTGGAGTAAGCCAATCATATTATGTTAGAGCTTAAGACGGTGTTGCTAAAAGACTGGGCTGTCTTGCGAGATTCTTAACCCGCTTTGGGCGGGGTTCAGAATAACAGTGCAAGTTCATAGTAATAGATAATGGAAAACTTAGTGCTAAATTGGGTAGTGGACACGAGAAGCTCTCTACGACGCTATATATCGGGTTAGGGTGGGAGACATCCGAATAATCTACCTTATAGATTCAGTACACAAGCGCATTGAAGTATAAGGCATACGCCGCCGTAGCTAGAAGCCATACCAGGGATTCAGGGACTATTCCGGTGATGTTGCTTATAGGGAATCGCCAAGTATATAATAGTGGCTGGCCGAATCGGCCAAGCGAAAAAAGAAAGGGGGGTAACGTTATGGTTGTTCTCAACCGCAGAACCTGAGCCTATTCAGGCATGATGCGCGTGTTGCATCTATCACATTCTGCTACCCGGGAAAATAACGTTGCTCCCATGACTATGCTCGGCTGACGCGCCCCGAGTCTCCTTTCGTTATTTTCCCGGGGCAGGGCATAATAAATAACGAAAGGAGTTTAAATGTCATCTGTTTCAAGGTTTCTTACATCCCGCTGGGGACCTATCCTCACCGGCGCTATCGTTGGTGTCCTGGCACCTTTGCTGGTCAGAATGGGCAATCCCGGCAATATGGGCATCTGCATGGTCTGCTTCGACCGTGATATCGCAGGGGCGCTGGGCTTACATCGCGCCAGCGCGGTGCAATATATCCGGCCCGAAATCATCGGTTGTCTCTTGGGTGCACTCGTTGCCGCCCTCATCTTCCGCGAGTTCAAGCCGCGCACTGGTTCGGCTCCGATTGTACGTTTCTTTTTGGGCATGTTTGCCGTCTTCGGCGCCCTGGTGTTTTTGGGATGCCCCTGGCGCGCTTATCTGCGCCTCGCCGGCGGTGATTGGACCGCCATTTTCGGCATCCTGGGATTAATAGGCGGCATCGGCCTGGGCATCGTTTTCCTGCGCACGGGGTTCAGCCTTGGCCGTAGCCGTTCAGCGCCTAAAGCATTGGGCTGGATAATGCCCGCCGTGATGGTGACCTTACTTGTGCTGCTACTGGCTGCTCCACAGTTCGGGCGGGATGCCAGCGGCAATCTCACCGGCCCAATATTCTTCTCCGAAAAGGGGCCGGGCAGCCAGCACGCTCCCTGGATCATTGCCATAGTCGTTGGACTAGTCATCGGCTTTCTGGCGCAACGTAGCCGCTTCTGCACCGTGGGCGCGGTACGGGATATGGTGATGACGCGTGATTCACACCTGCTGAACGGTGTGATTGCTTTGATTGTAGTTGCCTTCATTACCAACCTAGTCCTGGGACAATTCCACTCCGGATTCGAAAACCAGCCGGTGGCTCAGACCAATGAGTGGTGGAACTTTGGGGGCATGGTGTTGGCAGGGCTGGCATTCACACTGGCCGGTGGTTGCCCCGGGCGGCAACTCTTTCTCTCCGGCGAGGGTGATGGCGATGCCGCCATATTTGTCATCGGCATGATTGTAGGCGCCGGATTCGCCCATAACTTCACCATGGCCAGCTCAACGGCTGGACCGGGTGCCTTCGGGCCGGCAGCAGTGCTGGTGGGACTGGCAATATGCATAGTTCTCGGGTTGACTATGCGAGAGGCAAAGGCATAAGGAGGATAACTATGAGCGAGATAAAAACAATAGATGCCCGTGGGCTCTCATGTCCCCAGCCTGTAATGCTGACACATCAGGCTCTGCAAAAGGCAGGTAAAGGAACAGTAGAAGTCCTGGTGGATACCAGCACTGCGCGGGACAACGTTTCACGTGCAGCTACAAGTTCCGGCTGGAAGGTGGCTATAGAGCAGCAGCCTGAAGGCAGCTACCGGATCGTACTGAAAAAATGATATATCTGGACAATGCTGCCACGTCGTGGCCCAAACCGCCTGGGGTCTTAAAGGCGATGGCGGACGTCCTGGAGCGTGCCGGGGGTAACCCCGGCCGCTCCGGTCACAGGCTATCCATTGCCGCAGCGCAGGTGATGTACGAAACGCGGGAAAAGCTCGCCAGCTTTTTTCACGTACGGGACCCCTTGAGGGTCATTTTCACCAGCAATGCCACACACGCCATAAATATAGCCCTTGCTGGGCTGTTGAAACCAGGCGACCACGTTGTCACCAGTTCCATGGAGCACAACGCAGTGATGCGACCATTGCGGAGTCTGGAAAAACGAGGCCTCAAGCTAAGTGTTGTCCCCTGCGCCTCCGATGGCAGCCTTGATGTCAGCGATGTTGCCAGGGCAGTGAAGAATAATACACGTCTGGTGGTTGTCAATCACGCCAGCAACGTGGTGGGAACCATATTACCTGTTGCCCAGGTTGCATCCATTGCTCACAGGGCTGGCGCTTTGCTGCTGGTAGATGCAGCACAGACCGCAGGGTCTATACCTGTAGATGTGCAGGCGATGGGTGTTGACCTGCTGGCATTCACCGGGCACAAGGGGTTGCTGGGACCTACAGGCAGCGGCGGCCTTATTATCGGCGACAAGGTTGATGCCTCGCTGATGGAACCGCTGATGCGCGGCGGCACAGGCAGTCAATCAGCACTGGAAGAACAGCCCAACGAGCTACCTGACAAGTTCGAAAGTGGCACACCTAATGTTATTGGAATTGCCGGTCTAGGAGCCGGCATAGACTGGATTATGGAAAGAGGCATAGAGGCAATCCGAGCTCAGGAAGAAGAACTAACTCGCGTGCTTATCACCGGTCTGTGTAATATACCGGGCATCAAGGTACACGGGACGCTGGATGCAAGCAGGTCAACCGCCATCGTGTCTATCACCGCTGCCCATAAGACGGTCTCGGACATCGGCCTCAGCTTGGATGAAGAGTTCGGCATTATGTGCCGTGTTGGGCTGCACTGCGCACCGGCGGCACATAAGACGGTAGGCACCTTCCCCCAGGGAACGGTGAGGCTGGCGACCGGTGCCTTCACCAGCAAAGACGACATTAGCACGGCGGTGGCTGCACTACAGAAGGTAATTTCATGACGTACGGAGTGGTCTTGTTTCACACAACATCCTCTGCCATGCGGGCTGAGAAGCTGCTGATTAAAGAGGGGTGCGCTATCAAGCTGATACCTACACCTCGTGAGCTCTCCAGCGATTGCGGCATTGCGGTACGCTTTTGCTGGAGCGAATGCCAGCGCATCAAATCGGTGCTGGAAGCGGCGGGCGTGGAGGTTGACACTGTGCGCCAGATACAATCTTAGGGCTTCGGGTATCCTGAGACCCCCACTCTTAGCCACCTCCAGCCCCTCGATCGAAGTCCATAGGATAAGCCTGGCACTTCCTTGTCGAGCTGTTCGAGGAAACTTCAGGAACTCCTGATGTCAGTATCGGGGATAATATTACCCGGTCACTCCACCAGTTACGTTTGAGCAATGTCTTTCTATCCTCCTTGGACATTTCTATTTTCCTTGATATACTTGCCGTGTCGCTATTATCGCATGACAAGTATAGCCTTAAGCCATTTACTAGATTTCGAATGATGGCTTAATGAGAGAACGTGCGGTAGATAAGGGCAGAATGGAACAGCGCGCAGTACAGTTGAGCATTGGAGCCGTAACCCTTGAGGGATATCTCCATATCCCGCCCAAGGCGCGAGGCATGGTGATTTTCGCTCATGGCAGTGGTAGCAGTAGAAATAGTCCTCGAAACCTCTACGTAGCACGGGCATTAAACAAGGCAGGATTGGCCACTTTATTGCCCGACCTCTTAACAGCCAAGGAAGAGGCCGAGGATGACCTGACTGCGCGCCTCAGGTTCGATATATCGCTGCTGGCAAGCCGGCTGGTAGGAGCGACCGATTGGCTTTCAAAGAATGCGAGCACCATGAATTTCAATGTTGGCTATTTTGGCGCCAGCACAGGAGCCGCCGTAGCTATTGTCGCTGCTGCGGAACGGCCCAAAATTAAGGCCATCGTGTCACGTGGAGGGCGTCCCGACCTCGCCAAGTCGGCGCTGTCTTTGGTCAAAGCGCCCACGCTTCTCATTGTGGGCGGCGAAGACGATGTGGTCATCGGTCTGAACCAGCGAGCTTATGACCAACTCGGAGCAGAAAAGGAGCTTGTCGTTATCCCCGGTGCAACGCATCTTTTTGAAGAACCGGGAACCTTAGAGGAAGTAGCCCAGCTGGCATCCAACTGGTTCACAAAGCATTTTGGTGGCTAAGAGCTGTTAAGGAATGAAAAGTGGAATACAACGCCAAACGACCACCGAGTAATTTCGTATGAAATTTCATAGACCAATATCTATACGAAGTTCTTTAAGATTTATTTCGGCAGAATAAAGCTCCCCCAGCAAATCATTTGCTACAAACCTATACCTTTTCGCAGTCTCGGGAAAAGACGAAACCACCTGTTTGAATTTTCTTGGATCATTAGAAATAACGTACAATCCAACATTTAAATAATCGATTAGTGTAGCCATCCTCCCAACGCCACTCCAAACACCTGTGGAAATTTCAACTTCAAAAGCATCTTCAGGGATAAAGTTATTCCCCCTATTTTTGAACCAGAGCACGTCAATCTGTCTTAAAAGATTGTAATCAGAAAACTGTAATTCTGGACAGGTAGTTAGAGTGGTAATCTCATCGAGCCTTTTCTCATTAAAAGTTTTTGTTTTATTCGGGCAGAAAGTTTCGAACCCTCTGATGTTTCCTATTTCAATCAAACGGCCCTGTAAAACGGAATGTAAACTCTCTTCAACGGTATTTCTGCCTTCTTCCTCTATAACCGGTGGAGATAACAGCAGTTCCCACTTATTTATAAAGTTACTGCAGTCAATTCGATTGTTTCTTCCTGCCAAAACTATGTTTAAATCTCTGTCGATATTGATTTTATATTCACCATTTCTGTCACGGCTAATTTTTGGCAAGTGTTAAAATAAGATTTTGGCTGGAATAACTACTACTCTATCTATTGAGCCACATATAAAGGCGATAAATGGATTGTCAAGATTAGCAATATCTTCAACTGTAATGTAGTTAATACCGAAGAAATATCTCCTATTGCCCTCAGATGAAGCGCGGACTAAAACATTAGCCTCACCAATTCTATAAGTCCTTGATTTGAGGACCTTTATCAATTCGATATTTGCTTGAAACTCCTTTGCCCTATTAAGAAACTGATTTGCTAGCAAATCAGAAGGGATTAGACTCTTCACAGTTGGGTTCATTGTCCTATTATCATTTCTGTTAGTATTGTCTTATAGATTATGTGAATTCCTGTTAGCATACCCCACTCCAAACCCTTTGCTGCAATAAACATTTCTTCCTCAGTAAGTCTTCTTCCAATTCGTTCCATTGCCTCAGTTTGTACATCATCTTCACTTATAGAAAAGATGATTTTAGTATCATTGTTTGTTTTCATCATCTATCTGTCTCCTGCTCTCTGTATGAGCTTCTCGAAACACCTAGATGCAGCATATTCTCTATATCAATGTATTGCAAGCGTTCGCATTCTGTCAATAGGTTTTGCCCTGAAATCCCTAACTTTATGCGATTTTTTCTAAGGGAGCAAGGCTGAGCAGAAGGCGCTTGGTGCCGACTCCATCGAAGTTTACGGTTACCTCGTGGTCGCCTCTGTTTGGGGAGCAACTTACTACCACGCCCTGACCGAATATTTTGTGGTTCACCTGGTCACCGGCTTTCAACTCGAGCACGACTAGCGGTTTTTGGGGAGGTTTCGATTTGGCGAAAAGGGCAGTTACCGGCGTGAAATCATCATCTTTCTGTTCTTCCAACAGGCTATTGGTAGTCACCAGATGCGGAGCGATTTCTCCAAGGAAACGGGAGCGCTCGCTGGCTCCGCTATTGCCGAACAGGCTGCGGCGGTAGGCATGCAACAGGTAGACGCGTTGTTTGGCACGGGTGATGCCCACGTAGCATAGCCGGCGTTCCTCCTCTAGCTCTTCATGGTCATCCATTGACCTTCGATGTGGCAGCAGGCCTTCTTCCATGCCCACGATGAAGACCACAGGAAATTCCAGCCCTTTAGCCTGGTGTAAAGTGATCAGTGTGACCACATCCGGTTGCTCTTCCAGGTCATCCACGTCGGATACCAATGCCACCTTCTCCAGGAAGGCGGTGAGCGCCTCGCCAGGTTCTAGCCCGTTATATTCTTTGGCTACAGTGTACAGCTCCATGATGTTTTCCCAGCGGTCTTCACCGTCCTCTTCGCTCAGGACGTATGTCTTGTACCCCGACTTCTCCAATATCTCATCCAGCAGAGCTGTAAGGTTCAACTCTGCACTTTTGCTGATTAGCTCGTCAACGAGATTAACAAAACCGGTCAGGGCATAGCTGGCGCGAGGCTGTAGGGGTGGGCCTTTCTTCTCGGATATCAGCTTAAGCGCTGAGTAGAGTAGCAGGCTCTGATTTTTTGCCCAGGCTGATAGCTCGGCTAAGGTGCGCTGGCCGATGCCCCTGACGGGAACGTTTATAATGCGGCTGAGACTGATACTGTCGCTGGGATTATGGATAAGCCGCAAATAGGCTATGACGTCTTTGATCTCCCGCCGCTGGTAGAAGCGGGTGCCGCCGATGAGCTTGTAGGGCACACCGTAGCGCATGAACGCTTCTTCCAGAGCGCGTGACTGGGCATTGACCCGATACATTATGGCACAACCGCCGTGGCTGACCACATTTTCGCCCGCCAGCTTTTCTATCTCGTTAATGACAAACTGCGCCTCCTCGCTTTCGCTGTAAGTGGGGACAATGGATACAGGAGCGCCTTCTTCGTTCTCCGTCCATAGCTCCTTGGGTTTGCGACTTGAGTTGGCTGAGATGAGGTTGGAGGCTACTTCCAGTATCGTTTTGGTGGAACGATAGTTCTGCTCCAGCAAGACAACCTTGGCATCAGGGAAGTCTTTTTCAAAGCTAAGGATGTTGCGTATATCGGCGAATCGCCAAGAGTAGATGGACTGGTCAGGGTCACCGACCACGCAGATATTGCGGTATTTGCCGGCGAGCAGCTTCACCAGCGTGTATTGGGTAATGTTTGTGTCCTGAAACTCATCGACCAGTATATGCAGGTAGCGTGACTGATATCGAGCTAAAACATCGGGATGGAACTCAAAGAGCTTGACTGTCTTCATCAGCAGGTCGTCGAAATCAACACCGTGGTTCTGGGTCAGCAATTGCTGGTAACGCTCATAGACACGCTGGACAATTTCCTCGAAATAGCTATGGTTTTGCCCCGCGTAGTCCGCCGGTGTGAGCAGTTGGCTTTTGGCGAAGTCGATAGCTGACTGGATGGCTCTGGGGGCGTACTGCTTGGGGTCAATTTGCAGCTCCAGCATGCTCTGCTTTATCAGGTTTATCTGGTCATCATCATCGTAGATGACGAATTTTGGGTCGAGCCCAATGGCATTGCCGTCGCGGCGCAGGATGCCAGCGCAGATGGCATGGAAGGTGCCCAGCGTCAGATTCTCCACGGTGCGCCCCAGAAGCTTCTCCAGCCTTTCCCGCATCTCGCGAGCAGCTTTGTTGGTGAAGGTGACTGCCATGACGCAGTGCGGTTTTACGCCGCATACCTTTACCATGTAGGCGATACGTTGGGTAATGACTCTGGTCTTGCCGCTGCCAGGGCCGGCTATGATGAGCAGCGGCCCCTCGATGGTTTCCACGGCCTGCTTCTGAGCCGGATTGAGGTCAGATAGGATATCCATCAGGTTGTGCAACTATTGGCCAGTTCCCGTTGATTGCCAAAGGATTTCAACCTTGTCGGCGGCAACGCCAGTAAAGATTATGCCATCGGGTCCGCTGGTTATAGTAGCGCCGGAGGGGCTGCATTTGAGGATAGTATTGCCGCCAGATTGGCTCACGGTTACTTTATTGGTACCAACCTTAAGCAGAAGGTCGACTTTTTGCGATGGCAGGCCGGTGACCGGCTTCCCTTCGATGGATACCGAGGTGATGCTCACGCCCTCAATATATATATCAGCGCCACCCCTGACAGTATCGCAACCGATATTAGCAGCCAGCACGGCGATTAGCAATGCCATGACAGCGAGCTTAGCGGCGATGGTTGTTCGCATTGTTAAATCCTCCTACATGTTTGCAGCGTTTTTTGGAGAGGTTTGACCTAGCTAAAGCTATCTCCGAGGTTGAGATAATTATAGCATTGGGGGGAGAAAGATTCTAATTGCTTAAGCAGCACTTTTTACCTATAATGACATAACTATTAACATGAAAGTGGTATCCATTGTGGGTATGGCGGGTTCGGGCAAATCGGAAGTGGCTAAGTTATTTGAGAAACATGGCTATAAGCAGGTGCGGTTCGGCGATGTCACCGACGAGGAGGTGAAGAGGAGAGGGCTGGCTTTGAATGAGGAGAACGAGCGCCTCGTCAGGCAGGGGCTGAGAAAAGAGCACGGCATGGCCGCCTATGCTAAGCTTAACTTGCCCAAGATTGAAGTTTTGCTGAAATCATCTAACGTGGTCGTGGATGGACTGTATTCCTGGGAGGAATACAGTCTGCTCAAAGACAAGTATGGTACTGAATTTCATGTAGTCGCGGTGTGGGCTTCGCCGAAAGTACGGTATGAGAGGCTGGGAAGAAGAAGGGTCAGGCCATTGACTGCTTTAGAAGCTGCCAGCCGTGATATCGCCGAGATAGAGAACGCCAACAAGGGTGGGCCTATCGCCATGGCCGACTTCACCATTATAAATGATTCTTCCCTGAAAGCCTTGAGTAAGGAGACGGAGAAGGTCATCTCCGCTTTGCGATGAAGAAAACAGCCAGGCCGAATATCGATGAATATTTTCTTAAAATAGCCTCTGTGGTGGCGGAGCGCTCCACGTGCCTCAGACATCACGTTGGAGCGGTGGCGGTGAAGGATAAACAGATACTGTCTACGGGCTACAATGGCGCTGCCGCAGGCTTAAAGGATTGCCTGGAACTTGGCTGCCTCAGGGACGAACTCAAGATACCATCCGGTACCAGACATGAGATTTGCCGGGGCATCCATGCCGAGCAGAATGCTATTATTCAGGCATCGCTGCACGGGGTAAGCCTGGAGGGAGCCACGGTATATGTGACGCACACTCCGTGCATACTCTGCGCCAAGATGTTAGCTAATGCCAAGATAAAGCGGTTTGTCACCTTCGGCAAGTATGCCGATAATGCCTTCCTAGACCTGTTCAAAGAGGCTGGGATTCGGTTTGACCTGCAGCCACGGCCGCCTTCGGAGGTAACATGTCTGGACTAGAGCGTCTCTCACATCATCAGAATTATTCCCCTCACCTTTTGTGAAAATAATTGACAAGGGGAAAAACTTGGAATACAATCTGCCAGTTATGTCACTAGCTATAAAGCGAGCATCAGATATCACAGTTGAATAATAGTCAATGGCATCCCAAACTAGGCGATAAGGTTGTCCGCAGGACTCGGCTCCGTGTCTCCCATCTCAAGCGTGCCCTCGGTATACCTGCGCTTTATGCTGCGGGCTATGGCGATGTTGGCTCCTCCATCTACTATGCATTAGGCATTGTGGGCGCTGTGGCCCTGGGCGCGACACCATTGGCCTTAGCCATTGCAGGAATCGCCTTTATATTTGTGGCACTCACTTATGCTGAAGGTATCTCTATGTTTCCCGAGGCCGGGGGCTCCGCCAGCTTTGCTCGCCATGCCTTTGGGGATTTTTGGGCTTTCTTTAGCGGATGGGCGCTTATCCTGACTTATATCGCTACCATAGCCATCTCTGCTTATACTATTCCACCATATTTGGGACATTTTTGGCCGATACTCAAAGAGTCCCCTGCTGCTGGTACTATGATGTCCATGGCTATCATCTTCATTCTCATGATTGTCAACGTGGTCGGTGTCAGAGAGGCTTCCATCATTAATATATCGGCAGCGATTCTGGACCTGGCAGTTCAGATATTGATAGTGGTGCTGGGCGCGCTGCTAGTGTTCAACTTCAGCACGCTTCATACTCATATCACGCTCTACTGGCCAAGCTGGGAGAATCTATTTGTGGGCATAGCTTTAGCCGCTGTGGCTTATACTGGCGTGGAAACCATATCCCAGCTGGCGGAGGAGACCAGGCAGCCCACCAAGAAATCACCCATAGCTCTCATTCTTACAGCAATCACAGTGTTGGTTATTTTCGCCGGCATCGCCACCGTGGGGCTTTCCACCATGTCTCCCATCGAGCTGGCTACAAAATGGGCGCATGACCCCGTGGCTGGTATTGTGTTTAACCTTTCCAAGGCTATTAGACCTCAAGAGCTGGCGGCTGGCTGGTTTTCCGGTGTTGAGCTTCAGATTATCTTTGTCTGGATACTTCAGGGGTTGCGCACCGTGCTTCCGGCGCTGGTAGGGTTGCTGGCAGCTTCCATCTTGCTTATCGCCACTAACGCAGGTTTGCTAGGTATCTCCCGGGTCACCTATTTCTTAGGCAGGCAGGGCCTAGTACCCAAAGTTCTGGCTACTGTGCACCCTCGAACTATGACACCCTGGGTGGCTATCGTATTCTTTTCGGTTATCTCGATTATTCTACTCATTCCTGGCTTTTTTGCTCCGAAGGCCTTTACCAACCTGGGAGCCCTGTACGCTTTCGGCGCAGCGCTGACTTATTTCCTGGCTCACCTGTCTATTCTGAAACTGCGTGGTAAATACCCCGAATCGGAGCGCCCTTTCAAGATCGGCATGGGTATCAGAGTGAAGGGGCACATACTCCCGCTCAGCGCTATTCTGGGGATGGGTGTAACCGCCTTTGTCTGGATAGTTTTGGTGCTTACGCAAACTTACAGCCGCTGGTTGGGCATCGGCTGGATAGCCTTAGGGGTGGGCATGTACTTTCTTATACGGAAGCGCAAGGCTCCTGTATCAACGCTGGACTTGGGCGAGTGGACACGAGGCAAGTAGCGCAGGAGAGCAGACTGTAAAAATCAGTCCCGACAACCATCAACCATCTTGACAAGCCTTTTTTTCTATGCAATACTCTTTCAGAACGGTTTTAGTTGGCATTTCCATACATGCGCAATTTCTCATCTTTACCTAGGCCATGGCGGACCAACCTGTAACCGGAATACTTAAAAAGGGAGGTCTTCCATGGGATACGTGGACAAGACCCTACAATGTGCCGAATGCGGCGCGGATTTTACTTTCGATGCCTCGGAGCAAGAATTCTACGCGAGCAAGGGCTTCACCAATGAGCCCAAGCGTTGTCCCGCTTGCCGGCAGTCCAGGAGGCAGCGCGATTCCCGAGGCGGCGCTGGTGGCCCGCGGGAGATGCATACTGCAATATGTGCTTCTTGTGGTAAAGAGGCGCAGGTGCCTTTTGAGCCTCGCGAGGGACGGCCTGTGTATTGCAGCGACTGCTATGCTCAGTCCAAACGCTAGAATTTACATTCTAGGTCAGTAAAAATAAAATCCCACTCTAAAAATAGCGAGTTTAGTTATCCTAGCCATAAAAGGAGATTAACATGATTTCTGGACATGTCCAGAAATCACGAGTGCTAATACTTTGAAGCTCCTATCTCCTCCATTTTACCGGTGGCACCAAAGACCACGCGCTCACAGATATTAGTCACTCTGTCAGCGCTGCGCTCCAGGTTGTGTGCTACCCAGATGAGCCTGGTGGCCCTGGTGATGGTTCTGGGGTCTTCCGCCATGAAGATGAGCAGCTCGCGGAAAACCTGGTCATATAGGTTGTCTATCTCGTCATCTTCAGCAGCAATTTGCCTGGCGGCTTCGGCATCGTTGTTAGTGAAGGCATTCAGGCTGCGGTGCAGCATATCGGCTGTCTTTTCCGCCATACGGGGCAGGTCAATAAGCGGCTTCAGCGGGGGTTCATCCCCTATCATAATTGCAATTTTAGCTGTGCCCTCAGCATAATCTCCGATTCGTTCTAGCTCAGTCAGGATGCTGAAGACGCAAATAATGGTACGCAGGTCGCTGGCCATGGGCTGTTGAGTAGCAATAAGCTGGATGCATTTTTCCTCTAACTCAAACCTCTTGGCGTTTATCTTTTTGTCGTCAGCGATTACCTGGCGAGCTAGCTCCAGATCCCTCTTTTTGAGCGCTTCCATGGAGCGTGCAATGGCCTTCTCCACCATACTGCCCATAGCCAGCACTTCATCCTGGATTTCTCGCAGTTGTTTGTGAAAAGCTGTCCTTATATCCATAGCTAAAGCCTCCTCTTGACGTTTACCCAAATCGGCCAGTGATATAATCCTCTGTGCGTTTATCTCTGGGGTTAGTGAATACCTGGGACGTTGCGCCATATTCTACCAATACGCCGGCTCTATCCTTTTCCATCATCAAGAATGCTGCCATGTCGGAGACCCGTGCCGCCTGCTGCATGT
>DIKK01000033.1:16606-28823 GCA_002423605.1 Dehalococcoidia bacterium UBA5620
AGGGTTCGTCCATCAGGATGACTTCCGGCTCCACCGCCAACACACGAGCGATGCACAATCTTTGCTGCTGGCCGCCCGATAAAGCAAGCCCGGATTGTTCCAGCTTGTCTTTAACCTCGTCCCACAGCGCTGCTTGGCGCAGACTCTTTTCCACAATGCCCTCAAGCTGGCTACGATTGTTTATGCCATGCCGCCGTGGTCCAAAAGCCACGTTTTCAAATATAGACATAGGGAAGGGGTTAGGCTTCTGGAATACCATGCCCACCTTTTTTCTCAACTCTACCACATCAACGTTTTTTTCGTAGATAAATATACCATCAAGCTCCACTCGCCCTTCTACACTGGCGCCGGGGATAAGCTCGTTCATACGATTAAACAGACGGAGAAAAGATGACTTGCCACACCCCGATGGACCTATCACCGAGGTAATGGCGCGTTCAGGTATTTCTAGCGAGATGTCTCTGAGCGCCTGGAAGGTACCATAATACAGATTCACCTCTTCTGTTCTGAGTTTTACCTTTTCTGCTTGGGCTACTCTGTTGCTCTGCACTGTATAGTTGATATTCATAGGCTATGTTCTCCGTTGGCGGCTTCGTAACCTAATCAGTGTGGCCAGGATGTTGAATGATAACACCACAGCTAGTAGAACTAGGGCGACGCCCCAGATTGTGCTCTTGGACATGCCCGGGACGTGTGCCGATACGGTATAGAGGTGATAAGGCAGGGCCATAAACTGGTCGAAAAGAGATGTGGGCAGCTTAGGCAGGAAAAAGGCAGCGCCCACCACGAGTATCGGGGCTGTTTCCCCGGCGGCGCGGCTCATGGCCAGTATTGCTCCTGTGATGATGCCAGGCAGGGCTTGAGGCAAGACGACATGCCTTGTCGTCTGCCATTTAGTTACACCTATAGCTAAACTGCCTTCTCGGTACTCCCGAGGCACTGCCATTATGGCTTCTCTAGAAGTGGTGATAGTCATTGCCAGGGCCTGGCAGGCCAGCGTTAGGCTGGCAGCCAGCAATGACATGCCGAACCTCAGCGCCAGGACGAATAGCCCCAGCCCAAAAAGCCCGAAGACGATGCTGGGTACTCCGGCAAGGTTGAGGATAGCCATATTGATGAGCTTGGTGAGCCAATTGTCCCTAGCATATTCGCTGAGGTAGATTCCAGCCAGCACGCCTATCGGCAACGCGAAAATGAGGGTTCCCAACATGAGGTAGAATGTGCCCACAATAGCCGGGAAGATACCTCCAGCTTTGCCCGCCTGGGATGGTGGCTGGGTAAGGAAATCCCAAGTTATAGCTCCGGCGCCATTAATAAGCATATAGGCGATGATGAGCAGAACAGGGAGCACTACGATAACGGTGGCTGTGATAAGTGCCCCGAAGGCAAAGCGCTGTGATACGAGTCGTGACGAAGTTTTCATTTCATACCCTGGCGAACTTGCGTTTTTCGCGCTCAAGCACTCTGTCGGCAAATAGATTGACTATCAATGTCATGATAAATAAGACCAAGCCGATGGCAAATAGCGCCTGATATTGCAGCCCACCGCGTACAGCGTTGCCTATGCCGGAGGCGATGGCTGCTGTCATGGGTGTCATGGGATCTGCTGGCGAAATCGGCACAGCCAGAGCGCCACCGGCTACCATGAGCACAGTCATTGTCTCGCCTATGGCACGCCCCACACCGAGCATGACGGCGGCGGCAATGCCGGAAAGCGCCGCCGGAATACAGACATGCCATATTGTCTCCCATTTAGTGGTGCCCAGCGCGTAGGATGCCTGCCGGAACTCATCAGGAACGACACTTAGCGCATCTTCGGAAACGCTTACTATGACCGGCAAGCTCATAAAGGCAAGCATGATGCTGGCTGTCAGGCCGCAGAGGCCAGTGTTCAGATTAAACATACTTTGTACTGCCGGGGAAATAAGCAACAGCCCGATAAGCCCCATGACTACCGATGGAAATCCGGCCAGCAGTTCAATAATGGGCTTCAACGTTTCCCTCACCTTTGGTGGTGCCACCTCGGACAGATAAGCGGCACAGCCTATGCCTATTGGCACAGCGATAACCGTAGAGATGATGGTAACCATGAGTGTTGATACTAGAAACGGCAAGGTGCCAAAGCGCGGCGGCTCAGAAATAGGATACCACTTGTCACCAAAGAAAAACTCCCCGGGTGAGGTATGTGTGAATGTTGGTAAACCTTCCTTCAGCAGCAGGAAAAATACGCCTAGCAGGACAACTATGGATATTATGCCTGCCAGCCAAATACCACCCTCAACCAGTTTCTCGCTAATGCGCAATCGCCCACGCAAGGTTTTAGCTGCTGGCGTTTCGGTGGCTGTTGCGCCGGGGGATGTCTGCTGTATCATAGCCATAAACAAACTCTGTAAGGGGATTTCCTATAGGAAATCCCCTTACAGCCACTTTTATCCGTATTATTTTACTACTTTTGAGCCAGTGGCACATAGCCTACTTCAATTACCCTCTTCTGGCCTTCCGATGATAGACAGTAGTCTACGAAGGCTTTGCTGGCACCGGTAGGAGCACCATTGGTATAAAACAGCAGTGGTCGGGATACGGGATAGGTGCCGTCAAGCACAGTCTTCACGCTGGGCAATATGGCGGAATCGTTAGCCGTTTTCTTGATACCAAGCACCTTCACCTTATCGCTCACGTAACCCAACCCAGGGTAGAAGATGGCATTTGGGTTCTTGGCTGTCTCCGATACCCCTTCCTCAGTGGAGGGCAGCATCAGCACCTTTGGCCCATACTCCAGCTTCTTATCCGCGGTGGGAAGTACTGCCATCTGCACCACGTGCTCTTTGAAGAAGACGTGGGTGCCTGAGTTAGTATCTCTAGATAGAGCCACGATGGAGGCATCCTTGCCGCCGACCTCTTTCCAGTTGGTTATCTTGCCGGTATAGATGCCTGAAAGCTGGGCGATGGTGATATCGGATATCGGATTGGAGGGGTGCACCACTACGGAGAGGCCATCGCTGGCTACCTGGATTTCGTAGGGATTCACGCCCTTTGCCTTCGCCTGGTCAATTTCCTTAGCAGTTATTGCCCGCGAAGCTTGGCAGATATCGGCGGTGCTGTCAATCAGTGCCGCTATGCCCGGTCCAGAGCCGGGGCCGCTGACGGCAATACTGACCTTGGGTTGAACCTTCATGAAGTCCTCTGCCCAAACGGTGGCGAGGGGAGTCACGGTGTTTGAGCCGATGATTTTGATGGAACCGGATAGCTCATTTGCCCCTCCTGTTGTTGGCGCGCTGCTGCAACCTGCTGTAACCAATATGGCCATAAGCAGCACTGCCATTATTAGCGCTGAGTGTCTAAATCTACTAGTCATTTTATTAACCTCCTGGAGAAAGTATAACAAAGGAAATTTAAGAGGGGTTTAAGGCATTGTTAAGGTTTGGTTAAAGTTTGGCGAGGCTCGTGTTAGTTTGCCCTGAGAGGCAGGCGGAAGCTGAAAGTAGAGCCTTCACCTTCCTGGCTACTGACCTGGATGCTGCCACCATGTGCCTGGATGATGTGTCTGGCGATTGCCAATCCTAATCCCGTGCCGCCTCCAGAGCGTGCTTTGTCCGCTTTGTAGAAGCGTTCGAATACATGAGGCAGGTCTTCTTTGGAGATACCTATCCCTGTGTCAACAATGCTAATAATTACCGAATCTTGTTGAATTTCAGTTGATACCGTTATCCTGCCGCCGGCTGGTGTAAATTTGATTGCGTTATGCGCCAGATTCAGTATCACCTGCTGGATTTGTTCTCTATCAATGCCAACCAAGGGCAATTCGGGGTAGAGCTTTGTCAGCAGGGCAACCTGTTGTCTTCCCGCTTGTGGCATCAACCTGATGGTGGCCTCTATCACAAGCTGGTTGATATCCGTCAGCTCCAGATTCAGTCTGGCCTGTCCAGTCTCAATACGTGAAAGCTCGGTCAGTTCCCCAACCATATGTGTCATTTTATCTACTTCGGCATCAATGCGGGACAGGAAATCCGTGGCAACCTCTATATCGCTAACAGCCCCATTTTGCAACGTCTCTACCATTGCCTTGATGGCAGCAAGCGGTGTTCGCAGCTCGTGTGATACGTTGCCCACAAGCTCTCGTCTCATGGTTTGCAGGCTACGCAGCTCGGTAAGGTCCTGAAGCAGCAGCAGGGCACCGGTTAGTTTCGCATTACCAAGTGGCACGGCTATGACCCGGAGGAACCGCTTATCAGGGCCGAACTCTACCTGCATCGTGTGCTCCTGGGACGTATTCAAGCATAATTGCACCACCTGGTCTATCTCGTAATCGTGAACACCGTGTATCAGGCGCTGGCCTATTTTATCTTCCGGAAGGTTGAACAGTCTTCGGGCTGCGCGGTTTGTCATCACTATTATGCGCTCGGTATCCGTCATGATAACGCCATCGGCCATGCTGGAAAGCACCGCCACCAATTTGTTTCTCTCATCCGATATACCCTTGACTCTCTCTCTAAGCTTCAAGGACATTTCATTGAAGGCCTGCGCAATCTGGCCCGCCTCACCGCTTGCTCGCAGATTGATGTGCTGGTCGAGTTCACCCGCGGCGATTTTTTGTGCTGCCCTGGTTAGCTGTCTTAATGGCCGGGTGATAGCCCTGGCAATCAGTGTCGCAGCGATAATGGCCAGGATAATGATTATAACTATAGATAAGACAATGGTGGTAGTCACTCGATTTAATGAGCTCTCGATAGTTGCCAACGACAGGCCGACACTGGCTACTCCCATAATTTGCCCCTGACTGGCTATGGGCACGGCGACGTACATCATACGCTGGCCTGTGATTTTAATATAGTACACGCTATCTCCAATCCCAGACTTAATAGCATCCACTACTTCGGGTCGGGCAGCATGATTTCCCATAATCGAAGGGTCTTGTTCGGAGTCGCCGAGCACGACGCCGGATGGTGCGACGATGGTCACCCTGACATTGATTTTCTTGCCAAATTCCCTGGCCAAAACCGCGACATTATCCACTTTTGTGGTGTCGGACAGGGCGGGTAGAGCAGCCTCAGCGACCAGCCTGGCGTCTTGCTCAAGCTGGGAGCGTAAGCTGTCAATCTGGGTATCCCTGATGAAATTGACCAGGTAAATGCCTAGAATACCCATGCTGCCCAGGATGAGCAGGATAAAGAGGATCACTATCCGCCACTGAATTCTGCTAAACACCCTAACCTTCCAGCTTATATCCGCCGCCCCTGACTGTGATGAGGCGCTTTGGCTCCCCAGGCACAGCTTCTATCTTCTGCCTGAGCCATCGGACGTGGACATCTATTGTTCTGGTATTTCCTACATAATCGTAGCCCCATATCTTTTTCAGAAGCTGGGCACGGTTAAAGACCAGCCCCTTGTTTTCCGCCAGAAAAGCCAATAGCTCGAATTCCTTAGGTGCCAGGTCCAGCACTTCACCATCAAGCGTAGCCTGACGACGGCCTGTGTTGATTGCAAGCTTGCCAACCCTATAGAACGTCTCTTTGCTCAAAGGCTTTTGTTCTGCCATCTCCGTTCGGCGCAGCATGGCTCTGATGCGGGCAAGCAGCTCTCTCATGCTGAAGGGCTTGGTCACATAATCATCGGCGCCGATTTCCAGGCCAACTATTTTGTCCACCTCTTCGCTCTTAGCGGTGAGCATCAGGATGGGCACTGTCGTCTCTTTGCGCAAGATGCGGCATACTTCAAAGCCGCTCAACTTAGGCAGCATGATATCGAGGATTACAAGGTCGGGGTTACTGCTTCGTGCCGTTTCCAGAGCTTGAACGCCGTCAGCGGCCTTGAACACTTCGTGTCCCTCTTGCTTGAGATTGTATTCCAGAACATCCAGCAGGTTCTGGTCGTCCTCAACGACGAGTATCTTGCTGCCAGCCATAAGCACAAGTATAGAGCTAATTTTTCAACCCAGCAACTAGCGGGCGGGGCGATTTTCATATTACAATACATGTTAGTTGTCATTAATTTGATAGGAGATGCCGGGCGTTCCCCCTAGAAACAGGGAGATACGCGAGATGACGTGGGCGGTGATGCTGAAGAAGCTGGGCCGATATACTCCTATCACAGAGAGTCTTCTTCAAACATCCCTTTCCTTCGCCTGTTCCATGCTTGGCTGCCGCTTAGAGCAAAGATGACAAACCGTGTCATGATCCACATCGTCAGCGATCCTTTTATCTCTCAAAATCGGGATATGGTACACAATATATCACGGGCTACAGCGCATAATTTGCTTATTGTTTTCATTAGCCTTATACTACGTACAGTGGTTTAAGTTCAGGTTACTGTACACTAAGTAAATTACATGTTACCCTTCAAATTTATCCAGTCGTCAGATGACCGCAACTCTAGCCAACTAAATAAAAAGGAGGTTATCTGATGAGTTTCGAAGACAAAACAATCCAGTGTGCCGATTGTGGAACTAGTTTCACCTTCGGTGTGCAGGAACAAGAGCTGTTTGCGTCACGAGGCTACACCAATGAACCAAAACGATGTCCTACCTGCCGTCAGGCAAGGAAAGCACAAAGTAATGGCAACCGTAGCTACGGAGACAGGTCACGGCAGATGTTCCCAGCAACATGCGCTCAGTGTGGCAAAGATACACAAGTGCCATTTGAACCACGCCTTGACCGACCAGTCTATTGCAGCGACTGCTACAATAGAGTCAAAGTCAACAGATAAAGCTAGGTTATAGCTTTGAAGCCCAAAAGCCAGAGTTTCTGGCTTTTGGGCTTCCTCATTAAAATTAGGCATTGTTTCAAAATCATGTGACGTTAGCCTAATATAAGCAATTAGAGACTTTATTTTCCACGCTTGTGGAGCAAGCTCCTCTTGAAGAGAAGCTGGGAGCAATCCCGGCGTTCCATTTGAATAGGCTAAGCTAGAGCAACCTAGCCATGAAGATTTACCAAGGCTCAAGCATACATCTAGGATATCTCTCGGGATATAACCACCTCCTTCTCCAGAGTAAACACCTCCTAAAATCCGTCACACTTAAAAGTGTAGACCCTTTAGTAAGCACTTCTTGACTATTGGTTGACCAAAACGTAGAATCTCGTTGGTGAGCCGAGGACAGGTAACTCGATTTTGCGGTACTTTAGGATAGGAGGGCATACATGATTCAACGAGTGCATGAGCATATCATTGCCGAGCTCCAGCAGAATACGCGCACAGATACGATTTTTATTCTCACTGCTATTTTTCTTAACCTTATAGCTTTGGGCATAAATTCTGCGGTTGCCAGTGGATCAGATAGGGAAGCTACCACATGGGTCGTGTTCTTCACCTTCGTCATTCTGGTGATCGTCGTCAACTTTGTTGTAGAAATTGGGTTGTTGAAAGGTAAACAGACGAGAATCAAACTAGTAACTGGATTGCTTAAGATGTACAAAGATCAAGGTGTCGACGGTTACTATGATGCTTCTCTTCTTGGTAACTACAACACCAGATACAATCTATTTCTTCTGGTGGTAGTAGTCACAGGGCTGATAGCAATCATCGTTCCCCTCATCTTGATCATGTGATAAGAGGGAATTAGCTATCTGTTACCTCAGCGTACGGCTATTGGTTGCCACAGCACGCTTGGTGTACACCCTGCCCCGTTGTAGCTGGCGTGGCAGGCGGATGTCTTCCCTGCTTGGTGCAGGCATCGTGTAGTCAAAACCCTGCAGCGTGCGGCGCTCCAGTTTTGTGTTGAGAATCTGCTCGATAGCATGCACCATAGCCGTGTCTTCAGTTGTTACCAATGTGAAGGCATCGCCGGTTTTGTCAACCCGTCCGGTACGCCCAATGCGATGAGTGTAGGCATCTGTGCTCTCGGGCATATCGTAATTAATAACGTGTGAAATGCTCAGAACATCGATGCCGCGAGCGACAATATCGGTGGCTACCAATATCTTAAACGAGCCATCGCGGAAGCCATCAAGTGCGGCCTGCCGCCCATTCTGAGACATATTCCCCTGCAACGAGGCTACGCTATAACCCTTTCTCTTCAGTTGCTGTGCGATGCGTTCGGCACGGTGCTTGGTCCGTGTAAAGACAAGCACCGACTCTGCTTCTGTGCGCCGCAAGAGTTCCACCAGCAGTGCGGTTTTGAGGTGTGGTTTAACGGGATACAGTGCATGCGATACTGTGATTGCCGGAGCTGCGCGACCGATTTGTACTGTAACCGGATCATGAAGTATGTCACGCACCAAACGTCGGATATCATCGGGCATGGTAGCCGAGAAAAGAAGTGTCTGCCGCTCCTGCAGCACACATTTCAAAATACTTCGGATGTCAGGCAAGAAGCCCATGTCAAACATTCTATCTGTCTCGTCGATTACCATGACTTCCACATACGATAAGTCGATTGTGCCCTGCCATAAATGGTCAAGCAAGCGGCCAGGACAGGCAACGACGATTTCAACCCCGCTACGCAACTTGGAAATCTGTTGATTCATATTCACCCCACCGTAGACGGAGATACTCCGCAAATCTGTTTGTTGTGCTAATAAATTGATAGTATCGCATGTCTGCTCAGCCAATTCGCGGGTAGGCGAGATGATGAGAGCACGGACCTGACCCCGTGGGCTTCGCAGCAGCCGATGCAGTATCGGCAACACGAAAGCGGCGGTTTTGCCTGTTCCTGTCTGGGCCAGACCGATGAGGTCACGGCCCTGCATAATTGGTGGGATAGATTTAACCTGGATTGGTGTGGGCCTGACATATCCCAGCGCCTGCACACCGGCCATAATGCTGGGATGCAAATTAAAGGTTTCGAAACTCATTAAAACTCCTTATAAAATATGGTGAATTACTTGTTCTCGGAAAATAGAATAGCCGGATTAAGCAGAGGCTCTTTTCTGGCTCCTAACCCGCCTACCTCTGTTGTTATGAAAAGTACTCGTTTCTCTTCTGGGTGAGAGGGGAAGAGCCGCAATGACTTCGATTCCCTGACCATTGAGTGCTTTCCCTTTAAGGCTGTTAATGGCAGCTTCTCCCTCAGATTTAGATAGCATCTCAACAAACCCATATCCCCTGGATTCGCCGCCACAGCTATACTTATGATCCATAATTGTTACAGACATCACCTGCCCAAAAACTATGAATTCTCGTCGTAGCTCATCTTCAGTCACATCGAGAGGAAGGTTACCCACATAAATGTTCATAATTAACTCTTGGTTATCCCTAGCCTACGCTTTATCACCAGCGCCCTGAATAACCCTAAGGAATGAGTATAGTTTTGCGTCTTAGGCAGAAACGGATGAAGGGAAACTCTCTATCTTCGCCCTCTTCCGCCACCACCGAAGCCACCCCTGCCGCCGCTGCTACCTTTGCCACCCCTACCTCCACTACCTCCACTATAGCCACCTCCATAGCCACCTCCACTTTCAGAGCGAGGCCGAGCCCCATTCACAGTAAGCTTCCGGTCCTTTAGCATCTTTCCATCAAGGCCTTTAATCGCAGCCTGACCTTCAGACAACACCGGCATTTCCACAAACCCGAACCCCTTGGATTGACCACTATACTTGTCTTTTACGATGCTTGCAGAAGAGACTCCTCCAAAAGCCGCGAATTCCTCTCGCAATTCTGCTTCGGTCACGTCGTATGACAAGTTGCCTACATAGATATTCACAGTTACACCCCTTTTGCCAAAATTTTATTTAGAAACATGTTCAAACCACAAGCGCTGAACGCATACATACTCCAATTATTTGGAAACAGCCTCACCTGCTCTGCCTCACTTTGCGGTAGCAATCGCTGCAATGCACAGGTCTACCGCTACGAAATTCAAATGGCACTACTGAAACTCCAAGACTGGAAAATCCCTTGGTCCTCAGCGCTGAGTGTAAAATAGTCCCGCAAGCAGAGCAATGAATTGGCTTATCCTGAAAACTTATTGGATGACCTCCTCTTATCTAAATTCTTGTTAGAGTTCGGGCCATGCAATACTGTAGATCTGCAAAGATTCAAAGAAGCATTAACAACCTAAACTGAAACGTGTACGTATTGTACAGTAAAATTCCCTATTTTACAAATACGGTGATTTTAGTCTTCTTCAAGAATAGTTATCGCTAAAACATTAGGACCTGCATGCGTGCCTATCACCGGACTAACATTTGACAGGTAAAGCGGGACTTGTGGGAATATGGAAGTCAAACGCTTGGCCAAGGCTTTGGCTTCAGCTACATTGTTGCCATATTCCACAGCCAATGCCTTTACCTTATGGAACTTGGCTGCAAACCCGTAGAGCCAATCTACTGCCTTAGCTCTGGAGCGGGTCATGGTAGAAGGAAAAACCTCCCCATTTTTAATGCCAAGGATAGGATTTATATTGAGCATAGATCCCAGCATAGCCTGTGCTTTGCCGATGCGCCCCCCCCTGGCTAAATATTTGAGGGTATCGAGGGTTACCCGTACATATATACGCGGAATGCTTCTTGAGATAATGCTGGCGAGTTCATCCAGACTGGCGCCAGCAAGAGCCTTCTTGGCCACCTCCATAACCAATAATCCCTGCCCCATCACTGCCAGCGTAGAATCCACAAGTTCAACCTGGCATTTTCTCTTCATCAGCTTTACACCCTGTACTGCTGCGTCATAGGTGGCACTCAGCTTCCGCGCCAAGAATATACCCATAATCTCGGTATGCTTTGTCGCTAGCTCATCGAAGACTTTGGCAAAGGCGCCAGGGCTAGGGGCAGAGGTTGTGGGCAATATAAGACTACTCTCCAACCTATGGTAAAAATCGTAGCCAGCCAGCTCCATCCTGTCTTTATAGGTCTCGTTACCGAAGTGGACATACAAGGGTATCACAGTTATTTCCAGTTCCTGGATAATATCAGATGGTAGGTCAGCCACACTATCGGTAACAATTCTTACCATTTGTCCCTTTACTCCATGTGTTGCCTACTTTCTTCTGCGCTAAAGGCCTAGCAGTGCGAGGCATATTCTATAATATTCCTGATCCAGAATGCAATAAGATGTTTCCCGACATGGGCATATATACTTTTTGACTTAATAGAAGCCTTGCACCTATAATACAATCCTATTTACTAGATTTGCCTTGTTGCCAAGGGCTTACGAAAGATCGGAGGTTAGCGTGTTGAAAAGCAGTTACATCGTTATAGCAGCAATATTGATAGTAGGAGCAATAATGACAGGATGCAATGCCGGCAATACTGCAGCCCAAGCTAAAAATGGCGATACCGTGCAGGTAAACTATACTGGGAAATTGGCAGACGGCACCGTTTTTGATTCATCGGTGGGGCGCGAACCTCTGGAGTTCAAGCTAGGCGCAGGCCAAATGATCCCCGGGTTTGAAAAAGCTGTCCTAGGTATGAAGGTAGGAGAAAAGAAAACAGTTACTATCCCAGCCGAAGAAGCCTATGGCCCATACCGCCCCGAGTTGACAGCGGAAATACCACGAACCCAGCTTGCCAGTGGCGTAACCCCGCAGGTAGGTCAGCAGTTGCAGTCGAAAAGAAATGATGGCAGCATCGTTGCAGTCGTTGTCACCAAAGTTACTGATACCACCATTAGCGTAGACGGTAACCATCCTCTTGCCGGGAAAGACCTGACCTTTGAAATCGAGTTGGTAAAGATACAACAAATCTGATTTCAATTTTCCCCTGAAGTCCGAAAGGGAATACTCAAAGCATACCATTCACTGACCAGAGATGACATAGGGGCAACAATGGCTTTTGCTGCTGAGACGGCATGGGAGCGCTATGGTAGATATCCCTCTGAAGGTCTACTGAGAATCGAGCTGGACGGAGAACATAGATGCCAGCCTCCCACCTACCAAAGAGGCTGGGCACGACACTACTACTGTTCAAGAACAGGGCATGCGAGGCCATAAACTGTGAACTCAAATTTCGCACTGCATTTTTACTTATATTCTATTTAACTTCTCAAGAAATACTTAGCACTAATGATTTTGAATTTACCGCTCCGGTTGTGGTAAAATAGTAGATAATGCAATCCCTAGTACAGATTGCCCTCGGCGGCACTAAATGTGGGATTAGCGCCATGTCTGCTTTTTACTTTCACTGATGCTCACTTACGAATCTGTTTGCGTATGTTTGGAGACTGGTAACTATGTCAGCAGAAATCAATAACAAAAACAATAATCATGACGGGGCTGAAAGCTACAGCGCTGAGGATATCCGCATCTTGGACGGACTGGAGGCGGTGCGCAAGCGTCCGGGCATGT
>DIKK01000034.1 GCA_002423605.1 Dehalococcoidia bacterium UBA5620
GGCCTGATTTTTGGGGGGCAGGTCACTTTTCAATGAGCTGACGTAATTCAGTAACAAGGTCGGGCAAATCCGCCTTGAATTTCTCAATAGCTTCACGGAATGTTTGAACCTCTCTCGGTTCATAGCTAACAAACTCCGTGATTATGGCATGGAGGCCATTCGGGTTTTTGAAGTCTGCCCGGCTTACCTCCGTACCGTTTTGGATAAGAACGGCAGTCTGGCTATCCTCAAAAAGTATATTTGTGGTTGGATACCCTTTTTCAATCTTGCTCCGGATTTCATTATCGAGTGAATCGAAGGTGTCTTTGCTTTCCCAATAACCCCAATCCTGACGTAAGGCATCCTTCAAAGTAGCATCGGGGTTGACGGCGGTGTTATATTTTGTTCTGTATTCTAGTTCGGGGACAAGCAAGAGATTCTTATCGATGCAATATTGTTCCAGCAAAGTCTGGAAAGCAGAGCGGATGGCAGTTTCGTTTCTGGAGCCGCTATACTGGATGAGTTTCTCAACCTTTGTGCGGTATTGATGGATGAGCTGCAACGACATAACAACACTCTAAATTAACTGGAGGCGCCTGTCAAGAACTAAACTTTTCGGCAAAAAGTGCATCCGGTGAAAATATTGTAGAATGGACAGGAGTTTCGTAAACTTAACCCAACTTTATAGTGATTCATAATTGGTTTCACGATTATCTAATGTTTGGAGGTAGGAGACAATGAAAGACCAGAAAGCGCAATCAGCGAAAGAGGCCAGGCGTAACGAGAAGCGTATTGCGGAAGAAGCTACGCGGCTTGCCAGAGAGCAGGCAAGAAGAAAAACTGATCTGGTTAGAGAACAAGCAATTCAAAAAGAGCAAGCAGCAAAAGAGGTCAAGCGTAACGAAAAGCACATTGCGGAAGAACCTGCGCGACTAGCCAGAGGGCAGGCAAGAAGAAAAACTGATCTGGCTAGAGAACAGGCAATAACCGAAGATCAGGAAGCGAGAAGGCGAAAAGCCGAAAATCAACCACCAAAGTAAGCTGAAGAGGTATGGATAGCAGGCAAGCCTGTGCATCGTTTGCAATTGCGCTTCATTTGGTGTATACTCATAGAGGTGGTTTTTAGTTTAAGTTGCTTCTCACTTGCCTAGATCCTTTTAGATTTTTTCAAGTTTCTGGTGACCATAACTCTAACCAACTATTTTAAAAGAGGAGGTCATCTATGAGTTTCGAAGATAAATCGATCCAGTGTTCCGATTGTGGGACTACCTTTACCTTTACTTCTGGGGAGCAAGAATTCTTCGCATCTAAAGGTTTCACCAACGAACCCAAGCGTTGTGTTGAGTGCCGAAGAGCTAAGAAACAACAGAGTGGTGGTTCAGCTAACTATTCATTCAGCAATAGCAGAAACTAAGTCAAATAATAGTTGACTTGACCTTGAGGACATACATAAGCCCGAAGTTGTGTAGCTTATGTATGTCCTCATTCATATAGGTCGAAGTTTATAAATCCATCCTTAACAAACAGCCATAAAGTGTGTTTATCTTATTGTCTTGTTCTTGCCTCATAGCGATGTGATAATCGTGATATTATTTTCTCATGCCCAGAAATGATAGGAGGAGTGAGAATGGAACTTGAGGACGCAATCAGGAAAAGAGAGAGTGTTCGGGATTATGAGGATAAGCCTGTGCCGGAGGAGAAAATACTCAAAGTTCTCGAAGCTGCCCGCCTGGCTCCGTCGGCTAGTAACAGGCAGGAATGGAAGTTTATAGTCGTGAGAGAAGCTAAGAAGCGCAGGGAACTGTCACGGGCAGCAGCAGGACAACCTCAGTTAGCAGCGGCACCTGTAGTCATTGCGGCTGTGGCTACTATGCCGGAGCATGTCATGAGCTGTGGGATTCCAGCTTATGCTGTAGATTTAGCTATCGCCGTGGACCACATGACTCTCGCTGCGGTAGATGAGGGACTCGGAACTTGTTGGATCGGCGCCTTTTCACAGGAAAAGGCTAGAGAAATACTGAACGTCCCAGGGAACTTCCGGGTTGTCACTATAATGCCCCTGGGTTTCCCAAAGCATACGGGAAGACCAAAAATACGAAAATCTCTCGATGAGATTGTGTGCTACGAGACATTCAAAGAATAGACCCCCTGAGATATACGTGAAATCAAATTGGCAAAACATGATAACTGCTGTTGATTTTGCCAACCATCGCTTTATCCTGGGCGATTGCGTTTGATGAACTTGCCCATACGTTTCAGGGCTTCTTCGATTTCTGGTAAGGATGTGGCATAGCAGCAGCGGATGTAGCCTTCGCCGCACTGGCCGAAGGCGGTGCCGGGGACGACGGCTACCTTTTCTTCAAACAGCAGCTTTTCGGAAAACTCCTCCGAGGTCATGCCGGTGACCTTGATGGAAGGGAAGGCGTAGAAAGCACCCTTAGGCTCAAAACAGGATAGCCCGATGTCTCTAAATCCTTTGACCATGACCCGGCGACGCTGGTCGTAGTCTCTGACCATCTCCTGTACTTCTTTGCCAGCCCCCTTCAGAGCTTCGATGGCTGCCATCTGGCTCATAATAGGAGCGCAGAGCATAGTATACTGGTGAATCTTGTTCATGGCTTTGATAATGTCAGTCTGGGCGGCAGCATAGCCAATGCGCCAACCGGTCATGGCATAAGCCTTGGAAAAGCCATTAAGCAGGATAGTACGTTCTTTCATGCCGGGCAGTGTAGCAAAACAGGTGTGCTCTACGCCGTAGACGAGCTGTCCGTAGACCTCATCGGAGATTACCAGCAGGTCGTGCTCTTGCACTAGCTCGGCGAGCTGTTTTAACTCTTCTTTGGGGATAACGGCACCGGTGGGATTGGCAGGATAGCCGATGAGGATTGCCCTGGTTCTGTCGGTGATCAGTTTCTCAATGTCTTCAGCCTTGATTTTGAAGGCGTTCTCTTCATTGGTGGGCACGCGTACCGGTATCCCATCAGCCAGATAAACGCTGGCAGGATAAGCTACATAACAGGGATCGGGCATTATAACCTCGTCGCCAGGCTCAAGGATAGCTCTCATTACCAGGTCAAGTCCTTCGCTGACGCCGACGGTAATCAGGATTTCATCGGTGGGGTTGTAGCTTAAGCCATCGTGAGATATAAGATAGCCTGACAACGCCTGTCTTAGCTCAGGTAAGCCGCTGTTGGAGGTGTACATGGTATAGCCCTTTTCCAGCGCATAAATCGCAGCTTCCCTGATATGCCAGGGCGTGGTATAGTCAGGCTCTCCTACTCCCAGGGAGATAACGCCTTCCATGGAGGCAATGAGGTCGAAGAACTTCCTGATGCCCGAAGGTGGCAGTTCCTGCACCTTACCCGATATACAGTTTTTAGATGTCTTGAGTTTTCTGGGATGAAGTTTAGACACGTATCCCTCCAGATTACGGAGCATGAAAGGGTTTTACTACGGGGTTATAGGCAGGCGTTTTAATCCTTCGCCGCCACCCAGTATCTCGCCATCTTCCTTGTACCTTTTGAGGATGAAGTGGGTTACCGTGCTTTGAACAGTATCCAGAGGCGCCAGCTTTTCTGATACGAAGACGGCGACTTCCTGCATGGTCTTGCCGCTTACCAGTATAGCCACATCGTAAGTGCCAGATGCCAGGTACACAGAGTGTGCCTGGGGGAATTTATAGATACGCTCTGCTATAGAGTCGAAGCCCACGTCACGCTGGGGGGCAACCTTGACTTCAACCAGCGCCCATACCTGCTCCTCGCCCAGTTTAGCCCAGTCGATGGCAGTCTTGTATTTCAAGATAACCCTGTCTTTTTCTGCCTTCTTGACTGTTTTCTCTACCTCGGCTTCCGGGATGCCGGTCATGGCGGAAAGCTGAGCGTGGGTGAGGCGGGCGTCTTTTTCCAATGCTTCAAAGATTTGCATGGTGTTTTCTTGTTTCATATTATCCTCCTCAACTGTGAACGGGTAACCACTCTGAGTCCTATGTCTCATTATAGCAAAGCCAGCGGAGCTTCTCCTCCTTTACTTGCGTCGCCGCTAAAGTGCCGGTTTTCTCTTGTGCCATTCGGTAGCCTGCTCATAGGCAAAGGCGATGCGGAGAATCGTTTCTTCGTTGAAGTGCCTGCCTATAATTTGCATACCGATGGGTAGGCCGTCAGCGAAACCAGCGGGCACTGTCATAGCGGGAACGCCGGCGATGTTTATAGGCAAGGTGCAGACATCGCTTAAGTACATTTGCACAGGGTCATCTACTTTTTCTCCCAGCTTAAAGGGCACCGTGGGCGATGTGGGTGTAATCAGGGCATCGTATTTCTCAAAAGACTGATCAAACTCTTGTTTAATCAAGGTGCGCACCTTTTGCGCCTTCAAGTAGTAGGCGTCGTAGTAGCCGGCAGACAGGGCGTATGTCCCCAGCATGATTCTGCGTTTAACCTCAGCCCCGAAGCCAAACTGCCTTGTCTTTTCCATCGCCTCCCACATATTGTTGGTGTCCTGGTAAGAGAAGCCGTATTTTACTCCATCATAACGGGCGAGGTTAGCCGATGCCTCGGAGGGAGCCAGTATGTAGTACGCGGCCAGGGCATATTTGGTGTTGGGCAGGGAGACTTCCCAGTCGACCTCTGCCCCCAGTTCTTCCAGCTTACGTATGGCTGTCTCGACGCTGGTTCTGATTTCTTTTTGCATCCCCTCGACGAAGTACTCTCTGGGAATGCCCAGGCGCAAGTTCTTGAGGTCTGGAATCAGCGCTTTAGTATATTCGGGAACAGGATAAGGGGCTGACGTCGAATCTCTGGGGTCGTGTCCGGAGATAGCGTTCAGTACCAGGGTGCAATCAGTAACCGTTTTAGTTATAGGGCCTATCTGGTCAAGGGAACTGGCAAAGGCGACTAATCCGAAGCGGCTTACCCTGCCATAAGTTGGTTTCATACCGACTACGCTGCAGAAACCGGCGGGTTGGCGAATGCTGCCACCTGTATCCGAACCAAGAGCATAGATGGCTTCGTCGGCGGCTACAGCCACTGCTGAGCCACCGCTGCTGCCGCCAGGGACGCAATCGAGATTCCATGGATTATGTGTGGGAAACAAGGCGGAGTTTTCCGTGGACGAGCCCATGGCGAACTCATCCATGTTGGCCTTGCCCAGCATCACCATGTTCTGGGCCTTCAGTTTCTGTATAACCGTGGCATCGTAAGGCGGAATGAAATCCTCCAGCATCCTAGAGGCGCAAGTGGTCTTAACGCCCCTGGTGCACATATTATCTTTTATAATGACTGGGATGCCGGTTAAAGGCTCAATTTCACTGTTGCTTATAATCTTGTCTGCTTCTGCAGCTTGTTTTAGCGCCATATCCTGGCTGATAGTGACGCAGGCATGGACTTTTTCCTCTACCTTTGCCAGGCGCGCCAGGCTAGCCTTGGTCAGTTCCACCGAGGAGATTTTTTTCTGTTTAAGAAGCTGGTGTGCTTCGGTGATAGTAAGCTGGTGCAAGTTATCCATGACTTATTCCAGAACTGCCCTCGTTTTGAAGGAGTTGCTATCTTGCTGCGGAGCATTATCCAGGATTTCTTCTGCCAGACAAGATGGCTTCGGTTCATCGGGCCTGAATACGTTTTGCAGGGCGAGGGTCTGGGTGGTAGGTGGCAGGCCGCTGGTATCAACATATTTGAGTATCTCAAAGTTCTCCAGGATGTCGGAGAGCTGGTGCCTGAACGTTTCGATATCAGCTTCGCTCAGGCCCAATCTGGCCAGCAGTCCGATGTGCTTTACCTCTTCTCTGCTTAGTTTCATATGATGATAACCTGAGAATTGTTCCGAGGATGAAAATTATGCTGGATATTATAACACAAGGTGAAAGTATAGGTTTATTGGTGCGATAAACGTATACAGCTTGACGTTCAGAACCTGACGTTGATACAATGGTGGATACTTCCGAAGAGAAAATCAAACTAGATTGAGGTGAACACGTGCACCATTTTGAATCGGATAAAATCCGCAACGTAGTCCTGCTTTCTCACTCAGGCGCTGGTAAGACATCCTTGGCGGAGGCGATGTTGTTTGATGCCGGGGCTATCACACGTTTGGGCATTGTCAATGATGGAACCACGACATCTGACTTTGAACCCGATGAGATAAAGCGCCATATAAGCATCAGTTTATCTGTGCTCCCTTGCCAGTGGAAGGATACCAAGTTTAATATAATAGATACCCCGGGCTATCCTGATTTCGTGGGTGAGGTCAAGGCTGGGTTGGCTGTGAGCGAAGGTGCGGTCATTGTGGTTTGCGCTTCTTCCGGAGTAGAGGTGGGTACCCAGCAGGTGTGGGATTACGTTGACGAAGCGAAGTTACCTGCTCTTATTTTAATGAACAAGATGGACCGGGAGAATGCCAACTTTTCTCGGACTTTGGGCGATATCCAAAACAAGATCGGGAATAAGTGCCTGCCTATCCAGTTACCTATAGGCGCACAGAAAAGCTTCCAGGGTGTAGTGGATATAATAACCAGGAAGGCTTATATTGGCACCCCATCGAAAGAGGCCGAAGTGCCTGCGGCTATGCAGGATGAGATTGATTTACACCGGGAGAAGTTGATTGAAGCCATAGTGGAAGTTGACGATGAGCTTCTGTCAAAATACCTGGATGGTGCCGAGATCGCTCAGGATGATATTTACCGTTGTCTGAAGCAGGCTATCTTACTGGGCAAGGTGGTGCCGGTGCTGCCCGGTTGTGCCCTGAGCAATATCGCTGTTACCTCGCTCATGGATGCTATCCATGACTATTTACCTTCACCTATAGATAAAGGTACAGTAGTAGCTACCAATGCTACCAGCGGAGCTGAAGAAAAAATAGAACCGGTTTCTGGTTCGCCGCTAGCTGCCATGGTATTTAAAACCAGCAGCGACCCTCGTGCCGGTAGATTGAGCTATCTCCGTGTTTATTCCGGCACCGTGTCCAGTAACTCTCAAGCCTGGAATGTAATTAAGAATGTGGTAGAGCGCATAGGGCAGCTTTTTGTGATACGTGGCAAAACTCAAGAAGCGGTGGATAAGCTGACGGCCGGAGATATTGGTGTTGTGGCTAAGTTGGCTTCTACTACTACAGGAGACATGCTTGGTGTGAAAGAACATCTGCTGAAGCTGACTCCTATTAAATTCCCTGAGCCGATATTGAATAAGGCGATATTGCCGAAATCGAGAGCTGACCTTGATAAGATGGGTTCGGCGTTATCCAAGCTCTGCGAAGAGGATTTGACGTTGAGGGTGCATCGGGACCCTGATGTGGGCGAAATACTCCTTGGTGGTATGGGGGAGACGCATCTTGAAGTTGCTGCAGAGAAGCTAAATGGCAAGTTTGGCGTGGAGGTCATGCTGGAATTGCCCAAAGTGCCCTATAAAGAGACAATTAGTACCTCGACTCAAGCTGAATACAAGCACAAGAAGCAGACAGGTGGTCATGGACAGTACGGGCATGTCCTTCTGGAACTGGAGCCATTGCCCAGGGGCACCGGTTTTGAGTTTATGGAGAAGGTAGTAGGTGGTGCGGTACCCAGGAATTATATCCCTGCGGTGGAGAAGGGGGTAAACGAGGGCAGGCTTGAGGGCGTTCTAGCTGGATATCCACTGGTTGATGTCAGAGTGACCCTTTTTGACGGCAGCTCTCATCCTGTAGACTCCTCGGAAATGGCGTTTAAGATCGCTGCCGCTCAGGCTCTGAAGAAGGGCCTGGAACAGGCACAGCCTGTGCTATTGGAGCCGATTGTGAGTTTAACTGTCACTGCCCCCGATAATTTCATCGGTGATATAATTGGCGACCTTAATTCCAAGCGGGCGCGGGTTATGGGGATGAATCCGTCCGGCGGCCTGAATACCATCGAAGCACAAGTGCCGCTATCAGAGGTATTGAGGTATGCTACTGATCTGCGGTCATTAACACAAGGGCGCGGCATTTTCAAAACGACGTTCAGCCATTATGAAGAGGTGCCAGCGCCTATTGCACAGAAAATAACAGCGCAGAAGAAAGCCAGCCAGTAAGTAAATAAGACTGGTATTTGAAATCTCCCTTAGTCCCCTTTTTAAGGGGGAGGGTTGGGGGATTTACTAACTAGCTAGGAGTTCCTTTACCTTCTGGGTTAGGGCCGGTATAACCTGCTTCCAGTCACCCACGACGCCAAAGCGGGCTTCCTTAAATATATTCGCCTCGGGGTCCTTATTGATGGCGACTATAGTCTTGGAGCCAGAGCATCCAGCCAGATGCTGACTTGATCCGGAGATGCCTACTGCAAAGTAAAGCTCAGGCGAGACAATCTTACCGGTGAGACCAACCTGCATAGTGTCAGGTACCCAACCGTTGTCGCAAGGTGGTCTGGAAGATCCAACTGCTGCTTTCAGTGCCTTTGCCAGTTCCTCTAGCTGTTTGAAGCCATCTGGGCCACCGATACCACGCCCGCCGCTTACAATTATCTGTGCATCTTCAAGCTTGATACCAGCCACTTCCTCTTTTACTGTTTGTATTATTTTTGTTCTTATCTTGGCGACATCTAGTTCGGCTTTAAAGGGCACGATTTCTCCTTTTCTGCTGGCATCAGGTGCTAGCGGAGTCATCGCTTTCTGTCTGACTGTGGTTATCTGAGGGTAAGCCTCCGAGACGAAGGTAGCACGCGCGTTACCTCCGTACACCGAGCGTGTCTGCTGCAGCAGTTTGGTGCTGGGGTCAATGTTTAGATCGAGGGCATCCATTCCAGCGATTACGCCCAATCTGAAAGCTAACCTGGGTGCCAAGTCACGCCCTGCTGCAGTTTGCCCCAAGAGCACAACCCTCGGTGATATCTCCTTGATTGCCTTTTCCATTACAGCAACATAAGAGTCATTCTGGTACTCAGCCAGTAACTGGTCTTCGGCTATATATACCTTGTCTGCGCCGTAAGCTATGGCGCTTTGCGGCGCTTCGCCTAACTTGCTTCCAAGTAATATGCAGGAAACTCCTTCCTTCAGTTCGTCAGCAAGCCTCCGGGCACAACCCAGTAACTCAGTGGTAATGGAAGCTAACTTCCCATCTATGGTTTCGCCGTAAACCAGAACATCTTTTGGTTCAGCCATTATATCCTCCTATCGCTATTTCTTATTCAATATAAGTTAGATAACCTTTGCCTCTCTCAGCCTCTGGGCCAGTTTGACGCCAGCCTCGGCGGGGCTATCTGCCCCTACCACCTCGCATTTGCCTTCTTTGACGGGCTGGAATAATTTGACTAATTTTGCCCGGCGACCAGCAGTGCCAATCTTTGAAGGTTCGACACCAATGTCTGCCGGTTTCCAGATGGTAGGTTGCTTTTTAGCTGCTGCCATAATGCCTTTAAGGGTAGCATAGCGTGCTTCTCCAAGCTCGTTGCTTACGGTGATTAATGCAGGCAAGGTGACCTCGATGATTTGATAACCGTCGGTAATAATGCGTTCTACTGTTGCCTTGCTATCAGTAACCTCTACTTTTTTGGCTACGGTCACGCTGGGAATTCCCAGTATCTCGGCAATGCCTGAACCGACTTGTCCGTTATCCCAGTCGGCTGCCTGGCGGCCGCAGAAGATAATATCGAATTGGCCTATTTTCTTAACCGCCATGGACAGAGCATAGGCGGTGGACCAGCTATCACCGCCTTCAAAGGCCTCGTCTTCCAGTAAGATGAGTTCGTCGGCTCCCATAGATAGCGGTTTCTTAATTACATCACGGAGCATGTTGTTACCCAAGCTCAAAATAGTGATTTTGCCGCCCAGTTTGTCCTTGACTCGCAGGGCTGCTTCTACAGCCTGTTCATCAAAGGGGCTGATTACGGGTGGTACGCCTGGGGGTGAGATTACCTGGTTGGTGGCAGAGTTGATCTTGAAACTGGCTGGTGGCGCTTCAGGATCGATCACCTGCTTACAACAAACGATCATATTTACGGGCATATTCTCCTCCTTTTAAGAATTTAATGCCTCTGGTGACCAAGCTGTTACTTTAGGACAAGTTCATGCGGTTTGTCAAATTCGATTTTATATATGTAAAGAAGCTTACAGCGTGATTTTGACTACTCTGTTTATTCTATTCAAATCGGGCATAAGCTTACAGCGTGCTTTTGGTAAATAACGCTTAGCTAGAGCGAGCACTTTATTATCCTGTTCACCTCCTATTTCCAGAAGGATGCAGCCATTGGGGTAAACTTTGCTTTCAGCCTGAGCAATTAGGCGATGTATATATTGCATCCCACCCTGGCCGCCATCCAGAGCGAGCCGAGGCTCAAAGTTCGTTATCTCAGGACTCAGGCAAGATAAATCTGTGTCTTTCACGTAAGGCAGATTGCCTATCAATAAGTCCACTGGCTCTGGGAGAGGTTCCACTAAATCCCCCTGGAGAAGAAGGATATGGCCAATGATATTGTGATGCTCACAGTTACGCCTGGCGACCTCAAGTGCGGCCGACGAGATGTCAATGGCATAGACTCTACTTTGCGGCAAATTGAGAGCAATGCTGATAGCAATCGCTCCGCAGCCGGTACCGATATCAGCTACTATAAGCGGCCGGTCTGAGCAGGAGAGCTGATTCGAGTAATCTTTGGCGAACATAAGAGCTTGTTCTACCAGAAGCTCTGTTTCGGGTCTTGGAATCAGTACACGATGGTCGACATAGAAATCTATTCCGTAGAACTCTTTATGCTCTACCAGGTAAGCATTAGGTTCATGTCGAAGACGGCGCTCCAGCAGTTGCTGAAGATGCCTTATTTCAGCCTGAGTTAAGAGCTGCTCCGGCCTGGCATGAAGTTCGGATGCAGAGAGATTTGCTACATGCTGCAGCATTAGCCGAGCTTCATGATAGTTATCTTCTATACCTTTTACACCCAGAGCGAGGATAGAGGTTTGGAGGGCTTGTGCCAGGTTCATGGCAGGCTTTCTTCCAGTTGTTTTTCCTGTTCATTGGCGGCTAGTGCATCGATGAGTTCGTCTAGTTCGCCTTCTAGGATATGGGGGAGATTGTGTAAGGTTAGGTTAATGCGATGGTCGGACACCCTATCTTGAGGAAAGTTATAGGTGCGTATTTTTTCGGATCGCTCAGCGCTACCTATCTGAGAACGACGTTCCTCGGTTATCGCCTTAAATTGCTTGCTTTGTTCTCTATCCATGAGACGTGAGCGGAGCACTGCCATGGCCTTGGTTCTGTTCCTTAGCTGTGAGCGCTCATCCTGGCAAGTTGCTACGATGCCTGTAGGAATATGTGTGATACGGACTGCGGTTGTTACCTTATTGACATTTTGCCCGCCGGCACCGCCGCTACGGAAGAAATCCAACTTTATATCGTCAGGATTGACGACTATGTCGATTTCTCTAGCTTCGGGGAGGACGGCAACAGTGGCAGTGGAGGTGTGAATACGCCCGGATGATTCTGTTGTAGGTACACGTTGCACACGGTGGACGCCCCGTTCGTATTTTAGTCGGCTGAAAGCCCCTTTGCCGCTTACTTCAAAGACGATTTCCTTGAAGCCGCCAACTTCGTTGGAACTGCTATCTATAATATCTATCTGCCAGCCTTTGGATTGTGCATGACGGCTGTACATGCGGAAGAGGTCAGCGGCGAAAAGGGTGGCCTCGTCACCACCTGTGCCGGCTCTGATTTCCACAATGGCATTCCTGTTTTCGTTAGCATTTTTAGGCACTAGTGATAGTTTCAACGCCTGGAGGATTGTGTTCTGGTGCTGTGCTAGGTTGTTCATCTCTTCTTTTGCCAGGGCTACCATATCTGCTTCTAAGGCACCATCAAGCATAACCTGGGTTTCCTGTATCGCCCTGGATGTTATCTTGTATTGCCTGTACTTATCCACGATATCCTTGATTTCAGCTTGCTCTTGTGCTAAGCATTGCAGACGGTAAGGGTCTGTAGCAATTTCTGCCTGGGCCATTAGCTGGCTCAGTTCCTCGTAGCGCCTCTCTATTGATTCAAGCTTTGATTTTAATCTATCGAGCATAGCTATTCTCGATGGAAATTATAGCATAGTACATTGTATATTGACAGAACTTCTGGGTTGTGTTAACATATCTTTTGCCTTTGAAGGCGAGCACATTAACAACTGGATAGTGGAAGGAAGCTTTTAGTTCAGAGAGTTTGATCCTGGCTCAGAATGAACGTTAGCGGCGTGCCTGATGCATGCAAGTCGAACGGTTTGATGGTTCGCAAGGATTATCGGACAGTGGCGAACGGCTGAGTAACGCGTAAGTGATCTACCTCTAAGTGGGGAATAACCTGCCGAAAGGCAAGCTAATACCGCATATGCTGGTAAACGTAAGGTTTATCAGCAAAGCCTTCGGGCGCTTAGAGAGGGGCTTGCGTCTGATTAGCTAGTTGGTGGGGTAATGGCCTACCA
>DIKK01000001.1 GCA_002423605.1 Dehalococcoidia bacterium UBA5620
GATAAACTGGTCGGTTATCCCCCATTGTTCTCGGATTAGCTTGATCTCTGTTCCGACCTCTTCTCTGGATGCATTTCGGGCAGTTCGGTCGAAATCAATGCTTATGGGAAATGATCTCGCCAGCGTGGTTGTGCCGTGACGAGACACCGCATATCTCTCATAATCAATCTTACATTCCAGTGTCCGGTTGACGGTTTCCAGAAAATTATTGCGATGATAGGCGATATGAAAACCAATGAGGTTGTTACCCAGCAAACCATCGAGCATCTCCTCCTGCCAGGGACAGATTCGGAATGCCTCAGGGTTCGGCCAAGGGATATGCCAGAACTGGGCAGTTACAGCCTTCTTGTTCTTCGTCTTTATCAGCCGGGACAAAAGCGCCAAATGGTAATCCTGAATAAAGACAAATGCTTTCTTGCCCCCGATCTCATCCAGGACGGCCTCGGCAAACATCTCATTGACCTTAACATAGGTCTCCCAGTCAGCCTTATCAAATTGAGGGCGTGTAAATGTAATATGACATAGAGGCCAGAGCGCCTCATTTGAAAAACCCAAATAGTATCTGTCTACCTCTTCTTTGGTGAGCCATACCCGCCGCAAGGTATAGCTTGGATTATCAGGTGGTACGGCTACTCTGTTATTGTCGTCGACTACCTGTCGGTCAGCATCACCACTGCCGTGGGCCACCCAGGTTCCGCCGGAAGCCTGCATCACCGGATCGAGAGCAAGCGTGAGTCCGCTGGCTGGGACAGTACATAACGCCTTGTTTCCTTCCAGGATATGAACATATGGCTCCCTGTTAGAAACCACGACAAATTGGCGATCAACAAGTTTTGTCTTGACTAAATTATGGAGTTCCTCTTTTGTCCAGTTCACTTGGCGCTCCCCAATTTGCTAAGTAGCTTTTCCACAAGGTTAGAGCTGCTATTCACCAAATCACCGCAGCCATACACTATTTCTATGCCCAGCCGGTCACAAATATCCAGCTCATTTTGTGGCATATTTGTTGGAGTCCGATCGCCACCCTTGGCAAAGATATCTAGTTTTATGTTTGACGTCACGATATGCTCGATTGTTTTAGCACAAGTTCCATCTTCATCTATATTTTTTACTACCCTGTCAACATATTTGATGGCATTTAGCACAATGCATCTGTCGTAATATGGTACTAGACAGTAACCCTTTTTATTTATCAAAGCATCATCGTTTTGTAATATTACTACTAGCTCATCTCCTAGACTCCTAGCCTTAATGATGTGATCAATGTGTCCCGCATGAATTGGATCAAAACCACCCGCTATAAATACTCTGGTCATCTCCCCCTCACGTTTGTTTTCTATTATCAGGAACAGTGTCTATAAATAGCCTTACTTACAGCCTATTGGCAGATCACGTGGCTTGATGGAAGATGCCATACTAAAGGACTATAATAAGTAAGTAATCGTTTACTACAGTATACAAAATGTCGCTGAATTTGGCAACTGGTATTACAGCTACATGGTAGGCATTTTATGGTAGAATATTTCGTCTAGGATTACCCCAGTGAATTAGTATCATGAAAAAGAAACGTGAAAACTCAGCAGTAAGGCAGAAACAAATAATAGATGCTGCACGAAAACTTGTAGTTAAGCATGGCAGTGAGCACGTTACGGTTAGAAGAATCGCTCAAGAAGTGGGAGTAACTGAGGGTGCAATTTACCGACATTTCAAAAGTAAAAGGGATATATTGTCTCTGCTGATTCAGGATATTGACGATACTCTAATGAGTGATATAAGAAAGAACTACAAAGGTGAGCTTAAGACCATAGAGACCCTTGGAGATATAATACTAAGCCACCTATCTTCCATTGAGCAAAGAAAAGGGGTTTCTTTTCAGGTTATTGCAGAAATCATTAGCCTTGGTGATAAAAGGCTGAATAAGCAGATGAAGAACGCCATTAACAATTATTTAGATTCCATCAAAGACATCTTGTCCCAGGGAGTCAAAAAGGGATTAGTGAGAGATGATATAGATCTGGATGCGGTGGCAACTTCATTTCTAGGCATAACTCAAGGCCTGGTCAATATATGGGCTTTAGGGAATTATGACTTTAGCCTGCAAGAAAAATATAAGCCCGTGTGGAATTTCTTCCGCGAGGCTGTCATCAAGCACTGAATCCGGGTTGGACATAACAGATAACTCACTGAATTGGCACTGCACTCACTGCTTGATTCTGACTTTTCAGAGACAGTAATTGTAGACAAGATCACTTAGAAACGATGTTGGGTTATCTAATCTATAGAAAAACAAGGAGAAGGCTTTGCCAGGCGGAGAATCGATTCTAGCGAGCACAGAATTTCAGATGAGCCTGCTGATGTTTGTGGCACTGGCTGGCTATCTGATTGCATATAGGATCAACCAGTCTGCGGTAGTGGGCATAATTCTAGCTGGTATAGTAGTCGGCCCAAGCTTACTTGGATTGGTTACATATACCGATTTTGTATCAACTCTAGCCCATCTTGGTGCCGTGGTTCTTCTCTTTACTATAGGTCTTGAATTCAGTATCAAAGACATAGTAAAAATCCGCTACGTCGTAATTGCACTATTTGGCATTATTGTACCCGCTCTTGGCGGTTTCTTCTTGGCAAGTTTGTTCAATTTTGCTTTCAATGCTTGCGTTTTCATCGGTACGGCGCTCACCGCAACCAGCATTGCTATTACTGCTAACGTACTCAGGGAAATGGGTAAGCTACAAACTGAGACCGCAAAGGCAATTATTGGCGCGGCCGTAATAGACGATGTCCTTGCTCTCTTAGCTTTATCAATCTCAGAGGGAGTGGTATCAGGAGAGATATCATCAATATCACTTCTCGTTACGACGGCAAAAGCAATTGGTTTTATTATTCTCGGTATTTTTGTCGGGCAGCTACTGCTGCGTAGGCTTATAATAAGGTTAGACAGAACAAAGATAGCAGGGAAATATCCGGAGTCAATCTTCATCTTCGCAATTATGATTGCCTTTCTCTACGCTATGGCAGCCGAATTTGTGGGTTTGTCAGCCATAGTCGGCTCATTTCTGGCAGGAGCTTCTTTTGCAGGTGTTAAATTGATACGTGGTAAGATATTCAGAGAAGGAGCGGAACATCTTCAGATCATATTTGCCTCTATCTTTTTTGTCTCTTTGGGTGTCATAATGGACCTCCATTACGTTACCACAAATTTGCTATGGTTTGTGTTGGCTTTGTCTGCCGTTGCTATACTTACTAAGGTCATTGGGTGCGGGATCCCGGCAATAATTCAAGGCATGAGCATCAAAGATTCTCTGATAATTGGCACAGGAATGGCGCCTCGCGGAGAAGTGGCCATGATCGTGGCGCTTATTGGACTCAGCCAAAATCTCATAGATCAAAGTACCTACTCGGCGCTGATTCTGATGAGTCTTTTGACAACAATAATACCTCCGCTAGTTCTTAGAAATTGGCTGTTTAAGCGCTAGTTTCATATTGGCTATATCAGTTAGCCAAAGCGCTTTCCGTAACTCAAGTCTGTCTCTAACCTGCTATTGCCTCGCCGGTCACTTTCCATCGTAACGTTATTACGACGTATGCTGTAGAGACAGTACCAGCAACTGCTGCAAGGCCGGAACCACTTTTCTTCTCAAACACGAGTTCGGGAACTGTCCACCTGCGAATTATACTTTGAATACCATGGAAATATTATGTTTCCCGCCAGCTTCCGCCAACAAAAATCGGTGGTGATTACATTACGAGATAGTAAAATATATTTGTCTATCAATTAATAAAGGGGTATTATTGTCTGAACGAGGAGTAGCCAGCCAATATGTGGCTCGGACAGTCGTCAACACGGAGCTAAACTCCCGGTTGTCCGATATGACTTAGAATTAGTGGCGAGATCGTTACGGCAAGATAGACCGTGGCAATCTCGCTTTTTTATTGCCTACGGCCTGAAGGAGAGAATACATGCAAAACTGGCATAATCTGAGCGCCGACCAGGCACTGCAGGAACTCGGCTCCAAACATTCCGGCCTCACTAAAGAAGAGGTGAAAGAGCGGTTAGTTCGCTGCGGTCTTAATGAATTAGAGAGCGTAAAAAAGCCACCCGCTATTCTTATATTTGGCCGGCAATTCCTGAGCCCTCTTATTTATGTGCTTCTAGTCGCAGCAATTATTTCTCTCGTAACGCAGCATTTTATAGATGCCGTAGTAGTATTCGGGGTGCTCCTGATGAACGCTATTATCGGATATTTCCAGGAGACACAGGCTGAGAAAGCCATGAGCGCTCTGATGGAGATGGCGGCGCCCAAGGCCAAGATAAGGCGAAACGGCAACATCGAATCATTGCCTGCTCGGGAGCTAGTGCCTGGAGATATTGTCCTGCTTGAAGCCGGTGATAAAGTGCCGGCAGACGCCAGGCTGTTAGAAGCCTCTAATCTCAAGGTGAATGAGTCCGCACTTACAGGTGAATCAATGCCCTCAGATAAACAGACTGCTATGATTCCTGGTGATGTGACGATCGCTGACAGAGATAATATGGTATATATGGGCACCATTATCACCAGCGGTAGGGCTGTTGCCATGGTGGCCACGATCGGAATGTCTACCGAGATGGGCAAGATTGCCACCGGTATTCAAGAGATAAAACAAGAGCAGACACCACTTCAGAAAAACATCGCAAAGCTCAGCCGCTACCTGGTTTTCATTTTTCTGGGAGTGACCGGACTGCTTCTGATCATCGGTTTGCTGAAGGGTCTGGAGTGGGGCGAGATGTTCATGTTAGCAGTCGCAGCCGCAGTTGCAGCCATACCTGAAGGACTGCCGGCGGTACTGACTGTTGTACTGTCGATAGGCATGAAGGCAATGGCGCGCCGCAACGCTATCATCCGCAAGCTGGTTGCTGTCGAAACCCTGGGCTCCGCTACGGTCATCTGCTCTGATAAGACAGGGACTCTAACTTTGAACCAGATGACTGTGCGAAAACTTTATACTGATGGGCAGATGATTGAAGTAACGGGTGATGGATATGAAACAAAAGGTGAATTCCGTAGTAATGGCCAACGATTAGTTCCAGAAAATGAAAAACAGCTGCGTTTGCTTTTGCAGGTAGGCGCACTTTGTAACGATGCGCAGTTGACTAAAAATAGTCCAGGTACCGGCATTATCGGGGACCCAACTGAGGGCGCTCTGGTGGTTAGCTCTGTCAAAGCTGGAATGGACAAAGAGTATCTGGAGAAGAAATATCCCCGCCTGGACGAGATCCCGTTTGAGAGCGAGCGAATGTACATGGCTACGCTTCACGCAGTTGATGGCAAGACGGTAGCTTATGTCAAAGGTGCAACTGAGAAATTACTTTTAATGAGCGATGGCTTGCTCAAGGGTAATACAGTTGTACCTATTAGAGAAACTGATTCACAGGCTATTATGGCAGCTGCAGCTAGCATGGCTCAAGATGCCCTGCGTGTTATAGCTCTTGCTTATGTTGAATTACCATACGACACGAATGAGCTCCGAGACGAGGCAATTAAAGGCAACCTGGTATTTGTCGGGTTGGCAGGTATGGCAGACCCGCCTCGTGAAGAAGCCAGGGGCGCTGTACAACTATGCAAGCAGGCTGGCATTAAAGTAGTGATGATTACCGGGGATAACAAGCTTACCGCCCAGTCCATCGCCCGTCAGTTAGACCTGCCCCAAGGCAGGACGGTAACAGGAGTTGAGCTTGCGAAGATAACCGATGAGGAACTATCAAAAGAGATAGAGGATATATCAGTCTTCGCGCGTATTGAACCGTTACACAAGCTAAGGATAGTTAATGCCCTCAAGAGCCGGGGACACGTTGTTGCGATGACTGGGGATGGAGTAAATGATGCCCCCGCCCTTAAGGCTTCCGATATAGGAATTTCAATGGGTATAAGCGGTACCGACGTTGCAAAAGAAGCCTCCGATATGGTACTGGCAGACGACAATTTTGCATCGGTAGTGGCGGCGGTAGATGAGGGTAGAGCCATTTTTGCCCGGCTGCGTAATGTTCTTTTCTATTCACTGAACACCAACCTCAGCGAGCTGGTTGTGCTGATCCTCTCTCTATTGTTTGTTGGCAAATCACCGTTGATCGCCGTACAGATTCTATGGATCAACCTTGTTACTGATACTGCTGGAGATATTCCCCTGGGGTTTGAGCCTAAGTTTGGTGATGAATTAAAACAACCGCCGCGGCGTCCCGGTGTGGGTCTCATTTACCCCGGGCTATTCATCCGCATAATCTCAGTTGCAGCATTGATAGGTTTAGGCTCATTTCTTATTTTCCGCTGGGCGGAGCCGAGGATGGGTCTGGAGCATGCTCAAACACTTGCATTTTGCTCAGTCGCAGCATTTGAATGGGCTATGGCATTTAGCGCCCGCTCAGATCAGCATACGGTTTTCAAACTGGGCATATTCAAGAACCGCGTTCTGAACGCCTCACTTGCAATAGCCGTGTTGTTGCAGCTTGCCGTTGTGTATGTACCCTTTCTACAGGTAGCTTTCCACACAGTGCCTCTTGGATTAAGTGATTGGGGCATTATCATAGCGGCCAGCGGTGGTTTATTCCTCATTGAGGAAATCCGCAAAGTGGCATTTCCGAGGCTCTTTTCTATGGGAAAATGGTAGGTATTAATGAATTTGCATATATACAGACAGTGGACAGCGAATAGCTGTCTGACCATCACTTGACGGAGGTGAGTAATGGAAACAAAAGGCAAAATAGCGATTCTTACCGGTGGAGGAGATTGCCCGGGCATAAATGCAGTTATTCGTTCAGTTGCCAAGAAGGCTATTCTTGAATACGATATGGAGGTTGTAGGAATCAAAGATGGATATGAAGGTATTATCACCAGCTGCTATAAAGACCTTCATTTCGATGATGTGTCAGGGATATTGACGCTTGGTGGCACTATTCTTGGTACCTCAAATACTGCAAATCCGTATCAGTATCCTTCAAGAAGAGGCAATAGAACAGAATTTAATGACTTATCCCAGGTTGCTTTGACTAACATTGCAAACTTGGGTGTAGCTTGCCTGGTATGCATCGGCGGTGATGGTACCCTGGACATAGCTAACAGGTTGTTCAGGGACGGTGTCCCCATCATTGGAGTCCCAAAGACAATAGATAATGATCTTCGGGGGACAGACATTACTTTTGGATTTGATTCTGCCGTATCTATAGCCACGGAAGGTATCGATAGTCTCCATACCACGGCACAATCGCATCATCGTGTCATGATCGTAGAGGTGATGGGACGTAATGCAGGATGGATCGCTCTTTATGCCGGTGTCGCGAGCGGGGGTGATGTAGTGCTTATTCCTGAGATTCCATACGACATTGAAAAGGTAGTTGGGAAAGTGAAGGAAAGGAATAGAAGGGGCAAGAGGTTCACAATTGTAGTTGTTGCAGAAGGGGCAAAACCGAAAGATGGCAATGTAGTAGTTCAAAGAGTAATCAAGAAAAGCCCGGAACCAATTCGTTTGGGAGGTATCGGCTTCGCCCTGGGAGCGGAAATAGAGAAACTTTCAGGTATTGAGACTCGCACTGTGGTCTTGGGGCATCTGCAAAGGTCCGGAGTTCCTACACCTTTCGATCGTGTGTTGGCGACAAGACTCGGCTGCAAGGCAGTCGAAATGATAATAAACCAGAGGTTCGGTTATATGGTAGGGGTGAAAGGAAACTCGCTTAATGAGGTTCCTCTAGAGGAAGTGGCCAAGGGACCAAGGAATGTCCCGTCAGATGAGCCGTTAATACAAGAGGCGCGCTCTGTAGGGACTTGCTTTGGCGATTAGTCAGGTTTGGTAGGATAAAACACTTCACTGACAAGGAGTGGATGATTTATGAGGAACCTTTTATTGCGTTGAAAAGGTCAGTAACCCCCGCAGATGAGGAACATCCCTTCGGGCATGGTAAAGCAGAAGGTTTTGCCGCCATGATTCAAGCAATTCTGGTGCTCGGAGCAGGTGGCTTTATTATTTACTCGGCAATACAGCGCATTATTCATAGTACTACGATAGAACCAGATGAAGGTATGGTAGTGATGCTTATTTCAATCATTACCAGTTTTTTCATTTCCCGTCACCTTTGCAGGGTCGCCAGAGCTACTGGCTCCACAGCAATTGACGCTTCAGCTCGTAATATCAGCGCTGATGTGTACTCTGTTGCTGGTGTATGTTAGGACTTCTGGTGGTACGCATTACTAAATTGGTTATTTTAGAGTGCAACTGGCAAAAAAGGGACGGAGAATGAATTTAGCCCACCTGAGAGAACTTAAACTGTATGTTGTGGGTTTATGCCTCTGCCTGATATAATTTCTAAGGTTTGGGCGACGATGGCTCGGATTTTCGGAGTAAATCGCGCAGTCTTCCAATCAAGTCAGGGCGTAAAAAGTTCGATATGAGTCCTGAGTGCCCAGCCATACTTCTGGCGCATTCGTCTAGGGGTTTAGGACGCCGCCCTCTCAAGGCGGAGATCACGGGTTCGAATCCCGTATGCGCTACCAAAAGCCCTTTTTACTCTCGTTTTCACTAAACATAACGTGGCCTGTCTAACCGTTGTCGGACATAACATCTTTGGTCATATCACTTTGAGCATGCTGCCTTATCATCTCATCGAACTGTTTAGCAGCTACCACATAAGTCAAACTTCCGCCTTCCATCTAATATCCCTCTAAGTCTCTGCCTTCAAAGGGGATAATTTCTCTATTGCCTATTGCCTTCTGGTTGTTCTCTTCAGACACACGATGCTATAATATCAACCGCTGCCAACAAAGGCAGCATGTAGCCAGTAGCTATTCCGCGGTAGCTCAGTGGTAGAGCGGGCGGCTGTTAACCGCTTGGTCGTAGGTTCGAGTCCTACCCGCGGAGCCAATACGATTTAGCTTTGACCTTTTTACCACTGATTTACCTCCTTCTTTAATAAATCTTTAGGCGATTATCCCTTGACAACGTTCCCCAACTACATACTAAGGATTCATTTTTGTCCTTTTAGTCTAGAATACATTATGGCTGCACGTTTTAGATTTTCATTGGCTGTCTGCAACAATTCTGATGAATGGGCGAGTATCGTTGAGTCTGGTACTCCCCCATTCAGGCTTCCGGAATAGTATGTAACGAACCCAGCCATGGCGCTTTCATAGTCTCTCAACACACTGTTCATCAAGACATGAAAATCTTGATACTTGTTGGGGGGTCGTAATGCAGCAAATTCTTTCATATCTTGGAGAAACCAGCCGTGGCAATTCTGTAGGTGAGTAATTATTTCCTGTAGTGCCTGCCGTTGCTCAGATTCTGTTGCAGCTGACTTGTACTTTGACTGTGTACGATCAAGTCCTGTGTTGAATTCCTTTGCATGGTTATCGAATTTAGCCGTTAAGGAATTCACTCCAATAATATAGGTTATCTCGTTGTAAGATGTAGACGATGGAGTGGGAGTTGGTGGTACTGAAGGTGAACAGCTGCATCCCGTCATAAGAAGCGCCAAAATAACCAATGGTATTTTTATGACCGCTATCGTATTTATGGATTCACCTCAATACATCGGGGGATTAAACAGAGATTGTTTAGATAGGTAGGTTGCTCGCCCCCCCCCCCAACAAGTATACCACTTCTTAAGTTGGCCCCCACACGTACAACAGACTGTTTGTTAATGCCGATTGACATACATGGGAACATCTGCGTGGTCATATAGCCAATAAGATAGTAACAATAGACCTCTGATGCCGTTGAGTCCGACAAATGCCGGCAGTACCATCACCATTCGGTCATAGTGTGCGCTATACTTGGCATCAGTGATGCCTGCCAGGCCGTTGCCAAAGTCCTCTCCAGCCCTGAAGTGCTCGAAGTGAGCCTCGTCCCGAAAGCATGCCCAAACCTCCTTCTCATTTCACGGTTAATTTCTGGCGTACCCTGACCTGCCCCCCAAAAAACTGGGCCAATCGGAATGCGAGTTCTATCGATACTAAGCTCAATCCAAATACAAAAAGAACACCTGAGCAATTATTTGCAGAGGGTAGCCCTGCAGGGTATCCCATTAAGCTAAATGTTAGCTACCTATTGGGTCTCACTGAGTAGCATTGGTAATGTCGGCTTGCCATCAACCGAATGGTGATTTGTAGAACCTCAGACTATCCTAGAAAAATGGAAACCTAAGATTGCCAGGAGACCTACGACCCTGTAAAAATCTTGACCGCAGCTTGGGCTATGCCCATGAAGCCGGCAGGCAGGACGCCTAGCAGCAAAACGAAGAGGCAACAAAGAGAAAGGGCGACGCGTAGAGCCCAGGTAGAAGGTACCTTCTCCTCCGAGGCAGGAGCGCCCATCCACATCACCTTGACTATCCTGAAGTAGTAAAAAGCGGAGATAACGCTGTTGATTACGGCGATAATGACCAGCCACAACAGGCCATGGTTCACCGCGCCGTTGAAGATATAAATCTTGGCGATAAGCCCGGCCGTGGGCGGCAGGCCGGTCAGGGAGACCAGGCACAGGGTTAAAGCAATCGCCAATAACGGCGCCCGCTTGCTCATGCCGGTATAATCTTCGATCTGGTCGCTGTTGAGCTTGTTGGAGATGGCGATGATGGCGATAAATGCGCCCAGGTTGGTGAAAGTATAGCTCATGAGGAAGAATAGCAACCCGCTGCGACCCAGGGCATCAGAGCCAGCAGCCATGCCCACTGCAGCTAAACCGACCATGAGATAGCCTGCCTGAGCAATGCTGGAATAACCGAACATGCGCTTGATGTTGCTCTGAGAAAGGGCAACCACATTGCCCACCATCATGGTGATAGCGCTCAAGACAGCAATCAATAGTCCCCAGTCCTGGCTGAGCCAGGCAGTAGCCCCAAAGACGACGAACAGTACACGCAGGATAACGGCAAAGCCGGCTGCCTTGCTGGCCACGGAGAGATAGGCGGTAACAGGCGTGGGTGCGCCCTCGTACACGTCGGGCACCCACATCTGGAAGGGCACCGAGGCGATCTTGAAGCCGAAGCCAGCAACGATGAGGATGAGTCCCATCAGCAACGCAGGACTCTGCATTATGTTGGAGATAGGCATACCTTTAAGCGAATCAGCTATGCAGGGCATGCAGGTATGTCCGGTAAGGCCGAAGACCAGTGCCATGCCATAGAGCAGCACAGCTGAAGAGACGGCACCAAGCAAAAGGTATTTCAGCCCGGCCTCGGTGGATTTCTGGTCCTTCAAGAAGCTGGCCAGCACATAGAGCGAGATGCTGCTTAGCTCCAGGGATACATAGACAGCGATCAGGTCCTGAGCGGCCGCCATCAGCATCATGCCCAGAGCCGAGATGAGCACCAGAGCATAGTACTCACTCTGAAATTGGGCGAACTTGCTGATGTAATCTTGGGATGCCAGAATTACCAATCCAGCCGCCACAAGGAAAATCAGCTTGAAAAGCAGTGCATACTGGTCCACTGACAGCATGGCATAAAGGATATCGGTGGCATGGATCCCCCATAATGACAGCGTGAACCCTGCGGAAACCAGTATGCCGGCAATACTGACAACCACCAGTACCTTCTTCTGCTTGATGAACAGATCAAGCATTATCACCAGCAGAGCAAAAACCAGCAGGCTGAGTTCAGGCGTCAACAGTTGCAGTTCTTTGAGTATCATCAGATTAAATCACTCCAGATCATGAACCTATAAGCCTCACTATTGGCTCTATGCCTAGCTTGATGATATCCGTCAGGATAGCTGGGTATAAGCCGATAAGCATAATAGCGGCAACGAAGCTGAAGATACAGATTTTATCCACGGTATCAGCGTCGGGTACGCCGTTATACTTGTCCTGCGGCGGGCCGTAGAACGTCCTCTGCAGCATCCACAGTATGTAGCCCGCAGTCAGGACGATGCCCAGCACGCCCAGGACAGTATACAACTGTATATGGTCAACTATACTGCTAGAGAAGCTGCCGACGAAGGTGATAAACTCAGCAGCAAAGCCACTGGTTCCCGGCAGACCCAGAGATGCTAGACCAGCAATAGTGAAAACAACCACGATAACCGGCATCTGGCGTGCCAGTCCGCCCAGCTTATCCAGGTTTCGCTCGTGTGTCTTATCGTATACCAGACCCACCATAGCAAAGAGGAGGCCGGTAATAATGCCGTGGCTGAACATCTGCAAGGCGGCGCCGGTGAGGCTTATCTGGCTCAGGGCAAAAATACCCAGAAGCACATATCCCATGTGGCTGACGCTGCTATAGGCGATCAGCCGTTTCAGGTCTTTCTGTCTTAATGTTACTGCAGCACCATAAAGTATGCCAATCACGGCCAGTATCACCATCAATGGCGCGTACTGAGCAGCGACTTGAGGGAACATGCTAACACAAAGGCGGATCATGCCATAGCCGCCCATCTTAAGCAGAGAACCTGCCAAGATAACACTGGCTGCAGTGGGGGCATTGGTATGGGCATCAGGCAGCCAGGTATGCAATGGGAACACGGGCAGCTTGATAGCAAAACCTGCTAACAACAGGAAGAACATAGCGGTAATCGGTATGAACGGTCTGGCGATGATCAATCCACCCATCTCCATCATATTTAGGCTGCTGGTGCTGAAGTAGACGCTCAAAATGCCGGCCAGCATCATAGCGCTGCCCACAAGGGTGTAGATAAGATACTTGTTGGCAGCATATTCTTTTCTACCGCTGCCCCAGATGGAAATGAGGAAGAACATGGGAATAAGCTCAAGTTCCCAGAAAAGGAAGAACAGGATCAAATCCAGGGAACAGAAGACGCCCAGGATACTTGTTTCCAGAACCAGCAACCAGATAAAATATTGTCTCGGCTTCAGTTCGACTTTCCATGAGACCAGGACAGCCAGAACTCCTAGGAAGGTCATCAATATCACCAGCGGCAGGCTCAGCCCATCGACGCCAAGATGGTAGTAAGCATTTATCGCCGATATCCAGGAGAATTTCTCCTCAAACTGTATCTGGCCTACAGCTCCCGCAGAGCGATCGAACAGGGAAAAGAGCGCTAAGGACAAGGCGAACGACGCCAATGCAAATATAAGCGATACGACTCTGACAGTCTTCAGTTCAGCCTTAGGTAATAGGGCAAGAACGATAACCCCAACTATGGGGAGGAAGAGTATCGCTGTCAAATAGCTAAATTCCAAATTAACTTACCTCAAGCAAATATATAGTAACAGACTGTTATTGCGACCAGACCTAGGACGATAAACATAGCGTAGAACTGCAATTGGCCTGTCTGCAACCTGCGCAGCTCTCTGCCAGCGGCCACGGTGCCATTAGCCACTCCGTTGATCGCACCATCAATCGCCTTCTCATCGAAGAGGCCGAGTACAGCAAAAACCCCGTTTATCAGGACTTTTTTCACTATCACGTTCTCATAGAGTTCATCCATCCAGTACTTCCTGGAAAACAGGACATACATAGGCTTGAATATCCTGCCCATCACCTCAGCGGATATCCACCTGGCGCTGTACATAGCATATGCCAGGAAGACGCCCAGTGCCGCCACAGCCAACGATATAAGCGGCACGGGATGTGACAGAACACCAAAGAAGCCCTGAATAAACCCGTGCGCCTCAACCTCACCGCCATGTCCCATGAAACTGCTAAATGCGCCGGTAACATTGAGCCATCCCGAGAACACAGAGAGAACAGAAAGGATAACCAGCGGGATAACCATGACTTTGGATGATTCATGCGGCCCATACGAGTTGTTAGGACCATGGCTGCCATGCTCCGCAGGCGCTCCGCCTTTATACTCGCCTTCAAAGGTGAGGAATATGGCTCGGAACATATAGAAGGCGGTCATAAACACGGTGAGCATCGCTATGTAGAACAGTATCGGCTTGTCCAGAGCAGAGGCCACGATCTCATCTTTGCTCCAGAAGCCGGATAATGGCCAGATGCCGGCCAGGCTTAACGAGCCAATGAGAAAAGTGGCATATGTCCAGGGCATTGCCTTGCGCAAGCCGCCCATCTGCCTCATATCGAAGGTGCCTGTACCATGGTTGACGCTGCCGGCGCCAAGGAACAAGAGCGCCTTGAAAAAAGCGTGGTTAAAAAGGTGGAAGATGCCGATGGCAACGCCGCCTGTGCCCAGGCCCAGCATCATATAACCTAGCTGGCTGATGGTGGAGTAAGCCAGCACACGTTTGATATCGGTCATCACTAGCCCCATGCTGGCAGCAAATATGGCGGTAAAGCCACCGATGATCGCCACCGTAGTCAGGGCTACCTCAGAATGCTCAAACAGAGGATGGAAACGGGCTACTAGGAAAACGCCGGCGGCTACCATGGTCGCAGCATGAATAAGGGCACTGACCGGCGTAGGGCCTTCCATGGCATCAGGCAACCAGACATGCAGGGGAAACTGCGCTGATTTACCCGCAGCGCCGGAGAAAATGCCGATAGCTACCCAGGTCAAAACAGTGCCACCCAGCGTTCCTGCTATAGCCAGGGCATGTAGCTCCTCGGTATCAAATGTTCCCGTCTGAGCAAAAAGCAACAGGATAGCGACAAGGAAGCCAACATCGCCTAGCCTGGTAACTATGAACGCTTTCTTGGCCGCATTGGCAGCAGACGGCCTGTGGAACCAGAAGCCGATAAGCAGGTAAGAGCCAAGTCCAACGCCTTCCCAGAAGAGGAACATCAGGACAAGGTTATCAGCCATAATTAACCCCAGCATGCAGGCGGTGAACAAGGACATGAAAGCGAAGTAGCGATGGTATCCCGAGTCACCATCCATATAGCCCTGGGAATATATCTGTACCATAAGGCTAACGATGGTAACTACCACCAGCATGACAGCAGTGAGGGAATCAATTAATAGACCAAAATGAACATTCAGGTTGCCTATCACCAGCCACTGAAAATCAGGTATGTCCAGCTTGTGCCCCGGCGCGGCAATAACAGTGGCAAGCACCCATAAAGAGAGAGCGCAGGCAGTGCTGATAGCAGCGATGGTGACATATCCACCGAGCTTAGGCCGATTATTGAAGAAAGGTCTAAGAATAAAAGCAATGATTAAAAGCGAGCACACCGGCAGTAAGAAGATGAGCCACGGGATCTGGTAAGGCATTACAGTTTCCTTAAGACCTCCTTGACAACATGTACCTTCTCCTCGGAAACAAGGACGCTGTAGCTGGGAGAGCCGCCGATTCCTGTATTATCAGGATCAGGTAGAAGGCGGGTAGGGATACCCTCGGCCTCAAAAAACTCCTTCCACATCTCAGCCATCATTAAATTAGGCGCGCTCTTAACCTGAACCCACATATCCTAGCTCGCTACCATTTCATTAAGTCTAATTTATCCACATCCACAGATTGGTGGCTGCGATAGATAGCCATTATTATGGCTATACCTACAGCAGCCTCTGCCGCTGCCACCACCATAACAAATAGGGCAAATATCTGACCGGTGAGTTGCACGGGCACCACATAACGCGAAAAAGCTATCAATGCGATGTTCACCGCATTGAGCATGATTTCAATGCACATCAAAATAACCACGGCGTTACGTTTAGCCAGAACGCCGTAAAGCCCGATAGCGAACAATACCGCCGACAAGATAAGGTAATGCATTAGGCCAACTGGCATTAAACCAAGCGATGTTAAATTCATTGGCACTCTTATTTCTCCCTTATCAGCACGATGGCTCCCAGCACCGCTGCCAGGAGCAATATCGCTGAAATTTCCACGGGCAGAAGGAAACCACCTTCGCCGAAGAGCTTCATACCTATAGCCGCTGTCGTCGGCTCCAATGGTGGCGTATTGTTGAGTTGCCACTTAGTAGTTACTACGGTAAAGACCAGCATCCCCAAGAGTAGCAAACCCACTATAATAGCAGGTATACGTAGCTTACCTGACGTGCTGCCTTGTCTTGCATCATGGGTAAGCATGATAGCCACGATAATCAAGATGGAGATGGCACCTACATAAACCAGGACTTGGACTACTGCCAGGAAATCAGCATGGAGCGTTATATAAATCCCGGCTATAGTGAAAAAAAGCATCACCAAGCTGAGCGCTGCCCTGAACACGTCTTTAAGTATAACAACAGCCAATGCTGCACCTACAATTATTACCGCCAATACAAAAAAGGCAATATCAAAGACCATTACCTTTCCTCCTTTTACGCATTGGCAGTGGACTTAGCTTCTGCCCGCCTTCTTCCTTCTCTTTATCCCAGTTAATGAGCAAACTTTGCCTCGGCAAAGTTTGCTCAACTTTGGGCCTAGCATAGCCGCTTGGCTGTCGGATATCAGATGGTTGAAGCTCTTCCTTGCTCAATACGAGCTGTCCCCGCCGGTACTGAGCCCGTTCATAGCCAAGCCCCATAAATAAAGCTTCATAGGGACAGGATTCAACACACAAACCACAAAACATACAACGTCCTGTATCTACCTCAAATTTATCAACTACATAGTTATTGCTGTCACCCACATGAGTGATAATTTCAATGTTGCCCTGTGGACAGCTCTTAGCACAAGTGGCACAGCCTGTACATCTATCAGGATACCAAACCAGCTCGTTGCCACGCAGGCGCCGCGAAATAACCAGCTTATCTTCTGGATATTGCAACGTAATCGGGGGTCGGAAGAAATTTCTTAAGGTTAATGCCATCCCCTTGGCGATACCGACTCCGTATCTTTCAAACCTCAACTCTGCCGCCTCCTAAGACAAACAGCTTCGACCATAGCAGAACAAGGGCACAAGCAAAAGCAAAATTCACCGCTATCATTATCCAGGGGAAAACCTCTGGTAACCACAAGACCTCGGCAGCGACGATGAACAGGTTAATTACTGCCATAGGCAGCATACACTTCCAAGCGAAGGCCATTAACTGGTCTACACGCAACCGTGGGATAGTACTGCGAATCCATACGATTAAAGCGAAAACGACCATGATTTTAATCAAAAACCATATTATCGGCGGCAACAACGGGCCTCGCCAACCACTGAGGAAAAGGGTAGTGATAATACAGGAATAAGCCACAGCATGACCATATTCACCAAGATAAAATAGGGCAAACTTCATCCCTGAATATTCGATATGGTAACCGGCGATTATTTCTGACTCAGCCTCAAGAAGATCAAACGGGCATCGGTTCATCTCAGCAAGTGTGCCTAAGAAAAAGATGATAAAACCTAGAGGCTGGAGCAAAATAAAAGGAATACTCTGGGAATCTACAATCTGGTTCATAGACAACGAGCCAACCATCAATACCACACCAAGAATAGACAGAACCACCGGCAACTCGTAGCTTACCATCTGAGCTATAGTCCGCAGAGCTGAGATTAGAGCGTACTTGTTATTAGCTGCCCACCCAGCCATATATATGCCCACCGTAGATAAAGAGCTAATTGCCACCACATAAACTATACCGACATTCAGGTCGACGAGAATAGCGCCTTTGTGAATAGGTACTACAGCAAAAATCATTAATATCGGCACAAAGACAACTATCGGCGCTATCCAGTGAACCAGTTTGTCACCCTTAGCTGGCACAATATCTTCCTTGAATAACACTTTGATTGCATCAGCAATTGGCTGAAGAATGCCCTCTGGACCACACCGGTTAGGGCCTAACCGGATCTGAAACCGAGCCATAAAACGACGCTCAAAATAAATAATGACCATAACCATAGTTAGAACAAAAATAATAATGACCAATATACCGACTATGGCCGGGGTGATATAAGCTGCCCAATCAGGCCACATGCTAGCTAACCATAACTGAAACTGTTCCAAAAGCGTCATTACCGGTCTATCTCCCCTAAACAGACATCCATGCTGCCAAAGGTAATTATCAAATCAGCCACTTTCCAGCCGATGACCATATCCTTCAACGCGGTCAAATTAATCAAGGTTGGCGGACGAATATGGAAACGATAAGGAGATATGGAATTATCGCTGACCAAATAGAAGCCAAGCTCACCTTTAGGTGCTTCTATATGCCCGTAAACTTCGCCTATTGGCGGACGTAACAACTGAGGCACATCAGCACAGACCTTCCCTTCAGGCAACTGGGCTATTGCCTGCTCTAAAATGCGGATGCTCTGACTCATCTCCTGCATTCTCACCCAGTAGCGGTCATAGCAATCACCAACATTGCCTATAGGTATATCAAAGTCAAAGCGGTCATAGATAGAATAAGTGTCATCCCTCCTAATATCCCAATCCACGCCGCTGGCTCGAAGCACCGGGCCGCTGGCAGCGATATTTATAGCTAAATCCTTGGGCAGAACGCCAACACCCTTAGTCCGCACCAACAGAATCTCGTTTTCAGCTAGAAGCTGATCATACTCATCGATAAATCCAGGCATCTCAGCCACAAACCTTTTGAGCGCCGGGAGAAAATCGTCAGGGATATCCTGACTGACACCACCGATGCGCATATAATTGTAGGTAAGCCGTTGACCACAAACCATGTCAAACAGGTCAAGGAGCTTTTCCCTCTCTCGGAACATATATAGCATTGGAGTCATCATAGCGCCAAGATCATTGAGGAAAAAGCCAACTGCCATAAGATGACTTGAAATACGCATCATCTCAGCCACAATAATCCTCAGGTATTCAACTCTCTCAGGAACCTTTATCCCTGCTAATTTCTCCACCGCCAGCACATAAGCAAAATTGTTTGTCATTGAAGCTAAATAGTCCAACCTGTCAGTGAACGGAATGTTCTGAGTATAGGTTCGTCCCTCAGCCAGTTTCTCAATCCCGCGGTGGAGGTAGCCAATAACAGGCTCCACATCAACAACCACTTCCCCATCAAGGGTAACCTTCATGCGAAAGACGCCATGAGTTGATGGATGTTGAGGGCCCATGTTGAGGATAAACGGCTCGGTCTTAATTGCCATTTTAGAGATAATCCCTCCGTAGCGGGTGTCCCATAAACCCTTCCCAGAGCAACAAACGCTTCAGATTGGGATGTCCTTCGAAGGTAATGCCCATCAGGTCGTAAATCTCTCGCTCCTGATAGTCGGCAGCACGCCACAAGCTGATTACTGAAGGGACTACCGGCCTGTTCCTGTCATAGCACCTGGTCTTCAAAACCAGGCTATGATTATGCTCCAAGGAATTCAAGTTATAGACGACCTCAAAATAGTCAATATAGTCAACAGCGGTAAGATTGTTAAGATAATCGAACTCGAACCCTGAAGTATCCTTGAGAAACTCCGCTACTTGATAAAGAGAGTTACTGTTGACAACAACAGCAACTTTGACAACAACAGCAACGGAATCAGGAAAGGCCTCAATTATTTTTTTCGCTGCATACTCGACATTAAAAACTGTGGTCACTCTTACTAGCTACCTCCGAGCACATAATATCAGGAATGCCTCTGGTCATGCCCCCTTATCTCCGCTACACTCGATTTGCTCTCTTTCTCATGTATCATTGTTATACCATAAACCAAACCTTCAGGCCGAGGTGGACATCCAGGCACATAGACATCGACAGGAACAATACGATTAACTCCGGGGACAACGCTATAAGACTCCCTGAAGGTGCCACCGCTAATGGCACAAGCCCCCATAGCCAGCACCCATTTTGGCTCAGCCATCTGGTCATAGATCCGCCTAAGGACTGGCGCCATTTTCCAGGTCAATGTCCCGGCAACAATCATCAAGTCAGCCTGGCGCGGTGAGGCACGAAAAATGTCCATACCGAAACGAGATAGGTCAAAACGTGAAGATGCAGAAGCAATCATCTCAAAAGCACAGCAGGCCAGTCCGAAATTAACTGGCCACGTTGAGTAACGTCGACTCCAACCAAGCATAGCATCCACTGTTGTCACCAGAACATTACGCTTGAGCTCTTCATCAAGCCAGTTGTCCGGGTCAGGAAGCGGCTGCTGTGAACTTTCTTTCAATTGAATAATTCTAGCAGCTTCAGCTACATTAAGTTCATCTGGATTTATATTTTTAGGTTTTCCTATTTCCACTCTAGGGCTCCCTTTCTCCATGCATACACATATCCCACAAGCAGAATTATGAAGAAAGCGACCATGGCAATAAAGCCAAATAAGCCTAACCCTCTGAGGTTAACTGCCCAAGGATACAAAAAAATAGTCAATACATCGAGAGCAACAAAAAGTATGGCGAAGAGGTAATAGCGGAAGTTGAATTGAACCCAAGTCTTGCCGATGGTTTCCAGACCACACTCATAGGTGGAAGTCTTAACTGGATTGCTCTTCCGCGGGACTACACCCAAAAGGCTGAGAGTCAAGGGAATAAGCAGCAGCAAAATCGTGAACAGAATAGCTGCAACAAGGAGTATACCTACATAACCGTAATCTGCTAGCACTGTAAAAGCCCCTGGCTCAAAATGCTGGGGAGATAGTATACCATGTCTAAAAAAGAAAAAACAAGCAAATATGTCAGAGGGCATACACTTTCAAGGCATTACATATTCTTTTAGGAAGATAATAAAGATTCAAATGAACTCGTGGGTTCCCATTGATGCCACGGGATCGTCAAACTCCATGCAATCAGGGCTCACGATGACAGATTAATTTTTTGAGCAATCGCATATAACTATTCGTAGCTGCTTACAAGGACGAGCGCGGACGGCTTGATAGGCATATCCATGAGATGTATAATTCACATGTTAATCTTGTGCCCCTGTAGCTCAGAGGATAGAGCGCTGGCCTCCGGAGCCGGGTGCGAGGGTTCGAGTCCCTCCAGGGGTAGTATTGATATAAATATAGGAGGCAGATGAAAGACACGACTATCGAAATCCGCTGGCATGGAAGAGGTGGTCAGGGAGCAGTAACATCGGCCGAATTAATAGCGATGGCAGCCATCGCTGAAGGGGAGTATGCGCAGGCATTTCCAAGTTTCGGGCCTGAGCGTCGAGGCGCACCGGTTCTGGCTTTTAACCGAATAGACAACGCTAATCCTATACGCGCCAGGTCTTCGGTGATAAATCCTGACATCGTGGCAGTCCTGGACCCCGGCTTGCTTTATATCACCGATGTAGTTTCTGGACTTAAACAGAATGGCACTTTAATTGTGAACAGCCCGAAATCTTTAGTTGACATAAAATCAGAATTCGGCGGACCGTGGAAACTCGCTGTGGTTAACGCTACTGCGATTGCAAGGGAGCTGCTAGGCGTCAATATCGTGAACACCACCATGCTAGGGGCAGTAGTCAAGGCTACAGGGATAATCAAGATGGAATCCCTGGTAGAGCCGATAGAAGAACGTTTCGGAGCCAGGGCCAAGAGAAACATCGATGCTTGCGCCAAAGCGTATAAGGAGGCGGAGATTGCCGAGCCAGTAGCTGTCAGAGCAAGGCAAAAGAGGGAGTTCCAGGTGGAAAAGTGGCCGGCATGGCAAGAACTGCTTCCTGGGTGTGTGGTCATCGAAGCCGGTAGCGCCAGTCAATACCGTACAGGGGATTGGAAATCGCAGCATCCGGAATCCGATTATTCCAAGTGCATCAAATGCGGCTTGTGTTATATCTATTGTCCTGAAGGTTGTATAGTGCCTAAACTCGGGGAGGAAGGTTTTTTTGAAGCCGATATGTACTATTGTAAAGGATGCGGCATTTGTGCACAGGAATGCCCTAAAGATGTAATAACCATGGTTGAGGAGTCATAAATGGTAAAAAATCGAGTAAGCATGGAAGGCTCTCTTGCTGTAGCGGAAGCGGCTAAACTGGCCAGAACTGATGTGGTAGCAGCATATCCTATTACACCACAGACCCATATAGTAGAGCGTCTGGCTCAATTAGTGGCTGATGGCGAACTGGATGCCAACTACATACCGGTGGAGTCAGAGCATTCAGCGATGAGCGCCTGCTTGGGCTCTTCTGCCGTTGGTGCCCGGACATTTACAGCGACTGCAGGACAAGGCCTAGAGCTGATGCATGAGGTGCTGTTTGTGGCATCGTCGTCACGTCTGCCCATAGTCATGGTGGTAGCCAATCGAGCGCTTTCTGGACCGTTGAGCGTATGGGGCGACCACTCCGATGTGATGGCGGCACGTGACTGTGGCTGGATTCAAATATTTGCGGAAAACGTTCAGCAGGCATTCGATCTGGTCATCTGTGCGTTTCGTATAGGAGAGGATCCCACAGTCCTTTTCCCTGTAATGGTTAATATCGATGGTTTCCATCTATCCCACGTGATTGAGCCATTGTATCTTCTGTGCCAGGAGGAAGTAGACAAATTCTTACCGCCATATAAATATCCTTATGCACTCAATCCTGATAAACCAGTAAGCATAGGGGCATTTGGCATGCCAAATATATATACCGAAGCCAAGAAATCACAGGATATGGCACTTCGCGCTTCTAAAAATGTCATCTTGAAAACCTGGCAGGAGTTCGGCAAGCTTAGTGGACGTAACTATTTACCGGTGGAAACTTACAAGGTAGAAGACGCAGAAGTGTTATTATTGACTATGGGCAGCTTTAGTGAGACTGCCATGATCGCTATTGATGCCCTAAGAGAGCGAGGCGAAAAGGTGGGCCTGATAAGGCTGCGACTGTGGCGGCCGTTCCCACTTGAGGAATTTCAGAAAGCGGTAGCCAAAGCGAAGTTGATTATCGTGCTGGACCGCGCTTTATCCTTTGGCAGACCCACAGGGCCTGTATGTTCCGAAGTACAGGCAGCCCTTTACCCGTTGAAGACAAAGCCAGAAATCGTCAGCTTTGTTGGTGGGCTTGGAGGCCGTGACATATCTGCGGCAACTTTCGAAAATATAATTCGCAACGGCATGGAGAAGGCGAAGAGTGGGCGTTTCGACGAACTTGAAATGATTGAGGTGAGACAATAGTGGAAAAGGTAATTACGATGGAAAAAAATGAAGTACCCTTTGAAGAATACCTTGCTCCCGGACACCGGGCATGTACCGGGTGTGGAGAGATGTTAGCTGTCAGACTTATTGCCAAAACGTTGGGCGATGATGTCATAATAGCCAATGCAACGGGGTGTGTGGAAATAGTATCTTCGCCATTGCCCACCACTTCATGGAGAGTGCCCTGGATTCATACGCTATTTGAGAATACCTCTGCGGTTGCCTCTGGGATAGAGGCTGGCATGAAAGCCATGACTCGCAAGGGCAGATACTCCCGAAAAACAAAGGTGGTGGCAATGGGCGGCGATGGCGCTACTGCAGATATCGGCATCCAGTCGCTATCGGGTGCTCTGGAGCGAATGCATGAGTTCATCTATATCTGCTTTGATAACGAAGCCTATATGAACACCGGAGTACAGCGTTCCAGCGCTACTCCATTCGGGGCATCAACAACCACATCGCCCGCTGGCAAACAGAGCATCGGGCAGATGACCTGGAAGAAAAATCTGCCGGCTATCGTGGCAGCACATGATATTCCCTATGTAGCTACCGCCTGCCCCAGCTATCCCCTAGACATGATAAATAAAGTTGAAAAAGCGATGAAGGTTAAGGGACCTGCTTATATTCATGTCTTATCTGTCTGCCCCACAGGTTGGCACAGTCAATCCAACGCCACAATCAATTTAGGGCGGCTGGCAGCTTTAACTGGCATATTCCCACTTTATGAAATAGAGCAAGGCAGATATAAACTGAACGTTGATCCTGCACAGCTTAGTCCCATCGAAGAGTACACAAAGCTACAAGGGAGATTCCGCCATTTGCCACCTGAGGTACTTGCTAGTATTCAAGAGAGGGTAACTGACGAATATGTCAAGCTGAAAAAGAAAGCAGCCGAAGTCTAGTATTTGAGAAGGTTGTTTAGTCAGGTATAAATAATGTTCTAAATCTCCATTAATCCCACCTTTCCAAAGAGTAAGAGTGGTGCGCAATCTTCTTCTCTAAAGATAGTAGCTTGCGTAAAAGGATTAACTGAACTTGAGCAAATTAATTGGTAAAATAGAAACTCGCAAGTTCCTTCTAATTGTTGTTTACGGACAGCCTAACTGAGAGCGTTTTATTTTATATGGTCAGTGCTACTTTCCTTGACTCAGTTCAGGCAGAAAATTATACTTTTATCACGACGGGGTGTAGCGCAGTGGCTAGCGCGCATGGTTTGGGACCATGAGGTCGGTGGTTCAAATCCACTCACCCCGACCAGAGTTAGTATAGGCACAAACTATCTACTAATAATGACTGTACATTCCACCGCATTATTCACTAGCCAGTGGCTTGTGACAGGCGCTAAACTGGCAGCAACAAAATATGGGGAGTAGAGAAATGTTCCTTGGGAAAAGAAACGTGGCAAAAACTACGAGTGAGCTAATATTTTGGAACAAGGACATTACTGCCAAATATTCAGTAGAGGTAAGAAAGGCATCAGATAATCCCAGCATAGACTGGTTATTACATTTTAGTAATATGTACCAGGCAAGAAACGAATTCGGAGCTTTCCTAGAACAGGCTTGCTACGCGAATGCCTGAAACATGTTTATTGAAGCTAGCAAGCTGTTTAGAGGGCCTTGCCAGAGTTCAAATCCGAAGAATAGCCGACTTGCAAGAGCAGGCCTTGACGGAGTGGTGATTATAGTGAGGGCCGTACCTATATCTCAGAACAATGCGCGTTTGCTATCTTCTCCATCGCCCGGGTAACAGAAAGCCTACTGTGCACTTTCTAACCTTTACTGCCACTGTCCTATAATTTTTAGTTGTTTGAGAATACCTTTGCTGGACTCATTTATTTGGAACTACATTGAGCTATAGAATTAATTTTTTCGGTCAACATTAAGGTGCGCTACAGAATGGGCACTTGACAGGTGTATCAGTTACCGTGGCTCTGACATACACCTGCCCATGGTGAGGGCAGGAAATCTGATAATAAGCACGTATCACTTTGATGCCGGGGGCATCAACCTTTGTAGCTGCAAGATAAGCAAATGAATCAATTATCTCTTTAGCCGCATTATTGCTCGGGTTCCGATAATCCTCGCCGCATTTGGGACACTTGATAGCATCAGGTAAGGCGATACAGCCGCACCTAGTACATCGTATCGTTGTTCTTACAGCTTGCATAATCTTACATCCTCCTATTCTACGTAATGCTATTTAAAAACGCCTTCACGCTCTTGCTTTCTAATTTCATTAATCAAATCAGAGTTGTCTGATAACCCCGATGACTTTGCCTTGAATCTCAACGTTCGCAGGGTCGACGAAAATAGGGCTCATCTGGCAATTAGCCGGCTGAAGTCTGATTCTACCATGCTCCTGAAAAAGCCTTTTCAGGGTTACTTCCTCCCTGTCCTTCAGCCACACAGCAACCATGTCACCGTTATCTGCGCTATTCGTCGGTTGCATTAATACAGTATCACCATCGTCGATAAGAGCGTCTATCATCGATGAACCTTTAACTTTTAAGGCATATACCTGTTTACCTTGGGTGATTTCATCGGTTAACTCTATGGTATCATCTGCCTCATCCCTCCAAGTGTCAGAACTAGGCACAGGGATAGGTTCACCAGCGGCGATGGTGCCTAGAAGCGGCACATGGACAATAGACCTCCTATTCGGCAACTGGATGCTCCTAAAGACCTTGGGGTCCCTGTCGATAAGCCCCTCCCGATCAAGCACATTCAGATGATGCTGGACTACTGCGGTTGAACTGAGGTTGCAGCCCTTAAGGATATCTCTGACAGTGGGCGCATATCTATGTTCATCCGCAAAGTCATGGATAAATTGTAGTATGCGTTGTCGTGTCTCGCTTAATCCCGGTTTTCTCATAGTACTCCCTATAAAATGGAACACTTGTACTAAGAACATTGGTTCTTAGTACAAGTGTATACATATATTTGTGCTTTGTCAATACCTGCTGGCAACAATTTATAAAATAAAATTTATTCTTCGCATGAACCTTATTTAGATTAGACTTATGCTGTATCCGGTTGAATGGGAAGCCATTGTTTGATACAATCTTGCCGTTAGTTCACATAAAAAAGGAGGATAAATATGGACATTAAAAACGTAGGTGTTGTTGGCTGTGGCTTGATGGGCAGAGGAATCGTTGAAATCAGCGCAAAGGCTGGCTACAACGTGATTGTCTCTGAGGTCAACCAGGAGTTGCTGGATAAAGGAATGGCTGCGCTCAACTCTTCTATGGCTAAAGCTGTGGAAAGGGGGAAATCAACCGAGGCAGAGAAGGCTGCAATGATGGGTCGTATCAAGAGTACGTTGAAGATGGATGATTTTAAGAACTGTGATTTGATCATCGAAGCCGCCGTAGAGAACCTGGAGCTGAAAAAGAAGATCTTCGCCGAACTGGATAAGATTTGTGCTAAAGATGCCATTCTGGCGACCAATACATCATGCCTATCTATCATCGATATCGCAGCTATGACCAAACGGCAGGACAAGGTATTTGGGATGCATTTCTTCAATCCTGTTCCTGTGATGAAGTTGCTGGAACTGGTTAAGACCATCGTTACCAGCGAAGAGACAATGAATGTTGGTAAAGCGTTCGGTAAAGCAACGGGTAAGACAATAGTTACCTCTCCCGACATTCCCGGGTTCATCGTCAACCGATTGCTCATGCCTTTTCTAATAGAGGCTGTGAAACTATTGGAATCCGGACAGGTCACCAAAGAAGATATCGACAAAGCCATCACGCTTGGCTTGAATCACCCCATGGGGCCTCTGACGCTTGCTGACTTTGTTGGGCTTGATACCGCCTACTTTATCTGCAGCGCAATATACGATGAATTCAAAGATGACCGGTTTGCTTCGCCGATTTTACTCAGAAAAATGGTCACTGCCGGTCAGTACGGGCGTAAATCAGGCAAAGGCTTCTACGATTATAAATAGATTGAGGGGCTTAACAGCCCCTCTTATTTTCCCGTATTCATGTTGAATCAGTATGGCAGGATAGCCATTCTGGGGTTTGTGCGGCTTTATCTGCGTCGTGGTCCGGGATATAAGGCTTTATATCAAGCACTGGAGTTCCATCCACAGCATCAAGGCTGACAACTCGGAGCACGTTATCCTGCCGACTCAGAAGCTTGACAGTAGTCATACCTATGGGGTTTGGGCGTGCCGGGCTGCGGCTGGCAAAAACTCCTACCATCGGTAAATCCTGACGTCCTCTAGGATGTACCTTTTGTATGAACCTGTGTGACGGTTTTACATTATGCATCCAGTAGAGAATGACGAGATAAGAGTATTCATCTATTCTGTCCAGGGCCTCCGTCAGGTCGGCATTGACCAATATCTCTGACTCAACAACGCGCCAATCATGCTTTCCGGGGTCTTTAACAGCATTACTTACTACGCCGATTGGCTTTAGCGTTATATCATACATAGAAACCTTTTAATATGCACCCTTGGCGTCAGTCCAGCGGTGTGAGCGTCAACAGTTTTCGGGCGATATCAGGGTATTTGGCGATGAATAAAAGCTCGTCCTCGACTAATGGTTTTTGTGCACAGACGTTGGCGTATCTCACCAACTCCAGAACTCTCTCAGCCTCTTTGGCGTCTACGAAACTAACTTCCATCTTACCCATAATGTGCCTGAAGCCGGATACCCCCCCGTATTCGCCGGAACATATCTCGCGACCGGTATCCACGAACTCTGGCTCGCCTCTGCCAAGCTCTTCATAGCTATATAATTCATAATTATGTGGGTCCTTAAGCACCCCATCAGCATGAATGCCGGAGGCATGGGCAAAGGCATTAGCCCCAACACCAGTCTGGTTTATTGGGACAGGAACACCGAAGGCATAGCTGGCAAACTTGGCTATCTTAAATGACTTTGACAGGTCGATCGGTTGGCCAAGCTGATACTTCTCGGCGAAGCTTTTTGATTTAAGCACTGCCAGAACTGTAGCTACAAGGTCGGCATTGCCGGCTCGTTCGCCGATGCCGTTGACAGTAGTATTAATATAAGCATCTTGCCCACCATCTACAGCGCCCTTAGCACCACCTATGGAGGTGGCTACAGCCATTCCCAGATCGCCATGGCAGTGAATCTCAATCGGCATCCCTACATTTTCTGCAATCGCCTTAATGGTATCGTAGATGGTGAATGGGTTATCATAGCCAAGCGTGTCACAATATCTGAATCTATCAGCACCATGCAGCTTGGCTGCCGAGGCAAATTCGATCAGAAAATCCAGGTCTGTTCTTGAGGCGTCTTCAGCATTTACTCCAATGTTTTCAGCTCCGAGTGAACGAGCAGCATCCAAAGCATCAACCATCGTTTTCAGGATATCGTCCTTGGTCTTTTTGCCCCGGAACTTGCCCTGAATCATTTGGTCGGAGGTAGAAATGGAGATATTGAGATGTTTAATCTCAGGAATGAGCTTAAAGGTTTGCTCGACATCGCCTACAGTAGCTCTAATCCAACCGCCCAGCCGAATAGGTTGCAGAACTCCAATCATAGCTAACTCAAGATTGGCTTTAAGATAATGTGACTCGTGTTTGGTGGTGGGAAAGCCAAACTCCGATTGGAAAACACCCATCTCATTCAGATAGATGTTGATCATTGTTTTTTCAAGCTTCGAAAGTCCTAGGTTGGCGGTCTGCACACCATCACGATTAGTTACATCGATAATAAATATTTTACCCATCTATATGTTAAACCTCCGGTAAATAAATCCTTCCCAATCTTCCCCACTCTAACCCGCTCACGCCAGAGTAGAGAAGACTAACGGAGCAGATACTTCAACTTACCCATAGTTTCCGAGCAACCTAAGGTAACTTGATATCTCGACCCTGAAATTTTAGCGCTTTTGGCTACTATCGGCAAACATTGTACCATATACCACGTCTATAGTTTTACTGATTGTTTAACGATTTATACTCTTTGTCAACGTTGACGACCGAGAGTATAAGTACGGGAGCCGAGTTGGCGTCCCTGGAGGGATTCGAACCCACGACCTACTGCTTAGAAGGCAGCCGCTCTATCCAACTGAGCTACAGGGACTCGATTTGAGTGTAGCATAGAGCACGATAAACTGGCAACAACCAATACGGGCGACATATGCCAAGCGCGGGACTATCAAGCTAAGAGTCCGACGTTAAAAGTTTTGAGTCGCTCGTTTTCGTCTCTTCGCCGCTGGCTTTAGATTCGGACTTCTTCTCTACAGCAGGCTCTGATGCACCATTGGCTTTTTTGTGGTCAGTTACATAGAAGCCCGACCCTTTGAATATTATTGGCGCCGGAATGAAAAGCCTTCTGGCCTTATGTTGACACTTTGGGCACATAGCCTCTGGTTCGTCATGGAAGCCTTGCTTCAGCTCAAAACGTGAGTTGCACTTAGAACAGGTATATTGATATATAGGCATTATCTTATCTCCCGTACACTCAGAGAGATACCTTTCTACAAAATAAATTAGCAGTCATAGTCACCGAGTGCTAATTTTACTGAAAGTACGACTTATAGTCAAGTCTAACATAGGAGTAGTTTCACAGCCAGATTGTGCTATGCTATACTATTGGGCTATAGAATGAAGCAGATACATAAAAATGGTCAGCTTGGGCCCGTAGCTCAGCGGCAGAGCGCCCGGCTCATAACCGGTTGGTCGCAGGTTCGAACCCTGCCGGGCCCACTTTAATATAACGCAAGTCAGAGATGGCAGAGGCATATTTCTATAAAATGATGGGGATGGCGACTTGGTGCTGGTGAACTCAGATTTTCTCACGGAGATATTTAAAGGCAGAAATAGCTGCCGTGGCACCATCGCCCACCGCGCTGGAAACCTGGCGGACTGATTTGCCGCGGATGTCGCCAGCAGCAAAGATGCCTGGTGCCGAAGTAGCCATCAGTTCATCAGTGATAATGTTTCCGGCATCATCCAGTTTGACAACACCGGCAAAAGCCTGACTATTAGGCAAAAGACCAACAGCCACAAACACTCCGGCCACGGACAACGTGGATATCTCATTTGTCTTTACGTTGCGCAGTTTGAGCGCACTTACCGCTACTTCACCTATTACTTCATCAACCACAGAGTTCCATATGAACTTTAGTTTAGGTTGAGCAAAAGCCTGTTGCTGGAGAATCTGACTGCCTCTGAGCTGGTCGCGGCGGTGTATGACGTAGACTTTGGAGGCATGCTGGCTTAGCTCCAAAGCATCGGTCAGAGCAGTATCGCCCCCACCAACCACGGCTATTTCACGGTCACGAAAGAGAAACCCGTCACAGGTAGCACAGTACGAAATACCACGTCCCAAGAGCCTCTCTTCACCGGCAATATCTAACTTGCGGCGCTCCGAGCCGGCAGCGATGATTATGGTTTCAGCTTCATACTCAGAGTCGGTGGTAAGCACACGGTAAGCGCGGCCTGTTTTGAGACCGGTGACATCAGTCATGGTAGTTTCCAATCCATATTTAATAGCTTGTTTTTGCATCAGCACTGACAGATCAAAGCCAGAGATACCATCAGGAAATCCAGGATAATTCTCGACTAGCTGTGCATTAACGATTTGGCCACCGAACATACTGCGTTCAATGAGTAGGGCCTTAAGTCCAGCACGTGATGCATACAGGCCTGCGGTAAGTCCAGCAGGGCCGCCACCGATGATGATAACTTCATAATTGCTCACTTTTTACTCCTGCGACGTATTCTTTCGGTAAGAATTATATGTGTTTTGGCTGAATATACCACATCTTCCACTACCTCTTCTATTCATCTCACAGCATGAGACTTTTCATGGTTTCAAATAAAAAAATAGTCATATTGACATAATGTATCCATTACTGATTAATATTTATGCTTTTACGTCCGTGCGTTACTCGATGATCAATGGAATAACACTATTTTGTGAGGATATGCCTTGCGGTATCTAGTTTTGATTGACAATGGTGGTAAGTTGTTCAAACATTCCTTCTTTAGTTCCTCAAGGGTTAGGCATTTCATATTCGCTGGCAGCGGCAAATTCTTCTTATTATGAATTAACATATCAACATCGCCTTGCGAGAAGTCGCCTCCTGTAACAACAAAATACAGTTTAAAAGGAAAATCTTTGAATCTATGCAGTTTAATATTTAGGTTGTTGGCTAGACATCTTAAGAGTGTGTGTTAAAGACTTCAACTGCGAAATTATCCTTCGCGTATACAAAGAAATCCACTCTATTCCTTCCCTCACCATACTTCTTCTCTTCATGGACACATATCTCCCCATATCTTTTGTCAAGAAACTCTCTGGTCTCTTTTTCTGCGTCTATGGATAGCTTTAGAAACTTACCAATTACAACTTGGCGGCGATTTCCTGTACGATAATCGAAGTCACTTAATCCTAAAACCTCTCGAAGTTTTCTTAATCCACCTAATTTTCTCTGTATCTGTCTAGATGATGGCAAATAGGGGCAGTTATCGATTTCCTCAGCACTTGGATAATATCCGTGTTCTCTATTGAATCTGTCGAAACCATCTCTTATATTTCCCAGTGTAACTTCATCTCTGTTCAAGAATTTTTCCTGTTATATATAATCACCTTATTTTAGACTATTCTAAGCCAGAGGATGAAATCTCTTATGAGTTTCTTCAGCATATCTATCAGATGCATGTACATAGCGGGTAGTAGTATCAAGTGATTCATGGCCAAGCAATATCTGAATGGCGGCCGGATTAGCTCCTTTTTCTGCCAGATAAGTAGCAAAACCGTGCCTTAGGGAATGAGCTGAAGTTGGAACATTTATCCCAAGTTTTTCGCGATACCTCTTGATACGCTCCTGAAGGTAATTGGTAGATATTCTTCTCTTGCGGCTGGATACATTTTTACCCGCATAAGGAATAAATAATGCCGGAGCGCTATCATCTCGTATTTGTAAATAATTATTGAGATGCTCATGAGCACGAGGCGTAAGATATACAAATCGCTGCTTTCTGCCTTTGCCCAAGATAAAAATACGACCGCTGGCGTCAATTTGATTACGATTGAGAGCACACAGTTCCGAGATGCGCATCCCTGTGGCAAATAGCACTTCTAGCATCGCTCGGTTTCTTAGTGCCACTTTTGATTCCGCCTCAAACCGAGAAGGGGATTCAATCAAATTTTTAAGAGCCTCTAGCTCAGCTACATGGGGGTGTTCCTTCAATCCTTTTGTTAGTTTCACAGATTCGGGAGGAAGAGGGCAGGAATAATCCATATCTAGTAAATATCGAAGATAGGAACGTAGAGCTGACAGCATCCGGTTTACCGACCTTGAAGCAAGTTCTTCTTCCCCGTGTTCATTTAGAATAGCTGTCTTGCGATCCCTTGAAACTAAATACGCTTTATAATAGATGATTGTTTTCTTATCGATTTTTTCAAACTGATAATTACTTTCGACCAAAAACTTATCAAAGACTTTTAAGTCTCGCTCGTAGTTGTAGACCGTTTCTGTCGAATAATTGTTAACTTGCAAGCTTAGCAGAAAATCATCAAGATAAGGCAGCATAATTGTCTAGCCCTTTTCACTGAGTGTAAGAGTTATTATACTCAGTTGGATGGTACAATATGAAACATCAGTTGTCAAGTCTTTTGTGGTAATTTGATCATAAAAACATTTCATTGTGTGATTTTGGTTGTTTCATGGAAAACCACAAATTAGTATGCTTTCTATCGCAAGAGTATGCTTGAGTAAATACTATAGCAAGAGGTATGTCTATTGCGCTGAACGGACTGCACTTGGGATAATTAATCTAAGTTGCTGCATGTCCATTCATTGCTACTATGTTTGGGCTACAGCTTCCGTTAATGCAGTCGGAGATTTTATCCAAGAGCTTGTCCGTGCCCCAGCCTTTGCGAGCTGAGATCAGGACTGTGTTACCGGCTAGCCTCAACGGTATCGCCAATCCCGACATCGCTTCCTCGTTTTGCACACGGAGGTCGATTTTATTGATCACTGTGATGCGGGGCTTGTGGTCAATCTGGAGGTCGCGAAGGATATCCTCTACAGTCTGGAATTGCTCAGCAGCATCGTGATGTGTTATGTCAACTACATGCAAAAGCAAATCGGCCTCTGCCAGTTCCTCAAGCGTGGCACGGAAAGCAGCCACGATAGACAGCGGTAACTTATGGATAAAACCGACGGTATCGGTTAACAGAATTTGCCGTCCATCAGGTAGGGCTAAACTGCGGGTTATGGGGTCAAGCGTCGAGAAAAGCTTATCCTCCGCAAGGACATCAGCCTGGCTCAAAGCATTGAGCAACGTACTTTTGCCGGCATTGGTATACCCTACCAGGGCAACAATTGGAATCTGGCTAATCTTCCGTTTCTGCCGGTAAAGCGCCCGCTGACGTCTTACAGCTTCTAGCTGAGTTTGGAGCCGGTGTATTCTTTTGCGGATAAGCCGGCGGTCAGTCTCAAGCTGGGACTCGCCGGGGCCCTTGGTACCGATGCCACCACCCAGACGCTCTAGATGGCTCCATTGACCGGCAAGTCGAGGCAGAAGATATTGATGTTGAGCCAGTTCTACTTGTAGCTGTCCCTCTCTTGTCTTGGCCCGTTTGGCAAAAATATCGAGTATAAGCGCTGTGCGGTCTATAACCTTAGCACTAAGTGCTTCCTCAAGATTCCGCTGCTGGCGTGGCGCCAGCTCGTCGTTAAAAATAACCGTATCATAAGGGTATTGTTCTTTCAGATTAATGAGCTCATCGAGCTTTCCCTGACCCAGGTAGTGAGTCGAGGAAGCTCTGGACAATTTCTGCAATTTCTGTGTTAATCTACCGACCACGCGACTACCGGCCGACTTTGACAGATAAGATAATTCATCGAGCGAACTCTCTATAGACCAACCATCAGATAAATCCTTGGCATCTATACCCACCAAAAAAACCTTCTCTGCCTCAACCTGAGTGGTGCTTAAAATATGCTTAGTTGTTCGTGACATAAGATTGTGAAAATACTGAGAACCTCAGCTTCAATCCCTCTATACCCCATTCTTGGGGATATTTTGAACTTGGTGGACGCTCCCAGACTCTGGGCAGGAAGATCCCTGCACCTCTTATTCATATTGTCTTATTCCAGCTTAAAAGGCGTTTTATTCCCTCGTCCAGGCGGTCGTCAGACAATGTTAGTGACAACCGGATATAGCCTTCGCCGGCATTACCATAGCCAATTCCAGGGGTGACTGCCACATTAGCCTTATCCAGCAGTTCGGCAGTAAATCCCATCGAAGAATAGCCATCAGGCACTTTTGTCCAAATATAGAAGCCCGCTTTTGGCTTTAAAGCATGCAAGCCTATGTCACTAAGAGCATTGACCAACTTGTCGCGGCGGCACTGGTATATCCCTCTAAGCTTGGCAACGGACTCCTGCGAGCTATTCAAGGCTTCGATTGCCGCCTCCTGTATCGCCTGTGGTATCCCTGAATCCAAGTTGGACTTAAACCGGAACAAGGCATCAATCATCCGGGCATTGCCTACAGCCATGCCTATTCTCCAGCCGGTCATGTTATAGGTCTTAGACAAGGAGTGAAATTCAATGGCGACTTCCCTGGCTTCAGGTGTCTGAAGGAAACTCGGCGGCTGATAACCATCAAAGGCCACCTCGGTATAAGGAGCATCATGACATATAGCCAGGGTATGCTTTTTGGCAAACTGCACCGCTTTCTTAAAAAACTCAATGTCAGCAACTGCGCCCGTAGGATTATTAGGATAGTTCAGCCACAGCAGCTTGGCTTTCTTAAGTACTTTAACGGGTATGGCTTCCAGATTGGGCAGAAAATTGTTTTCCTCAATTAAAGGCATGAAATAAGGCTCTCCGCCTGCCAATAAAGCGCTGGTGAAATACACAGGGTAGCCAGGGTCGGGGACTAAGACTATGTCGCCGGGGTCGAGAAGACAAAAGGATATGTGCCCGATACCCTCTTTAGAGCCGATAAGCGGTAGCACTTCCTTGCTAGGATCGAGGCCGATGCCGAAACGCTTTTGATACCAGTGGGCGATAGCTTGGCACAGCTCCGGCAATCCCGATGTCTCCGGATAACGATGATTGACTGGATTGTGCGCCGCCTGGCATAGCTTTTCGATTATATATGGCGGCGTGGGCAGGTCAGGGTCACCGATGGCAAAACTTATTATGTCAACCCCCTGGGCTCGCTTCTCAGCGATTTTGCGGTTTATCTCCACAAACAAATACGGTGGCAGTTTATCCAGACGATGCGAAAGGTTCATTTCAACCACTCTCCAATAAAGACTTCTTCGACAGGACCGGTGAGGTATACCTCCCCTACTCCATCCCAATCAATGGTTAATGTTCCACCCGATAACATTATGTCAACTGAATTATCCGTGTACCTCTTCAATTTTGCGGCCACAGCGATGGCGCAGGCGCCGCTGCCACAGGCAAGCGTTTCGCCGGCACCACGCTCCCAGACCCGTGCCTCTATGTTTCCCCTACTCAGCCCTCTGGCGATCTCGAAATTAGTCCGCTGTGGGAACATAGGATGATGCTCCACCTTTGGGCCAACTTCATGCAGGGGAAAATCAGCAACCGGCTTAGCAGTAAAATGCACGGCATGAGGGTTACCCATGGACACAAAGGCAAGACTAAGTTTATTTCCTGCTATATTCAACGGGGAATCCAATATCGGCGCGATATTGCCGTCTACCGTGCCCTTCTTTTGTCTGTCCACTACTACGGGTATCTCCGCAGCCTTGAAGCGCGGCGTGCCCATAGCGATTTTGGCGCTGGTAACTTTACCCTGTGATATGAAAACCTGAACTGCTTTGATACCGGCCAGCGTTTCCACATTCAGGCTAGTGTTTGGTACAATCCCCCTGTCGATAACATACTTAGCAAAGCATCGCAGCCCATTGCCACAGATCTCCGCCTCCGAGCCATCGGGATTAAACATGCGCATTTTCAGGTCGGCAACCTCTGAAGGCAATACAAGGATTAGGCCATCAGCACCGATCCCAAAATGGCGATGGGACATGTCTTGAGACAGTCTTTGCCAGTCGTGCTCCATACTGCGAGCATCGAGCACTATGAAATCATTACCGGCACCCTGCAATTTAGAGAAGCTTATAGTCAATTTTATTCATCCTTTGAATCAGTCAAAAAAGCCTGGACTAAGGCATCTATATTCTCTTGATTATCGTCGGATATATCAAACCAGTGTATTCTATCATCGTTGAGGCGAAACCAGGCATATTGGTGACGGGCAAAGCGATGTGTTTCGTATTTCATCTGTTGTATCGCCAGAAGCATGTCCAGTTTCCCCTGTAGTACCATCCCTATCTGCCGGTAGCCGATGCTGGACAAGGATGGTAAATTCAGACTATAACCTCTAGCCATCAAATCCTTTACTTCATCAACCAGGCCTTGCTTTATCATCGTCTCTACGCGTGAATCAATACTATGATACAAGTCGTCCCTCTTGGTGGTCAAACCAACAATCAAAACAGCAAAAGGAGGAGCCTGCTTCTGCCATAGCTTTGACGCAGGTTTGCCAGTGGCTTTATACACTTCTAATGCCCGTATAATCCGCCGAATATTGTCAGGCAAAATTTTAGCAGCAGCTACAGGGTCAATCTGTTGAAGCTCCTCATAGAGGATACGGCTGCCCTCTGCTTTAGCCCTGACTTCAAGTCTCCGCCTGAATTCGGCATCTGGAGGCACCTGCGGAATTTGCCATCCTTCAACTATCGACCAGACATAGAGTCCGCTGCCACCAACCAGGAAAGGAGTTTTGCCACGGTTAGAAATATTATCTATGGCCTCGACAGCCAACTCCTGATAAAGAGCCAGGCTGAAGCTCTCATTCGGATTGATTATATCTAACAAATAGTGAGGGATAAGAGAGCGCTCAGCACGACCTGGCTTTGCCGTGCCGATATCCATATAGCGGTAAACTTGGCGGCTATCGGCGTTTATAACTTCGCCGTTGAACTTCCAGGCTAGCTGCAAAGCAAGTCGGCTCTTACCCACTGCAGTGGGACCGACGACAGTAATAATACGCTTCACGTGGATTTAATTTTCGCTGTCTGAACGGCAATGCTTACAAATTCATCAGCTTTGAGGCTGGCGCCACCGACCAGCGCCCCATCGATTTCTAATTCAGAAATGAATTCGGCGATATTGCTACCGGTGACGCTGCCGCCATAAAGTACGCGTATTTTAGAGGCTGTAGTATTACTCCAGAGGCTGCCAACGGTACTACGGATCAACCCAATAGTAGCATCGGCTTGTTTGCCGCTGGCGGCTTTTCCGGTGCCGATAGCCCAGATAGGCTCATAAGCAACTACCAATTTGCCCGTTGGAGCTATGCCAGTCAACGCTGCTTTAACCTGTGTTATAATCACCTTCTCTGTCTTTCCAGCTTCATTCTCGGCCAGTGTCTCACCGACACATAGGATAGGGGTAAGCCCAAACTCGAATGCGGTTTTCACTTTTTTATTGATTTCCTCATTAGTCTCACCCAAAAGTTGTCGCCGTTCGGAATGTCCCAAGATAACAAAGTCACACAAGTCGGCAAGCATTACTGGTGATATCTCACCAGTATAAGCGCCTTTATCCTTAAAATACATATTCTGGGCACCGAGTTCAACCGAGGTACTTTTGAGCAACTCCTTTATGACAACCAGCGATATAAATGGTGGGCAAAGTACTTTCTCTACACCTTGAACTTTGTCCAGACCAGACACTATAGCCCGTACCAAATCGGTTGCTTCACTGACTGTGGTATTCATTTTCCAGTTACCTGCAATAAAAGGTATGCGCATCATCAAGCTCCGTATTTAGTTAATCTGAAGGCATTGGCCAAGGCTAAAGGCATCAGGTTTACTGCTGGCAATCTTCCCAGCCCACCCAAGGCACATGCCGATTCAGAGAATTCTTTTGCTTTATCAGGTCTGCACCACCGGGAATATAACAACGCAGGTACCGGATGCCAGCTATGTCCTTTAATCAAAGCAGGTGTGGAATGGTCGCCGGTGACTATGATTACGTCAGGCTTCAGATCAAGCAATCGCGGCAACGCCGCATCTACCCTTTCAATAGCACTAACTTTTCTTCGAAAATCGCCATCCTCACCAGCGCTATCGGTATCTTTAACGTGAACATAAAAGAAATCGTGCTCTTGGTAACAAGAGGCCAGAATCTTTAATTCCTCCTCTATGCCATCGTCAACATCATAGACTTTCATTCCCAATAGCCTGGCAAGCCCCTTGTACATCGGATACCTAGCTATTGCCGCTGGCTTCAACTTATAGATATCTGTCATCGAAGGTATCTGCGGTAGCATAGAAAATCCGCGAAGCAACATCATATTAGCCGGATGTTGATTTGCCAGCGTTTTCTGAGCCCGTACTATAAACTTATTTATCAGGTCTGCGGTATATTCGGCCTCCAGCTCAGTGGCTACAGCCAGATATGCCTTCACCCCTGTCTTTTGTGGGTCAGTATCGTCAATCTGAGGGGCCAGGCCTTTGCCGCGGAGAACAAATAGAAACCTGTGCTCTTTGACTGGCAGGACAAAGGTTTCAGCACCTTTTATTTGTATTTTTGTCAACAGTTCGCATAGTTCGGCATTTTTCTCTGTGGTAATACGGCCAGCTCTACGGTCTGTGATTAGCCCCTGTTTGTCAATGGTGCAGAAGTTGCCACGAGCAGCTACATCACTCGGTTTGAGATCAAAGCCTATACCTATACCCTCCAAAACACCACGCCCGATAAGGTGCCTGAATGGGTCATAGCCGAATAGCGCCAGGTGCCCCGGCCCACTACCTGGAGTAACGCCCGGGCTTACCGGGTCGATCAACCCGCAGATGCCATCAGCAGCCAGGCGGTCGAGGTTAGGCGTTAAAGCTGTTTCCAGTTCTGTCTTGCCCGTTTTAAGCTCAGGCAACCCCCCTAGACCATCCATAACCAATATCACGATTTTCGATGCTGAAACTATGCTAATGCGCTTTATCTCTTCGAGAGGTATCATTTTATCTATCCTGAAGTGCTTCTACTCCGGGAAGGCTTTTACCTTCCAGGAATTGCAGGCTGGCACCACCTCCGGTGGAAACGTGGGTCATCTTATCAGCAAGCTTTAGCTCGTCAACTATCTCAGTTGTGGAGCCACCGCCGATTACCGTGGTCGCCTTAAGGTTTGCCAGAGCTTTAGCCATTGCCTTTGTGCCGGCAGCGAATTGAGGTATCTCATAGACACCCATGGGGCCATTCCAGAAAACAGTCTTACATTTATTCAATTTCTGGATAAATAGCTCTACGGTTTGCGGACCGATGTCCACAATACATCTATCTGCTGGTATGCTATCGACCGACACTATCTGTCCACTAACCTGCTCGTTTATCCCAGTAGCCACAATCGCATCCACAGGCAAAATGAGATTCGTCCCACTATTTTGGGCTGTTTCCAGCAACTGACGCGCCATGTCCTGCTTATCTGTTTCTAATAAAGAAAGACCAATTTCATAGCCCTGGACTTTGAGAAATGTGGCAGCCATGCCTCCCCCGATGAGCAGAATGTCTACTTTGCCCAAGATGTTCTTAATCAGGCCGATTTTATCGCTGACTTTGGCGCCGCCCAGTAAAGCCGCAAATGGATGCTGGGGATTGCTCACGATATTGCCCAGTGAGTAAAGTTCCTTTTCCATTAGAAATCCGGCGACTGCTGGCAAATATTTAGTTACTCCAACTGTAGAGGCATGCGCACGATGGGCTGTGCCGAATGCATCATCAACATATATATCAGCTAGCTTAGCCAGAGATCGGGCAAAGGCAGGATCGTTCCTCTCCTCCTCCGCATGGAAACGGATATTCTCCAGAAGCAAGACATCGCCGTTCCTAAGATTAGCCACAGCCTTTTCTACGTTAGGACCAACGCAATCGAGAACAATGGCAACTGGCACTCCCATGAGTTTTGAGAGACGCCCTGCTACGGGAGCCAAGCGTAATTTCTCGACCACTTTACCATCAGGCCTGCCAAAATGAGAGCACAAAATGACCTTTGCCTGGTGGTCAATCAGATACTTAATGGTAGGTAGTGCAGCTCGAATCCTGCTATCATCGGTAATGGCGCCGGTTTTTATATCCTGGGGCACATTAAAGTCAACTCTGACTAATACCTTTTTGCCTTCAACATTGATATCCCGAATAGTTTTCTTAGTCACTTTTTCTCCCCGCGAGCTGTTCAATCTTGCTTTTTATCTTAAGAATGCTGAAAAGGTCAATGATTCGCCCTTGAGCCAACCTATGTTCCGGGATATCATACACTCAGTGAATCTGCCAGGGAGTATATCTGATGCTAAGAGCCAAATCAAGTCAACTTTATTTCTATGGGACCATATCTATGACCGGACGATACCAGAGGATAATTTCTTCAAGCTCCTGGTACTTATATATTAGTTTTGGGGTATGCTATAATTTCCCGTCTTGGGAGTTAATCATTAATGATAGACTGGGGATTCGCTGTACAAGTCGCTGGAGTCGGTTTTATTGCCGTCTTCACGGTTCTTGGTATCCTGTCTCTTATATTATGGCTAGTAAGTCTATCCATTATTAGAGTTGGCAGCAGGTCAAGCATGATAAAGAATAATAAAGATAACTTCATATTATGGCTAGTAATTAGAGTTGGCAGCAGGTCAAGCGCGGTAAAGAATAATAAAGATAACTTCGAAAGATAGCTGAAGTATGTTAGAACTATTTCAAACTGGTCTTAGCTCATTTTATTGGGGTCACTTCGTCATGTGGCTTATTGCTTTTGGTTTTATCTACCTAGGCATTGTCAGAAAGTATGAGCCACTATTGCTAGTCCCGATAGGTTTTGGTATGTTGCTTGTCAACCTGCCGTTGGGTGGTTTATTTGATTATATAGATGGAGTGCCAGAGGGACTGTTAGCAAAGATTTTCACCTATCTAATTGCTGGCGAAATAGTCCCGTGCTTTATATTTCTCGGTTTAGGAGCTATGACTGATTTTGGCCCGGTTATTGCCAACCCTAAGACTCTGCTGCTAGGTGCTGCAGCACAATTAGGAGTTTATTTTGTCTTCTTCACGGCACTTCTCTTTGGCTTTAATATGAAGGAGGCCTGCTCCATTGGTATTATTGGCGGAGCTGATGGGCCAACCACTATTTATTTAGCTGCTAAGCTAGCACCACATTTAGTAGGCACTCTTGCGGTAGCTGCATATTCGTATATGGCAATGGTTCCTCTGATCCAACCACCGGTGATAAAGGCTCTGACTACAAAAAAGGAACGAGCCATTTATATGGATCCGCAATTAAGGGAAGTATCCATAACAGAGAAAACTCTGTTTCCGATGATTGGGTCCATCGTTATAATATTGCTTGTTCCCAAATCAGCGCCTCTTATGGGCATGTTTATGTTTGGCAATCTATTGCTGGTCAGTGGGGTTACTGATAGATTAGCTAAGACCGCTAGTGAGTCCTTTATGGATATTTTGGTCATCCTACTCGGTGTATCCGTAGGGGCATCAATGCCAGCAGAACTATTTCTGAAACCACAGACCTTATTCATTTTTTTCCTGGGTGTAGTGGCTTTTTCAATTTCTACTGCTGGCGGGGTGCTTTTAGGCAAACTAATGAATGCTCTGTCCAAGGAGCCGATTAATCCCATGATTGGCGCTGCTGGGGTTTCAGCGGTGCCTATGTCAGCTCGAGTCGTGCAGAAGCTGGGACAAGAAGCAAATCCCAGAAACTTCCTCCTGATGCATGCTATGGGACCAAATATAGCTGGCGTTATCGGTACAGCCGTAGCTGCTGGCATGTTCCTGAGCCTGTTGGAATAGACAGAGGATATTGATGAACGCAGATGAGCAGTTGTCCGTTCGTAACAAGGTGTGGTATGCCCTCAGTGTAAATGAAGCCCTCGATTCATTAGGCTCAGACTCAAAGGGCTTGACATCGGGTGAGTCAAAACGCCGTTTTGCTGAGTATGGAGCAAACGAGCTTGAGGAAAAGAAAGGCGCATCTCCCTGGATGTTGTTTTTGGGGCAATTCAAGAATTTTCTCATTATTATTCTCCTTGCCGCAGCCATTATTTCAGGTGGCCTAGCCTTCATAGGCGAGGGCGATCTATGTGACCCAATCCTGATATTCGTCATTGTTCTTTTTGCTGCTGTCCTTGGCTTCATTCAGGAGTATCGCTCGGAGCAGGCTATGGAAGCGCTGAAAAAGATGACAGCGCCTACAGCAACAGTGTTAAGGGATGGAGAACAGCAAGAAATCCCTGCACGGGAGTTGGTTCCCGGTGACACGGTACTGCTTGAGACAGGCGACCGCGTTCCTGCAGATGTCAGGCTTGTTGTAGCTGTGAATCTCAAAGTAGATGAGGCAGCCCTTACCGGTGAATCTAATGCTGTGGAAAAATCAAGTCAAGCGCTTTCCGGCGATATATCAGTGGGTGATAGAATCAATATGGCATACATGGGCACCATAGTAGTATACGGCAGAGGCAGTGCCCTGGTGGTAGAAACAGGCATGTCAACCGAATTCGGTAAAATTGCCGGCATGCTCCAAGAACTAGAAGCGCCACCCACACCGCTACAGGTCAGTCTAGATAAGGTGGGCAAGATTTTAGGTATTTTCAGCCTGGTAATTTGTGCTGTGGTTGCGGTTGTCGGACTCCTCGTCGGCTTATTTGATCGTATTATGGATGCATTTATCTGGGCAGTCAGCCTGGCTGTAGCCGCTGTGCCTGAAGCATTGCCAGCTGTAGTCACTATCTGCCTTGCTCTTGGAGTGCAACGAATGGCAAAACGCCATGCCTTGCTAAGGCATTTGCCAGCCGTAGAAACGCTGGGATGTACCACATATATCTGTTCCGACAAGACTGGCACATTGACACAAAACGAGATGATGGTGCGCAAGATTTATATCAATAGCAATATGATAGATGTAAGCGGCGTAGGCTATGAGCCAAAAGGAGAATTCAGCCATGCTGGCAATAAAGTTAACCCACAAGCCGACCCACACCTTCTAAGCCTGCTTCAGGCAGGTGTTCTCTGCAATGATTCCAGTCTATCCAATAACAACGGCCTCTGGCAAATAAAAGGAGATCCTACCGAAGGTGCATTGATAGTACTTGGCGAAAAAGCAAACACGAGACTTCAGGACTTGTACTCGTCACGCATAGCAGAAATCCCCTTCACCTCTGAGAGTAAAAGAATGACCACTTTTCATGATTCTCCGCGAGGGGTGATTGCTTATACTAAAGGGGCTCCAGAAGTCATTTTGGAATCTTGTAGCCTTATTTATGCCGATGGCACAGAGAAAAAACTTATAGACCATGAGAGACAGAAGATTATGGCTGCGAGTCATGAGATGGCAGCCGCTGCGCTCCGTGTGCTCGGTCTGGCATATAAGCCTATGCCATCATCCAACAAAAATATAACTAGAGATGAAAGCGAACAAGCAGAAAATGACATGGTATGGCTGGGTCTAGTGGGGATGATTGACCCACCCCGGTCAGAGGCCAAAGATGCTGTAGCTCAATGCAAGCAGGCTGGCATTAAGTCAGTGATGATCACAGGAGACCATAAGTTGACTGCCGAAGCTGTTGCCAGAGAGTTAGGTATTTTGAATGGAGATGGACTATCTCTTACAGGTGCCGACCTCGATAAGCTATCGCGCGAGGAGTTTAATGATAAAGTCGAGCACATAAAAGTGTATTCTCGCGTATCACCGGAACATAAGCTACTGACTGTGGAAGCGTTGCAGGCAGCAGGGCATGTGGTAGCCATGACAGGCGATGGGGTGAACGATGCCCCTGCTCTAAAACGAGCGGATATCGGCGTAGCTATGGGCATCACGGGAACCGACGTCAGCAAGGAAGCAGGAGCCATGGTGCTGACGGATGATAACTTTGCCTCTATAGTAGCAGCAGTTGAAGAGGGTAGAAACATCTTTGCTAATATTAGAAAGTTTCTGCTTTATCTCCTTTCCTGTAACATAGGCGAGATCTTACTTATGCTGGTAGCATTCGTTATTGCAACCTTCACTGGTGTGCATGTTCTGCCACTAGTGGCCTTACAGATACTGGTGATAAACCTGGTTACCGATGGGCTGCCAGCGCTTGCCTTGGCAGTGGACCCAGGCGACCACGATATCATGAAACGACAGCCACGTAACCCCAAGCAAAGCATTTTCGACAAACCAATGGTGGCATACCTTGCCGGTATTGGTATCTGGACGATGATGGCATCTCTGGGAGTGTTTCTCTGGGCGCTTAACTCAGGAAGGACTCCAGAGGAGGCACAGTGTTTATGTTTTGCTACCCTAGCAGTGGTGGAACTGTTTAACTGCTTCAACTGTCGCTCGGAGAGACACTCCATATTCCGTATCGGCTTTTTCAGCAATAAATGGCTTGTGGCTGCTGTTCTCTCTAGTTTAGCAATCACGCTAGCCTTGATTTATGTTCCGTTTTTCCAAGAACCTTTCCACACCTATTCCATGAGTTGGCAAGACTGGATAATCGTAACGTTGGCTGGGGCAACTGTGCTTTTTGTAGTCGAGATAGCCAAGATATTCGTCAGGCGGCGTTCTCAGCTTTCTTCATAAATACGAGTTACCCAGATTACGTCACTCAGTCTGGCGATGAAATGATATAATATGCTGCTAGGAGAGGTGTCCGAGTGGTTGAAGGTGCCGCTCTCGAAAAGCGGTAGGCGATGAGCCTCGTGGGTTCGAATCCCACCCTCTCCGCCAGCAGTTATGATATGGAGAGGTGCTGGAGTGGACGATCAGGCGCGCCTGGAAAGCGCGTGTCGCCTTTGGCGACCATGGGTTCGAATCCCATCCTCTCCGCCACTCACTATCTGGAGGTGTGTGTGGATAGAGCTATTCGACAGCCTAAAATTGGAACAGCTCTGGGTAGTGATACCGCAAGAAAGGCAATGGGGCCTGATATATAAAACATCAATCAGTAATCGCCAACTTCCAAATTATAGTCATCGTTTGTTCGCTATTTTTGCCTGTGTTACAATACTGCAGCTTAAATGACTGCTGCAGATGAACTGAAATACTGGATAGCCTTTTCCAGGATACCTGGCATAGGACGGGTGAGGCTATCTCAATTGAGAGAATATTTCAACACCCTTGGGCAAGCCTGGGAAGCTTCTGGTGGTGAGCTGAAGAAGGCTGGACTCGATTCAAAATCAGCAGACTCAATCATACATCTAAGGGCAAAGATCTCTCCGAATGCAGAAATCGATAATTTACGTCATTATAAAGTCAAAGCCCTTACCTGCGACTCGCCGGATTATCCACAGAGGCTGAGGGAAATCTACGATTATCCTCCTATATTATACATCAGGGGAAGCCTCCTACCTGAAGACGAGTGCTGTTTGGCTGTAGTTGGCACCCGGCGGGCTACTGTCTATGGCAAGCAGGTAACCGAAGAAATCGTAGCTGAGCTGGTGCGAAACAGAATCACCATCGTCAGCGGGCTGGCTAGAGGAATTGATTCCGCAGCCCACCATGCTACACTGGAGTCTAGCGGCAGAACTTTAGCAGTTTTTGGCTGCGGACTGGATATCATCTACCCTGCTGAGAATGCTAGACTAGCTTGTGATATCATGGAACACGGGGCGCTTATCAGTGAATATCCTTTAGGCATTCGGCCCAAAGCCGATAATTTCCCCAGGCGTAACAGAATTATGAGCGGCATGAGTCTGGGAGTGTTGGTTATTGAGGCAGACGAAGCCAGCGGAGCGTTAATCACAGCGCACCAGGCTGCAGAACAGAACCGCGACGTTTTTGCCGTGCCGGGCAGCATTCTGTCACCAACCAGTCGAGGGACCAACCACCTCATTCAAGAAGGAGCCAAGCTGGTGCGGAATGCCGTTGATATTTTGGAAGAGTTGAATTTAGCCATGGTAGCACAACAACTGGAGATGAAGGAACCTCTTCCAGCCGATGAGACCGAGTCCCTGCTGCTAAAGCAACTGAGTAACGAACCAGCGTACATTGATGAAGTGTGCCGTGCCTGCGGTCTGGCGATGCCGTTGGTCAGCAGTGCGCTAGCCATTATGGAACTGAAAGGCATGGTCAAGCAAGTCGGTAGCATGAACTATGTGCTGGTCAGATGAAAAGATTAGGTTATAGTTAAAACAACATGGCTACGAAAACTAAGTTGGTCATAGTTGAATCACCTGCCAAAGCCAGGACGATAAGCAAAATATTGGGCAAGTCCTTCGTTATCAAGGCATCTTTGGGACACGTACGCGACCTACCCAAAGGGAAACTGGGCATAGACGTACTCAATAACTTTACTCCCACCTATACGGCCATTCGGGAACGGAAAAAGGTGCTGGACGAGTTAAAGAAATCGGCTGCCAGCGCCTCTGCGGTTTACCTTGCCACTGACCCTGACAGGGAAGGCGAAGCTATATCATGGCACATCATTGAAGCAGCTAAGCTTGATAAGGACACGCTACCTCTTCATCGCGTTGTATTCCACGAGATAACCAAAGAGGCTGTGGAAGAAGCTTTCAAACATCCTCATGCCATCGACATGGATTTGGTCAACGCTCAGCAAGCACGGCGTCTCTTGGACAGACTGGTTGGCTATAAATTAAGCCCGCTGCTATGGCGAAAAGTACAAAGAGGGCTTTCTGCAGGAAGAGTACAATCCGCAGCACTGCGATTGATAGTTGATAGGGAGCGTGAAATACAAAACTTTGTTCCCACAGAGTATTGGACAATTGAAGCAGAACTAGCTAAGAGCATACCCAAGGGGCACGGAGCAAGCTTTCGTGCGCTGCTCATCGGTCTGGAAGATGGCAAAAAGTTGCATATACCGAACCAAATGGAGGCAGAGAGGCTTAAAGACGAGCTGGAGAGTTCGGCATATGCTGTTAAGTCAGTGCAAATCAAGGATGCAAGCCGTCAACCGTCGCCACCGTTTATCACCAGCACCTTGCAGCAAGAAGCCTACCGTAAGTTAAGATTTACCGCAAGTCGTACCATGCGGATAGCCCAACAGCTATACGAAGGTGTTACTATTGGTAATGAGGGCTCTGTTGGCCTTATCACCTATATGCGTACTGATTCCACCAATGTAGCAGCCAGCGCTATCGTTGAGACCAGAGATTTTATCCACAGCAAGTACGGTGATAATTTTTTGCCCCCCCACCCACGCTCTTTTGAGAAAAAGAGAAAATTTGCTCAGGAAGCCCATGAAGCAATCAGACCCACAAAGATTCACCGGGAGCCGAGCCAACTGCAGAAATATCTCACATCGGAGCAAGCAAAGCTTTATGACCTCATCTGGAAACGTATGGTAGCAAGCCAGATGGCAGCGGCGCTGTTCAAAGTCACTACCGTTGATATGACTGCTGAATGCCGGCATTCCCAAAAAGTGTACCTGCTGAGAACAACCAGCTCTGTAAATAAATTTCCCGGTTTTATGGTTCTTTACACCGAAGGGAAGGATGAGGGTGAGGGTGAAAATGGAAAAGTAGTAACTCTCCCCGAGTTAAAGGCGAATGATAAGTTGACTCTCCTAGACCTGTTTCCAGAACAATACTTTACTCAGCCCCCCCTACGCTATACCGAGGCCACATTGATAAAAACGCTGGAGCAAAAAGGAATCGGGCGTCCCAGTACTTATGCTCCTATACTATCCACTATCCAGGAAAAAAGAGGTTACGTGCTTAAAGATAAGGGGAAAATATATCCCGATGAGATCGGATTCATTGTAAGTGACTTGCTTACGCAACACTTTCCCAAAATTGTTGATTTGAGTTTTACTGCCCGGATGGAAAAGGACCTCGACGAAATTGCCCAAGGTAATAGGAACTGGGTCTCAGTTTTACACACTTTCTACGATCATTTCGAGAAGACGTTACTTAGGGCTGCCGATACCATAGAGAGGATCGATATGACCAAGGCGACTGATGAAGTTTGTCCTGAGTGCGGCAAGCCAATGGTCATCAAGATAGGACGGTTTGGCAAATTTATAGCTTGCAGCGGCTACCCTGAATGCAAGAAAACAATGCCGTTCAAAGTAACTACTGGTGTTACTTGCCCAGAATGCAAAGAGGGTGAATTACTAGAAAGGATGAGTAAGAAAAAACGCCGTTTCTATAGCTGTAGCCGCTATCCCAAATGTAAATTTGCCATCAGCAGCAAACCAATTAAACAGCCATGTCCCCAGTGCGGCAAACTCCTTGTACAATATAGGGGCGATTGGGCAAAATGCACCTCGTGTACTTTCAAAGATAAGCCAGGAGAACTGGAAAAAGTGGAGGCAAAGGTATGAAGATACTGGTTATTAATGGGCCGAATCTCAATATGCTGGGCAAACGCAACAAGGCTATCTATGGCAATAAAACGCTGGCAGGATTAGAGACCATACTGAAAAATCAAGGCAAGAAGCTGGGCGTAGAAGTCGTTACCTTTCAATCTAACGGCGAAGGCCAAATGATAGATTTCATTCAGGAAAATTATTCTCGAGCTCACGGCATTATTATCAATCCCGGAGCGCTGACGCATTACGGTTTTTCATTACGCGATGCTCTCGAAGACACCAGCCTGCCTATAATTGAGGTGCATATATCCAACATCTATGCTCGGAAAGAATTTTGGCGGGCAGAGTCAGTGATTGCCCCGATCGCTAGAGGCCAAATAGCTGGGCTGGGCTTTCATGGATATATTGCAGCTCTTCAAATTATGGCTGAGAAACCAAAAGGGAAACGTTGATAGTTGATCGGTTGCGAAGGTTACGTCAAAGCCTTACCAAACAAGACTTTGACGTCCTGTTGGTTTCTAAGCCGGCAAACCGCCGCTACCTTTCAGGGTTCACCGGCTCAACTGGATGGTTATTTATTTCAGCTAGCCGGGCAGTGCTCTCGGTTGATTTTCGCTATGTAGAGCAAGCCAAACAAGAGACGCCAGATTTCGAAATCGTCCATATCAGGGGAGACGTCACTAGTTGGTTGCCCAAATTGGTCTCGGATATTGGGGGCAAGAAGGTAGGTTTCGAGGCGGATCAAATGTTATTCTCAACCTATCAGCAGCTTTGTAATAATACCTCTCAGATGCAATTCGTCCCCATAACGGGATTGGTAGAGCATCTCCGTATGGTCAAGGACACACAAGAGTTAGATCTAATAGCCAAAGCTGTGAATATAGCCGATAAAGCTATTGACCATGCTAAATCGGTAATATGTCCAGGTAAGACGGAGAAGGATATAGCCTGGGAACTTGAGAAATTTCTCAGGGAACAAGGGAGTGAAACCTTACCCTTCGATGTCATTGTAGCTTCCGGCTCCAACTCTGCTCTGCCTCATGCTAGGCCCAGTGGAAAGCACATATTTGGAAATGAGCCAATAGTTATTGATATAGGCGCTCGGATAAACGGCTACTGCAGCGATTTGAGCCGCACTTTATACTTGGGCAACAAGGACAAGACTTTTTCCAAAATTTATGATACTGTTTTAGGCGCCCAGTTAACCGGCCTGGCAACAATTATTAGCGGCATGAGTGGATACGAAGCAGATAAACTATCCCGGACGGTCATCGAACAGGCAGGATACGGCGAAGTCTTCGGTCACGGTTTAGGACACGGCGTTGGGCTAGAAACTCATGAAGCTCCACACCTTGGGCCAAATTCTGCAGATATTTTAGCTGATGGCATGGTCTTTACTATCGAACCCGGAGTGTATATCCCTGGCTGGGGTGGAGTTAGAATTGAAGATACAGTAGTAGCTGAAAATGGTAAAATTAGAAGCCTTGCCAGGGCAGATAAAATTGCAAGCATACATTAGGAGGTACTTATTCCGTGATTGACGCCGGAGAACTTAAGAAGGGCATAGCTATTACGATTGACGGACAACTGTACCAGGTGCTAGATTATCAGCACATAAAAATGGGACGAGGTTCCGCACAGGTCAGATTAAAACTTCGTGATGTCCGCGGTGGACATACCACAGAGCGCGTCTTCCAAGCAAGCGAAAAGTTTGCCCGTGCCTTTCTCGAGCGTCGTCCGGTACAATACCTCTATCATGATAGCGGCCTCTACCATTTCATGGATACTGAAGCATATGACCAGATAGCTCTCGATAAGACTAAACTGGGTGATACCTTGAACTACTTAAAAGAGGGCCTAAACTTACAGGTATTAACATATAAAGGTGATACCATCGGCGTGGAACTTCCCGTTTCAGTCGAACTCAAAGTGGCAGAGACAGGTCCCGGTTTCAAAGGGGACACCGCCAGCGCCGGTAGCAAACCTGCCAAAATGGATACAGGTATCACTATCCAGGTTCCCTTCTTCATAAACACCGGCGATACTATTAGAGTTGATACGCGTACCGGACAATATCTGGAAAGGGCGTAAGTTAGACCGTGATAAAAGCTGACCTGCATATCCATACGGCTTATTCTATGGATTCTGTTAGCGGTCTAGAGCAGGTAATTGAACATTGCCGCAAAATCGGAATAAATTGTCTTGCTATTGCCGACCACAATACAATTTCCGGCGCTCTAAAGATGCAAGAGATAGCACCATTTCAGATTATAGTAGCCGAGGAGATTTTGACGTCTGGTGGCGAGGTTATTGGATTGTTCCTCAAAAAAGAGATTTCGGCCAAACTACCTATCGAAGAAACAATAGCCCGAATCAAAGAACAAAACGGGCTGGTGTGTATCCCTCACCCTTATGATACCTTACGGTTCTCAGCATTCAGGAACCAATTGTTAGAATCAATTATACCCCAAATTGACATTATAGAGGTGTTCAACGCACGTAGCCTCTTCCCTGGCGGTTCAGATAAGGCAAAGCTGTTAGCCCAAAAACATAATAAGCTCGCCAGCGCTGGTAGCGATGCGCATATAGCCTCGGAAGTCGGCAGAGCCTATGTCGAGATGCCTGATTTCAACGGCAAAGACGAATTCTTGACGGCTCTCGCCAAAGGGAAAATATTCGGCCGCAGATCTAGCCCTGCAGTCCATTTCGCTAGCACCTGGGCAAGATTAAAGAAACGCTTTTTTTAGGAGGAAGTCATTTGTTGACTATCGGGTGGTTTTCCACGGGTAGAGACGAAGCCGCCAGACAGCTCCTGCAAGTTGTCCATGATGAAATAAACAAAGGCGGCATCAGAGCTACCATAGCATTTGTTTTCAGCAACCGCGAACCTGGAGAGTCACCCCAAAGCGACAAATTCTTCAGACTCGTTAATAGCTACGGTATTCCACTCATTTATTTTTCCTTTAAAAATCTCGCAGCCAGGCAAGAATTAAAGGAACATACCAAAGACAAAGCATTGCCTCAATGGCGTCTCGAATACGACAGAGAGATCATGAGAAGGCTTGATGGATTTAAGGTTGATCTCTGTGTCCTCGCCGGTTACATGCTCATCGTTGGCAAAGAGATGTGCCGTAAGTATGATATGATTAACTTACACCCAGCGACTCCTGATGGCCCCAAAGGTAACTGGCAACAAGTAATCTGGACGCTAATACAAGAAAGGGCAAAAGAATCCGGCGTAATGATGCATTTGGTGACTACTGAGTTAGATAGAGGTCCTGTAATAACCTATTGTGTTTTTCCAATTACGGGTAAACTCTTCGATAAGCACTGGAAGGCAATTACCAACCGTTCCGTTAGTGCGCTTAAAAAGGATGAGGGTGAAGATAATCCATTGTTTCGACTAATCCGACAACATGGCCTCGCCAGAGAATTGCCGCTCATCGTATCAACGTTAGCGGCTTTCAGCCAAGGCAAAGTTAAGATAAAGGATGGTAAAGTATTCGATAGCCAAAATAACCCAATATCTGGATATAATTTAAGTGATAACATGAACAAGACAATAGGGGTTACATGAGTATCATATTTTTCGACCTTGAGGGTCCTTTAGTTACTCAAGATAATGCTTATGAGCTTATGAAGCTCTTTCCGAACGGTGACAAGATTTTTAAGTCCATTAGTCGCTATGATGACATGTTGACACTGGAAAACAGGCCTGGCTATGAACCGGGAGATACTTTGGCTTTGATTGCTCCGTTCCTCGTATATCACAAGATAAAAGAAAGCGATATAGTAGCCTTGGCAAAGCAAGCAGCCCTAGTCAAGGGGGCTACTCAACTTATTTCCCTACTAAAAGAACATGCTTGGCATATATTTTGTATAAGCACGAGCTATGAGCAATACGCCTTGCATATCGCACAGAGACTTGGTATATCTTCCCAAAATGTCGCCTGCACAGCTTTCTCGTTGGATGAAATCGTCGAAACATTATGTAAAGACGAATTCCCTTGCTTACAGAAAATTGAAGGCGATCTTTTAAACATACAGACCGCAGGCGATGACGAGATAAAGCAGATCCTTGACCGATTCTATTGGAATATCTTGTCAGGGACCAGCATGAAGATAATTTTTGAACAGGTCAAGCCAATGGGCGGGCAACGCAAAGTAGAGGCATTAAAGCGCTTTGCCCAAGAACATAAGGAACTGCTTTCCAACTGTGTGGTTATTGGCGACAGTATAACCGATTCCAAAATGCTTCAGACAATAGATCAAGCCAGTGGTCTGGCAATTGCTTTCAATGCTAACGAATATGCCCTTCCATACGCCACGATGGGTTTGGCATCAACGCGATTGGATGACTTATGGCCAGTGTTGGAAACTTGGGAGAAGGGGAGAAGACAGGCAGTACAAAAACTAATAGATAAGGGGAAAATAGGCAAAAAAACAAACGAGAATGGATATCTGCACTGGCTATCAGACACCAAAAATGTTGCTGAATATCTGCCGCTCCACAGGAGATTTCGCAGCATTGTCCGCAAAGATGCTGCTAGGTTAGGTTGAGTTTTTGCATGGCCGCACTAGAAGTAATTGGATTTGGTGCAATGAGTATCGACAGGGTCTACCGTGTCGATAATATCGTTGCCGATGGCGAACAAATTATTAAAGACTTTGAAGCGTCCCCGGGCGGTTCAGCAGCTAATACTATCTATGGCTTAGCCAGGCTTGGTATAAAGGCAGGGTTCATCGGTTCGGTTGATAATGACGAAGATGGCGAAGAGCTGATTTCCAGTTTCAAAGCTGTGGGGGTAGATACTAGCCAGATCAAAGTCAAGTCAGGGGAACATACTGGGGCAGCGATTTGTTTAAGTGATAGAACAGGCAAACGAGCTCTCTACATATCACCTGGTGCCAACGATCTACTCAGATCCGAAGATATAAATTTAGATTACTTAGACCAAGCTCAAATAGTCCACTTTTCCTCATTTGCCAACGATGTGCAGTTTAGACTACAAAGCAACCTCATAAATAGAATTCGCAATGAGGTCAAAATAAGTCTGGCTCCAGGTATGTTATATGCTAACAAAGGAATAAAGGCGCTCTCTCCTTTATTCAGAAGAACACATGCTGTTTTTATGAACAAAGATGAGATAGAACTTCTCACAGGCAAAGATTTCAGAGCCGGAGCTCAGGAATGTCTCAAATTGGGCTGCCAGATTGTAGCCGTAACTTTAGGCAAAGGAATAACTTTAGGCAAGGCCAAAACTATTATGTGCTATATCCGCAACATACAAGGAGAGTACCAAATTGAATCCGAGAAACAAAAGGCTAGAAAGATACTTGAAACAACTGGAGCCGGAGATGCCTTCGCCGCTGGCTTCCTTTTTGGTTTATTAAGAGATAAGCAGGTAAAAGAATGCGGAATGATAGCAAATGTAATGGCTCAATTCACCATCAGAAAAGTCGGAGCCCGAAAAGGACTCCCAACTTTAAACCAACTATCCCAAAAGTATCTTCAGAAGACTGGGCACAAGCTCTGACCCAACTACTTCTTTTTTGACTCCTTATCTGACGGCTTGCTCATTACCTCATCGATAATGCCATATTCCAAAGCTTGTTGTGCTGAAAAGTATATGTCTCTATCAGTATCATGACGTACTGTTTCAAGGCTCTGCCCAGTGTGTTTCGCTAATATATTACTGACCAGCTCGTCAAGCCTTTCAAATTCCTTAGCTGCAATTTTTATATCCGTAATCTGACCTTGTGTGCCAGCACGACCTTGGTGCATATGTATCGTCGAGTTTGGTAAAGCATAACGCTTTCCCTTAGTACCAGAAGCTAAAATAATGGTAGCCATACTGTAGGCAGAACCAACACAAATTGTAGACACATCGGATTTTATAAGCTGCATTGTGTCATAAATAGCCAGCCCAGCAGTAACAACACCGCCAGGTGAATGGATATAAATGCTTATGTCCTTTTCTGGATCCTCACGATCAAGATATAAGAGTTGCGCAATTACAAGGTTGGCGATTTGATCATCTATTTGCGTTCCGAGGAATATAATGCGCTCTTTCAATAATAGTGAATAAATATCGAAGGCACGTTCTCCTTTGGCACTACTTTCAATGACACTTGGGACTAGAATCCGCATTAACTTATCCATCTTTACCTCTCTTTCACAGATTAAATTCTAGGTAGAACCGGTGGCTATTGCCACCAGACGCTCCACGGTTTTTTTACTGACCAGTACATACTTAATAGAATCGCGAGATTCGGGTAAGTTAAAGATACGCTTCATCTCCTCAGCTTGTTCACCAGAATTCTTGACCATCTTATCTATTTCACTATCAATTTCTAAATCATTGATTTCTATCTTCTCAGCCTCCGTTATTTTCTCTAAAACAAGAGACCGAACAACACGCTGAGTAGCCACAGGACGCAACTCCTCCCGATGATCCTTTATTGTTTTACCCAAATTTGTCAAGTAATTTTCCAGTCCCTTACCACCTTCAGGAAAATTCCTCGCTTCCTCACTAAGCAATCTCTCAATTGCCCTTTCCACCACTGCAGGTGGGTATTCCAATTCGCTGATATCTACTACAGCATCGATTGCTTTTTGTTCCAGTTCTACCCTTGCTTTTTCCTCGGCTCTGGTCTTTAAAGTAGTGGCCATTTGTTCACGCAGAGCAGCTATACTATCGCTACCAATTCCTTTGGCAAAAGCGTCATCCAAAGAAGGTAACTGTTTTTCTTTTATCTCAGTAACATTGACCCTTAAAAAATGCTCCTTGCCTGCCAATTCTCGAACCTCATAATCATTGGGATAAGAAAGCACAAAACTAGTTTCCTCGTCTTTATTCCGACCCTCAATCTTCTCGGCAAATCCAGGCAAAGGTAGCTTGGAATTTTGTTCTACCTCATAGACAAGCCCTTTACCGATAGGAACATACTCATTCCCTCTTTTGTCCTCAATATCTATAGTTACGATATCACCAAACTGTACAGTTCTCTCAACTGGCAGTAAGACGGCATTTTGCTGTTGCAACTGCGCCATGACAATATCTACATCTGTATCATTGATTTCCACCGGTTCAGTTTCGAGTTTTATCTTATGATAATCTCCAAGCTTGACTGTAGGCCGAATCGGCACAATTGCCTTGAATATCAATGGCTCAGCTTGTAAGAGCTCAATTTGAGGCTGGTCAATGGCATCAATAGACTGGCTTTCCAGTGCCTCTATATAAATCTCTGGTATCAGATATTCCAGTGCTTCCTGAAAAAGCATCCCTGCGCCGATATGGCGTTCAAGGATAGCCCTCGGTGTCTTTCCTTTGCGGAAACCTGGTACAGCGACTCTTTTCACTAAGTGGTTGTAAGCTTTATTAAGGTACTTATCTACCTCGGCAGCTTCCATTTCCACGCTAAGCGATACCTGACTATTTTCAATTGGTTCAGAAGATACTTTCATAATTCTAACTCGCTCATAATTATATCGTAGGTTATTGCCCTTTCCTTAATTCCTATTCTTGTGATACTTTATTTTTCAGTTTTAAATAGAGTTCATCTAGCTGCTGCTCCGTAACAAAAGCAGGTGCATCACTCATTACATCAATAGCACTCTGATTCTTAGGAAATGCAATTACCTCTCTTATATTGTCAGCCCCTGCTAGTAACATAACTAACCTGTCTATGCCCGGTGCAATACCGCCATGCGGTGGTGCACCATATTCTAATGCTTCCAGAAAATGCCCAAAACGATCATTTATCTCATGCTCGCTATAACCAAGCATATGAAATATCTTTTCCTGAAGTTGGCGGGTATGTATCCGGATGCTGCCACTGGATAATTCGTATCCATTACACACAATATCATAATGACGGGCGCGCATTCTACCAGGCTCAGTATCAAGCAAAGGTACATCCTCTTCGAATGGCGCTGTAAATGGATGATGCATAGGTTCCCACAGACCGGCGTCTTCATTCCACTCGAACAATGGAAAATCAAGTATGAAGACGAAAGCCAACATATTTGGGGTAGTCAAATTCAGACGTCTCCCCATCTCACGACGTAATTCGTCAAGCACTTTATGGACTATACTAGGCATATCAGCCACAATTAGTATAAGATCACCTGGCTTAGCTTCAAACTTCTGCACCACTTCCTTTACTTGTTCTATAGCCAAATACTTAGCTGCCACTGATTTGACTTTATCGATGGTCAGCTGTTCAATGCTGCTATAACTATCCGCAGGTAAAGTTAGAGTAATTAAGCCCTTGGCCCCATTTGCCCTTGCCAACTCAGTTAGCTCCTCAATCTGCTTGTGTGAGTATCCTGCACAGCCTGGAAGACAGATTCCCTTCACTTTACCCTTATTCTGGGCAACAGACTGGAAAACTATAAATGCAGAATCGGCAACGATATCAGATAAATCCCTTAGCTCCAGTCCAAAACGCACATCAGGTTTATCTGTGCCATACCGTTCGATAACTTCAGCATAAGAAAGCCGAGGAAATGGCTTAATTACACATTTTTCAGGCGTAATTTTTTCTACTAGGGATGTAAACAATTCCTCAAGGAGGCTAAGTATGTCCTCTTCGTCTATGAAGCTCATCTCAACGTCCAGTTGCGTGAACTCAGGTTGACGGTCTGCGCGCAAATCTTCATCGCGGAAGCAACGGGCTATCTGGTAATACTTTTCAAAGCCAGCGACCATCAACAACTGTTTAAGTTGCTGAGGAGATTGCGGTAAAGCGTAAAACTTACCAGGATGAATACGACTGGGCACCAGATAATCACGAGCCCCCTCCGGAGTGCTCTTCATCAAAATAGGAGTCTCGATTTCAACGAAGCCCTTGGCATCCAGAAAGTCGTGCATGAATTTTATTACTTTGTGTCGTAGGATGATATTATCCCTCATCTTAGAGCGCCTAAGATGCAGGTAGCGGTATTTCAAAAAAAGGGCCTCATCAACCTCTACATCTTCATTGATATAGAATGGCGGTGTTTTCGATGTATTAAGAAGAGAAGCATTTTTAGCAATAATCTCGATTTCGCCAGTCGGCAGCTTACTATTTTCTGTTCCAGCAGGGCGACGCGCAACTTCACCGGTGACTCTGACTACAAACTCACTTCTCAGTCCATCAGCCACACCATGTGCCTGTTTCGATACTTCGGGATTGAAGACTACCTGGGTTAAACCATCCTTATCTCTCAAATCAATAAACACTAGCCCACCGTGGTCACGGCGTCTATGAACCCAACCAGCGAGAGTGACTTCGCTGCCAACGTGTTTGTTTCTTAATTCACCACAGCTATGACTTTTGAGCAAGTAAATCTCCTAAAATAACCCACGAATTATAGCTCATGGAGACCCACTCATACAACGTGTGCATCTATCAGAGTCTACACTTTTAAGTGTAACAGATTTTAGGAGACGCTGAGAAAGGAGGTGAAGAATAATTGAAAAGCACCTACTACCTTCTTTGGCATTAGTTGTCAGGCAAGATCAAACATGAGGAGTTAAAGCAGATGTGTAATGATTGTATTGCAATAGCCCTAGGACTGCCATATCTTATGATGCTAGGGCAGGTTGAACCAGATAATCATTTTGATGCCGCCTTGAGGTGCCGGCAGGATAAAGTGACCTGCCACGGGTACAGCATCATGCTGGTGAGAAAACATAAGAGCACATTTCAACGCAAGGAAGATAAAAGGATAAAGGATAATAAGGATGTGCTTACTCTGGACAAGAGGCTGCCTTACAACTAGGAGTTGCTGAAGATAAGCCCAAAGCCAGTAGAGTAATAGGGCTACATGTGACAGCCCGCGTTAAGCAGGCTCTGGGTAAAGTGCGTACCAGATTACAAAACAGGGAAATGAAGGGCATAGAAAAATGGCCGCTATCTTCTTTTGCGTAAAGCGGAGGGCCTGAGCCCGGAAGAAGAGGACTATACCGTCTCTTTATCTTATTACCCAGGGTTAGCTATGGTCTAGAATCTACAAGTAACGGCTAAGGAAATGCTACAAGAGTTCAAAATGTGTTGAGGCAGAACTCTCCCTTGACAGCTTGGGAGGCATGTGCCCAACGGAGTAGCATTGTAGAATACAGATATGCCCTTCTCTATATTAATATAGTTTGGAAAGAAAGAATAAAGTATTTCCGTCAGAAGAAGAACCGTGTCCCTACGCTACTGAGCACAAATTGCTCCGGCATTTCTTGAGCAATCTGGTTTAGTGCCTTCCGACCAGTACAATGCATGGGGACAACAATCCCAGGATTAATCTTCTTGAGCGCTTCTATTGTTTCGCCGATTATAGGTTCAAAAAATGGCCCCGTCAAATGGAAGCCACCAAGGACAGCATGTACCTTGTTAGTTGCTGCTATCTTCTGAGCATGGTGAATCGTATTGATAATGCCAGAATGGGCACATCCCGAGATCACTACCAGTCCTCTGTCTTTAACATTTATCAAAACTCCCTGGTCATCCAGGATTAGGTCACATTCAACCTCTCCATTACGCTCCAGATAACGATTAGGCATCACTTTTTCAAACTCAGTAATCCTTCCCACCTGCCCCATGCTAGCCATAAGTCCCGAGGCTAGTAGAAGAGGATACTTAGTCTTTACCAGTTCCGCTCCGGCCTTCATCAGCGACTCTTCGTCCAAAAATGGAAATCTACCCCTTACTCCATCAGAAAACTCAAGATACCGAGTGGCCAAAAATGCATCCGGGTGGGCAATAAGAGGAGTTTTTCTAGGTATGCCTTTAAGAATCTCTATAAGAGACCCGAAATGATCCATATGACCGTGACTAAGCACTATAGCTTCGATTTCACTGGTGTCTATGCCAAATAACCGTAGGTTATACGGAACCGCTATATTTGACCACCCCGCATCAAATAAGATAGTGTGGGATTCGCTACCCTTAAATATCTTTATTAATAGGCATAAGCCATGTTCTGCTAAAGGGGCTTTGACTATTTGACCATTTACAACTATCGGTGGTCTCTTGAACCTCTCGGTGCTGTCGGCGAGTAAGGCATCAGTGTAATTATCAATAATTATCGTAACCTCTACACCATCAGCTAGCAGTAAATCAATATCTTTGCTGACCTCAGAGTCCATCTTGAATCTCCTTGCACTACTTCATCATTTGAATCAATGCCGACAGACAGCGGTATTAACAGATCCAGTATTTATGGAGCCCGCTTCATCCACACGATTATAGCATCATCTTGGGGACATCAAACAATCCTCTGCGCTCACCAAATATATTTTCATCTCCCTCGCTTGTCCTGAGCAGAGTCGAAGGAGTGTAAAAGCAAATCGCCAGCGTATGGATGCCTTTAAGAGAAAGGTCTGGGCGTCTAAATTTTTGCCCGCGTCGAGATAACGGTGCCTTTGCCAGGTTTAGATTTCACTATCAAGGTGCCATTTAGTAGCATGATCCTCTCTTGCATGCCAGCCAAACCAAGTTTACCGGTACGCGATAAGTCGCTGACATTCTTGGGAAGCTGAAATCCCTTACCATTGTCAGTAATGGTCATACAGAGCGATGTTTCTTTGAATTCGATAGTGATCTCCGCTTTAGATGCTTGAGCATGTCTATAGATGTTCCTAAGGGCCTCTTGAACAATGCGGAATAACACCAGTTCGACCTCAGGTGCAAATCGCCGTTTATTGCCCGCTATCACTAATTTAGTGGCAATCTTATTTTCTTCTTCCATTTGTTTAGCCAGCCACTGTACAGAGGGAAGCAAGCCCAAATCGTCGATAATCGATGGGCGCAGATCCTGGCTAAACTGTCTCACACCCTGCAACATATCACCGATTTTCCTTTTAACTTCCTGCATGAATACGATTTGCGTTCTAGACAAATCGCTGTTGCCACGCATGAAATTATCAACTTGGCGAGAAAGAGCAAACAATGATTGTGCCGTATCGTCATGAAGCTCACGAGCGATACGTTTTCTCTCTTCTTCTTGTGCTTGTGTAATCTGCTGAAGATAAAAGTGTAGATTGTCCTGCATCTCTTTTTCTTCGGTTATATCCCGAGCAATATGTTGGAACCCTATAGGTTTACCGTCAACGGTGATCAGACTCGAAGTTAGCATAGAAGCTGCTATAGCGCCATCTTTCCTAATCAGCATCTGATCATAAGGTTGGGCGAAGGATTCGTTAGCTAGAAGTTTTCTCCGTACCTCTCTAGCGACCTTAAGCTCGTCCTCAGACAAAAAACAAGCTACGTTCATACCAATTAGAGATTTAGCGTCATAACCGGTAAGCTGCTCTGCCGCTTTATTAGCAGCCAATATGACTCCATCAAAGTCATGAAACCAAATAGCATCATGCGCGTTTTCAAATAAGCTTCTGTAGTCCCTCACTGACCTGGAGAGCTGGTCAGCAATCTGTTTAGCTTCGTCATAGAGATAAGCATTTTCCAAAGCTGATGCGATTTGACCTGCTATAGTGCTTAGTAACTCTAGTTCTTCCGAAATAAATTGGTGTGGTCGACACATACCTACGCAAATAGTACCGATAACCTGCCTCTTAGATTTCAGAGGAACAACAACTTGTGCCTCGATCTTCAATTTCGCCACTGCAGGCCGAGTCAACCTTGGGTCATTCGAAGCGTTATCAACAATTAACAACTCACCGCTAGTTGCTACACGGCCATTGAATCCTTCACCCAACGCTATTTCGTCCAATTCCTTCGATGGTTCCTCAGATATACCTTTATGGGCAATTAGATTAAGCATGCCAAGTTCGGCATCCAGTGAATACACCAAAATAATCTCGGCTTCCATAACTTCAGCTACCATATCTATAGCAACAGAGATTACCTTTTTAGGGTCAAGCGATTGAGTCAAAGCATTTGAAATAGTATTGAGGATAGCCAGCCTTCTAGCATTGCTTCGGGTATCTCTGATATGAGCCTGAAGCTGCTCCTGAGTCGCCTCTAGTTTTGCTACAACCAGTTGGTATTTTTTATTCTCGTGGTCACGTATCTTGAACCATATAGATGAAAACACACCTATAACAACAATCAAAGCCACTTCCACGAAAGCGTCGTTGCGGTTTATTGAGACGGTTATTACCTGAGGTAACATAGCAACAAATGCAACAAAAGAGGCAACCAAGCCACCTATCAACCCAAAAATAAAACCAGAATACAGTATGACTAGCAAAAATAAAAGGTTTTCTATAGTATGACGGCTCAAGCCAAGCATGGCACTTGGAGAAATAAAAGAAGGTAAACCAATGAATTCGGGATAAAGCATAGTTACGCACAATGCAAACAGTGCTAAGATCAGCCAGAAATGATAGCTAGCGAAAACCTTATTTATCAGCTTCATTACCGCAACAGTTAGGACTTATTTTGTTGAAGTAGCAGATATAGAGAGAAATTGATTTATGGTAATTCTTCCAAGCTAAGCCACCCTTTTTTTAGTGCATAAACTATAGCTTCTGACCGCGATCCAACCCCTAATTTGTTGAAGATCGCTCTCAGGTGAGCTTGCACTGTGCGGATACTCAGGTATAGGGTATCGGCAATTTCAGCATTGCTCATTCCCTTAGCTGCCAATTTAAGCACTTCCATCTCGCGTCCTGTTAATAGCTCTGCCGCAGGTGCACGCGCAGCTTCTTCTAGAGGAGCTCTCAGCCTATCAATAATCTTACGAATTATTCTAGGATGTAAAACAGGCTCGCCAGCTTTAACATGGCGAATTGCTTTGATCAATTCGTCTCCGCTTGTATCTTTGAGCAGATAGCCAGCAGCTCCAGCCTCTATCAGAGCAAAAACATATTCATCGCAATCATATCCTGTGAGCACCAATACTGCTATGTTGGGATAAAGAACTTTGATTTGCTTTGTTGCCTCGATACCGCTAACTTTTGGCATAGAAATATCCATGATAACAAGCTCTGGACGTAGTTTTCTAGCTAGCTCAATAACTTCCTCTCCATCGTTAGCCTCACCAACAACCTCGAAATCTGACTGAGATTCTAAAAGTTTCTTAGTGCCCTCACGAACTACCGTATGATCCTCAGCAAGCAAAATTCTTATCTTCTCCATATTATTATCCCCCAAAACTTCGCCTAGTCTAATCTTGATTATAGACTGTGGCATTCCTATATTCAAGCTCTAAAAATAGAGATATTAATATCAGTATATGTTACCCACATAACACCTACTATCTTGTAAAATGCCTAGGCATAAAAGCTATTATAAAGCCTTCTTGAATTGGTGACATAGACGATGACGCACATCAAAAATAACTGATAAACTTAAACTGGTATGGAGCAAGCCCCAGTGAGGAAAGAATAGCTGCAATAGCAGTTCAGCACATTGGAAAACAATCGATGCTAGAAGAAACGAGAGCTAATTTTTGGACGGGCAAAGCTCCGTGTTGGGAAATGTTTAACTGTCCAAAGATGATACAGGAGGAATGTCCAGCATCCAAATATCAGGCTCTGCCGTGTTGGGAGATAGAAGGGACTTATTGCAAACTGGATGATTACGGTACCTCTGGCATGGATATTAGGATCTGCGAGACCTGCCAAGTTTACAAAAAATGGGGAAACGGGCAACTCATCAATCTCAAGCTTTTTGGTAAAGGCATAAACTCTTCGCTTAAAGCACTCAAGAAATTGGCTTAAGGTATTTTATTTCACTCCAGTTTCTTTTATCACTCGAACAATAGGAGCTGGTTTAGATACTTGATGCGGTTAGACGTGGTAGAATAGAGGCTAGGTATTGCATCTTTTGTACTTGCAGTTATTGGCGGTCGAATCGTTGTGGTTTGCCCTAATTTTGGGGGTGTTATGAACTTTCTTTTCTGGGCGGTGTCTCTTGCTGTATTTATTGCGACTGCGTGTATCGAGTTTGTACTTGACTCATACTGGTTTTGCAAAAAGACCGAAGGCGATTAAGAACCTTCTTATAAACAGCTAAATGCAAGGCTTAGGATAGAAAGCGCTGGATGGGGCAATAATCGTGGGTTATTGGGTGATACGTGGTGGTTAAAGGTTATGAAGCAAGGCATAGATGATGCTCAGAGTGAGTGAATTTTAGAGCAAATTTAACTAGCTTACCCAGTAAAGGGGCAATCAATGGCGAAGTATCTGCAAAACCGCTCCATAATATGGGGAGGTGCCAATCCCATCCCCAGGAGAAGCCCACCTGTGTTAGACGTTATTTATAGAATACCAGCAGCTCATTCAAGTTATTGTTATTGCTATGGTCTAGCCTGCACAGTGCCGACAGATGTTAGGTTCTCATGATTATTAAGTTTTCCGTTCTAATCCATTGATGTAAGCATCAAGATGTTTTTGGAGATTTTGTGATGCGAGCCAACAAGAGAGCGTTTAAGCAAACTCCAGATATTCTCAACGTAATTAGTGTGAATGTCATCTCTAACCCATTTGTTCTCGCTGTGATTCATTGTCTCGCGTCTTGTATCCTCGTCTGCTATACCCTTATAAGTAGGCCAATCATCGGTGTATATTGCTGCATTATCAGCTGTGCGCTTCTTGATAAACTAGTTAATCACTTCACGGGTTCTATCGTTAATAACTTGAAGCCTATCTCCGTTGCGCTGTGTAGACCCGGCCACAAGAACCTTGTTGCCTTTGTATTCATGCCCAAAATCCTTGCGTTTGCCACCAAACCAAGTCTCTTCAACTTCTATGATCCTGCTGAGAAGCACAGGATTATCAACAGTCATGGCATCTCTGATTCTATGGCAAAGACATACTGTCTTGTAAGAGACATTGAGCATCCGTTTGATTTGATTGGCCGATACACCTTTCTTAGACTCAATCATCATGTGACAGCGAGAAGCCACTTCCACAATGGAAGATGACTGTCATGGAAGATAGTACCCGATGTTATTGATAAATGATGTTGGCATCATAGTCAATGATACCGGTATCGTCCGGCAATCATTGAGATATTGCTCGATGCGCAACGAGGGCATACTATACCATCAGACCAGAGTAGCTCCTCCAAATAATCACGGCTTTTGCTCTTATTGTGGTAACACTCTATCACGACATTACCAAACTTACATCTTGTTTTATGCTGTTCGTTTCATCCATCCGAGAACTCCTGTGCCCAAGAAAAGGCAACGATTAACCGATAAGCCAACGGAAGAAGTGACAAAGAAGTTATTCCCAAAGAAAGTAGTGGAGAAGGTAAATAAGGTTGCCCATGAAAAAGATGATAGTGTACCTACGAAATTGTGTTGAGTATATAAGACCCAATAGGAGGGTATTCCATGGCGAAAGTGGCTACAGAGACAAAGAAATCAGCAGCGAACAGTGTTACTTCCAGTAAAACATTTGAGAAAATCCAAGCCATAATTGATAGGACTAGCAACAAGGCAGGTGCTTCTATCAGGGTACTACAGCAAGCCCAGGGACTTGTCGGGTATTTACCACCAGGGGTATTGAAAGCGATATCAAGAGACATGAAAATACCCCTGAGTGAACTATACGGCATAGTTAGCTTTTACAGCTTTTTTAGTCTGGTGCCCAAAGGTAAGTATGTACTCCAGGTATGCATGGGAACCAGTTGCTATGTAAAAGGTGGCGAGAAGATTCTTGACACGCTGAGAAAAGACTACAATCTTGTGCCTGGGGGCATCACCTCTGATGGCAGATTCTCTCTAGAAATGGTAAGGTGTCTAGGCTGCTGCGGACTGTCACCTGTCATTGCTATTGGGAAAGACGTACATCGAAAAGTAAAACCGAGCCATCTTAAAGACATATTGAGTTCTTATCGGTAGGAGATTTTGAGATGAAGGCACTTGCATCCGCGAAAGAATTAAGGGAACTAAGAGGTAGGTCTCAAAAGAGACTAGCAGAACAAGAGAAAAAAATCCAGGTCAAAGTACACCTAGGAACATGTGGCATATCCTCCGGTGCTAATATGATTTTGGAAGTTTTTGAACGCGAAGTCAAGAAGCACAAACTATCAGATGTCGTTGTGCTAAGAGCGGCTTGTATCGGATTATGTGGCAGAGAACCTGTAGCCACTGTGGTTTATCCCAAATCTGAAAAGATGATTTACTGCGACCTTACATCGGAAAAGGTAAGTGAGATCGTGGAACAGCACCTTATTAAAGGTAAGGCAGTAAAAGAATACATGATTGCCCCTGATGATCCCCTGCTGAAACTCCAAGAAATAAGGATAATGCACAACCAGGATCTTAACCCTATGAACATCGAGGAATATATCGCCCGAGATGGTTATCAGGCCTTAGCCAAAGCTTTAGCAGAGATGAAGCAGGGAGATGTCATCGAGGAAGTCAAGAAATCTGGTTTGAGAGGGCGTGGTGGTGCTGGTTTTGCCACAGCCACAAAATGGGAATTTGTTCGTAGCGCATCTGGAAATGAAAAATATGTAGTCTGCAATGGCGATGAGGGTGATCCTGGCGCCTATATGAATCGTGCCGTTTTAGAGGGTAATCCCCATTCAATAATTGAGGGAATGGCATTAGGTGCCTATGCTATAGGCAATGTGAAACAGGGTTATGCTTATGTACGAGCTGAATATCCACTAGCTATCGAGACTTTAAGTCATGCTATTTCGGAAGCTCGGAAGTATGGCCTCCTCGGGCAGAATATCCTTGGTACCGAATTCAGCTTCTCCATCGATATATTCCCTGGCGCCGGCGCTTTCGTCTGTGGCGAAGAAACGGCTCTCCTGATTTCGATCGAGGGAAAGCGAGGCAATCCTCGGCAGAGGCCACCTTTTCCAGCCATTAAAGGACTTTTTGATAAGCCAACCACACTCAATAATGTCGAGACATGGTCAAATATACCTTTGATCATATTGAATGGCGCAGATTGGTTTGCCAGCATTGGTATTGAACGAAGTAAGGGCACCAAGACATTGTGTCTGGTTGGGGATATAAACAATACAGGGCTAGTTGAGGTTCCACTAGGTACCAGCTTAGGGAAGATCATTTTTGACATCGGCGGTGGCATACCTGGAGGCAAGAAATTCAAAGCAGTGCAGTCAGGAGGTCCCTCTGGTGGTGTTATTCCGATTGAACATCTGAATACTCCTGTGGACTACGAATCTATAGCAGCTCTAGGGGCTATCATGGGGTCAGGGGGACTAGTAGTCATGAATGAAGATAGCTGTATGGTAGACATCGCGAAGTTCTTCTTGCAGTTTACCAAAGATGAGTCCTGCGGTAAATGTACCCCTTGCCGCGCTGGTATACCAGAGATGCTTGAGTTACTGACCAAGATCACCAAAGGAACAGGAACTCTGGATGACCTAAATGTTCTGTCAGAACTTGCCGAAATGATTACCTCAGATTCGATTTGTGGACTGGGACAAACGGCACCCAACCCAGTTCTGACAACATTGCGCCACTTTAGAGAGGAATATGAGGCCCATATTATAGACAAAAAGTGCCCCGCAGTAGTCTGTCAATCGCTATTCAAAGCCCCTTGTCAACACACCTGCCCTGCGGGGCTAGACGTTCCGGGATATATTGCGCTAATCAAGGCAGGCAAGACTAAAGAAGCTTATGAATTAATTATGCAACGACTTCCTCTACCATCAACCCTTGGACGAGTTTGCCCACATCCTTGCGAAGCTAAATGTCGACGAGGACAGATCGAAGAGCCCATTTCAATAAGACACCTTAAAAGATATGCCGCTGACTATGCTTTTGAACAAGGATATCAATATAGACCCAGAGTAAAGAGTCGGAAACAAGGAAAGATAGCCATTATCGGTTCAGGGCCAGCAGGGCTATCGGCAGCTTGGGATTTGACCAAAGATGGCTATCAAGTTACGGTGTTTGAAGCATTACCCGTAGCCGGTGGAATGCTTGCAGTGGGTATCCCTGAATATCGTCTACCTAAAGCTATGTTGAACAGCGAGATCGATAATATTAAGAAGCTCGGTGTCGAAATCAAATTGAACACACGCATTGATGATATTAAAGCGTTGTTGAAAAATGGATACAATGCCGTATTCGTAGCTATAGGTGCTCATAAGGGTGATAAAATGGGAATACCTGGCGAGGATATTACAGGAGTTTATGATGCCATCGATTTCCTTCGCGAAATCAATCTGGGTAAACAAATCAACGTTGGCGATAAGGTTGCAGTCATCGGCGGCGGTAACTCGGCAATTGATGCAGCCAGAGTCTCCTTAAGAAAAGGTGCCAAAGATGTGCATATCCTATATCGCCGCGAGAAACGAGATATGCCAGCAGAGCCAGAAGAAATAGATGCGGCTGAGAAGGAAGGAATCCACATCCGTTATCTCACTGCTCCTAGTAAGGTGCTAGACAGGATTAACAAAGTTGTTGGACTTGAGTGCATACGCATGGGGTTAGGAGAGTTCGACAGAAGTGGCAGGAAAATCCCGACTCCCATTAAAGGGTCCGAGTACACCATGAAATTTGATACTGTTATCGAAGCCATCGGACAGCGGCCAGACATGGATTTTCTACAGAGTTCCGGCATAAACATAGAAAAAGGCAGAATGATAAGAGCCGACCGGCGAACACTCGCTACTGATGTGGAAGGCATATTCGCTGGTGGTGATGCATTAACAGGCCCAGCAACAGTGATAGAGGCCGTAGCAGCTGGACAGCGCGCAGCATCCTCGATAAAGCGATACCTCTGTGGTGAAGCACTTGCACCACTAGTAGACCGTACTGATGGTGAGAAGGTTCATGTCCCACCTATACCTCCCAGCAATGAAGAGCTACAACAAAAACCTAGGGTCACTATAAAGGAGACAAGCTTCATAGATAAAGGCGCCCCCTTTAAAGAGCCAGTTTTAGCTTACAGTGCGAAGGAGGCAAAAGAAGAGGCGGGTAGATGCCTAAGATGTGATCTTGAAACAGGAGAATAGGCAATGAACGGAATAATACTGACAATTAATGGCAAGCAAGTCAAGGGAAAAGCAGGGAGCACTGTTCTTGAGATCTGTGAGGCAAACGGGATAAATGTGCCCACACTTTGTCACCTCAAAGGGCTGACCGACGTAGGTGCATGCCGCATGTGTCTGGTTGAAATTGAAAAAGAAAGACGACCTGTCCCTGCCTGTACTTATCCAGCACGTGACGGCCTGGTGGTGCAGACAAGTACAGAAAAACTGGAAAAACATCGCCGCCTCGTCTTGGAACTCCTTTTTACCGAGCGCAACCATCTCTGTGCTTATTGTCTGGCAAGCGGCGACTGCGAGCTACAAATTTTGGGGTATGAATACCAAATAGATAGTTGGCGTTACCCTTACTCTTGGCCATCATTCCCTCTGGATTCATCGGATAAGCATGTGATGATTGACCACAACCGGTGCATTCTCTGCGGTAGATGCGTGCGCATCTGTAGTGAAAAAGTTGGCGTACATACACTCGATTTCGGCTATCGTGGTTGGAAGGATAGAATTAGCGCAGACCTGAATCAGCCTTTGGGAGAAGCATCTTCATGCATTGACTGTGGTGCTTGCTTCCAGGCTTGCCCTACCGGTGCCATCTGGGCTAAATCAAGTGCTTACAGGGGCAGGCCAGACCAATGCAAAAAAATGCGTAGCGTATGTGCACTATGCGGGGTTGGCTGTGAAATCGATGTACTTGTCAAAAATAATGCATTAATAAGAATAGATAGCACTGAGCTCGCCGGTGACCGTGGCGTATTGTGCTATAAGGGGCGTTTCGACCAACTTTACGAAAGTCATCAGGGGATCAATACTCCGCTTTTGCGTGATGACTCGGGCAAACTGAAAGCATGTTCTATCGGTAACGCCCTTGATGAAGTTGGCGAGAAGTTCGGTAATATTGTGGCGCGCTATGGTAAAAATAGTATTGCAGGCATAGCATCCAGTAAGGCAAGCAATGAATCTTTAAAAGCATTCAAGAAATTTATGACTGACATTATTGGCAATGATCTTATCGATACAATCGATGGAGATGAGTACCGGACTATTATTCAAGGTGCCACTAAATTCCGAAGTGGGGCTGGACTGAATATTGAAACAACACTGGAAGAAATACTTAAAGCAGATTGTTTACTGGTTGTTGGCGTTAATCCTCTGGAAAGCCAGCAGGTAGCCGGCTCTTATATCTTTAGGGCAGCAAGTCAAGGCAAGGCAAATTTAATTGTGCTTGATGTGGATAAAAATCCTTTTGGGTTTCATGCCTCAACATGGCTAAAACCCACAAAGGGCAAAGAGGAGCTAGCCATCAATGCTTTAACTAAGGCAGTGATTGGTAAGCTGTCAGCAAGCAATGCTGTTAAAGCCAAAGAGAATACGACATCTCTCGGTGCAATGAATATCACGCAGGCTAATAAGGAAGCTGGCATAGATGTTGAAGACCTAAACAACGCCGCTGCTATGCTTGCCAAGTCTAAACACAGTGTGGTGGTTTATGGCAAAGATATTCTGCTGAGAAAGAACCCTAAGCTGATAACGGCTATTCTCAGATTAGCCTCCAAATCAGGAAAACAAAACCCAAAAAAGCCCAGAGTTATATCACTCAAGCCAAGAGGCAACAGCCGTGGGGCTTGGAATTTAGGGCTAGCGAATAAAAAGGAGTTCAGTCTGTCTGGTTTGACCAAGAACGGTGTGAAGGCTGTCTACTTACTTCTGGCTGATGACTACATCGACGATACAAAAATAATTGACGGTCTTAAGGGAGCGAAATTTGTGGTTGTTCAAGCCAGCTATTCATCACCTGTTACAGCATCAGCTAATGTCGTCCTTCCTTCTCCAACATGGGCGGAGAGAAAAGGAAGTTATACATCGCTGGATGGAATAACCAAGTCAACACCTAAGCTTACACAACCACAAAATAATATAAAACGGGATGAAGACATAATTAGAGGAATCTCAAAGCGAATAAAAATAAGTGATCGCAGGAGTTAATGCCATGGCAAAAGTTAAAGTAGCTACATTTTGGCTGGAAGGTTGTGCCGGGTGTCATATGTCATTCTTGGATTTGGATGAGGCAATAATTGATATAGCTAAGGCTGTTGAATTCCATAGGAGCCCAATCACCGATATAAAAGAGATCGAGCAAGTAGACGTTGGTATAGTTGAAGGCTCCGTAGGTAGCACAGAAGAGGAAGATGTCCTTAAAGAACTGAGAGAGCATTGCAAGATACTGATGGCTTGGGGAAACTGCGCTTGCTTCGGTGGTATATGTGGCATGCGCAGCACTATGGACAAGGAAGATGCACTTAGACGCGGATATATCGAGACTGAGAGCACTTATCAAGGCAAGATTCCACATCCCCCCGGTGTACCGCAACTTCTGGATAAAGTAAAAGCATTGAATCATATAGTAAAAGTAGACTGCTTTGTTCCAGGGTGTCCGCCTGCGCCCGAGGCTATCACATACGCCTTGACCGAGCTCCTAGCAGGCAGAATCCCGGTAATACCTATTCAAATGATGCGCTTCGACTAAGAGAGGTGAAAGATGGTCACTGAAGCTAAGCGAACTATCGAAATAAATCCGATTACGAGAATTGAAGGCCATGGAAAGGTTACCATTCAATTGAATGAGGCTGGTGATGTGGATTCTGCCAGATTTCATGTTACGCAATTTCGTGGCTTTGAGAAGTTCTGCGAGGGCAGAGTTTTCTGGGAAATGCCGGTAATTACACCAAGGATATGTGGCATTTGCCCTGTAAGTCACCACTTAGGGTCTGCAAAGGCTTGCGATGCCATCCTGGGGGTAAATATACCGCCCGCGGCAAAAATGCTTCGCGAACTAATGCATATGGGACAATATATCCAATCACATGCGATGCATTTCTTCTATTTAGCTAGCCCAGATTTGCTCTTTGGCTTTGATGCTGATCCGGCAAAGCGGAATGTTATTGGACTTATCGCAGAAAACCCTGACTTAGCTACAAAAGCAGTGAAATTACGAAGCTTTGGGCAGGGTATCATCAAAAAGCTTGCCGGCAAGAAAGTCCATCCCAACCACGCTATACCCGGAGGAGTAAACTCATGCTTGTCTATAGCTGACCGAGACGAAATATTGGGTCAGATTGATTGGGCTATCGCTCAAGCTCAATTGGCGCTGGAACTACTAAAAGGCTACTACAATCAGCATAGTATCGAAATCAGGAGATTTGCCAATTTCTCCACAGGCTACATGGGCATGGTAGACAAAAAGAACAACCTGAAACTATATGATGGAAATCTAAGGCTCATTGACCGTAAAGGTATTGTCCTTGAGGAGCAATTTGACCCTGCAAAATATCTCGACATCATCAACGAACACGTAGAAGATTGGTCTTATCTAAAGTTCCCTTTCTACAAACCATTGGGCTATCCGGCTGGTATTTATAGGACTGGTCCATTAGCACGTCTCAATGTTGCCACAGGTATCTCTACACCTCTAGCAAACAAAGAACTAAAAAGCTTCAAGAAGCTGGCAGAGAGGAACGGGATGGTGGAAGGCTCGATGTATTATCACTATGCCCGCTTGATTGAACTGCTCTACGCCATAGAGTGGACCAGAGAACTCTTGGAGAACGAAGTAGTTTGCTCCAATGATATCCAAGTTACCTCTAAGGTATTCAATGAACAAGGTATAGGCTTCATAGAAGCTCCACGAGGAGCTCTTTTCCATCACTACTGGGTAGACAAAAGCGGCAAGGTGCTTAAGGTAAACCTGATTGTAGCCACAGGACATAACAACTTCGCTATGAATCAAGCTGTATACGAGGTAGCAAAGGACTTTATTAAGAAAGCGAAGGTCACCGAGGGTATTCTTAATAGGGTTGAGGCCGCTATCCGCTGCTACGACCCTTGTCTCTCTTGCTCGACGCATGCTCTGGGGCAAATGCCCTTTTCCATCCGAATTACTTCACCCAATGGCGAGTTGATAAAAGAGATGTCGCAGTGACCAAATTCCATCAAACTTGCATATAACCTTCAACCAAATACATAAGGATGACAGATAATGCCACCTATAGTTTCAATCGTAGGCAAATCGAATTCAGGGAAAACCACGCTCATAGAAGGGCTGATCAAAGAGCTAAAACTCAGAGGTTACCGCATAGCTACGGTCAAGCACGCCTCTCGAGGATTGACATTAGATAAGCCAGGCAAAGATAGCTGGCGTCATATACATGCTGGCAGCTCAGCCACAGCGATAAGTTCTCCTGGCCAGCTTGTGCTCATTAAGACTGTCCTACAAACTCCGAGCCTGGATGAAGTGGCACATTTTCTTGAAGACGACTATGATATTATTCTCGCCGAGGGCTTCAAACATAGCAACGTACCCAAGATAGAAGTCTATCACAAGGAAATCGGCTTGCCGCTTAGCGATATCCACGAATTGATAGCCATAGCTACCAACGTACCTATTGAGACGACCACTAAACAATTTCTCTTGAAAGACGTCAGGGGATTAGCTGATTTCTTAGAGAATAATTTCCTGAAGCCATCCAACAAACAAACGAACGGCAGGAGCATGCAACGCGGTGCAGTCGATTAGCCTTACCATCGATGATGCTACAATTAAAGCTGAAGCCGGTGACAATCTCTTATGGGTAGCGCTCGATAATGGCTTCAGTATCCCAAACTTGTGTGCTTTAAGAGGAGTCACCCCACCTTTTGCCTCTTGCCGTCTGTGCTTTGTGGAGATTGAGGGCAGAAGCAGCCCAGTCACAGCCTGCACGGAAACTGTCCGAGACGGCATGGCAGTTCATCTCAATACACCCAGAGTCAAAAAACTCAGAAGCACGGCTTTCGAGCTTATACTAAGCCATCATCACCTCGATTGTCGCAACTGCGCTAAAAACAGAAGCTGTGACTTGCAAAAAATCGCCTACCGATTTGGCCTAAAACTAAAGCCTAAGCGGCTCAGAGTTATACCGAGAAACCTGCCCGTAGATTCAAGTCACCCCTTATTTATCTATGACCTTAATAAGTGTATTTTATGTGGCAAATGTGTTCATGTATGCCATAAACAAGGAACTGGAATGCTAGATTTCGCTTTCAGAGGTATGCATACTACAGTTACAACTTTGGCTGGTATCCCTCTAGCTGATACAGGCTGTGATTCATGTTTAGACTGTGTCGTGATCTGTCCAGTTGGTGCTTTAGTAGCCAAACCAGAGGTATCTCTTGTCGAAGCCAAGGCTGAAGTAGCCCATTTAATCTAGCTACTAGATATTAAAAAGGGTAAATTACGCGTTGGAAGCAAACAAAGGGCAGAAAAAGGGATGGTGTTTCAAAATAATATGATAACATCATATACCTAAGAAGAATAAACCACAGATCCTATTAACCAGAAATTCGCATTAGTTTGAGTTACCATCTCTTTAACCATCAATATCTGAGGCACGACAGCAAGAGCAATTGAGACAATAATTGTTCCGATACTTTCTGATACACTTTTGCCCACTGTGCTACCCTAGAATATTTATCTTTCATAGCGAACACCTAACATTATGCCCAAATTGACCCACTACCCATAATTACTATCGCTGCAAAGGCAAAGATAAATGGATAAGTATAGCAGCTGCTCCAGATGAAGAATTGGATGCATTCTGTAAATTTGTAGACAATCCATCAAGTCCAAAGGTAGCCACTCTAATTTAAAAAGTGGTACACTTATTGAGAGCGGGTGGGTTATTTATTAAAACAGAAACGGTGTAAAATGGCTGAAGACCAAAAGTTGTTAACGGAGACCGAAGCGCAAAAAACCGCAGGGCAGTTTTTGCTATCAAAACATTTTAACTCGAAGATAAGCTTTAACAATAATCAACTGATTACAAAGGAACATAGGACCCTATATCTATTTCATGGTAGGCTTATCATGCAATCAAGGGGATTACTTGATCGATTTATTTCTGATAAAACTGCTAATAAATATGAGTTTATGATTGAGATAGATGCTCAACAAGGACACATTATAAAATACGAGATTACATAATTGCCCTTGCACACATAGTTGCACCAAACACCTAGCTCGAACCCAATAGAAAGGTCAACACGATAAGAACCACGAACAGAATGCCTGTAATGATGCCTATACGTCTTAATTCGGGCAATACATATTGATGCTGAGTTGCTTTAACTATCGAAAGCGGTGCTCCCGATACTTTCGACACAGGTGCCGTTTTAGAAACTGGAGGACGTCCGACCTGCATGGTTTTTATTGACTGACCGCCTATTTGCCTTGTAACTCTTGCTCTCCGTGATTTCTTTGACATTATCCCTCTCCAAGTATTTCACAGTAATTCATAACTTTTAAAAGTACTACACTTTATGTAAAAGGTCAAGCACGAAGTTCGGCCTGTTTGTATGCTCTTGTCGTTGAGATGTGCGTATGCCCTAATAACTCTTGCACAGAATGCAAATCAGCACCACTCTTTAGCTTATGCACTGCAAAACTGTAACGCAGACTACGGGGAGTCACTTTTGCACCAAGCCCGACTTTGTCTGCATAACCTTGAACAATTTGCCAAAAGCCTTGTCGAGTCAGTCTCTCACCACGGCGATTAGTAAATAACGCAGTTTCAGATTCATTGGTCAATAGGTTAGGACGAGCAATGCTCACATAATCTTTGAGCAGCTGTGTCACATGATGGTCAATGGAAATAAATCTGCTCTTAGAATTCCTAGAAAAACAACGAACCCTGCCTGACCTTAAATCCACATCCTTAACATTTAACGTCATTAGTTCGCTAGCTCTCAGGCCTGTAGCATACAGTAACTCCAACATAGCCCTGTCTCGTTTTGCTTCTGGTGTGGTAAGTCTCGCAGGCTCAGCAAGCAAAAGCCGTACCTCAGAGACAGACAAAGGCTTAGATATTATTTTACTGACCTGAGGTGACGAAAGAATTGGTACCAAATCGCTTTTAAGCTTACCTTTATCCACCATAAATTGTATAAATGATCTCGCTGCAGCCACCTTACGCGCTACTGTGGATGCGGTGTACTTTCTTTCTCTCAAGCTACGCATATAGCCAGACAATAGGCTGGCATCCAAGCCTATCTTCTGGATAGTGATATCTCTTCCGGAACTTTCAGCACGCGAATAGGCACACAGTTGATTCAAATCATTACGGTAAGCGGCTAAAGTGTTTAAGGAGTATCGCTTATCTGTGGCAAGATGATTAAGAAACGACTTTATGTCTTCTTCCATTTAAAGCCCAACTTAAGTATTTTAACATACCTCAGCCAAGCTATGCCATCTAAATTAGGCCACACCACAGAAAAAGTGGACAGACGATCATTTTTGTCGGCTATGCCACTCGATGTTACAATAGTTTCACAATGAACATATTCGAAATCGAGACTCGGCTGAAAGCGATACCAGTGAAACCAGGAGTATACTTGTTTAAAGATAAACACGACAACATTATATACGTTGGCAAAGGAGCTAACCTCCAAAATCGTGTCAAATCTTATTTTAGTTCTGGCGCTAATCTACCACCAAAGCTCCAAAAACTATTATACAACACATATGATTTTGAGTATATAGTCGCTGATTCTGAGCAAGAAGCGCTTATTATGGAATCAAATCTCATCAAAAAATACCGCCCCTACTATAACGTTCGTTTAAAAGATGATAAGACCTTTCCCTACCTCAAAATTGATCTTGCCAATGAATGGCCCAGACTCTATCTTGCCCGCCGTTTACAAAAAGATGGAGCCAGATATTTCGGTCCGTTCGCCAGCACTGGTTCAATACGTAAAACGTTAAAGCTAATAAGGAAGATCTTCCCCTTCCGCTCATGCAATAAAAATATAACTGGCAATGATCCCAAACCATGCCTTGAATATCATATCCATCATTGTTTAGGTCCCTGTATTGGCGCGACAAGCAAAGAAGAATATGACGAGGTAATCCGGCAGGTAATTCTATTTCTCGAGGGCAAGCAGGAATTAATATTACGAAAACTAAAACATCAAATGAAACAAGCCGCACAGCAACTTAAATTTGAAGAGGCGGCTCTAATCCGCGACCAAATTACGGCCATTGAACAAACCATTGAAGGGCAGCGAATCGCCGTTGCATTGAAAAGTAACCAAGATGTAATCGCACTGGCGCAAACTAAAAATCTAGCATGTATAGAGATTTTTTTTATACGAAACAATAAGCTCTTGGGCCACAATAATCTTTTGCTAGAGGGAAGCAAAGATACGGGACCGGGGGAGATTATGGCAAGCTTTGTCAAGCAATATTACGCTTCAGCTACGCCTATTCCACCGATGGTTTTGCTACAACATCCCATAGATGAGGCAGACATTATTGCCAGATGGCTAACAAGCCAACGAGGAGCAACTGTCAAATTAAGCGTACCCATTAGAGGAATCAAAAAACAATTGATGGATATGGTAGCTAAAAATGCTCGTCAAGGGCTAGCATCACACCAGATCAAACAATTCGCAACGATGGATATGGACACAGTGCTCAAGGAAATGAAGAGTAAGCTTTCTCTGCCAAGCGTGCCGATGAGGATAGAAGGGTATGATATCTCTAACATTCGAGGTACCAGAGCTGTAGGCAGTATGGTTGTCTTTGATAAAGGCTTACCCAAGTCAGATCATTATCGGCGCTTCAAAGTAAAATCAGTAGTGGGCATCAATGATTATGCTATGATGCAAGAAGCATTACGAAGGCGCTTCAAAAGACAAGGTGAAATCGACAAAAAGTGGTCTATCCTCCCTGATCTTGTGTTAATTGATGGTGGCAAAGGTCACTTGAATGCTGCCCTAGAAGTACTGCAAGAAGTCGGGCTCCCTGAGATCCCTCTAGCCAGCCTGGCTAAAGAAAACGAACAGGTGTTCATTCCCAATAAGTCTAGGGCCATTGATATACCACAAACCTCCGCAGTACTTCACCTGCTCCAGAGAATTAGAGATGAAGCCCATCGCTTTGCTTTAGGCTACCATCAAAAACTACGCCGGAAGGAAAGTGTAGATTCCGCCCTTGACGATATACCTGGCATCGGGCCTAAACGTAAAAAGGCACTGCTAAGGAAACTCGGATCAACTCGTAACATAAAAGAGGCATCTACATCTGAGTTATCTTCAGTGGAAGGGATAACGACTACACTGGCGCAGAAAATCAAAGAGTACCTGTAGTCCCAGTATTACTGTGCCCTAACAGTGCTCTCTGGATCCTACTAATCTCATGTTACTTTTCGCATTTTCCCAATTCGGTTAAGTCAAATTTCATGCCATCGCTGGCCGCAATGACAGAAATGCCAGTTTCTTCGCTTAGTTGCCTTGCTACTTCCCATGGCTTAGCCCGCCATAATGACATGCCAAAATGGGTCAGAATAACAGCCTTTGGCTTTATCCCAATAATAAGTTGCTTGGCTTCGAGGAGAGAAAGGTGATCAATTGAAACTTGAGGCTTGGATTCCAGCAAGACTACATTGATAATCAGCAACTCAGCTTGATAATAACTCAGCAATTTATCGTAATATCTAGTATCTGTGATCCAGGAGAATATATGCCGTGGTGTTTTGAAAACAAATCCATAGGTTTCAACTGGATGCTGATGTCTTATCGGAGTTTCAAACATAACATCTCCAACGGCATATGAGCCACCCTCGGATAATATCTCGATCCTTTCAGGATAGTTTTGCAAATAGGGCAGAATGACAGCACCTTGTTCAAACGCATCGGACGGCGCAAACACTACGCCTCGCCGCTTCCAACCACCTTCGGTCATAGCCTCGATCATAATATTGATGTCAACCGAGTGGTCAAGGTGTTTGTGAGATAAAATGATAGCGTCAAGCTTAGACGGGTCCAGTTTTAGTTTAGTAGCTTGAACCAGGCAACCCGGGCCGGGATCAAAAAGTATCTCGGTTCCGCCGAGATTGAACCAAGCACCACCAGAAGCCAAGAATTGCTTTGTAACCACAAAGCGTGCGCCGGCGGTACCAAGGAAAATTATTGAATCCGACAATCCTTCCACAGCCACAATTATACAAGAAAACTCGCTTCTTTATCCGTATTTTTGCTACAATGGGCACCACATTCATAACTGTGGAATTCGTACATGTCACAAATACAACAGCAAGTCTCAAAATCAATCAGGAGCTATCAGGCTAAAACAGGTAAACTCCTCACAATCGGTACGGTAGAGTCAGCTACAGGGGGAAGGATAGGTGACAAGATAACCAATGTCCCAGGTAGCTCCGATTACTATAAAGGCTCAGTCATATCTTACAGCAACGATGTGAAAATAGGCATCGTCGGAGTTAAAGAGGAAACGATAAGAAAACATGGTGCGGTTAGCTCGGAGACAGCAATAGCGATGGCACAAGGCGGCAAGAAGCTGTTGAAGGTAGATGTTTGCATAGCAGATACAGGAATTACTGGACCTGGGGGTGCCACATCAGAAAAGTCTGTAGGGCTGTTCTATATAGCACTATCAGCCGAAGACGTCACCTTGAGCCAAGAATATCACTTTCAAGGCAGCCGAGAGAGTAACAAACAAAAGGCGACAGATGCATCCCTCGACCTGTTAAAAGAATACCTTGAGAAATGCCTTGGTAATGAAGCTGAGAACAACTTGGAAGAGAAACATGCTATTACATGCTTTCTCGAGCATGGAAATAAAATCCTGATCTTGAGGCGCAGTCATAAAGTGGGCACTTACCAGAGATGTTGGGCAGGTGTCAGCGGTTACATAGAGACTAATGATTTGACACAAGCTTTCACCGAGATAAGCGAAGAGACAGAACTATATGAAAGCGACTTGAAACTGATTAAGCAGGGCAAACCATTAGACGTAGTTGATAGAGTCTTGAAACGAAAGTGGATCATCCATCCCTTCCTCTTTCATGTAAAGTCGCCTGAAAAGATCAAAACTAATTGGGAACATACAGAGGTGAGATGGATCAAGCCTGAAGACCTTGGCAAATATAGAACTGTCCCTGGTTTAAAGGAAGCGCTGAATCGTGTCATTAAATAAGGCGCACTCTTTCTACTCCATTTGAGGGTGGATATGCTGGCAAAAGTAATGAGCTGTGCTGTGGTTGGTCTGGACGGAGCCATCGTAGAAGTCGAAGTTGATATCTCCCCTGGCCTTCCTTCCTTCACCATAGTTGGCCTGCCTGACGCTGCAGTACAGGAGGCCAGAGAAAGAGTCAGAGCTGCTATTCGCAATTCAGGTTGTTCCTTTCCCATGAGACGAATCACGGTCAACCTAGCTCCGGCTGATCTCAAGAAAGCAGGACCTGCCTATGACCTACCAATAGCAATAGGTATTCTGCTCAGTTCGGAGCAGATATATGCCGATGCATCCAAAATGCTTTTTCTAGGTGAACTGTCCTTGGATGGCAGCTTGCGTCACACGAACGGCATTCTACCGATGGCAGCTTTGGCCCAAGATAAAGGCTCCACTGAGATTTTTGTTCCTGCAGACGATGCCAATGAAGCGGCCTTGTTGGATAACATCAAGGTTATCCCGGTTGTCTCGCTAGCTCAACTGGCCAGTTACCTTAGAGGAGAGAAATCTATCCCTTACCATAAGTCGAATATAGAATGGACAAATGCTGATTCTACCTCAGTAAGATTCGACCTGTCACAGATCAAAGGACAAGAGCATGCCAAACGCGCCATCGAAGTTGCTGCGGCAGGGGGGCACAATGTTTTGATGTCTGGACCACCAGGAAGTGGTAAAACGATGTTGGCTCGTGCGCTGTCAACCATCATGCCAAAAATGACTCTACCTGAAGCCTTGGAAGTAACTAAAATCTATAGCGTAAGTGGACTCCTGTCACAAGATTTACCACTCATAAATCAACGTCCTTTCCGCTCTCCCCACTATACTATCTCACATGCTGGGCTTGTCGGCGGTGGACATTGGCCTCGTCCCGGTGAGATAAGTCTAAGTCATAGAGGTGTGCTATTCCTAGACGAGATCGCTGAATTCAGTCGTATCTCTCTCGAAGCATTACGCCAGCCAATAGAAGACAAGGTGGTTACAATTAGCCGTGCCCAAGGCAGTATTAGCTTTCCTGCTAACTTCACCATGGTTGCAGCTATGAATCCGTGTCCTTGCGGCTATTATGGTGACGCTGTGAAAGAATGCCGATGCTCAGCCGGGGAAATCACGCGCTATCAAAAGCATATCAGCGGCCCACTCCTCGACCGTATCGATATCTTTATTGAGATACCTCGGGTGGAATATGAAAAGCTAATCGATGATGACCTGGGTGAAACCTCAGACCTTGTACAAAAAAGAGTCCAAGCCGCCAGGCAAATCCAGCAAAGCCGTTTCCAAAGCACAGAATTAGTATGCAACAATGACATGACTCCGGTCGAAGTTAAGGAGTTTTGCCAGGTAGACCCTGCCACCCAGAATTTACTACGCACCGCCATGAAACAACTCAAGCTCACTGCTCGTGGTTTCCATCGCATACTAAAGCTATCTCGCACCATCGCTGACCTTGATGGGGCAAATGTTATCAAAGCAAATCACATGGCGGAAGCGCTGCAATACCGCCAAAGACACTCAAACTGATAGCAATTATCACTAATATATGGCTGCTATCTATATTATTCAGTAATTGGCGTCTCGAGATTCTTAACTACTTTGGCCATCGTGTGATTAATGGCTTCGTAGAAGGCAAGGACAACAGGGTAAAGGTAATCACGGATACAACTTAGAAGCAAACGACGAAACAGTAGCCAGCACTAAGGCTTCAGAAGCTTTTCGCGCTTATTAACGGAGAGCCGATCGTTTCAACTCAAAGACTACCGGATTCCCCGGATCGGGGCAGGCAACAATGCTCTTATCAGTGTCTTCTTCCCAAGGGAATAGCCCTCCGTACTGAAGGACAGAGGCGAATGGAAACAATGTATAAAATGCCCATGAACACAGCATTGAAGATGTCGTATCCCCAATAGCAAACTCGTCTCCCACCTTATGGCCAGCAACGCAAGTACCTTTCTGTGAGATAACTTTGGCGATAACTTTGTACGGCTGAGCTTGAGCCATACTACCTTCACCTCCTAAATCAAATCAGCGAAAACAACGTAAGTATACTAAATATAGCATGTGAGTGATAAGCAAAAAGCACACCACAAGGTCAAATTATCTGTATTCTCCAAATGACCTCAGGTGAGCTTTTTGATTTCAGTGCTTAGAGCAAACTCGAGCACAAAATGCGCTATAAAATAGCTGCAAGAGATTTTGAACGTGTTCTTTACTTTACCTCGACAGTGGCTCCAGCATCCTCGAGCTTCTTCTTAACATTAGCTGCTTCTTCTTTGTTAACGCCTTCTTTCACTGGCTTCGGTGCACCTTCAACAAGGTCTTTAGCCTCTTTAAGCCCAAGAGTAGTTACCTCTCGCACTGCCTTAATCACGTTAATCTTGTTCTCACCAACAGCCTTGAGGATTACTGTGAAATCAGTTTTCTCCTCAGCAACCCCTGCTGCACCAGCCGCTGCGCCGGCAGCTGCAGGGGCGGCAATTGCTATTGGTGCTGCTGCAGTCACTCCAAATTCATCTTCCAGCGCTTTAACTAAGTCAGCCAGCTCAATAACTGTCATATTCTTTACTACGGCTATAATCTCTTCTTTGGTCATGGTCTTTCCTCCTTATATTTTACTATATCGTCTTACCCTAGCAAGTCCAGACTAAAACTGATTCTCTGTCCTTTCTACTCTCCCTCTAACTGTCGTCCTCGAGCCTGGAGAACATTCAATATCCCTCTTATAGGTGCGCTGAGGACATTATGTAAACCCTGTATTGGTGCTGTCAATTGACCCATAAGCTGAGCGATTAAAACATCCTTTGGCGGCATACTGGCCAGAACGTCGATCTCGGCAGCGGTAAGGAGACGATCTCCCAAAACTCCACCTTTGATCTTCAGCACCGAACCTGTAGCACGGATGTGTTCTCTCAAAGCTTTTGCCGGCTTCACCACATCGTCGAAGCCAAAGACTATAGCCAGAGGACCGGTTAACAATGGCTCCAACTGTTTTTTGCCGGCTTTCTCAGCAGCGAACCTTGTAAGGGTATTCTTTGCCACCCTGTACTCGACACCTATGCTATCAAACCGGCGCCGCAGCTTGACCACCTCATTAGCCGGAAGTCCACGAAAGTCCGTAGCTATAATAATTGTAGACTTAGATAAACTTGCCGCCAAACCATCTATAACTTTCTCTTTTTTCTCTTTAATCACTGTCATACCTCCAAAACAAAAAGCCCCTGTGCTATGACAACACAAGGACTTCATCTAAACCCTTTACTTCTTTAGAAGAATCCACCTCGGCAGGTAATTACTTTAAGCCTTAAGGCGCCTGCTGTCATAGGCACACAAAATATATTCAGTTTTTCAGGGACTAGGGTACAGCCATTATAGACTTTAAGTCAAGTCTGATACCAGGCCCCATAGTAGTGGATAAAAAAGCACTTTTTACGTATTGCCCTTTGGCACCGCTCGGCTTTGCCTTCAGTACAGCATCTAAAATAGCATTCAAGTTTTCCAACAGCTTCGCCTTATTAAAACCCGCCTTGCCAATAGGCACATGGATGATCGCCGTCCTATCCAGACGGAATTCAACTCTGCCCTTCCGTGCATCGTTAATTGCCCTTGGCAAATCCGTGGCTGCAACTACTGTGCCCGATTTGGGATTAGGCATTAGACCTTTTCGTCCCAGTATCTTACCTAGTTTTCCAACCTTGCCCATCATATCAGGGGTGGAAATGCTCACATCAAAATCAAGCCAACCATCTTCAATCTTTTTAACGAGGTCATCCCCACCAATATAATCAGCACTAGCTTCAGCAGCAACTCTTGCCCCCTCACCTTGAGCAAAAACAAGGACACGAACTGTCTTACCCAACCCATTAGGTAAGAGAGCTATACCTCTAACCTGCTGGTCGGCACTTCGCGGATCAACACCCATCCTTAAATGCAGCTCCACAGTTTCATCAAAACCAGCAAAGGCAGCTTTCTTAGCTAACTCAATAGCTTCTGCAGGTTCGTAAGCAGTAGCTCTATCTACAAGTTTTGCTGCGCTATTAAATTTCTTTCCATGCGTTGACATGATTTATTCTACCTCTATTCCCATGCTGCGTGCAGTACCTTCGATAATTCGTGTTGCCGCCTCAACATCTCGCGTATTTAGGTCTGCCATCTTAATTTTGGCAATCTCTACAATTTTAGCCCGTGGTATAGCCCCCGCCTTTTGTTGTCCAGCAGCGCCACTACCTTTTCCAATATTCAGAGTACGCTTAAGCAGATCAGATGCCGGCGGTGTCTTGGTAACAAATGTAAAAGACCGGTCTTCATATACAGTGATCTCCACAGGAACGATGGAGCCAGCTTTGGAAGCAGTCTGCTCATTATAATCCTTGCAGAAAGCCATAATATTAACACCATGTTGACCCAGCGCCGGGCCTACTGGTGGAGCCGGTGTAGCTTTGCCAGCTTCAATTTGCAACTTAATTAATGCCTTAACCTTTTTAGCCATTCTTTACATTTTCTCCACTTGTAAGAAATCCAACTCTACTGACGTCTCTCGTCCAAATAGAGTCAACAAAACTTTGACCTTACCCTTTCCTACATTTATATCGTCAACCACCCCAACAAAATCAGTAAAAGGACCATCAACGACACGAATACTCTCACCTTTTCTGAAACCTACCCTAACCTGTGGGGAACCTTCCGTCATTTGCTTTAGAATAACATTCACTTCCTTCTCTGGTATAGGTGTTGGCTTGTTGCCACTGCCAACAAATCCTGTTATCCCCGGTGTATTACGAACCACGTGCCAACTCTCGTCATCTAACTTCATTTGGACTAAGACATATCCAGGAAACATCTTCTTGGTTACAGTCCGCCGCTGGCCGCTCCTAATCTCAATTTCATCTTCCTTGGGTATTACCACCTGAAATATTTTATTCTCGGCATCCATATATTTAATCCGCTGCTTTAAAGCATTCTCAACCCTATCCTCATAACCAGCATAAGTATGGACAATATACCAATGCCTTTCACCATTATTCATCACTCTAGACACCGCCCAAGAATACCTTAGCCACCAACTCAGCAAAACCATAATCGAGAGCACCCAAAAAGACCCCGACAACTAAGCACACGATAAGTACCATAAGCGATAACCGTATGGCTTCTCGCCGTGTTGGCCATACCACCTTTTTTAATTCACCTATGGTCTCACCAAAAACAGCAAAACGAGACCTTTTGGTTTTAGTAATGTATGGCTGACTTTTTTTACTCAAGAGTTATCTAGTCTCCCGATGGAGTTTATGACTGCGGCAACGAGGACAATACTTCATCAACTCCAGTCGCTGAGAGTCATTCTTTCGGTTTTTAGAAGTGGTGTATGTCCGTTCCTGACATTCAGTGCATGCCAGATGTATAATACCACGTACATCAGCTTTCTTAGCCATAATTACTCGATTATTTTAGTGATGACACCAGAACCCACCGTCCTGCCACCTTCTCGGATAGCAAAGCGCAAACCTTCTTCTATGGCCACCGGATAAATCAGTTTTATGCTCATCTTTACGTTATCGCCAGGCATGACCATTTCCATTCCCTTTGGTAGCTCTGTAGTTCCTGTAATGTCCAAGGTTCTGATATAAATCTGAGGTTTATACCCATTAAAGAAAGGAGTATGCCGCCCGCCCTCTTCCTTAGTTAATACGTAGACCTCGCTCTCAAAATGAGTATGCGGAGTAATCGACCCAGGTGCCGCCAAAACTTGACCTCTCTCTACATCATCGCGCTCGATGCCCCTCAGCAGAGTACCCACAGCATCGCCAGGCTCTCCAGACTCCAAAGTTTTATGGAACATTTCCACACCGGTGACTACGGTCTTCCGTGTCGGTTTTATACCTACAATCTCGATCTCATCACCAGTCTTAACTATACCCCGATCTACTCGGCCAGTAACTACGGTACCGCGTCCTTTGATGCCAAATACGTCCTCTACTGGCATCAAGAAAGGCTTATCCTTAGGTCTCACTGGCAATGGGATATAATCATCTACAGCATCCATCAGTTTCAAAATGGGACCGCACCATTTGCATTCTTGCTTGCCACAACCACATTCTAGAGCTTTAACAGCGCTAACCCGTACAACAGGAACCTTATCTCCAGGGAACTGATTTTTTGTCAGCAATTCCCTGACCTCCATCTCAACAAGCTCCAATAGCTCTTCATCTTCCATCATGTCGACTTTATTTAGCGCTACCACAATAGCAGGCACCTCGACTTGGCGAGCTAAGAGAATGTGCTCGCGTGTCTGAGGCATCGGGCCATCCGGAGCACTAACCACCAAGATTGCGCCATCCATCTGAGCAGCGCCGGTAATCATGTTTTTGATATAGTCGGCATGTCCCGGACAATCCACGTGCGCATAATGGCGTTTCGCAGTTTCATACTCGATATGGGCAATAGCGATTGTCAAACCACGGGCTTTCTCTTCAGGAGCATTATCGATGGAATCATACGCCCTGAAGTCAGCGCCCCCCGCCTTAGACAAACAAAGAGTGATCGCTGAAGTCAAAGTCGTCTTGCCATGGTCTACGTGACCGATAGTTCCCACATTAACATGAGGCTTGGTGCGCTGAAAAATCTTCTTTGCCATTCTTAATAATCCTCCTTTGTTACCCAGCCCACAACCAGATTCGAACTGGTGACCCCGTTCTTACCAAGAACGTGCTCTACCAACTGAGCTATGTGGGCATGTTGTCTATACCTTTTTATATTTACAACATGGCTTTGAATTATACACTATTTAAGCTACGCCATTCAAAGTCCTTATACAGTGGAGGGGGTAGGATTCGAACCTACGTAGCCTTCAGGCGGCAGATTTACAGTCTGCTCCGATTGTCCACTCCGGCACCCCTCCTCGCTCTGATATTCCAAAGCCCGAGAGGGGAGTCGAACCCACTAACCTACCGATTACAAGTCGGTTGCGCTGCCATTGCGCCACTCGGGCAATGCATCCATTTCTCAAAGCTGGCATTGAACAATATGGGCAAACAGTATAAATAAAGCTATATTAAAAGTCAAGAAATTTGAATTGGGGGATATGAGTTCTTTACAATACCACCAGCCTTTGCTAAACTTTCAATATACTCAATATCAAAGAGAGGCATGCTATGGGTTCAAGAGACTACAGACATAGAGAATCTAAAAAGGCTAAGAAGGATGCCAAGAAATTTACTCCTACCACATTGACACCTCCTGTAACCGTAGAGGTGATCAAAAAGGGCAAGAAGTCTCCCCCGTCCGAGGAATAGCTTGGTATCCCATATGGAGCCATACCATAGCGGCGAGCTGACCGAAAGGCGTAGAATCAGCTAGGGCTTTATTGCAAAAGTGCCGAGTTTGCCCCCGGCATTCTGACATCAATCTGCTGGAGGGTGAAACTGGTAAATATAAGGCTGCTCGGTTTGGCTTCATCAACATATATGGTCCCTCAAATTCTTGAAGCGCTGAGCATCGCTATCGGCAAGGGACTAAATATACCTCTGGCCTACAACTCTGGCGGTTATGATTCTGTAGAAATCCTACAAATATTGGACGGCATTGTCAACATCGTGCCAGATATGAAATATTCCAATGCAAAGACCGATGGAAAACTATCCGGCGTTGAAAAAAACTATCCTCAAGTGAATAAGGCCGCCATCAGAAAGATGTATAATCAGATAGGTGACCTCAAAATTAATAGTTATGGCAGGGCCGCTCATACGCTATTCCATCCTACGTACTAGCTTACACCAAAAATATAGTCAATTACATCTCCAGCGAAATATCCCAAAATAGCTACATCCAACATGATGGCTCAATATCGTCCTTACTACAAAGCTTCGCAGATACCGCAACTTTCAAGGCGGCCAATGCGATGAAGCTGCTGACTTCGCAATCAAGTCTAGCCTGAAACGTTTGGACAAAGCGCATCCGACAATTATTCGTGTATAACAAGATTAAAAGATAAATCAAGATAATCAACAAATGCCAATTAGGGAGGAATTGAAATGTCGGCGCTTGCCTGTGTCACAGCAACAGTTTACGGCAAAGTTCAAGGTGTTTATTACCGTGCATTTACTTCCCGTATTGCTAAATCTCTGGGCGTCCGCGGCTATGCACGCAACATGCCTCGACTCGACGCTGTAGAAGTTATGGCCGAAGGTGAAAAGGAAAAGCTTGGAGAGCTAATTAAACAACTCGAGGTAGGTCCACCTGAATCTCTAGTAGATAGAGTAGAAGTCAAATGGTCAAAATTCACTGGGGAGTTCCCAAATTTCGAGGTAAGATACTAGCAGTTGTCTCTATGGTAATAACCTCAAGCCTCAAGTTCTGCCTTACCCGTTTCAATGAGCTTGAGATATTCTGGCTCGATCCCGGTTTCTTGCACTGCCTCACAGTCGACTTCATAGGGATCACCAGCAAATATCTTGCCATATTGCTGGGTTATTCCCTCATGTTGGTCACCAGTACTTACAAATTTTTGGCGAGCGTCTATCACCGCCGAATCAAATGGTAAAGTAAAATAGAGATCTGCTAACACTTTGTCCATGCCAAACTCGCGTAACGCTCCCCAACCACCAAAAGAATCAGCACTGTATTTGCTCACCGGCAAAAGACTTAAAAGGTTTGACACACTGAGACAGCTCGTCTTTCCCCGAACTTTGAAGGGTGATACACTAATTAAATAGTCACTAGACAGCACGACATTGGGAACCCAAAAAGTAGCCACCGCAAAGGGATGTGGCAATGGATTCTCTACTTCCACCCAAATACAGTCCCTTACATCCAGCATCAAAACCCTGGGGAAATCATAACCCAACTCTTTATATACAGGATATATAGACGCCCCACTAGGAGCGCCTTCCAGTATAATAATGTCAGCATCGCTGACCTGCTTAATACTCTCAATTATCAGGCTCAAAGTCTCACGGCTAGTACTAACTGGATAGGACAATGGATACCCCGCACTTGGTTTAATCAAAATACGCCGAGCCCGTGAAACCAAAGGCGGTGGTCTGAAAGTAAATTCTGATGCATCAAAAATCATCTAATTACCAGCCCTAAGTTAGACGTTTTAACAGAAGACAGTCATTTTAATTCCTTTAATTTTCCTTTAGTTTCATCACAGGGGGTTGTTCCCAATCGAACATAATGACTTCCACAGTATCACCGGGCCTGACCATACTCACGGTTTCTGGGATAATAGCCAACCCATTAGCCCTCATCATTGAAGTTAATATTCCTGAACCTTGAGAGCCAGCCAGCTTGGCAAAATACTCACTACCCCTTTTGCTTATTACGACCCTAGCAAAGACACGTCGCCCATCACTGTTTTTAACCGAATCCTCCATTACTGCCCTCATTTTAGTGTTTTCGGAATAGTCCTTGCCCATCATCTTGTGAATTGCCGGACGGGCAAAGACTTCAAAAGTAACCATAGAGCTGACAGGATTGCCAGGTAGTCCCAGGTGGGGTATCTTCTTACCATCTCCCCTGGTAAATGTGCCAAAGGCCAAAGGTTTGCCAGGTTTCATACGCACTGTCCAGAAGGATATGTCTCCCTCGGCAGCCAATACCTGCTTTACCATGTCATAATCACCCATGGAAACTCCACCTGAGGTAATCAATACGTCACATTCCAGCCCACGCTGAAGTGCCATGGATAACTGCCCAAAATTATCGGTGGAAATGCCCAAAAGCCTGGGCATTCCACCATGGCAAAGGACTTGCGCAGCTAGACTATAACTATTACTATTGTAGATTTTACCAGGGGGCAAAGGCTGATTTATAGCCACCACTTCATCGCCTGTAGCTAAAATACCTACCAATGGTCGTCGGATGACACGGGCTGACGTTTTTCCTAACGAGGCTATCACTCCTAGGGCAGCAGGGATAAGTATGCTGCCTCTCCGCATAACCAGATCCCCTTTGGCAATATCTTCACCACTACGGCGGATATTTGCCTCTTTAGGCAAACTGCACTGGATGCCGATATCAGATTTGGACAGCGATGATTCCTTGCGTTCGCCCTCATCAGTAGCCTCGAATGGAACCACTACGTCTGCGCCCTGTGGTAATGGGGCGCCAGTCATAATCCTGACGGCTGTCCCCATCCTTACTACCATACCAGGAACGCTCCCAGCCGCTACCTCGCCGATAATACGTAGAAACTTAGGCTGGTGCTCGCTAGCCCCTTGTATGCTGGCGGATTGCACTGCATAGCCATCCATAGCTGAATTATCCCGGGGAGGCACATCAAACGGTGCATACACATCTTCATCTAAAACCTGACCAAAACAATCTAATAGAGGTTTGTCCTCACCATCGAGCACATCAACGAATTCTAATATTTTATCCAAGGCTTCCTCAACGCTAATCATTGCCAGAACCCATCCTGACTTTAATATCGCTCCATTTGTCTCACTAACGACCTTGCTTTCTGTAAGTCACCCTGAGTATTGATATTTAAAAAGCTCAAATGTCCCGGATCAAACCTGTTGATTTCATCCTCATCCACATACTTAGTCTTGACCAAATCGAAGAGACGCCTTACCGCTACTACACCTTTACTCAATAGCTGTTCAATAGAATCCAGACAACGCTTAGAGTAGACAGCATGGAGTGGTTCGAGCATCTTACCTAATCTGGGGACAACTGCATCATAACCTGTAGCGCTATCGATCAAATACTGCAGTAAATCACGATTAAGAAAAGGCATATCGCAGCCCACAACCAAACTGGAGTAAGTGTCAGCGCTCATCAACCCGGTATATATACCACCGAGTGCTGCTCTGCCAGGGCATAAATCGCCCACCACTTTTCCTTTCAAGTAAACGCCAACAAAAAAGTCATACTGTTCATGACTCGTGACTATAATCACCGATTGGCTAACCGGGGAAAGACAATCGATAGTTAGTTCAATTAGGCTTTTTGTGCCCACTTTCTCAAAAGCTTTCTCCCGTCCTAGTCGCAAACTTCCACCACCAGCTAAAACAATACCCGTTATAGTCGAAACACGTGTCTGTCTGACGTCTAAGCTCCAAACCTAGTATTGTCAACTATTTTACCACCGTAGTCAACAGGGGAAAGACGAATTGGAATAAAAAATTAACAACTGGATAGTGGAAGGAAGACAGAATACACTAAATTCGATAGATCGATTCTATCGACCGACCTAGGAGAAAAACTCTCCCTAGAAAGGAGGTGATCCAGCCGCACGTTCCCGTACGGCTACCTTGTTACGACTTCGTCC
>DIKK01000021.1:0-5932 GCA_002423605.1 Dehalococcoidia bacterium UBA5620
TGTCCACTATTGACATCCCACCCCACTATGCCCACAGCTATTCGTTTCTAATCGGATCACCAATAGGTTTAACTGCCCAGTTATCATCAACCCATACTCCCACTATTATGTTAACAAACAGGTTCCAGGATTTTATAATGTCCATAGCCTTTCGTGTCTGGGATAGATGGACTTCTTTAGACACAGGATTGCCGGCACAATCATGGTGACCGACAATCATAATAATATTCGAACCATGTGCATTGACAGAGATTGTGACCCTCGACTTTATTGATTCAATCTGTGTGGACGCACCGGCAACCAAAATCCCATCCGGACCTGGTTCAGTTACCATATCTATATAATCAAGATGATATGTCGCTTTCATCCAGTTAATAACAGGCAATTGCACACGCCCATCCATACAATTAATCGCTGTCCCGAATTTACCACTATGGCTACTCATAATCTCACCTCACAATTTTGCATATCAAAAAACAAAATGGCTGTATCTCGGGTAAGATACAGCCATATAGGACTCAAAGCCAAATAGACACTCACTATTTTATTTTGGGCGGGCGCATCAGGAAGATGCAGAGAACAATTCCAATAGCCGCAAGTACGGCTGTTATGATAAATGCAACATTGTAGTTACCAAAAAGGTCCTTAGATTGTCCCGATATTACGTTGGCCAGGATAGCGCCTATGCCATATGCGAAAAAGACCACGCCATAGTTTCTGGCATAGTGCTTAGGCCCAAAGAAGCTAGTAGTAGACGTTGGTGCAATAGCAAGCCAGCCACCCAAACATAGCCATAGGGCAGCAAAGCAAACCGTATAGAGAACAACCGTTCCTTTTGAAGCCTGAAGCATAATCAATGACGCGACTAAAATGATAGCCAATGAGACCACTGATGATCCCCGCGGTTTAATCCTATCTGTGAGCCAGCCAAAAAGTGGCCTCCCCGCACCGTTAAAAATCGCGAACACGCCTACAAGCATCGCTGCAGTAGCTGCATCCAGATTTATTAACTCAGTGCCGACGGGACTGGAGATGCCGATTGCCATCAACCCTGCCAGACAACCAATTGTATAGCTCAAGAACAACCCCCAAAATGTGGATGTCTTGGTCATTTTCCCCGTATCAAGATCTGCGCCAGCAGCAGCACCAGTAGCAAGTTGCCATCCAGATGGCTTCCATCCCGCCGCCGGAAATCTAAGAAACATAGAGAGCAAAATAATGAGTACAAGAAACACTATACCTAGCATTAGAAATGCGTTCAGCGGGCCAGAAGCTGCAATCAACTTACTTGAAACATAAGCAGTTATGAAGGGTGAACCACCGAAGCCCGCTATGGTAAGACCCACAGCAAGACCTTTTCTATCGGGAAACCAACGTGAAGCCACAGCAATAGGTCCACCATAAGCGAGACCAACACCAGCGCCAGCAATCACACCGTATGTAATAACCAACATCCATATGCTTGGAAACACCTGTGGTAGCAAACCGGATAATATCCATCCCCCACCAACCAAAATACCACCAATAACTCCTACCATCTTAGGGCCAAGCTTCTCCAACAAGCGCCCACCAAAGAACATCAGTATAGCAAAAAATGCCAGGAAGACCATGAAAGGTAGACCACCTTCAAAGGCTCCAACATTAAATAATTTCTGTATAGGGCCCTTAAACACACTGTAGGCATACACGCTTCCCAGACAGATATTAATGATGAATCCGAGAACAACGAAAAGCCACCTGCCGCTTTCAGCTTTCATGCCAAAAACATTCCCCGTACCAGAGTCCTGTTTACCTTTTACCATACTTTCACCCCTGCTTTCTTTTAAATTTGGATACATGAGGCTATCATGATCCAGCGATAAAATGCGTCCGCCATAATACCTAATTCGCCACCAGCGAAAATACCTAAAGACAAGATATTTTGATTTAGATTTTTGTTGCCTTACCAAACTCATCAAATTCAGGTACAATCTGATAGAAAGCCATTTAGCATAGAATTAAGAACGAAAGATTTACTATTGCCCCCCCCTTATCCCGTCGACAAGCACAATCCTGCACAATCCTGTATACTGATACTCAATGAGGCTAATATCATGGAAAGGCAACTTACAACTTCTCATCAAATAAACCAACTGATCTGCCAAGCTCTTGCTGAAGACCTAGGGCACGGCGATGCTACCACAAATGCGTTAATACCAGGTAATCAAACAGGCAAGGCTCTAATCATAGCCAAGGCAAAAGGAACCATAGCAGGGACTCAAATAGCAAAACAGGTCTTCCTGACGATAGACCAGAAGCTAAAAATAAACATATTGATACATGACGGAACTATCGCCAACGCCGGTGATGTGATAGCTATAATAGAAGGTAAGTGCGCAAGTATACTCAAGGCCGAAAGAGTAGCCCTGAACTTCCTGCAACACCTCAGCGGTGTAGCAACAGAGACAAAGCAATATGTTAAGGCCCTCAAAGGCCTGACTGTTCAAATACTGGATACCAGAAAAACCATCCCTGGGTTGAGGGCGCTGGAAAAATACGCTGTCAAAGCCGGCGGCGGCAAGAACCACCGCATGAGCTTAGACGATGCAATTCTAATCAAAGACAATCATCTCGTGTCTCTCCGCAGCCAGAGGCTGACTACCAAAGATATAATAACTAGAGCTCGTCAAAAAGCTCCAAAAAACATGCGCATCGAGATAGAGGCTAAAACACCAGACGAAGCGGATGAAGCTGCCAATGCTGGAGCAGACATCATTATGCTGGATAATATGAGCTTAGCGGAGATGCGCCGGGCTGTTCAGCTAATCAAAGGACGTTCTTTGATCGAAGCTTCCGGTGGTATAACAATAGACAAAATCAGGGCCATTGCTGAAACTGGTGTAGATTTCATTTCCGTAGGAGCCCTCACTCATTCCCCCAAAGCGCTGGACATAAGCCTAGAACTAGAAACATAATAACGCAAATTACGTTCGGCAATCAGCACACAGCCCGAAGATAGCAAGATGCCTCAGGTTAGCCTTAAACTTATAACCACGGAGCAAAGCCTCTCCTAAAGAAATCAGCTCCGCCTCCGGTAAATCTATCGTATTACCACACTTCTGGCACACTAAGTGGTGATGGTGTCCCTTTTCCGATGGATGATAGCGAACACACCCATCACCCAGAGTAATCCCAGTAACCAAGCCAAGTTCCTTCAATAACTCTAATGTGCGGTATACCGTAGAAATATTGGCATAAGGATACTTTGCACGAACCTGAGCATAGATTTCCTCAGCGCTAACGTGCTTGTCGACACCATGAAGAGCTTCGAGTACCACCATCCGCTGAGGTGTCAATCGGTACCCCTTTTCCTGCAGTGCTTTAGCACAACTCATACTGGCTAAAGGATAACATAATCAACCAGTAAAATGTAAACCAAATATGAATGCGGATAATGGATTAATGCTCAATCTTGTCCTTACTATCCAAGGCTATAGTAACCGGTCCATCATTATTTATTCTTACTAACATATGCTGTTGAAAACATCCTGTCTCCACCTTAAGACCAGCATTACGCACACAATCGACGAAAAGATCAAACAAGGCCTTTGCCTGCTCCGGAGGCGCGGCCTCAACGAAGCTTGGCCGACGCCCCTTCCGCGTGTCCGCCAACAAAGTGAATTGGCTAACAAGTAACATCTCGCCATTGCTCTCCAAAGCTGAGATATTGAACCTGCCAAGTTTATCCGGAAAAATCCGCAGGTTAACCACTTTGTCAGCCAGATAAATAGCATCTCGCTCCATGTCTCCTTGAGCCACCCCAACGAAAACTACCAACCCCCGCCCTATTACGCCAATCAACTCGCCACCTATACTCACCGATGCCTCTATTACTCGCTGTACTAACACCTTCAAAACATCACCAACCTCAGACAAATATAGTTATACTTCGCCAAATTCTACAAAATGATGCCCGACAAAACAAATTGACAGTCCAAACTCGATACGTTAGAATAAACTCGCGATTGTAGTATGGAGAAAACATCATGATAGAGATGAGCATTGACAGCATTCGTGTAAGCCCGATGAACTACCAGCACTTAGTGCTTTTAAAAGAGAAACAATCGGACCGCTATCTGCCCATATGGATAGGTCCAGCCGAAGCTGAGGCTATAGCTATAAAACTACAGAATATCGACACAGCGCGTCCTCTAACTCATGACTTGCTGGGTTCGGTGATCAGTACCCTAGGTGCCACAGTCAACTTCATCGTAGTAAACGACCTCCGCAACGATACGTTCTACGCCAGAATCACCCTCAGCACAGATGGCAAACAGATAGAAATAGACTCGCGCCCCAGCGATGCTATTGCCTTAGCAGTAAGAACGACTTCACCTATATATGCCGAAGAAGCAGTCTTGGAGAAGGCTGGAATTATGCTTGACCGAGAGACCGGGAAACCTATCCCCATCGATAAGAACGCTGAGAAGCAGGGAACCAAGGTAGACGAGCAAGAAATAAAGAAGTTATCAGCTTTCTATGATTTCATAAATACACTTGACCTGGACGATCTGGGTAAGCACAAATCGTAAACAAGCGAATTCAGCTTCGAGGTTCATCCTGACCTAGATACCATCTCCTCCCTACCTCTACTTCATCTTTCTAGCTAGTAACCTTGAAATCCGTTGCTCCATAACAGACGTCTTGCTGAATACCGTGAGTTCTACGGTTAGGCACAAATCACTAGTCAATGCTCTTTTTTTAGGTATTTCTACTTGCAAAAAGTACGCATTATAGCGGACGCACGCCATTACTACAGCATGATAATCTTCATTTTACGTGCAAAAAAAACAGCGCTGAATAAGAGGAAAGCTGCTTATTATCCCAACCTTGTCTGCAGTTCTACTGAATCAGTCGGCACGCAAGATGTTATCTTGAGGCTGTTTAAGAATTGGCTTTGAGGTTTCGGCGGTTGTTAAGCAAAAATAAAGATGCGCGCAATGGTTTGAACTGGGAGTGAAAATCTTCTATAATGTTTGAGTTGAATCAAAATTTGAATCTGAGGCAAAAATTAAAAGGCCTCATCTTGAAAATCAAGAGGTCAATATAAACAAGGGAAGGAGTTTAATTATGACAGGTGAAAAAACGATTACCTCAATGATGGAGGAAAAGCGGGTATTCAATCCTCCGGCAGAACTAAGCAAGCAGGCATATATTAAAAATATGGCTGAGTACAAAAAGATTTACAAGAAGTCCATTGAGGACCCCGACAAGTTCTGGGGAGAGATGGCAGAGCAGCTTGACTGGATAAAGAAATGGAATAAGGTACATACCGCCGACTTCAAGAACGCCAAACATGAGTGGTTTATTGGCGGCAAGTTGAATGCCAGCTACAACTGTTTAGACAGGCACCTCAAGACCTGGAGGAAGAACAAGGCGGCGCTTATCTTTGAGGGTGACATTGGGGATAGCAAGACGATCACCTACCAGGAGTTGCACTATGAAGTATGTAAATTCGCCAATGTTCTAAAAAAGCATGGCGTCAAGAAAGGAGACAGGGTCGCCATCTATCTACCCATGATTCTGGAGTTGCCCATCGCCATGTTAGCTTGTGCCCGAATAGGCGCTATTCACAGCGTGGTTTTTGGTGGTTTCAGCGCCGATGCCTTAAAAGACAGGATGCTTGATTGCAAGCCGACGGTACTCATTTGTGCCGACGGCTACTATCGCAGCGGCAAGGTGGTCAGGAGCAAGGACAATGCTGATGCAGCCCTCAAGAGCTGCCCAGACATCAAAGACGTACTAGTAGTCAAGAGGGCTAATGCTGATGTGCCCATGGAGAAAGGGCGAGATTACTGGTGGCATGAGGAAATGGCTGCTGATGGTATCACCGCAGTCTGTGAGCCGGAGACAATGGATTCTGAGGATCCCCTGTTCATCCTGTATACCAGCG
>DIKK01000021.1:6093-6298 GCA_002423605.1 Dehalococcoidia bacterium UBA5620
TGTTTGAGGGCGTTCCCACCTATCCTAAGCCGGACAAGTTCTGGGAGGTTGTGGAAAGACGCAAGGTAAACATCTTCTATACTGCCCCTACTGCGCTTAGGGCATTGATGAAAGACGGTGATGGTTGGCCTAACAAGCATGACTTGGGCAGTCTGCGCATTCTGGGATCAGTTGGTGAGCCTATCAACCCCGAAGCCTGGATGTG
>DIKK01000021.1:6333-44292 GCA_002423605.1 Dehalococcoidia bacterium UBA5620
GAGACCGGCGGCATCATGATCACCCCGTTACCCGGAGCCATGCCCATCAAACCAGGTTCAGCCTCATTACCTTTCCCTGGAATTGATGCACAGGTTATCAAGGAAGATGGCAGTCCTGCTGCTGTCAATGAAGGCGGTTACCTGATAATCAAACAACCATGGCCTGGCTTGATGAGGCGGGTCTATGGAGACCCTGAAAGGTTCAAGAACACCTACTTTATCCAGTTCCCTGGTGTCTTTACCACCGGTGATGGAGCCAGGGTAGACGAAGATGGTTATTTCTGGCTGATGGGACGCATCGATGACGTTATCAACGTATCGGGTCACCGCATGGGAACCGCAGAAATTGAAAGCGCGTTAGTATCCCATGAAAAAGTAGCTGAGGCTGCAGTGGTGGGCATGCCACATGATATCAAAGGACAGGGCATTTATGCCTTTGTCACCTTGAAGACCGGCGTCCCCAAGTCTGAAGAGCTCAAGAAAGAGCTTATAGCACATGTTCGCAAGGAGATCGGCCCTATAGCTACGCCGGACAAGATACAATTTGCTGATGCCTTGCCCAAGACCCGTAGCGGCAAGATTATGAGGAGGATACTTACCAAGATTGCTGCCGGAACCGTTGACCAGCTTGGTGATACCTCAACGCTTGCTGACCCATCTGTGGTTGATATCCTGGTTAAAGAAAGATTGTAGTGTTATATGACAGGGGGCATTGTCCATCTGTCAGACTAAAATAAACTTACCTTACGAAGTCGGTTTAAAAGCAGAATAGGGCCTTAAGGTAATAAGGTGTCTGGTAGGCAGTAGTAGATTCTATCTCAAGTCAGAGTGGCCTTCTGGCTAAGCCAAGCAATGTTAATCTACTACTGCCCAACCAGCGAATATCATATTGACAGGCAGATCATGATGTTGAACTTTCGTCTAGCCTATTGTAATATTACTTCGACGTTCAATACAATGCAGCAGAGCAAGCCGCAAAAGCCAAAATCTAGAGAATGGTTGCGACCACTGTGGTTGCTTACGACTGTTGGATGGTCTGTAGCTTTGAGCCTTATCATCCCTACAGCAATTGGTTACTGGGTTGACCAACCTGCACAATTGAATAGGCAGCCACTATTTACTCTCGTCGGATTCGGTGTAGGCACACTGGTCGCCTTTTTCACCCTCTATCGCTTGCTTCACCAATTCTACAACGAGCAAAAAGAGAAAAATAAAGAAGAGGTTAAGAAGCAACAATGAACAAGGGTTGTTCAACCAGAATCATAGCCATTATAGGCATCGCGCTTATAGCTCTATTGCTTGCGGGTTTAGTCGTCGGCCCAATAGGGTCAAAGATGCTGGGTATTGAACCTCCGAGCTTTATAGCGGTTCACAAGCCTCACGTACAACTTCCATCAGAGGGTATTTTCCACATCGGCGGATTTGCTGTGACCAATACCCTCATCGCATCCTGGACCACCATAATACTATTGGTCGGCTTGTTTGCTGCCTGCACCCGCAAAATGACGCTTATCCCTGGTAGACTGCAAAGCCTGGCTGAAATGGCTGTAGAAACTCTGCTGAATTTCATTAAAGGTGCCGCTGGAGAAGATAATGCTCGCAAGCTTTTCCCTGTAGTAGCTACTATATTCCTTTATGTCATAACTAATGCCTACCTTGGTCTTATACCATTTTATGGCACTATAGGTATCAGGGAAATCAAAGAAGGTCAGGAAATTATTGTGCCTTTTCTCAGGGCACCAAACACCGATGTCAACGTGCCACTTTCCATTGCACTGTTTTCCTTCATCTTCATTGAATATTGGGGGATTCGTTCAGTAGGCGCCCTTAAGTATATAAATGCATTCTTCAATTTCGGGCAGTTGCGTGATAGCTTTGTGAGCCTGTTCAAAGGCAAGTTTAAATCCTTTTTCAGTGGTATCGCGTTTGGCTTCATCAATATATTTGTAGGTGTTCTAGAAGTTTTCAGCCATTTCATAAGGATCATCAGCTTTACCTTCCGTCTCTTCGGCAATATGACTGCTGGAGAAATATTATTATTAGTGGTAACTTTCTTAGTTCCCTTAGTAGCAAGTACTATATTCTATGGTTTGGAACTACTTATCGGATTTATTCAAGCGCTTATCTTTGCAGGATTAACAATGGTATTTGGAGTTATAGCTTTGACACCTCATTCTGAGGAAGAACACTCATAAAGTAAAACTAAGGATTAAGGAGGCAAAAAATGGATCCAGTAGCGATGAAAATGTTGGCAGTAGGTCTGACCGCAGGACTCGGTTTCCTAGGCCCAGGATTAGGGTTAGGACTAATTGGTTTCGGTGCTATGTCAGCCTTAGGGCGCAATCCGGAGGCTAGGGGCCCAATCTTGACCAACATGATCCTTATAGGTGCCTTAGCCGAAGCTATCGGCATCTATGCACTGATCGTAGCCATAATCTTGGCCATCGTAGTGTGAACAAAATAACAGCAGAAGGAGGTATGATCAATGGAAAATGAAAGCATACCAACTGCCTTGAGCGTTATTATTGGGGCAATCATAGTCGGAGCGATTGTATTTGCCGGACTTATCGTCACCGCATTTATAATCGCCTCTACAGCACTTCCCCTGAAATAAATACTGGCGGAATGACATGGAAGGTATTGGAATTAACCTACCGCTGTTGGTTGCGTTTGTCATAAACTTTGTTATTCTGTTTGGCTTATTAACCTTGGTCCTGTATAAGCCTGTATTGAAAATACTTGACGAGCGGCAAGCTAAGATAAAAGAAAGCATAGACCAGGCTGAACAGATCAGGGAACAGATAGCCCACAGCGAGGAACAAATCAAAACCAATCTGGATACGGCTCGCAAAGAGAGGCAAGCCATAATCGCTCAGGCAACGCAAATAGGTGAAAGATTAAAAGAGGAAGCCAAAGAAGGAGCACGCAACGAGGCCGAGTCCCTGATTACCAAGGCACAAGCCGAAATAAAACAAGAACGAGACAAAACTATAGATGAATTGCGTCAAGAGTTTGCCAATATAGCAATTCTGGCAGCTGAGAAGGTTATCAAGGAAACCTTGGATAAGGGAAAACACAGCAAGATCATAGACGAAATCCTAAAAGAAAGTACTACGTTCAAACGTAATTAGAAGGCTAGCGGAAATGTCAGTAACACTATCCAGTAAACGTTATGCTCAGGCTGTCTTTGAGATCGCAAAGGGTGGAAATAGACTCGAAGAATGGCGAACTGACCTAAATAAAATCGCCGAGTTTACGCATGACCCTGAAATTGTATCCTTTTTGGAAAACCCTAAAGTCCCTTTTGAAAGCAAGGCGAAACTTGCAAAAGAGGCTCTGGAGGGAATAAGTACGCTGGCGCTAAATCTTGCCTATCTTCTTATCGCCAAGGGCAAGGCTGGAGTGGCTAAACAGATTGTTAGCGAATACCAGCGTTTATTAGACGAATATCGCGGGATTAAGCATGCAGAAATAACCACTGCTGTACTGCTGGATGATTCCTCCGAGAAGATACTCAGTCAGCGACTAGAAGCAATGATAGGAAAGAAAGTCAGCATTGAACTCCAAGTTAATCCTGACGTTCTGGGTGGCTTTGTCGCCAGGATAGGCGATAGCCTCATTGATTTCAGCATCCGTAATAGATTGAACTTACTTAAAAAGGAATTGATTGAAACAACGAGATAACTACCTGTAAGGGGGTGAACATATTGAAATCGCAGGGACGAGATATAATCGCAGTAATTAAAGACCAGATAGAGAACTTCGGTACTTCGGTCACCATGGTTGACGTAGGAACAGTAGTAGAGGTTAGCGATGGTGTAGCTCGCATACATGGACTGCGTGGAGCGAAATATAACGAGTTGCTAGCTTTCCCCAATGATATTATGGGGCTAGCCCTTAACCTGGAAGAGGACACTGTTGCCGCAGTAATTCTGGGCGAATACAGCCATATTAAAGAAGGCGATGAAGTCCGCTGTACCGGTAGAGTCGTCGAAGTGCCCGTAGGAAAAGAGCTGATAGGGCGTGTAGTCGATCCTATTGGCAGACCGCTGGATGGTATGGGTCCCATTAAGACAACAAAGTTCAGGCCAGTTGAGCGCATTGCGCCCAACGTTGTAGACAGGCAACCTGTCAAGACTCCTGTGCACACCGGCATAAAGGCAGTAGATAGTCTGGTTCCCATAGGCCGTGGGCAGCGCGAGCTCATAATAGGCGACCGCTCCATCGGCAAGTCAGCGATCGCCATGGATACCATCATAGCTCAAAAAGGCGGAGACCTTATCTGTATCTACGTCGCTATTGGGCAAAAAACGGCAAAAGTGGCACAGGTCATAGAAACCCTTAACAAATATGGCGCCATGGAACATACTATTGTTGTCGCTGCTAATGCCGCTGACCCTGCATCGTTACAATATCTGGCTCCATATTCAGGTTGCGCCATTGGAGAAGAGTTCATGGAGCAAGGCAAAGATGCTCTGATTATATATGATGACCTGACCAAGCATGCCTGGGCATATCGCCAGATTTCTCTTATTCTCAGACGGCCTCCTGGCAGAGAAGCCTATCCCGGTGATGTGTTTTATCTTCATAGCCGTTTACTGGAACGCGCCGCCAAACTATCCGACGAATACGGCGGCGGCTCGCTTACCGCTTTACCCATCATAGAAGTACAGGCAGGAGACATGGCAGCTTACATCCCGACTAATGTTATCTCCATCACTGATGGCCAGATTAACCTTGAGACAGACTTGTTTAACGCCGGCATACGCCCGGCAGTGAACATAGGCTTATCGGTATCCCGCGTGGGAGGCAATGCACAATCCAAAGCCATGCGACAGGTAGCAGGTAAATTGAGAATAGACATGGCGCAATACCAAGAACTGGCGGCCTTCGCTCAGTTCGGTACTGCTGACCTAGATAAAGCTACCCGAACTCAGTTGGATAGAGGCCAGCGCATAACAGAAATACTAAAACAGCCCCAATACTCGCCATTGCCGTTGGAGAACGAAGTGATGATACTGTACGCGGTAACCAATGGCTATCTTGACGAGATTCCAATTGAAAAAGTATCCGCCTTTGAACAGGCTTTCTACCGATTTATGGAAACCAATCACCCTGAAGTAGGCAAAAGCATAAAAACCGAAAATGTGATTACCGCAGAAGCCGAACCTAACTTGAAGAAAGCTATAGCAGAGTTCAAGCAAAGCGCTGCTTATTGAGAGAATAGATGATTAGTCCACGTCTTCTACGACGACGCATTCGCAGTGTCCAGAGCACAGCAAAAATCACGCATGCTATGGAGATGATCGCTACAGCCAAGATGAAGCGATCTCAAGATCAAGCTATAGCAGGTAGACCTTACAGCGATAAGATAACCCGGGTGATAGCAGACTTAGCGGCGCAATCCGTAGTTGGCAACGCCCTCCATCCGCTGCTGGCAACGAGAGAAGTAAAGAGAATAGCGATAGTCCACATTACCACTGATCGCGGCCTCTGTGGCGGTCTCAATACCAACATGAACCGATATACTCTCGACTTTATATTGAAACAACAAAAAACGCCGGCCAGCCTTATAGTTGTAGGTAAGAAAGGGCGAGATTTTATGCGCCGGTCTGGACTAGAACTGCATGCCGATTTTGCTAATATCAGCGACCGACCAGTCCTATTGGACATATTGCCTGTTTCTCACATCGTTATCGACGACTATACCACAGGCTACATCGACCGAGTATACCTGGCTTACTCTAAATTCGTTAACGTAGTTACACAACATCCAACGTTAGAGCTAATATTACCGGTTGAGCCTGCGAAGATTCCGAAAACTGAAAGTAGAGAATATATTTTTGAACCCAATGCACAATACGTTCTGGGTGAGCTACTGCCAAGATTTGTCGAGATGAAAATCTATCATGCGATTCTTGAAGCCATTGCCAGTGAGCAAGCAGCCAGAATGATAGCCATGCGCAATGCTACCGATAACGCCAGTGAGGTTATCGCAGATTTAACCTTGACCTTAAACAAGGCACGCCAAGATATGATTACTGGGGAACTCCTTGATATCAGTGGCGGCGTTGAGGTCTTACAATAGATGGAGGTGCAACTTTGGCAAAAGCTAAAGCAATAGGTAAAGTAATACAAGTCATTGGAACAGTAGTCGATGTCGAATTTCCTCAGGAGGCTCTACCTGAAATCTTCAATGCACTTGAAATTAACCAGGATGGTAATAAAATCGTCCTTGAAGTAGAGCAGCACATAGGTAACAACTGGGTTCGATGTCTGGCTCTGTGCCCAACCGATGGTTTGGAAAGAGGCGCCGAGGCTATCGACACAGGTGATTCAATAAGCGTACCAGTAGGGAAAGCCACCCTAGGGCGCTTATTCAATGTCTTCGGTGAAACACTGGACAAACTCGGTACAGTCGATACCAAGGAGCGCTCCCCAATACATCGTGAAGCTCCTAAACTTGAGGAACAGGACCCGACAACTCAAATGCTAGAGACAGGGCTGAAGGTTATTGACCTCATCACCCCGTTCACCAGAGGCGGTAAGATCGGCGCCTACGGTGGTGCCGGCGTGGGTAAAACGGTCATCATAACAGAGCTGATACATAATATTGCCACTGAACACGGCGGATTCTCAGTATTTGCTGGCGTGGGTGAAAGGTCCCGCGAGGGCAACGATCTATGGCGGGAAATGAAGGAATCTGGCGTCATAGAAAAAACCATGATGGTCTTCGGTCAAATGAATGAGCCGCCTGGCGTCCGCGCACGCGTAGGCTTAACTGGGATAACGATGGCAGAGTACTTCCGTGATAAAGAGGGAATGGATGTACTACTATTCATCGATAATATCTATCGCCATATTCTGGCCAACATGGAGATTTCAGCCTTGTTAGGACGCATGCCTTCTGCGGTAGGTTATCAGCCTACATTGGGCACCGATGTCGGCGAACTCGAAGAGAGGATAACTACTACCAAGAGAGGCTCTATCACGTCATTTCAGGCTATCTACGTGCCCGCCGATGACTATACCGACCCGGGTATTGTGACTACGTTCGGTCATCTTGATGGCGTGATTTCCCTGGAGCGCTCTATCGCGGCGCTCGGTATCTATCCTGCGGTTGACCCGCTCACCTCCACTTCCCGTATCCTTGACCCCTTGGTTGTAGGTGAGGAACACTATCAAGTTGCGCGTGGCGTACAAAAAGTGCTGCAGCGCTATAAAGACCTCCAGGACGTAATCGCGATACTGGGCATGGAAGAGCTCAGTGATGAAGATAAGACAACCGTAGCTAGGGCGCGGCGAATCCAGCGTTTTCTCTCACAGCCTATGTTCGTTGCTGAACCATTCACCGGCCTACCTGGTAAATATGTTCCGATTAAGGAGACCGTGCGTGGCTTCAAAGAGATACTTGACGGTAAATATGATACCCTTCCTGAGTCAGCATTCTTCATGGTAGGTACCATCGACGAGGCGGTAGCCAAGGCGAAGAAACTTGAGGAAGAGTAATGGCAACTTTAGAGCTTGAGATTGTAACTGCCGAGCGTCAAATATATTCCGACACTGTAAATGCTGTCGTCGCTGATGGTATTGAAGGACAGCTCGGCATCCTGCCCCATCACGCTCCATTAATAACCATGCTAAAACCAGGTGAGTTGCTCATCAGGAAAGATAGTGAAGAGACATTTATGGCAATTACTGGCGGTTTTCTTGAAGTGCGTCCTGAGAAAGTAATAATACTAGCCGATGCTTGCGAACGCTCCGAGGAAATCGACATGGAACGCGCTGAGGCAGCTAAACGACGAGCGGAAGAACGTCTCAAGGCTCATATCCCGGAGATAGACCTGCTCAGGGCTGAAGCTGCTCTACGTCGGTCGATGATCCGAATTAAAGTGGCTGAAAGAAGGCGCCGCAAGACAACACCACAATACTAAAATAAAAATGGTCGGCTTGACTACATGATTCAGCCGACCATAAATCGCCCCTTCAGAAAAACCGAAATAGGTTAAACTCTCCTAGTACTTTATAGCATGATATATAGTGCCGATAACGGTACTATACTATTTCAAGTCGGACTCTAACGCTTTCTTTAGTGGCAACCACACGCAACAAAGTACGCATCGCCTCAGCGACACGGCCCTGCCTCCCAATCACCCTCCCTTTATCATCCGCAGCAACCTCTAACTTTACTACCACTCCCTCATCATCAGTCTCTTCAGTAACCTTTACTTCTTCGGGTGCCCTAACAATAGCTTTGGCAATGTATTCTACTAGCTCTTTCATCACGACGTCACCTCGGTAGCTGATTTAGTATTAGATGCAACCTCCCCCTTTATCGGTTTTGGCTTCACTGCAGAGCCTGGCTTGAATTTATCCATAATCCCTAATTTTGAAAGCAACCTTGCTACAGTCTCCGTCGGTTGTGCTCCCTGTTTGAGCCATTTCAACGCCTTCTCTTCATCGATATCAAATGCCTCTGGCTCTGCTAACGGATTGTAATGCCCAATAATCTCGATGAAGGCACCATCACGCGGGAACCGAGAGTCAGCTACGACCACTCGGTACATCGGCTTATGTTTGGTGCCCACTCTCCTCAGTCTAATTTTTACCATGATTTACCAGTTCAGGTCAGACCCCCTTTATGGATTTTTAGGCTATTATGCAATAAGTGAATGCACCTGTCAACTAGACAAACTTCATCAAGCTCAATAAAAATACTTTTTATCACCTCTGGATATTGCCAGCAAAGCGTGCAGCCATTATAATCAGTAGCATGAAAGCACGCCAACTACATAGCTGGCAAATCAGCACATCAGAAGCTAAACAAATACAAACCAGTCTGGCCAGACAGATATCACACGTGAACGAGGTTACCAGACCACGTTTCATTGCCGGCGCCGATATATCAGTACAAAAGACGACTATGCCAGCGCGCGCAGCCATAGTCTCTATGAGCTACCCTGAGTTCAAGATTATTGAGGTTCAAATCGCCGAAGGCAATTTGAACCTCCCCTACATACCAGGATTGTTATCCTTTAGAGAAGCTCCTTTGATATTAGCCGCTTGCCAAAAGCTATCTATGGTCCCCGACCTTATCCTGGTGGATGGTCAAGGCATCGCACATCCCAGGCGTTTCGGAATTGCATCACACCTGGGGCTACTTCTGAATACCCCCACCATTGGCTGTGCCAAATCGCGGCTTTGCGGCAGCCATGAAACCCCTGAAGATAAAACTGGTGCCTATGAAGAGATTAGAGACGACGGCGGCGACATCATCGGAGCAGCTCTCCGGACCAAAAAAGGCACAAAGCCTATATATGTCTCCATCGGCCATAAAATTGATTTGCCCGCAGCCATATACTGGACAATGGAGAGTTGCCGCGGTTACCGTATTCCTGAGCCAACGAGGCAGGCACATATCGCCGCAGGCAGTAACACGCAAATCCTCACCAAAGATATTTAACGAAACAACAGGAGCAACCGTATGCAAGAACAAAGTGAAAATTTAGAAGCATTACGCCGTAGAATCTCAGATATAATGGTGCGTCTTTGACATATCAGACAGAGAGAAGGATATCTCAAGGCTAGAAACTGAAGCCACTAAACCTGACTTCTGGTCCGAGCCAGCCAGAGCTCAGTCTACCATGCGTCAGTTGAATGCTGCCAGAGACACAGTTCAAACATGGCAGCAACTGGAGAAAAAGATAGTCGAACTCAGCGACATGGCAACTTTAGCTCTCGAAGAGAATGACCCGTCTCTGCAAGAAGAAATTCAACGTGAAGCAGAGGAGCTAACATCACAGCTTGATAAGCTGGAATTTCAGCTTATGTTCAGCGATGAATACGATGACCGTAATGCCATCTTAGCGCTGCATGCTGGGGCTGGCGGCACCGAGTCGCAGGACTGGGCTGACATGCTTACGAGGATGTACCTGCGTTGGGCAGAGCGTCGTGGTTACCAAGCCGAAGTTCTGGACATATCACCGGGTGAAGAAACGGGTATAAAAAGCGCCTTGATCGAGGTCAAAGGAAAATACTCCTACGCCTACTTAAAATCAGAACATGGAGTACACCGTCTGGTGCGGTTATCACCATTTGATGCCGACCACGCAAGGCATACCTCCTTTGTTCTGGTGGAAGTCCTTCCCGAAGCCGAATCCGAAACAGATATACATATAAACCCCGATGAGCTGAAAATAGATACCTTCAGGTCAAGCGGCCCAGGTGGACAGCACATGCAAAAGACGAGCAGCGCAATCAGGATAACCCATATACCGACCGGGATAATTGTCACCTGCCAGAGTGAACGTTCACAACATCAAAATAAAGAGAGCGCTATAAAGGTGCTCTATGCCCGCCTTCTGCAGCACGAGAGCGACAGACGAGAAGCTGAAAAAATGAAGCTCAAAGGCAAGCGCATTGAAGCCGGCTGGGGTAACCAGATTCGGAGTTATGTCCTCCACCCCTACAAAATGGTGAAAGACCACCGCACTAACTACGAGACCAGCAACGCTACGGCGGTCCTTGATGGAGACTTAGACGAGTTCATCACCGCCTACCTGAGGTCAAGATTAGGAGAAGAAAAATGAGCAAGAGATTTGCCTTGTTAGCCCTGATAGCCGCAATGCTGCTCATCCCGCACACGAGCTATGCCCAAGATAAAATAACTGTGCTCGATAGCAAAGCGCAGGTAGTCTTTCCTTCCGCCTTAATCTTTAGCATCAAAGCACAAAGCATAACCGATATAACCAGGATACGCATTCATTACCAGGTCGATAGGATGGATTATGCGCAAACCACCAATGAAGCCTGGCCTGAGTTCACCCCGGCGCCTATGGTACAAGCAAAATGGATATGGGATATGAGGAAGGTCATCATGCCAGTGCCAGTCGGTGCCAATATCAGATACTGGTGGACGATTGAAGACAAATCCGGGAATATACTGACCATGCCAGCCAGTGAAGTACGTTTTGACGACCTGCGTTATCCCTGGAATAACCTGACCCGGGGACAGCTAAACATCTTCTGGTATTCAGGTAGCCAGTCCTTCGCTGAAGACCTTATGGCTGCTTCGCAAGCGGCTTTAGAACGGCTGGCAAATGATACCAGTGTCTATCTCGATAAGCCCGTATATATATATATATATGCCGGCCAGCAGGACTTGCTGGGAGCCTCAATATTCCCACGGGAATGGACCGGCGGAGAAGCCCGCCCAGACTATGGCATCATCATCATTGGTGTTGCCCCCGGACAGATAGAATGGGGTAAAACAGCCCTAAGGCACGAACTCGGCCATCTGGTTACTCACCAGATAACCTTCAGCCCCTATGGAACACTGCCTACGTGGTTGGATGAAGGCCTGGCTATGCATGCTCAAGGCAACCCTGACCCTCGCCTTCAAGCGGAGCTAAAGAAGCTGCTGGATGAAAACAAAATCTTCTCAGTACGCAGCTTATCAAGCGCTTTTTCAGCCAAAACTGAAGAGGCTCTAATCTCCTATACCCAAAGCCAGAGCCTGGTGGAATTCCTCATTCAAAACTATGGCAAAGATAAAATTCTGCACCTACTCAATATCTTCAAAGAAGGCAGCACCACTGACGATGCTCTGATGGAGGTGTACGGCTTCGACCAGGACGGCCTTGACAATTTATGGCGTGAATCACTAGCACCGGCAAAACCAAAAGTGCAACTTGAAAGGAAAGACATGCAGACTGTATTCAATCTGATGCTAACTAACCCGGCTTATATCTGTAGCGCTTACTCTTAACGAAATAATTCATGAAGAAATCTTTTACCGTTCATGACCTGCCCCTCTCTGAGCGGCCCAGGGAAAGGCTATTAAAACATGGAGCTGAAGCGCTCTCAGTCCAGGAGCTTATAGCGCTAATCCTAGGGCGGGGAATCAAGGATGAATCGGTAATAGTAACCGCCCAGAAGCTATTGAGCCACTTTGGCAATCCGAAAAACCTGGCTGCAGCTTCCATGGAAGAGCTCAAGGGAATAAAGGGCATCGGGCCAGCCAAGGCAGCTCAAATTAAAGCAGCCTTTGAGCTTGGCAAACGTCTCGATGATTCCAGGGACGAAAGCCCAAAAGCCACACTAAAATCCCCGGAAGACGCCATCAAATCAGTCAAAAATCGGCTTAAGGGCAAAAAGAAGGAACATTTCCTGGCGATTTCGCTGGATACGCGGAATCACGTCATCAACACCCATACCATTTCCATCGGCAGTCTGGATTCCAGCATGGCGCATCCCAGGGAAGTATTCTAGGAAGCCATAGCCGCCTCTGCTGCCTCAGTAATCGTTATCCACAACCACCCCTCCGGCGACCCCACGCCTTCGGCAGACGATATCAAGCTCACCAAACGGCTAGCCGAAGCCGGCGAGCTGGTGGGCATCGAAGTCCTCGACCACATCATCGTCTGCGACAAAGACTACCTGAGCCTGAAAGCCAAGAACTTTATCTAACAATCTTCACCTTGTAACAATATGTATAATTGTGCATGGAAGAAGACTAATTACAGTTTCATAGTGAAAGGAGATAACTAATGGGGAAGAGAGCAATCGCCAAAAAGTTGGAAGAATATGATACTGCACGTATGAGAGAAGAAGCGCACAATAGACGACAAGAGCTGACTGGCAGAACTGAGTTTAAATTTGAGATAGGTGAGATTGCAGCTTCAGAGATGCTATTAGACCAAATGGAGCATACCAAGAAGCTGCTGTTGAAAATGAACAAGACGCCTGGTGGAAGCTTTAGCAACTTCGTGTGGAATAGCTTCGCACGCCATTGCCTTTGTGACTGGGGAGACATTTCGCAAGAGGAAAAGTATGCTAACAACAAAGCTCTCAAGACAAGCAGGGAGTTGTTCTCTACTTACAACCATGCTAAATATGTATTTTGACCGAGGCCGACAGGTCACAAACGGGAATCGGACTACAAAGTGAGTTCCATTAAATCTAGTTTCGGGACACGCTAGGTATTGCAGGAAAACGAATGCGCAAATTTGAAAAGGTTATATTGAGCAGAAAAGGCTTCGATTCTGCGTCTGGAGGAGGCTTCTCACCTTTTGACCCTGAGGAAGGCAAGTATATTGTATTGCCAATACCTATGAGAAAACAGGAACTCGCCATCAATTATCCACTGAAATATGAAAAAATCCACACAAAAAGTAACCACCTCGACGGCTGCCCCGAAACAGATTTGAAGAGTCTAATGATGAAGAGCCTAAGGATTAAGAAGGCGACAATTACTGTTAAAGATGAAATTACCGGTAAAGATACAAAGGAAGAGTCTGAATACGCTCATTTCGACCCCTGGCTTATAGATTGCCCTTGGTTAGAAGAAGATTCAAAGCATCAAATTGGTGCGTTCGGACAGATTGGCATGGCACAAGCGCATCTCGATAAGCAGAAGGTAGGTGAGGGTAGTCTCTTCTTGTTCTTTAGTCGATTCAAACCCATAAAAAATAGGAAGAACAAAATTCTTCATGATGTTATTACCAGTGAACAACACCTCGGCGGAGGGTTGTACTTCATTTACGGGTGGCTCAAAGTCAAAAAGGTCATCAAAAAATACGAGGAGCTTCGTGATGAGGACCGATTATCACGTCATCCGCATGCCACCCCTGCGTATTTTAACCATGAAGATCCTGTAAAGAACAATACTATATATATTGCCGACGAGTTTCTGTTCAATGATGGTAGCAATATCCGTGGTTGTGGCTATTTCCCTAAATTGAGTGAAGACCTACTTCTTACAGCCCCTGTTCAGAAATCAGAAAAAAGTTGGATTCCGAGCCGATGGAAAATGCCACCCGGATTTTCCTTTCAGACATGCAAATCTATATTTAATAAGGAGGAGAAATGGGATACTGACTATCTAGTAAAAACTGGATGGCGGTGGCAAGAAGCTGTCTTTGACTTGGGTGAAAGTCAAGACTTCTGCCACTGGTTTCAAAAATTGCACAAATAAATTGCTCATAACGCATAAAGCTTATGCCTTTAATTTGATACAATGACTTCCCTCTGCAATAACAACACGACGTTTTGTTCACAGATACTTGGTAATACATACAAAAATAGATTCAGAAGTTGGAAATTTTGTACAGGTCTTATACAAAATCGCTATCTTAAACCTGGTGAACCCTGCCGCAGTGGGGACATTTGACTTCAGTGGCCTTGAAATTTGGGGGTATCCTTAGCCGTGTACCACACTCACAGTCGATGGTCTTATACTTATTGAGCTGCCATAACGCCGACGAGGTCTCCCGTGCTCGCTGCAACTCGCCCGGCTCATCCTTTTCCACCCGCGGGCTACCAGCGCGCAGAGCAACAGCACTGGCTAAGGCAACCTCAGACGCAGGCACAATCCCTTTGCCAGCCCCACGTATCTGGCGGTAAGCCTGGTCATAATCGATGTAAGAAGCGCCGGACATAGCCCGCAGGACACGTATCCTCTCAGAGATAGGCGGATGGGTGCTGGTTAAATCTGTGGCCGCCCTGCCACCCTTACGAAACGGGTTGATGATATACATCGGCGCCGTCGCCTGATTCGCAGACTTTAGCTGCTCAGTAGAGGCGGCTAGCTTCTCCAGCGCTGAAGCCAACCCCTCAGGATACCTGGTATACAAAGCCGAAGAGGCGTCAGCCAGATACTCCCGCTTTCTGGAAATAGCAAAATAGATAAGCTGAGCCAGAATCGGAGCCAGAATCATGAGCACCAGCGCCACAACAATAATTATGAGCTGAGCAGTGCCTCCGCCTCCTGACGACGAACTTCTCCTTGAGCCACCCATGCCGCCAAAAATCATAAAACGTGACCCGTACCAGGCAAGGATGACGATAGTCCCCAAAAGCACGCTGCACAGAGCCATTAGCAACACATCACGGTTATTGATATGTGATAGCTCATGCCCGACAACGCCTTGCAACTCATCACGGTTGAGCTTCTGCAACAATCCCGAGGTGACGGCTATCGAAGCTTTGCCGGGGTCGCGGCCGGTGGCAAAGGCGTTCATTGCCTGGTCATCTATGATATAGATATCCGGCATTTTCTCCAGCCCGGAGGCAATCTTCATCTCCTCGACCACGTTATAGAGGCGAGGATGGTCGTCACGGGTTATTTTCTTTGCACCGGATAACCCAAGAAGGATGCTATCACCCTGGAAATAGGCTACCAGGTTCATCACCGCCCAGATAAATGAGGCAAGGACAAGGCCCCCAATACCGCTGTCAAAGAAGTAGAGTCCTAAAAAATAGCCTACCAGGAGCAACAACGCCCCCATGACAACCACCAGCACCACCGACCGTATTTGGTTGGACCTGATTTGTTCCCACATGGTTTAACTACTATGAACTAAAGCTGACCTTAGGCGCCGCTCTCTCTTCGGCTGAAATGGTCTCAAAAAACTCTGCTGCTTTAAATCCAGCCATGCCGGCCACGATACTAGAGGGAAACATCTGAATCTGGTTATTCAGTTTCAACACTGTATCATTATAGAACTGGCGAGAAAAGCTGATTTTATTTTCGGTAGATGTTAGCTCTTCCTGAAGAGCCAGAAAGTTTTGATTAGCCTTAAGGTCAGGATAGCTTTCAGCCACAGCGATCAGTTTGCCCAATGCAGCCCCTAGCTCGCCCTCAACCTTGGCACGCGCACCAGCACCAGCAGATGCCGACTGCTGAGCCATATTCCGTGCATTGGTCACAGCTTCCATCGTCTCCCGCTCGTGCTTCATGTAACCTTTGACCGTCTCCACCAGATTAGGGATCAAGTCATAGCGCCGTTTTAGCTGGACATCGATCTGCGCCCAAGCATTCTTTACCTGATTACGTAGTCCCACCAAGCCATTGAAAATGGCGATGAAGGCAATGATGAGAATTGCCACAATTCCAAGAACGATCCAAAGTACCAACATATACTACCTCCTTAGTTACTTCGATTAACTTTATGTCAATTGCTTCGTTCGATATCAAACTTTTATTACTTCTCCCAGGAAATCGATTACCCGATGCTGAGAGTCTTGTTTCGATGTCAGTTTTTCAGCAAGCTGCTTAATCACCTGAATGACCTCACCACCATCAAACCAAAATCCGTGACCATGCCGACAAACATCAATAAGCGCTACAGGCTGCTCGCCTATACTCTTTTTCCACATCCTGCTACTACAGATAGGACATTTTCGCCTCTTCTCTGAAGTTTTTGCTTCGTCAGAATCAAGAATAATATCCCTCATAAACTGATAATAGCTCTCCAAATCCAGTGATTTAAATAGAAGCTCCAACTCGCCAGCATCAAACCATACCCCATGGCATTGAGTACAATGATCAAGCTCAATCTTGTTGTACTCAACGACGATCAAATCGCTTTTATCTACAGGACATCTCAACGCAACCGAACCTCAAGATATTTGCAAATAGTGTAAGGTCAATGTAAAAATGTGTCAAGGTGACGTTTATGTTGCTCTTATGTTAACATCTACTTGCACGGAGGGCAAAATGGCACGTGAGTATGAAATAAATGCTTTTGCTAAAGAAGAGTCATGGCGGATATTCCGCTATATGGGAGAACTCGTTACCGGGTTCGATAAACTCTCCGGCATAGAACCGGCAGTAACCATTTATGGTTCAGCTCGACTCAAGCCAGAAGACACGCTCTATGCCAAGACAGAAGAACTCGCCCGCAGGCTTGGTGAGCTGGGGTTTTCAATTGTAACCGGCGGGGGACCCGGGATTATGGAGGCAGCAAACAAAGGCGCCCTCGCTGCCGGAGTAACCTCAATAGGGCTAAACATCGCCCTTCCAGAGGAACAGACACCCAACTGCTATACCACCAAGACTTTAACGTTCGATCATTTCTTCGTCCGCAAAATAATGCTGGTCAAGTATGCCACTGCCTTTATCATAATGCCCGGCGGCTTAGGTACCCTCGATGAGCTCTCCGAGGTGCTCACCCTAATGCAGACCCATAAGATAAGACCCTTCCCGGTAGTACTATTCGATAGTGCATTCTGGAGTGGATTTTTGGACTGGCTACGAAAGAATACACTGGATAAAGGATTCGTCTCAAAAGAGGACTTCGACTTACTCAGGATTTGCGACGAGCCAAGCGTAGCAGTGGAGATAGTTCAGAACTGGTACATAAGACAGGAGATCGTAGGTAGAAAAGCGGTATCAGGTTAATACATCGACCTCAGTCCAGGATAACCGTGTCTTTATACGCCGGCGCCATCGCTTCCCAGCCAATCTTACTCTTCACCAAGTCCGCAAACTGCTTTGCCGTGTCTTGTTCCCCATGTACCACAAAGAGCCGCCTTGGAGGCCTTTTTATGCCCCCCAACCATTCCAGAAGCTCATCTCTATCAGCATGGGCTGAAAACCCACTTAGCTGCGCCACTCTGGCCCTCACATTGTGCTTCTGTCCAAATATCCTGACCTTCTTGGCACCATCGACAATCTGTCTGCCCAGTGTCCCATTTGCCTGATATCCGACAAAAAGTATGGTGCTCTGACGCCGGGAGATATTATCTACCAGATGATGTTTTACCCTTCCTCCAGTGCACATTCCAGACCCCGCCATGATGATAACAGTCCCCTTTATATGATTTATCGCTTTGGATTGCTCAACTGTTCTCACCAGGTTCAAGCCTGAGAAATCAAAGGGGGACTCGCGTTTGCGCAACAACTCAATCATGTCTTCATCAAACAGTTCTGGATACCGTTCAAATACCTCTGTAACGCGCACAGCCATGGGGCTGTCAACAAAAACCATGAGGTGCGGTATTAGATTTGCCAACAAAAGCTTGTTAAGATAATACAAGATTTCCTGAGTCCTTTCCAAAGCAAAAACAGGGATAACTATATTCCCACCGGCCGTTGCAGTTTTATTGATGACCTCGGCGAGTTTAGCGACCATATCCCCCTGGCTCTCGTGCAGGCGATCACCATACGTAGACTCAACCAATACATAGTCAGCCTCGTGTAATAGCGTGGGGTCACGCAGTATCGGCTTTCCCTGCCTGCCAACATCACCCGAAAAAATAATCGTCCTCACCTCACCACCCTGTTGCACCTTTATCACTATCGTGGCTGCACCCAGAACATGGCCAGCATCATAAAAAATAGCCTCAACACCATCTCCTATCTCCACAGCCTGTTCATACTTTATTGGTGAGAATAAAGGCATGGTAGCCTCAACATCCTTAACCTCATACAGCGGTATTTCAGGATAAAGCCCTCTTCTTCCTTCTCGCTCATGCCTCTTCTTCTTAAACTCTACATCTTCTTTCAGCAGATGAGCAGTATCAAGGAGCATAATCTCAGCAATATCAGCAGTAGCAGCAGTGCAGTAAACCGGGCCACAAAATCCATCTTTCACTAATTTGGGCAATAGACCACAATGGTCAACATGCGCATGAGTCAGCAAAACAGCATCCAGCGTCCGAGGAGGAATAGGCAAAGTTTCCCAATTCCGTCCTAAGAGCGCATGTTCCTGATAAAATCCGCAGTCCACCAAAAACTTTACATTGTTGGTCTCCACTAAATACCGTGAGCCGGTAACATTCTGAGCCGCGCCAAGAAAAGTTATTTTAATATTCAAAATCTCACCTCGTCAGTAGTTTCATCATTTCACTATCTGTCTTCCGGAAGACAAACGGGAAACACGTTAGAGCACAATTCATGAGATAATAGCAGAAGCTGAAGGTGCAGGTAAAGTTATAACCAAAATCTTGTAGAATACTTAAAAACAATCGTCTTAGCCGGCGCAATTAATATCAAGGAGAACAACGTGACCATCGGGATACTCTACCAAGAAGAGCTAAAACAGTATGACTTCGGCCCAGGACATCCTTTCCGCGGAGACCGCTACATTGCATTTTACAAGTTCTTGAGAGAGAACCTCCCACCGAATGAAACCTACAAGATACTGGAGGCAGAACCAGCCAATGAAGAAGATCTGCTGTTGATTTGCCACCAGACCTATATTGAATTCACCGAACAATATTACAGAGCTGCACACATGGGGTTAACATATCCCGGAGACTTTACACTGTTTCATAGTGCAGACAACATGCCTACCGGTACACCAGGGAAAATAGAGGAAGCAGCCAGACTCGTAGTCGGTCAAGCAAAGAAAGCCTGTGACCTGGTGCAAGCAGGTGAATTCAAGAAGGTAATATCAGTTGGTGGTGGGCTACATCACGCCAAACGTTCTTATGGCGAGGGATTTTGCCTGTACAACGATGTTGCCTTCAGCGCCCTGCACTTGATGCAAAACTATGGTCTGGAAAGAATATTAATCCTGGATACCGATGCTCATGCCGGAAATGGAACCGCTGCGTATTTTTATGAGGAGCCGAAGGTCTTATTTATAGATATCCACCAAGACCCAAGAACTATCTACCCAGGGACCGGTTTTGCTGACCAAATCGGAGCCGGCGATGGCAGAGGCTTTACAATAAACATCCCGATGCCTATAGATGCTGGAAATGATGCTTACGAACTGGCTTTTGATAGCATCGTCACCCCGATAACCCAAGAATTCAAGCCACAGGTCATTATTCGGAATGGCGGCTCCGACCCACACTTCAACGACGGATTGACGCAACTGGGATTAACCGTTTCCGGATTCAAAATGATTGGGGAAAGGGTCAGAGAACTGACTAAGATTTGCGATGACAAGCTCATCGATCTCATCGCCTCAGGATACAACGAGAGGATATTGCCCTATGCCTGGCTAGCTTTAATCTCAGGGTTAACTGGAATCGATATTGAGCTGGAGGAACCAGAACCCATTCCACAAGCTTATAGGGCTGATCACGCCTTCTATAAAGCTGAGAAGGTGATCGAAGAAGTTAAATTATGCTTGAAACAGTACTGGGAATACTTATCTTGACCTGAACAATCGTTGCATTGCCTGGTTAAGTCGTATTATACTTTGCTACGAAACATGAAGAGAGCTTGGCCATCAATACTAAGAATCACCCTCTGCCTTCTGATAGCTGTGCTGCTGGCAACTAGCTGTCAGTCGCAGTTTCTGACCCCGAAGTCTACTTTGTCTGCCCAAGAGCAAGGAGTACTCAATCTATCGGACATCGGTCCGCGTAGCCTAGACCCGGCAAAGGCCACCGAACTAACCTCTGCTAGTTATGTAATGCAAATATATAGCGGGCTTGTCCGCCTGGATGACCAATTAAAGCCCGCACCTGACATTGCAGAACGCTGGCAAAGAAGCGAAGATGGCAAGACCTACACCTTTTTCCTACGGCAAGATGTCAAATTTCAAAATGGCAAAGCAGTCACCGCCCAGGACGTAAAATACTCCTGGGAAAGAGCCTGTACCCCGGCTACCGGCTCCCAAACTGCAGCCACCTACCTAGGTGATATAGTTGGTGCAAACGACATGCTTACAGGCAAGGCAAGGCAATTGAATGGCGTAGAAATTATCGATGGCTATACGCTAAAGGTTACCATCGATGCTCCCAAAGCCTATTTTTTGTCCAAGATGGCTTATCCCACAGCATTCGTCGTCGATGAAGACAATGTGAACTCTGGAAGCGAATGGTGGCGCAAGCCAAATGGAACCGGCCCTTTCAAATTGAAAGAATGGAAGCTGGATGAACTCTTGACCCTGGAACCGAACGAATCCTACTACCGTGAGCCAGCAAAAATTAAACGAGTGGTCTATCATCTTCCCATTCCACCCAACCAATCCATGCCAATGTATGAGATGGATGAACTCGATGCCACCTCAGTTTCCCCAGCTTATATCGACAAGATAATGGATAGGAACGGTCCATTCTATCAAGAACTGTCCATATTTCCAGAAGTAAGCCTGTTCTACATCGGCTTCAATGCAAATAAACCACCATTCGATGATGCCAATGTGCGCCGAGCTTTTTGCCATGCCGTAAACAAGGAGAGAATCATCAAGCTAACGCTAAGAGATATGATGACCAAAGCCGATGGCATCCTGCCGCCACACATGCCTGGCTATAACGAAAATCTCCGTGGACTCGACTACGATATAGCTAAAGCCAAAGACTTGCTTGCTAATTCAAAATATGGCAGCGCTGCCAACCTGCCCCCTATCATCATAACTATATCTGGCGGAGGGGACAACATTGCAGAGTATCTCGGGGCAATTATCCAGGACTGGCAGCAAAACCTGGATATGGAAGTAACCATAAGACAGCTTGAGCCGGAAGTATTCGCACAACCTCGCTATGCAAAGGAGGAGGCCGACGAAATGTTTGTATTCGGCTGGATTGCAGACTACCCAGACCCTCAGGATTTCCTGGACATCCTGTTCCATACAGCGGCAGATTATAACACCGGCCAATACAGTAATGCCCAGGTTGATGCACTGCTTGACCAAGCGGCTGTTGAGCAGGATACCACCGCCAGATTCACCATGTATCAGCAAGCTGAACAGATGATGGTCAACGATGCTGCTTGCTTACCATTGTGGTATGGCAAAAACTATGTCTTGACCAAACCTTATGTTAAAAATTACAAACTTAACCCTTTAGGGATTCCGTCTCTAAAAGAAGTATACATAAATCAGAATTAGACTACCCAACCTATCAAATAGGTATTAGAGAAACAGGATAGATAAGCTAAAATGGCAGTCGGCTTAATTTACGATCCAGTATATTTAGAACACGACACCGGAAATCACGTGGAAAATTCCCAGAGATTGACTGCTATCCTATCATTCCTCGAAGAGAAACACATCAAAGAAAAAATGGTGCCATTGCCCCCACGCCAGGCTACAGTAGACGAGCTATCAAAAGTACACGCCCCTGAATATATATCCCATATCCAGAAACAGGTTGAAAAAGGCGGAGGCTGGCTCGACGCAGACACAGTGATGTCTCCTGGTTCTTATAATGCAGCCATCTATGCTGCTGGCGGCATTATTACCGCAATCGATGCCGTAATGACTCGAAAGGTCAATACCGCATTTGCCCTGGTCAGGCCTCCGGGACACCATGCTACCTGCTGGCAGGCAATGGGCTTTTGTCTCTTTAACAATATCGCAGTGGGAGCCAAATATGCTCTAGTCAATTTCAACATCCAGCGAGTACTTATCGTCGACTTCGATGTTCACCATGGCAATGGAACTCAAGACACTTTCTATGCTGACCCAAATGTTCTCTACTTCTCCACCCACCAGTACCCCTTCTACCCTGGAACCGGAAGCATTGACGAAACCGGAGCCAGAGAAGGCGAAGGTTTCACCGCCAACGTGCCACTTATCGCCGGCTGGGGAGACTATGAATACCAGGCAGTTTTTGAAGACATCCTGGCGCCACTAACCAAACGATTCCAACCGCAGCTCATCCTTGTTTCCGCCGGATATGATGCCCATTGGGCTGACACCATAGCGCTGATGCAAGTCAGCGTCCCGGGATTTATCCGTATGGTAGAAGTATTAAAGACATTGGCTGATATGTTATGTCAAGGACGTCTCGTCTTTGCCCTGGAAGGTGGCTACCACCATGAGGCATTGTCCTCATCCGTAGCAGCCACACTCAATGTCCTCTTAGGAAATCGGGAATTTGCTGACCCGCTGGGCAAAAAAGAATCACAAATAAGGCCAGTCGATTTCAGCAACTTCATCAACATGGTGAAAAACATCCATAAGCTTTAAAGTACGAGACATACGCCTTGCACAACATTAACTACCATCTATCTTGCAGATAAGTGAGCTGCGTATTTACCCTTTTCCCAAACTACCAGAATCTGACTGGCATTGCAGATAGAACTATAAGTACCAGTGATAACACCGATCAGCAAAGCGAGTATGAAGTAATGGATAGTAGTTCCGCCAATAAGGAAAAGGGCCGTAAGTACGAATATCACCGTCAAGGCTGTATTTATAGAGCGGCTTAATGTCTCCAAAATGCTAGAGTTCACAGTTACCTCAAAGTCCTTGCTGACGCCTTTAGTCATATTCTCACGAATACGATCGAAGACAACAATAGTATCATGAACGCTATAACCGACTACGGTCAGCATAGCAGTGATAAACATAGCATCAACCTCGACTCCAAGCACCCAACCCAGGAAAGAGAAGCTGCCTAAGACCAGAAGAACATCGTGAATCAGAGCTATGATCGCACAAGTACCCCAGCGAAGGGATTTTGGCATTTTCCGAAATGCATAAGTAATGTAAAGTAGGATACCAACCGCAGCAGCTATTACAGCAATAATCGCATTGCGCGCCGTTTCACCCGCCACAAGGGGAGAAACAGCATAAAAGTCGTTCACGGTGATTTCAGACCCTAACGTTTTACCCATATTGTCAATCAGTTTAGTTTTCTCTTCAGAGCCGATTTCTTTGATACGGACAAGGTAGTCGCCTGCGCCAGTATGCTGGATAAGCGCTTCACTGTATCCCATATCTGTTAGTGTCTGCCGAAGCTGGCCTTGTTCTACCTGCTCGCTAAAATGGAGCGTCATGGCAGTGCCACTACTGAAATCGACTCCTGGCCTAAGTTTGAAGATACCGAGGGAAATTATGCCCGGTATAATTATCACGGCTGAAATGAGGAAAAACCAATACCTTTTCCCCACAAAGTCTATCTCACTCGAGCTTTTTGAAGGAGTAGCTTCTTTATTGATTAGTTGTTTGGCAGAAGCAGGCATAGAAGAAACTCCGTACGCTGATAAACTGGTAACCAACTTGCTACCTACCAGCAAGCGTAGAAACGTCCTGGTGACTATGATAGCACTGAACATGCTCACAGCCACACCGAGAAATAGGGTAATGGCAAAGCCTTTAACCATAAAGGCACCAAACGTTCCTCCAAACCAGTAAAGAATGATACAGGTTATGAAGGTAGATATATTGCTATCACGAATAGATGGCCAAGCACGTCGGAAACCATCTTCTACCGCTGCCCCCAGGGTACGGCCGGCTCTCAATTCTTCTTTCATCCTCTCGAAGACGAGTACATTTGCATCCACTGCCATGCCTATTGATATGATAAAGCCAGCGATCGCAGGCAAGGTAAGGGTTATTGGGATCAGCTTGAATATAGCCAATGATAAAGCTCCGTAAACACAGAGAGCGCAAATTGCTACCACCCCGGGTACACGATAGTAAATCAACATGAATAACACCACCATGGCCAATCCAATACCGCCAGCAAGCAGACTCTTCTTTAGAGAATCCGCCCCCAAGGTTGCATCTACATCCATCCGTTGTACAACTGTAAGAGGTACATCAAGAGCACCAGAATTAAGTTGAATGGTTAAACTCCGGGCCTCTTCCAGGCTTAGTCCCGTGATAACCCCTTTATCTTTAATCACTGCTTGAACTGTAGGAGCTGAAATAAGTTGATTATCAAGAAAAATCCCCAGAGGCTTCTGCAGGTTTCTCTTGGTTACCTGCTCGAATATAATTGCACCGTCAGGATTCCACTCAAAACTTACTTCAGGCTTATTGGTCTGCGGTTCAAGCACTACTTTGGCATTGGGTTTAAAATATTTACCAGTGAGTTCTCTCTCTTTACCATCCTCACCTGAACCCTTAGCAATAACAAATTCAGGATTCCCCTTCTCATCTAGGACCGGCTTTCCGCTTTCACCGAGCTTTTCCTCCCTGAAATCAAGCTGCGCGGTTTGTCCAATAAGTTTAATAGCTTCATCGACGTTTTTTATACCGGGCAACTGGACGAGAATTCTATCAGATCCCTCACGCTGGATTATCGGCTCAGTAACACCGTATGCATTGGCACGGCGCTCAATTTTCTGTAGTATACCATCCATAACTTCGGCATCTGTCTGTGTTGGGTCTTTTTTAGTTAAGTCAGCTTCGTAAACTAAATGACTGCCACCCCTCAAATCGAGGCCCAATTGGAACCCTTTCCTGCCAAATCTTTCGCCATCTAATGGCAGTGTTGACCACAGCGCAAAACAAAAAAGAACCAAGATAAAAATTAGTAGATAGGCATTTCCTTTTCTCAATTTACTACCTTTTCCTCATTTAATTAACTGCGTCCTAGATTCGTCGAAACCTAACACACTACTCCGCAATGGCGATTTTCCATGAGCTTTATCACCAAAGATATGGCCTCATCCCTACTATTGACTTCACCAGCTGCCTGAGCTTCATGCACCTCGGTTAAGAGCTTACCTATCACAGGCCCCGGACTCAAACCAAGGGCATCTATTATATCATGTCCATCGATTAATTTAACAGGCAGGGTCTTCTCTTGCTGTTTAAGATGCTCATGGTATACATAACTTATTAGCTGATTGTGCTGCTGCCATTCCACAACATCAAGTCGAGGACCGTGAGTAGCCAGATAATCGGCTAAAGCCAGAAACAATATATCAAGCCCAGCACCCTCAGTATCCCGGAAATAACGGTAAATAGCCCTGCTGCTGGGCAACCCTTCATTTGACATCTGCGCCGGGCGAAGATGATGATAGACAAGATTCTCCACCAGATTTATCTCCTTACTACTGAAACGCAGCCTTTGCAAAATCTCTTTGGCAATAGTTGCACCATCTTTGCCATGCCCCAGGAATCGCACCTTGCCTGTTTCTTCTACCGTCTTTGTAGACGGCTTGGCAATATCATGCAGCAGTCCGGCTAATCTAAGCAACTGTCTTCGATTACTGCCGGTAGAAACCTCTTCATCAAAATACTGTTTTATTTCGTCTGACCAGAGGGTTACAGATAGTATGTCACTGGTAACATGTTTCCAATTATTCTCCCGTAACATAAGCTCCACAGCGGCTACTGTCTCCAGAGAATGGTCGAAAACATTCCAACAATGCTCTTTAGGTTGCTCTACATCTTTCATCACACCAAGTTCGGGAATAATTACCAGAAGCAAACCGAGCCAGTCAAGATATCGCATCCAATCAGCAGCTCCACGAACAGCCAACAGCCTTAGCAGTTCCTCACGCACCCTCTCGCCAGGAACATGCTGGGCCAACTGGCAATTTTGCTGCAGTAATCTCTCGGTAGTTGGTTCTATTTTGAAACCCAGCTCCGCAGCCAACCTAGCTGCCCTGAGCAATCTGGCAGCATCGTTTTGGAAAATCAACGGACTTACTGCCCGCACCAGCTTTGTCTTTAGATCAGATCCGCCAGCAAAAGGGTCGATGACCTGAAACAAACCAGAAAGCAAGCCTCGAAGCTCCACTGCCATAGCATCGATGGTGAAATCTCGACGTGCCAGATCGTCCTCAATAATGCCAACAAAGGAGATGAAATCCAAGTAGTATGGCTTTTCATCTACAATAACCACAACTCTTGTTACTTTATTAGTCTCATCGAGTAATACATAACGCCCATCAATAGCGCCCGCTATTTTCTGAGCCATAATCAATGCATCCCCGTTTACAGCGATATCGATATCCTCCGTCTCTCGATTGAGCAGTCGATCCCGCACAAAACCACCAACTACATAAGCCTGGCAATTTTCTTGAATCAGGATAGAGGACGTTCTGTTTAAAAGGCCAGACAAAGCTGGATTTACGGCAAACATAGCTCCAGATTATAGACCCAGGTAGCACAGATTGTAAAGCTAAACCAACGTAAGGTCAATCTTATGTCTGAATAACCTACTTGTGAGCCATGGCAGGCCAAGCTATAATTAAATCTATGTCTTATCATCGTATTGTCGCCAAATTTGGCACCAACCTCCTCACAGGAGGTACCGACAGGCTCGACCCTAATGCCATGGCAAGCCTTGTTGAGCAAATATCCCAGCTACACGACAAAGGACACGAGATCATTATCGTGTCCTCCGGAGCTGTGGCCGCAGGACGACAAAAACTGGGATTAACTGAAGACTATAAGGGCACTCCGTTTAAGCAAGTGCTAGCCTCAGTAGGCCAAAATCAGCTTATGCAAGCCTACGACCAGCTTTTTAGCTGGCACAAAATCACCGTGGCACAGGCATTGCTTACCAAAGCCAACTTTGCCGACCGCGCTGGTTATTTAAACGCCCGCAATACCCTTTTGGCTCTAATTGAGCTAGGCGTAATCTGCATCGTCAATGAAAACGACGTTGTTGCTACCGATGAACTCGGTGAACTCAAATTTGGGGATAATGACAACCTCTCAGCCATGGTTGCTAATCTGGTTGATGCTGACCTCCTAGCATTGCTCACAGACATAGATGGACTATACACGGCTGACCCGCAACACAATCCCAGCGCCAAATTTATCCCCAGAGTAGAAAGGATTGATTCCTCAATAGAGCGCCTTGCCAGCGGTGCTAAAAATTCCAGCAGCGTTGGCGGTATGATCACCAAGATTGAAGCGGCTAAGTTGGCTACTGCCTCTGGTGTAGCTGTGATCATTGCCAATGGCAGGAAGCCCGATGTGCTTATACGAGCCATGTCCGGCGAAAGCGTGGGTACCATATTCCCATCCTGCAGTAATAAATTGGAAAGCAAGCAAAGATGGATGCTCAGCAGGCTAGCTTCGAAAGGTAACCTGGTAATAGATGGCGGAGCAGTAAATGCCTTGAAGAATCAAAAACGAAGCCTGTTACCGGCCGGGATAGTCGGTGTAGAAGGAAAGTTCAAACGAGGCGATGTAGTTGACATTCATGATTCAGAGGATAACCAAATCGGATGTGGTATAGCTAACTACAGCTCCAAGGACATCACCATCATCAAAGGGGCTCATTCCGAGGAAATCCCTAACCTCCTCAGCTATGAATACGGCGACGAAGTAATCCACCGAAACAACATGGTGTTGATATAAACCGGACATTTCACCTGATGAACGTAGAGAGAGGGAAAATATGAAATCAACAGTAACTGAGCTAGATGTAAAAGGGAAAGAAGCCAAAGCAGCTTCAAAGAACCTCGCCTTTCTGGATACTGAAACCAAAAACAAAGCACTGCTTAATATCGCTGATGCACTTATGTCCAGACATGAAGAAATCCTAGCAGCCAACAAGCTGGATTATAAAGAGGCTGAAGCTTCCGGCATGAACGCAGCTATGCTGGACAGGCTTAGGTTATCGGCAAGTCGGCTCGAGGGCATAGCTAAGGACGTAAGAACGGTGGCTGCCCTACCCGACCCAGTGGGCGAGATAATAGAGGAACGCATCCTTCCCAACAGTCTGCAACTCATCAAGAAACGCGTCCCGCTGGGTGTCATCGGTGCTATATACGAAAGCCGCCCTAATGTCACCGTAGATATAGCCGTGCTCTGTCTTAAAGCTGGCAACGCCGTTATTCTACGCGGTGGCAAAGAAACGCTGCGCTCCAATATGGCTCTGGCCAAGGTGATTCAAGAAGCCGCCTACAAGGCTGGGATACCCCAGGGTGCCATACAACTAATTGAATCAACGGACAGGGCTCTCGTGAACCACATGCTCAAAATGAAAGAGGTGATAGACCTTTTAATCCCGCGGGGCGGTGCCGGTTTAATAAAATTCATTACCGAAAATGCAGCCATGCCTGTGGTTGCCGGCGGAATCGGTGTTTGTCATACATATGTCGACAAAGACGCCGACCTTAAGAAAGCAGTTGATATCGTCTACAATGCCAAAGTGCAGAGACCGACCGTATGTAACGCACTGGACACAATCCTGGTGCATACAAGTATAGCTGAACGTTTTTTGCCGATTATCGCACAAGAGTTAGCCAAGGCTGGGGTAGAAATGCACTGCGATAAGCGTTCCCTGGCTATACTAAAACCAATCCCGTCCCTAAAGCTTGTGCCCGCAAACGAAGCCGACTGGGGCAAGGAATTCCTAGCCTTGATCGCAGCCATCAAAGTCGTTGATTCTTTAGACGAGGCATTGGAACACATCGAGCGCTATGGCTCAGGACATTCAGAGGCTATAATCACTGAGAACAAAATAGCAGCCAGTCGCTTTCTCAATGAAGCAGACGCTGCCTGTGTCTATGCCAATGCCAGTACCAGGTTTACCGATGGCAGTCAGTTCGGCTTAGGAGCCGAAATAGGCATAAGCACACAGAAATTCCACGCCCGTGGACCCATGGCACTCAGAGAAATAACAACCTATAAATGGATCATCATCGGCAACGGCCAGGTACGTCCTTAGCGTAATGTAGCCAGAGTCGATTTCTGTATCTGGAATAATTGTTTAATCCCTTTTTCGGCAAGTACAATCAAGTCACTCATTGCCTCTTTAGAAAACGGCTTACCTTCAGCCGTACCCTGAACCTCTACAAATTGCCCCTGGTCTGTCATAACAACATTGAAATCCACCCCAGCCCGGAAATCCTCTTCATAACACAAGTCAAGAAACTTCTCTCCCATAACAACACCAACGCTGGTAGCGGCTACCGCAGTCCTCAAGGGAATAGTTGATAGCACTCCTCGTTTCTTTAGATTATGTAAAGCATGGAACAACGCCACATATCCGCCTGTTACGGCAGCGGTCCGGGTACCGCCATCAGCCTGCAGTACATCACAATCAACGGTAAATGTCCTCTCGCCGATAGCGTACAGGTCGGTGGCTGCCCGCAGGCAGCGCCCAATCAAGCGCTGGATTTCCTGACTTCGGCCGGCAGCCCTCTCAGGAAACTGCCCACGAGGAGTTCGCGTGTGCGTAGAACGAGGCAGCATAGCATACTCAGCAGTTACCCAACCCGTCCCCTCACCTTTGATAAAGTTTGGCACTCTATCCTCCATACTTACGGCACAGATAACCTTAGTCTGCCCCAATTCTATCAACGCCGAACCCTCTGCAAAAGCCTGATAACCCAGTGTAACACGCACCGGCCGAAGCTCGTCATCAGCTCGTCCATCAATCCTTGGCATAATAGTCTCCTTACTAGCTGAGCCAAGTATATCACTGATTCATCCATGCTAACAACGCAGTAAACGCCGCCAGACATCTCGCTACTACAGCCCAGGCTGATTGACCTAGTATGAAGCTAATGTTACTATTACACGCACTTTGATTGAAGCAAATCTCTGGATATTAGCCAGCATAGGATTACTTGCCGGTCTGCTAGGCTCAATGCTAGGCATAGGCGGAGGCCTTCTTATCGTGCCTATCCTCACACTGGCTCTCAAAATACCGATCCAGATAGCCATCGCCAGCAGCCTGGTATCCATTGTAGCCACGTCATGCACTGCCGCCCGCATCTACGCCAAAAACAACTGGACTAATATCAGGCTAGGCCTACTTTTGGAAACAACAACCACACCCGGCGCTATCGTCGGAGCTTTTGCAGCAGCTTTTCTTGCCCCTTCGATCCTAAACGCTGTTTTCAGCATCGTCCTCATCTATGTTGCCTATACCATGGTCATCTGTAAACCTAATTTGGTCTGGGATGACCCCTCCAAAGATAACCCTGCCACACCGCATAACACCATCTCCGAAAAATCCAGCTTACTGGCATGCTCATACTATGACCCAGCCATTAACGAGACAATCTGTTACAAAGTTAGGCACATACCACTGGGGCTGGGAGGCAGCTTCTTAGCCGGCATTCTGTCAAGTCTGCTCGGCATAGGTGGCGGCATCGTAAAATTACCAACAATGAACTTGGGAATGGGCATACCGATGAAAGCAGCTATCGGCACCAGCAGTTTTATGATAGCTATCACCACCACGGTCGGCGCAGTGGTCTATTACTTCCGTGGATATGTATATCCTGCCATAATCGCACCCCTCATCATCGGCGTATTTCTAGGAGCCATACTGGGCACAGAGCTAGCACAAAGGACCAGAGGAATACTTCTGAGGCGTATTTTTGGCTTGTTTATATTCATTACAGCTATGCTAATGCTGCTTAAAGCAGCCCACATACTATGGACTACGTGAAGGAAATGCAGAACAAGGATAAGAAAGAAAAACGCTTAAACATTTGGGTTAGTACTAGCCTCAAAATTGGAGTCTACGTCTCTATAGTCATGGTTGTCATTGGCCTCATTCTTACTGGTTTTGGCAATCAAAACATCGGGGATCTTGTCCCGCTTACTCAGCTACCATCAGCGCTCCTGCACCTAAACGCTGCTGCCGTAATCACGTTAGCAGTTTTGATTCTTTTGCTTACTCCTGTTTCACAGATTGTCGTAGCTATGGTGGTTATGTTATTAGAGAAAGACAAAATATACTCAGGCATATGTTTATTACTATTGTGTATCCTGGCCATTAGCATTGTTGTGTCATTTGTCTAAATTGACCAGCAAAAAATGCTATGCTATGATTGCCCAAGATGTCAGCGCTTACCGAACTCTACAAAGAAATTGAACGCTGCCAAGCTTGCGAACTAGCCAAGAGCCGCACCAGGGTAGTGCCCGGCGAAGGACCCGAAAAGGTAGACATACTTTTCATCGGTGAGGCTCCGGGGTGGCATGAAGACCAGCAAGGACGCCCCTTCGTTGGTCCTGCAGGCCAATTCTTAGAGGAACTGCTAGCCTCCATAAAGCTTAAACGAGGACAAGTTTACATCGCTAACGTCATCAAGTGCCGTCCACCAAACAATCGCGACCCTTTGCCTGTAGAAATTCAAGCCTGCAGCAAATGGCTCGACCGTCAAATAGAACTGCTCCAGCCTAAGATTATCGTCACTCTGGGACGTTACTCCATGGCCAGATATTTCCCTAACCAGAACATCAGCAAAATACATGGCAAGGCGAGGAGGGAAAACAATATAATTCTTTTTCCCATGTACCATCCAGCTGCAGCCCTCCATCAAGGAAGTCTCCGTAAAATTATAGAGGCCGATATGCTCAATATCCCCCAAATTCTGGTCCAAATAGATAAGATAACTGAAACCGAAACTGAAACCAAGCCTCAACAGCTAAGCCTATTTTAGAGAACATCCATGGCTAGACAAAAACTTAGAATAATTCCTCTGGGTGGCCTTGGCGAGATCGGCAAGAACATGATGGCCATTGAATATGCCAATGACATCGTAGTAATTGATTCTGGCCTCATGTTTCCCACCGAAGAGATGTTCGGAGTCGACCTGGTTATCCCCGACATAAGCTACCTACTAGAGAAGAAAGAAAAGCTACGCGGCATAATTATAACCCATGGTCACGAAGACCACATCGGAGCTTTGCCATACATCCTACCCCAATTTGACCTACCAGTATATGCCACCAAGCTCACTCAGGGCTTGATCTCTGTTAAGCTCAATGAACACCGTTATTCAAAGACGGCGAAGCTAAAGACAATTCAATCAGGAGACAAGTTCTCGCTGGGCAACTTCAAAATAGAGCCTTTTGCCGTTTGCCATAGTATCCCCGATTCCGTTGGATTCATCATCTATACCCCTGTAGGCCCAATAGTCCACAGCGGAGATTTCAAGATTGACTACACTCCAGTCGATGGCAAAGCTACCGGATTAGCCAGACTTGCCCAGATTGGGGCTGAGGGCACTCTGCTTCTTCTCGCCGATTCTACTTACGCGGAGCTACCCGGGTACACACCTTCGGAAAGTGTCGTGGGCGATACGCTGGAACGTATCATAGCTAAAGCCCCCGGCAGAGTAATCATCACTACGTTTTCCTCACTGGTATCCCGTATTCAGCAAATTATAGATGCGGCTGCTAAACACCAAAAGCATGTCTTCGTTATAGGCCGTAGCATGAAGGATACGATACGTATGGCGTTGGATTTAGGCTATCTCAATGCTCCGCCCGGTGTGCTGCACCAGTTCGATGAAATCCACCGGTTCCCATATAACGAGATTGTTATGATAACCACAGGAAGCCAGGGCGAGCCCACATCAGCCCTGGTGCGCATTGCCAATAGAGACAATAGCCAAGTCCGTATCACACCAGGAGATACTGTGGTAATTTCAGCAACACCTATCCCCGGAAATGAGGAACTGGTCAACCGAACAGTAGATACCCTCTTTCGCCAGGGAGCGGAGGTCATCTACCAAAAGTTAGCCCCTGTCCATGTTCATGGCCACGGCAGCCAAGAGGAGTTGAAACTTTTGCTCAACTTGGTCAAACCTAAATTCTTCGTACCCATACATGGAGAATACCGCCACCTGAGCATCCATGCCAAACTGGCAAAAACTCTGGGGGTGCCTGAATCGAATGTGTTTGTTATGGAGAGCGGGGATATACTCGAGCTTGACCGGGAAAAAGGCAAAATAAACGGCAGGATACCATCAGGCAATGTCTATGTGGATGGGCTAGTAATGGGTGACCTTGCAAACGCTATCCTTCGCGATAGAAAGCTATTGTCCAGAGACGGCATTGTGGTAGTCATTGTCGCCATCGATAAAACAAGAGGTATGGTCATAGGCCGTCCCGATATCGTCTCCCGAGGCTTTGTTGATATGAAAGAAGCTGAAAGCATATTGGAACAAGGACGCAACCTGGTGGCGAACACTCTAAGCCACAGCAACGGTCATCCACTCGAAGCTAATTTCATCAGCACTAAAGTGAAAGATACCCTGAGCAAGTTCTTTTACGAACAGACGCGCCGCCACCCCATGATACTCACCACCACCATCGAGGTATAGTAAAACTATGCCTAAGAAGAGCAAAACCTCTAAATCAGCACAGCGAAAGAAGTCTAGAAAAGGCAGGAGCGACTTCGTCACTTTTATCACCTCAGCGCCAGTGATAAGGCTGATATTGGTACTGATTGCAGTTGGGCTAATATACTGGTTTTGGCCTGAAATATCTAACTGGACGGTCAACATATGGGAAAAGACCCTCAAGGCTCTAGGCATTGGATTGGCATTGATAGCTATAGCCCTGGGCATAGTAATCTGGATAATCTGGAATGGAAAGTTTTCCCTTTTATTCAAATACTGGAACTTCTGGCTTGGCAGTATCGCCTTAGCCTTTGCCCTCTGGGGGATGGCATCGTTTTTCGCTCCAGGTAGCGGTATCATACGCCAGGATACTCTTGGCGGCACATCTGGCCAGAGCATCATTACCGGCTCCAACTTAATAGGAATATTAAGGGTCGTCGGACTTATTATTCTAGGCATTATCTTTCTCGCCCCAAAATGGGTAGGGCGTTCAGCGGTAAATATGCTCCAAGCATCAAAAAAAGCTCCGAACAAACCCCCCAAACCAGAGATAGAGAAAGAATCCAAATACAAAATCGTAGAACCTCAAATACCAGAAACACGTTTGGAAACCACGACGGCACCTACTATCAAATCACCGAAAAAGCCAAGCGAGGTGCCCTCTTCAGAAACATGGGAACCAGGTAAATATCAGCCTGTCCTGACCACAGGTGGCTGGCAATTGCCTCCTGTTAGCATACTGGATAAACCAGTAGAGATAGAACTTAGCCAGGCCGATATCGAGAAACGGGCACAGATCATTGAAGAAGCTTTAGCCAGCTATGGAGTTGAGTCCAAGATAGTTCAAATAAACGTTGGCCCCACAGTGACTCAATTTGGAGTTGAACCCGGTTGGGACCGCAAATACAAGGAAATCAAAGAACGTGATAAAGATGGCAATATCAAGGTACGCATGGAAGAAGTGTCCAAGACCAGAGTGAAGGTAGACCGCATCAGTTCGTTGGCCAGCGACCTCGCTTTAGCCTTAGCGTCACCCAGTATCAGGATAGAGGCTCCCATACCAGGCAAATCCATGGTAGGCATCGAGGTCCCTAACACCACCTTTGGTTTAGTCAATCTGCGCAGCGTAATGGAAACGCCTGCATTCCAAAAAATCAGCGTTAAATCGAAACTGGCAATCGCACTGGGCAAAGGCGCTGGAGGTGAAACAATATCGGCTGATTTAGCAAAAATGCCCCATTTACTTATCGCTGGAGCCACCGGCAGCGGAAAAACCGCCTGCATCAATTCCATTATCACCTGTCTATTAGTTCAAAACACACCGGACGATGTACAGTTTCTCATGATCGATCCCAAGCGTGTTGAGTTAGTCAACTTTGACAACTTACCACACCTGATAGCACCTGTAGTCGTTGAAGCGGAAAAGGCAGTGGTAGCACTGCGCTGGCTTACTCAGGAAATGGATAACCGCTATCGCAAATTCGCTAAGGCCGGGGCACGCAACATTGAGGGCTACAATAAAGACCGACCTGCTGGTGACGCCATGCCTTACATCGTGCTCATTATTGATGAGCTAGCAGATCTCATGATGGCGGCCTTCGACGAGGTAGAACACACTCTATGCCGTCTCGCCCAATTGGCGCGAGCCACCGGCATACATCTCATCGTCGCCACCCAAAGGCCTTCAGTCGACGTGGTCACCGGGCTTATCAAGGCAAACTTCCCTACCCGCATCAGCTTTGCGCTCACATCACAAGTTGACTCACGCACCATCCTCGATTCCGCCGGGGCTGAGAAGCTGTTAGGAAGAGGCGATATGCTATTCATGCCTACAGATGCCGCCAAGCCAAAGCGCCTCCAGGGAACCTTCACCTCGGACGGTGAGGTTGATAGGATAGTTCACTTCTGGAGGATGCAGAGAAGGCCAGAAATGGAGCAAATCAAATTCGAGGAGATGGTCCAGCTTGCTTCTGGTCCCAAAGAAAGTGAAGATTCCCTGATGGAAGAGGCCAGAAAGCTAGCACGAGAACACAAAGAGATATCATCCTCATTCCTACAACGCCGACTTCGCGTCGGCTATCCCCGGGCTGCCAGGATTTTCGACAAACTAGAAGAAGAAGGCTACACCAAAAAAAGCGATACGCAGCCGTCATATGATGATAACGGACGAAACTCGGAATATCCAGATAAAAGGGCGGGCTATCAATAAACACTCTCTAACGAGACTGTGCGCTGGCGGCATAGCTCTTAGTGCCAATGTCCAACAAATTGATAGAGCATTACAACTCTGAGGCCCACCACCTCCAAGACGAGATCACCGATAGAATGACCTATGGCGCTACATAAGCTAATGGTAGAGGAAAGGAATCCAGCGCAGGAAATCGGAAACTCCTCAACCAACAAGTGTTAAAGTAATTCAAGCTTTTGTTGCTTCAACAATATGAATCTGGTTAGTATGTACCAAATGCCCGCTTTGGCCCAGGCAAACGTGCGAAGGGCTAGTCGCTCCTGGCGGCCACCAGGAGAGTGCCCGGTCCGCCGTGTACACCCAATCCAGCACCTATCCTAGACATTTGAATTCGGTCTTCATCAACTATGAAGTCAATGCGGTTCTTGAGCGCCATGGCCTCTTCGTGTACCGTGCTGTGGGCGATGGCTACCTCCCGCAGATTACGACAACTTTGCACGAGCCCGAATAACCGCTCTACGCCCCTGGCATAAGAACGAGCCATACCCGCCTGGACGATTTCACCCTCGCGCATTGTCAGGATGGGTTTCACATTCAGCAATGTGCCTACTAAGGCCCTGGCTTTGGTGATACGGCCGCCTTTGAGCAGATAGTGCAAGGTATCTAGCAACCCACGTACTTGAGTCTGGCTAATAGCCCTTTTGGTCTCCTCCAAGACCTCAACCAACGTGCCGCCTGCCTTGGCCACCCGAGCCGCAGCCATGGCTATTATACCCAACCCAACCGACACCGAAAAACTATCCACCACGCGAACTTCGCACTTAGGCTCTGTTATTTCTATGCCCTGGAGCGCCGCATTATAGGTGCCACTCACCTTGGTCGATAGGTGTATGGACACAATAGCATCAGCATCTTCGGAAAGCTCACCATAGGTCTTGGCGAAGTCGGCGGGCATGGGTTGTGTGGTAGTGGGATAAATTTGGCCTTCCACCAGCCTCTCATACAATTCATCCGGCCCTATGTCCACTCCATCTTTATAAGCTTTCTCACCGAAATAGATATACACGGGCACAATAGTTATACCCAACTCCTTAGCAACCTCAAGGGAGATATCCGAACCGCTATCAGTGACAACCTTTATTGCCAAAACTAACCTCCAAGCTGATCCCGTAGTAAAAGTCCCAAGAATTGTACCTACGGTTAAAAGGGAAATGCAATACCTTGGTGTACTATGTGCAGCTAATCCAAAAACACCCTTTTTCTCATCACGGTTTATAGATAGGGTAGAGTATGAGTGCCGTGAGGATGGAAAGGGGCCAAGGCCTGATCACCTTCCGACACTAGTATGGATCGCCTGCAATATGCACGGCAACTGGGCAGCTGCCGGAATTGATTTTCATCAAGGCGGAGTATTGGCAAACTTCCACCGCTGCGCTACTATATCGATAACCTTAATCCCCTCCAAAAAGTCCAGTATGTTATGGGCGCTTACAACTTGTTTACAAGAGTGCTACAATATAGTAAATTAAGGATAATACTTGCCCAATGGATTATGCATATATAACAAAAGGAGGTGATGCCCATGAAAGCATGCCTAAATGGGGTGTTTCCCCGCTGAGGCAATGCTACATCAGCCCTGACTCCGGGACACAAAGCTTTAAAAACCTGAGACCGTATCTCTGTACCCGGGTAACCCGAGGGGTGGCCGATAGCAGGCCAGCTTAAAAGAAGCACATAAAAACTGAAGTGTTTCCTCCACCGGGGGTTTAAAACTGGAGGCGGACAGGTCGAAAACACGCCGAGAGTATCCGATGAAAATCGGGGTTAGCAAACTTGAGAGGAATAGTGGAAATAAAATACGTTGTATTTGGTATACTAGCCATCGTCATACTGGTGATGAGCTTCGTAGTACCAGGCAGCTTGGCAACACCGGCCGCGGTATCCGCTGACGCCGGCATTTGCAGTTGGAAATTTATAAGTATGCCGGGCTCGAATGATATCGGCCAGATACTCATCGACACAGGCACCAACGAATATAGCGCCAGTGAAGTGGAGAAGCTGGTGAATACCGCCAACTCCGACAAGCTACTGGCAGCAGTAAAAATCGGCACTGGCGCCACTAGCACCATAAGGCTATACGTCATATACAATGATAGTATGGCAACTAATAGCCACCTGCAAGCCAGCATGAGGGCTGCTGGCGTTCCGACAGCAAACCAGGATGTCTGGAACCTGGCGGCTGCCCCTGATGACGCCAAGTTCTGGGCGGTGGTCACCGGCACCGCCGGCAATGACGCCC
>DIKK01000008.1 GCA_002423605.1 Dehalococcoidia bacterium UBA5620
CCGTTTTTTCCATCCTACCTCATAGTTAGTCGCCAGACTGAGGCTATGTTACAATTTAGCCAGGGCTAGGCCTGAGGATCCTATTGCTCATGACTAGCCCTTTAAGTGTTTGGCAATGAATTTGTCTTGTCTACTTACATTGATAAAGGATGTTCCTGGATATCAGCAGATTAGGAGCAATGTGCGCTCTAGGCATGAAGCTGAGTATAGACTTGTCATACCTGAGGCTGCTAAATCCTATATCATCGCAGCATTGCACCAAGAACTGAATCTGCCAATATTGTTTATATCCGCACAGCTTGGAAGTGCAAAAAATCTATATAACCAGCTACATGTTTGGTACTCCAACTCTTCCTTATTACAGTTTTACCCTGAGACTGAGTTTCTTGCTGGAGATGGTTTTGTAACGGATCCTGTTGCCGCAACGGAACGGTTGCGAGTATTGCATCTTTTTGGTCGGGTTGCGTTGTCCAATAACTCCAAGCCACCATTAATAGTAAGTTCTGCCTTGGCTGCGGCAGGTACGACCGTATCTCGTAATATTTTCGTTGAGTCTTGCTACATGATGGAAGTGGGAACTCTTGTTGACCAGCTCCAGTTGATAGAGAGATGGCAGGATTTGGGGTATGAAATGGAGAACTTGGTGGAAATCCCAGGGACGATAAGCCGACGCGGAGGTATATTAGACATTTTCTCTCCGAATAATGAGTTGCCTGCCAGGATAGAATTGTCTGGGAACCGTATAGCCAGCATCAGACTCTTTGACCCTAAGACGCAACGTTCATCGACTGTAGTTCCTTCGGTGACGATAATCCCGGCAAATGAAGGAGGTCTGCAATCCACTACTACCGAGACCATTTTGGATTATATGCCCGGTGGATCTTTGCTGATTATAGACGACATTAGTGAGATAAAAGCTGTAATTGAGAAAATAGACGGTGAGGTTAAGGAGTTCCAGCAATTAAAAAAAGAGCACAGTAAGCCTGCAGCGGATACTCAGGGCGTCTATTTGCCATGGTCAGAATTTGAGGAAAAGATTGAAAAAGTTAAACGACGTGTAATATTGTCACCCTGGAATCTTAATAATACTGATCGTATATATTCTTTGCCTTTATCTTTAGTGCCGAGTTATGGTGGAAGGCTTAATGATTTTTCACAATCATTGAAAGAAATGCTCAAAGAATCTCGCCGTATAGTTATCGTTAGCCAACAGACGGCTCGTCTTGCTGAAGTACTTCAAGAGCACGATATATCTACTTTAGTATCGCAATTGGAGCGTGTACCTCCACTGAAATCGGTTACTTTGGTGCAGGGCTCGATAACTGGGGGGTGGGCTATTAGAAATGTATTTACTTTGTTTAGCGACAGGGAGATATTCGGTATAGTTAAGGAACGCCGTCTATCCAGTAAAAGGCCGATACGACATCATTGGTTTGTTTCTGAACTGGTACCCGGTGATTATATCGTTCATGTTGAGCATGGCATCGCCAAATTTGTTGGGCTAACAAAGGTGTCTGACCAGAGTGCTGAGAGGGAGTATATTGTTCTGGAATATGCTGCTGGTGACAGACTTTACGTGCCTACTGACCAAGTCGACCGCGTCAGCCGTTATATTGGTTCCAATGACCAACCACCTGCTCTAAGTCGGTTGGGCACCCAAGAATGGGCGAGGACTAAACAAAAGATTAAGGAGTCTGTTGCTGAAATTGCAAGGGAGCTTTTGGATCTCTATGCGGCGAGGGGAGTGGTTTCTGGATTTGCCTTTTCACCTGATAATCTTTGGCAGCAGGAGCTAGAATCATCTTTTCCTTATGTCGAAACACGTGATCAATTAGAAGCTGTCAAGTCTGTAAAGGCTGATATGGAAAAACCTAGGCCAATGGACCGTTTGGTTTGTGGGGATGTTGGTTATGGTAAAACTGAGGTTGCTCTCCGGGCCGCCTTTAAAGCGGTAATGGATGGTAAACAGGTGGCGATGTTAGTTCCAACTACGATATTGACACAACAGCATTTTGCTACATTCCATGCCAGGTTGCAGTCTTTCCCAATCAGGGTTGAAATGCTGAGCCGTTTTTGTACGGAGAAAGAGCAGGACATGACAATCGAAGGTCTTGCTGCTGGCATGGTGGATATTTGTATCGGCACTCATCGTTTGTTGCAGAAGGATATTAAATTCAAAGATCTGGGCTTGGTAATCATAGATGAGGAGCAGCGATTTGGTGTAGTGCATAAAGAACACTTCAAGCAGTTGAGACGAGAAGTTGACGTTCTCACTCTCAGTGCTACTCCAATTCCTCGCACCTTGCATATGTCGCTGGTTGGTATAAGAGACATGAGTACTATGGAGACGCCGCCAGAAGACCGCTTACCCATTAAGACATATGTCGGTGTTTATGATGACAGGCTGGTTCGTGAGGCGGTATTGCGCGAACTGGAACGGAATGGGCAGATTTTTTTTGTACATAACCGGGTCAGTAGCATTTTCTCGGTTGCCAGTAGATTAGAGAAATTGATACCCGAAGCCAGAATATCTGTAGCTCATGGGCGGATGTCGGAGGACGAGTTAGAGAAAGTGATGACGGAGTTCGCCAATGGCAGCAGCGATGTTTTGGTTACTACTACTATCATTGAATCTGGCTTGGATATGCCCAATGTCAATACGCTGATTGTAGATAACGCAGATAAGCTAGGTTTGACACAATTATATCAACTTCGGGGTCGTGTAGGACGAGGCGATGATCATGCACATGCCTATTTTCTGTTTGATGGGGGGAAGCAACTCACTCCGGAAGCCCGTAATCGGCTTGGCACTATAGCTGAAGCTACCGAGTTGGGCGCTGGGTTTGGTATCGCGATGAAAGATTTGGAAATTAGGGGAGCCGGTAGTCTATTGGGTGTGGCGCAAAGCGGATATATTTCTGCCGTGGGTTTTGACCTTTATTGTCGGCTGCTTGGTGAAGCTGTAGAGGAGGGTAGAGAGAAGAGAGCGGGGGAAGTTAAAAAAAGAGAATTACCAGTCGTCTCTACGGCAATATCATTGCCATTGGCTGCTTACATTCCAGAAGAATATGTATCTAGCCAGAGCACCCGAGTAGCGTTTTATCAGAAGTTAGCTGCTGTAAGTCATCCTGACGAGATAGATGATATAGCGCAGGAACTGAATGATAGATTTGGTGCTCCGCCTCAGGCTGTTGGCAATCTGCTATACATAATAATGATAAGACAGCTTGCTACTGAGGCTGCAGCGGAGTCTGTTTTTGCAGGTGATGGTCAGATTATAATCTGTTTTAGTAGCGCAAAGAAACTAGACAAATTATCTCTGCGAGATGCCGAGGGAGTCAAAGCAGGAAATAGACAAATAAGGTTGGATATAGAGAATCTTGCTGGCAGTTGGCAACGAACATTAAGAGAAGTCCTGCAAGCAGTAGTTACAGGTCCTGACGGGACGGAAGCTAATTGCCTAAATTGCTAGTCCTCTATGCCATAGTCATGTAAACAGTCGATAATGTCCTGGACTGCGCTGATTCCCTCTACGTATTCATCGGATATTTCCAGCTTTCTTTCCGGGGTGCTAAATTCCTTTTCTATCGCAATCATGAGCTCTGCTAGACCTTCACCATCGACATTAAGATCTTCAACGAAAGATGCTGAGGGCACTATTTGCTCTTCATCTACTCCAAGCTGTTCCGCGATTACCTTCTTAAGCTGCTCTAGCAAGATTTTCTTTCCTTTCATCTCTCGACTCGTAATGCCCAGTTATTTTTCTTATCGATATCAGGTTGTTTCTATGCGAGCAGTTACTAATGAACCTAAAACTCCGTTTATAAATTTCGGCGACGCCTCACTGCCAAACATTTTGGCCAACTCAACTGCCTCATCGATAGCCACTTTGAGTGGAGCTTTATTATGGAATAAAACCTCGAAAATGGCAAGGCGCAAAATGTTTCTGTCTATCGCAGCTATTTGTTCTAAGGGGAAAGCAGTGGCAAATTCTCGGATTACTTTATTGATCTCTTGCGTGTTGAGTAAGACACCGGTTACTAGTTCACAGCTAAAGTTAGCTGCTTCGTGTTGCAAGCCTTTGTCCTGTATCAAGCGGGATATGACATCATCTGGTTTATGAGATGAGCAATCAAGCTCGTAAAGGACTTGTAATGCAACAACTCTAGCCTTTCGTCTCAGTCTTGCCATCCTCATGATCTCAACAGCAAATAATTATAGATATAGGCTGGCACATTTTTAAATGGATGCAGGTTAGTCTGTAATTTTACATTCTGTGGTGGTTTTAGAAAAGAAAAGGCCTAGCAGTGGGTGATCAGCCACTGCGCCATTTTATTATTTCGGCAACAGTTTGAGAAGTACTAATATTGAAAACTTGTGCACCCGGACTGACCCGTTTGATTAATTTGGTTAGTACCTCTCCGGGCCCCATTTCGAAGAAGGTAGATACACCTCCAGCGATCATATTTTCTACAGATTGTTGCCATAAAACCGTGTGTGTTATCTGGCTAACCAATTCTTGTTTTATCGCTTCAAGGTCAATTAGCGGTTGTGCGGTGACATTTGCCACAATGGGGACTATCGGCTTATTAAATGTGAACCCTTCAAGGGCATTTCTTAATCGTGCTGAAGCAGATTCCACTAATGGTGAAGAGAATGGGCCAGTTACCTTCATGGGGAGGATACGGCGAGCGCCTTTCAATTGGAGTAACCGTCTTGCTTTAGCCAGGTTCTCCTGAGTACCGCTGATGGCAAATTGGTCAGGGGCACCTATATAGGCGATCCATGTGCCTGTAGTCAGACATACAGACCTGACGGTTTCTACGTCCAAGCCCGTCATTGATAGCATCCCGCCCGGTGTTCTCTGTCCTGCTTCATTCATCAATCGCCCTCTTTCACGTACCAGGCGCACCGCATCGGACAAACTGAGTGCTTGAGCAACAACCAGCGCTGAATATGCACCTATATCGTGACCTGCCACGAATGTTGGGGCAGGCAGGCCATTTTGACTGGCTTCTTGAGCTGCCCTGTAACAAGCGATGCTTGTGGCTATTATCGCTGGCTGAACATTAACTGTTTGCTTGAGATCTTCATCAGGCCCTTCAAAACACAAACGAGATAGAGGGAAACCTAGCGCTTTATCGACCTCATCAAAAACCTCACGGGCTGAAGAGTAATGGACGTAAAGGTCTAACCCCATACCGACTGCTTGTGACTCCTGTCCAGGGAAAACATAAGCGACCTTTATTTCTTCAACCATATTCCCTCCTTTAATGCAAGTTATTCTTTGCCGAACTGACGCCTATAGTTAAGCCATCTTACTTTGTCTTCTTCGAACTCTTAATTTCGATAACTTCTCTGCCGTTGTAACTCCCGCAGGTTGGGCAAGCATGGTGGGGTAATCTGCGATTGTGACACTGCGGACAATCAACTGATGCAGTAGCTTTTACTCCTAGGTGACTGCGTCTTTTGCCTTGTCTCGCTTTGGCATACTTTCTTTTTGGTAATGGTGCCATTCTATATTTTAATTCTCCTTTCCTAGTTTGACCAGTTTTGCGAGATGTTCATTGCGATTTTGGTTTGAACATTGACACGAACCTTGATTGAGGTTATCGCCACAAGAAGGGCAAAGCCCGGCGCATTCCGGGATGCACAACAATTTGGTAGGTATAGATAAAACGGAATACTGGCGGATCATTTCGGTTAAGTCTAACATATTGTTGTTATCAATGGCGTTGGAATTATCTGACTCTCCCTGAGATACTGAGCCGCTCGATATATCTATTATGGAAAAGAATTCCTCTTCTAAGTTGAAGTTATATTTGCAGCGAACTTGATTAAGACACCGGTTACATGTTCCTGTTGTAGCGGCTCTCAGCGTACCTGCAACTAAGATACTGCGGTTAGTGCGAGTCATAGTTAGTTCTCCCTTAACAGAATCTATGCCTTCATCATCTATGCTAGTATTTATTTTGTGGCTTCGAGTTGAGCCCACAGGTTCTTTAAGTAATTGTGCAACATTGATACGCATTTCACTGTGTAGAGCTTATAAAGTTATCTCATTATAGGTTGCGCCAATTTTGAATGTCAAGCTATCCTAGTGAAATTCTCCCCCTTGACGATTAATAAATCGACATGGTACTCTACCCGTCAGAGCATTGTTTTAGGGGTGGTATCAATGAATTATAAACGTGAATTGCTTAAGGGTAATACTGACTCCTTACTTCTTAGCTTAATTAGCCGCCATACGACTTATGGTTACAAGATCATAAAAGAACTTGAAGCACGAAGTAATGGATATTTTCGACTCAAAGAAGGTACATTATATCCGGCTCTCCATCGTATGGAGAAAGCTGGACTCGTTCAGGGCAAATGGCAAAAACTGCCCACTGGTCAAGAAAGACGATATTATACTATAACCTCAAAGGGGCAGGAAGTCCTCAATCAGAGGCTTATAAGCTGGCAAGACTTCTCTAAGGCAGTAGCCCTTATTGTGCACTCGGTAACTGGATAGAACATTGGCTATCAAATTGAACTATCTGAATAGCCTAAGAAGTTATCTCAGGTTAGACTCCACAACTGAAGATGATGTGGTGCGAGAGCTTCGTACGCATATCGAGGATAAAAGCGAAGAGTTCATGGAATCGGGCTTATCAGCAGATGAGGCAACCAGAGCGGCGACACAATCGCTTGGTTCACCTACGCTTGTTGCCAAGCAGATGTATGAAGTTTACAGCCAAGGTAGTTGGAAACAAGCACTTTTTGCCGCATTACCCCACATATTGGTTGCTTTGTTTTTTGCCATGCACTGGTGGCATATCACTGCATGTTTATCACCTATACTAGTTGTTGTTATTGGCGTTGCCATTTATGGCTGGACTCATGGTAAACCAGCATGGTTATTTCCCTGGTTGGGTTATTGCTTAACGCCAGTGATTGTCATCGGTACATTGCTCATCAATTTGTCTAGTGGATGGGTGTGGGTTGCAGCAATTACCTATATCCCCTTGGCGCTGTTTGTCTTGCTTCCTGTAACCAGAAAAACTATCGAACGTGACTGGCTATTTGCATCATTAATGTTACTTCCGATCCCGGTTATTTTGGGCTGGAGATTAGCCCTAGGGATCGAGGATATGCAGCAGTGGTTAGCACGTATTTATGATGCCGCTCAGTTAATTGCCTTGAGCTTTGCTGTATTGGCGCTTACTGTAACGACCTTCATTCGTGTCAGGCAGCGTTGGGCCAAGGCTGGGGCACTATTAACCCACGAAATTATTCTATTAGTTGTAGTGGCTTCCGCTGACAAAAATGCCATAGGTTTATATACGTGGATTTTCCTTATCCTGCTCTTTTTATTTCTCGTTATCAGCCCAGCACTACTGGACCCAGTGGTTAGATGCAGTTCAAGCAAGATGCTGTTACATACTGCCCATAAAACCAGCAGGTAATATCTTAAGGCTACCTAGACGTTGTTTGAATGCCGTAAAGGGTGACTTAATTACCAAAAACCCACTTGAGGCGACTGACTCTTTTTATACATGATACCCAGGTGCTCACATGCAAGTTTAGTTGCAGTTCTACCCCGAGGTGTGCGTTCAATGAAACCCAGTTGGAGAAGGAATGGCTCATAGACATCCATAATGGTATCTGCTTCTTCGCTGATTGAAGCAGCAATGGTTTCAAGTCCTACAGGCCCACAATCAAATTTTTCAATAATGGTGCGTAGAACCTTGTGATCTACTTCATCCAGTCCAATGCTATCTATCTCCAACTTAGAAAGCGCCTCAATTGCCACTGTCTCAGTAATGATGCCATCAGCCATAACTTGAGCATAGTCACGTACCCGTCTGAGCAATCTATTAGCTACTCGAGGTGTACCTCGTGACCGGCAAGCAATTTGAGTAAGGCTAGTTTCGTCTATCTTTACCTTAAGTATGGCTGCTGAGCGTCTTAATATATCTTTTATCGCCGCTTCATCGTAAAAATCAAGGCGATATACCGAACCGAACCTATCTCTCAGGGGTGAACTCATCAGAGCATATCGTGTGGTAGCCCCGATCAGGGTAAAGTTAGGTAGATTCAAGCGTAAGCTCCTGGCTCCAGGTCCTTTGCCAATTACTAAATCGATTGCAGAATCCTCCATTGCTGGATAAAGGACTTCTTCCACTGCTCGACTAAGGCGATGAATCTCGTCGATAAAAAAAACATCGCCTTCTTGCAGGCTGGTTAGGATAGCCGCCAAGTCACCTGGCCGTTCTATTGCTGGGCCGGAGCTGATTTTGATATTTACACTCATTTCAACAGCGATGATACAGGAAAGAGTAGTTTTCCCCAAACCAGGTGGCCCATAAAGAAGAACATGATCCAGAGGTTCGTTTCTTTTCCGTGCAGCGGTGATAGCAATTCCTAGGTTACCTTTAACCTTGTCTTGTCCTATGAAATCAATGAGACGTTTAGGGCGAAGATTTGTATCCAGCGAAATATCTTCTATGCCTGGTTTGGCCGATATTAACCGTGTCGGTGCTTTATCTTCTCGCATAAACAAAACCAAATAGCTTACTAAAGGGAATTATAGCATAACCAAATTTGGTCAAACCAGATGTGCAATGGCATGCTAAATAAAAGAGTCCTCGCCCATTGGCGAGGACTCTTAACGATTTCAAATGAGGCTAAGTCATTTGCTGTTTGTGCAACAAGTTTAATCTAATGATGATGAGGTATCTGGTAGTGAAGATTCACGGCTCTTATCGTCCCAAGCCAATGCTGCTTCAGCGACATCATCGGAAGATAAGCCTTGTTTTGTTCCCTGAGTTAACAACTCTTGTTCTGCATCTGTAGATGCGGATGCGGACGAATCGTTGGCAGGGATAAGCTTACCAATAATCACATTTTCCTTTAAGCCGACAAGCCTATCAGTTTTACCCCAAATCGCGGCCTCGGTAAGCACTCTGGTAGTTTCCTGAAAGGAAGCAGCTGCAAGCCAACTACTGGTGTTCAATGAAGCGCGGGTAATTCCAAGTAGGACGGTTTGGGCAGTGGCAGGTTCGCCTCCCTCGGCCAGAACCTTAGCATTTATAGCTTCGTAGTCAAAATGGTCGATAAGATCGCCAGTTAATAGTTCAGTATCACCCGGGGACTCGACTCGTACCCGCCTGAGCATTTGGCGAATAATGATTTCTATATGCTTATCATTGATACTTACACCTTGAGAACGGTAGACATTTTGTACTTCCCCAACTAAGTATCGTTGCACAGCGTCTCTTCCCATAATGCGTAAGATATCCTGTGGGTCAGCAGCACCATCTATGAGTTGATCTCCGGCCTTCACCGTTTCACCAGACTTGATACGAACGCGGCTGCCCGGAGGGACGGCATATTCTCGTTCCTCCTTTTCTTCATAGCGGATGTAAAAACGTCCATTGTCGACAACTGCAATACCAGAAACTTTAGCGATCCATGGTTGCTCGCCTGCAACAGATGGCTGTTGTCTTGCAGACGATGAAGATTTCACAGAAATCAACTTAGTGCCTGTCTCAACCCATTCACCATTGTTTACAAGTATCTCAGCATCAGGTGGCAATGCATACTCATCTAAATATGACTCAGAGCTAGTAACCTTGATCTTAAGAACATCCTGACTATCGATTATTTCAACAATGCCATCTATCTCAGAAAGAATAGCCACTCCCTTCGGCACTCTTGCTTCGAATAACTCCTCTACACGCGGTAGACCGCTGGTAATATCGGCTTCAACCACACCTCCCGTGTGAAAAGTACGTAAAGTAAGCTGAGTACCTGGTTCCCCGATACTTTGCGCAGCGATAATACCCACAGCAGTGCCTTGTTGTACCAATCCTCTTCTGGCGAGGTCGCGTCCGTAGCAATACTGACAAATACCGCGTCGCGCATGGCAGTATAGAGGTGATCTTACATATATTTCCTTGATCCCCCTAGACGCAATTTGTTTTGCCTTTTCCTCGTCGATCTCTTCATTCCTGCTAACGATTATTTCACCGCTCTGCGGGTCGATGATATCAATAGCAGCCATACGCCCAAGTATCCGCTCAACAAGAGGCGGTAGCAGTCCCCTTTCTCTCTTTCTCTCGGATATCCATATACCTTCATCACTGCCACAATCTTCCTTGTATATGATCAGATCCTGGGCTATATCAATAAGACGACGAGTAAGGTAGCCAGCATTCGAAGTTCTTAGTGCCGTATCTGCCAATCCTTTACGAGCACCGTGTGTAGATATAAAATACTCCATAACCGAGAGCCCTTCGCGGAAGCTCGATTTAATGGGAAAATCAATAATTCTCCCAGCAGGGTCAGTCATTAGACCTCGCATACCGGCCATCTGTCTAATCTGGGAAATATTTCCCTTAGCTCCAGAGGTCGCCATCATATAGACTCCGCCATACCGGTCCAACGACTGAGAAATAGTTTCTGTGATCTTATCAGTAGTATCTGTCCAGACTTCAATGGTTCTGCTGTAACGTTCATCTTCGGTAATGAGCCCTCTGTTATACTGACTGTCAATGACGGCTACTCTCTCATCGGCTTCCTCAAGGAGTTTAGGTTTATCCTTGGGCACCTCCATATCTCTGGCAGCAATACTTATGCCTGACTTTGTGGCATATTCAAAACCAATTTTCTTCATGTTGTCAAGCATGGCCACAGTGGGTGTATTACCTAACAAGCGATAGCAGTCTGAAACTAACCGTTTCAGACTACCCTTGTCCATAATCTGGTTGCAGAATCTGAACTCAGTTGGCAAAATTTCATTGAACAGAATCCGGCCAACACTGGTCTTTAATTTCTGTGACCCGTTGCTTGCATCCTTCACTTCTACCTCAGCATCTAAATCGATTACTTCTAGATTATAAGCCAGCGTAGCTTCTTGGAAACTACTGAAGAGTTTTCCTTCACCTGCGGCTCCGGGTCTAATATTTGTTAAATAATAGCAACCAAGCACCATGTCTAACGTAGGGGTCATTACGGGCTCGCCGCAACTTGGCAACAGCATGTTATGGATGCTAAGCATTTGGTCTCGTGCTTCTCTCACAGCTGCTTTGGAAAGAGGCACGTGAACTGCCATCTGGTCGCCGTCANNCCGTCAAAGTCGGCGTTGAAGGCGGAACATACCAATGGGTGGATTTGAATAGCACTACCGTCGATAAGAACAGGCTCAAAGGCCTGGACGCTCAAACGATGCAGTGTCGGTGCACGATTAAGCAATACTGGACGTTCTTTCACGACCTCCGACAAAATATCCCAGACTTCCGCTCTTGCTTTTTCGACCTGCCTTCGGGCGCTTTTAATATTATGAGCATATCCCTGCTCGATCAACTGGCGCATGACAAAAGGTTTGAAGAGTTCCAAAGCCATATGCTTAGGCAAACCACATTCATGAAGCTTCAGTTCAGGCCCTACAACTATGACCGAACGNNAAGGTTTGAAGAGCTCCAGCGCCATGCGGCGCGGCAGCCCGCACTGATGCAGCTTGAGAGAGGGCCCGACCACAATCACTGAACGGCCGCTGTAATCCACGCGCTTGCCTAGTAGATTCTGACGGAAGCGACCCTGCTTACCTCTAAGCATGTCAGAAAGGGCTTTTAACCTGTGTGTACTGCCAACTGTTGGGACTCGCCCTCGTCGCCCATTATCAATGAGCGCATCAACAGCTTCCTGGAGCATGCGCTTCTCATTACGGATAATTATTTCCGGAGCTCCTAAATCGATTAATCGGCGGAGACGGTTGTTGCGATTAATAACACGTCTGTAAAGGTCATTGAGGTCACTGGTAGCAAATCTCCCACCATCCAACTGCACAATTGGACGGAGTTCTGGGGGTAAAACAGGAAGGATAGTAACAATCATCCATTCGGGCTTATTGCCACTTCGCCAAAAAGCCTCGACAACACGCAATCGCTTACTGGCTTTTTTACGACGCTGCCCTGAGCTCGATCTAATCTCCTCGATCAGTTTTTGGCGTAATCCACCGAGGTCAATGGCCTTAAGTATCTCTATAGTAGCTTCGGCGCCGATCCCGACTTCAAAGAAGTCGCCATATTCGCTTTTAAGATCTTGGTATTGGCTCTCCGAGATAAGTTTCAGTGGCTTAATATTTTCTATTAGTGTTATTCTCGTTTGGAGTTCATCTCCAGACTCAGTAGCGTTTTCCGAAGAAGTAGAACGTTGGGTGGCCTCAACATTTGTCTCCATAGACTGTTGCTCCGATGTCTGCTTTATCCCAATAATCTGCCGCGAGAGCTCTTCTTTCAGCTGTCCGAGCAACTCTTGTCGGACCTTGTCGTCAACTGATATCACTATATATTGTGCGAAATAAAGGACCCGCTCCAAAGACCTAGGGGAGATATCAAGGAGCAAAGCTATGCGGCTGGGTACACCTCTGGCGAACCAGATATGCGCTACAGGAGCTGCTAGCTCGATATGGCCCATACGGGTTCGGCGTACTCTAGAATGCTCAACCGTAACGCCGCACCTATCACAAGTGACTCCCCTATAACGTATCTTTTTATATTTGCCGCAATAACACTCATAGTTTTTAGTAGGGCCGAATATCTTCTCACAAAAAAGGCCATCCTTTTCTGGTTTAAGAGTTCGATAGTTAATGGTCTCAGGCTCAGTGACCTCACCATAAGACCAGCTTCTTATCTGCTCCGGAGAAGCCAGCGAAATGCGGATGGCATTAAAATCGTTAACCTCGGTCATCTAGTGTCCTCTCAGTCTCTATTTCAAAGCTCTAGGCTTAGTTCGAATTTTCTTCCTCTCCTCAAGGAAACCAATCATCTCCTCTTCCTCGTTCAGCAACTCCACTGCCAAACCCAAGCTACGTAACTCCATGAACAGAACCTTGAAGGACTCAGGGACACCGGGGTGGATTATGTCCTCGCCTTTGACAAGCGATTCATAGGCTTTAGCTCGGCCTGCTACGTCATCCGATTTTACTGTAAGCATCTCCTGAAGCATATGGCTAGCACCATATGCTTCCAGTGCCCAAACCTCCATCTCGCCAAATCTTTGCCCACCGAATTGAGCCTTGCCACCGAGAGGTTGTTGAGTAATCAAAGAATAAGGACCGGTTGATCTTGCGTGCACTTTATCCTCTACAAGATGTGCCAGCTTCATCATGTAAATACTACCAACTGTTACTGGTTGATCAAAGAAGTTACCAGTCCTTCCATCACGAAGTTTTATCTTGCCAAATATAGGCGGTGATTTTCTTTGCTCTGCGTAGACCTTTTCTACAGTTCTCTCTAGTTTATCATCACCAAGGTCATGGACGTTTATCCCTAAACTGTCAAGCCATAATCGAAGACAAGCTCTTCTTGCTTCACCGGAACAGCGGCTGTCGAATACCTTGTTCGCATCGTAGTCACGGTCCCAGAGCCAAGCTCTTGCCTTACTAAATTCAACCGTACCAATGCCATCATGAGTGGCAGCATTTACTGCACCAGATTGCTGAACTATCCATGCCCTCGCTAGGGCATCTTCAATGTCTGTATTATCAGCGCCATCAAATATAGGGTTAAGTATTTTGGTGCCTAATATTTCAGCGGCCCAACCCAAATGTGTCTCCAAAATTTGTCCGATGTTCATACGAGATGGCACACCTATTGGATTGAGAATGATATCCACCGACCTGCCATCGGGTAATATAGGCATATCCTCCTCGGGCAGAATGCATGAGATCACACCTTTATTGCCGTGCCTGCCAGCCATTTTATCTCCTACGGAAATTTTACGCTTCTGCGCAACCCACACTCGAACCAGATGATGTACGCCAGCGGGTAAATCAACATCGTCATCGCGTGATGACACTTTTACCTTGGTCACCTTTCCCCACTCGCCGTGCGGTACCCTCAAAGAGCTGTCTTTTACCTCCCGAGCCTTCTCTCCAAAAATGGCCCTCAACAACTTTTCCTCGGCTGTTAGTTCGGTCTCACCCTTCGGACTAATCTTACCCACAAGAACAGAGCCAGGACTAACTTCTGCACCTACACGGATAATACCGTGTTCATCAAGATCACGCAGACTTTCTTCACCAACATTGGGAATATCTCGAGTTATCTCTTCCGGGCCAAGTTTGGTATCACGTGCCTCCACCTCAAATTTCTCAATGTGGATAGAAGTGAATTTATCGTTCTTAACCAACTTTTCGCTGAGAATGATTGCGTCTTCGAAATTGTATCCTCGCCAACTCATAAATGCACAAAGGACATTTTGACCTAATGCAAGCTCGCCGTGGTCTGTGGCTGAGCTATCAGCCAGAATTTGCCCTCTGACCACCTTTTTGCCCTTTGATACTACTGGACGCTGATTGATACAAGTTCCTTGGTTAGTTCTAACGAATTTCATCAATGGGTAGGCCTGCTCATTACCAGTGGTTTCTCTAATAACTATCTTGTTGCTGGTAACAGAAATAACCTCACCATCGTTCCTAGCAAATAAAACTTGGCCGCTGTACTTTGCCACTTCTCTTTCAACTCCAGTAGCTACGAGTGGAGCTTCAGAACAAAGTAGAGGCACGGCTTGGCGTTGCATATTTGAACCCATCAAAGCCCTGTTCGCATCATCATGTTCAAGGAACGGTATGAGCGAGGTGGTCACGCTAAAAACCTGCTTTGGCGAGACATCCATGAAATCTACGCTTTCTGCGGGTTCTCTAAGGTATTTGCCACCTCTTATGACGCCTATTCTATCTTCCACAAATTCATTTCGTTGGTTCAGGAGAGCATTAGCCTGAGCTATGGTGTAGTGTTCCTCCTCGTCTGCGGTTAAATACACAATTTCCCCTGAGACAAAAGGAACTACTCTGACATCACGCCGTGACAGAGAAGCTAGTTTTTTAGCCACATCTGCAGTGATTACCGTTCCTTTAGCAACTGTTACTTTCCCGTGACCACCTGCTATGTCCTCTGAGGTCTTTCTATTTACAATATCTTTAGAGTTGTTTGGTAGACCATGGAAGACCTTGCGGTAAGGTGTTTTTATAAAGCCATAGTCGTCAATAGCAGCATAAGTAGCCAGGGAACCGATGAGACCGATATTTGGACCCTCTGGAGTCTCTATCGGACAGATTTTTCCGTAATGTGAATAATGAACATCACGAACGTCAAAACCAGCACGTTCACGTGAAAGCCCACCAGGCCCCATTGCAGAAAGACGCCGTTTATGGGTAAGTTCAGAGAGCGGGTTGGTTTGATCCATGAATTGAGAAAGCTGCGAGCCACCAAAGAATTCCCTCATAGAAGCGACTATAGGCCTATTGTTAATGAGGGCAGCTGGGGTTGCAACTTCAGGACCGACGATGCTCATGCGTTCTTTTACAGTACGTTCTAGACGCAAAAGCCCAATTCGAAATTGGTTCTGTATGAGATGACCAGCTGTACGTACACGCCGATTTCTAAGATGATCGATATCGTCCGGAGCCTCTTTATCTTTATTTATCAAAATGATGTACCGCACTATTTCAATGAAGTCTTCAGGAGTCAACGAACGATGAGTCGCGGGTAGATTAAGACCCAATCTCTTGTTAAGTTTGAAACGGCCAACTTTACCCAGGTCATAACGCCGAGGATTGAAAAAGAGATTGTATAAAAGAGTTTGAGCATTGTCAGGATTAACAGGATCGCCGGGACGTAACCGTTTGTAAATATCGACTAAGGCATCAGTTTTGGTTTTAACGAGTGGCTCTTTTTCTAATGTAGAACGAATAAAAGCATGCTCATCTTGCTCATCGACATCTTTAAACAGTTCAAAAAGCTGGCTGTCATTGTCATAGCCAATGGCCTTTAATAGAATCGCAACAGGTATCTTTCGTTTGCCGTTGACTTTGACGAAGATGACATCCCTGCCAGAGGTCTCAAATTCTAACCAGGCGCCGTGTTCCGGGATTAACTTGGCGGAACACAGCTTTCGCCCACTCGTTGGGTCCTCTCGCAAACTAAAATAGATCCCCGGAGAGCGAAGCAACTGATTTACCACCACTCTTTCTGCCCCACTTATAACAAAGGTACCATTCTCTGTCATAATAGGGATATCGCCGAAGAATATTTCTTGTTCTTTGATCTCTCCAGTATCTTTGACAACTAACCGGGACATAACATAGAGGGAAGCAGTATATGTCACATCTCGCTCACGGCATTGTTCCAACGAATATGCAGGTTGACGAAACTCATAACCGATAAAATGAAGCTCTAAACGGTTACCAGTAAAGTCTTTAATGGGAGAGATTTCTTGGAATAACTCTCTCAGGCCTTCTTCTTGGAACCAACGGAAAGAGTCAAGCTGAACTTGGATGAGATTTGGAATTTCCAAAACTTGAGGGAGTTTACCGAAAGAATTCCTTACTTCCAAGGTGACGCTTGGTTTTTTAAACGCTAATGGATTAGACATATATCAGAACAGCCTAGAAATATAACATACAAATGTAAATCTTCGCCAAATAAAACCTAAACCTGTAAAATGAAACTGAGGGAAAGCACATAAAGAGACCGCATTTGTGAAGGTGAACAATATAGCAAGTGGGTAGTTTACCACTTAAAAGACCAGCCGTCAAGTGGTTTTGGCCTAAGTTGTTAAAAATTGTTGATTTTTTATTTCAAATGTAGTTTGGTATCAACGCATGAAACTCGAACCAGAAACTGCAATCCTTTTCAGTAAGTTATTTGACGGGTACGAGCGCATAAATAGTATAATTGCTATACTTTGGGTGCATCGTGAGTAATAAAAGCGATTTATCTAAAAAGCTAGCGTTATTCCCATTAACCACTGAGGCAGAAGCTAACGCGCATTTATATATTGGCGGATGTGATGTTATTGAACTAATCGAGGAGTATGGTACTCCACTATATGTTTTTGATGAGGTTACCATTCGTGCCAGATGTCAGGAATTTCGTAATGCCTTTTCCGAACTATATGCTGACACACTTATTATATATGCATCCAAGGCTTTCTTGAACCAAGCGCTTGCCGTTATTATTAACGAAGAGGAGCTCGGGCTTGATATTGTTTCTGGAGGTGAGCTGTCCATAGCTAAAGCAGCATGCTTTCCTTCAGAAAAAATCTACTTCCATGGCAACAACAAGACTTTGGATGAGTTGAGGCTAGCCATAAATTCGAGAATAGGTCGAATTGTGGTCGACAACTTGCATGAATTGGAACTACTCAACCGATTAGCCAGGGAAGCAAATGTTAGACAAGATATTCTGCTCCGTCTCAACCCAGGTGTTGACCCACATACTCATCGTTATACTACCACAGGGATACTGGACAGCAAATTTGGATTTCCCATAGTCACGGCACAAGCCGAAGCAGCAGTTGCCCGTGCCATGTCGATGCACAATGTTAACCTCATTGGACTTCATTTTCATCTCGGCTCTCCAATCGATGATGTGTCTCCATACCAAGTAGCCATAGATATTGTATTACATTTTGCTAAAGAGATGAACAGGAAATACAGTCTCCTTCTTAATGAATTTAGCCCCGGTGGCGGCTTTCCTGTAAGATATACACAGGATTCCTCGGTACTAAGTATAGCTGACTATGCCCAAGCTATATTATCCAAGCTTGTGTCGACAGTAGATGAAATGGGTCTGCCACGTCCTAGATGTGTAATCGAACCTGGCAGAAGTATAGTCGCACAGGCAGGTGTAGCATTGTATACAGTCGGTGCTATAAAGGAAATCCCTGGCATAAGGAAATATGTAGCCATCAATGGTGGGATGGGAGACAACATTCGCCCTGCTCTCTATGAAGCGAAATATGAAGCGGTGGTGGCCAACAAGCTTGATAATGAGGCATTGGATAAAGTCACAATTGCCGGCAGATACTGTGAGTCAGGAGACGTTCTGGTCAGAGATGCAATTATACCTTCGATTGCTGATGGGGATATCTTAGCCATACCTGTCAGCGGAGCATATTGCATCCCTATGTCGAGCAACTATAACTCTGTGCCCAGACCTGGCATAATCATGGTAAAAGATAGGAAAGCTCGTCTAATTCGCAGACGAGAAAGTTACCAAGATATAATGAGGTTAGACGTAGTTTAGGAACGCATATGTGGAGTATGATTGGTCAGCCTAAAGCGATAGCTCTGTTTGAGCATGGCCTCAATGCCGCTAACCTTGCGCACGCTTACTTATTGGTGGGGCCGTCTCACATCGGTAAAACTACATTGGCTCTTGATTTAGCTCGAGCGGTAAATTGCCAGAGTAATAAACCTCCCTGCGGTGAATGTCAATCTTGCCAACGAATTACTGATGGCAAACATGCAGACGTTACAGTTATAAGTTTGAATTCGAACAGAGGCAGAGAGACAAAGCTACGTGCAGAAATCAGCATCGACGATATTAGAGACCTTCAACATAGTGTTAGTTTACCTCCCTACGAGGGTAAATATAAAGTATTTATAATTGACGGGGCAGAATCCCTGTCTATTGAAGCTGCTAATTGCCTACTTAAAACGTTAGAGGAACCGACTTCTAGCGTTATTATAATCCTCTTGGTTAGTGAAGAGTTGCGCCTTTTGCCGACAGTCGCCTCCCGATGTCAGCGGATCGAACTGAAACCGGTGTCAGTAGATGATGTTGAGGAAGCTCTTGCTAAAGTGTACAGGCTGGATGACGATAAGGCTAAACTCCTAGCGCGACTTTCCCAAGGCTGTATTGGATGGGCAGTGACAGCCGTACATGATGATAGTTATCTTGAACAGCAAGCGAAACATCTGAGCCGGGTGATGTCATTGCTCAACAAAAGCTGGGGAGAACGTTTTGTCTATGCTGGTCAACTCCGTAATGACCGCAAAGCTGCTGAGGAAGTGATAAACCTTTGGCTGTTGTGGTGGCGTGATGTTATGTTGACTAAATGTGACTGCAAACAGGATGTTACCAATGTTGACCAAATATCTATGTTGGAAAAGTGGGCGCAGGTATTGAGCCTGCAAGAGATTAAGAGATTTATTAGTAACTTGCAGGAATCTCTGGCGCAAATTTCCAGAAATGCAAACATACGTTTAGTATTTGAAATTCTAATGCTCGATATGCCAAAAAAGGAGTATAAAGATGGGGACGGAATACCTTCCGTGTCCACTATACTATAATGTCAGAAATAGTTGGGGTTCGTTTTCACCAAGCTGGCAAGATATACTATTTCAACGCCGCTAGTTTTGATTTAAATATAGGTGATTGTATTGTTGCGGAAACCAGCCGTGGGCTAGAGTTGGCTAAAGTAGTCATCTCGCCAAGACAGGTTTTATCTGCCGATACGCCCGAGCCACTTAAGCCAGTGATACGCAAAGCAACTGATGAGGATATTAAACAGGATCAAAGAAACGACGAAAAGGCAAAAAAGGCGCTGGCCCAATGCCGTGAGCCAGTTGCAAGGCTCAACCTTCCCATGAAACCCATATCTGCTCAATATAGTTTAGACGGAAATTACCTTACCATCTTCTTTAGCGCCGAAAAGCGGGTTGACTTTCGTGAATTGGTTAAAGAGCTTAGTCGTAATCTGAGGACCCGTGTTGAGTTGCGACAAGTTGGCGCTAGAGACGAAGCAAAGCTATTTGGTGGTGTGGGGAAATGTGGATATACCCTATGCTGCACCACATTTCTTTGTGAGTTTACGACGGTCTCTATCAGGATGGCCAAGGAACAAGACGTGACCTTGAACCCGATGAAAACATCAGGCGCTTGTGGCCGGTTGCTTTGCTGTCTGGGGTATGAATTTGACCAATATCGGGCTATCAAGGAAGCATTGCCACAAATGGGTCAGGAAGTATCTACAGCGATGGGGAAAGCCAAAGTAGTTAGCGTCAATTCTTTGAAGCAAGCACTATCAGTAGAATTGAGTACCGGCGCAATCGTGGAATTGTCTATAAATCAGATAACCAAGTCAGACGATAAGCCACGCCATGGTGCTAAGTAATCATTGTGGTAGGTACTTTATCCAGTCAGTATTTATGTTGAGATAATGCCGTGGTATATAGAATCCGTCGTTGATTGGAATTTTGGGCTGGGATAGTAATGGCATTCTTGCTTCATCTGGTGTTCTGCCGGCCTTTTCCCGATTACAGCGTATGCAAGCGCTGACCACATTTTCCCAACGATGTTCACCGCCACGACGTCTTGGTATGACATGGTCAAGGGTCAGGTCTTTGCTCTCCTGACCGCAATACTGGCAGCGATATCGGTCACGCTGGAAGACCTCATGCTTAGTCAGTTTTCGCTGCCGTCGTGGACGCCTGATGAAATGCGTCAGCCTGATTACCGATGGAACATCAAAAACGCTGGTGACAGAGTGAATATCACCTCTGCCGTTTTCAATGACCTCAGCCTTTTCTCGAATTAACAGGAGTACAGCACGGCGCACTTTACAGATGTTGAGCGGCTCGTAGGTCTGATTGAGCACGAGAACCGGTAGATTTACCACAGTCTGGACCTCGCTTAAATTGGACGCTATTTTAGCAGGAATAGCTATGGCTGACAATATTAGGATTCAAGACGAACGCCCGCGTCGTGAGTAACGTTGTGATGGTCTCGGTTCACGATTCACCTTTGTATCGCCTCTATAATCAGGTGCTACGATATTAAATACCAAGCTAAGACTTGGGTCTATCATGCGAGAGCTTATACGGCTCTCGATTTCATCTAAACTAAGACAGGTAGTGACCACCGTAGCTAACCTGGCGTTATAACGATAGTTAATCAACTGATATAGCTTTTCTTGAGCCCATGGTGTGGCTGCATGCTCACCAAAGTCATCAAGAATAAGTACTTGCGTTTTTTTCACCTTTTCAAAGAGATCGTCATAAGAAACTCTGCTATCAGGGCTAAAAGCAGAGCGTAGATGGTCAAGTAAATCAGGAACCACTACAAACAGAGCTGATCTACCTTCGTTGCGTAGATGGTTAGCAATGGCAACTGCCAGATGTGTCTTCCCACAGCCATTGGTTCCCAAGAAAACGAGCCAACCCTGGGGAGATTCAGCAAAACTACGGGCAAGATTAAAAGACTGTTCCAGATTTTGACGTTCCTGAGACAGGAGATTTAACCGCTTATAATCAAAATTATTGAAAGTCATTTTTTTTAGTAACTCTAAGTCGAGGTTACCCAGTTGCTTTGCAAGTGACGTTTTCCCCTTAAGAGAGCATACTTGGCAAAGTTCAGGGTCGGCTAGATGACCCCCCAAATTATCGTCGAATTCCTCAACAGCTACATTTGTGGTAATAACTGTGGGCAAGCATGCATTGAAACGATGATCCAGCAGTTGTTCCAATTTATTTTTAGCCCATGTTGTAGTAGCTGCATTAGTTAAATCATCTAATATTAAAAGTGGTGTATTCTTAACCTGTTCGAACAACTCGTCATAGGTGAGTTCGCTATCAGGGCTAAAAGCAGAGCGAAGATGGTCTAGCAAATCGGACGCTCCGATATATAATGCAGGTAAGCCTAGGTCGATACTACGATTAGCTATAGCACAAGCCAGGTGTGTTTTACCGCACCCGTTTGCTCCAACTAGCACCAACCACCCCTTCGGTTTATCCGCAAAATCCCTGGCAATTGCTAGAGCCTGGGTAAAATTAGCCTCCGGTACAGTACTATCACGTCTACCCTCTGGAAGTAAATTGTCAAAAGTGAGTCGAGACAAAGTGCCAAGATTGCTGTATCTCTGGAGTTGAATCAGTTTCTCTTTCTTCAGATTCTGCCGGCGGCATTGACACGGGACAACCCGGCTAAAATCAGGGTCCCCAGAAGCTGATAAGGGATGAACAAACCCCACCCCACGGCATATGGGACAATCAGGATTACCTATGGCCTCTCCTTTTTGTTCAGCGCTTAACCATGTGTCCGTATCGGCCTCCGGTATATTTGCTGGGCTCTCTTTTTTCTTTAAAATCTCTCCTAAACTTTCCATCGTCTTTACCTTCGATCTTCCATCTTTCTAAGATACGTGCAATATATTTCCAGCTACGTTTATTTAAAGAAACGGCTTCCCTGAAAGCGCTTTCGATCCAATCTACCGGGTAAGTTTTCTCGGCTTCTTTGAGTTCTTCAGCAATCATGGGAGTAAGCATTCCGATATTCTGTTCATAGAGGGTAAAGATGTCCGGCGGCGGTAGCGGACTTTCCCCATCTCTCTTCGGTAGTAAACCAGTTGGATAGATTTCATCTTGTTTTACCTTATTGAGAGCCCTTTTCTCAGCTGCAGCGTTTATGAAATAGGCGTCGTCAGGTTTGCCGTCTTTGTCGAGTTTCAAATTCAGTAAAATCCCGTCTTGAATAGCTAAATCCAATGCCCGTCGTAATTTTTCTTGCCTCGACTCGACTTTCCCACCTATGCTACTTGCCAGAACAGGATCAGTTATCAGTTCGCTGTAGGTAACGAAGCGAGGATAGCCTTGACGGCGGCTGAGCAGCCAGAAAATATGCAAGGCTGTCTTAATCTCGACAATATCCTGCATTTGAGGCATTACCACGGTGAAAAATAAATTGGGTAATGGCGTGACCTCAGCTTTTTCAGGGAACCCATTGAAGGATTTCATAGCCGTCTCTCTTTCATAATATGTCTACGCTGTGTTTAGCTGTGTTTTCAAGTTCTCAAATTTGGCGGTGGTAGGGACAAAACGCAACTTAACTTCGCCTATAGGTCCGTTACGATGTTTAGCAACTTCGATGTCAGCTATGCCTTTAGGATAAGGTTCAACCTCGATATCGTGAGTCCGCTTCCAATCATCTTCGTCAATATATTTATCCTCCTTGGAGATGAAGAGAACCACATCGGCATCTTGTTCGATGCTGCCGCTATCCCTGAGATCGGACAATTGAGGTTTATGCGATGTCCGCAATTCTATGGCACGGCTGAGCTGCGATATGGCCAATACCGGCGCTTCCAATTCTCTAGCCAATGCTTTTAGGGCACGTGTTATCTCGCTTAATTCTTGCACTCTGCTATCACGCCTGGACTCGTCATGTATTAACTGCAGGTAATCAACTATCACCAGATCAACGTTTTGTTCGAAATGGAGACGCCTTGCTTTGCTCCGCATCTCTACCATTCTCAATTGGGGTGAGTCATCGATATAGATAGGAGCTTCAGACAGGATGCCACTCGCTTCCATGATCCTTCTCTCAGCCTTTTCAGAATAACGACCTTCACGGACAAGCTTACAATCCACATTGGCTTCACTTGCTAGGAGCCGCCTTACGATATCTTGACGTGACATTTCCAGGCTAAACAACGCAACACATGCCTTTTGGTTGAGAGCAGCATTTCTGGCGATGTTAAGAGCTAGGCTGGTTTTGCCCAAGCTGGGTCTCGCAGCCAGGATAATTAAATCAGAGCGTTGTAGCCCACCTAATAAATTGTCCAACGCAGTGAACTCTGTAAGTACATGAGAAATTCTTTTTCCTCCTATTTGGGAGGGTATAGCTTCTTCAAAGTATTGTCCTAGAATTTGTTTGATGGGAACGAAATCACGATGGCCTTGGCGATGCCTTATGGCAAAGAGAATGTCTTCTGCTTTACCTATAGCCGCATCAGTATCAGCTTCAGCCTTATAGCCGATATCAGCGATTTGACTGGCAGCATTTATAAGCCGCCGCATCACGTGCAGTCTAGAAACGATCTGGGCATAGTACTCAATATGCAAAGATGTGGGGACTATAGACACCAGATGGCTTAAATAAGCGGCGCCGCCCACTTCCTCGAGTTTATTCCGCTGAGCTAGTTCACGGGATACCGTGATCTGATTGATAGCGTCAATGCGCTGATAAAGACCGATGCAAGCATCATAGATCCATTGATTTTCCGGTGTGAAAAAGGCCTCAGGTTCCAGAAACGATGCAATTTTAACTATAGCCTCGCCATCAACTAGGAGTGAGCCTATAACCGCTTTCTCAGCCTCGACATCATGTGGCGGCAGGTTCTCACTTGTCATTTCTAGTCTCTTCTTCTATAACTACTCTAATTTTTGTCTCTGAGCCAGGGGCAAATCTGACGACTACATCATGGTTTCCCAATTGGCGTAGGGGCTCATCAAGTTCAATCTTTTTCTTATCAACTTCAGAACCAGCTATGTATGAAAGTTTAGTAGCTATATCTGCAGTTGTAACAGCACCATGAAGACGGCCCTTGGTACTTGCCCGAGCCTTGAAAATCAATTCGTGCCCATTTATACGTTGAATGACTTCGTCAATCTCCTCTTGCAGCCGCGCCTGGCGTTGTGTTTTGTCTTTAGATTCTATGGTAGCCATTTTAATGGCTGATGGAGTCGCGGGTAAAGCCAGACCACGTGGTAAAAGAAAATGCCGGGCATAGCCATCAGCTACCTCTTTTATCTCGCCTCTTTTCCCTTTGGCAAATACATCTTTCAGAAAAACAACCTTCATTTTTTATTGCCCCCTATCTTTCAACTTAGCTGCGGCAGATAGCATATTATCCATCTGATTTGGAGAACGTTGTTGGATAGTCAAGACAAGCTACCGTTTATTTTACAATCTCCAACAATCAATTTCTAATGTATCTCGGTTGAAGTTTAAAAACATTTTGCAGGAGCAATTATACTCCCAGTGACTGAACACATTCTAGGAGCTGTTCGATAAAGACCACCTGTGAGCTTCACCCACAAATTAATTTGACAAAAGGCTATTTTGAGTGTATATTTAGCGGCAGAAATTAAATATTTGTGTCTGATCCTCTGGTGGTTAGAGCGAGGTGGAACCACCCGTTCCCATCCCGAACACGGAAGTGAAGTGCCTCAGCGCAGACGATACTTGGGGGGTAACTCTCTGGGAAAATATGCCACTGCCAGAGGTTTTTTTGTTGTCTCCTGCACTATTAGCCTCCTGTTTTCCATTGAGTCGTTGTATTTTTTATTTTGTTGGCTTTGACTTGCCAAATTAAACACCTTATAATTGAATTTGAGTAGGATTGTGTTGAGCGAGCGAATGTAGCGGAGTGTTTAGATATGGCTAGTAGGTTTGAGAAATTTTCAGAGCGAGCCCGACGGTCATTGACCCGTGCCCAGGAAGAAGCCCAGCGTTTTGGACATAATTATATCGACACTGAACATATATTGCTGGGCTTGATTGCTGATGATGACAGTGTAGCCAGCAGGGTATTGGTGAATTTAGGTGTGGCGCCCAGCAAGGTCAGGGCTGGCGTTGAGTTTGTGGTCGGTCGGGGCGAGAGGTCGAGCGTCGGCGAGGTTGGGCTTACTCCACGAGCAAAGCGGGTTATCGAGCTTGCAGTCGATGAAGCCCGTCGCTTAAACCATAGTTATATTGGAACTGAGCATCTTCTATTGGGCTTGTTGCGCGAGCGTGAAGGAGGAGCAGTTGGAGTTCTGGAAAGCTTTGGCGTTTCTTTGGAGAGAGCTCAGGCTGAAATCAACAATCTTCTGAGTCAGACATCGGCGCAGACGCGTTCTACCGTTAAAAGTACTGCCCGGACACCTGTTTTAGACCAGCTTGGAATTGATCTCACTGCTGCTGCCCGAGCTGGTAAGCTCGACCCAGTAGTTAATCGCAGTAAGGAAATTGAGCGCGTTATTCAGATACTTAGCCGCCGCACCAAGAATAACCCGGCGCTTATTGGTGAGCCAGGAGTTGGCAAAACTGCTATCGTTGAAGGTTTGGCACATCGAATTGTGGCAGGTGAAGTGCCCGATACGTTACAGGGTAAGCGGCTGGTTACACTAGATATAGGCTTGCTTGTGGCAGGCACAAAATACCGTGGTGAATTTGAGGAAAGGCTTAAGAAAGTCATAGACGAGATAAAGAGTGCCGGCAATTGTGTAATATTTGTAGATGAGCTTCATACCATCGTTGGTGCCGGCGCAGCCGAGGGCGCTGTTGATGCTTCTAACATTCTTAAGCCATCATTATCCCGCGGTGAGCTACAGTGTATCGGCGCCACTACACTAGATGAATACCGTAAGTACATCGAGAAGGATGCAGCGCTGGAACGTAGGTTCCAACCGATTACGGTTGCAGAACCAAGCATGGAGCAGACATTGGCTATCCTGAGGGGTATTAAAGGACGATATGAAGAACATCACCGTCTGGTTATATCCGACGAAGCCTTGCAGGCCGCTTCTTCGCTTGCAGCTAGATACATCCCGGACCGATTTCTGCCTGATAAAGCTATTGACTTGATGGATGAAGCTTCTTCACGTGTGCGTATCACACGGGGTGCGGCGCCCATGAGTTTGACTGAAGCTAGGCGAGCTCTGGAAAGTGTGCGTAAGGATAAAGAATCAGCTATATCGGCTAAGGAATACGAGTATGCCGCTGAGTTGCGAGACCGTGAAGTTCAGTTGATGAATAGAATATCCAGGATGGAAGAGGAATGGCAAGCGGAACAGGAGCAGGCTAAGCCTATAGTGGCTGAGGAGGATATAGCTGAGGTGGTTAGCATGTGGACCGGAGTTCCGGTTGTGCGCTTGACCACTGATGAGACCAGCAGGCTTTTACAGATGGAGGATGCCCTCCACCGCCGAATCATCGGTCAGGATGAAGCCATAAATACGATAGCAAAGGCGGTGAGACGGGCTCGAGCCGGTCTCAAAGAGGTACGCCATCCTGTGGGTAGCTTCGTTTTCCTCGGGCCTACTGGCGTGGGAAAGACTGAGCTGGTGAGGGCTTTAGCCGAGTTTATGTTTGGCAGCGAAGACACTATGATACGCCTTGACATGTCTGAATTTATGGAACGGCATGCTGTGGCTCGCCTGGTTGGTGCTCCCCCTGGCTACGTGGGCTATGATGAAGGTGGACAATTGACTGAAGCTGTAAGGCGAAAGCCATATTGTGTCATACTTCTCGATGAGCTTGAAAAAGCGCATCCGGATGTCTTCAACATACTGCTTCAGATATTTGATGACGGCCATCTCACCGATGCTAAAGGACGTCGCGTCGACTTTCGTAATAGCATCGTGGTTATGACCAGCAATATCGGTGCTGAACTTATAAAGCGTGACATGACCTTGGGCTTCGCTACCCATAGTGATGAAGAGAAGAAGCGGCAGTTCGACTATGACAAGATGAAGGACAAGGTGCTCGGCGAGCTAAAGAAGACCTTCCGTCCTGAGTTCCTGAATCGCATTGATGGCGTTGTTGTTTTCCATTCGCTCACCAAAGAACAAATCCGCAGGATCGTTGATTTGATGCTAGGCTTGGTGGTTAAATCGCTGGGGGAGAAAAATATCGAACTAGAGGTCACTGATGCCGCCAAAGATTACCTGGGTGAGAGAGGCTATGACCCAACTTTTGGCGCCCGGCCTTTACGGCGCGTCATTCAAAGTGAGGTTGAAGACAAACTGTCTGAAGCTTTGCTTCGTGGGGAATTCCGATCCGGGGATATTCTGAAGGTAGATTATGATGGGGAACAGATTATGATCCGTTCTGCTTCAGGCGCATTGGCAGGTGGCGGGATTGACAATCTGCTGAAAGGCAGTGATATGCACTCCCTAGGCGAAGGGTAAATTAGCAGCGTCCTCAGTAAGCCTGGTGTATCCCCAAACCCAAATATGAGCCTGATTAGGGCGGGATTTCATGAGCAATAACTCCTGCCCTTTTTGTTATCTTGATTAGTTTTGTATGTACCTTTAGAATGAAGCAATGTCAGATATTGTTCAAGGAGAACATCTGGCGGTTTGAGGTCGAATAAATTGGGAAAGCCGAAGACCAAAGCTGTTTTCGTTTGTCAGCAGTGTGGAAAAGAAAGCCCCAAATGGCTGGGACGTTGTCCCGGCTGTCAGGAGTGGAATAGCCTGGTGGAAACCGTGGTTTCAGTATCTAGTCCTGCCGCTATGCTCCTATACTCTGAGGACAATGTCCCCCAGGAGCTTTCCAAACTGAAGTCGGAAAGGTCGCACCGGCTTATTTTCCCTTTAACCGAGCTCAACCGTGTTTTGGGTGGTGGCTCGGTGCTTGGCTCTTTAGTCCTCATAGGCGGTGACCCTGGCGTGGGCAAATCTACCCTGCTACTCCAGGTTTCTTCAACCATGGCTACGCCGGGAAGCAAAGTTGCTTATGTCTCTGGTGAGGAGTCGCCGCAACAGATTAAACTCAGGGCAGAACGTCTGGGTGTCGCTGGTGATCGGCTCTTTGTTCTTTCCGAGACGAATCTTGAGGCGATCATCGGGCGGCTTGGTGAATTATTGCCGATCCTGGTCGTAATCGATTCCATTCAAACTGTTCACCTTGAAGAACTGAGCGGTGTCCCCGGCAGCGTAGGCCAGATACGCGAGTGTACTTTGAGGCTCATGCGCTGGGCTAAACAAAATAATATCCCGGTGTTCATCACCGGGCATGTGACCAAGGATGGCGCCATTGCTGGGCCCAGGGTGCTGGAGCATATCGTTGATGTAGTTCTCTATCTGGAAGGTGAAACCTTCAGCAGTTATCGCATCCTGCGAAGCGCCAAGAACCGGTATGGCTCCACCAATGAGGTCGGCGTTTTTGAGATGAGTGGCAAAGGTCTGCTTGAAGTGCCTAATCCCTCTGAAGCGTTTCTGGCTTCGTACTCTAATGGGGCTATCGGTTCGGTGGTGGTGTCTACCCTTGAGGGCAGTCGCCCTGTTATGGTAGAGATTCAGGCTTTGACCAGTCTATCTTTATTTGGCCCTCCGCGGAGGATTGCCACTGGCGTTGACTTCGGCAGGTTGCTGCTGATAGCTGCTGTGCTTACCAGGCGCGCCGGGGTGAATCTTTCCAACCAGGATATAATAACCAACGTTGTTGGCGGCATGAAGATCGCTGAACCGGCGGCTGACCTCGGGATTGCTCTGGCAATCGCATCGAGCTTTCGTGATGCGCAGGTTGCCCCCGGGATTGTGGCTCTGGGGGAGATAGGTTTGAATGGAGAACTTAGGCCTGTGCCTCAGTTAGAAAGGCGGATTGCCGAAGCCGCCAGATTGGGGTTTAAGAGTTGCCTTATCCCTGCGACCTCGCCTAAAGTCCTACCTGGTAATACTAAGAGCATCGAGATAATGAGAGCAAGCACTGTGGCTCAAGCTCTCAGGCTGGGGCTTGTAAAATCGGTGGGGCAGCTGAAGGAGCACGGAGATGAGTGATGTAGTGCGGGCTGGCGCCGTTATAGTTGGAGCTGGCAATAGCCAGCGCATGGGCATGAACAAGATATTTTTACCTCTGGCTGATAAGCCGTTATTGGCCTGGTCGGTGGACGTCTGCCAGAATTGTGAATTGATAGACCAAATAGTCATTGTGTTGAACGAGCTTAGCCTTGATTTAGGACGTGAGCTAGTTGGCCGGAGACGCTGGTCAAAAGTAGTGGAGGTCTGCCTTGGTGGTGAGCGACGCCAGGACTCGGTGAGGCAGGGCTTGAAAGAGCTGAATAATTGCCAGTGGGTCGTGATTCACGATTGCGCTCGTCCATTCCTGACAGCTATGCTGATTCGTGATGGCTTGAAAGCAGCTCAAGAGATAGGTGCCGCTATAGCAGCAGTGCCTGTTAAAGACACCATTAAGCTGGGCACAGATGATTGTCTGGTTGTGGAGACGCTGGCCAGGGAACGATTATGGTTGGTCCAGACGCCGCAGGTTTTTAGGTGTGACATAATCGACAGAGCTCATGAACAGATAAGGGATAATGTTACCGATGATGCCAGCATGGTAGAGCGTCTGGGGTATGAGGTTAAGCTTTATATGGGCTCCTATAACAATATTAAAATTACTACTCCTGAAGATATAATTTATGCTGAAGCCATAGCCAGGGCGGAGCAAGGTGCTTAGCTGCGTAGATATGTATTTCCTCGCGGGAGAGGCAAATATGTTAATACAAAGGGTCACGTAGGTTCGTACTGATGCGAGTTGGAATCGGCTATGATGTTCATCCTCTGACCTCAGGTCGGAAGCTGATATTAGGAGGCATAGATATCCCCTTTGCTAAGGGCCTCTCCGGCCATAGTGATGCCGACGTGCTGACTCATGCTATAATTGATGCTTTACTCGGAGCCGCTGGATTTAAGGACATTGGCAGCCATTTCCCATCGGAGGATAAAAGCTATAAAGACATTTCCAGCTTAGTTCTGCTGGGCAAGGCTAATGAGTTAGTTACGAAAAAGGGTTTCAAAATAGGGAATATAGATACTACTATAGTTGCCCAACAACCGAGACTGGCTCCTTTTATCGATGATATCCGACTTCGCCTTAGTCAGGCACTAGGCATCGAAAAAGAACGTTTGATGGTTAAAGCCACCACTACGGAAGGGATGGGCTTTGCTGGCAGAGGTGAGGGCATCGCTGCCTATGCCGTGGTTTTATTGGATGAAGGATATGAAGCTTATTCGTAGTATTCGCAACGATATACGAGCGGTCTTCGAACATGACCCTGCGGCGAAGAACGTGTTTGAAATCCTATTCGCCTATCCCGGATTTCATGCCCGGCAGTTCCATCGCGTTGCGCACACCCTGTTGAAGTGGCGTGTTCCCTTTTTCCCCAGGATAGTTTCGCACATCAGCCGGTCTCTCACTGGAATCGAGATACATCCTGGAGCTGAAATCGGAGATGGCTTTTTTATCGACCATGGCATGGGAGTGGTCATAGGTGAGACCTCGGTAATTGGCGACAATGTCCTTCTGTATCAGGGAGTCACTCTGGGTGGCGCTAGCCTGCAGAAGCGGAAGCGGCATCCTACTTTGGGGAATAACGTGGTTATCGGTTCCGGGGCAAAGCTTATTGGGGCGATCACTATCGGCGATAATGTCAAAGTTGGCTCCGGCTCGGTGGTGATAAATTCAGTGCCGTCGAATGCCACGGTGGTCGGTGTGCCCGGCCGGGTAGTGGAGATTCGTAATCTTGATAACGATACGGTGGAGAAGCTCCCTGACCCGGTGTGGGAGAAGCTCGAGGCACTGGAGAAAAGGATAGCCCAGCTAGAAAACAAACTGGGTGGTGGCGGGGCTGTGAATAAAGATAAGAGTAAGCCCTGACCCTGTATATTGGAGGCATAGATGAAGGTATTCAACACCCTGTCGGGACAAAAAGAGGAGTTCCAGCCTCAAGGTGGTACTGTGACCATGTATGTCTGCGGGGTTACTGTGTATGACGATTGCCATATTGGCCATGCTATGAGCTACGTGCTATTTGATGTCATCAGGCGCTACCTTGAGTTCAGAGGCTATAAAGTAAAGCACGTGCAGAACTTTACCGATATCGATGATAAGATAATAAACCGGGCTCAGAAGCTGGAGGTGCCCTGGAACGAGCTGGCTGAAAAATATATCACCGAGTACTTCAAGGACATGGATGCTCTGAATATCGAGCGTGCCAGCATCTATCCCAAGGCAACTGAAGAAATCCCAAAGATAATAGAGATAATCCAGGGTTTAGTCGATAAGGGACATGCTTATGCCGCAGACGGCAGCGTGTATTTCAGGGTGAAGACATTCCCGGGCTATGGCAAGCTTTCTCACCGCAATTTGGATGATATGGTCTCCGGTGGCTCCGAAGAGATAGGTAAAGAAGATGCGCTGGATTTTGCTCTTTGGAAGGCAGCTAAGCCCGGCGAGCCTTATTGGCCTAGCCCCTGGGGCAACGGCAGGCCGGGATGGCATATTGAATGCAGTGCTATGGCCTTGAAATATCTTGGAGAAAGCATTGATGTTCATGGTGGTGGTCAGGACCTTATCTTTCCGCACCACGAAAATGAGATAACCCAATCAGAGGCTTATACCGGGGTTTCGCCATTTGCCAGGTTTTGGTTGCACAATGGGTTGCTGCAGATGGGTGGGGACAAGATGAGTAAGTCTCTGGGTAACCTGGTGACTGTAAAGCAGATACTTGAGCGTCGTAGCCCTGGTGCTCTGCGCCTTTTTGTCTTAGGCTCTCACTATCGTAGCCCTCTAACTTACAATGAAGGGTCGCTGACAGCAGCAGAAGCCGGCATGGAAAGGCTACGGCAAGCAGTGAGGAGTAGCGGTGAAGTGGTAGGGAAAGCTGCTCTCGATGTTGAGCCGTTCCGGCAGCGGTTTATAGAAAGCATGGATGATGATTTCAATGTTGCTCAGGCAGTGGCCGTGCTTTTTGATTTAGCCAGGGAAACTAATCGGGGACGTGATCAGGGATTGAACGTGTCTGAAGCTCAGCGTGTATTAGTGGAGTTATCTGGTATTATGGGATTTACTTTGGAGAAGGTGGAGAAGCCTCATCTTGACTTGAAGAATTTTATTGGACTAGCAACTGAGTTAAGTTATAAATTTAAGGAAGCTTCAAAGGACAGCGGTGATTCTATTTCCAAATCTGAGTCGCTGTTGTCTGAAGCGACTATCAGTAGTGACGACTTTGACCACGTTATTAAACGTTTTATCGATGCTCGTGTGGAATTACGAAAAGCCAAACAATGGCAATTAGCTGATGTTATACGTGACCGCTTGGCTGAACTTGGCATAGTTCTGGAGGACACTCCAAAAGGGACGATATGGAAATGAAATCTATAGCTGGGGCTATGCCGTAAACCTTATCACCAGGACGGAAAGTATGGTAAAAAGGATGACCAGCGCCACGGTGAACTGCATCAACCTCTTTTCCACGCCTCTCCGCGTTCGGTAGACGGTATCTGCCTGCCCGAATATACCACCCAGCCCCCCGCCCTTCACCTGGAACAATAGCACAACGATTAAAGCTATAGCTACCATTATTTGAGCTATGAGTAGATAATTAGACATCCTATTTGCCTCCAAGTTTTTGTAGCAGAATTTCCCTTACCATACCGGGGTTAGCGCGCCCTTTGCTCGCTTTCATCGCTTGCCCGATGAGGAAAGCTAAGGCTTGCTCCTTTCCCGCCTTAAAATCAGACACCGCCCGGCTGTTGTTGGCTATTATCTGAGTTACTATATTATCTATTTCAGTGCTATCGCTTATCTGGCTCAGGCCTTTATCACAGACGATTTCGCTGGCTGTTTTGCCGCTCTGGAACATGTCCTCGAAAACTGCCTTGGCTGCCGGGCCGCTAAGCGTGCCGTTATCTATCAAACCCACGAATTCTACTAACTGCGTCGGGCTAACCTTTGTATCTTCGATTCTGCTGCCGGTTGCGTTCAGCATTCGACTGAAGTCTCCTAAAATCCAATTGCTTGCTATCTTTGCCTTTTTCTGATCTGCCTCTTTAGAGCCCGTGATAATCTTAGCACATTCCTCAAAATAGTTAGCCATCCATTTGGAATCTACCAGCAAATTGGCATCGTATAACGGCAGTCCGTATTGGGATATGAAACGGTCTCTCCGTGCTTCTGGCAGGTCAGGCAAGCGAGCCCTTATTTTATTAACCCAGGCTTTATCGAAAACCAGCGGTGGCAGGTCGGGCTCAGGAAAATACCGGTAGTCATGGGCATATTCCTTGCTTCGTTGGCTGACGGTTATTTCTTTATCATCTACCCACCCCCGTGTTTCCTGCACCAGCTTGCCGCCTTTTCCCATCACTTCTCTCTGGCGTTGAGCTTCGTAGTCTAGGGCACGGTAGACTGCCTTGAAGCTGTTCATATTCTTAATCTCTACTTTTGTCAGGTATTCGGTGCTGCCTACAGGCCGGATGCTGATATTGGCATCGCACCTGAAACTGCCCTCCTCCATATTGCCTGTGGACACGCCGAGGTATTGCAGGATAGCCCTCAGCTTCATCAGGTATTGCCTTGCTTCTTCCGGTGAGCTTATATCCGGCTCACCGACTATTTCCATTAACGGCACTCCGGAGCGGTTGACATCCACCAAACTGTAGTTTTCGCCTTCTGACGAGGTGCGGTGGGTCAGCTTGGCCACATCTTCCTCCAGGTGAACACGGGTAATGCATGCCTTCTTTCTTATGCCATCTATGTCCAGTGACAACCATCCGTGCTGCCCCATGGGCGCATCATATTGAGATATTTGATAGCCCTTCATCAAATCAGGATAGGGATAGTTCTTGCGGTCGAACTTGGCATGTTCTGCAATGGTGCAGTTGAGCGCCAGCGCCGTCATCACAGTATACTCTATGGCCTTCTGGTTTATTGCAGGCAGGACGCCGGGCATTCCCAGACAAATAGGGCAGACGTGAGTATTAGGTGGTGCATTGGCGTAATCAGCGCTGCAAGAGCAGAACATCTTGCTTCTGGTCAGTAGCTGGGCATGCACCTCCAGCCCGATGATGGTCTCATATTCCACGACATCGGTTAGTATAGCAGCATCAATCGACCAGAGGCAAGGTCAGAACTTTACATAACATATCATTCTTAGAGGTTGTCCGAAATAACTAATCTGGCGTCGTGAGCACGAAGTGCATGACGATCCAGCGGGATCAATGGGAACCCGCGAGTTACTAATAATTGTTATTTTGGACAACCTAGTGGAATATGTAGGGGCACACTACCTCTGCATCGTGTTATCTGGGCAACCTTATATTGATTCCCCCGATTACTATCGATATGATGCCAATCATGATTGCCATCGCGATACTGATGCAGAATATGATTACCCCTGCTATGGCCCAGGCTCTCTGCGTCTTCTGGAAGCGTTCGATGCTCTCCCATTTCTTGCTCTGCCATGCCCACTCATTGCCTTTGGCTCCCAGGACGAACATCATGATTAGACCGATGAGAGGGATAGGGATAAGGGAGATAAGTGCAATCCATACGCTATTGCCGATGCCCCATATCCAGTTGAGGAGGAAAGCTCCCCAGCTCCATTTCTTGATTTCCTGCGGAACCATGGCTAACTTGCCATGGCCGGAGGTATTCTCCGTTAATGCTGCTGCATTTGTAGCTGCAGTTTCTGTTATAGATTTCTTCGCTGCTGTGCTTGGAGCAGCAGCAGATTCTGCCTTTGCTGGCTTTGTCTCAGCTTTTTCCAGCAGCATTTTCTCAATGCATGGCTTGCAATAGAATTTACCGCCTATTTCTACCTTGCACTCTGCACAAATCAACCGCCCGCAGCCAACGCAGGCACCGGCAGCATCAGCTTCCGGGTGATACGCACATTTGATTGCCATATTCTGCCTCCTTGACGTATTGTGAAGATGCTCAATGTCAAAAGATCTGGTGAGTATTATACATTAGCCAGAAGCAAAGAGAATATTTTACGTTGGCGATGCTCCCAATGAAGCAGGTAATCCTGTGGTGGCATGGCAATTCCCTTTTAGGCTAGTTAGGTATCGACCGCTTATGCGGTTTTACCTCAACCTTGTGGCCATCAATTTTCTTAACGTACCCTTACACAGAGACAATTTTATTGCCTTTTTCAGTCTTTGCCACTTACATCACCTCCCTTGGGGGCTAGTTATCTCCCAAACTCATAAAAAGAGGTCAAGCCCTAATAAGATGAAGGCAACAGCAAAGTTGGGGTAGCCGTGCCACCAAAGCTGATTTATCACCAAGTTAAGGGGTGTCAACGCTATTGTATGTGTATTTAGCGAGTGATAGAATTGGGGCGTGTGGAATAGGATTAAACGATTCCTGGGTTGGAGTTGGAAGGGGATTAAGATTTGGAGTACCCTGTCTGCTTTGGGAGCTACGTCCATATTAAGAGCTGTTCTGCAAAGTGTTGTATATCAGTGGACATGGCATAACCAACTTTTCCTTTTCGGCGGTGTGTTTGTATTTATATTGGGTGTCGCAGCTCTATTCAGCCCCTTGATTGAAGAGAGACTTGGTGTTACAGCAAAAGTAAAGAGTATTCCAATTACTACTGTTAAAGCCCGAAAACCAAGCCGTTTAGAACACGATGGTGTTCTTTGGGAGGATGGAGGTAGAAGGGGGATGTGGGGTATTATTGATGTCATCGGCCCTTTATGCCCTGATGACTTCGCTCCTCTATGTAGCGAGTGCCGTGATAAAGTTCAGAGTGATATAGATTGCAGTAAGTTAGTATCAGATTCCGAGTATCACTTACGGTTGTTTTGTCCTGAATGTAGGAAGAAATACATACTAGGCGAAAACCCAAAGACTACAGGAGCTTCGCTAGACGAAGTACGTAGCCGTTTTGAAGGGAAGAGAAAGCGTGAACAAGAAGTATAGTGATTTTGACAAATTTTCTTGGAGATGTCATAGCTAAACTAACTTTAGGATAAGTATATATCAGCACAAATGATTACGTGTGTCAAGAGGAACATCGCCTTGAGTTATACAATATGTGAACTCAGCTAACTGCGGGCAAGATAAAATAAAAGCTGCTGCCTTTGCCCAGCTGGCTTTCCACCCAGGCTTTGCCGCCGTGGGCTTCGACAAGCTCTTTGACTATGGCTAAGCCGATGCCGGCTCCACCGTGACCGCGCTGGCGGGAGCGGTCAGCTTTATAAAAATGGTCAAAAACATAAGGCAAATCGTCAGGGTGAATGCCGCTTCCGGAATCAGAGACACGTATGGTTATCCAGCCTGGTGAATCCGCAGTTGCGGCAATCTCAAGGGCGCCCCCGGCAGGGATATGGCGCAGGGCGTTATCCAGCAGGTTGTGTAGCACCTGGCGTATGCGGTCGCTATCGATAAGCGTTAGCGGTAAGGCAGGTGGCATTTCTGTGTGAATTGAGACATTCTTTTGCTCATAGCGGTTCCTGATGTTTGATATCTCGGAGGTTATGATCTCTTTGATGCCTGCGGGTGATGTGTGCAGCTTGAGTTGTCCGGCTTCTGCTAGGGATAGGTCTCTAAGGTCGGTAATCAGCCGGGAAAGGAGTACGGTCTCATCATATACCGAGGCAATTTGGTCCGGTTTGGGCTCGATGATGCCATCGAGCCAGGCTTCCAGGTTTCCCTGGATGATGCTCAGTGGGTTGCGCAGCTCATGAGCGATATCAGCCGTCAGTTGACGGCGGCTTTTCTCCTTCTTCTCCAGTTGTTCTGCCATGGCATTAAAGGCAACGGACGCCTCGCCAACTTCGTCTTTGGAATCGCTGGTTATCCGCTGTGAAAGGTCACCCGAGGCAATTTTTCCTGCAGCTGTGGCTAATTGTCTCATGGGTTGGGTAAATAGCCGGCTGAGTAAAACCGCCAGGATAATGGCAACCAGCACAGCCACCCCTATGGCTAGCCATAAGGCATTGTGAAAGGCGTTAAGAAAGGCTTGCTCCGCTCCTCCGGAGCGTGCTATCACCGTGTGTTCACTACCTGCGGTGCCCGCCTCGCAGGCACAATTTGAGTCAGCTAAGTACTGGCTTTCAGCTGCTTTTTCACAGTAGCAACCGAACTCATACCGCACTGTATTATCTACCCAGAGCGCGATGATGCCTACACTGAGGAAGGCGATGCCCACGAAAAGCGCGGTTAGTTTGACAAACAGGCTGCGCATTTATCCTTCTAGCTTATAGCCGACTCCACGCACCGTGAGCAGCGGGTTGGATGCTTCCGGTGCCTGTTTTGCTATTTTTTGCCGGATGTTCTTGATATGGGCGTCCATGGTACGCTCATAGCCTTCGTAGGACTGGCCGAATGCCGAGTCCATCAACTGTAACCTGGTGTAAACCCGCCCCGGATTGTTGGCCAGAGCGGAGAGCAGTTTAAATTCGGCGGCAGTTAAATTGAGCGGTTGCTTTTTATATGTCGCCTCGTGTCTTTCTGTGTCCAGGCAGATATCTCCGGCGACGATTTGCTTTCCTGGTTTTGCGCCTTCTCTGGAACGTCGCAGCACGGCGCTGACCCTGGCGACAAGTTCACGGGGGCTGAATGGCTTGGTGACATAATCGTCAGCGCCTAGCTCCAAGCCAACGACTTTATCTACCTCATCATCACGGGCAGTGAGCATGATGATGGGCATGTTTGATTGGCTTCTGATGCTGCTGCAGACTTTAAGTCCATCTATTTCGGGCAGGTTCAGGTCTAAAATCACCAAGTCAGGCTGGTGGTTTCGAGCCTTGGTCAGAGCTTCCTGGCCGTCGGCGGCGGTTAAAACCTGGTAGCCATCCTTCACCAGATATGCCTTTATAAGCTCCAGCACCTTATGTTCGTCATCCACCACTAGAATTTTTTTGCCTGCCATCTTTTATTTTCAACCTCCTGTGTCCCCCAGTCTTGAGAGGACATGGAATCTGGGGACGCCCCAGACTCCTGCCAGGGAGTCTCTTGGACCTCTTTTCAACAGTTTCCCTGTTTGGATTGTATCACATAGAGTTAACAAGGGGCGAAGGGAATACTTCGCCCCTTGTTAATCATAAGGTTATTGCATCAACTTTGCTCTAATCTACCTGCAGTAGCATCTGGCCGGCCGCTGAATATACTCAGTGGTGCTGGCATTATTGCCCAGACCACAGCAGCTGCCACACTGAAAGTCATCGCCATTCCCTAAGCAGCAGTTGCCGTCTTGGGAGCCCTGACAGATGCCGTTACAGTTGCCACCAGAGGGGCAGTTTCCATTGTCGTTGCAGTCGCCCTGGCAGAATTGGGGACATGGCCTGCTTTGTTCATAGGCAATGGATTTCGCCGGTGTCAGGATGTCTTTGCCCTGCGCCACTACGATGCCGGCACCTAGAACCACCAGCAACACCGCAACCAGTACCGGGACTCCAATTTTTAACAGCTTGTTCAATAATTATTTACCTCCTTTCGTTTTGCTGTTACTGTGTATGGTAACAGGATAATATGAAAATAGTGTGAAGACCCCATGAGGATTTGATGAATTCAGTAAAGCCCCTCTCAGTCTCCCTTTAAAAAATGGAGAGGTTTTTGGGGTCTGCCTCCCCCTTTGGGAAAGGGAGATTTGAACACTAACCTTCGACGGCGTTCTCGATATGCTCGATGCGGGTGGCTTTACCTTTGTGACCTAGCTCTATACCGATGAAGTCTATACGCCAATTGGGAGGCAGGTTTTGGTGGCTGTTGATATATGAGAGGGCTAAGGCTACAAGTTTTTCTTTCTTGGCAGTGGATACCGACTCTTCAGGGCTGCCGAAGTTGGCGCTGGACTTGGTTCGGACTTCTATAAAAGCCAGCCAATCTTTTTTCCGGGCGATGATGTCTATCTCACCGGCACGGCAGCGGAAATTGGACTCATGGATGCGATAGCCCTTCTTTTTGAGAAAGTCTCTGGCTAGCCTTTCCCCGGCATTGCCCAGCTCTTTGCGCTTCATATCAATTTGCATTGCTCTCTCACCGGGGCGAATGAATGACGATGGATAGATGAAGGTCCCAGTTGCTGCAGGCAGGCGAGGTGCTGTTTGGTACCATAGCCTTTATGTTGGGCGAAGCCATAGCCGGGATGTAGCTGGTCCAATTCCTGCATAATTTGGTCCCGCGTGACCTTGGCGATGATGGAAGCGCAGGAGATGGAGATGCATAGTTTATCTCCTTTAATTATCCCTTTTTGGGGGGTGTGGATCCGGGTTAGAGTGAGCGCATCTATGAGCAGGAAGTCGGGTGGCTGAGCTAATTGCTCAATTGCTTGATACATGGCAATCATGGTAGCTTTCAGGATGCCCACAGAGTCGATGACATGGTGGTCGATGATCCCCACACCGATGGCTAATGCCTGTTCATTTATGTTGGTGAACAGAATATTTCGCTTGGCTGCTGATATCTCTTTGCTGTCCCTTACCGATTTGAGCCAGGGAAAATTGGCAGGTTGTGGCAGGATTACGGCAGCGGCGACCACTGGCCCAGCCAGTGATCCCCTTCCCACTTCGTCAATGCCGGCGATGAATTTATAGCCCTGTGTGCTGAGACCGTTTTCCTCATTCAGAGTCGGCTTTGCCGATTTAGTTTTGCTTACTTTACGCCTGGATAATGCCACCGCCGATTACCTCATTGCCCTGATAGAATACCACAGATTGGCCGGGAGCAACGGCGCGCTGTGGGCGTTGGAACATTACTTCTACTGAGTTTGCTTGCGGGTAGATGGTGGCAGCGACTTCTGGCGAGCGGTAGCGTATCCTGGCGCTGACTGCCATCCGTTCGGTAGGTGGCTTGCCCTCTATCCAGTTTAGCTCGCTGGCAACTAGGGTAGATCTGAATATCTCTTCTTCGCCGGCGACGACTATCCTGTTGGTCTCGGATTCTATCCTGGTTATATATATGGGCATGGTAGTGGCAATTCCCAGTCCATGCCTCTGGCCTACGGTGTAAAAAGCTGTGCCCCTGTGCTTGCCCATCACCTTGCCCTGCCTGTCGACTATATCGCCGGGGGTTGTGGGGTGGTAACGGCTTAAGAAGCTGCCATAGTCCCTGGTGATAAAGCAAATATCCTGGCTGCTGGCTTTATAAGCCGTGGGTAGGCCTTTTTTTTGTGCCAGCTTCCGCACCTCGGTTTTATGATGCTTGCACAGCGGGAAAAGCAGGCGAGCGAGTTGGTCTTGTCTTAGTGTGTACAGCATGTACGATTGGTCTTTCTCACGGTCGCTGCCTTTCAATAGATGGTAGACATTATCAAAATGTTCAACGCTGACATAGTGGCCGGTAGCCAGGTAATCGGCGCCAAGTGAAATGGCGTAGTCCAGAAGGAGACCGAATTTCATATCTCGGTTGCATACAACGCAGGGGTTTGGCGTCCGTCCCCGGTTATATTCAGTACAGAAGTAGTCGACCACATGGTGTTTGAACTCATTTTCTAGGTCGATGATATGAAAAGGTATGCCCATGGTGAGGTAAGTCTGCTCCGCATCACGGATGTTCTGTAGCGCTTGCCCTGAGTTCCGCTGTCTTTCTGTCTCTTCAGTCCATAAGCGCATGGTTATACCTATAACTTCGTAGCCTTCGTCTTGTAACAAGGAAGCGGCTACTGATGAGTCAACGCCGCCGCTCAGGGCTATAGCCACACGCTTTTTAGCCATATGGTAAGATGCGCCTCGCTATAAGCAACGGCTCAACTTTAGCCCAGATGATTCTACCGACCTCTGCCCGGGACATGGTGGCGTCTATTACCAGCCAGCGCTGATGCTCTGCGGCGGCTAGCTTAAGATATCCCTCTCTCACACGGTCATGGAAGCTGGTGTCTTCTGATTCAAAGCGGTCTTGCTGGCTGCGCTTTTTCCGTGCTAGCCCTTCTGTCACTGGAATGTCAAGCAGTATGGTCAGGTTTGGTTTTATGCCCTGGGTGGCTAGCTCGTTGGTCGTTTTGATAATATTCATATCTACTTGCCGACCATAGCCCTGGTATACAGTGGTGGAATCGGCAAAGCGGTCGCAAATAACTACCTTACCTCGTTGCAGGCTGGGGCGAATTACTTCGGAGACCAAGTGAATGCGGGAGGCAGCGAATAGCAGCAGTTCGGCTTCCGGCGATATTACAGCCTGGCTCCTCTTTTTCAGCAGGTGTCGTAGCTCTTTGCCCAGTGTTGTGCCCCCGGGCTCATAGGTCAACTCTACAGGGATGCCCAGACGGGACAGCTTTCTCCATAGGGCTTTGGCCTGGGTGCTTTTGCCGCAACCTTCTCCTCCCTCGAATGTGACAAAGATGCCCATACTATTTTTCAGACTAAAGGCCTTATGGCCTATTCTTTGAGAATCCTTACTCTTCTGGTGGGTTCCTTGCCTAGGCTGCGTGAGCTCAGGTCGCTCCGTTCCGCCAGGAGATGCTGCAAACGGCGGATATAGGCATTCTGTGGGCTTAGTTCTACGTGTCCCTTACCTTCTTGAACGCTGGCTATAGCTTTCTCGGTTTCTTCCATCGCTGCACTGATGGTCTTGTCCTTGTGTGGCACAAATAGATTGTCCAGACATTGCCTCAACTGGGCAAGGTTATTGCTCTTGATGGCGTAGATAGGGATTCTGGCAGATTCTGCGTCCCGAAGTTTCTGTGGTTTTCGACGGTAGTAGTTCTTCGTGGTCAATAGGATATTAGCTTCTCTCAGGTTTGGCGTAATTTCGATGGGGACTTGCCTGTCTCTGGAGGCCTCCTCCAGTTTAGCCCGGTTGACGCCGAAAAGGTATATTCGCGGAGTCTCTTTTTTCGGCTCCGCCTCTTTCTTGACGGTGATGCCGTTGGCTACTATCTCGTCTTTTCTAATCGTACCATCTTTATCTATCCAGCGCACCTCGGTCTTATGTGGTGTGCCGTGAAGAGTGGCGTCTACGGTTTCACCTACATCAGGATGGACAATCACCTTGTCCCTTTCCTGCATCTCAACAACTATATCAAAGGTAGGTGGCCCCTTCCGCTCCAGGACTGATTTTTGGGTGCGCCGCCGTCTTGCTTCCTCGTCACCCAGTGTTACTGTTTGAATGCCTCCAATGAGGTCGGAAAGGATGGGATTTTTAACCAGGTTTTCCAGGTTATTCCCATGAGCAGTGCCGATAAGTTGGACTCCACGCTCAGCTATGGTACGGGCAGCATCGGCTTCCAGGCTGGTACCTATCTCATCAACGATGATGACTTCCGGCATGTGGTTTTCCACGGCTTCAATCATCACCGCATGTTGCATGTTTGGCGTGGCTACTTGCATGCGCCGTGCATGTCCTATGGCGGGGTGAGGGATATCACCGTCGCCAGCTATTTCATTTGAGGTATCAACTACGATCACCCTCTTTTTGAGGTCGTCTGCCAGAACTCGGGCTACCTCACGGAGCATAGTGGTTTTCCCAATGCCAGGTCGCCCTAGAAGCAATACGCTTTTGCCTGATTCCACCAGGTCCTGGATGATGTTTACCGTGCCGAAGATGGCCCTGCCTACGCGGCAGGTCAAGCCGATAATTTTTTCTTCCCTGTTACGCATAGCTGAAATGCGGTGTAGGGTGCGTTCGATGCCGGCGCGGTTATCGCCACTGAAGCAACTAATACGGGAAACTACATATTCGATATCGGCTCCAGAGGACTCTCTGTGGTCAATGATTACTTCTCCGTGAGGATAACGTGCTTCGGGCAGGCGTCCCAGGTCAAGCACGATTTCCAGGAGTTCGCTGTTATCGGGTTGCTGGCTGAGCAACTGCCGGATGTGCGGCGGCAGGACATTGAGCAGGGCGTCTAAATCATCGGCGACTACTTGTTGCAATAACGTCTCCTGTAACCAGGCTGAGGAAATAACGGTGGAACCTGGGGTCATCCGTTAGCTCAGGATGGAAAGAGCAGGCAACTGTTTTCCCTTGCTTGACTGCCACCATATTGTCATCTAGTTGACATAATATCTCAACACCTGGATTGACCCTTTCTATTACCGGTGCCCGGATGAAGATGCCATGAAATGGCTCATCGCCCAGAAACGGCATGTCGAGATCGGTCTCGAAGCTGTCCGTTTGCCTGCCGTAAGCATTGCGCTTGACTTCGATGTCTAAGACCCCGATCGGTTCAGAATCCAGGCCGTCTACCTTTTTGGCTAGCAATATCATGCCGGCGCAGGTGCCGAGCAGGGGAAAACCTTTCTGAATTAGCTTGCGTATCGGTGTCATCAACTCATAGTCATACAGAAGTTTGCTGATGGAGGTGCTTTCTCCGCCGGGGATAATTAGTGCATCCAGACCGTTAAGCTCGGAAGGCAAGCGGACGGGTATCGCCTCTGCGCCCAAGATGGAAAACATCCTGATATGTTCGATAAAGGCTCCTTGCAGAGCCAGGACGCCGATTCTCACTTTACCAGCCTCTGGTGGCTAACAGCTCTTCTGGTGGTATAACTTTTATATCCAGACCGGGCATGGCTGCACCCAGCTCCTTAGAGACTTCGGCAATGATGGACGCATCTGTATAGTGAGTGGTTGCTTTGACGATAGCCTTGGCCATTTTTTCAGGGTTGCTTGACTTGAATATCCCTGAGCCGACGAAGATGCCATCGGCACCTAGTTGCATCATCAATGATGCATCGGCCGGCGTGGCTACACCACCGGCGGCGAAGTTGACCACAGGCAGCTTGCCAGTCTTATGTATTTCCAATACCAACTCGAGCGGAGCACCCAGATTCTTAGCTTCAGCAGTAAGCTCGTTTACAGGTAGGGCTTGTAGCTTGCGGATACCGCCCTGTACTGCTCGCATATGTCTTACGGCTTCCACGATATTACCGGTGCCTGCTTCTCCCTTAGTGCGAATCATAGCTGCGCCTTCGGCGATGCGACGCAGGGCTTCACCCAGGTCCCGGCAGCCACAAACGAAGGGGACATTGAAATCACGTTTCCAGATATGATTGTCCTCATCGGCTGGGGTTAATACCTCTGATTCGTCTATGTAGTCGACTCCCAGCGCTTCCAGCACCTGCGCCTCGGCAAAATGTCCGATGCGGCATTTCGCCATCACCGGGATGCTCACTGTTTTCATGATGGCGGTTATTATCTTTGGGTCAGCCATGCGAGCTACCCCCCCTGCAGCCCGGATATCCGCTGGCACACGCTCCAGCGCCATGACGGAACAGGCACCAGCTTGTTCTGCAATCTTTGCCTGCTCGGGAGTCACCACATCCATGATCACGCCGCCCTTCAGCATCTGGGCTAGCCCGGACTTAACCTTCCATGTACCTGTTTCCATTTATCTCTCTTCCAAAATCAGCTTTATTCTTTATTCTACTCAGGCTGGCTGGGTTTAGCAAATTGCCTGAAATCTTCCCCGATCTAACGCTCTTACACCAGGGGGAAAAAGGATTACCTTCCCCTAAATTATATCATCGCCGCCGAAGCAAGGCTAACTTCAGGTTACCGTAGCTTATGTTATAATCCTACCATGCGGGTTTTGGGCGTAGAGACCTCGTGTGATGAAACTGCGGTTGCCATCGTCGAAGACGGCATGGCTATCCTTTCCAACGTCATTGCCTCGCAGGTGGACATCCATGCGCGATATGGCGGCATTGTCCCTGAAGTAGCCTCAAGGCAGCATATGATAACTATTTTGCCAGTCATAGAACAAGCCATGTTCCAATTCGGCACAAGCTGGCATGACCTGGATGCTATCGGGGTCACAGTAGGTCCTGGTCTAGCAGGTTCGCTTATAGTCGGGGTCAACGTGGCTAAAGCCGTCGCTTTAGCTCATAATTTACCTCTTATCGGCATTAATCATCTCGAGGCGCATATATACGCTAACTGGTTAGGCGATGTTAAACCAGTTTTTCCCTGTCTTTGCCTTATTGTTTCCGGCGGACATAGTGACTTGGTGCTCATGGAGGGGTATGGGAAATTTAAGAAGATAGGCCGTACCCGAGATGATGCTGCGGGTGAGGCATTCGATAAAGGCGCCAGGATTTTGGGGTTGGGCTATCCTGGTGGCCCGGCCATTGAAGCGGCAGCCAGACACGCAGTGCCTTCTTTTTCTCTGCCCAGAGCATGGCTCAAGGGCGGCGATGATTTCAGTTTCAGCGGCTTGAAGACCGCCTTACTGCATCTGGTACGTGGTAGGGGAGTCTTGGATGGTTCATGGGTGGCTGAGGCTGCAGCCAGCTTCCAGCAGGCTATCGTTGACGTACTGGTTACCAAGACGTTGGAAGCTGCACAGAGGTTGGGTGTCAGGCAAATCCTGCTCGCTGGTGGTGTGGCAGCTAATAAGGCGCTTGGCGATGCTTTTGCCTCGTGTTCTATGCTTCCAGTCTTAATACCGCCTCCGGGCTTATGTACCGACAACGCAGCTATGGTGGCGGCATGTGGCTATTACCGTTTCCAGTCAGGCCAGGTGGATGGCTATGGTGCTGATGTGGTGCCCAGCCTCAGCTTGGGCTAAGGGCCACCGCGCAGGTGGGGCAGTTCCTAGTTCGGCAGTTGGCTTTGAAGATGTGAATCAGCCCTTGCTGTTGGCAGGCAGAGAGGTTGCATTCTTGCCCCATTCGTAATTGTTGTTTCATATAACGGGTCAGCTCATTATCTCCCGGGGTGGGGTAGCGGCCATAAATCTTGGCGGCTCTTGCCTTCAATTTCAGCTCAGTGGTTGCCTCTCCCCAGGCAGCGGCAAAATGCAGTACTATGTTTATTATAATGTTTGCCGCTCTTTCCTGGCCTAGAAGGGCTGAGCTTTTTTTCTTGGGCATGCCGAAGTCCAGATGGTTTGCCCAATAGCCTTGGCTGAAGACGGAAAGGCCATCTTCTAACCAGCGCCGTTCAGCGCCTTGCGGCGCATTGTTTACCAGATTTAGCATCCCCTGGAGCAGCCCTGATTTCCTATAGCGGGTTAGTATATAGCTCAAGGCGATAAGTCTGCGGGTGGGAAAGTTATCGGGGCGGACTCTGGAAAACTGCCAGTCACCTTCCTGCATTGTTGGGACTATGCCGTTAGTTCTCCATAACTCATCTAGTTCCTTTGTCTCCCTCTCCCTGGTGGCACTGTTTCTAGCGCTAATGCGTTGTAATGGTAACAGACCTGCTGTCCCCAGAAGCAAAGCTTGTTTTGCTGCAAGGGTATTGGGTTGGACCTGCTCCAGAAGGCTAAGGCGGAGTCTGCTGCTAAGCTCTTCACATGGTTCGGTGTTCTGTGAATATCCTAAAGCTCTGGTTATGCCTCTAAACAGTACTTGCCCTGCTTGTTCTTGCCTCAGTTCTCTCTTGAAATCGGTTATTTTTTTAGCGAATCTTTTCTTGCCGGCCGCTGTGAGTAAATCTTTTAAGGTTTCATTGTTCGAGCGATTCGCTGCATGTGGGCATAATGGTGGTGGGCGGTTGTGTAACTCGCTTAGCTTTATGTAGTTATCGCTCAGGATATTGCTTAGGCACGCCGTGGGTATAATCCTACCATTTTCCAGCCTAGTCGGGGATGAGATGTCCTGCCACATGGTTATATGAAGGGCTACATCGTTGTATTTTGGGTCAGAATGATGACCATGGCTGTACCATTGGCTTGATTTAACGTGAATCTCGATGTCCCCGGTTATCCTCTTGCCATTGAGGGAAAAAACGGCATCTTTGAAATCACAGCCGCTGCCGTTGTGAGGTCTGCCCGGATAAACTATCTGGAGCTTCGCTCCGGCGTCAGTTATCAGGTTTGCTATCAACTGATGCTGCCAGATACGGGAAACGAGCTTTTCTGAAGCTGCTGCCATATTGTTACACGTTTACATGTATCATCTGGTAAAAATTCTGGTTTACTTTTCGAAGTTACGCAACAGACATAAATAATTTCCGTGCGACAAGTGTATGCTTATCCTGCAAAGGCTGAAAAAGCGGCTGAATGAATCCCTTGAGATCTATTTTGAAATCAGAGTCTTGGTTGTTCATTGTTTTCACAATTATATCACTAAGTGGAAGACAGTTGATTCGATTGCAATATCGGGATCATAGACTTAGCAGATTTGGTGATTGACAATGCTGAGTTTGGGTTGACTGCTGAAATCATTCATCGGTTAACCAGTCCCTATCCTTGAATGTGGGTTTGAGAATGAGGGTAAAACCAGATGATCTTATGGCGGTCTAATGGGCTCGGCCTATAGGTTATTCACTATATGTCGTCTCGGTGCGGCGGGTAACCTGGAGAATAAGTGTTAGATGCTGGGCATCGTGTACTTCGTAGACTACTCGATAACTGCTTATCCTGATGCGGTAAGCTACTTTGGCACCCCTAATTTTTCCGATGCCATGGTAGCGAGGTTCGCTAGCTAGGGCGCTGATGGCAACTCCAAGGCGTTGAAAACCTTTGAGGCGTATCCGGTATTTCAGCTTTTGAAGGTCGCGGTTGATAGCAGGTGAGACTTCGATACGATATAATTCTAGCTTAGGCATGGCAGCGTCTTAGCGCTTGCTTATGGCCATTTCTACTTCTTGATCGACATCAGCCCAATGGCATCCACCTTTTTCTCACCATTCGGTGTGGGTAGCCTTAATACATATGCTTATAACATTATAAAACTCTGGCGGTCAACTTATTAGTTATATGAATTTGTTTTGTGCGTGTTTTAGCAAGCAGGATTGACAGGGGATGAAAAAGTCGGCTATCTTAAGAGCATTACCATGGTGGTTGGTGGGAAAGGTAGGGGATATTATCAGGCTAGTGCCTAGGTAAAGCTAGTTCTGGAACGGGAGAAGAGCCGGATCACGGGACTTATCTATGAGTTTCTGGAAGAGCATGAAGGTGATTGAACCATCGCAAAGTAATCAACGCAGGAAAATATTCGGGCTCAACCCCAATATCTTCTTTTTGGGGCTGGTGAGCTTTCTTACCGATGTCAGCAGCGAGATGATTTTCACGCTGCTGCCTCTTTTTCTGGCGAATGTTCTGGGGGCAGCACCGATTATTATAGGCTTTGTTGAGGGGGTAGCTGAGAGCACCGCCTCGTTGCTTAAGCTCGCCAGCGGCTGGCTTAGCGATAAGCTGGGTAAGCGTAAGGCACTGGCGTTTATCGGGTATGCGTTGTCAACGTTGGCTAAACCTCTGATGTTAATAGCTAACTCGTGGGGGCTGATCCTGGGCGTGAGGTTTGCCGACAGGTTCGGCAAAGGCATTCGTACTGCACCCAGAGATGCTCTGGTAGCTGACTCCGTACCAGCTAACGAACGGGGTAAAGGCTTTGGTTTTCATCGTGCTATGGATACCGCCGGAGCTGCGCTGGGACTTGTTCTTGCTGCGGCTGTCGTTGCCTTTCTGCAGAAAGGCAACATGGAGTTGGTGCCCGGCACATATCGCTGGCTGGTGCTGCTGGGAATAGTCCCTGCCGTGATGGCGTTATTTGTGTTTTTATTTATCCATGAGTTTAAAAGAGAGTCAAATTCGAAAGCTGGGACAACTTCTGAGGCGACTTGTTCGGCAGATGTGGGTGGGAGCATAGTTGGCTTCGACAAACGGTACTGGATTTTTCTTGCCGTCATATTTTTATTTACCCTGGGTAATTCCAGCGATGCCTTTCTTGTCTTGAGGGCACAGAATTTGGGCAACTCTGTGCTTTATATACTGTTGATGCTTATCCTGTTTAATGCTGTCTACGCTGCTGTATCTATGCCAGCCGGCATACTGTCAGACAGGTTAGGCAGAAAACGGGTCATAGTTTTGGGATGGGCGCTCTATGCGGTTACTTATCTTGGCATGGCACTAGCCTCGGAGTCCTGGCAGATATGGCTGCTGTTTGCGCTTTATGGTGTCTACTACGGGCTGGCTGAGGGCGTGGCCAGGGCTATGGTAGCTGATCTGGTGTCAGCAGAAAGATGCGGCACGGCCTATGGCATTTTCCACGGTATAGTCGGCGTCACGCTTTTGCCTGCCAGCATAATCGCCGGCTGGCTGTGGCAATCAGTGAGTCCTGCTGCTCCCTTCTACTTCGGGGCGGGTCTGGCTTTACTGGCGATGTTCGGTTTTCTGGCGTTTATCCGTGAGTAGGTTCCAAGATCACATTATCGATGAGCCTGGTCTTGCCGAACCTGACGGCCAGGGATGCTACCGCGGGTCTGTCAATGGTGGCTAGATCTTCTAAAGTCTCAGCATCAGCGATGCTGACATACTCGATTTTTGCCAGAGGCTCTTTGCTGATGAGTGAGGTCATTTCCTGTCGTATATGCCCGGCATTATTCTGACCATTTCCATGCAGCTGCTGAGCTAAGGTAAGGGCTTTAAATAGAACAGTGGCTGCCTGGCGCTCTTGCGTATTAAGATAGACATTGCGGCTGCTCATTGCCAGCCCGTCTTTTCCCCGGACGGTAGGAGCTACGACGACTTCCAGGTTCATGTTGAGGTCGCTTACCATTTTCTTGATTACTGTGGCCTGCTGGTAGTCTTTCTGCCCGAAATAGGCTTTGTTTGGCTCTACGATATTGAATAGCTTGGCGACCACCGTGGTTACCCCTTTGAAATGCCCGGGACGGTAGTTACCTTCGAGAATATCGGTGATTTTGTCCACCGTTACCCAGCTATTATAGTTCTGGGGATACATTTCCTCACTTGATGGCATAAAAACAACGTCAGTTTCCTCGCCTTCCAGCATGGCAAGGTCACGTTCCGGGTCGCGAGGGTATGCTTTGAAGTCCTCTTTGGGACCGAACTGAGTAGGGTTTACGAATATGCTGACTATCACCACCTCGTTTTCCGCCCGTGCTTGCCTGACCAGAGTCAGATGTCCTCCATGGAGATAGCCCATGGTGGGGACGAATCCCACGGAGCCGAGGCTTTTCCCCAGCAGGGATTTCATTTCGGATATGGTGCTGGCTAGCTTCACGGCTTTTATGAACGGGATAACTCTTCAAGCAAGCTTTCATCAATTGATGAACTGTGTGCTGCTGTGGGGAATTTGCCAGACTTGACTTCTCCTACATAATCACCGATGGCGGATTTGATGGTGTCGGCGAGCTTGGCATACTGTTTGGCGTGTCTGGGCACGAAGTCGGAGAACATGCCTAGCAGGTCGTTGATTACCTGCACCTGACCATCGCAGTAGGGGCCGGCACCGATGCCGATGGTAGGGATGCTTATTTTCTCGGTTATCAGCCTGGCGAGCTGCGCTGGCACTGTCTCCAGGACTACGGCAAATGTCCCGGCTTGCTCCAGGGCACGGGCATCTTTGAGCAGTAGCTCAGCCGTTTCCGGCGTTTTGCCTTGCACCTTATGTCCACCTAGTTGATGCACAGATTGCGGAGTCAAGCCAATGTGTCCCATAACAGGGATGCCACATTCGACAATCCGCCTTACCGTATCAGCTACTGTTACACCACCTTCCAGTTTAATTGCCTGGGCTCCTCCCTCCTGCATGAAACGGGCGGCATTGCGCAGGGCATCGGAAGTGCTGGTATGATATGTCATAAAGGGCATGTCGCCTATCACTAAAGATTGTTTGGCGCCACGGGTTACCGCCTTGGTGTGGTGAATCATCTCGTCTATAGTTACAGGTATCGTTGAATCATACCCCAGTAGCACCATGCCCAGACTATCTCCCACCAGAATCAATGGTACCCCCGCTTCGTCGACCAATTTGGCTGTGGAATAGTCGTAGGCGGTAAGCATGGCTATCTTCTCATGTTTCGCCTTCATATGTTTTATATCATTGATAGTGACACGCATATTGTCACCTCCTCAAAGGGACGATATCAGGTCCTTGGCCCAGTCTTTTTCACCTTTTGTTCCAACTATTTTGTTATTTGCGTCCACGTAAACCAGCCTGGGGATAGTTGTAGCTGCTTCATTGTCGGGCACATCGTGATAGGACAGGATGATGACAATGTCGCCTTTGGCCACCAGCCTGGCGGCAGCGCCATTGAGGCAAATTTCGCCCGAATCTATTTTCCCCTCGATAACATAGGTGCTGAACCTGGCGCTGTTGTTGATATTTAATATGTCGACCCGCTCATACTGAAGGAGGTCGGCTGCTTCCATCAATCGCCTGTCGATGGTGATGCTGCCTTCATAGTCCACATTGCATTGTGTAACCCGGGCGCGGTGGATTTTACATCTGAGCATTGTTCTCATAGCTACCTCCTTACTTTGATGAGAGTTTCCTGTAATAAATTCTGCAGATCTGCTGCTTGCTGGGCGTCGATTTTGCCTTTCTCCAGGGCGATGGGTATGGTATTAAGTCCCAGTTCCCGATAGATATCGAGCAACGGAGACTCAGCGTTTTCTAAAGCATTCAAATGCTTCTTGATAGTGCCTGAATCGCCCCGGGCGATAGGCCCGGTGAGACAATTGGGTATGCCAACATTGGCGATATTATTAAGCGACCCGCGCAGCAGCGGCATAAGTGCTCTGGTGGCTTGTTCCTGCGGGATGCCGAAGGTTTGCCATAGGTCGGTAGCTAACTTGACCAGTGTCACCAGATAGTTACAGGCAAAAACGGCTGCCGCGTGATACAGCACTTTGTTGCCGGGCTGAAGTATCACCCATTCCCCGCCAAGATCGGTAGCCATATTTTTAAGTGTAGTCAGGAGTGGTTCTTGGGCTTCAAGTGCAAAGGTTGAGCCAGGTATATTGTCTATAGCCTGGTCTATGCCAGCAAAGGTTTGCAGCGGATGAAAACATCCTGTATTAGTGCCGTAATGCTCAGCTAGTTCCAGAATACCGCTGGAATGAGCACCGCTGCAGTGTACCACAGTTTGCCTGGCGTACCATTTAACTTCAGCTGCCACCCTGGCGATAGCATCATCAGGCGTAGTTATAAAAACAAGTTTGGCGGTATCAGCCACATCTTGTGCCGTCTGGTATACCCGACAGCCTGCTATCCTTCCTGCTAACCGCTCTGCTGATGCTAAAGTCCTGCTGTATACAGCGGTTATGCGGTATCCCTGCTGGTCAAGCCGTACCGCTAGAGATGTGCCGGTTATCCCGGCACCGATGAAACCTATGGTCAGTGTCTTTTTGCCCATTAGTTCACCTCCTTTATCGCTGGTATTCCACCCAGCGTTTCAGCTTTTTCGACGGCTCTCAATATGGCGTCTGCCACTAGGTCAGCAGCGATTGACCCCAGGACCGTCACGTCAGCCGCTTTGGTGCCATAAGACAGGGCAAATATGACATCGCCATCGTGCATGGTATGGCTGGGATTGATAGCCCGGGCTATGCCATCCTGTGCCATCTGCGCCAGCTTATTAACTTGCGCCTTGGTCAGGTATGCATTGGTAGCTACCACACCGAGGACAGTATTATTGCCCAGGCCGTCTTGCATCTTATATGCATGTTTCAGCAATTCGGCGGTGCAGAGGAAGCCTTTGTTGTGTTCCTCGCGGGGGCCAGCTACAAGCTTTCCTGTTTTATAATTGCTGATGTCTCCTACAGCATTGACCACTGCTAGGACAGCAACGATGATGCCACTGCCTATTTGTTGACTGGCTGTGCCCAGCCCACCTTTGGTTGCCCTTTCTATACCCAGTATCTTGCCCACTGTGGCACCGGTGCCGGCTCCTACACAGCCTTCGGCAACTCCCTTGTCGCTGGCATCCAGGCAAGCCTGGTAGCCTTCTTCAGCGCCCGGCCTGACTTTTGAGTTTCCTATATTTAAATCGAAGATGATAGCTGCTGGAACGATGGGTACCATGGCTACCGATGTTTGGTGACCGAATCCTCTCTCTTCCAGATATCGCATTACGCCGCCGGCGGCGTCAAGGCCAAAGGCGCTGCCTCCGCTGAGCAGTATCGCCTGAGCCTTTTCTACAAAGTTCATGGGACGGAGCTGGTCTGTCTCCCTGGTTCCGGGCGCTGAGCCTCGGACATCGACCCCGGCAATGGCTCCGTTTTCACAAAGGATTACTGTGCAACCGGTGATTGCCTTCTTGTCGGTGTAGTGCCCTACTTTCATGCCCGGAACGTCCGTTACTGAGTTATACATTGCCGTTAAAACAACAAAGCCTTCTCGGCTGGCCGAGAAGGCTTAAACATATACCCTACTATTCTCCGTCTCGGTCACAGTGGATCCAAGCGGTCCTGCTACTTATTCAGTTGTCCGAAATTAGAGTGCTCACCGCCTTGCGGTCGATGGCAATTTCAATGATAGATTATATTTTATATTTTGTCAATATGCGTTCGTTTACCAAACCGAACCAATGCCACCGCAATCGGGGCATGGTGTTTCTTCGACTCTCCTCGGTGCATGCCCGCTGCCTCGGCAGTAGGCACAGAGGTGTGCATCTCTGGGAACTAGGTTATGTCCTCTGCCCATACATACCGGGCAAGCTTTGCGTGGTGCAACTCCTAAAGAGTCTTGTACTGAACCTTGCCCGTGACAATAGGGACAACGCTTTTCCAACATCATTTGTTTACGTCTTTGACATCATTTAGGTTTTTTCATTATACAACTATCTTGAGATTCATGGGAATACTGTTGATTCTCTTAGTGTCGCTTTGCCATAAGAAATGAAGACTAATAAAACCGTCCAGATGAAAATATCTACGCTAAGTGGATATATTGGACAAGCAGAAAAAATAAAAACTACCTTGGTAAAAGCCTATAAGAAGCTAGGCTATATCCCCGAGTTCTACGACGTAATCGGCAAACTAAATTGTGCTTCTTGCGAGGTTGGATCGATGTATTAGACTGAATAAACCCTGTTATCCTCCAGCCTGGGCCAGTGGGGCATTGCTGGATATGGTGGGGAAGTCAATCCCTGAGTGTCTTTACAAGCTAGGGTCATTATGAAGTAAAGGAACTGTTTTCAGGCGGGCTCTAATCTGATTTTGAATCTATGGAGCGGGAGACGGGACTCGAACCCGCGACAGCCTGCTTGGAAGGCAGGAACTCTACCACTGAGTTACTCCCGCGAAAACACTTCATTCTAGCCCAAAAATTCCCCTTGGTCAAAGAGGGGTGCCTGCCTTGTCAAAAACCGAGTTGACGTGCTTGGTTGTAGGCTACTATCTCTGTGCTCGGTCGGAGGCCAAAAGTACCAAAACCATAGACATGGTAAAAAGCTCGGTAAAATACCTTGAAGAATATCTGGATCGTCAAGGATGGTTTTTCCCCAGTCTTCAAAACTTTTTAAAAGTGAACTCTAGTGATACATTCCCTCAGGAAAGGGGAATGTTATGGATCAGATACATAGTTTATTGCTGAGCAGTTGAAAGTATAGTTAGAGGCATACTGTTAGGGGATGTTGGATAGGCCAGAAATTGAAGAGACTTTGGGAATTGATAAGACAAGACAAGATTGTTTGCTCTATTTAACCATGAGATAGTAGTGCCGAATGTGCTAATGAGAGAGGATGTTGGCGTTCCTCTGATTCCTTATATAGAGAGGGACACCTTAGAGATGCGAATATGGCAGGATAACCGAATTATGCAGTCGGTCGCCTGCCCATTAAAGGATCTCCCAAGGGGACGCTTTTCAAAAACTCCTAACATTTGACAGGTCATAGATTTGATTGCTATGCTCTTTATTTAGTTCGGTTTTTACCTAATAATATTAGTTCAAGTTCATCAGAGTAAATGTTTCAAATGACAACTATATCGGAGCTTTTAGCCCGGAATGCTCAATTGTATCCTCATGATATTGCGCTCGTTGAGCTAAGTCCAAGCAAAGAAGTGCGCAACGAGTTGACTTGGAAGGAACTCGATGACCGGGCGAACAGGGTAGCTAATGCGCTCAGGACACGAGGAATAGTCAAGGGAGACAAGGTGATACACTGGATGATGAATTGCCTTAGTTGGTTGGAAATTTACTTCGGCATCATCAGGATAGGCGCTTGGGCGGTTCCTCTGAATTTCAGGTTTACCAGCAAGGATTTGAAGTATTGTGCTGGTATCGCTGAGGCCAAGGCGATGTTTCTATGTCCGGAGTTTATTGAAAGGGTAGAGGCCATCCGTTCACAGCTAACCACTATACAGCACTATGTTCTTGTCGGTGATGGTGTCTCCCAGAATATGGATAAATACGATGATGTAAGAGATGCCGCTTCTCCAAAGCCTATAAATATCAAGCTGAGTGGCGAAGATGCCTGTGGTTTGTATTTTACCTCTGGCACGACGGGAGACCCTAAGCCTATACTTCTGACTCATAGTAATATGGCATGCGCTGCTGTGGTGGAGCAGGCACACCATTTCCAAACGCGTGAGGATAATTTTATCCTTATCCCGCCCCTGTACCATGCCGGTGCCAAGATGCATTGGTTCGGCAGTTTACTGGTTGGCAGTAGAGCGACCATATTAACGGAGATTTCACCTCGTGCTATATTCGAAGCGGTTCATAAAGAGAGAGGGACAATTGTCTGGCTTCTGGTGCCCTGGGCACATGATATGTTGGTAGATATAGATAGAGGAGAGCTGAAAAAAGATGACTACGACCTGAGTTGCTGGCGGCTTATGCATATTGGAGCTCAGCCTGTGCCTCCCAGATTAGTTCACCGTTGGAAAGAATACTTTCCTGGTATGCAATATGACACTAACTATGGGCTGACTGAGGCAACGGGGCCGGGATGTGTGCATTTGGGAATCGGAAATGAGAGGAAGACAGGGGCTATTGGCAAAGCTGGCTATGGTTGGGAGACTCGCATTGTTAATGATAAAGGCGAAGATGCTGCCCAAGGTGAGGTTGGTGAGTTGCTGGTTAAAGGTTGTGGTGTTATGAAAGAGTATTATAAGAACCCGGAGAGGACGGCAGAGACGGTCAAAGATGGATGGCTGTACACTGGTGACATGGTCAGGATGGACAATGAGGACTTTATTTATCTGGTGGATAGGAAAAAAGACGTTGTTATTACTGGCGGCGAAAATATATATCCGGTTGAAGTGGAGGAAGTTATACATAATCATCCCAAAGTTTATGATGTAGCAGTGATCGGGGTGCCAGATGAACGTCTCGGAGAAATAGCCGTAGCCATCGTTGATCCTAAACCCGGTATGACTCTTACCGAGGAAGAAATGACAATGTTTTGTGAGGAGAATCTAGCCCGGTATGTCCGACCAAGACGTATTATATTTGATAAGGTGCCCAGAAACCCCACGGGCAAAATTGAAAAACCGAATCTCCGGCAGAAGTATAGGGCTGGGGCTGGCTAGTGTTCGGTTGCACGAATTTGACACTTAAGATTATTCGAGATAAACTCATATGTTTGTAGCTTATGTTTTTTGTTTGAATTTCTGTTTTCGTATGGAGTTCTAATTCTAAGTTGGAGGTTTAAATCTTATGGGCAAGTTCAAAGCGGTCTGTTATGTTGCATGTCTGATCTTATTCATGGCATTGATTGGGGGACTACTAGCTCAGCCTGCTGCTTTTGCAATGTCTAAAGATGCCGTAAGCACGTCTTCATTTGTCCCAAGCCAGGCGGCAAGTACCGAAGAGCAAATTAAGCTTGACTCTAAATATCCCACTATAAGCAGCTATGCAGGCAGTTCCTTTAGTTACGATGTTGATTTGAGCTATAGCGGCGGTAAGGAGCCGCGTACTTTTGATCTTGGTGTTACTGTGCCGCAGGGTTTTACTGCTTCTATCGCCCCGGGCTATGGCGAGGGTGGGGAAATAAGAGCTATCCGTCTTGACCCTACCAAGAATTACCCTGATACTATTAAGGTCACTGTAAGACCAGCATATGCCTATCTGGTGCCAGAGCCCGGTGAGTATTCTGTAACTGTAGAGGCTAGTTCAGGGACGATAAAGGGCAGTATTCAGCTCAAGGCTGTAGTCACTGCTCAGTACAATCTTAGCTTGGACCCGGCCACAGGTCGGTTTAATACTGATGCAACTGCTGGGAGCGATAATTATTTTACTATTAAGGTGACCAATACTGGCACTGCTGACCTGAACAATATCGTTTTTAGCTCGGATATAAGAGGCATGCCTTCTGGTTGGAGCGTGACCTTTAAGCCGGAGAAGATAGATTTACTGAAGATTGGTGACACACGCGAGGCAGAAGTTAACATAAAGCCGTCACCCAAAACTATTGCTGGTGACTATATAATTAGCATTTCGGCTGAACCTGATGCAAAAATTGCCTTTGCTAGTATGGAGATGAGGACCACCGTGCTTACGCCTACAATCTGGGGTTGGGTGGGTGTAGGCATCGTAGTTCTAGTGATTATGGGCCTAGCGGTGATGTTTATGCGCTTAGGCAGGCGGTAAGTCCTATGAGCCAACAGGCAGTCATTGAAACTGAAAAGTTAACCAAGCGATATCACGATTTCGTGGCGGTGGATAAACTGAATTTACGCATCGATGAAGGCGAGGTTTTCGGTTTTCTTGGACCTAATGGGGCAGGTAAGACTACGACCATATTGATGTTATTGGGACTTACTGAGCCAACATCGGGCACAGCTCGCGTCTATGGCTATGATCCCATTAGAGAGCCACTCAAAGTGAAACGCATTGTTGGCTATATGCCAGAAAAAATCGGCTTCTACGATGATTTAACTGCCAGAGAAAACTTGGACTATACCGCTTGGCTGAACGGTCTGTCTCGGGAAGAAGCAGCGCGAAAAATGAGTGAATTGCTGGAGATGGTTGGATTAGCTAAGGATGCTGAAAAGAAAGTTGGTAAGTTTTCCCACGGTATGAAGCAGCGCCTAGGAATTGCTGATGTGATGATTAAAGACCCCAAGGTTGCCTTTTTCGATGAACCCACTTCAGGTATAGATCCTGAAGGCGTTGACCAAATTCTTTCGTTGATAACGGATATGGCAAGAAAGAAGATGACAGTTGTCCTATCATCTCACCAACTGCATCTGGTACAGAAGGTCTGCAACCGGGTTGGCATACTAGCCAAAGGTCATTTGGTGCTTGAAGGTTCTGTAGAACAACTTGGTAGGGAGTCGCTGGGGGGTGGCAAGTTCCGGATACAGCTTCAAGTGGCGGACCCTGCTACTAAACTCATTGATGCCATAAAAAGCATTAATGGTGTGATAGATGTGGAAAGCTCCAATGATTTATTACTTGTGAGCTGTAATGATGACCTACGGCCTCAAGTGGCCAGGGCGGTGGTCGATAGTGGCAGTCTACTGGTTCAGATGAAGATCGAGGAATACGGGCTGGAAGAAATCTACTTGAAGTATTTCAGGGAGTCTTAACTATGTCTAGGTTGTTTGTAGTTTGCTGGAAAGAGTTGGCTGATCATTTTAGCAGCTGGCGCTTCATCATATTATCACTTTTGGTTTATGTAGCCGGGGTGATGATTATTCGTATGGCTGCTCAAAACATAAGGAGTGAGGTAACTGATGCTACACAGTTCGTCTTTCTCAAACTATTCGCGTCTGGAGAAACCTCATTCTTATCTTTTCAGACGCTCTTTCCTTTTTTTATACTGCCTATTGTTGGTATCACGCTTGGCTTTGATGCTATAAACAGCGAACGCGCAAACGGCACGCTGAGCAGGCTTCTGTCACAGCCTCTCTACCGTGATTCAGTGATCAACGGTAAATTCTTGGCAGGCATTATCACCTTATCAATACTTGTATTGGGCATTGTAGCGTTAGTTGCGGGCATGGGGTTGTACATGATCGGTGTACCTCCGATGGCTGAGGAGATCTTCAGGCTAATTGGATTCGTTTTCATTAGTATAATTTATGGTGCTTTCTGGATGTCCCTGGCTATCCTGTTTTCTGTGTTTTTCCGTCGCATAGCTACCTCAGCTTTGGCATCGATAGCCATGTGGATATTTTTCTTTCTTTTAGTCATCGTTGGTGCTACGGTTCCGATTGAGCAAGCTATTCTGATTAGTCGCGTCTCTCCAATTAGCCTGTATGGAGGAGCAATACAGGTGATGCTTATCCCAAACCATCCTGCGCTTTGGGCTGCAATCCAGCAATATAGGGAGTTGACAGGAGTTTTAGTAGAACCGAATCCATTATCTTTTAGCCAAAGTCTCCTTATCATCTGGCCTCAGTTAACCAGTCTGATAGCTTTGACTGCTCTGTGTTTTGCCGTCTCCTATATCAGGTTCATGCGCGAAGAGATAAGGTCAACTTAAGGTTTGGGGTTCGGTTAAATGGAATGCCTTTCTTTCATGGGCTGTCTCGAATAGCCTGATAGTAGGAAGTAAACATGATTTTGAAACAACTGGTAGTTGGTCCTTTTGCCAGTAATTGCTTTATTATAGGCTCGGAATCAACCAAACAGGGGATGGTTATAGACCCAGGGGCCGATGGGGAGGCTATTTTGAGGACGATAGACAAATTGGGATTGTCTATAAATTTAGTCGTGGCTACTCATCTCCATCCTGATCATACCGGTGCTATTAAGGAAGTCTGCGATAGCACTGGAGCCGATTTTGCTGTTCATGAAGAAGAAGGTGAAGGCGGATTTGGTGCGCTCTCTCATCAGTTGGCGTCTTCAATGATGGCGGGCTCTTTTGGGCATCTACCAGAGCCGAAAAAACTGCTCAAAGATGGCGACAAGCTCGACATAGGTGATTTATATTTTACTGTATTGTATACTCCGGGTCATAGTCCAGGTGGCATTAGCATAGTGGGGCATGGGGTGGTCTTTAGCGGAGATACACTATTCAACTCTAGCATTGGCAGGACGGATTTTCCTGGCTGCAGCTATGCTCAGTTGATGGATAGCATTCAAAATAAGCTGATGACTTTACCTGATGACACTGTTGTCTACCCGGGTCATGGTCCTGCGACTACTATTGGAGATGAGAGAAGGAGCAACCCCTTTCTCAGGTAGTTGCCCCTTCTAAATTTAACCTCTTGTTTTCTCTAAAAAGGCTTTTATCTTCGACTTTTTAAACAAACAACGGGCAGAGTACTAGTGTGATAGTGCTCAGCAGCTTAATCAATACATGAAGTGATGGGCCAGCAGTATCTTTGAATGGGTCACCTACGGTATCGCCGACCACGGCAGCTTTATGAGCATCGGAACCTTTACCAAGCACATTACCCTTATCGTCTTTAAGCTGATCGTCTTCAATCATCTTCTTGGCGTTGTCCCAGGCGCCACCGCCGTTGTTCATGAATGAGGCAAGCATGATGCCTGAGATAGTGCCAACCATGAGCAGTGCAGCTACTACCTGAGCAGCATCATAGCTTTTGGACAGGTATTTGAAGAGCAAGCCAATGATTACAGGCGCCAGTACTGGAATAAGACCAGGCAGAATCATTTCCCTAAGTCCGGCTTTAGCGGTGATATCAACGATTTCGCCATAGTCAGGTTTCTCAGTGCCGGCCATGATACCAGGATGGGCTCTGAATTGTTCGCGTACTGCAGTGATGATCTTACTGGCAGTTCGTCCCACCGCCTTGATTGCTAAGGAGCTGAAAAGGTAAACAATCATAGCAGCGAGCAGCGCACCAACAAAAACCTCAATGCGGGCTATGTTAATGACATCGAAAGTGCCTCCTCTGAGGAAGGCTACTCTGTCGAGGTAGGCCTGGAAGAGCAGGAATGCAGCTAGTCCAGCCGAGACCATGGCGTAACCTTTGGTTAGTGCCTTGGTAGTATTGCCTACAGCATCGAGGCGGTCGGTGATCTTGCGGATTTCTTTGCCGGCTCCAGCCATTTCATTGATGCCGTTGGCATTATCGGTAATGGGGCCGAAAGTATCCATGGATAGCACGTAGGGGCAGGTCATCAACATGCCCATGGTAGCAACGGCGGTGCCGAAAGCACCGGCTCCGGGTATGCCGCTCATAGAGCCAAACCAGTAGGACAGCATCAGAGCAGCGCCGATAACAATGGCAGTCGCTAATGTTGTTTCAAAGCCAACTGCTACACCCATAACGATGTTGGTAGCAGGTCCAGTTTTGGATGCTTCGGCGATGTCTTTAACCGGTTTATAGCGTGACTCGGTGTAATACTGAGTTACATAGATGATGGCTACGCTGGCGATTATACCGACCATGCCGGCACCGAACAGCCACCAAATATTTGCCCCGCCGAACTTGGGATCATTGAACAGCATGAAGTAGACAGTTATGGCTAAACCGATGATGGATAGTGCAATAGAGACAAAGTAGCCGCGGTTCAATGCATTCATGGCATTCTCGTTTTCTTTTGCCTTTACGACCATTAGGCCGATCATGCTGGCAATCATACCGAAGCCACGAATACAAAGTGGGAACAGAACCCATGCCACATTGTGGGTAGCTAAGTAAGCGATGACACCTAGTATCATGGCACCGATGTTCTCGGCAGCCGTTGATTCGAACAGGTCAGCACCGCGGCCAGCACAGTCACCGACGTTATCACCGACCAGGTCAGCGATAACAGCGGCGTTTCGGGGGTCGTCTTCGGGAATGCCGGCTTCAACTTTGCCCACCAGGTCAGCGCCCATATCAGCAGCTTTGGTGTAAATACCACCTCCAAGCTGGGCGAACAGTGCCACAAAGCTGGCGCCAAATCCAAAACCTACAATAAGGTGAGGGGAAAGCTCTGGAGTATTGGCTCCACCGAAGGCAAAGAAGATTCCGGTAACGCCAATGAGGCTGAGTGCAGTGATTAAGAAACCTGATACGGCACCGCCATGCAGTGCTACCTTGACTGCTTCCGTCAGATTTTTTTGCGCAGCGGCGGCGCAACGGACATTGGATTTAACCGCTATGTACATACCGATAAAGCCTGAAACCCCAGAACAAATGGCACCTGCCAAGAAGGCAATCGCAGTGAACAAGCCGATATTGAATGGGTTATAGCCGGCTTTTTGTAGCGCTCCCTCAGGTGGCAATAAACCGACAACCACGCCGAGTATGACAGCAACTACCGCTGAAAAAATTGCGATAGTGCTGTACTGCCTTTTAAGGAATGCCCATGCGCCTTGAAAAATCATGTCGCCGATTTCCTTCATTTTTGGTGTGCCTGTAGGTCGGCGCATGACGCTTACTGCCAGACAGATGGCAAAGATGAGTGTCAAAAGTCCGGCAGCAGGCACGATCCAAAAGAGTGGGGGAATTTGTACCATAGTACCTCCTTCTAAGAATTTCGTTGCTAAGTGTGCTTGTTCCTAGTCAAAAAACCGACGTAGTTTAGCACTTTTTGTAACAGCGCGTCAAACACATACGCAAGAGATTGTTTATGAACTTTGCTTACACCAATGTGTAGATTGGAGCATCTGCTTTTGCCTATCCTTTGGGCTACGCTGTTGCTAAATGACCTCTATATGCAATAGGTTTTTTAATTATCGACAGATAGGATATATTTGGGCTAAAATATAAGTGAAAGCTAATGGCGAGGTGATTTATGAGACGGGTAATGTCTGTGATTTTAGCTGGTGGTGCAGGTGAGCGGTTGAGCATACTCTCTGCAGAACGCGCCAAGCCAGCAGTGCCTTTTGGTGGCAGGTATCGCATTATCGATTTCACACTGAGCAATTGTGCTAATTCTAATATTAATAATGTTGCTGTTCTTACCCAATTTAATCCTCGTTCTTTGGCTCAACATATTGGTATCGGCAGGCCGTGGGATCTGGACAGAGCAAGCGGTGGGGTTGTTTTGTTGCAACCGTTCATGAGCCAGTCAAGTCGAGGCTGGTATAAAGGCACAGCTGACGCTGTATACCAGAACCTCTACTACCTTGAAGACCAGCGAATAGATGAAGTCCTTATTCTGTCTGGGGACCATATCTATACCATGCGCTACGACCATATGATAGCTATCCATCGTAATCGAAATGCTGATGTCACTGTGGCCGTGACCGAAGTACCTAAATCGGAGTGTTCCAGGTTTGGCATTATTACCCTTGACCATAATGAACGCATAGTTCGTTTTGAAGAGAAACCAGAGGAGGCTAAGAGCGACCTTGCTTCCATGGGTATATATATCTTCAATAAGGATGTTCTTTTCGAGTGCCTCGGAGCGGATGCCAACAATAAAGACAGCGGCCATGATTTTGGAAAGGACATCTTGCCCGAGGTTATAGGGAAACTCAGAGTCTTCGGTTACAGGTTCCGTGGTTATTGGCGTGATGTGGGCACTGTTGAATCATACTGGCAAGCCAATATGGACTTAATTATTGAGTTGCCTGTGCTGAACCTTTATGATCCAGAGACTGAGGTGCAGACTGTTCACCGGAATCTGCCGCCGGTTAAGGTAGGACCAAAGGCAAAGGTGATAAGAAGCTTGATATCTGATGGTGCTATCGTCAATGGTTGTGTAGAGAATTCGATTATTTCTCCGAGGGTGCTTTTAGAAGAAGATGCCGTGGTGAGAGATTCGATCATCTTTGATGATACTACGGTACGTAAGGGTGCTATTGTTGATAGGTCAATAATTGATAAACTGGTGTGGGTTGGTTCAGGAAGTTGTGTTGGGTATGGTGATGATTTCACAGCTAATACGAAGGAACCTGACCATCTGAATACTGGAATAACGATCGTGGGTAAAGGCGCAAGGATCCCAGGAAACATTAGAATTGGGCGAAACTGTAAGATTAGTTGCTGGGTCGAAAACAGTGATTTTGTCTCCGATTCCGTGCCGAGTGGGGAGACAATATTCAAGAAAAGCCAGGGACGCCGTCTGATATAGGAGATAAAATGACAGTTGGTGCTTTCAGTTTTGTTTTGCATAGCCATCTTCCATATTGCCGTAGCGCTGGTCGTTGGCCTCATGGGGAAGAATGGATTCATGAAGCAGCCTCAGAAACTTATATACCTTTGCTTGATGCCCTTTATGATTTAAAGCAGGAAGGTTGTTCTTTCAAATTGACACTGGGCATTACACCAGTTCTGGTTGAGCAACTAGCAGATCCCTTAATTATTGCTCATCTGGGTGAATTCATAGATGAGAAGATTAATCGTGCTCAAAATGATGTGAAGCGATTCGTCAAAGCAGGAGAGACGCATCTTGTATATTTAGCCAAGTTTTACCTCGATCGATATCAGAAGATACAGGATAGCTTCCATAACAGGTTTGCTTGCAATATAGTTGCCGCATTTAAAACATTGCAGGACGAAGGTTGTATTGAAATAGTCACCAGCTCAGCTACACATGCATATCTGCCATTGTTGAAGCGCGATTCCTCTATTTATGCACAGCTTAGAATCGGTAGAGAAAGCTATAAGCGGCATTTTGGCACATACCCATATTCGGTGTGGCTGCCTGAATGCGGATATCGTCCGGCTGTCTTCGATACTAGCCATGGGAGGAAATACAAGAGGCCCGGATTAGAAAGGTTTATTGCCGACCTTAACATGGGCTGTTTCTTCGCCGAGACTCATCTGGTAGAAGGTGGCGAGCCGGTGGGCAAGGCAAGAGAGCCGGTACATGGCCCTTATGGTAGTATAGGCAAGCGTTATTATGTGCCTTTGCTGCCACATACTGAGCCGACACTAAGGACTACATTTTTGCCATATTGGGTACGTTCGGCAGATTCGGAATTACTTGAAGTTGCTGTCTTAGGCAGGGATAACCGCACCGGTATGCAGGTCTGGTCTGCTGAGTGGGGATACCCAGGCGATTATAATTACCGGGAATTTCATAAGAAAGATGGTATTTCCGGTCTTCAGTATTGGAAGGTAACCGGCGCCAAGGTAGATCTGGGTACCAAGGAATACTACGACCCATATTGGGCTGCACAGCGCGTGGCCGGCCATAGTGCTCATTATGCTCGCTTGGTTGAGGATTTAATTACCAACTTTTATCAGGAAACGGGAAAGTTCGGCATTATCGCTGCTGCCTATGATTCCGAGCTTTTTGGGCACTGGTGGTTTGAAGGCGTTGATTGGTTAAAGCATGTTTTGCGGCATCTTTCCCAGAGTGAGTTAGTGCAGTTGACTACTGCGCACGAGTTCGTAACTCAGCATCCCCCAGAGGATGTGATAGCTTTGTCTGAAGGTTCGTGGGGTCTAGATGGTGACGATTTCACCTGGCATAATGTAGATAATAAATGGATGTGGGATGGTGATGGTGATGGGCAGGGGGGTATTCATTGGGCGGAAATGAAAATGGAGAAGCTCGCAGAGAAGCATCTAAATGCAACGGGGAAGCTGAAGGATCTCCTTAATCAAGCGGCTAGGGAGTTGCTATTATTGCAGTCGAGTGACTGGCCATTTTTGATTACAACTGGACAGGCTGCAGATTATGCCAGACATCGTTTTTTAGAGCATGTGGATCGTTTTGATAAACTTACCAGATTCGCTGAATTAGACCAAACTGATGAATTAGCGATGACCAAGTGCCAAGAATTTTGGGAACTGGATAAGATTTTCCCCGATATCGATTACCGCTATTTTGCCGAACTTGGCAAACAAAACATGTAATGAAAATCCTCTTCGTTGCCGCGGAAGCTGCTCCATTAGCTAAGGTAGGTGGTTTGGGTGAGGTTATCGGTTCTTTGCCCAAAGCTTTGAACCGAATCGGTCACGACGTGCGATTGATAATGCCCAGGTATGGTACTATAGACCCTGTGAAATATCATATTAAATCTGTTATTGACGATTTGGACATACAAAATACACAGGCTGTCAAGCCTATTACCTTGAGAGTTACCACGTTACCTGAAGGAGTCACTGTTTATCTGGTGGATAGCTATGACTATTCCATTTCCTGTGAAATATATGGCAAAGATGATTTACAGCGTTTCCTATTCTTTTGTCGCGCTGTAGTGGAAATAATGCCTAGATTGGATTGGCAACCTGAGATAATCCATTGTCATGATTGGCACACTGCGTTGATTCCAATGTGGCTGAATAAAAGTAACTCTTGTTATGCCTCAGTATTTACGGTTCATAATTTGGCTTACCAAGGGTCTTTTGATACTGCTTTTTTATCTGCTTCCGGGTTGCAGGAATACTGGGATTCTGGGCCATCGGGCGCACCCGTACCTCCACTGAACTTTATGGCACAGGGAGTACTCTGTGCGGACGCAGTAACCACGGTCAGCAAGACTTACGCAAAAGAAATTTTAACACCAGAATATGGTAACGGCCTTGACCAATTTCTGCGATATCGTAGCGAGAAGCTCTTTGGAGTCGTTAACGGTATAGATTATGAAGAGTATAATCCTGCCAGTGATGGTTTGATACCGGCTAGATATAGGTTCTCAGCTTTAAGTGCCAAAGTCATCAACAAATTGGCTTTGCAAGAGCGTTTTGGGCTTACAAAAGATGCTGATATTCCTATTGTTGGCATGGTGACTCGCCTTGATGAACAAAAAGGGTTGGACATCTTGCTTGAGGGAATTGATTCTCTAGTCAGGGATACTAAGGTGCAATTGATTATCTTGGGCAAGGGCAGAGAACGTTATCATGAGTTGCTGAAGCAGGCAGTTGAACGTTATCCACAAAGAGTGGCTGCTTTTTTCGCCTTTGACGATGCTCTTGCTCATCTAATATATGCAGGCAGTGATATGTATTTGATGCCATCTCGTTTCGAGCCATGTGGGCTAGGACAAATGGTAGCTATGCGTTACGGTACTGTTCCCGTAGTTCGCAGCACCGGTGGCTTAGCGGACACTGTCCATGACTTAACGCCGGACCTAAGTGAGGGCAATGGTTTTGTATTCCGTGACTATAATGTTGACGCTATGATTGTTACTCTAAATCGAGCGCTAACTGCCTATTTTACACAGAGAAAAAAATGGCATGGGATTATGAAGAGGATAATGGCCATTGATTTCTCATGGCAATCTTCGGCTAGAAAGTACGAGTCTATTTATCACAAGGCATTGCGGGGCTAAAGGGTTATGATGCATAATAGCCATAAGGCAGCCTTAGTTGTAGATTTGGGTGGGACGAAAATAATTACAGCGGTTGTTATCCCCGATGGGAGTGTAGTATCTCGCAACTACTGCTTGACCCTGGCTAACGATGGCACTGAGGCCGTCATCAATCGGATGTTGTCTGATATAGATGCAGTTTTGGCTAAGACTGGGATTAAGACCTCCAATCTGTGTGGCCTTGTAGTGGCCGCTGCCGGCATTATAGATACCATAAATGGCGTCATAAAGACATCACCTAATTTACCGGGTTGGCGTGATATTCCTTTGAGGGATATTTTAGCTAACGAACTTGGTATAGCTGTTTATATCATTAATGATGCCAGTGCTGCCGCGTTAGGGGAGCACCGTTTTGGAAATGGTAAAGGCGTAGATAACCTTATCTATCTTACAGTAAGTACTGGTATCGGTGGTGGCATCATTATGGCCGGCGAACTTTATCTTGGGACCGATGGTTGTGCTGGCGAGTTAGGGCATATGACTATAGAACCCCAAGGCCCTAAATGCAATTGTGGTAATTCTGGTTGCTTGGAAGTATTAGCTTCAGGCACTGCTATTGCTAAAGAGGCAGAAAGGCGGCTTGGGCAGGGTGAAGTTAGTGCTATTTTGACATTAGTTGATGGTAGGTTTGGGGATATCACTGCTAAAACGGTGGCGATGGCAGCCAAGCAGGGTGATGCCTTAGCTTGTCAGGTGGTAGCGAGAACGGCAAATTATCTGGGTATCGGCTTGGCAAATTTGATCAATATCTTTAACCCCGATGTGATAGTTATTGGTGGTGGTGTGTCTAAGATGGGAGAGATGCTGCTTAAGCCAGCTCGGGAAGTGGCTAAAAAAAAGGCATTTCAAATGCCGGCGCAAACTGTTCGTATCTTAAGGGCTCGCCTTGGCGATAATGCCGGCATAATCGGTGCTGCTGCTTATATTTTTGATTGCAATCGGGTGTGAAATATATAAGTGCCACAGATATATTTAGCACTAGCTCTCCATAACCATCAGCCGCTGGGCAACTTTCCTTGGGTTTTTGAGGAAGCGTACCAGAGGGCATATCTGCCTATGGTGGATGCGCTGGAGAGACATCCTACCGTTAGGCTCTCCCTGCATTATAGTGGCTGTCTTCTCGATTGGTTGGAAGTGGTACATCCTGAATTTCTGCGTCGGTTGGCTAGTTTAGTGAAGCGAAGCCAGGTGGAGGTTATTGGTGGTGCTTATTATGAGCCGATTCTGCCGGCTATTCCAGACGCCGATAAATTGGGACAGATTGCCAAGATGAGCGACTTTGTTCATCATAAGTTAGGCATCCAGACAAGCGGGCTTTGGTTAGCAGAGCGAGTGTGGGAACCATATCTGGCGAAAATATTAGCAGAGGCAGGCATAGAATGGACATTGGTTGATGATACTGCTTTTAAATCTGTGGGATTGGATAATAGCGACCTCCTGGGCTACTATAACACTGAGGAACAAGGGTATCGGGTAAAGGTGTTCCCCATTAGCAAACATTTGCGTTATTCTATACCGTGGCATGATGTAGAAAAAGTAATCAGCTATTTACGTAGTTTAGCTTCGGATGACGAATCTAGGATTGCTATACTGGGTGACGACGGAGAGAAATTCGGCGTTTGGCCGGAAACATATGAACACTGTTGGGGAAATGGGTGGGTGGACAAATTTTTCAGTGAAGTAGAGCGCAATAGCGATTGGTTGTATATGGTCCCTGTGGGTGAATATGCCAGGATATTTCCACCTCGGGGTAGGGTTTATCTGCCCTGTGCTTCGTATGACGAGATGATGGAGTGGTCATTGCCAGCGGATGTCTTATGGGAATATTCGTGCCTCAAGAAGCGCTTAGAAGCCGAAGGCCGTTCGGATATAACTAAGTTTATGAATAGTGGATTTTGGCGTAATTTCTTGGTCAAATACCCGGAGATAAATCGGATGCATAAGAAAATGCTTCGGGTACATCATAAGGTCTACCAAGCGAAAGTTAGAAATCAAGAGGATTGTGGCTTGATGGAGCTATGGAAGGCGCAATGCAATTGTCCTTACTGGCATGGTGTTTTTGGTGGGGTTTATCTCACTGATATCAGGGCGGTTACTTATAGCAATCTTATCCGGGCTGAGAATAAGGCAGATAATGTGCTTCACCAGCGCCGATCATGGTTGGAATGTCAAAAGGCCGATTTTGATGGTGACGGTGCTGATGAATTATTTATTGAGAGTGATACCTTCTCCATTTATATTAGCCCCGAGGAAGGCGGCTCTATTTTTGAGTGGGATATTCGGAACCACTGCTATAACCTGTTAAGCACGCTAGCGAGAAGGCCAGAGGCCTACCATAATGTACTGGCAGACATGCCCTCCGACGACGTGCAATCAGGTGATAGCGTTATCCCCAGCATACATGATGCTGTTAAAGTAAAGGACATTTCGGTTTCTAGCTTTTTGATATATGACAAATATCCCCGTTCCAGTCTTATTGACCATTTCTTTGCTTCGGACACTCAACTTAAGACATTTGCAGATGGTTCTTATCAGGAGATGGGTGATTTTATTCATAGCCCTTATGAATCCTGGATAAAGAGGAGAGGCAAAATGGGTAATGTCTTGTTGCGCCGGAGCGGATGCATCGAGATTCAATATAAACGCTTTCCTATTGAAGTGCAGAAAGAGATAAAGTTGGTGTCTAGCGCTAAAAAGATAACGATTAATTACAAGATACAAAACATGAGCGATATGTCTGTTGAGGTTGTCTTTGGTAGCGAGTGGAATATAAATCTTCTCGGCGGTGGCCATAATGAGCAGGCCTATTATAAATCACCTGGAATTTATTTAGAGGATAGCCACCTCGATTCCTTTGGTGAATTATTAGAAATCGAGACAATAATGTTGGGCAACAAAAATTTGGACATAGAGCTAGAATTAGTTGCTGATCGAAGAGTCGGGCTGTGGCGATTTCCAGTAGAAAGTGTCTCTAACTCTGAAACTGGTATTGAGAAAATATATCAGGCGAGTTGTTTAGTTGTCCTGTTGCCACTCAAGCTATCTCAGGGAGATGCGGCTGACCTCAATCTCACTTGGAATGTCAGGTCGAGTTCGTAATATCGCTAATACGTAAGGAATAAAGGTATGTCTAGGCTGTTTAAAGGAAGGAGCGATAGAATCGGTCTCCCCCCGGGGAGTCTTGTTCATGTAGGAGAAAAACGAAGTGAGGCTGAGATTACAGTTATCGATTACGGTGGGGCACAAGTCCAGGAAAGAAAGCTTAAAAAGGCTGAAGAGGTTTATCAGTATCGAGATAGACCAACTGTAACTTGGATAAATGTCGATGGTCTGCATCAAATTGAGGTTCTGGAAGAAATCGGTAAATGTTTTGGCTTACATCGGCTAGTTTTGGAAGATATCCTGAATACTGACCATCGTCCCAAGGTAGAAGATTTCGGCAAGTATATCTATATTGTTCTCAAGATGCTTTCTTATGATAATGCGAACAATGAAGTGGTTAGTGAGCAAGTGAGTTTGGTATTGGGGTCTAACTTCGTGCTCTCTTTCCAGGAAGACATAACATCGGGAGACGTTTTTAATCCTATAAGAGAGCGAATCCGAACAGATGGTAGTCAAATCAGGACGATGGGGGCAGATTATCTTGCTTATTCTTTGATGGATATAGTTATTGATAACTATTTTGTTGTCCTAGAAACGCTAGGTGAGAGGATCGATGATATAGAGGAAGAATTGGTGACCAATCCTGCCTCGCAGACGCTGCAGGGCATTCATAATTTAAAGAAAGAGATGCTGTATTTGCGCAAGTCCGTCTGGCCTCTGCGGGAGGTGATTTACAGTCTGGAGCGATCGGAGTCGCAATTGGTTACGAAAACGACTGCTGTCTATCTTCGAGATGTCTACGATCACACTATTCAGGTAATTGATACTATAGAGACATTTCGTGATACTGTCTCTGGGATGCTTGACATCTATCTCTCCAGTGTCAGCAACAGGTTGAATTCGGTTATGAAGGTATTGACTGTTATTGCCACCATATTTATGCCCCTGACCTTCCTTGCCGGTGTCTATGGAATGAATTTCAGACACATGCCGGAACTCGAATGGACTTGGGGCTATCCAGTAGTCTTGTTGGTTATGTTCTCAGTGGGGATTTCCATGTTGGTCTACTTCAGGAAAAAGAAGTGGCTGTGAAATCCGTCTTACTGAGGCTTCGCCTCGGAAATATATTCAGAAGCTCCCATTTTCATCATCTTCTGCGCCAGTCTTACACCTATTTGCCCTGGATTTCTAGCGTCACCTTCCTCCCGACTGCGCAAAATGCGTTTGCTATTAGTGCCTGCTACCATTCCCTCTAGCCGCAGGGTATTGTTTGACAAAGCTGTGCCCAGAGCTGCGATTGGCGTTTGACATCCACCGCCGAGGGCTCGCAGGAACGTCCGCTCAGCAATTATGCTCTGCCACGTTGCTTTATGATTTACCGGGGAAACCAGGTCAGCTATTTCATAATCATCTGACCTGATTTCAATTCCTAGTGCTCCTTGTCCCACTGCAGGGAGGAAGTATCCAATTGGCAAATATTGCGTTATCTTATCGGCCCAGCCTAGGCGTATGAGGGCAGCAGCGGCCATAATAATGCCATCGAAGGTGCCATCTGCTGCCTTCCTAAGTCGGGTATCGATGTTTCCCCGGAGTACGCCTGTTTCAAGGTCGGGGCGGCAAGCTAGCAGTTGAATAGCACGCCTGGTACTGCCTGTGCCGATTTTTGCCCGTGGACGGAGGTTATCGAGTTGACCCGCCGTTGAAATAAGCGCGTCTCTAGAGTCGAGTCTGGAAGAGACTGCTCCCAGCGCTAGCCCATGAGGGATATCAGTGGGTAAATCTTTAAGACTGTGTACAGCCAGGTCAATTTTACCATCGAGCAGCGCTTTCTCTAGCTCTTTAACAAAAATGCCTTCTTGTGCGAATTTATCCAGTGGTGTGCTGCTGTCTTGGTCACCTTGAGTTGTTATCTTGTTCAGGCTAATTTTAAGTCCAGGGGCAGCTTCCTTGAGCTTGGTTAATACCCACTCGGCTTGGATGATAGCTAGTTTGCTGCCTCGAGTTCCGATTTTAATTTCCCGCATCATTATTCTTTGTCGAGATGGAAGAGTTCGTTTACCAGCGAGATATAGTCGTCGTTATCAGTGGTATTTTTCTTAAGACACTGGATAGGGTCGTGGAGTATCTTCTGCACTATTGACTTGGTCATGGCTTCTAATCTCGGCAGCTCTTCTGGAGAAAATGGCGGCAATCTTTTAAGCGTCAGCTCAAGCTGCCGTTTACGTATTGCTTCTGCCTTGTTTGTCAGGCGGCTTATGATCGGTTTTACTTCAGTGGCTTGCCACCAGGAGTCAAATCTTTCGACCTCTGCCTCTATAATTTTTGTGGCGCTGTGCACCTCTTTTTCTCTCTGTCTACGGTTTAGTTCTGATAGATGTATCAAGTCATCGATATCGTAGAGGAAGATATTGCGAATTTGCCTGGCCTCGGGGGCTATATCTCGCGGTACAGCGATGTCAATTAACACCAACGGGCGATGGGAACGAACATTCATGGCATGCTCGACTGCTTGATGGTCAAGTATGATATGAGGAGCCCCAGTGCAACTGATGACGATATCGCATATACCAAGCTCTTCGCTGAGGTTGCTGATATTTACTGCTTTGCCTTGTAAGGCTGTTGCCAAGCCTGAGGCGTTGTCTTGAGACCGACTGGCGACAGTGATCTGTGAAATACCTCTTTCCCTTAGCGCTTTGGCTACCAGCCAGCCTGCCTCTCCGGTACCGATGATTAGCGCCTTGCGATTGTTTAAGTCACCGATGGCTTTTACTGCTAAATCTACTGCCACCGAACTCACGGATAGAGCATTTTTGCTGATATCCGTTCTTTCCCTGACGCGTCTTCCTACCTGGAGAGCGTGGATGAAAAGGTTCCTTAGGGGTAAGTCTACCAAACCAGCCTTTTCCGCTTCCTCAAGGCTTTGCTTAACCTGTCCCAGAATCTCAAACTCTCCGATGATCATGGAGTCCAGTCCAGCAGCAATACGAAAGAGATGTTTGACCGCTGCTTCGCCCTGATAAAAATAGAAGTACGGCAATAAATCTGTTTCCGTTAGTTTAGACCACTTTTTGAAGAAGTCGATGTTTCCTGTTTGTGAAATGGGATCCCTTTTGCCCACAGAGTAAATTTCAGTCCGGTTGCAGGTTGATAATATGAGTCCCTGCCGCACGTAATCACCAAGCATATCCAAGGCGTTTGAAATCTGGCTGGTGATTACTGCAAGCTTCTCACGAATCTCAATAGGGGTAGTGCTGTGGTTTACACCCGCTACGAAGATATGCATCCCAGGCGTCTTCACTTCAGGTATTTCCTCCTCCGGGCATTTTCAATTTTTTAAGTATCATATTTTTCGCTTCAACGACTTTATTATGCTGTAACAAGTTTATTAACAAATCTAGGTCCAGGGCTTCTTGCCATACATCAGCGTCGACAGTGATACTTTGCTGTTTTAGCTCGGCACGGATTTTGCTGATGAGCAAGGCTAACTGAGCATATTCGGTTCTAAAGCCTTCTTCTATCTTGTTTCTCATCTTGCGCGCCAGCGCCGGACTTTTACCGGAGGTCGAAACAGCGATAATTATATCGCCGCGTTTGAAGTGTGATGGGACGATGAAATCGGATTGCTCTGGACTGTCGACTATATTAACGAGCACCCTCTGTTGCCTGGCATCTGCAGCCACGCGCTCATTAATCTTAGGGTCATCAGTTGCAGCTACGACCAGAATTGCGGTGTTCGAATCGCTTTTTTGATAGTTTCGCTTGGATGCTTTTATTGAGCCATCTTGTTTCAATTTTCCCAGCTCTAGGCACAAAGTGGGGCTAACCACCTTCACCTCGGCGCTGTATTCTAGGAGTGTCTTTACCTTGCGTAGCGCCACTTCGCCTCCGCCGACTACCAGACATTTTCCCCGGCGTATATTAAGGAATATGGGATAATAGGCAGGTGACTCTTCCTTTTTCATACCTGATATCGAATCCTTGTCTTTTTAATTTCCTTGGTGCTGAAAAGCAGGATGAAGGAGCTAGGCTCAAGTCCGGTATCTGAGCATATCTTGAGTGCCAAAGCCTGGCATGTCTCCTTGTTTTCTGCGTGTATCATAGCGAACATATTATAGTGCCATCCCGCGTCCGGGTTTCGTTCATAGCAGTGGCTTATCTCAGGGAACGTGGCCATCTTTTTACCTGTCATTTCTACCATATTCGAAGGCACTTGCCAGCAACTCATTGCATTGGCTACGAAGCCGAGGTTGGTATGGCTAATAGAGGCGCTGTAGCGTCTTATGACGCCGTGCTGAATAAGACCACGACAATGAATTAGGAACTCTTCAATGGGCAGCGCAAGATTATTTGACATAACATCAAATGGCATTGGTCTCAGAGGGAGATCTTGCTGCAGTTCATTGATGATATAACGGTTGACAGGCGATAGTTTTATTTCCCTGGTTGAGATGACAGTGGAATCGGAACTGGAGTCTGGTATCGGCGCAGTTTTTTTATTGGTGTTAAAGTAGGCTCCTATTTTAAACATTTTAACGGCAGGCAGGTTAAGCGTGGCATCAGATTTAATTACGTTTCCCAATTTCTGCACTTCTTTGTTCATATCTGTCTCTGTAGGTATGGCTAAGGTGAACCAGAGGTTGAAATCGTGATTGCGCTCATAGCAATGGCTGACAAGCGGATGTTCAGCAATCGTTTGTGCTGCTTTAGCCAGCAGCTCTGGCCTTACCCTCATGGCTATCAGTGTAGTCTGGTATCCTATCTGTTTGGGATTGAGGACAGGGCCAATCAGTCTGACAATTCCTTCTTTCTTAAACCTACTGATTCGTCTTATCACCTCGTCTTCATCAGCACCTAGCCGCTGCCCCAGCACTGTAAATGGTTCACTTTCCAGCGGAAACTTGGTCTGGATAATGTCCAGCAGGTTTTTATCAATGTCATCAAGTTTAATCGTCATTTCGGCCTTTTAATGAGTCTGTTGTAATACCGCTGGTTGATATATACAATAGGGTTCTGCCTCAAGATAATCTCCCGTCGCCTCGTAGGCCCTGGCTCGACAACCACCACAAACTACTTTGTACTCACAGACACCACATTTCCCTTTGATATTAGACAGGTTTCTGAGATTGAGGAAGACTTCGGAATTAATCCAGATGTCGCCGAAACTTCTGTCTCGAATATTTCCTGCTTCTACGTTCAGGTAGCCACATCCTTGTACCTTACCCCTATGTGAGATGAAACAAAAACCAGTGCCAGCCAGACAGCCCCGTGTAATGCGGTTAATGCTGTGATGGCTATTAGGGTGTCCCACTTTCTTATTATGGAATGGTCTTTTCAGGTTGTGCTTTTTATTTCTCTGACTGACTACTCGCGCGTAGTGGGGAGCATCCGTGGGTTTGAAGAATATTCTGTCTCCGAGTTCTGACTGTTTGTCACAAACCCATTGCAACGTCTGCTCGTACTCTTCCTGTGACATCTCTACTGATTCCAATCCCTTGCCTCGGCCTGTAGGCACCAGCATGAACGGATGAAAAGCTACTGCTCCACTATCCAGAGCGAGATTGAGCAAATCATCCATATGAGGCAGGTTTAGCTTGGTAATAGTGCTGTTAATCTGGACTTCGATACCTGCCTCTCGTGCTATGGTTATGCCATCCATAGCTGCCTTAAAAGCTCCTGATTGGCCGCGAAATTCGTCCTGAAGCTCTGGCTTGGGGAAATCTATACTGACGCCTATTCTCGATATTGGGATTTGTTTCAGCTTCTTAGCTACCTCCTCGGTGATGAGAGTTCCATTGCTGCCCATGACTATCCTAAGGCCATGTTCAGCGGCGTATTTGCCGACATCCATAATATCGTGGCGTAGGAGTGGTTCTCCTCCGGTCAATATAAGCACAGGCCTACCTACTTTAAGTATTTCGTCGATAAGCCTAAAACATTCTTCGGTGGATAGTTCATCTTGGTATGTGTCTTGGGTGGCTGAAGCACGGCAATGGGCGCAGCGCAGGTTGCAGCTACGGGTTATTTCCCAGGCTACCATCTGTAGCCTGTGGGGAATGCGCTCGTCTTTACTTACTCTGGTGTTCATTTGTTGCTTTGCCTCTCATTTTGTCAATCCAATCTCTGTGTCGGTTAAGTAGCATGCAGGGTCTTCAGCCCACACATCGCCGTAAATTGTCTCTGCCCGCACTCTCAAGTTTCCATTACACAGATCAAGATACTGACATCCGGCACAACGCCCCTTAAGCAAGCCTTTTCTATCCTTAAGCCCGCGCATGATGTGGTCGGATGTATCTGTCCAGATATCGCCGAATTTGCGTTGGAGTACATTTCCAAAGGAATAATGCCGCCAGAATTGGTCGGCATGGACATTGCCAAGCTCATCGACTGCTCCTATGCGGATTCCAGAATTGTTTCCGCCGTTGGCTTGAAGCAATGCTAGCACCTTCTGGGCACGGATTGGATCGTATTCTTTTAGCTTGAGATAGAGGTAAACAGCATCGGCATGATTATCTACTGTTAAGATTTCCTTGGGCAGGCCACGCCGGTATAAATCCAGTGTGCGCTCGCAGATAAGGCCTATTACTTTTCTGGTCTCGGAATGGCTCAAGTCGGTCTTCTTGAGGGCGCTGGCTCGACCTACATAGGCGAGATGATAAAAACAGACTCGCTCTATGCCTTCTTGTTCCGCGAGGTCGAAGATAGCTGGTATTTCTAGTGATGTGTGGCTGGTGATAGTAAGCCGTAAAGAGACTCTTTGTTTCAGCGCGATGCAGTTTTTAATGCCGTGTAATGCAGCTTGATAAGCACCCTTTTGCCCCCGGAAGCTATCGTTTTTGGCGCCGATGCCGTCCAGGCTAATGCCTACCTCGGCGAAGCCAACCCCCTTTATTTTTTCAGCTATCTTATCGGTGATCAGTGTACCGTTGGTAGAGAGAGCAGTTCTCATTCCTTGTTCTCCGGCAAAGTTTGCTAGCTCGAAAATGTCTTCCCTGAGCAGGGGCTCACCGCCGGAAAACAACAAAACAGGGGCGCCGAAATCAGCGAGATCACGGATGAAGGTTCTTGCATTTTCAGTGGATAATGCACCGGAAGGAGCGCAAGTGCTGGCATCGCTGTAGCAATGGATACAATGAAGATTGCATTTTCGTGTGCAGTTCCAGATGACGATCGGCCGTGGTTCAGCAGGGGTTACCTGAGTTCTGTCGGTTTGGCCTTGTTTGCCGTAGCGCAGATTATCGCCTGGAGCTGTTGCATCACAAAGTAATTTTGAAATAGAGAGCATTTTGTATTCTTTATGCTTAAAATATTATTTGAGGCTACCGCGATATTGTTGATACGATTCTACCAAAGCGATGAGGGTGTCATCCAGTATATGTGTTACTAGTGGTATAGCCTCCATAGCGCGCTCATTCAGTGTCTCTCTCCTTTTTAGCATATCTATGGCGGCGTTTATCACAGGGTTTCTATGTAGCATGAATGTCTTGATACCCTCAGTGAGTGATAGCCCAAGCTTGGCTACCTGTTCGCCGAAGTGGCCTCCAATACTTCTGGCAAGTTTCTCAGTTTCCTTTTGCTTGGCAGGCTCAGTGATGTATCGTATGACTAGTTGCAGGAGGTCTCTGCCGGATTGTGCCAGATATTGTTGTGATTCGGCATCTAACTTGGTATACCAATCGGTGTGGCTGAAGTGGATTTGAGCTAATTCCCTATGTATTGATGGGGTGTCTTCGATTCTGGTAATCAGGTCCTTTACCCCATGCACCCGCCGTTCCATGCCAATGAAGCTTCGCAATTCAGCTTTGTCGTAGCGGCGGTGTCCGCCGGGTGTGACGAAAGCTCTTATATTGCCTTCATCAGTCCATTGTCTCAGCGTAGTATCACTCACACCGAGCATGTGACTAGCTTCACTTATGCTGACTAAACTACGTTGATTTAGGTGACGGCCTTTTTGATTAATTCTCATACTATTATGATGTCTGTCTGCTTTTGTAGATAAATCTATCAATAATTATCAAATATTGCAAATTTCCTAATCTCGAATAGTGGCACATCTTTGATGGCTGCAGGTGTGAGCATTCTTTGGAGATGCGTTATTCGACACGAGAAAATTTGACAAAATTCACAATTAGTCTTATAACAAAAAATATGAAAGTGACATATCTGGTGCTCTTGGTTTTCCTCCTTGCAGTAGCTTCTGTTCCGGATAGAGTTCATGCCGCTGGTTGAGCAGGTAGTAGTTGTGGTGTCAGTTCGACACCAACGTCAGGTAATGTAGGAACCAGGGTAACTCTTAATATTAGCAGTCCCTATTCATTAGATGGAGATTATCAGATACTTTGGAGCTCAACCACTACCTTTGAGGCGGGTAAAACTACTGTGCTTGCTACAGGCCATGTGACTAAGGGAAACTCTAGCGTAGTAGCCAGCTTTACTGTTCCTGAAGCTGCATCGGGTATCCATTATGTCCGTTTCGTACGCGTTTTAACCGATGAGCGCTTTGGCTTCTACTTTGTAGTTGAACCGAGGATAAAAGTGATTCCTTCTTCAGCTAAGGTTGGCAACACTGTCACCGTTGTCGGTACAGGTTTTCCGGAGGAGACGATGGTGCTGCTTACACTCGACGGTAAGAACCTAGGTTTGTTTGCAAGTACCAATAATGTAGGCAGCTTTACCAGTTCATTTTTACTCCCCGATACGTCTTCTGGATGGCATAGGATACTGGTCGATGGTTCCAGTATTAATACTATCGATGCCGCAATAGAAATACTACCTAAGGAAAATACTATTGGAAATCAGTCAAGCAGCGTAGGTGACTATGCCACTGAGTCCGGTACTAACAATAACTCTCAACCTATTGTTGATCGAAGCCCACCGCCATCGCCTACTGCGGTATCACCTATGGGGCACAGCTTCGGCTTGTTCGGCACCAAATCGATTACTTTTACCTGGGTCGGGGTATCTGATCCCAGCGGTGTCACCTATACATTGGAGATAGCCAATGACGTTGCCTTTTCCATGCTTAAGCCCGGTATGCAGAAGGCGGGATTGATAGAGACTAGTTGTACTGTAGATGTCTCACCCGGTATCTACTACTGGCGAGTGAAGTCAATCGACGGTGCTGGTAACGAAAGCTACTGGTCGTATGCACCATACGCCTTCAGGGTAGCAGAAATCTCCGCCTTAATCGATGAGCTTCTCCATTTTTTGTGGTCTTGGTGAGTTCGGGTCAAAAGCTCCATCGAGACTTAATATAAGCAGATTTTAGGAAAACCGACACTGCAGCTTTCTGCCTGGCACAGTCACATGCCTAATTCGCCACGAACATTGATAAAAGAGAGGAGGTTGTTGCGGGCAATCATACCTAATATGTTGTCGTCTTTCATTACCAGAACTTGATTGATGTTTTCTTCGGTTAAGATTCGTAAAACACTGGAAAGGTCGTCATCCGGTTTCACCGATTTCAGTTTGCTGTAAGGCGTCATCACATCGATCACTGTTTTATGGGGCCATTGGTCACGGGGTACCGCTTTTATATCATACAGGGTAACCAATCCAAGGACTTTGTCTTTTTGTACCACGGGAAAGCAGCGACGGGTGGAGTTCAGTATCTGCTCATTGAGCAGACGCTCGATGTTTAGCTCTGGTGTTACTGCAGGACAATCTAGTGTCATTACTTCCCTTGCAGTATGGCCTTGGAGCATATTCTGGATTGCAAGCTGACGATAGCTCCCTGAAGCTGCATTTTCAAGAAACCAGCCGATGATTATGAACCACAGGCCGCCAAGCAAGTTGCCGGTGAAAAACAAAGCTATACCGCCAAAGATGATAAGGTAACCTATTCCGCGGCCTATCTTGGCAGCTATCCTGGTGGATTTTAGCAGGTCTCCGCTGCGCCACCACAGTAGTGATCGTAGCACTCGTCCCCCATCTAAGGGGAAACCTGGGACGAGGTTAAAACCAGCGAGAGCTATGTTGATCCATCCCAGCCAGTACGATATGGCTTTTAGAAATTCAATCGGGCCAGCTACCCAACGCCAGATTACCAAGAATATGCCACCTAATGCCAGGCTTGTCAGCGGCCCGGCAAAAGCCATGCGGAATTCATCTTGTGCTCGTTTGGGTTCCTCGGACATCTGAGACACGCCGCCGAGAACGAATAGAGTTATAGAACGTACGGGGATTCCCTCTTTTTGGGCCACTACACTGTGCATTAGCTCATGCACTAGCACTGAACCGAAGAAAAGCAGGCTTGTTGTCACACCAGCTAGTATTGATGTAGTTAGACTCCAATGTGGATAGGTGGTTGGAAAGTAGTCTGCAACTAGTGTCCATGTAACTAAAACAAAGATGATAAACCAACTATAGTGAAGCCTTAGGGATATACCGAAGGCTCTGCCTATAGGAATGCCCTCTCTCAGCACTTTAATTTCCTTGCCTTTCCAATATACATACTAGCCTGATCATGATTATTTTGTCAATTTGCCCTGTTGACATGATGGAGTGAATAGTTTATTGTCAAATATTATCGTTATTGGAGGCTGTAAAATGTATGAAAAAATATGGCAGAGGAGGAAATATGCCGATAGAAACTAGAACAGTGTATTTTGGTTCTGCTGGCGCAGAAAATACCGATGAGACATTGAGGCTGGCCAAGATTAGATCTGAGGAGCTTGGTCTAAAAACAATAGTGGTGGCGACAACTGTGGGAGATACCGGCGTCAAAGCCGGGCGAGAATTCAAAGGGTACAAAGTGGTTGTGGTAACTCATGTTGCCGGTTTCAGAGATGCGGATATCCAGGAGTTGACTCCAGGGAATAGGGAAGTGATAGAAAATCTGGGTGCGTGTATATTCACCGGTACTCATGCTTTTGGGGGAATATCCCATGCGGTGAGGAAAACTTTTAATACTTATGTTTTAGGTGATTTCATGTCCAATACTTTGAGGATGTTTGGCCAGGGCATGAAGGTAGCGATTGAAATAAGCCTTATGGCGGCTGATGCTGGGCTGGTGAGCGCCAAAGAGGAGATAGTTGCTATAGGAGGGACAGGTAGGGGTGCTGACACAGCCGTAGTGCTAAAGCCAGCCCATGCACACGATGCCTTCTCCCTCAGAGTAAGGGAGGTGATCTGTAAGCCCAGGCTTTAAGAATGGTTTCCGCTTGTTGAATAATGTGATAGAATCTGCAACGTTGATTAAATGTATCCTTATCGCCTTGAGGATAAACCACCCTCAGTGTGGAATAAATTATAAAAGGTGTTCAAATCCTGTTCTGCAGTGGTTTGTGTGATACTCTGATTATGCAGTTCAAGAGACCTGACATTATGCGTCCTCCGAGTGAATGGAGGAGCTATTTTCTGCCTTTAACCAGTGGCTGCTCCAATAATACCTGTACCTTCTGTAATTACTATGGCGCAAAAATTCAGACAAGAGAGTTAGATGATGTGAAGATGGAAATAGATGCGCTAGCCACTTATGTCAGAAGGGGTATCTATCTTTCTGGTGTGCCCCAGATAGTATATGAGATAGGCCGCTCATGGGATGGCAAAAGAGTATTTCTACAAGATGGCGATGCTCTTATCTATCCATTATCCAGGTTGAGGGAGGCCCTTGATTATTTAAATAAAAGGTTCCCTGATCTCGAGAGAATTAGCACATATGCTACTCCCCAAGATATTCTACGAAGAGATCAGAACGAACTCAGAGGTCTTAAAGATCTCAAGTTGTCGATATTTTACACAGGGATTGAGAGCGGCGATGACAAGGTGCTCCAAAAGGTCGGGAAGGGAGTGAAACGTCAGGAGTTGGTTGAGGCGGGGAAGAAAGCTAAGGAAGCTGGCATAACTCTCTCGGTGACAGTGATTTTAGGACTTGGTGGGGTTGAGAGAAGTAAAGAGCATGCACTGGAGACGGCTAAAATTCTTACTGAGTTCGACCCGCACTATGTCGGCGCCTTAACACTAACTCTCGTTCCCGGTACTCCTCTCTATGAACAATGGAAACAAGGGCAATTCTATCCCATCTCTCCCTTCCAGTCACTGGAGGAGCTAAATACAATTATAGAGAATTCCAACCTTACAGGTTGCTTTTTCAGTTCGATGCATGCCTCAAATTATTTCTCGGTTCGGGGGATGTTGCCACAGGACAAAGAACGAATGCTTACGGAAATAGAAGCGGTTTTGACGACGAGAGATTCTTCTTTGCTTCGGCCTGAATTTATCAGAGGATTGTAGAGCCGCTACCTTCTCGTTGATGCGCCTAATATTCACAGGTCAAAACCTGATCTGGCTGATTGTTGCTCTCCAACTACCTCCTGATGTTGAAGGAACAGATATATAACGGGTATTACTGATGTTGTCGATATTGCCTTGCTGGAAGCATTGCAGTAGACTTTAAAGCCTATACGATATCTATTAGAAAATATTGGAAACTACATATAATGTTCTCGACAAAGACCGGAACTGCTAAGTTATTACTTTTGGTAGTCGTTGGGCTGATATTGCTTAAGGCAGTCGTTGCTTGGCTGACTGGCAGTATCAGTATCTTAGCCCAAGCGTCTGATAGTTTACTCGATTTGTTTGCTGGTATAACTACCTTCTTTGCTGTTCGTATTTCTACTAAACCCGCTGATGATGAGCACCCCTACGGACATGGTAAGGTAGAAGACATTGGAGGTATGGTTCAGGGTATATTAATATTTATTGCTAGTGGACTGATAATCTATTCATCAATACGCAGACTAGTAGAGGGAGCCAGTATCGAGCTAACCGAGGCAGGGATGGGGTCAATGCTGGTTTCAATAGTAGTCAGCATTTTCTTGTCTCGCCACCTATCGAAAGTAGCAAAAGCTACTAACTCGGTAGTTTTGGAAGCCAATGCACACAATATTGCGGCTGATGTCTATTCTGCTTCAGCAGTATTGGTTGGGTTGATGGCAGTGCGTCTCACGGGGCTTACTAAAATAGACCCTATCGTTGCTATGGGAGTTGCCATCTACATCCTGAAAGTAGCTTATGATGTCGCATTTAAGCCTTTAGCAGAGCTGGTTGATACAAGATTACCACCCTCACAACAGGCAATCGTAGAAACCTGCCTGAAGGAACATAGTGATCGTGTGGTTGGCTTTCATAAATTGCGCACACGCCGAGCTGGTAGCCAGTGCTACATAGACCTGCATTTAGTAATGGCTAAGGACATCAGTTTGGAGAAGGCACACGAAATATGTGAGCAAATTGAGTCTGAGATAGAAGATATACTTCTTGAAGCCAGTGTGACTATTCATGCCGAGCCATGTGGCGATGAATGTGACTATTGCTCCGTAGTCTGCTCCAAACACCAAGGTTAGTAGCGAGTAGTTGAGATTTTACGTATTCTTAGGAAGAACGCGGTGAAGAGGGAATATTTTAGCCCAATCGGAGTGTCTACAGCTTTGAAGTAATATATATGCAGGAATGTTCAATTCGGAGTGGACTGGGAGCAGTGGGGTGTTGTATTGGGATTTGGTATCCATTGTGTGTGGTTAATTTCATGGAATCAGGCTAGAAAGCATACCTTTGTCATCGGTTGCGGAAGTAGTAGAATAGGGTGGGTAGAATATGCCGATAACTCCTCTTAGACGACAATATCTTAGAATCAAGCAGCGCTATCCTGAAGCTGTAGTTTTCTTTCGGCTAGGTGATTTCTACGAGACCTTTGACGAGGATGCCAAGGTCACCTCGCGGGAATTGGAGATTACCTTGACTTCGAGAGAGATGGGGAAAGGGCAGCGTGTGCCTCTGGCGGGAATACCTTACCATGCTCTGGATAACTACCTGGGCAAACTTATTGGTAAAGGCTACAAAGTTGCAATCTGCGAACAGATGACTCCCCCGGGCAAAGGATTGGTGGAGCGTGATGTCATCCGGGTAGTAACACCAGGGACAGTGGTTGAGCCCGGGCTTTTGGCTGACAAAAGCAATAACTATCTGGTTAGCTTGATTATAGAAGGTGAGAATGCCGGCATGGCTTATGTTGATATCACCATAGGCGAATTTGCGACTACGCAGCTTTCAGCAAATCAGGTTTTTGATGAATTAGCGCGTCTCCAACCAGCGGAGCTTCTTATCTCACAGAGCATGGAAACAGATGGTTTGTCCTTACCTAAATCAGTAACCAAGCTCGATGACCACTGGTTTGATGTGGCAACTGCGCAACAGACGTTGCTTGAACATTTCTCCGTGGCTTCCCTTGAAGGCTATGGATGTGCTCACCTGCCTCTGGCTACAAGTGCTGCCGGTTCCATTATTCATTATCTTCAGGAAACTCAAAAGGCGGCAGTGGGACAGTTGGCTCAGCTTGCTACATATTCAACTCAATCTTTTATGGTGTTGGACGCTCAAACCCGTCGTAACCTGGAGCTTTTTGCCAGCGCTCGCTGGGGTAATATCTCTGGCTCACTGCTCTCCGTTACCGATTTTACCAGGACGGCGATGGGCTCCAGATTGCTGAAAAAGTGGTTGGGGCAGCCACTTCTTGACATAAAACAATTAACGACCCGGCAGGAAGCCGTAGAATGGTTATTCCAGAACATGCTAGTCCGGCAGAAGGTCATGAATCTCCTAGGAGATATTTCGGATATGGAGCGGCTGGTCAATCGTGTGAAAAGCTGCATAGCAACGCCCAGAGATTTGGTGGCGCTACGTATCAGCCTGGAGAAGCTGGCTGAGGTAAAGGCTGGTTTAGCTGCGGATATTAGCTCTCTGGCATGGTTGACTTCTGAGTTGAAACCGTGCCCTGAAGTCGTAGAGTTAATTGCATGGGCGATTGTTGATGACCCTAGTGCTAGTCTGGAGCACGGTGAGGTTATCAGGGCGGGTTTCTCAGATGTTCTAGATGGCATTAGAAAAATTTCGTCTGAAGCTAAACAATATCTGGCAAAGCTGGAAAAGGAAGAGCGCGAACGTACAGGGATTAAAACGTTGAAAGTCGGGTACAACCGGGTGTTCGGCTACTATATCGAGGTGTCCAAGTCAAATCTCGACCTTGTGCCCCAGAGCTATGTCCGGAAGCAAACGCTCACTGGCGCGGAGCGGTTTTTCACTCCGGAGTTGAAAGAATACGAATCGGCGATTCTTAATGCCAAAGACAGGATGATTGAGCTTGAAGCAGTTATTTTCGGGCAGGTCTGCCAGCAAATAGCCGGCGCTGGCGAAAGGATAATGTCTTCAGCCATGGCATTAGCACATGTCGATATATTTTCTAGCTTGGCTGAAATTGCGGTGAGATATGGTTATGTCAGGCCAGAGATAAATAACGGCGATGTCATATCTATCAGGGGGGGGCGTCACCCTGTAGTGGAGCGAGGCTTGAGTGGTGGCGGCTTTGTGCCCAATGATACGTATCTATGTAACAAGGATACACAGCTTGTCATTCTCACTGGGCCTAACATGTCAGGGAAATCAACCTATCTCAAGCAGGTGGCATTGATTGTACTCCTGGCTCAGATGGGTAGCTTTGTCCCTGCTGATTCGGCCAGTATCGGCATTGTAGACCGTATTTTCACCAGGATAGGAGCTTCAGAGGACCTGGCAGTAGGTCAATCCACTTTTATGGTGGAGATGGTGGAAGCTGCCAATATACTTAATAACGCTACTTCGAGGTCGCTCATTATCCTGGATGAAATAGGGCGTGGCACCAGCACATATGATGGGCTTTCCATAGCCTGGGCGGTGGCCGAATTCATTCATAATCATCCTAGGCTTAGAGCCAAGACCCTCTTCGCCACGCATTACCATGAATTGATAGAGCTGGCAGGTTTGCTTCCTAGGATCAAAAACTTCAATGTGGCCGTGGTGGAAGATGAGGGTAAGGTCATTTTTCTGCGCAAGGTTGTCCCCGGTGGTGCCGACAAAAGCTATGGTATCCATGTGGCGCAATTGGCTGGCTTGCCTATGTCTGTCGTGCATCGTGCTCAGGAGATTTTAGCCAGATTAGAGAATGACCAGCACAGGAAAGAATGGGGACAAATCAAACTAGTGCAAGCGCCATCCGCTCAGCAGCTCACTTTCTCTGGCAATAGGTCGCCGCTGGTAGATGAACTGAGTCAGATCGATGTTGATGCTATGTCGCCCATTGAGGCTATCACCAAGCTCTACGAATTGAAGCGGAAGGCAAAAGAAACTGACTAACAAAGCTACAGAAAGGAGGTGCAGTCATGGTAAGATGGGAGTGGTTAAGCGTAGTGACGGGCACTGGAATTATCATTGCTCTGATATGCGGGATTGGCCGGTTTTTGAGCGCCGGAATAATGCTAATTATAATATCGGTTTCACTCAGGTCGTCAGAGACGAGTTCTCACGTAAGAAATATTTACTGATGCCTGGGATATACTTCTGGAGTGAGATAAAGTAGAATGACGTAAGTAGATATAAAAGGAGATAAAATATGGAAATCAATGAAGATACGTGGCAGTTTTACCAAAAGCATTTGGGGTATACTGATGCAGAAATGCAGAGATTCAGACAAAATCCGAGAAACGAAGATGTTGTTTCCAAGGCACCTGCATTAATGAACAAGACAATTGTTACAGAAGTTGTAGAGTCACATGGATGTAATAGCCAGCACAATGTTGGTGATAGGTTCTATTTTGATGGGTCGGGTAATCTTTTGACCAAACTTTGTCCCAAACGAATTTGCATTTCTGCCTTGAGCGCAATTGCAGGATTAATCCATTCGTCAAACGAGTTGTTCTATGCCGGTGTTGACCCTAACCAGATGAGGTTCAAACGGGCAGGTTGCTCCGACATAGGTGTGGAATGTGGTGGGTGGGGGCGCATTGTTCTGGAATTGCGAGTGGAAGAGCGTGAGAAATAGTGAACTGAGAAGCAACATGTCTATGGAATGGCATGATGTTGTCTGGAAAATACCTATATATACCCTGTTGAGCAGAGATTAGGGGGAATACTCCGCATGTGCCCTCTCTGTGATTAGTGTTCACAATAGGTGATAGCATTTTGACAATAACCTTTTATTAGATATGTAGTTACGCTTATTTAGGGTAGCAAAAGTTAGGGTAAGAGCAAGGCTCGAGTTTTGCCATTACCTTAATCAGAATCTCAAACATAGAAGCAAGCTAGAGAAATCCCTCAGAAAGTGCTATTATACTTCTCTCATTGCTCATGGAGTCTACATTAAAAGTCCTTGCTTCAGGTACAGTTATCTCGCCTCCAGGCTTCTTGGCTGGAGCTACTGAGTCGGGTGTAAAGAGCCAGGGAGGGCTGGATTTAGCTGTTCTGTATTCCAAGAAGCCTTGTGTAGCTGCAGGTGTTTTTACCACCAATGCCATAAAGTCAGCCCCTGTTTTGCTTTCACAAAAGCATGTGCAGGGTAAAAAAGCCCAAGCAATCGTGGTCAATTCGGGGTGTGCTAATGCCAGCACAGGTGCTGCGGGGTTGGCTGATGCTGAGGAGATGGCAAACATGGTGGCTAAGAATTTTGGCATGTCTTGTAATGATGTTCTAGTTGCCAGCACCGGCGTTATCGGTATGCCTTTGCCCATGGAGCGAATTCGAGACGGAATTAATAAAATTGTGCTGACAGAAGATGGCGGCCATGAGTTAGCTCAGGCTATGATGACCACGGATACTTTTGCTAAAGAGATTGCGGTGTTCGTGGATGCGAATCCGGAGGGATTTACCATTGGTGGTGTGGCGAAGGGGGCAGGGATGATACATCCTAACATGGCTACTATGCTTTGTTTCTTGACCACTGATGCATCTGTGAAAACTGATTTCTTGCAGTCGGCGTTAAAAAAGGCAGTGGATACTTCTTTCAACATGGTTACTATTGATGGTGATACTAGTCCCAGCGACACAGTGGTGATTTTAGCAAATGGGTTAGCCAAGAATGAGCCTATCAGTGAACACAACGGAGAGGTTTTCCAGCGGGCTTTAACTGAAGTTTGCCTTTATCTGGCGAAGTGCGTGGCGAGGGACGGCGAGGGAGGCACTAAACTGATGAAGGTGACCATGGAAGGCGCTCTCAATGATGATGAAGCTCGTATGGCCGCACGTACAGTAGCCAGCTCTGCTTTGGTTAAATCAGCGATACATGGCAATGACCCAAACTGGGGACGTATTGTGGCAGCGGTTGGACGGAGTGGTGTGAAGGTATCTGAGTCAAAATTAGACGTTTACTTGAATGGTGTCTGCGTTATGAAGCATGGCATCCCCGTAATATTTGATAAGCCAAAACTTAGTGCCAGTCTGGCTAGTAAGGAAGTGTTTATCAAGGTAGAACTGAACCTTGATAGAGGCAAGGCAACTGCTTGGGGATGCGACCTATCTGAGGAATATGTTACCATTAATAGCGCTTATACTACTTAAGTAGTTGTGAGGGAAGACGCAACAGATGAAACCCTTGGTGGTAAAAATCGGTGGTAGTATACTTGGTAAGAATGATACCACCTTTGAAGATTTAGTGACGCTGCAGAAGTGGAACATGCCGGTGGTAGTGGTTCATGGTGGTGCTAGGGTGGTGAACGATTGGCTGATGCGTCTGAACATTCCTACCAGCTTTATCAATGGTCTGAGGAAAACAGACATGGAGACATTGAGGGTGGTCGCAGCGGTGCTGGCTGGACTGGTCAATAAGGAGCTGGTAGCTACTATCTGCTGCCTGGGTGGTAAGGTTGTGGGGTTGAGTGGGGTTGATGGTATCATGATTGAAGCCAAAAACAAAACGCCAGAGCTTGGTTATACCGGTGAGGAGCTAAAAGTAGACGGTACCCTATTGAAGATACTGCTGCAGTCGGGATATATCCCAGTGATAGCACCTATAAGTCTTGGACCGTTGAAGAATTCAGATAGCAATATTAAATTGCTCAATGTCAATGGTGATACTGTTGCCGGTGAGGTTGCTGCCGCTCTGGATGCGGATAAGGTGATTTTTCTTACTGATGTTCATGGTCTTTATGATGGCTCTAAGAAGCTAATCAGCAAGCTAAGCATGGATGAGGCCAAGAACATGATTACATCAGGCGTGGCTGTTGGTGGCATGGTGGCTAAGATCGAAGCTTGCCTGGCAGCACTGGCTAAAGTACCGGTGACACGGATTATCGATGGCAGGGTAAGTCATGCTTTGCTAAATGAGATGGAAGATAAAGGAGAAGGGACTACAATTGCCCGATAAAATGGATAAGTGGCAACAGTTGGAACAGAAACTTTTCATGCGGACGATAAACCGGTTGCCGGTGACGTTGGTGCGTGGCCAGGATGCGCGGGTGTGGGATGTGGAGGGTAAAGAATACCTTGATTTCGTCGCAGGCTGGGCTGTAGACAGTCTTGGGCATTGCCATCCGGCGGTAATTGAGGCGTTGCAGCGGCAAGCCCAAACTCTCATCCATGTGTCAAATCAGTTTTATACTATTCCTCAAGTGCAACTAGCTGAATTGCTGCTAAGCAATAGCTGCCTTGATAGGGTGTTTTTTTGTAATAGCGGCGCTGAGGCTAACGAAGGAGCCATGAAGCTAGCTCGCCGATATGGCAAACTACATCTTGATGGTGCTTATAAGATCATTACTACCCAAGGTTCTTTTCACGGTCGGACACTAGCTATGGTAGCTGCTACTGGTCAGGATAAGCATCAGGAGCCTTATATTCCTTTGCCCGATGGTTTTACCAACGTTATCTATAATGATGTTGAGTCGATTAAAGCTGCTACCACGCCTCAGACATGTGCGGTGATGGTGGAGCCAATCCAGGGTGAAGGCGGAGTGAATGTGCCGGATGCCAGCTATCTCAAGGAGATACGCGCCTGGTGTGACCAGAAAGGTATTCTGCTGATACTTGATGAGGTCCAGACGGGCATTGGTCGGGTTGGTTCTCTATTTGCCTACGAGCAGGCGGGAGTTGAACCGGATATAATGTCACTGGCTAAGGGCTTGGGTAGTGGAGTGCCTATTGGGGCATTCCTGGCAAAAGACCGTGTCTCTGTTTTTGCTCCCGGCGAACATGGCAGCACGTTTGGTGGCAGCCCGCTGATGTGTGCTGCTAGCCTTGCTACTTTGAAGTTCATCGTTGATAACAACATACCGCAAAAAGTGCAGAAGGTAGGGCAGTATTTCATAGAGGGTCTAGAGGAGTTGAAGACAAAGTTCGATTTTATAACTGGTATTAGAGGTCGAGGGTTGCTGTTAGCTTTAGCCTTCGATGATGACATGGCAGAAGAGGTTACATTGGATTGTCTCAAGGAAGGTTTACTGGTTAATAAACTTAAGCCCGATGCTATCCGTTTTGCTCCCCCACTCATTATCACTGAGAAAGATGTTGACCAGGCATTGGGTATATTACAAATCGTATTTGAGCGGAGGTTGAATAATGTCAGATAAGCTAGTGTTGGCCTATAGTGGTGGCCTTGACACCTCGGTCGCTATTAAGTGGCTGGCGGAGAAATATAACATGGATGTTATCGCACTGACTATAGACATAGGCGGTGTCAAAGACTTGCCGGCTATCAAGCAGAAGGCATTGAAAGTTGGAGCGGTTAAAGCGCTGACACTGGATGCCAGAAAGCTCTTTGTGGACGAGTTTATCTTTCCAGCGCTTAGAGCTAATGCCATTTATGAAGGACAATATCCTCTGGCTACGGCGCTTGGGCGTCCTTTGATAGCACAGCTTCTGGTGGAAGTTGCCCGAAAAGAAGGCGCTGTGGCTATAAGTCATGGCTCTACCGGTAAAGGGAATGACCAGGTTCGCTTCGATGTGAGTACGGCAGCGCTGGCGCCGGAACTAAAAATAGTAGCTCCGGCGCGTGAATGGGGTATGACGCGAGAACAAACGATTGCTTATGCCCAAAAGCATGGCATTACTGTGCCTATTACTGTAGCTAGCCCTTATTCCATCGACGAGAATCTTTGGGGCAGGAGCATAGAGTGTGGTGTTCTGGAGGATCCCTGGGTTGAGCCTCCGGAGGAAGTGTTTAACTGGACTAAATCGCCTGCGGCGGCTCCGGATAAGCCGGCATATGTGGAAATCGGTTTTGAGCATGGAATTCCAGTTAGTCTTAATAGCGAAGAACTGGACGGTGTGAAGCTGATAATGCAGCTCAATGAGCTGGCTGGTAAGCATGGTGTGGGTAGGGTGGATCATGTGGAGAGCAGGCTGGTGGGGATAAAGTCCAGGGAAATCTATGAGTCGCCAGCAGCTGCAGTCTTGTTCAGGGCACACCAGGCTCTGGAAGCTATGACATTATCTCATCATCAACTTCGTTTCAACCAGACGGTGTCCAGCGAGTTTTCCGACATCGTCTATAATGGTTTGTGGTTCACACCATTGCGCCGAGACCTCTCTACTTATTTGGAGAATGCTCAACGATATGTTACTGGTACTGTCAGGATGAAGCTTTTTAAGGGCACCTGTACTGTAGTCGGAAGAAAATCGCCATTTTCGCTTTATGACTATAGTCTGGCCACTTATGATAAAGGAGATGTTTTCGACCAGAGCACTTCCATCGGCTTTATACATATTTGGGGGCTACCGACAAGAATCCAGGCTAGAATTCAAGGTGAAGGCAAGACATCCAAGAAACCGAGGGACAAAGGTAGCGCCTGAAAGTACGTATATGCAGTTATTTCCACGACCCCCGCTGAGCCAGGACGAGAGCCATTTTAAGGCTGGATTACGTCATCGCGATCGCAATAAAAAGGAATTTGACCTGGGTTTGGCGGTGGAATATTTCAAGGAGGCCATTAGGCTTAATCCTGGAATAGGTAGCTATTATGCTGAGTTAGGCAAAGCCTATGTAGCAGCGCCTTTGCTGGCGGTTACCCGTGGTATAAGTGATAGTTTCAAGTTGGATGAGTGCATTGATTTGGCCATCGAAGCGTTGGATAAAGCTTTGGAGATGGATGCCAGTCAGGCTGAAACATATCTGGTTATAGGTGAGGCATATCTCTATAAAGGGAATGTGGCCAAGGCGGAGGCGGCACTCAGATTTGCGGCAAATATTTCATCCGTCTCGGTTTTGCTTTTGTCACCGCTCTCCTTTATTGATGGCAGGTTGTTTAAGTCTTATGCCGAACGAAGGCTCAAAGTTTTACAGGAAGGCAGTGGTGAAAGGCCAGCCCCTGATTTAGTCGAGGAACATCTTAGACAGGCGATGGCATATCGTGATGAGGGTAAATATCGCATGGCTGATACGCAGTTGCGGCAGGCTTTCAGATTAGCTCCAGACTGGGCATGGCTTTATAAGACCATTCGTAAAGTGGTAGGATAGTAGGTGGCATGAAGGGTAAAGAAGACGCGTGCTTGCGCAGCCGGTTCCAGAGAGGACTCGATAAAACAGTAGTAAAATATGTCGCCTCGATCCCTTTCGACCGGCGACTATATCGTCAGGATATTGCTGGTAGCATTGCCCATGCCAAGATGTTGGCTAGGCAAGGTATACTAACGGCGCAGGATGCAGAGCTCATTGTCTCAGGACTTGCATCCATCCACGAGGAGATTAAAGAAGGGACGTTTGATTTCAAATCGGAGTTCGAAGATATACACATGAATATCGAAGCCCGGCTTTTTGACAAGATAGGTGATGTTGCTGGTAAGCTGCATACCGCTCGTTCCAGAAATGACCAAGTAGCGCTTGACCTGCGGCTTTTTCTCAAGGAAATAATTGTGGAAACAGTTGACAAGCTAAGTGGTTTACAGCAGGCGCTTGTAGAAGTTGCCGAGTCGAATAAAGATGTGGTCATGCCCGGATATACTCATCTGCAGCAGGCACAGCCTGTTCTGTTTGCGCACCATCTTCTGGCTTACTTTGAGATGTTTCAGCGAGATGTGGAGCGGTTTCAAGATTGTCTGAAGCGTGTCGATGTTTTACCTTTGGGCAGTGGAGCGCTTGCCGGAGTGACCTATACCATCGACCGTGACTTTGTAGCCCAGGAGCTCGGCTTCAGCAAAGTAAGCGCTAATAGCCTCGATGCCGTTTCTGACCGTGACTTTGTGATTGAGTATCAAGCGGCAGCGGCTATGGTTGCTCTGCATTTGTCGCGCCTGGCGGAAGAAATCATCCTGTGGTCTTCTAAAGAGTTCGGTTTTATAGAACTTGATGATTCTTATGCCACCACTAGTAGCATCATGCCCCAGAAGAAGAACCCGGATGTAGCGGAGCTTGCCAGGGCTAAAACGGGCAGGATTTACGGCAATCTGATAGGCATTTTGACGGTGATGAAAGGCTTGCCTTTGGCATACAACCGTGACCTGCAGGAAGATAAAGAGGGGCTTTTTGATACCGTGGATGCGCTTCTTTCCAGCCTGGATGTGCTCGCTGGACTGATAAAGACGATGAAGGTGAATAAATCACGGATGCAGGATAGCATGGCTGGCAGCTATCTATTGGCTACGGATCTTGCCGATTATCTGGCAAAGAAGGGTTTACCTTTCCGTCAGGCACACGGTATTGTGGGTAAGCTGGTCCAGTATGCCGTGAGCAAAGTCAAGGAACTAAATGAATTGACTTTGGATGAATATCACGAATTCTCCCCGCTCTTTGAGGATGATGTCTATCGTATTACCGTACAGAGTTCGATTGCAGCTCGAGATGTTACTGGTGGCACGGCTTCCAAACAGGTGGGAAAAGCTTTAGCCAGGGCTAGGAAGATTGGGGTAAAGGATGCAGAGTAGAATCAAGCTATGTCCCTCGATTCTTTCCGCTGATTTCAGCCGCCTCGGAGAGCAGATAGCTGAGGTAGCTAAGGCTGGTGCTGATTATATCCATGTTGATGTTATGGACGGGCATTTTGTGCCCAATATAACAATCGGTGCTTCGGTGGTGGCATCACTGCGCTCCACGACTAGCCTGCCCCTGGATGTGCATCTCATGATTGAAAGGCCTGAGGACCATATTTCTCAGTTTGCCCAGGCTGGAGCTAATATAATTACGGTACATGTAGAGGGTTGCAATCACTTGCACCGCCTGGTCGAAGACATAAAGAGGTTGGGCGTTGGGGTGGGAGTCGCAATAAATCCAGCAACACCCATAAGCTCGGTGGAGGAAATTTTGCCCTTAGTCGATCTGGTGTTAATTATGACTGTGGACCCGGGCTTTGGTGGTCAAGCCTTTATTCCAGAGACGATGGATAAGATAGCCAGGATGCGGAAGATGCTCGATGACAGTGGAGCTAAAGCGGAGCTAGAGGTCGATGGCGGTATCACGACAATCATAGCTCCAAAGGTAGTCAACGCTGGAGCCAGAGTGCTGGTTGCAGGAAACGCAATTTTCGGCTCTACGCAAGGCGCTACCAAGGCGTTGCAAGAGATGCATAAGGCTATCGGTTCAACGAGCTAGTTTATGTTTGGTGCGCAGACAGCGGGTACAGAGGTGAAGCCGCTCGGCTTTTCCATCAGCTTTAGTGGTGACAGGCTGTATGTTAGGCATCCAGCGCCGCCTGGTATGCTGCTTGGAATGGCTTACTTGGTTGCCCCAGTGGGATGTTTTTCCACACAAATCACACTTTCGTGCCAACGTAATTGACTCCTTTTCAATAAGTTAAGTTTGACATGAGCTGTAAAATAATACCACAATTTCTAGATTAAACAAAGGAGAATAATGGTTGATATTGTTTCCTATGGCGGGCAGGAATTCCGTAACATGTTTGCCGCTGGCAGCAGTTGGCTGGAAAAGAGCGTTCCTGATGTTAATGCTATAAATGTTTTCCCGGTGCCAGATGGCGATACCGGAACTAATATGTTCTTGACTCTGAAGGCAACTATGGAAGAAGCCGACCGTGCCAGGAGCGAAAATGTCTCCATTATGGCGAAAGCTATGGCCCAGGGGGCTTTGATGGGCGCCCGGGGCAATTCCGGGGTAATATTATCGCAGTTTTTTCGTGGCTTAGCTAAGGGCCTTGATAATCAAGAGCAGCTCACTGGCAAGGACTGGGCAGAGGCGTTGAGTGAGGCATCACGCATTGCCTATAAGGGCTTGTCTCAGCCAGTGGAGGGGACTATGCTGACAGTGATCCGGGATGCATCTACCGCTGCTTTGGTAGCAGCACAGGCCGACCCCGAGGATTTGGTTAAGGTGGCATCGGCTGCAGTCGATGCCGCCAGAGAATCGGTAGCCAGAACCCCAATGTTGTTGCCTGTGCTACGTGAAGCTGGTGTGGTAGATGCTGGTGGGCAAGGCATATACATATTGCTGGAGGGAATGTTCCGCTATCTGAAGGGAGAGGTAGATGAAATGCAATATAGAAAACCTCAATTGGTGACCGCCGATTTGCCTGGCGGTTCTAGAATGGCTGAAATGTCGGCGGAAAGAGAAGATCCCTATGGCTACTGCACCAATTTTCTACTCGAAGGCCACAAGCTTAATCCAGATAAAATAAGGAAGAAACTGGAGAGCAAAGGGCAGTCTCTGGTTGTTGTTGGTGATGAACATATTATCCGTGTTCATATTCATACCTATGACCCCGGTGGCATCATACAGTATGCTACTGTGTTAGGCACCTTGCATCAGTTGCAGATACAAAATATGGATGACCAGCATGTGGGTTTTATGGAGATGCAGCATGAGAAGCAACAACCCTTGGATATTGCCGTGGTTGCCGTGGCTGCAGGAAGTGGCATGAAAGAGGTATTTAAGAGCCTTGGGTCTGCAGCGGTAGTCTTTGGTGGGCAGACAATGAATCCTAGTGTCCAGGAAATACTCGAGGCAGTGGACGCGGTGCCATCACAGAGAGTTATCGTGTTACCCAATAATAAGAACATTGTCCTTACTGCTTCGCAGGTGCAAGCATTGACAGCTAAAGAAGTCGTGATAATACCAACCAAGACCGTGCCGCAAGGGATAGCGGCTCTAATCGCATTTAGCTATGAGGGGACATTGGAAGAGAACAGAAAGTTAATGGAGGATGCACTGGCATCGGTGAAAACCGTGGAGGTAACCCGTGCGGTGCGCGATGTACAGATAAATGGACTGAAGATTGAGAAAGGACAGGCGATAGGTATTATCGACGACAAAGATATCGTGGCTGCCGGCAATGGCGATACTGAAGTCCTTTTTGAGGCTATCGGTAAAGCCTGCGCTGATTCTGTCAGAGTGGTGACAATTTACTATGGCGCAGATGTGGGAGCACCTCAAGCAGAGCAGGTAGCCCAGAAGATGCGTGACATGTATCTTGGAAGACAAGTGGAAACAGTTTTCGGTAATCAGCCGCATTATAGCTATATAGTCTCGCTGGAATAAATATCGCTAAGGAGGTCTCGATGGTTAAAATCATATGCGACAGCACTGCGGATGTCACCTCGGAGCTCGCCCAAAAGTATGGCATCACGACGGTGCCTTTGAATATCCATTTTGGGAACGAGGCTTATCGGGATAGAGTCGATTTGACTGCGGAGGAGTTCTATAAGAAGCTAGTGGAAAGCAAGGTGCATCCTAGCACCTCGGCGCCGGCGCCTGGTCTTTTTGTGGAGGCGTATAAGAAACTTTCTAAAGAGACCAATGAGATACTGGTGATTACCATCTCCGGTGGTATCAGCGCTACTGCGGAGAGCGCGATTCAGGCTAAAGGGATTGTTGGCGATATTGTTAAGATAGAGGTAATTGATTCTCTACAAACTATAGGCGGTGAACTGCTCCTGGTGATTAAAGCGGCTGAAGCTGCTGAGAGCGGTGCAAAATTGGCCGAGATAACTGCCTTGGTTAAGGATGCTATCCCTAGAGTGCACTCTTACATGGTTTTTGACACACTTGAGTATCTGCAGAAAGGCGGCAGGATCGGTAAGGCGCAGGCATGGTTGGGCGGTCTGTTGAAGTTCAACCCCATACTTACGCTTAAAAACGGCGTGATTCATCCTGTTACCCGTGCTTGGGGACGGGAGCAGTCCATAGATGCGTTGGTGGGTCTGATTAAAGCCATACCCAAGCTGGAAGGACTTGTAATTGAAGATGCTACCACTCCGGACGAGTTGGAAATCCTGGCCGACCGTCTCAGTGAGATATATCCCAAGGGAAAGATGTATCGCAGCAGGGTCAGTCCGGCAATCGGTGTTCATGTTGGCCCGCATGTGCTGGCGGCTTTGGCATTAGAAGGCAAGTAGCTAATAGGGTATAACCGGGTAAATTCAGTGACCTCTTCGCCGTCCATCGATGCTGAGAAGCTGACCAAAATCCTCCAGCTTGAACGCCAGAGGAACTATGATAATAAAGCGGTGTTTGGTGGGCTGGATAGGTATCTTCAGCGATGGGCGGCGGAAAATAGAGCGGGATTAAGTTCGCCTCGTCTTCTTGTGCAATTCAATAGGCTCAAACTGGACATGTCTAATTATGCCTCCCTGGACGTAGACCAGCGCCAAGCGTGGCTCAAAGCTGTTCTTAGCTGGTTGGTTGACACTGAGAAGGTAGAAAAGCCTGTAAGAAAAAGCCGTACCATCTCTCCATCAGCCACCGGTCAAGTTGCTATTTCAAAGACTCGTTCTCCAGACGTTAGTGCCGGATTGGATGCCCCGGTAACTGTGCTGAAGGGTGTGGCAGCCAGCATGGCAGCTAAACTGGCCCGGCTGGGGGTAAAAAAAGTAAGAGACCTGCTCTATTTGTTTCCCAGATATCATCTCGATTACAGCCAGCGTAAACCTATAGCTGAGCTAGAAGTCGGCGAAGAACAGACGGTTCTGGCAACTGTATGGGAAGCCAGTATAAGGCGTCTAGGTGGTTATCCTGGCACCGAGATATTCGTTAGCGATGAGACGGGCAGCATCAGGGCGGTGTGGTTTAATCAGCCTTATCTGGCTAAAAAGTTTCCCACAAATGCCAAGGTAATGCTCAGCGGCAGGGTGAGTGAATTCAGGAATAATAAGGTCTTTGAATCTCCGGATTGGGAACTGGTTGAGGATAAGGAGTTGATTCACGCTGGCCGACTGGTGCCTGTTTATCCTTTGACTCGTGGGTTGTATCCACGGCAGATGCGGACATTGATGAGGCAGGCGGTAGGTAATTGGGTGGGACAGGTTATCGAATTCTTACCTCCGTCTACTAAAAACAGTTGCCATTTTATGGCTCTACCTGAGGCTATTGCCCAGGCCCATTTCCCTGATAGCCGCCAGAGCAATGCCGATGCCAGGAGGCGTCTGGCATTTGATGAACTTTTCCTGCTGCAACTGGGTGTGCTTAACAAGAAAAAGGACTGGCAGGAAAGTCAGCCGGGCAACGCTTTCAATACTAACCAGAAAGACATTGACAGGTTTCAAAATTATTTGCCTTTTACTTTGACTGGAGCGCAGCAGAGGGTGCTTCAGGAGGTATCGGATGACTTAAGACAGTCGAGGCCTATGACACGACTTCTCCAGGGCGATGTGGGCAGCGGCAAGACAGTGATAGCTATGGCTGCCTTGTTGTTAGCGGTTGACAATGGTTACCAGGGAGCGCTTATGGTGCCGACGGAGATACTGGCTGACCAGCATTTTCGCAATATCTGCCAGCTTTTATCCAGGGTGAGCACCACCAGCGATGGTGGTGGAAACATTTGCCGTTACGAAGGTTTCCTGTCTCGTCCGGTGACCTTTGCCTTGCTCACCGGCAGCTTGAGTGCCAGAGAGAAAAAAACCCTGCATCAGCTTATCCGGGATGGCAGTGTAGATATAGTTATCGGCACGCATGCCCTGGTTCAAAAGGGTGTGGAATTTCATAAGCTGGGTTTGGCGGTTATTGATGAGCAGCACCGTTTCGGTGTACTACAGCGCTCGGAGTTACGCCAGAAGGGGTTCAACCCGCATGTGCTGGTTATGACAGCAACACCCATACCACGCACCCTGGCGCTGACGCTTTACGGTGACCTCGACCTCTCGGTGATAGACGAGGTGCCTCCAGGGAGGCAAAAGATTGAAACCAGATGGCTTTCACCTGATGATAGAAATGCGGCGTACGGCTTTATCCGGCGGCAAATCACCTCGGGTCAACAGGCGTTCATCATTTGTCCTCTGGTGGAGGAATCGGAGAACATCGAGGCGAGAGCAGCAGTAGCAGAATACGAGCAGTTGTCCAGTGAGGTTTTTCGGGAACTGAGGCTGGGTTTGCTCCATGGGCGGATGTCAGCCAGTGATAAAGATGCTATAATGCAAAGCTTCAGAGATGGTAAAATAGACATTTTGGTATCTACCGCTGTAGTTGAAGTCGGCATTGATGTGCCCAATGCTACAGTGATGCTGGTGGAGGCGGCTGATAGGTTCGGACTTTCCCAATTGCACCAATTTCGGGGTCGTGTAGGAAGAGGAGAGAAAAAAAGTTACTGCCTGCTTTTAGCTGAGAATCCATCGCCTGAAGGCAGGGAAAGGCTGAGGGCAATAGAACAAACTCATAATGGATTTGAGCTAGCGGAGACTGACTTGAAACTACGTGGGCCCGGTGAGTTCTTTGGTACCCGCCAGAGCGGTTTGCCCGATCTCCGCATGGCCAGGCTATCCGATACACACCTGCTGGAACTGGCTCGCTCTGAGGCGATAGCGCTGTTTAACAGCGACCCTGATTTGAAGCTGCCTGAGCATTACCTTCTGCTCAAGGAACTGACCAGGTCGTGGCAGGAGCAGACTGAACGGAGTTGACCGATGTTATTTAGGCAAAAGCTAGCTAAAGCCCTGGAGCAGGCTGCCTTAGAAGCGCGGCAGCGGGGGATGCTCAGTTTCACTGCGTTGCCAGAATGTGCCATAGACCATCCCCAGAATCCCGAACATGGCGACTATGCCTCCAGCCTTCCTCTGCGCCTGTCACGGGCCACTGATATGCCTCCGCTCAAAATCGCTGAAACACTTATTGAATTTTTACCTCCGCTGGCTGAGGTTGGCAACGTGGCGGTTGCGCTGCCGGGGTTCATAAACTTTGCTTTGAGTCCTGACTGGTTGGCAAAGGAGGTGGAGGCCATTTTAGGTAGCGGTGAATCCTACGGGGATATCGGCCTAGGTGACAAAAAGTCGATCCAGGTTGAATTTGTCAGCGTTAATCCTACAGGTCCTTTGCATGTGGGGCATGGGCGTGGTGCTGTGCTGGGTAGCACGCTGGCCAATGTGCTCGCCGCTGCCGGTTACAATGTGGAGAAGGAATACTATATCAATGATGCTGGCAGCCAGTTGGATGCCTTTAGCCGCACCCTTCTGGTGCGGTATAAGCAATGTCTGGGTATTGAGGCTGAGGTGCCCAGCGATGGCTACCAGGGCGATTATATGGTTGAAATGGCTCAGGATATAGTCAAGGGCGAGGGTGACCGCTTTCTTAAAATTTCTGAAGACGTAGCTATAAGCGAGCTGGGTGAAATCGGGCTACGCAAGATTATGGACGGTCTTAAAAAAGACTTGGGGTTGTTGGGGGTGGAGTTCGATGTCTGGTTTAGCGAGCAGAGCCTGTATCGGAATGGGCAATATGAAAAGTCGATGAAGGTGCTGCGCGATGGCGGCTACATAACACAGAAGGAGAATGCCACCTGGTTTGCCTCGGCCGCCTCGGGAGAAGATAAAGATAACGTGCTCATCAGGAGCGATGGCTCACCGACGTATTTCGCTTCAGATATCGCCTATCACTTCAATAAGTTTCTGGAACGCCACTTCAATATTGTAATCGATATCTGGGGTGCCGACCACCAGGGGCATGTCTCTCGTATGAAGGCTGCGGTCAATGCCCTTGGCATAAGCCCGGAACGTCTTAAAATTATCATCTGCCAGCTGGTTACGTTGCGCCGGGGCAAGGATGTAGTCAGAGTATCCAAGCGCAGCGGCGATCTTATCACCTTACGTGAGGTCATAGATGAGGTCGGCGCTGATGCCTGCCGGTTTTTCTTCCTCTGTCGGTCGGCTGATAGCCAGATGGACTTTGACCTGGAGCTAGCGCGAAAACAATCGGCTGATAATCCGGTGTATTACGTGCAGTATGCGCATGCCCGTATCGCCAGCATACTAAAGCTGGCTCAAGAGCAGGGGGCTGATTATAGCCAGGGCGATGTCTCGCTATTGACCTCCGAGCCGGAGCTTCGCTTGATACGTAAGATGGCATTGCTGCCTGAAATAGTAGAGACAGTCGCCGTCTGCCTGGAGCCGCACCACTTGCCTTATTATGCCCAGGACCTGGCTACTGTTTTTCATAGCTTCTACAAACAATGCCGAGTGGTGTCTAAAGACCAGAAGCTTACTGCCGCCCGGCTTAAGCTGGTTAAAGCTGCCCAGACCGTCCTCGCCAGAACCCTCCACCTCATGGGTATGACCGCCCCTGAAAGTATGTAAACCTACCCCTGTCATTCTGAGCGGAGCGAATAATCTTGAAATTATTGGATTTTGATATTGTTTAGTGCTTTGGTATTCGAATTCGGGATTTCATTACGTTGTATCTAGCTCCCCTTTTATGCTAAACTTCCACCTCGTAAAAATGAAGAAACGTGTTTTCTCTGGCGCCAGACCTACTGGCAGGCAGCATATCGGCAACTACCTGGGAGCCATCCAGAACTATGTTGAGCTCCAGGAAAAGTATGAGTGCATTTACTGCATCGTTGACATCCATGCCTTGACCACTCTCGAAGAGACCAGCAGTCTCCAGGAGAATATCTATGAGATGATGCTTGACTGGCTGGCTGCTGGCCTCGACCCCAAAAAAAGCATCATGTTTGTTCAGTCCCATGTGCCCGAGGTCATGCAACTTCATACCTTGCTCAGCATGGTCACCCCCTTGAGCTGGTTGTTGAGGGTGCCCACGTTTAAGGAAAAGGCCAAAATGCAACCTCAGAATGTCAACTATGGACTGGTGGGCTATCCGGTGCTTATGACCTCAGACATCGTGCTCTACAAGGCTGAACTGGTGCCCGTAGGCGAAGACCAGCTTCCACATCTTGAGCTGGCGCGGGAGATAGTCCGCCGTTTCAACTCCATCTTTGGTGATACCTTCCCTGAGCCTCAGTCGAAGCTGACTACTTTTCCTATGGTGCGTGGTTTGAATGGCGTACAGAAGATGGGCAAGAGCTATAATAATTATATTGAGCTATCAGCCACTCCTGAAGAGACAACGAAATTGGTGATGACTGCGGTAACTGACCCGGCAAGGCAGTTCCGTGCTGATGTCGGCCATCCTGAAGTCTGCAATGTGTATAGCCTGCATGGGTTTTTCAACACCGGCCGTGTTGATCAGATTGCCACAGAATGCCGGGCGGCGGCTATTGGCTGTGTTGACTGCAAGAAGCTTCTGGCTGAAGGGATAAACAAGGCGTTGGCACCTCTTCGGGAGAGGAGGGCTGCTTTTGCTGCTAAGCCGGACTATGTAGCTGATGTTATTGCTGATGGAGCTTGTCGGGCGCAGGCAATAGCCTGTGTAACGCTGGCAGAGGTTAAAGAGAAGATGGGATTGGTGTGGCGGACTGCCAAGAAATGAATGAATTGCCCTTAGCGCGTAGTGGCAAAACTGCCCTTGAGGTGGCAGTTCAGGCCGCCAGAGAAGCCGGAAAAATCATCGTTGACCGTTTTCATTCTGCAAAAAATATAACGCTCAAAAGCAAGAGCAACATCGTCACTGAAGTCGACCTCCTCTCTGAAAAGATTATCATTGATCGCTTTGAAAAGGAGTATCCTGATTTCAAAATCCTCTCCGAAGAGACCAATCCCACCACCCGGCCTTCTGGCTATACCTGGATAATCGACCCCCTGGACGGCACCAACAACTACGCCTACGGCATCCCCTTCTTCTGCGTCAATATCGCGCTGGCTAAAGATGAAGATATGCTGCTGGGTGTTACCTATGATCCGCTGCGGGACGAGCTTTTCCGTGCAGGGAAGGGGAGGGGAGCTTATTTCAATGACGCACCGATTCATGTTTCTGAGGCGAAATCGCTTGGAGAGTCTTTGTTGGGCTTTGACCTGGGCTATAACCAGGAGCAGGGCAGGGAACTACTTGACATAATAAGTAAGCTCTATGGACGAGTGCATTGCATCAGGATGATTGGTTCATCGGCTTTGGGGCTGGCGTATGTTGCTTGTGGCCGGATGACTCTTTATATCCACCGCTGGCTCTATCCCTGGGACATTGCCAGTGGGCTGCTGCTAATCAGGGAAGCCGGTGGCATAGTCACCGACTGGCAGGGCAGCCCAGCGTCTTTCCAATCCACACAGCTTATTACCGCGAACCCCGCAGTCCATCAGGATTTCATGAAGCATATGGATTAGGTATATTGAACAACTCGCTAAATCGTGTAATGCTATGCCCGGTTGCCTCTTTAAATACGATGTAATTTGCCTATAGCATAGTGCCTATGACCTGCCCCCGATAGTTGTACCA
>DIKK01000011.1 GCA_002423605.1 Dehalococcoidia bacterium UBA5620
ATGTCCTTTTCCGGTTCCCAGATGTCCTCACGCCCTCCGGCAAAACCGAAGGTCTTGAAACCCATTGATTCCAAGGCGACGTTGCCGGTGAGTATCATCAGGTCGGCCCAGGAAATCTTCCGGCCGTATTTCTGCTTGATCGGCCAGAGCAGTCGGCGCGCTTTATCGAGGTTAACATTGTCGGGCCAACTGTTGAGAGGCGCAAAGCGCTGGCTGCCGTTGCCTGCGCCGCCGCGGCCGTCGCCGGTGCGATAGGTGCCGGCGCTGTGCCACGCCATACGAATGAACAATGGTCCGTAATGGCCGAAATCCGCCGGCCACCAGTCCTGCGAGTTCGTCATCAGTTCACGCAGGTCCTTCTTTACAGCCGTCAAGTCGAGACTCTTGAACTCTTTAACGTAGTTGAAACCCTCGCCCATCGGATTGGACTTGGAAGAACGCTGGTGCAGCATATCAAGATTCAACTGGCTCGGCCACCAGTCCCGATTCGATGTACCCCTGACGATTGACTGTTTGTTTGCTCCGCCCGTTACCGGGCACTTACTATCTTCATTCATAGTGTTTGCTCCTTTAGTTGTGTGAGCGGTCTTGGGCTTGTTTTGCTTCTTCTTTTCCATCGCCCCCTCCTTATTACCTACTTATTTTATTTGAGCCGCCACAGCTTTATTCAGCAAGCTTTCTGCCTTGATAAGCTTCTTATATTTTTCCTCGATTTTATTTAAATTCTTCGCGATCACTGCTTTAAGTAGATCTCCTTCAATTTCAGCAACTTCGAGCCTTTCGTAGTAATCCATGGCCTCCTTAAGATGCGCCAACACAATCATACCCGTTAAAAGAGGATGATTTTGGGTAACATTTGCGTCAGCATACCTAGTGCCATGCTCAAGCTCAACCTCTAAACCCTGCCTAAATTCTTCTACCTGTATAGCCATCTCCTTTACGTTAACTATTTGTAGAATAGTCTCAGCTTCCTTCTTGGTAACGGCAGCTTCCCTTAATATGGACCAGTCTCTTAACCCAATCTCTTTGCATACACGCTTGACCTCAGTCTTTGATACATATTCTGGAATCTTCATATAAAGACACTCCTCCTTTTATTTATTTTTAATTTATGATCAATTACCGTTATTATTTTTTAATTACTTTTTGCTAACCCTGCCTGGCAGTCATGGCACAATCCACGAAATTCCAGGTGGTGGTGTGTAATATTGAAACCCGTTTTCTTTGCAAACTTTACATTTAGTTCTGTTTCAATCGGCTCATTCAGATCAAAAATCCGCCCGCATTGCTGACATATAAAGTGGTAGTGGTTGTCCTGCCTGATCTCATACCTTCCAACCATTCCATCCACGTTCAGCTCAACTAATACGTCCTCATCTTCCAACACATTTAAATTGCGATAGATAGTCCCCTTGCTTATGTGTGGTAGCTTTTTACGAACTTCATCATAAATCCAGTCAGCAGAAGGATGTGTCCTGACCCCCTTAAGCACTTCCAGAATAGCCATCCTCTGCCTCGTCTTCCTTCTCATCATATTAGTAATAAATCCTAATATCAAAACTATAGCAGTTTTTAATGAGGTGGTCAAGACTGAAGCTAAATTAGCGAACTTGGCAGTTTCTTGTAGACACCCTAACAATCTTCTCATCATGTTTGCGGCCATAATTTGGACATTTGGCGACATTAGCTGGTATTACGCAGCAGCATTTGGGACATTGTGAGTCAGTTATCTTATCCTACTGTTAGAAGTTGTTGGAGCGCTGGGATAATCTTCTTGCTCTCAAACAGGAGTTTGGAAACTGTCCACAATGGCCCACCATACTACAACTGCCAGCTACTTCTAGGTTAATCCGTCAGCTTTTTGTGCTGCAGAACCTGATGATTTCGGCGAAGTTGTTGATTTTTGCCAGGTTATTAGTCTCCATGAAGCCATCATAGGTGAGATTGATCCATGGCTTCCGGTATCGAGCGCTGAGCTTCTCTGACATTGCAGCCACGATGCCGCCAGGCATGCAGCCGTGGGGCATCACTGAGATAACACCAGCAAATCTGGGGGTCTCCATCCAATCTATACCGCTGCCTATACTCAGGACTGCCTCACTGCCACACCGCGGAGATAGATATTGACCTGATAATGCCAGCAGATCCTCCGTGGAAGGCTCTTTATCATCGATCAGTCCCCTGCACTGTGAGACAATGGAGTGCTCGTCATGCTCCTGCACCACTTTCTTTATGTAGCTGACCACCGCCTTCCTTACCTTCCTATCCTTGATAGCGTCCTCCAGATTCCGGAATGAAGTGTATTTGAACCATTCGCCCATGGGAGAGACGATAACCTCAAGACCGGCGGCTTCGCATACTTTTACCAGGTTGCTATTACTGAAGCTGTTAGAACGCAGGAAAATCTCACCGTTAATACCAACCAGCGGCTTTCGAGGCAGGTCAGGTGAAATCAAAGACTTGAACTCGGATGTTGCCTGGTGTAGTACGCTTTCCAGCCGCTCATTTTCTCTGACAATGCATGTAATCCTGCTAACATATTGGTCAAAAAGCTTGTCTGCTATCCCAGTTTCTTTTTCATAGGGACGGGTACGCCATAACAGCCTCTGCAGATAATCGAAGACAACAATGCCCCCCCAGGCAAGGCGTTCAAAGCCATTGCCCATGCCCAAATCGCGATAGGCATTGTTGGATACCGAGGTCCGTATGGGAAGGTCGATGCCTAACTCTTTCAGCACCCGCATTTGTTCAATGGAGTATTTGCCCAGGCGGCAAGGGCCATATGAGCCAGCCATGAATCCTTCAACGTTCTTCGTGCCGGTGCCGTTATCACGATAGAATTTAATGAAGTCACCCAGGCATACCCGATAGGGCAAACACTCTGTTCCTAGTGTCACCTGGTTGGCATAGAGGAGACTGCGTTCATCGGACTCGGGCAGCACCATTGTCCTGACCCCGCAGGCCTCCATGGCCGCAGCCACGACATGGGCATGGGGGGCCATCAGGGGAAAGAGAAGAGTCTTCTTGGAGCTAATAACAGGAGATGTTCCCCTGTAGAAAGGCACAGCAGGGACATCATGCTGTTTTGTGGATGAAGCAAATCCCTTAATGGTATCGACGAAAGCCTCAAGCCGAGTAACGATGCCGGCCTCGGCGGCATGTTCATCGATTTCCAGCTGCCCCAGAGGCTTGCCGCCCATGATATCTTCCACGATCCTGAGTATGAATGAGTTGGGCCCGCAGCCGTAGTTGGTCAGCACCAGCCCGTATAGCTGCGGATTCGATGCCGTTAGCGCAGCGCCGGCTATTTGCTTGCTCTCATAGAGCCAGTAGGGGCGGTCGGAGTATCTTTTGGCATCTATCGAATCCAGGGGCAGGAAATCTAGCGGTATAGGCACCACGCCAAGCTGAGCCAGTTTTTCAGCTATGCCCAAGTTCGCCCCTGCGTCCTGTGACATGTATGACCGGGCAAAAAGCACTACGCCCAGTTGGCCTGGTTCCTGTAGTTGCTCCAACAGCTTCTTTCCCAGCGCTGCTCGTTCTATCTCAAACCTTTGCTGCGCTGCAATGCCGGCAAGGGCTGCTTTTTTGCCTTTGCTTCTATTGAATCCCATTTTCACGGCTATTTCCGCCAGGTTTTTTATGGTGTCCTCGCTACCCCGGCTGAAGTCAATTATGGGCGCCAGCAGCCGCTCTCCGAGGTCGAGCACCTGGCGTATTATAAACGGAGACGCCTGGACCAGGGGGCAGGCGTATTTCTGGTCCTCATCTCCATCTTTTTCGCCCAATCTGATGGCGCAGGGAAAGAGAATATAATCCAAATCTGTGAGCGTTGCTGCATGTCCGTGGAGGAGTTTGACGGGGAAGCAGCTATCCGTATAACTTAGCTCGCCAGCCTGCTCCGTGATCTCCTTGGTAGTCTTGCTGGAAAGGACAACCTTGGCATCGAGTGCATTGAGAAACCCGATAAGCAGCGGCGCATAGTCATATACCAAGAGCGACCGGGGAATGCCTACCGAAGACCCTGTGCCGGCGCCTTCCCTATATTCACTAAAGAGCAATTTCTCCCGCTCATCGAAGAATGTTTCTCTCTTTGTCTGGCTCAGGGTGCTGTCATAGAGATCGCACCTGCTGCCGTAGAAGGTTGGCTTTTCATCGAGCATCTGCATCCGGGTAATGGCGCAGTTATTATCGCATCCCTTGCAGGTGAAAGTAGAGAGGATACACTCCCTATCCACAACTTTCTGGAACCCCTTGAACTTTGACTGCTGGCCAGACATAGTTTCCTTTGCCAAGAGCGCAGCGCCGATTGCCCCGCTAATTTCCTTGTGCTCTGGCACGGTTAGAACTTTCCCCTCAAGTTGTGAGTGGAAGGCTGAGACAACAGCCCGGTTGTAGAATACCGCTCCGGTGAGGATAACCTTGTCCCCCAGCTTCCTGTTAGCCACGACTTTGGAGAGATAGTTCTTAGCTATGGAGTTGGCCAAGCTGGAGGTGATTATCTCCAGCGGCACACCTTCTTGCTGGGCTGAAGCCACTGCCTGTCCCATGAAGGCGGCGCACCTTGTCCCCAGGTCGATGGTGTAGGGTGCGGCAAACGCTAGGTTGGCAAAGTCTCCGTTGTTCACAGAAACACCCAGCATCTCAGCCAGCTCATCGATGAAGCTCCCCGTTCCGGCAGCGCAGGCCTTGTTCATCTGGTAATCGACCACCACGCCGTTCCTCTTGATGACCAGCTTGGAGTCCTGGCCACCGATCTCGATGATGTCTGCTTCGGCATCTATCTCTGCGGCGGCCCTGGTCTGAGCGGTGATCTCGTTTTTAATAAGGTCAGCTCCAATGAAGCTACCGACAAGGTACCTGCCGGAACCGGTGACGCCCACGCCGGCGATATTGACCTTATTTGCGCCATCACTGATCAAGTTCCTGAACACTCCTTTCACTGCGTCAATAGGCCTGCCGGCGGTCATCAGGTAGTTTTTCGCCAAGACAGCGCCTGATTCATCGAGTATCACAGCTTTGGTGCTGGTAGAGCCGACATCGACGCCCATATAACCGGAGCATTGTTTATCTATCCTTTGCCCAGCCTTACCATCCTGAAGGACAACAGACTCGAGCCGGGGCATTTGAAAATAGCGCTGCTGTGCATCTGTCCCAGGAAATACAATCGTGCTTGAGCTTTTACCCCTTGAAAGCAAGGCTGAACCCAACGCTTCAATATAAAGATGATTTTCCGGGACAATTATATGTATTTGATGCTTGTTCCTTGCCGAGAGCACATCGTTGAGGGATTTAACGATAGCAGCATTGGCGGCAACGCCACCAACAAAGTATACCGGTCCCTCGAAAATCCCCTTCTTCATGGAAACAACCATCCGTGCAACACTCTCGCAGAGCGCATAGAGCATAGATTCCACCGGGGCGCCCTTCTGTTGCAGATGGATAAGGTCAGTCTTGGCAAAGACGCTGCACCTGGCGGCTATCCTGGGAGGACTGTCATCGGACCGCAATGCCAGGCTGGCAAAATCATTCATGCTGATGCCAAGCCGGTATGCCTGCTGCTCCAGGAACCTGCCGGTGCCGGCGGCGCATAGAGGGTTTGATGCTACTTTCCACGGCTTCCTTAAACCATCTTCCAGCTCTATAACCAGCGAGCTCTGGCCGCCGATCTGTATGATAGTTCTGGCATCGGAATAGGAATGTAGAAGCCCTGAGGCAATCGAAAGCGGGCTGCTGTACTCCGTCCAGCCAAGCTCCTGGGGAATAGCTGACTTGCCGGATCCGGATACGCCGGCGGCTATAGCTTGAGCAAGATCGAATTTCTCCCCCAGTCTGCTAATGAGCAAAGCCACTGCTGACCGGGGGTTAGAGACTATCTTCTCGACATCAAGCCGGAGGATATTGCCGCTATCATCAATCAATGCCAGCTTAGCGCTGACAGAACCGACGTCTATACCCAAGGAATAGGCCATTTTGCACACGCAATTGTAGCAAAAAAGCGCGTCTCCTTAAAATGCTTAAATAGCAGCGCCTGTGATTTGAGCAAAGACAGACGGGCTAAGAACAAAAGATCGCAGTTATATAGTTAACAAACCCAATATAGCATGGGAGCTGTTAAAAGCGAGAAACAACTCAAACACTCCCTGCCCACTGACTTAGGCAGAGACACCATTGGAGTAATACAGAAAAGTCCTAGCCTTATTCCTAGAATATCAAAGCGGCTATCTTCAGAAGCCACTAAATCACAAGCATCAACAAGTTGTAAGCCAGCAGCACTGGCATACCCATGAACAGCCGCAATTACTGGCTTGGGCAGATTGGTAATAGCTTCCATTACCCGCACCGAGCGGTCCATGGTAGCTCGATATCATGTACTTTCCTTACCTACCAACTAAGAGAAGTCATGTCCGAAACAAAACATCTCGCCTGCTCCTTTAATGACCAGAACGTTGACTTTATCATTTCATTTCAATTGCTAAGCAATCCAATAATTCAGAATAAGTTCGCTGCTTAAAGCATTACGCTTTTATTGGCGGTTCCAAGTAACAGTAGCTACTTTGTTTTTCATTTCAACAAGAAGATTACAATAGTCCATATTATCTCCTGCCATATTCTTCAGTTTTTGCTAATTCTTGATACTCGGATCTAGCGCTTACCCACTCCAAACAACCCTTCATTCCAAACGGCTTGGTTCCGTATACCTGATATCTTCTGAATCGACGGCTTTTATCCGTCATGGTTATATTCCGGGGTTCTGCATTCCCATCTTTTACAGCATCTCAATGCGCTAATTGTTCATCGTATCTGGGTCAGGCTGGCCAGTTCAGTTTTAGCCAGTATGGCTGCCCCTAATGCTCCGATTATTTGCGGTTCTTCAGGTACCCAAATCTTTAATCCAATCCCATCTTCTAAGGCTTTTCTAATTCCTATATTCTTTGCTACGCCGCCAGTAAAGGCAACCTTTTCCCTAAAACCAACCGACTGTCCCATGATTGCTATCCGATGGACCAGAGCTTTATTTATCCCAGCTAGTATGTTCTCTCGGCTCTTCCCTTCTGCCCTGAGAGATACCATCTCAGATTCGGCAAATACAGTGCAGGTGCTGGTTATCTGGCACGGCTCCTTGCCGAGAAGGGATATAGCGCCCATTTCACTGATCTCCACACCTAGAACCCCAGCCATGACTTCAAGAAACCTTCCGGTGCCAGCAGCACATTTATCATTCATGACAAAGTTGCTAACATTGCCATCAGCATCAAGCCCTATGACCTTACTGTCTTGCCCACCAATGTCAACAATTGTCCTCGCCTGCGGCATCAAAGAACTTACGCCAGCGGCATGGCAGATAATCTCTGTTAACGCTTTATTGGCAAATGATACAGCTCGCCGCCCATAGCCAGTAGAAACAATGTACTCTAGCTGAGACATTGAAAGCCCTGACCTCAGCAGAGCTTCCTTGGTTACAGCCTCGGCTGCCATGACAACACTGTAACCAGTAGGGATAACGGAAGAGGAAAGAACCTTGTCGTCGCTTAGGATAACCGCCTTAGCAGTAGCAGCACCAATATCAACTCCCGCTACAATCATTTATTATTGCTCCGTTAGTATGTCTCAGACCTTAGCGACTGCCTTTCTTACACGCAGCGTCTCGGCGAATGCTTCCACCCTGGTCCTCAGCGCTGCCGCACTATAACTCCGACTATCATAAATATCCATCTCCAAGGATAGGACTGGCACCCCAGCGCTCTCCGCCACCCATTCTTTGATGAGGTGGGAAGCCTCGGCCATTGGACGGCAATTATACTGATAGCCCCAGATAACGCCATCCAAGCCTAGATCCTTGACAGCATCAACAAATCTCTGTGCAAAACCAAAAGAACTATGATAAATACCCGACTGCATCTCCCGTTCAGCCCGTATCTCACCTGGCGTTGTATAAGTAGTTGGTTGGATAGATTTTGGTGGTGGTGCAGACAGAAGTGTTGCCGCCACTGCCAAACCTGCGTTCTCCATCATGTGAGTTATCGACGGGTCGGAAAAAGATGCAGCAAAATCAATTACCCTAGGGGCTCCCTTTTCTACCACTCCAATGCCCCTATCAATTCTTTGTTTAACTTCCTGGCATAATATATCTATTGCCTCTGGCCCCTCAGTGATAGCCTTGCCCGTCGATCCAGCCGACAACTGTAATGCTAGGCCTACTTCTACCGAACTGATAGGCATCGGATCGGCCATTGCAAGTTGTGTGAGTTGACCTATACTGTGAAAGAGATGTCGGCTGATAGACATGGCCTTATCCCATGCAGCGCTAGTTACTTCTACCCCCACAACCTCCCTCACTGCCTCGAAAAGCTTGTTCAACTGACCCCCCAGAAATTCTACCCTCTGCGGCAAGTACTCAGGATATTCACCCCACCTGGAATCCATAGAGCCATCTACATATACCGCCCGGTGACCGTACTTCTCATGTAAAAGTTCATCTGTCTTTGAGCCCATATCACAATAATAACTGGAACCCGTAACCAAATCAGGAACCGGAATTATCCCTTTGGCTAGCCCACCGACCCTAATTGTCTGCAGCGTACACAACCCATGCCCGGGTGGCAGACCATTCTCTTCGCCTGCCTCAAGCACTGGCGTGAGTTTATTGAAGATCTGGCCCAAAGTATGACATAGCACCACATCTGGGCAAGCTACATAGAGCTCCTCAGGAGCCGCTGCTTTTATTGCCATGCCTGGCCCTTGGATAGTAGGGAAGCCGTAGTAAATTATTTTCTTCCCTTCATCTTTGGCTAAAACCATATCAAGAAGCTCTTTGAGCCATGCCCTAAGCAACTTCCTCACTCCCGCCAACTCCACATCGTGATTCTGCCTAACCCACTCCTCAGCCGTTTTCATATCCTCAGGCCCAAGTTCCAGTCTCTCGAACGTTTTGTCGATCCGTAACTTTTCCTTCTTTATTTCTCCATCTTCAAAACCACAAATCTTAAGCAGTTCATCATAATAGTTAGCCATGTCTTTTCCCCCTTATGGTCTCAATAAAGGTTTCGATGCGCGTCCGTAGCGGTCCCATCTCGGATGGGTCATAATCTGACTCCACTGTAAGCATACGCAACCCAGTATCTCTTTTCAGCTTATCCGGGAAATAATACGATTCCGTCTTGTATGACTCACGATACATTAATTGGTACCAGATTACCCCATCCACATTGAAATCCTTAGCTAGCTTGATTAGGAAATCGCGCCTCTCATTTCCAGGTCTGAACCATGCAGGAGGTACCCTCTGCATGAAATAGCACTCGGCCAACGCTTTCATCAAATCACCATCGGGATTTACGTTCTCCCAGTAAGGCCTGATTCCCTCAGCAAACTCTTCAATAACTACTTCTCCGCCAGCTTCATCTATCAGGTCAAGTACCCTCGAGTCCCCCATGGCTAGAGTCGAGCCAGTTAATAGGATTCTGGGATGTCCGTCAGGTAAGGCTATCCTGCCCTTCAACTCCTTATAAAGTGACTCAAGAATCTCCACCATGACTTCCTTATCAGCGAGGAAAGAAGCATGATTAAGAGCTACAAAATCTCGGCTACTAATGGGCACTGGCCCAGATTTTCGCATTAAGCTTATCTCTCTGAAAAGCTCCCTTTCTCTGTTACACAAAGAGATTGCTTCTCTAAGCTTTGGCTTAGTAATCTCAGTGCCTGTCAATGCCTCAAGTTTCGCCTTCAGCCTTGTTATCCCATGAAGATAGTAACTGAAAGTACTCTCTTCCTTCATATGAGGCACACCAAAGGGAAAAACCTCGATATCTGTGCTATGATCGGTAATATCTGAGATGGCCCGAATATGGTTATCAGTTATCGGAATGGCGAGAAGGTCAACAATAGAATAGTATGGGTCATCTCCAGATACCGCATAGCCAATCTGGGCTCGGCAGAACGTGTCTATCCAGCGGCAAAGGTATGCTCCAGTAAGTTCAACGACAGAATGGTCGCCTCCCCTGATAAGGCATATTGGTATTGCACCGCTCGCTAATATCAGTTCCTCCGGTAAGTAACCACCAGGAGTGTATCCTACTATTTTCCGTCCTTGTTGTTTTGCCCTGTTCAACTCAACCAAGCGAGTTTTCAGATGAGATGCAAGTTTATGCATTATTTCCACTAATTACCTCCTGTCTTCCGAAGAGATTTAAATTAGGACTTGCCCCGGACACACAATTGCTAATTGAACAAACCCAGAAGACATATTATAAAGAAATGCTGGAAAAGTCAATAATTCGCCCTTGAGTTTAGCCTATATTCCAATGTATCATACACTCAGTGAATCTGCCAGGGAATACATCTGATGCTAAGAGCCAAATCAAGTCAACTTTATTTCTATGGTAACCATATCGATGGCCAGGCGATACCAAATGATCATTTCCTCAAGCTCTTGGACAAAGCTTATGACAATAACAAGAATCACCGTCTGCTAAAGAGGAACGAGTCCATATCTGGCCATCATCGCCGAGAAGAACAGCCGTTTAAATAAGCATCGGGTCAGGTCAGAGATAATTGCCGCTCTCAGAGAGAGGCCAAAGATAAAGAGAAAACTTGCCGAACTCAAGAGGTTTCACAGACTAGACAAAGCATGTTGTTAGGGGCTAGCTAGGATGGATATCTGGTTTACCGCGACCGCCATTATCTGCCATTTAAAGAGGATGGTCAAGCTTCTATTTCATCAAGGGATGCCTGTGCCTATTCCAGGGTAAAGATTAAGACAAAGGATCGATAATAGGACAATCTGATGAAAGCCTCGGAGATATTTTTGACTGATGAAGAATTCGAGGCGCTATTCGGCGCCGAGATATCCGCTGTGACGCGGGTATTGAACGAAACTTCCCTGGGAAAATGTTCTGCCTGCGGAGGCATGTGCTGCCGGGACATCGGTTGCGAACTATACTCGAGGAAGTTCGGCCGCTGCCCGATTTACGACATCAGACCTAGAGAATGCAGGTACCACTTCTGCCATGCTATCTTCGAGGCGGCGCCGCTGAGCAAAGAGGAGAAGGGGCTGCTGCAGAAGCCTATCAACGAGTTTTTCAGCGGTAATAAGGAACAGCTCTCCAGGATGTTTCCCTTGTTTCCTGTATTTGCCGTAAGCTCCGAGGGCCTAGCTTTGCTAGGCATCAAGAGAGAGGTGAAATCAATTATGGATGGCTTTGAACAAGGGAGGCTAGACCAAAACCAGGCCAAACACCTGCTACAAAATGTGTGCCGCCCAAAACAAGGCCTTGACAGCGGGTTGAAAGTTAGCTAAAGTGGCAATACCAATCAGTCGCTGGATTTATTCGCCCCTCGCAGCAGGTAAAGATGAATAATAACTTTGTCGAGGGAAAAGAAGCTGAGTTCACTCCCGAAGAAGCCGCCTTAATATTGCGCCTCAAGGTCTTTGTGCGCTGGAGATGGGGAGCCATCTTCGGCATCATAATTGCTACCATTATAGCATCGTTGGTATCTCACATCGGCTTTCCAACTTTACCAGTATATATCCTCTGCGTTTTTGTGGCTTTTTATAACCTGTTGTTGTGGCATTTGACATTGCGCCTGAAGGAGGTCAGCACCGGACTATTGCTGGCTAAAGGCAGAGCTATCGGTATTATTCACATTTACCTTGACCTGATAGCCTTCACCGTGCTTATGCATTTAACGGGTGGTATAGAGAACCCCTTTATATTCCTCTTTGTGTTGCATGTCATTACGGCCGGTATTTTGCTCCATTACCGGACGGCGTATACGGTGACCACAGTGGCATTCTTGATGATTACCGCCATGGTGATGCTGGAATATGCAGGAGTAATACCACACGTTAATCTCGAAGGATTCATTCTTCCATATAGATATAGACAGGCAAGCCGCGTTCTGGCCATTCTGGCGGCGCTGGCAGTAGTCCTTTACGGCAGCACCTATCTAGCTTCCGCCATATCAGGGGAATTGAAAAAAAGACAACGGCAGGTATTGAAACTGCAAAAGCAGTTGCTTGAAGAGAAAACAAGCGAGCTGGATATGCGTACCCATGAAGTAGATAAACTGGAGGAGCAGAAAAAGCATTTTCTCAGCTTTCTGGGCATGGCAGCGCATGACTTGAAGGCGCCGCTGGCGGCCATCCAAGGTTTTCTGTGGCTTATTTTGAATGGATATACTGGCCAGATAAATGCCAAGCAGAAAGATATGCTGGAGAGAAGTAACCGCAGAATTGATGGGCTCGGCGGATTGATCTCTGACCTCCTGGATATTCCTCGTATCGAAGCTGGGCAGCTTGTGCATGAGATGAAGGAGATATCCTTGGCTGAAATAGTCCAGCGTTGTGTCGATGATCTGGGCAACATAGCAAAGGGAAAAGGGTTAGACCTCAACGTGGAATTGCCAGAAAACCTGCCTGCGATTTACGGCTCCGATATTAGAATTCAGCAGGTGCTAACTAATCTGGTGAATAATGCCCTCAATTATACCATGTGGGGCTCGGTGACAATCAGGGTAAGCGACTTCGATACCGAGCAGCAGGTTGAAGTTATAGACACAGGGATCGGCATCCCGCCCGAGGAATTACCACGCTTGTTCAGCGACTTCTTCCGTGGCAGTAATGTGGCGGTGAAAGGCACTGGTTTAGGATTGTCTATCTCCAAAAGGATAATTAAAGCTCACGGAGGCAGAATCTGGGCAGAGAGTCCCTATGCCGATAGTGGTAAAGGGAGCAAATTCACCTTTACCTTACCCAAAAGGAGCACGTACTGAAAGAGCAAGGCTATTGCCAGGACGAGCATCAGGACGTATAATTTCTGTAGGGATTACGTATTGCATCTATAATATTGACTGTATTAAGAGACTGTTATCGCATCAGGAGGTTCAATATGAGCAACAAGGCTAAAATACTGGTGGTAGATGATGACCATGATCTTGTGGAGGTGCTCAAGGCTGTATTAGAAGGTGAGTCTTATGATGTGGTTGTAGCCTACAATGGCAAAGAAGCTGTCGCTAAAGCAAAAAAGGAGAACCCAGATCTGATACTCCTAGATATAATTATGCCAGAGAAAGATGGATTTCTCACGGCTGAAGAGTTGAAAAAAGACCCTGCCTTTGCCAAAACGCCGATCCTGGCGCTTACCAGCTTCTCTGGAGGAGATATGGGGCAGCCTTTCCCGTTTGAGGTTGAAGAATACATCATGAAATCAACAAGCCCCAAGGACATACTTAAAAAAGTAGCAGCCCATCTGGAGAGAAAAGGGATTTAGATACAGCCACATCATCCTTGTGTAGTACTCAGACAAGGCATGAACCTACCATTTTTGAGGCGCTCCTAATCCATCACAAAATGGTTTGCCAATCTGAGTGACTGTCTCTTACCCTCAAACCCATTATGCAAGCGTATTTTGGTCTGCAATAAAAGGGAAAAAGGGTCAAATGAAAGCAGCTATGCTCTTCATTGCTGTGTAATAACCCGAGGTACGAGCAGTAAGTCACTCGCTTTCAGACACAACAAAACTACGTAGAAGGCACGTTCATGTCGATAACTATTCAAAATAGTAGCTTCAACTAGGTTTTATGACGTTTTTTGACCCGTAGATTCGCGGCGAATCTACCATTGAACAAACATCGGCATGACCACGTGGACATAATTGGAAACGCCAATAGGGCGGATGACGCCGGGACTGGAGGAAGTGGTGGTTTCCAAAGCGACCTGTTTCTGTTTGATTACACCGAGGACATCGGATACATACTTGGCGTTAAAGGCAATCTTTGCAGGCTCGCCATCGATCAAAGCATCGACTTCGCCTATATTTTCGCCGATTTCCTCGGCTCGGGCGGAGATGTTCATTTTGCCCGCGGTCATTTCGGGTCCGGGGGTCATTTCCATGCGGACGATACCGCTGCCATCGCGGGCGAAGATGGAGGCCATCTTAATAGCTTGCAGGAACTGCGTCAGGTCAACCACGGCACGGGTAGCATACTTCTGTGGGATGAGCTGGGAGTAGTTGGGGAAAACGCCCTGTATAAGCTGCGAAACCATTTCCACGTTCTTGAGGCGAAACAATGCCTGGCTCTTTTGCTGATTCACGATTATCTCAACCGACTCGTCTTGGTCAGATAGGAAACGACTGAGCTCCACGAGGGCTTTTGCCGGCACGATGATGGCAGTTTTGGCGCTGACTGGTGTCAGAACGCTGGTATAATGGACAGCCAGCCTGAAGCCATCGGCGGCTGCCAGGATGAGCTTATCACCATCGAATTCAAGCTGGACGCCGGTGAGCACCGGACGGGACTCTTCAGTGGCTGCGGCGAATGATACCTGGTTTATGCCATCCCGTAAGGCTTCCCTTTCAATCTTGGTATTTATGCCATCGGTTACCTCGGGGATAGGCGGGAAATCTGCAGCATCAAGACCGTTGATGCTTGTTTCGGAGCGGGCACATTTGAGGTGCAAGGTATTTTTGGTGAGGTTGATATCGATTTTTTCGTTGGGGAGCAAGCTGGTATAGTCGGTGAGCAGCCGGGCAGGCACAGTGATGGCGCCTTCCTTCTCCACCTTGGCGCCAATCCAGCAGCTAATCGCTATCTCCAAGTTAGTGGCAGCCAGCTTGAGGCGAGAGCCATCGGTAGCGATGAGGACATTCTGCGTTATGGGCAGCGTTGACCTAGTGGCTACAGCTCTGCTGACAATGCTCAATGCGTTTTTAAGATTTTCCTGAAGGCAGGATAGTTTCATGTGGCACCCCCACCGATTGATATAATGTCAAGAGTATACCCCGATGATGTGGGTAAGTCAATCAGTATTGTGCAAGGTTCCACCCTCACCTTGGCCCCCATCAAGGAAGAGGGCAGTTAAAAATTATTCAAGACCAACGGTGCCGCTTTTGCCACCGCTTTTTTTAGTAAGGCGGATGTTCTCCAGGCGCAGCGACTGGTCCACGGTCTTGCACATGTCGTAGACGGTGAGCAGGCTGATGGCTACAGCGGTCAGAGCTTCCATCTCAAATCCGGTCTTGCCGTTGCCCTTAGCCGACGCTGTAACCTCCACCGCTGAGGTTTTCTCATCCAGCGTGAAATCCACGCTCACGTTATCTATAATCAGAGGGTGGCACAGGGGAATGAGGCGATGAGTCTCTTTAGCTGCCATGATGCCAGCGACTTTAGCGGCAGTCAAGGCGTCTCCTTTGGGCAATTTGGCTTGTTTAAGTAGGCTCAAAGTTGCAGGTTGCATCACCAGCCTGCCTTTAGCCGTAGCCTCCCTGGTGGTAATTGCTTTTTCATTGACGTCTACCATGCGGATTTCTAATGAGCTCATCTCTACCCTCCTACCTGTGACATGCAGCGTTTCGAGGACAGATGCCCCTTAGCAAGCTGGTGCCTGGCCGGTTTTTCCCGTACAGCTTGTTCTATGAGCTGTTTTAGCTTCTCCGGTGAAGCCCCATTGCGTAGCGATTGGCGCAGGTCTACCTCCCTGTCGCTGAGCAGGCAGGGGCGCAGCTTGCCTTCGGCAGTTAGGCGCAGGCGGTTACAATGGATGCAGAAGTGCTGGCTCACCGGCGTGATGAAGCCCACCGTACCGCTGGCTCCAGATAAGCGGAAGTACCTGGCGGGGCCGTTGCCCATTATGGCTTTGCAGGGCTTCAGTTCTCCCAAGCTGCTGAGCCGTTCCTTTATTTCGTCAGCAGACATAAACTGATGCCAGAATTCACCACCAGCTCGTGTAGAATGGCCTTCAGGTGGGTTTTCAGGGTTAAACGGCATCAGCTCGATAAATCGCACATGCCAGCTTTGTGAGAGGGTCAAACGGGCAAAGTCCTGGATCTCGTCGTCATTGACGCCACGCATGACTACCATGTTTACTTTCACCGGGTCCAGTCCACAGGATTTGGCAGCTTCGATGCCCTCAAGCACCTGACTAAGATTACGGCGGCGTGTGATGCGCTCAAATTTATCCTCGCCCAGTGAATCAAGGCTAACGTTGACCCTCTTTAAGCCGGCCACCTTAAGCTCGCCGGCATAATCTTTGAGCAAGGTGCCGTTTGTAGTCAGGGAGATATCATCTATGCCCTCTATCATGGAAAGCATGGACACCAAGTCGGGCAGGTTAGCCCTGACCAGCGGCTCACCTCCGGTGAGTCTGAGCTTGGTAATGCCCATCTCGGCAGCCAGCCGGGCAACGCTGACGATTTCCTCATAGCTGAGGATATCATCGTGATTCATAAGTTGGATGCCGTCCTCCGGCAGGCAATAAATACAGCGAAGGTTACAGCGGTCAGTCACCGAGATGCGCAGGTAGTTGATAGGACGGCTGAAGGTATCAGAAAGGCCGGTCATGGCTTAACGTTCTCTGCCAGATTTTCCAGCACCGTGCGGGCTTTGCAGGCGGCTTGGCCGCGGTGGCTAATCTGGTTCTTGATGTCCAAGGGCAGCTCCGCCATGGTCTTGCCTATCTCAGAGAAGTAGAACACAGGGTCATAGCCAAAGCCATCACTTCCCCTAGGCTCGAAAGCGATGATGCCGTGGCATTCACCCATGCAGATTTCCATATTGTCCTCGGGGATGGCTATGGCGACAACGCAGACGAAGCGAGCGGTCCGTTCTTCCCAGGGGACATCCTTTAATCTATTGAGCAGATAGGCAATCCTGTCTTTATCGCTGGCGTTTTCTCCGGCGGCGCGGGCAGAGTGGATGCCGGGCTCACCACCCAGTGCATCCACTTCCAAGCCCGAATCATCAGCCAGCGTTAAGAGATGGCTTGCCCGAGAATATATTGTAGCTTTCAGCCTGGCGTTCTCCTCATAGCTGGGATGGCTTTCCTCCACATATATGTCCAAGCCTTCCGTTATCGGGCTCACCATCTCAAAAGGCAGCCCACTGAGAAGATGCTGGTATTCACGTAGTTTGCCCTGATTAGTGGTCGCCAGGAGAAGCTTGGGCATTTGTCTCAGCCCTCCATTTCCTCGTGCCATTGCGATCCCGACTTGTCGGTAAGAGCAATCTCGGTGGGATGACAAGGATGACTTCCGTGATTATTCCTGATTAGATCAAAATTATACCAAGACTCAGAACGATAGACAATGATACGAGGCTCCAGCCTCATATCATTGTAGTTGGCAACCCTGAAGGTTCGTACTACGAGGTCGTTTGTGCAGTGACAGACCTGAAGGTCTGTCACTGCATCTTTGAATTTTGATTTGTCGTTTTGCATTTTTATTTTTGGCTTTCACATCACACCAACGCTGGCAATCGATATTCTCCGTAGACCTTGCGCAACACGTTGCAGATTTCGCCCAGCGTGCCGTAGGCGCTCACTGCCTCTATCAAATAAGGCATGAGGTTTTCCTTGCCCTTGATAGCTGCCTGGCGCAGCGCTTCTAGCCTAGATGAAAGCAACTCATTGTCCCGTTCCCGTTTGATTCGGCTGAGACGCTGCAATTGTCTCTTCTCGCCGTCCTTGTCCATATGTAGGATAGGGATGGTGATAGGATCATCGATGATATAATCGTTGACGCCAACTATGGTACGCTTATGGCTATCTATCTCCTGTTGGTAGCGGTAGGCGGAATCGCCGATTTCCCTATGGAAAAAGCCAGCTTCGATTGCAGGGATGACACCGCCACAGGAATCTATTTTGGCAAAATACTCATATACAGCCTTTTCTGTCTGGTTGGTCAGGGCCTCCACGAAATAGCTGCCACCCAGCGGATCGATAGTGTTGGTAGTGCCGCTCTCGGTAGCGATAATCTGCTGGGTGCGCAGGGCAATTCTCACTGCTTTCTCCGATGGCAGAGCCAGCGCCTCGTCCATTGAGTTTGTGTGCAACGACTGCGTGCTGCCGAGGACGGCGGCCAGCGCCTGAATGGTAGTGCGGACGATATTTATCTCCGGTTGTTGCGCGGTGAGCGAGCAGCCGGCAGTCTGGGTATGGAACCGCAACCACTGTGCACGTTCGCCAGCGTTGTAGCGCTTCTTCATCTCGCGTGCCCAGATACGGCGACCAGCGCGGTACTTAGCGATTTCTTCAAAGAAATCATTATGTGCATTGAAGAAGAAGCTGAGCCTGGGGCCGAAGTCATCTATTTTGAGGCCGCGTTCAACACCAGCTTGAACATAGGCAAGCCCGTCAGCCAGGGTGAATGCCAGCTCCTGGACGGCGGTGGCACCAGCTTCGCGGATATGGTAGCCGCTGATGCTAACGGTATTCCAGCGCGGCACCTTCTTCATGCCGAACTCAAACGTATCTACTATCAGTTTCATGGAGGGTTTAGGCGGGAAGATGAAGGAATTCTGGGCTATATACTCCTTAAGGATATCATTCTGGATGGTGCCGCCCAACTTCTCCAGTGGTATGCCTCTTTTCAGAGCGTTGGCCAGATACATTGCCCAGATGACTGCTGCTGGCCCGTTGATGGTCATGGAGGTGGTAATGTCATCGATGGGTATGCCATCGAACAGTAGCTCCATATCGGCTAAAGATGAGATGCCCACGCCGCATTTGCCGAATTCGCCGAGTGCCTCTCTGGCATCGGAATCGTAGCCATTCAAGGTAGGATAATCGAAGGCAACACTAAGCCCGGTCTCACCGTGCTCCAGCAGGTACTTATACCGTGTGTTGGTCTCCTCGGCACAGCCGAAGCCAGCGAACATACGCATCGTCCATAGCTTGCCCCTGTGTCCGGTATAGTGAACGCCACGGGTGAAGGGATGCTCGCCGGGGAAATTAAGGTCCCTGAGGTAGTCCATATCGGCTACATCCGCTGGTGTGTAGAGACGCTCAATAGGGACACCCGATGTGGTGACAAAGGCAGTTTTCTGCCTTTCTGGTAGACATTGCGCCTTGGCTTGCCATTTGCTTACTTTTTCTTCTAGTGGGTCCGTCTCTTTCCGCTGTAGCATGATAATCTCCACTATTTAATAATCTATCCCCTGGCGGGATAAGACGCCTTTATCATAGGGATGTTTCACTTTCACCATATCGGTGACCAGGTCAGCCAGCTCGATAAGCCTTTGGTCGGCGTAGCGGCCAGTGAGGATGAGTTCCACCTGTTCCGGTTTTTCGTTCATGAGCTTCATGACATCCTCGATGTCGACCAGCTTCCATGCAATGGCCACGTTTATCTCATCCAATATTACTATATCATATTCTTCGCTGAGCACTGCTTTGCGGGCGGCATCCAGTGCTTTCTGAGCCTGCTCGTTTTCCTCAGGCTTTACGTTGTTTGGGTCGCAGAATTCCAAGAACCCGAAACTTTCAAAGGTGACGTTGGGTAATGTAGCGAGAATCTTCTGCTCTCCATAGGGAAATTTACCCTTCATGAAGAAGACGATGTGTACCCTACGACCATGCCCCAGGGCGCGAAGGACAATTCCCAGGGCTGCAGAAGTCTTGCCTTTGCCATGGCCGGTAAAGATTTCGATCATGCCTTTGCTTGTAGTCTCGGTAGGAGTGGGTTTGGCTAACTTGGCTGACTTACTTGCCACGTTGCTACTGTAGCAAAAATGACGATAGAGTGTCAAACTGTTTTAACATATCTTGGGGCTGGCCAATGCCTCTTTTATTGGCTGAATGCCAACGGAATAGACACCAAGCCTAGTTTCGCTGATGTTAATCGCCAGCTCTAATTTGTCGATTCCTATCTAGTATCTGTCAAATGGATACTCCAAAATCTCATCTATGGGAATATTAACATAACTTAATACAGCCCATAGAACATGTTTTTTGCCATTATACCACTTTAAATATATGATTTTAGTATCTGCCTGATACGTGTTCGTCATATGTCTGCTATAATGCCACAGTTGGAGCTTTCCCGTGAAGACATTCAATAAGAAAGGCGATAGCGGAGAGACCAGCCTGCTCTATGGCAACAGGGTGGCTAAATCCGATGTTCGGTGCGAAGCCTATGGCACTATCGATGAGGCTGTTTCTATGCTGGGGCTGACCCGCCAGTTCTGTAAGCCGGAGGTAAAAGAGATAATCTTCAGCGTGCAGCAGGAGCTGTTTATAATTGGTGCTGAGCTGGCAACACCGCCGGAACATTATTCCAAGCTGGTGGCTAAGGGCAATGTGGTCACCCAAGAGATGGTGCAGAGGCTGGAAAACCTGATAGATGAGTTTGAGGCTAAAGTAAAGATGCCTGCCGCTTTTATTATACCTGGTGGGGCGGGCACAGGTTCAGCAGCCCTGGATGCGGCACGGGCTGTCACCAGGCGGGCGGAGAGACAAATTGTGAGCCTGAAACAAAACGGCATAGCCGTGAACGAAGAGGCCTTAAAATACATCAACCGCCTGGCTGACCTGCTGTTCACGCTGGCGCGATATCAGGAATCACAAGAACAGGAGCAATAGCTAAGTGGAAGTAATACCTGCTATAGATATCAGGGGCGGCAAATGCGTCCGTTTGTATCAGGGCGATTATAGCCAGGAGACGGTGTTTTTTGAAGACCCGGCGGCTGTGGCACTGAACTGGAAGTTACAGGGAGCGCGCCGTCTGCACATAGTTGACCTGGATGGTGCTGCCAGGGGCGAGGTATCCAATCTGGCAGTCATTGAGGCGATAGTGAAGCAGACCGGCTTGCCGGTGCAGCTCGGAGGCGGTATACGGGATGAAGCTACAGTGGAGAAGCTGCTGGGGATAGGGTTGAACCGCGTCATCCTGGGCACGGTGGCGGTGGAGAAGCCTGACTTGGTGAGGAGTCTATGCCAGAAATTCGGTGAGGCCATCGTGGTGGGCATCGATGCACGGGATGAGATGGTGGCTACCCGTGGTTGGGTCAAGGATGCTGGAATCACGGCTTTGGATCTTGGGAGGGAAATAGTGAAGCTGGGGGTAAAGCGTATCATCTACACTGATATAAAGCGTGATGGGACATTGAGTGAGCCTAATTATATCGGTGTGAAAGAGGTGGTAGATGGTGTGGAAGCTAAGATCATAGCTGCCGGTGGCATTTCGGCTGTGGAGCACCTGCTCAAGCTGGATAGGCTGGGAGTGGAGGGGGCTATCGTGGGCAAGGCGCTGTACACCGGCGCCATAGCTTTGAAGCAGGCTCTAAAACTAAGTCAAGCGGATGGACAGACCTGAAGGTCTACCCCTACATTCAGATGAAGGGTAAATGTAGAGACAGGTTTAAAAACCTGTCTAGCTAAACAGAAAGGGTGAAAAATATGCTGAAATTTGATGATAGAGGCTTGATACCGGTCATAGTCCAGGATGGCAAGGATGGCGAAGTACTGATGCTGGGCTATGCCAACAAGGAGTCGCTGCGGCGGACTCTAGATAGCGGTGAGGTCTGGTTTTACAGCCGCAGCCGCCAGGAGCTGTGGCACAAAGGCGATACATCCGGCAACGTGTTGAGAGTACGCTCCATCGCCAAAGACTGTGATAGCGATGCCATCCTGATAAAGGCAGACCCTGCGGGTCCAACATGCCACACAGGAAATCGGAGCTGCTTCTTCCAGGATTTCAGCCGGGAAGATTTGGTATAAAGATTCTTGGGGTTTTCCTGGAAGAACATGCGTATTTTGCTGAAACACAGGATAGTCGTATTGACTATGCTGGTTGTCCTCTCGAGCCTAGTGGTGCTGAGCGTCTCCTGCACACCAAACAAACAAGATAACCGTAGCAAATTACGGCTCATCGCCGAACCTTATGCCTTCGACTTTGTTCAATGGGAAGCACAGGCTTTGACCTCAGCACTAAAAGGCAAAGACAGCACCACTGAGGAAGCAGCGCTGCGGAGGCAGATAGCTAGCGTACTGGTAGACGAGGACATATGCATTTCCCCACCGCTAGCTTTCAAGCTGGAGGAGCCGCCTCATTTGCTGGTGATATCGCCGCGGGAGAAGATAGTTTACCTGAACAGGATATTGCTACGCCAAGATATGAGCCTGGAGGAAATGGAAAAGCTTGAGGCGCAGGCTGATACGCTGGGCTTATCGACTCTGGTTGCCGAGCTTGGAGGCTTTGGGGGCACATATCCACCAACAGTTGCTGCTAGCCTCAGCCGGGTTGACACCATCGATGCAGCGGTGGAAGAGTGGTTTCACCAGTACCTTGCCTTGAGACCGCTGGGCTTTCTCTATCTGCTTGACTCCATTGGCGTCAGGCCAGACCCTGACATCGTGACCATAAACGAAACCCTTGCCGGCATAGTCAGCAAGGAGATTGGGGCTGAGATTAGTGCCAGATATTACCCCGGCCAGGAAAAAGTGAAAACAGACCACAACGCTTCCGACTTCGATTTCGATGCTGAGATGGAGCAGACGCGCAAACAGGTGGATAATTACCTTAGTGAAAGTAAGATAGCAAAGGCAGAGCGATACATGGAGGAAAGACGGGTGATGTTTGTAGCCAATGGCTATAAGATTAGGAAGCTAAATCAGGCTTACTTCGCCTTCCACGGCATATATGGCCAGGACCCTACCTCGGTCAGCCTCATCTACGATGACCTTAAGAAACTCAGAGACAGGAGCCCTTCACTCAAGGCTTTCATCGCCAATGTAGCGAACATGACGAGCTACGACAAACTAACACGGGCATCGGGTAAATAAGCGCATTGCCCACCGAGGTTCTTCAGTCGTCTGCCAAAGCAAACTCCATCGGAATGACAGAGTAATAGCAGGAGAGAGCAAGGTGAGATTGTTCTAATCTAAACCTAAACCTCCTCTGTTACGTTTTCTTACTTATAGACAAAGGGATATAATGGTCTCGGGTTGAGCAAAAACACACTGGTCGCGTCCCCATCATGAGGAGGTAGAAATGAAAAAACTGCTTAAAATCACATTGCCCACACTGCTGATACTGGGAATGCTGGCGACAGGCTGCGCTGCTATTCAATCAACATCAGTGATGAGGCCTGACTCATCGCAGGTTGGCACTCCACCCGCTCCAGCAGCAGCGCCAGAATCAGCATTTACAGCGTTAATGTCGAAAGGAACCGCCGACCAGACAGTAATTAGTCCAACAGAAGGTACTGGTGGGGCCAACACAGAGCGTAGGATCGTGATGACCGGCTACATAAGCCTGGAGGTAAAGGACACGTCCCAGTCGATGGATAACATCGCTACCCTGGCTAAAGACCTCGGCGGCTACGTGGTCTCATCCAACAAACAGGTGCATAACGAGACCTTATCTGGCTCTATTTCCATCAGAATTCCGGTGGAGTGCTTCGACGAAGCCTTATCCAGCATCAATAAGCTAGCCATGGAGGTGTCCTCAGAAAGGACCGAGGGCAAGGATGTCACCGAAGAATATACCGACCTGAAAGCCCAGCTGCGCAACTTGGAGGCAACCGAGTCCCAGTACCTAGCGCTGCTACAAAAAGCACAGACGGTTGAGGACATTCTGAAGGTGCAGCGTGAGCTCTCAAACGTGCGCGGGCAGATAGAACAGATAAAGGGACGCATCCAGTACCTGGAACGTACCTCGGACATGGCGTTAATCCAGATAAGCCTGCAGGAGCCAAAAGCTGTCGGCGGAAACAGCTGGAGCGCCACAAAGACGTTGGAGTCAGCAGTAAATGGGCTCATCACCTTTGCCAAAATACTGGCTAACGTATTCATCTGGCTGGTTATATTCTTGCCCATCTGGGGCATAATCCTGTTTCTGGTGATATTCTTCCGCAGGCGGCGCAAGTCAAAGGCCAAGACATCCTAATCAATAAGGAATGCAGTGCCAGACTTAACTTATTGTCTGAATTGTCATTGCGAGCCCGAACTTAGTGAGGGCGCTGCAATCTTTAGGTGGGGATGAAGAAAGTGGCATGTAGTGCAAGGCTTTAGCATCGCTAAAAGTAGCTAAATAAGGGAGGGCTCTATGGACAAGATAATCGCCTACTGTGGCATAGTCTGCAGCGAATGTCCTGCTTATCTGGCAACTCAGGAGAACGACAACGCCGCACGGAAAGAGACCGCAGAGCTATGGTCCAAGCAGTACGGGATGACCATGAAGCCGGAGGACGTCAACTGCGATGGCTGTACATCCCAGAGCAAAAGACATGTTGGCTATTGCAACATTTGTGAAATACGAAGCTGTGGCAAGGGAAAACAGGTAGTGAACTGCGCCTATTGTGATGACTATGGCTGCGAGAAGCTGACCAAATTCTGGAATATGGCGCCCCACGCCAAAGCCACGCTGGAGAAAATTCTAAAGAGCCGCTAGCCGATCCTATTACTGTTAGCGAGAAAAAATGATTAAGGCAGTCCTATGGGATAATGATGGTATTCTGGTAGATACAGAGACGTTGTTCTTTAAAATAACGAGGTCGGCCTTTATCCGCTTAGGACTCGATCTCACCGAAGAGATATGGGGAACTCAGCATCTAAGCGAGGGTAAGGGCAGCCGGGAGATTGCAATATCTCTGGGCGGAGACCCTGACCGGATAGCACCAGTGATTGATAAACGTAACCTGATGTACAATCAGATTCTCGGGCAATCGCCTCCTATAAGACCACTGGTCCGCGAAACCCTTACAGCATTATTCGGTCAAGTGAAAATGGCTATTGTCACTGGGTCCCGTCGTGAGCAGTTACACACCATGCATAACTCAAATGGATTGCTCAAGTTCTTTGATAAAATTATAACAGGAGACGACTATATTCATTATAAGCCTCATCCGGAACCTTATTTAACTGCTATGAAGGCTCTGGATGTGAACGCGAAACATTGCATTGCCATTGAGGATTCCCCGAGGGGACTTGCTTCCGCAAGGTCTGCTGGGATAACGTGCATAATTGTGCCAAATGAGTTGACTCGAATGCTGGAATTTACTGGTGCATTATCTATTGAGCAGGATGTATCTGGAACATTAAAGTACATTCAAGATTAAGAAGATATAAGTAATAAGTACTTTAGCTTAGGTGTCATCTGCCTACAGATAACACTACATACGGCTCACCTGTAGGCGGGTTGGCCTTAGAAACTAAAACGAATTGCAGCCTTACACTGAATATTGTGCTAACATATACAGTAAATTATCTTTGCCAATGCCATCCTATGAGCCTGATAATCTACGAAGACACTCCGCCCAGCGATAAGTGGTTAAGGGCGATACTGACGTTACCTGTAATGATCATAGCAGCCACGGCGCTATCGCTGACTTTAACACAAGAGTGGGAAGGCGCGTTGTTTCTGCTGGCAGAAGCCACGTTAGTATCACTGCTCATGATACTCATACTACCCCGCAAATACCGTATCCTTGATGACAGGATAGAGATAGTCCTTGGCGGGCCGTTCAGATTCAACATCCCTTTCAAGACCATCAAAGGTGTTAGAAACGCCACCTGGAAGTCGGTGGGCATAAACCTGCCAACCTCACTCAGCCTGAAAAACGGGGCGGAGATAGTGAGAAAAAGGTGTCTGAGTGTGAATATAACCCCGGGCGACCGCCAGGCGTTTATAGAAAATTTGGAAAAGGCAATGAAAAGCTGGAGCGTTTATTATCAGAGGATAGCATGAAACCGATTGAATGGTGGAACAATAAGCTCAAAATGCTTGACCAGACTAAGCTGCCTCAAAAGACAGCTTTTATTAAGACATCCGATTACCGCAAGGTGGTAACCGCCATCAAAGAACTTCAGGTGCGCGGAGCACCGGCTATCGGGGTAGCCGCCGCCTATGGCATAGTCCTCGGCGCCCATGCCCTAAAAGTTAGCAGCAAAGAGGCTTTTCTAATGAGGCTGGAGCAGATTCTTCAGGACTTTGCCGCCGCCCGCCCCACGGCAGTGAACCTGTTCCATACCATCGACAGGATGAGGAAAGCCGCCGTACGTGATGCAGATGTTCTGGGGATGAAGCAGGCGCTTCTCAAAGAAGCCTTGCGAATTCACGCCGAAGAGGAAGCTGCCACCGAGCGCCTCAGCCAGCTCGGCGCCGAGCTGATAAAAAGCGGCTTCACTATTCTCACCCATTGCAACGCCGGCCCGCTGGCAACCGCCGGCTATGGGACGGCGCTGGGCATCATCATCGCCGCACATAGACAGGACAAGAATACCCAGGTCATTGCCACCGAGACCCGCCCTCTTTGCCAGGGGGCACGCATCACCACCTGGGAGCTGATGCAGGAGAACATACCGGCAACGCTCATCACCGATTCTATGGCGGGCTACTTTATGAGCCGGGGGAAGATAGACTGCGTCATTGTCGGAGCCGACCGCATTGCCGCCAACGGCGACACCGCCAACAAGATAGGCACTTATACCTTAGCTGTGCTAGCCTCCGAAAACAATATCCCCTTCTACGTAGCGGCTCCTACCAGCACCATAGACCTTTCCCTGGCCTCCGGCGACCAGATTCCCATCGAAGAGCGAAATCCCGAAGAGGTAACTGACATCGCAGGCATCCGCCTGGCACCCAGAGGCATCAAGGCTGCCAACCCCGCCTTCGATGTCACCCCACACCGCTACATAACCGCCATCATCACCGAAAAAGGCATAGTCAGAGAACCATATAGTGATAGCCTCATGTCATTCTGAACGAAGTGAAGAATCTCGGGATTCTACTATTTTCCCCCACCGAGATCGCCACGGCACTGCACGCCTCGCGATGACAGAAAGGGAATTTGAAATTACCGCAACGCCTGTACCCCCTCGGGATGACTTGAGAGTCGAGATTGTCAAACCATGTTTTGCAATGTATAATCCTCGCGTTCATATCTAAGGTTTTTTATTACATACTACATTCGGGGAGGTAAAAATGGAAGCCTCATTTCCATTACTGCTCATTTTCTTATCGTTATGGGTATTGAGCTTATGGCTGGGCTCGGTTGCCCTGGAGTCAACCGGAATGGAACGTCACAAAGCACGTTTCCAGGCACTGTCAGCGCTCACTGGTACAGGCTTTACTACCAGTGAATCAGAATCGGTGGTCAACCATCCAGCACGACGTTCCGTCATCACATGGCTGATAGTAGTTGGGAATATCGGTTTCATCCTGTTAATCTTCGCAGCGCTGCTCCTTCTCAAGGCTGCTCTGACCTCGCCTTCGCTGATTCAGATTATCATCATGGTTGGCGTAATACTATTCATCGTCCTCTTCATCTGGCTGGGCGCTATGGATAAACTCAGCAACAAGTTAGTGGCCTGTATTGGCCAAAAAAGTAAAAAGAAGGATGAGTTGCCCCCAGAGATACTTCACCAAATTGGCGACCATGCTGTAGTCCGTATGGCAGTAGGAAAGAAGGCCGGAGCGCCTGGCAGCACACTGAAAAGCGCCGGCTTCTGGGAGCGGGGTTTAACCGTCCTGGCTATTGAAAAAGAAAACTCGGTAATCCAACTGCCCGATGCCGATTCCCCCATACAGCCCGAAGACTACCTGTTCTGCTATGGTGAAACGGCAGAAATTAACAATCTGGGAAAATAACAGGTACTTTACAAAGCGGCAGATATGGCGGAGAATAAGCCACATGATACCGGAGAGCACAAGAGAGAAGGCTCAGCAAGAGATAGCCAAACTGGTCGACAAATACCAAAGTCTGCCTCCCGCAAGTATCAAGAAATACACTGAAGCTGACACCAGAAGAGTCTTCCTCCTGCCGCTATTCCAGGCCTTAGGCTGGGATGTATATACACGTGAGGAGGTTGCGGAAGAAGTTAAAACAGCCAGCGGGCGGGTTGATTACGTTTTCAAACTGCATGGGGTTTCCCAGTTCTACTTAGAAGCTAAGTCCTTGCGGACTGAGCTAACCAGGCCTGAGCACAAAAAGCAAGCAGTTACCTATGCCTACAACAAGGGAATAACCTGGGCAGTCCTCAGCAACTTCGAGGGGCTTCAAATTTACAATGCTCAAACAGGTCGCCAGTTCATTAGTCTCACCTATAGCAAATATCTCACAGACTTTGATGACCTATGGCTGCTATCCAGAGAATCGCTGGAAAAGAATGCCCTGAATGAGCGGGCGGAGAAATATGGTGCGCTGCCGCCAAGGCTGGGGATAGAACAACGCCTTTACGCCCAGCTCCGCCAATGGCGCGAAGAACTCTTTACCCAACTCCACCATTATAACGCGTCTCTTGATTATGACCAGATAGACGAAGTTATCGAGCGCCTATTTAACCGGCTCATATTCATCCGCACCTGTGAAGATAGAAGAATAGAAGACAGTGTCTTACGTGCATCTGTCCGTGAATGGCAAAGCGGCGGCCACAAGGAACAACTTATTGAGATACTGAAACGCATCTTCAGAGAATTTGACGGCTACTATGATAGTGACCTTTTTGCCCCGCATCTTACTGATCAGGTCTTCATTGAAAGCGTAACCATTGAAAAGATCATCAGCGGCTTGTATGAAATCACTGGCGGTATGGCCAGCTACGACTTTTCACTTATCGATGTTGATGTATTGGGCACCGTATATGAACAATATCTGGGGCATGTAGCCACTGTAGTCAAGCAGCGGGTTAAAGAGGCTCAGGCTCGCATGGATTTGGGCTTTCCCGCTGACGTAACATTTGAACTCACTGACAAGAAGCAACGCCGGAAAGAGCAAGGAATTTACTATACCCCAAAATTCGTCACTGACTATATTGTTAAACAGACCGTTGGACGTTTTCTCAAAGAGCGTAGCCATAATGAAATACTCAGCCTCAAAATTCTGGACCCTGCCTGTGGCTCAGGCTCGTTCTTAATTCATGCCTACGACGAGCTATTGAACTATCACGCCGATAAGCGGGGGAAGCCTGTTTCAGGGCTTGACCAGTGGGAGCGTTTGCCTATCCTCACCGGCAACATATTCGGTATCGACTTAGACATGCAGGCAATCGAAATAGCCCGCCTGAACTTGCTGTTGCGTAGCCTAGCCAAGCGAGATATACTCCCCAGCCTTGCCGATAATATCCGCTGTGGCAACTCGCTTATCTCCGGCACCGAAGCTGAGCTAAAAGGATACTTCGGTAAGAACTGGCAAGAAAAGAAGCCTTTCAACTGGGAGCAGCAATTTAAGGATATCATGTCCAAAGGTGGCTTCGATGCGGTGATAGGCAATCCGCCATATGTGAAAATACAATCGCTGCCACGGGACGAGGCTGAGTATTATCGTAAGCATTATCAGTCTGCCTTTGGTTCTTTTGATCTGTACATCCTTTTTCTAGAACAGGCAATCAAGCTACTGAGACCAGGCGGTAGACTTGGCTTCATAATCTCAGGAAAGTTTCTCAAGGCAGATTATGGTAAAAGAATCCAGCAAATGCTGCATGAGGAATGTACCATTGAAAACATCGTTGACCTTTCGACGCAACAGGTGTTTGCCGAAGCGACTACCTATCCCATTCTTATAATTCTGCAAAAAGGTGCTATAGAAAAACCTCTTAATTACACCTTAATTCCGGCAGATGTCGACCTCTCCAAAAAAGCTCAGCCAATAGACACATCAGTGCTGCCGACAAGCGAAACAAAACAGGAATCTATAATTAAAGGTATTTGGCCACCAATAACAGCCAAAGATACTATAATGACAAAACTCTCTGAAAATACAACGCCTCTATCAGAGCTGACAGAAAGGATTTTTCAGGGTCTCATTACAAGTGCAGACAAAGTCTACATACTGGAAAAGCGCGGTGAGCCAAGCAAAGGTTTAGTCAAGGTCTATTCTCGCAGCCTGGGACAAGAGTACAAACTGGAATCCGTCTTACTTAAGCCCTTACTAAGCGGGAAAGACATAGAACGATACGGTTATTCTATGCCTAACCAATTGCTTCTCTTTCCCTATAAGGTGGACGAAGGTAAGGCTGAACTGATACCGCAGCAAGAGTTTGCAGCATCTTATTCAAAGTGCTGGGAATACCTGCTCCAGAATAAAATGACCCTCGAAAACAGAGAAGACGGCAAGATGCGCCATGAAAAGTGGTATGCTTATGTATACCCCAAGAATCTTGCTCTCCATGACTATCAAAAAATGGCCATCCCACGGCTGGTGAGTAGGCTTGCTACCATATATGACAGGGATGGCGATTTCTATCTCGACAATGTTGATGTCGGCGGACTTATTCTGAAAGCCAAAGACAACGCTGATTACCTTTACATTGTCAGTCTGCTTAATAGTCAGCTACTTGATTATTACTTTTGCCGTATCAGCGCCCCCTTCAGAGGAGGCTTTCGCTCCGCCAATCGTCAGTTTTTAGAACCTCTACCCATCCGCAGAATCGATTTTGACAACCCCGCTGAGAATAAAATGCACGATGATTTGGTGTCCTTGGCAAACAAGATGCTGGAGCTAAACAAACGTCTGGCTCCTATCCACAATACACCCTGCAATGAGCATGACGAACTCCTGCGTGAAATCGAGCAAACAGATAAGGAAATAGATAACCTGGTCTACGACCTATATGACCTCACCGAAGATGAGAGAAAGATAGTTGAAGGAGACTAAACAATGGACAAAGCTAAAGTTGGTATCATCGGTGGCACCGGGCTGTACCAGTTGGAAGGAATGACCGAGGTCAAGGAAATAAAGGTCAAGACGCCCTTTGGAGACCCCAGCGACGCTATTACGCTGGGAACACTGGCAGGAGTGAAGGTAGCCTTCCTGCCCAGGCACGGTAGGGGACACCGCTATAGCCCTACTGATCTGCCTGCAAGGGCTAACATCTATGCGCTGAAGTCGCTGGGAGTAGAACAGATAATCGCAGTATCGGCCGTAGGCAGCCTTAAGGAACATATAAAGCCCCTGGATATGGTCATCCCTGACCAGATTATCGACCGCACTATAGCGCGCCGTCCAAACACATTTTTCACCGATGGCATCGTGGGTCATATCGTCTTCGCCGACCCGTTTTGCCCCGTTCTCAGGGATACGCTTTATGATGCTACCCGGAGGTCAGGAGCACGAGGCCACGATGGCGGTACTTGTATCATAATGGAAGGGCCTCAGTTTTCCACCAGAGCTGAATCCGAACTCTACCGCTCCTGGGGAGCCGACGTTATCTTCATGACCGGCTTGCCTGAGGCAAAGCTGGCACGAGAGGCAGAGATGTGCTACGCCACAGTAGCTGTGGTCACCGACTACGACTGCTGGAACGCGCTTAGCGAGCCAGTTTCTACAGAGATGGTAGTTGAGAACTTACATAAGAGCGTGGAAACCGCAAAGAAAATACTGAGACATGCCATCACCACACTGCCCCAGCAGAGGGATTGCATCTGCGCCCACGCACTGAAAAACGCCATCATCACCAACCCCAAACTCATCCCGGAGCAGGTGAAAAAAGACCTGGCACCAATTATCGGCAAGTATATGAAGTAGAGGAAATCGATGCCATCTAAGGTCGAGTTCAATTGTTTGCCTACAGCCATAGGCGCCATGCCACAAGCTGACCCCAACGAAGCGTGTGCAGTGGTGGCCAAATATCTCTCAATACCTCACTGGCCACAACTGCCGAAACGCTCGCATCTGGAGAATATGTACATCCAGTTCAGCGAAGGCTTGCCCGGAGCAGTGCTGAAGGGAGATAAAGTCTACGTGGAACGTTCAGCTAGTTTCGACATCCAGCTAGAGCAGCTCTATAATGCCAGCGCTGAGGATAAGCCCGATGACTACGGCATCAGTGCCGACTATGCCGCCGGGCTCCAGGCCTTCCTGTCATTTAAGTCCCATCGTCCCAACGTGGTCAAGGGGCAGATAACCGGGCCCATCAGCCTGGGGCTGTGCACCATCGACCGCGAGCAGCGTGGCATACTCTATGATGACCTGCTGGCCGAGACATTAGCCAAGTTTCTAAGGCTGAAAGCCATGTGGCAGGAAAAGATGTTGAGCCAGGTCTCAGGCAACACCATCATCTTTGTGGATGAGCCTTATCTTACCTCGCTGGGCACAGCCTTCGTCGCCATACCAAATGAGCAGGTAACCACGCTGCTGGAAGAGGTCTTCAGCGGCATACGGGGACTCAAGGGGGTGCACTGCTGCGGCAGCACCGATTGGCCGCTTATCTTGAAAACGTCAACTGACATCCTGAGCTTCGATGCTTACAACTATGCCGATTCATTAGGCTGCTATCCTGCCGAGGTGAAAAATTTCATTGAGCGGGGCAGCGGCATCGCCTGGGGCATCGTGCCCAACGATGAGGAGGCTTTAGCTAAAGAATCCTCATCTAGTCTCTACGATCGGCTGGGCGAAGCCGTGGCGCCCTTCACCCGGGATGGCGTCTCATTCAAACAAGTTGTTACCCAGAGCCTGCTCACACCATCCTGTGGTCTGGCATCCCTATCACCTGAAGCCGCTATCCATGCGCTGGAATTGCTGGCAGAGCTCTCAACCAGGGTAAGAGGCAAACATAGTTAAACATTAGACATGCACTGAGAGGCACGTAGTGCGAGGCTAAAGGCTCGCCCAAAAGACAACACTAAAGGGATTGCACTACAAGGTTGGTTCTTCGGAAGATTTGAAATGCAGAGCCAATTAAGCGATAATACTGTACAAATTTCCAAGAGTTATCAAGAAGAACGGGTGATGAACGATGAACAAAAGTAAGAGAAATGCTCTCCAAAAACGGCGACTGCGTAAGAAGAAACTGGAAGAGAGAAGAAAAGCCATAGCCCTGGCAGCAGGAATTGCGCCTGCGGCTAGACCGGCTAAACCAAAGCCTGAGCCGGCGATAGCAGCCGCCAAACCAGAGGCACCTAAAGCTAAGAAAGCTGCTCCCGCAAAGGTTGAAAAAGCACCGGCTGAAGCTAAAGCTGCCAAACCCAAAGCTAAGGCAGCCAAAGTAGAAGCGACTGAAGAGCCTAAGAAGCGCGTAACTAGGAAGGTTGAAAAAGCACCGGCTGAAGCTAAAGCTGCCAAACCTAAAGCTAAGGCAGCCAAATCGGAAGCGGCTGAAGGGCCTAAGAAGCGCACTGCCAAGAAGACCGAGGCTTAACAACATAACTGATACCCAACGTTTATCTCCTCACAGGTAAGCCCGGGGTGGGGTAAACGACTGCTATCTTACGAGCGGTAGCCAGCGCAAACGTCCATCCTGGCTGGTTCTATATCGAGGAGATAGGAAGCGGCAAATCAAACGTCATCCCAAAATGCGGGTAATCGAGCTCAGCCGGTCTAACTACGACCGGGTGCTAACAGAGATAATAAGCTGGATAGAGCCGAATGCTTACGAAAATAACGCTTAAGCCAATCGGCGACATCGCCAATGACATCCTCGAATATCTAAAGGAGAGGCTCAAAAAAACGTTTGGCTGCCCCATCGAGATTATTCCACAACCCATCGACCTCAATAGCGCCTATGATCCGGAGCGAGGGCAATACCTAGCGCCGGCGCTGCTAGCGAAACTGGAATCGCAAGGTGCATTAAAAGATGAAAAGGTGCTAGGCATAGTTGATGTCGACCTCTATGCTCCAGGGCTGAACTTCGTCTTCGGGCAAGCCAGCACAAACTCTGGCATATCCATAATGTCCCCGTACCGTCTCAATGAGCAACCCGCTGACAAAGCCAAATTCCTGGGCAGAGCGACCAAGGAGGCAGTCCACGAGCTGGGGCACACCTTCGGATTAGAGCATTGCACCGACCCGATGTGCGTCATGCACTTTTCCAACAGTTTGCAGGATACCGATATTAAGGGAGCTACTTTCTGTGGTCATTGCCGACCAAAGCTGATAAAATAGTCAGGTTTTAAACTCCGTGTAAATAATTCAACAAGGAGGACATATAAATTGAGAAAAGTAGTTGCACTGGGGGTGGGGATGACCAAATTCAGCGGCAAGCAGGACAAGACCGCCGTAGAACTATTGACCGAAGCCGCTATGGACGCCATCAATGAGTCCAATATAAAGCCCAAAGACATCCAGGCGATGTTCATCGGCAACGCCCTCTCCGATTTCTGCGAAGGACAGGGCCAGCCGCATGCTTTCGCCGCAGACGCCCTGGGCATCGCTGGCATTCCGGCAAACCGGTACGAGGGCGCCTGCGCCTCGGGCAGCGCGGCTGCCAGGGATGCCTATCTGTGGGTGGCCTCAGGCTATTATGATATCGTCCTTGCCGGTGGCACCGAAACCGCTGCTAAGATGGGAACTCCGCTGGCCACCCGTACCTTCGCTATGTTCAGCGACAGCCGCTACGAATACGCTTCAGGGCTTACCTTCCCCGGCGTCTTCGGCATGCTGACCAACCTCTATTCCACCAGATACGGCATACCCATGGAAAAGCTCAAGAGGCAACTGGCACAGGTATCGGTTAACTCACACTACTATGGCGCCCGTAACCCAAAGGCGCAGTTCCAGAAAGAGATAAGCATTGAGGATGTGTTCAATGGCATCATGGTCGCTTATCCGCTCCAGCTTCTCGACTGCTGTCCTTTCACTGATGGAGCTGCCGCTGTGGTGTTCGCCTCGGAGGAGAAGGCAAAGAAGCTGACCAATAAGCCGGTCTCCGTGGTCGGTATTGGGCAGTCCTCGGCCGGAAACCTGGCCAGCCAGAAAGAATATCTGCCCAGGCTCCGAGCCAGAGAGATCGCCAGCAAACAGGCTTATGACATGGCGGGGGTTAAGCCTCAGGATATAGACGTTATCGAACTTCACGATTGCTTCAGCACCGCTACTCTTATTGCCTTGGAAAGCTTGGGATTCTTCGAGTTCGGTAAGGCCGCCGAAGCAGTTGAAAAAGGCAAGACCAAAATCGGAGGCAAAATAGCAGTTAATCCCTCCGGTGGTCTCAAGGCCAAGGGGCACCCCATCGGCGCTACAGGCGTCGCCCAGGTTTACGAGATCGCCAGACAGCTAAGAGGTGAGTGCGGCGAGAGGCAAGTCGAGGGTGCCAAATACGGCATGACCGATACCCTCGGCGGCGATGGCGGCACTATCGTCAACCTCATCCTCAAGAAGGGCTAGTACATAACTGTTGTTCGATTTATTGAAGGAGGCTTAAAATTGGAATTTAAACTTACGTTCAAAGAATATAACGAAGCGCTTAAACAGAATAAGCTGCTGGGACTGAAATGCAGCTGTGGGCGGGTTTCGTCAAGTCCTCGCATGGTCTGCCCTGCATGCGGAAGCACAGATTTACAAGTCGTCGAACTAAAGGGCAAAGGCAAAATCATGACCTTCACTAGCATCTTCGTGGTCCCAGAGGGACGTGAACCAGAGTGCCCTTACGTGATTGCCCTCGTCGACCTGGACGAAGGAGCCGCCATTATGGGCAACCTCAGCAGCGTTGACCCCAATAAAGTATCCACAGACCTCATCGGTAAGAAAGTAAAGATGTCAGGCAACGCTGTCTTCGCTGGGGATAAATACTCTGCAGGCGAAATAGCCCGACCCCTCTTCAGTCTCGAGTCTTAGTAATCTCCTATGCAATTACCAAAGTTCCATCCGCTTTATGGTAAGCGGGATGGAGCTTTGCTTTTTCGAGCGCTTGGTGCATATCACACCAGACGTGAAGCGGGCCTATCCATCAGTTTTAGATATCCTTGCTAATATACTGGCTAATGTTATATCATTGATTCGCACATTCATGCAATGCAGGCAAGTGCGATCTAAATATTTTTCAAAAGGAGTTCAAAGGTGAATGAAGTAGTCATTGTCAGCACAGCTAGGACAGCGATTGGTGACTTTACCGGAGCCATCAAGAACGTCTCGGCACTAGAACTGGGGAAAATCGCTATCACGGAAGCAATATCGCGAGGCGGTATCAAAAAAGAGGATGTGGATGAGATCATTATGGGCAACGTACTGCCCGGTGGCCTAGGACAAAACCCTGCCCGCCAGGCTATGCTTCTGGCTGGACTGCCGGCAAACGTGGGCGCCATCACTGTAAACAAGGTCTGCGGTTCCGGCCTCAAAGCCGCCATGCTTGCTTCCCAGGTTATCACTTGCGGCGATGCTGATGTCATTGTCGCCGGTGGTATGGAAAACATGTTCCTCGCACCCTACTACCTACCCAAAGCCAGGGAGGGTTATCGGCTATGGGATGGCAAGATTATTGATGGTATGGTCCATGACGGGCTCTGGGATGCCCCGGGCAACTACCACATGGGTGTAACGGCAGAGAACGTTGCCGATAAATTCAAGGTTACCCGACAGGATCAGGACGCCTTTTCCATGCGTTCTTACCAAAAGGCCCAGAAGGCCTGGGCTGAAGGTAAGTTCAATGAGGAAATCGCCCCGGTAATGATGCCGCAGAAAAAAGGACCACCGACCCCCTTCGCAAAAGATGAAGGCCCCACCAGAGAGACCAGCCTGGACCAGCTTGGCAAGCTACCCACCGCCTTCAAGGATGGCGGCACGGTCACAGCAGGTAACTCCTCAAAGCTCAGCATAGGAGGAGCGGCGCTTGTCCTAATGAATGCGGATAAAGCCAAAAAACTGGGAATTAAGCCGTTAGCCAAGGTTATTGCTCACGGTAGCGCCGGTATTGAAAACCCACTTACCGTCGCCGCACCCATCTACTCCATACCCAAGGTCTTAAAGAAGGCTGGGATGACGGAAAAGGAAATTGACGTCCATGAAATCAATGAAGCCTTTGCTGCCGCAGCGGTCGCTATCATGAAGGAACTTCGCATTGATGAAGGTAAAGTGAACCTGTACGGCGGCGCAATCTCCATGGGCCACCCGATTGGCTGCAGCGGTGCCAGGCTCCTGGTCACTCTGCTTTCTGTTATGAAAGCCAACAATCTAAAGCACGGTATGGTCTCCTTGTGTCTGGGTGGTGGTGAGGCCGTCACTATGCTAGTTCAGAAACAGTAAATAGCTTAAGGTAAAACGTTTGAGGGAGATGACGAGAGTCATGTGCAACCTCAACGGCATGGACCCAATGAAGTGTCCGCAGACCTCAGCGGCAGAAAGGTGAAGGTGTCGGGTAACGCCGTATTCACCGGGGATAAAAATACTCAGTGGGCGGAATAACCCGACCCCTCCTCAGTCTTGAATAAAAACACTGGAGCACAAGTTTATAGAGTTCGGGAGTATTATACGCAATCGCAAAAAATTCCGGAGGATGCTATGAAGAAATTGCTTGTACCCCTTTTGCTATTGCTCTTAATCTGCATAGGGAGCCCTGCCTGCTTCGGCACATCCACAAGCGCCACTACACCAACAGACGCGCCGACCATCGTGGCATTCACCGCCAGCCCCACCACTATAACGCCGGGCCAGACGACAATGCTGGTCTGGAATGTCACCAATGCCACTAGCGTCCAAGTAGACCAGGGAGTGGGCAGTGGGCTAGCTGCGGCTGGAACCGCAACGGTGGTTCCAAGCTACACCACAACCTACATACTGACTGCCAGCAACAGCTCGGGGAGCAACTCACAATCGCTGACCATCACTGTGACATCCTCTTCTTCTACACCATCGACCACACCAGCAGTCATGCCTTCAACGACACCATCATCCGGACTGCCACCCAACATAGTGGCCTTCGACATCAGCCCTAACACCATAAATGTACCACCCGGCCCAGGGCCCAGAATGGCAACGATGCGCTGGGACGTGAAAAACGCAGCTAATGTGACTATCAACGGCAATCCTGAACCGCCAAGTGGCAGCAGGACGCTGACACCACCATTGGGCACACACACCTATACGCTCAGAGCCACTAACCCCAACGGCACCGACACCAGAACGCAGGTGCTACACGTCATACCTTAGATATACGACAAAACAAACTGCGTAACACAGGGTAGTTTATCGAGGATATGTCATAGGCCAACCTGTTTACATATCTACCTAATTAGCTTAAGATAAACAACGTGACCGAATCACCAGCATTAGTCCATGCTCTGCTCCAACCCGGAATCTATCCCCACCATCCACGGAAGATAGAGCTGACTCAGACGCAGATGTCGTTCGTATTTCTCACCGGAGATTATGCCTACAAAGTGAAAAAGCCGGTCAACCTGGGCTACCTGGACTATACCACGCTGGAGAAGCGCCGTTTCTTCTGCCAGCAGGAGCTGGAATTGAATAGGCGTCTTTCCCCCGATGTCTACCTCGGAGTGGAGCCCATAGTTAAACGCGATGGACAAATCAGCATCGGCGGCGAAGGCGAGGTCATTGAATACGCCGTCAAGATGAAACAGCTCCCCCGGGAACGCACCATGGACCGGCTGCTGGTGCAGAACCAGGTGACCAGGGAGATGGTCACTGCCGTAGCCCAGAAGGTGGCGGATTTTCACCAGAAAGCTCGGACAAATCCCGATATCAGCGCCTTCGGCAAGCTGGAAGCCATCCTGGTAAATACCGAGGAGAATTTCACTCAAACTGAGAAATATATCGGCACCGCCATCACTCCCCAACAATATCACAGCATCAAGGCTTACACCGATAGCTTTGCCAACGAGAATGAGTCCCTGTTCGATAAGCGTGTGAAAGAAGGCAGGATACGGGATTGTCACGGCGACTTACACGCGGCCCATATCTGCTTCAGCGAGGGCATCCAGATATTCGACTGCATCGAGTTCAATGACCGTTTCAGGTACAGTGATGTGGCCAATGAGGTGGCTTTTCTAGCTATGGACTTAGACCATTATCAGAGAGCCGACCTGTCACAGATTTTCCTAGATGCCTATACTGGCTTCAGCCATGACGCAGAGATGCCGAAGTTGTTTAACTTCTACAAATGCTACCGTGCCTACGTCCGGGGCAAGGTGGCTTGCTTCATGCTCGATGACCCCTATATCAAAGAGAAGAACGCTGCGCTGACCGCAGCGCAAACATACTTTGACCTAGCACATCGCTATACGCGGGGAAAACAGATGCTTCTCATCACCGCAGGATTGGTAGGCACAGGCAAGAGCACCATGGCTGAATCCCTCAGCCGCAGCCTGGGCATGACGGTTATCTCCTCAGACGTCACCCGGAAAAATTTGGCCAGCATCCCGTTAAATGAGCACAGGTTTGCGCCCTTCAAAAACGGCATCTATTCCCCTGGCTTCACCCAAAAGACCTACGATACCATGTTCGCCCAGGCAAAAAAGCTACTGGCACAGGGACAATCGGTAATACTAGATGCCTCATTCAAAAAAAGAGACTATAGGCTGCAGGCCAAAAAGCTGGCAGATGAAGCAAAAGTTGACTTCGCCATCCTCGAGTGCACTCTGGATGAAAGTAATGTTAAGAAACGTCTGGAACAGAGGCTCAAAGAAGGCTCGGTCTCCGATGGACGCTGGGAGATTTATCAATCACAAAAAAAGGACTTCGATAAGATAGATGAATTTCCGCCGGAAAACCACGTGGTACTTGACACTTCCCAGCCAATCGGTATCATTATAAGGAAGGTTTTGGAGAGGTTATTTGAAGTTAGCTGAAGTCTCTTCTCGCAAATTGTTGCTCTGCGAGATTCTTCGGCCACTTCGCTCCCTCAGAATGACAGAGGAAAAGAAAGGACAAAATAGTAAATGAAAAATGATATTAAAGACAAGTCACTGGCCGCCCAAGGCAAGCTACGTATCGACTGGGCCAGCCGCGAGATGCCGGTGCTCAAGCTAATCAAGGAGCGTTTCAACAAAGAGAAGCCTCTGAAAAACATCCGCATCTCCGCCTGCCTCCACGTTACCACGGAGACGGCTAATTTAGCCATGGCGCTGAAAGAGGGGGGCGCCGACCTAGTGCTTTGCGCCTCCAATCCGCTGAGCACCCAGGACGATGTGGCTGCAGCCCTGGTAGAGTACGGCTTCCCCACCTTCGCCATCAAAGGCGAGGATAACCAGACCTACTACCAGCATATCATGGCTGCGCTGGAGCACAAGCCGAACCTTACCGTGGATGATGGCGCCGATCTGGTGAGCACCATCCACCAGGAGAAAAAGCAGCTTATCGCTGACATCATCGGCGGCACCGAGGAGACCACCACCGGCGTCATCAGGCTGAGAAATATGGCCAAAGATGGCAAACTCAAATACCCCATCATCGCCGTGAACGATGCCAGGACCAAGCATTTCTTCGATAACCGCTACGGCACCGGCCAAAGCACCATAGACGGCATTACCAGAGCCACCAATGTGCTTTGGGCGGGGAAAAAGGTAGTGGTCTGCGGCTATGGCTGGTGCGGCCGGGGCATCGCTCGCCGCGCCCAGGGCATGGGCGCCCTGGCTATCGTCACCGAAGTTGAGCCTATCTCTGCGCTGGAAGCCGCCATGGATGGTTACCAGGTGATGCCGCTGCTTGAAGCCGCTAAAATAGGCGATATCTTTATCACCGCCAGCGGCGATATCAGCGTCATCGACAAAGCGCACTTCTCGCAGATGAAGGACGGCGCCATCTTAGCCAACAGCGGCCATTTCAACGTGGAGATAAACATCACGGCGCTGGAAAAGATGTCCAAGTCCAAGCGGCAGATACGAGCCTTTGTCGAGGAATATGTGCAGGCCGATGGCAGAAGAATCTACCTGCTGGGCGAAGGCAGGCTGATAAACCTGGCGGCGGCTGAGGGGCATCCCGCCAGCGTCATGGACATGAGCTTCGCCAATCAGGCGCTGGGTCTGGAACACCTGGTGCAGAATAAGGGCAAATTAAAGCCAGCCGTCTACCCCGTGCCCGATGACATCGACAGGGAAATAGGGCGGCTAAAGCTTAAAGCCATGAATATATCGATCGATTCCCTGACTTCAGAGCAGAAGAAATACCTGGAAAGCTGGGAAGAGGGAACATAACTGCTAAAGGAGACAACAGATGCCAAACAGCTTTGATAAAGACTCGGCCTACTTCTTTACCTCGGAGTCGGTGACCGAGGGGCATCCCGATAAGCTCTGCGACCAGATCGCCGATGGCGTCCTCGACGCCATTTTGAAGGATGACCCTTATGGCAGGGTCGCCTGCGAGGTGGCAGTAACCCTGGGACTGGTAATCGTCCTGGGCGAGATCACCACCCAGTGCTATATAGAGATACCCGATATCGTGCACCAGGTGGTCAAAGAAATCGGCTATACCAAACCAGAGTACGGCTTCGATTACCGGAGCTTGGGCACACTAGTATCAATAAAGAAGCAATCGTCGGATATCGATGCTGGCGTCAGTCAATCCAAGGAAGCCAGAGAGAAGGCGAAAGCCGTTGATGACCTGGATAAAACCGGCGCCGGCGACCAGGGCATGATGTTCGGCTATGCCTGCACCGAGACGCCTGAGCTTATGCCGCTGCCTATCTCGCTGGCGCACAAGCTTTGCCGCCGCCTGGCACAAGTACGGAAGGATAATACCATCCCCTATTTACGTCCCGATGGCAAATCGCAGGTCACCGTAGAATACAGCCACGGCGTGCCCAGGAGAGTCGATTCCGTGGTCATCGGCGCCCATCATGACCCCGACATCAACCGCGATAAAATCGAAAAAGACATCATAGAGAAGGTGATCAAGACCATTGTTCCATCCAAGCTGATAGATAATAACACCAAATACTACATAAATGGCGCCGGCCAGTTCGTCATCGGCGGCCCTGTCTCAGATACTGGCTTCACCGGCCGCAAGATACTGGTAGACACCTACGGCGGCTATGCCCGCCACGGCGGCGGCGCTTTCTCCGGCAAAGACCCCACCAAGGTCGACCGCTCCGCCAGCTACATGACGCGCTACATCGCCAAGAATATCGTGGCTGCCGGGCTGGCTGACCGCGCCGAAGTCCAGGTCTCCTACGTTATCGGCGTGGCGCACCCGCTGTCTGTATCCTGCGAAACATTTGGCACCGGCAAGGTTTCGGATGAGACCATTTTGACGCTCATCAAGAAACACTTCGACCTGCGCCCTGAAGCCATAATCAGACACTTCGACCTGCGCCGACCCATCTACCGCCAGACCGCCGCCTATGGGCACTTCGGCAGAGAAGATTTAGACCTCCCCTGGGAGAAAACAGCCAAAGCTAAGATATTGAAAGCCGAAGCCGGACTATAAGATAAAACACAAAAAATAGAGGGATTAAGGATGATACAAAATCGAATTAAATTCGGCACTGATGGCTGGCGGGCGGTCATCGCCGAGGACTTCACCTTCGATAATGTCCGCGCCTGCGCCCAGGGCACGGCTGACTATCTAAATCAGGCGAAAGTCTCCGGGCAGGGACTGGTCATCGGCTATGACACCCGCTTTGCCTCCGAGGACTTTGCCGCTGCCGCCGCTGAGGTCATCGCCGCTAACAATATAAAAGTTCATCTATGCTCCCAGACTGCACCCACGCCGGTGATAAGCTACCTGGTCACCGCCACCAAATCAGCCGGCGGCATCATCATTACCGCCAGCCATAATCCCAGGCAATGGAACGGGTTCAAGTACAAAGACTCCACTGGCGCCAGCGGCCCCACCGACATCGTGGCAGCTATTGAAAAAAACGCTAACAAGGCTCTGTCAGCAGGCAGCATCAAACGCTTGCCACTGGCTGAAGGCATCAGAAAGGGCCTTATCGAATATACCGACCCCGTGCCTATCTATTTCAAGCAGATAGACCGCCTCATCGACCTGGAACCCATTCGCCAGAGCCAGCTTAAGGTCATCGATGATTCCATGTACGGCGCCGGCATCGGCTACTTCAAAAAGCTCCTGGGCGACAGCAAAATCCAAATCATCGAAATCAACGGCGAGCGCAATCCTCTGTTCCCCGACATCCAGCCTGAACCCATCGCCAAAAATCTGGTCAAGCTCTCCGCCACTATCAAAGAGCGAAAGGCAGGCGTGGGCATAGCCAATGATGGCGATGCTGACCGCATAGGCATCATGGACGAGAACGGGGAGTTCTTAAACCAGCACCAGGTGTTCGCCCTGCTCATGCTCTATTTCCTGGAGGTACGCAAAGAGCGAGGTGCCGTGGTCAAGACGCTGACCGACACCAAAATGCTCGACCTGCTGGGCAAGCAGTACAATGTCCCCGTGTATGAGACGCCGGTGGGCTTCAAATACGTAGCACCGGTGATGAAGGAGAAAGACGCCATGATAGGCGGTGAAGAGAGCGGCGGCTACGGCTTCCGTGGCCATGTCCCCGAGCGCGACGGCATCCTCGCCGGCCTCTACTTCCTCGACTTCATGATAAAGACGAGAAAGACGCCGTCACAACTGCTAGCATATCTCTTCAGCAAGGTGGGGCCGCATTACTATGACCGCATCGATGCTCATATCTCGCCAGATGACCGCCAGAAATATGCCCTTACGCTGACTGGCGACGGGCCCATATTAAAGTTAATAGTTCTCGGGCTGAAGTTAGCTGATAGGCCTAATAATCCTGATACTACCGATGGCTACAAATTCTGGTTTGAGGACGATTCCTGGCTGCTCATTCGCTTCTCCGGCACCGAGCCGCTCGTTCGCATTTATGCCGAAGGGCATAGCCCGGAGCAGGTGCATAAAATACTTGAGAGCGGGAAAACTATATTGGGAGGTGAACTATGACCAATCTTGATGATATGCAGGTATATCGGAAGCTCGACCCTGAAGGTATGCTGGAACAGCTCCACGGGTTTTCCCGGCAGTGCCGTACCGCCTGGCGCGAGGCCAACGACTTCAAGCTGCCGAAGAGCTATGCCCGGCTGGACAAAGTGGTTATCCTGGGTATGGGCGGCTCCGCCGTGGGCGGTGACTTAGTGCGTGGTCTGGCTATCAGCATCGCCAAGCCGGTTATCATTGTCAGCCACGAATATGATTTACCGCATTTCGTTGATGAACGGACGCTGGTCATCGCCTCCAGCTACTCCGGCAATACCGAAGAGATACTCTCCGCCTTCAGCCAGGCGTTGAAAAAAGACTGCAAAAAGCTGGCTATCACCATCGGCGGCAAGCTAAAACTACTGGCAGAAGAAGCTAAAATACCAGTTTTTACCATAGGTCACCACTCTTCACCCCGCGCGGCGTTGGGGTATAGCTTCATGCCCCTGTTAGCTATGTTGCAAAATCTGGGCTTAATTCAGGACCAATCAGCCAGTGTCGAGGCCATGATCCAGGGACTCGAAGCTCAGGTAGAGGAGCTACATGAGACCGTCCCCACTACGTCCAATCCAGCCAAGCAGCTTGCCCAAACTCTCTACGGCAAGATAGCTGTTATTTACGGCGCAGGTGTCCTCTCCGAAGCCGCCCGCAGGTGGAAGACGCAGATCAACGAGAACAGCAAAGCCTGGGCATTCTACGAGGTTTTCCCTGAGCTTAATCACAATGCAGTGGTCGGCTATGGGGCCCCCGCAGAACTGGCTTCCAAGATATACGTGGTCATGCTCCGCTGCCCTTCGCTCCACCACCGGATACTGCTCCGCTATGACATCACCAGCGAGCTTATGAAACAGAATGCCATCAGCCACCAGATCATCGATGCCGGAGGCAAAGATGCGCTGAGCCAGATGATGCGCATGGTCTTCTACGGCGATTGGGTCAGCTACTACCTTTCCATGCTTTACCAGACCGACCCCACCCCGGTTAAATCCATAGATTATTTGAAAAATCGGCTTCAGAAGGGCTAAAGCGCATGACAGAAACACAAAAGCAATCTATGTTCAGCAGCAAGATTGGGCACACGAACGAAACTTAGAGTACCTTGACCACCGTTACTTCCAATCCCAAAAGCTCTAAATGCATTCTGTTTACCTCTTCAATAGCAATGGGCCTTCCCTATAAGAGCTATTACCTCTCAGCAACCACTTTTTACTCAGTGCCATGAGCCTCTTGTAAGCGCCTTCGCTGCTCCTGGAGATGCGCACGACTATCCTCCAGACGAATATTAATCTCAATGGGCTCTTTTCCTAGCCTGTCGCCGGACGATTAGCCATGCTATACTATGAACAAAGGCTATTATGGGAACCAAGGCTGAGATGAAGAAAAGGGTAGAGGAGCTTCGGAAGCTGCTCTACCGCCACAATTACCGCTACTACGTGCTGGATAGCCCCGAGGTCAGCGATGCCGAGTACGATAAGCTCATGCTGGAGCTGAAACTCCTCGAGGAAGAGCATCCAGAGTTGGTTACCCCTGATTCACCCACCCAACGCATCGGCGCTGCTCCGGTAGAAGCATTCGGTGTGGTGGAACACCCTCAGCCTCTGCTCAGCCTGGCAAACGCTTTCAGCGACGAAGATATTGATGCCTGGTATAGACGGGCATCCAGCCTCCTGGGAGGACGCCAGACCGACTTCGTCTGCGAGCTTAAAATAGATGGACTGGCGGTCGCCCTGACCTATATTGATGGCCTGTTGGAAACAGGGGCAACACGCGGCGACGGCTACCGCGGAGAGAACATCACGCAGAACCTGAAGACTATCAGGAGTATACCACTGGGCGTGCCCAAAGAAGCCCCGCCCAGATTCGAAGTAAGAGGCGAGGTCTACCTATCCAAAGCTGGCTTAAAGAAGCTCAATCATGACCGCGAAAAAGAGGGCTTGCCGCTGTTCGCCAACCCCAGAAACGCTGCCGCTGGCTCGGTGCGGCAGCTCGACCCCAGGGTCACCGCCCAGCGCCCGCTAGATATCTTCATCTACGGCCTGGGCTGGGCTGAAGGCAAAGCAGTGCCCACCACCCACTGGGAGACCATGCAATACCTCAAGTCGTTGGGCTTCAAATTGAACCCCAACATGACTTTATGTAAAACAATCGATGAAGCAAAAGCCTATTACCAGACCTGGGTGAAGAAGCAGGAGACCTTGCCCTATGATGCCGACGGCGTAGTGGTGAAAATAAACTCCATCGCCTTTCAGGATGAGCTGGGGGCAATGGGCCGAGAGCCCCGGTGGGCGATCGCCTATAAGTTCCCCGCCGTTCAGGGCACCACCCGTCTCCTCAACATCGGCATCAACGTGGGACGCACCGGCAGCCTCAACCCCTACGCCATCATGGAACCGGTAAAGGTAGGCGGGGTAATCATCAAGCAAGCAGCACTTCATAACGAAGATGACATCCACCGCAAAGATATCCGCATCGGGGACATGGTTACTATACAGCGGGCAGGCGAGGTGATACCTGAGATCGTGGGACCTATCGTAAGCCTGCGCACCGGCAAAGAGAAGGTATTCCACATGCCCAGGCGCTGTCCGATATGTAATGCTGAGGTGATCAAGCCCGAAGGCGAAGCCATGCACCGTTGCACCAATGCCGCCTGTCCTGCTCAAGCGCTGGAGAGAATCAAGCACTTCGTTAGCCGTGGCGCTATGGATATCGATGGGGTAGGTGAAAAGCTGTGCCAAGCGCTGTTCGAGGCTGGACTGGTTAAAGACATCGGTGATATCTATTACATTACCAAAGAGCAGCTTATCAACATGGAGAGGATGGCGGAGAAGAGCGCTTCCAATGTGCTTAAATCCGTTGAGGCCAGCAAGAACCGCCCGGTGGCTCGCCTTTTCTTCGCTTTAGGCATACCCCACATCGGCGGGGAGACCGCCGACCTGCTGGCAGAGCACTTCACCAGCATCGATACCCTGGCAAAAGCGACGGAAGAACAGCTCATGGAGATACCTTCCATCGGCCCCAAGATCGCCGAGAGCATAGTAGCTTTCTTCCGGCAGGATGGAAACAAGGAAATCATCGAGAAGCTACGGAAAGCCGGGGTGAAGCTGGAAGAGAAGGAGATTAAAGCCAAAGACCTGCCTCTGGCGGGCTTTGAGTTCGTCATCACCGGCATGCTGAAGTCTTCCACCCGCTTGGTCGCCGAAGGCAGGATAAAGGCGCTGGGAGGCAAAGCTGGCTCAGACGTTACTCGAAAAACCACATACGTGGTAGTAGGTACTGACCCTGGCTCCAAGCTGGCACGGGCACAAGCGCTGGGAATAAAGACCCTTGAGGAATCCGGCTTCATGGAGCTTTTGAAGCAGGCAGAAGGCAAGGTGAGAGGTTAATATTTGAAACTAATTGTCGGACTTGGCAATCCTGGCAGGGCATACACCCACAACCGCCATAATATCGGCTTCCTCTGCATCAATCACCTGGCAAAGGAATATGCTATACAGGTGAAGCAGCATAGCTGCCATGCCCAAATCGGCAAAGGTAAAGCAGCCGGCGTTGAAGTCCTTATAGCTAAACCTCAGACCTATGTCAATGAGAGCGGCAAGGCGGTGAGCCAGCTCTTGCGCAAATACAAAGTCTCACCCCAGGACCTGCTGGTTATCTACGATGACCTCGACCTGCCCCTGGGCAAGACCCGCATCCGCCAGGGCGGCAGTGCCGGCGGTCATAATGGCATCAAGTCCATTATTGCGGCACTGGGTAGCCATGATTTCCCCCGCATCAAAGTAGGCATAGGCCGGCCAACAGGTGAAGCTGGAAAATCCCTCAGTGACGAGGATGCCATCGTGGGCTATGTGCTCAGCGATTTCACCTCTGCAGAAGACCAGCTAATCAAGCCCGCCATCACCACAGTCGCAGAAGCCGTCGAGTGCTTTTTAATAGATGGCATAACCGCCACCATGAACAAGTTTAACTAGCTTTGCCAAGAAGATAACGGCATTGGCCGGAATTGGCGGCTTAAGGTGGTCCCCACAATTTGGCGAGACGTCAAGGTATCAAATTTTAGAACAAGAAGGGGATAAACATCCTGGTTGCCTTGACATAGGCAGCATACTCATCGCCGAATCTCTGGAGATTCTCTTTCTCTTCGACTTTAGCAGTCGCAATCAAAAAAGCAGTTATGGCGACAGCCAAGATGCCACCAGTAACAGAAACATTTTTGAAGAATGCGCCCCATGCCAGAAACAACAATGAGCTATAGAGAGGATGGCGGATATATCTATAAGCCCCAATCCGCACCAGCTTGGTGGTGTTCTCAAAGCTGCCTTTTGGCTTGCCAATAGCCCGGAGCAAGTAAAATCCGTGCACTGCCAGGAATAGGGAGATAATCAGCAGCAACCATGAGACGATTTGAAGTGGCGAGAACGGGTTTTGAAACCAGTGTTCCATGTTCAGCAGAATCAAAAACAGGATGCCCTCGAAAACAAAAAAACGGTAGAAGCCATGCGAGCGTGGATTGCACAGCGGTTTCCATGAAAAGATAAGGATTCCCACAGAAACGATTACAAAGATGACCAGCTTATAAATAACCATGCATGATCCTCCCGTCATTGCCAGCCCTGATTCTGCCATTGCGAGCGAAGCGAAGCAATCTCTGAAGTTCCACCCAACCCAACCGAGATCGCCATGTCGCCATCGCTGCTCACAACGGCACGAGACTATTACGGCTTTCTGAACCGCACCGTGTAGTTAAAGAAATTTCCTGAGACCTCGTCCACCACGAATCCCGCCTTTGCGCCGACTCTAATAGTGGTGGACTTCCAGGGATAGTCGGGATCGGGGAACAATTCGGTTACCGCCAGAAATCCCCCCGGTTTCAGCACTCGGTTTACCTGTTGCAATGCCCTGTCCTGGTCGGGTATTTCCGGAAGGACCGTAACCATGAACACCATGTCCAGAGCCTTATCCTCGAACGGCAACTCGTAGGCGCTACTGTTTATCAACTCGACATTCTTAATATCCCTATTCTCGGGCTTGGCCAGCTTGCGCTCAAGCTGCTTCAGCATATCTCCCTGGATATCCAGCGCATAGACCTTGCCACTCGGGCCCACAGCCCGCGCCACAAAAGTAGTAAATGTACCGGGGCCGCAGCCCAGTTCAAGCACCGTCATCCCCTCTTTGATGCCGCTGCGCTGTATCACTTGAGCCGGCGGCTGTAACCAGCGCCGGTAACCGCTATCCAGAAAGCGGCCGATAAACGCCGGCGCAGGAAAAGGGTACAGCTTACGCACCAGCTTCGCCAGCGTAAGCCACAGGATAGGGAAGGCCAGAACCACCAATATGATTATTAAAACGGTTCTCAGTATCATATCCTGAATCCATATTATCCTTCATAGGGTATTACAATAAATTTTGAACTTTGTTTTTTAATGCGCTAATCTTGTCGTCAGAAATCTTACCTGTAGTATAATGCCATATCACATTGAGTGGCTTTTTATCAGGACGGTCCCTTCGTGGAGCATTAATCCCAAGAAAAGCCTCTATGTTATTGTCAAAAAAATCTAAAGATTGAGTATATTTATTCCTTTGCAGCCCAATAAACTGATTGATAAGTTCTTGAACGCCTTGGTTCTCATCTCCATCAGCTAAAACAGAGTGTTTCACTCCCAACTCCTTAAACAAATTCATGTATCGGTGAATGTTAAATTTACCCAGCGCATCCAAAACATAAACTCGTTTTTCTTGCAGGTCATCCCACTTGTTTTTCATTAAGTAATCAAGCAACGCTTTCTCTGTAGCGCCCTCACATATGAGCACAATATCAGCAAAAAACGCGCAACACCGCTCTGAATCTAGCCATAAAAGATAGCGAATAGACTCCTCTTCCATTCTGATATCATCATCGGTGTCACCTAATATATCCTTAATCCTTTTCTTTACAGGCTCATCTACCAAAGGATCACCGAGTTTGCTTTTAAGCAACTGTGCAAGCTCATTATTCTCAACAAGTACTTTATCCCGTGTTTCTCTCGAAACTTGGAACACTCGTGTGATACCAAGCTCCCTTTTGAGTCTGACTAGTGTGGGGATGTCATCAATATTCTTGCTCAGAAAGAAAGGAGAATGTGTAGATACAATAACTTGCTGTACCTCTGAAGCAGAGAGTAATTTTAGACTGTTATTTAGAGATTCCTGTTGGCCGGGATGCAGAAAAGCCTCGGGTTCTTCAAACAATATTAAGTTAAGTTCAGGCATGAACTCCTTCTTTTCATAAACTCTCTTTTCGGCATAGTTTGAGGATAGCTTTAGAAGAGTATAAATTAGATGCCTCTGGAGCCCTTGCCCAAGATACTTAATGTCTATTTCTTTATTTAAATTCCTGTCTACTACGTAGTGTGAAACCAAATTTTTGATTATATCCTCAGGAGTTATAGGGTTTATATTAAGGTTAAATTCAACCTCCCATTCTTGGAGGCTGGCATTGATTTCGCCTTGTAACTTACTTAGCGAAAAACCGTCCTTAGATGCTTCTGCGCTAAACTTACTATTAAACTCTACGAAGGCACTATCCAAATCGCCAAAAGATGCACTAGTCTCAACTACCTTCTTCATGACAAAAGTTATCACATCTCTCAAAGGTGAAGGCCCTGTTAGCTTCAAAGTCTCATCAGTTTTGGTAACTTCTGGAATATAAATAACTGACCCTAACTTTGCCTCAGCAACATTCCTTGCACCATAGAACAGATTCTGCGAAAGGACTCCACCTTCGTAAGCATATATGTTACTCTGATTGGCCTTTATTTTATTCTTATCTTCTGACTTAAGATATTTCCTAACCTTCAGACTATTATCAGGATTCTTATACTCGGCTTTTAGGTTCTCGAACTCCTCATTAATGAGTAAAAACTCTATCTCGATCCAGCTTTCATTATCTTCGACCTGAAACTTTGGGAAATCGGTTTTTCATTGAATTTAATCTCATCCTCGTAGAAAATCCTCAACGCTGTCAGAACATTCGATTTGCCTGCATTATTGCACCCAATAAGAACCGCATAGTCATAAAGATCAAAGCTTGCTTGTTTAATCGAGCGGACGTTATGGATTGTTATCGATTTTATCCTCATTCAGCCACCTCTCTCAGTTATACTATCCTAGAATAATTTCCGAGAAGTAACACTTTCTAGTAGTCTTATCCTTATTAACTACATGAATGCAAGAGAAAAATATCATGGCCTCTGCGTATTCTTCTGTCTAATACTCAAGAAACTACTATGTTAACCAGCTTCGCGGGGACATAGACAATCTTGATTATCTTGTGACCAGCAGTATAAGCCTTGATGCGTTCGCTGTTCAGGGCTAGCTCTCTGGCTTCGGCTTCGGTGATGGATACGGGAACGGTTACTTTATCCCTGAGCTTGCCGTTGACCTGGATGACCAGCATGACTTCATCCTCTTTGGCTAGCGCTTCATCCCATTTGGGCCACGGTTGGTTATGTATGCTATAGGGATTACCCGTTTTAGTCCACAGTTCTTCGGTAAGATGCGGCGCCGTAGGCGCCAACAACAGCAATAGAGTCGTCATCGCCTCCTGCCATGCTGCTTTGGAAACTGTGCCCCTTTCCTGCACCGGCCCCAGGAAGTTGGTGAACTCCATCAACGCAGCCAGCATTGTATTAAAGCGGAAGCGCTCCATATCGCCGGTCGCCTTTCGTATAGTCTTATGCGTCATGCGCCTGGCCTCTTTCTCGGTATCGGCATCCACGGCCTTCTCTTTGTATTCAGCCGTTACCATATTCCAAACGCGGTTGAGCCAGCGGCTCATGCCCACGATGCCATTGTCATTCCACTCACCACCAAGCTCCCAGGGACCCACGAACATGATATAAGTACGGACAGCATCAGCCCCCAGGTCCGAAACATATAAATCAGGCGTCACTACGTTGCCCCTGGACTTGCTCATCTTATCGCCCTGGTAGATAACCGTGCCCTGGTTGAACAGTTTCAGGAACGGCTCGTCGAAATCAATAATGCCACAATCTCTGATGGCCTTGATAAAGAACCGGGCATAGAGCAGGTGCATCACAGCATGTTCGGCGCCGCCGGTATACAGGTCAACAGGCATCCAATATTTGAGCTTCTTTTTATCGAAGGGATAGTCATCCTTACCCGGGCTGGTATAGCGCAGGAAATACCAGGAGGAACACATGAATGTGTCCATGGTATCGGTCTCCCGCTTCGCCGGAGATTTGCATTTAGGGCAGGTGGTATTGACAAAAGACTCACAATATTTCAGAGGCGACTCGCCGGTAGGACGGAACTCGGCATCAGGCGGCAGCAACACAGGCAAATCCTTTTCCGGCACGGGGACAATGCCGCACTTATCACAATAGATCATAGGAATAGGCGCACCCCAGTAGCGCTGACGCGAGATAAGCCAATCACGCAGCCGGTAGGTGACGGCGCGCTTGCCGTAGCCCTTGGCCTCCATATAATCGCAGATGGATTCAAATCCCTTTTCGTTGGAAAGGCCATTGAACTGTCCCGAGTTCGCCATGGTGCCGGAGCCGGTATGCGCCTCCGTCAGATCTTCACCTGCCCAACCCTCTGGGGCGATGACCACTTTGATGGGAATACCGTACTTCCTGGCAAACTCGAAATCGCGCTGGTCGTGTGCCGGCACACCCATCACCGCACCAGTTCCATAGCTCAGCAATACATAGTCGGCAATAAAGATAGGTACCTTCTCGCCATTCAGCTTATCGATCACGTAGCTGCCCAGGAAGACTCCGGTCTTCTCCTTATCTGTAGACGTCCTCTCGATCTCCGTCTGCCGCTGTGTCTGAATGATATACTTCTCCACCTCAGCCTTGCGTTCCGTGGTAGTGAGATGGGGCACCAGCGGATGCTCCGGCGCCAGGACGAAGAAGGTGACCCCAAAGATGGTATCCGGCCGGGTGGTGAACACCCGTATCTCCTTGGTTTCCACTCCCGGATGGTCCAAGCCAAAGGAAATCTCAGCGCCGGTGCTCTTGCCGATCCAGTTCCTCTGCATGATAGCGATGCGCTCGGGCCAATCGATATGGCTATGGTCCATAAGCTCATCAGCATACTTAGTGATGCGGAAGAACCACTGCTCCAGATGTCTCCTGATGACCGCCGTGTTGCAACGCTCGCATACGCCCTCGCCCACAACCTGTTCATTCGCCAGCACCGTCTGGCATTTGGAGCACCAGTTCACCGGCGCCTCGCCACGATATGCCAAGTCAGCCTCATAGAGCTTAAGAAAAAACCACTGCGTCCATTTATAGTACTCAGGCAGACAGGTAACCACCTCCCGTGTCCAGTCGTATATAGCGCCGATGCTCCGGAGTTGGCGGCGCATGTTTTCCACGTTGTTCATGGTCCAGGTATAAGGATGGATGCCACGGCTGATAGCCGCGTTCTCCGCCGGCAGGCCGAAGGCATCAAAGCCAACAGGGTGGAGCACATTATAACCTTGCATCCGCATGAACCTGGCGTAGACATCGGAAGGCGCCATAGCATACCAGTGGCCGATGTGGAGATCGCCAGAGGTATAAGGGAACATGGTCAGGGCATAGAACTTGGGACGGGGGCTATCTTCCTTGACCTCGTAGAGCTTATCCGCAGCCCATTTATCCTGCCACTTCTTTTCGATTTCCTGGGGGTTGTATTTATCTGATTTCTCTGAAACGCTCATAACAGGAAGATTGTATCCCGCCGATGCTGGCGCGTCAACCCAGGGATATCTTAAATTCCCTCCCCATCTGAGCATGTCGCTGGTTGAGCAGCTGATATTGGGTATTGACAAACACCTTCGTCTGCTCTATTGTGGATATACTTGATTTCTTGGGGAGGTTTCGAGAATGAAAAAAATCGCCATTTTTGTGTCTATATGTTTGCTTCTGGTGTGCACCATCGGCTGCATCACTATTCAGGCGTCTCCCGACACTACACCAACTCCTACTCCTACTCCTACACCCACGCCGACTCCAGCGCCAGAGATCGCTGCCTTTAGCGCATCCTCTAGCTTCATAACCGCCGGTGGCTCAACGATTCTGCTATGGACCACCTCCAACGCGACTTCGGTGACCATATATCCGAGTGTAGGCAATGTGCCTACGGCGGGAACGATAACCGTATCGCCAGCCACAACCACCACGTATACCCTGACTGCTAGCAATGCTAGCGATAGCGCTACCAAGTCAGTCACTGTTGCTGTTGGCGCAGTATCTCCACCACCTTCGTATTCAGTAACAAACGTCACCGCATATGCCGACCCACCGACATTCAGCGGCTCGTGCCCCAAACAGATAACTTTTTACGCCACTATCACCGTCAATGGCCCCACTACAGTTTCCTACAGGTGGGAAAGGAGCACCGGAGAATATTCCTCGACCTCAAGCCTTATCTTTGGAGCAGCCGGCTCACAGACCGTATCTTCCTATTGGACATTGGGAGCAGATTACTCCGGTTGGCAGCGCATCCGCATTTTGGCGCCCAACGAAATAGTGTCGAGCGCAGCTAGCTTCGCGCTTAACTGTGCGTCCACAGTAACCAGTGTCGTCGCCGGTGTAACGCCAACATCGTATACGGGAGCCTGCCCCAAGCTGTTTAACTTCTATGCCACAATCACCGCCAATGGCCCCTGCACGGTTACCTATAAATGGGAAAGAAGCGACGGCGCAATAGCTCCAACTTACAGCATCACCTTTGCCGCAGCCGGTTCACAGACGGTCACCACCACCTGGCAGATAGGAATAGACTATTCTGGTTGGCAGCGTGTTCGCATTTTAACGCCTAATCCCACGCTATCTAATCAAGCGAGCTTCTCGCTGAACTGTTTATAGAACGAGGAACAGCCTAAATATACCTGCCCACGGCTTCAGCGATAGGCTTGAGCTCTTTCATAAGGCGCATGAAATCTGAAGTGGTCAAAGATTGAAGTCCGTCCACCAGTGCCTCCTTGGGATTAGGATGGACTTCGATTAACAAACCATCAGCGCCTGCTGCCACTGCCGCCTTAGCTATTGCCGGCACCAGGGAATAGTGACCGGCAGCATGGCTGGGATCAACTATCAAAGGCAGGTGGCAGAATTTTTTGACCACCGGTATAGAGCCGATATCCAGGGAAAAGCGAGTGCTGTCCTCAAACGTTCTGATGCCCCTCTCGCAGAGGATAACATTATCATTGCCCTCAGCCAAGATATAATCCACCGCCGTCAGCCATTCGGTAATGGTAGCCGATAGCCCACGCTTCAGGACCACAGGGCACTTGCTCTTGCCTATTTCAATGAGCAAGGCGTAATTCTGCATATTCCTGGCACCCACCTGGAGGATATCGGCGTATTTTGCCACCTTATCTACCTCGTGCGGGTCGACCACCTCGGTTACCACCGGCAGGTTGAATTCCTGCCTCACTTGCAATAACATTGCCAGCCCGGCCTCCTCCAACCCCTGGAAGGTGAATGGCGATGTGCGTGGCTTATATGCACCGCCGCGCAGGATGCTAGCTCCTGCATCCTTTATTGCCTTAGCTGCCGCCGCGAGCTGCTTCTCGCTCTCCACCGCACAAGGCCCAGCCATTACAACGAAACGCTTGCCTCCAACATCGATACCATTGATAGAAACTACGCTATCAATCGGTCTGAATTCTCTGGAAGCGAGTTTATAAGGCTTCATAATGCGGGTTACCTGTTCCACACCTGGAAGTACGGCAAACAAATCACTAGATAGTTTCCCGGTATTAGAGCCGAGTATGGCAACCACCGTTTTATTCGTGCCCCAGTTCACCTGCACATCCAGCCCAAGCGAACTGGCTCGCTCTACCACACCATCTATTTCTGTCTCACTGGCACCCGTTCTCATCTCTACTATCATGTTGCACCTCATTATTGCTTATTTCGTTGGCAAGCGTGTGAACCAAAAAGAGAGAGCCTCCCCGGGCGGGAGGCTCTCTCTTTTAAATTCTTCGCTTGTTTCAGGATAATTAGGACAATGCCCTCCCAGACCCGTGCTCAGGCACGTTAAACCAAAAATAAAAGCCGAAGAAATAACCGTTGGTTGTCCGTGTATGCATTGTCATCCTCACAGATAGTGATGGTAACAAAAAGGGTACGCTATGTCAAATATGCTGGCGGATTCTGCAGGAACATAATTCGTTGTTCGCAAATTCTATATACCTCTTCATGCAGTCCCCAGCTTTTTAAGTATCCTGGCTCGCTCCTGTACCTTATGGACTATTTCTTGCTGGGCGATAAATTCGGTAGTATAGCTTCCCGACTTAAACGTTTCATCTTCTAACGCCACCTGGTGAAAGATAACGTTTGTCTCCATGCCCTCGATTTTTATCTCAGCAAGCGCTCTCTGCATACGTGAGATAGTCTCTTCCCTTGTCTTGCCTCGCACCAAGAGTTTCAGGAGCAAAGAATCATAATCGCAGGGCACTTCATACCCTTCATAAATACCCTCATCAATCCTGACACCTAGCCCATGAGGCAGTCGAAGATGTGTAACTTTGCCGGGGCAGGGAAAAAAGTTACGCATAACGTCTTCCGCATTGATCCGGCACTCTATAGCATGAGCATTAAGACTAACTTCCTCCTGGGTGTAGCTCAATCGCTCCCCAGCAGCTATCCTGATCTGCTCCTTAACAATATCCACGTTGGCAGCAAGCTCAGTAACGCAATGCTCCACCTGCAAACGCGAGTTCACCTCATTAAAATAAAATCCCTGAGTGCCCGGCACGTAAAAGAACTCCACAGTCAACGCATTAACATACTGCAACGCCACGGCTACATCAAGAGCGGCAACACACATCTTCATCCTCAAATGTGATGATAGAGCCTGGCAAGGTGCTTCCTCAATCAGCTTCTGATACCTACGCTGCACCGAACAGTCCCTCTCACCGAGATGAATAACGTTGCCGTATTTATCAGCAAGCAATTGAACATCGATGTGCTTTACCCCGGTAAGCAGCTTTTCCACATAAAACGAGGGAACGCCAAAAATCTTTCTACCCCTATCTTCCACAGAATGTACCGCGTCTGCAAGTTCTTCTCTGTTATTGGCTACAACCATGCCGATACCACCACCACCACCGGATGGCTTAACGATTACCGGATAGCCAATATGTTCCGCAGTATCTTCTACCTGAGAAAACTTACCATGTGTAGAATTAACCAGGGGCTCATCGGAGCCTGGTACTATAGGTATATTAAGCACTTTCATCAAGTGTCGTGCTTGGTCTTTCGGTTTGACCTTGCGCATGCTCTCGCTGGGCGGCCCTATAAATGCAATGCCCTGTTTCTCACATGCTTCGACAAAGTCAGGGTTCTCAGCTAGAAACCCATAGCCCGGGTGCAGAGCATCAGCCTTGCTCCGCATGGCAACTTCGAGCAGCTTATCTGTATTGAGATAGCTCTGCATCGCTTCTGCCGGACCTATAGGATATGCTTCGTCGGCAAGCTTTACATGGAGAGAATCAGCATCGGCATCGGAGTAGACGGCAGCCGTGCGTATGCCCATCTCCTTACACGTCCGTATAATCCGCACCGCTATCTCACCCCGATTGGCTATCATTATCTTATGGAACATACCTTTACCTCATCTGATTAAGTGCTGGAGCATAGTATAGCATTGTTGACAGCACAGATATAATACAACATTTGGCCTTTCCTAGCTTGCAGACATGAATGGTGATTACACCAATGGTATAGTAGTGCCAGTAGCTTTGGCAATAAGCTTGCCATCCTGGTTGGTTACAGCCATCTCAGAAATGCAGACCCGCTTGCCACTCTTAGCTACCCAGCACTCAGCGATAAGCTCGTCGCCCACATTAGCAGCGGCAACAAAATGGATATTGAACTGCGAAGCCACGTTGGGCGTGATCACCGAATTGGTACCGTAGGCGAAAGCCTGATCGGCCAGAGACATGACGATGCCACCGAAGACCATGCCGTTGAAATTAACATGCTCCGGCTTCAATTTCATGGACACCCTGGCATGGCCCTCAGCTAGCTCTATCAGCTTCATGTCCAGAAAGGCAGCGACAGGCTCAGACTTCGCTTTCTCTTTTAGCTCTTCAAGGTGTTTTGGCATGCTATCCTCTCCTATTGCCGGTTCTGGCTTTAGCATAGTCCAAACTTCTGCGCAGCTTTCTTGAAGCCCTTCAGAGAGCCTTCCAACGTCTTGTCAGTAAGACAATACGAGATGCGGAAATAGCCCGGCGTCCCGAAGCCGCGCCCGGGCACAACCAGCACGTTGTACTTTTGCAGCTCTGCTATGAAGGTCATCTCATCACTGGTCGGCGATGTGGGGAACATGTAGAAGGCCCCTTGTGGTTTCACCAGAGAATAGCCGAACTCCACCAGATTCTCATAAAGGAAATCACGCTTCTTCTGATACTCCATAATAGGTACAGTTACGTTCTGCAATGCGCTCACCAGGCGCTGCATCAAAGCTGGTGCATTCACATATCCCAGTATCCTGTTGCAGAAGATGAACGCACCCAGCAGTTCCCCTTTTTGACTGCACTCAGGATGCACCGCGATATAGCCGATGCGCTCGCCGGGCAGCGCCAGGTCCTTGGAATGAGAGGTGGCCACGATGCTGTGACGGTGATGGTGAAACATCGGCGGATATTTCAAGTCATCAAAAATTATCTTGCGGTATACCTCATCGCTGATGAGGTAAATCTGCGTCTTGTAGTGGGCTTCTTTCTTATTTAGCAACTCACCGAGCTGACTTATGAACGCCTTACTATATACCACTCCTGTAGGATTATTAGGTGAATTGACCAGCACCGCCTTGGTCTTTTTGGTGATGGCAGCTTCCAACGCATCGAGTTTGGGGACAAACTTGTCGTCCGTGGGCACAACCTTGAGCACTCCACCATGGTTGTCCACGTAGTTGCCGTACTCCAAGAAATAAGGGGCAAAGACGATTACTTCCTCATCGGGGTTGAGTATCGCTTTCAGTATCACATTCATCGCCCCGGCTGCGCCACAGGTCATGATGATGTCATCATGCACAAAGGTAACACCGGTCTCTTGAGAAAGCTGTGCGGCTATAGCAGCCCTGGTATCGGCATAGCCGGCGTTCTCCATATAGCGATGCATGCCGGGCAGAGGATTATTCGCCAGCCTTGACAGCTCTTTCTTGAACTCATGAGGAGGCTCCATCACAGGGTTACCGATGGAAAGGTCAAATACCTTATCGGCACCGTACTTCCGGGTAAGGATAGTCCCCTCCTCGAACATCTTCCGAATCCACGACCCCTCCACCATGCGCGCCTTGACATTATCCGAGATGGACATCTACCATATCCTTCCTACCCAGATCAAAGGCGGCAAGGTTTACCTTCAGTATCTTCTGCGGTAAACCTCTGGTAATGCACTCCTGCCATATCTTTATGTCAATAGGTAGAAACGATGAGATGCATCCTAGCATAAGCATATTGATCGTCCTGATATCGCCCAATCCCTTAGCCTGGCTGGTGCCATTGATGAAGCAAATTTTGTCTGTGCACCGCTTCAGAATGTCCTTAACCTCTTCATCGCTGGGATAGCAGGCAACTCCCAGGCTAACCGACAGCGGCGGCATGGCATGGTTATTAACGATTGCAAGCCCCCCGGGCTTAAGGAAATAGCCCCATCTGGCAGCTTCCAGTTTCTCGAACGCCACCAGCATATCGGCCTCGCCTTCTTGAATCAAAGGAGCATGCACCTGCTGGGCAATGCGCACATGGCTAACCACGCTGCCGCCACGTTGTGCCATGCCCAGCGTGTCCGTCTTCTTGACATCATAACCTGCAGTCAACGCCACCTGTCCCAGGATATCGCTGGCCAGGACAATCCCCTGGCCACCTACACCTACCATGAATATGTCTTGCTTATTCATTTCGATTCTCCAGAAGCAGTAGATACCGGCCCTATCGCCTTCTTGGGGCAGAGCTGCTGGCATACGGTGCAGGCATCGCCCACGCACAGCATGGCATCTATAGAAACTTGGTCATCAAGCTTCTGAATGGCGGTACAGCCAATCTTGATACAGGTGCCGCAGTTATCACATAAGGCTACATCGATAGTACGGGGCCTGGTGCGTTTCTTCTGGAGTACGGCGCAGGTGCCGCGGACGATGACCACAGAAAGGTCGGGGGTATCCAGAGAGCTACGCATGGCAGCTCTCAACGCCTTAATATCGAAGGCGTCCACCACCTTAACGTCGCTGACGCCGATGCCCTTCACCAGCTTCTCGATATCCACAGGCATGGTCACTTCACCCTGCACTGAGACGCCGGTGCCGGGGTGATGCTGGTGACCAGTCATAGCGGTACTGCTATTGTCTAAGATCACGATAGTAATCTGTGACTGATTGTACACTGCATCCACCACGCCGGTGATGCCAGAGTGCATAAATGTAGAATCGCCAATAACGGCAACGACCTTCTGGGCCACACCCGCCTTCTCCATCCCCAACGCCTTACCGATGCTGGCACCCATGCAGGCGGTAGTATCCATAGCGCGGAGCGGTGGATAAGCGCCCAGTGTGTAGCAACCGATATCGCCGGTGATAATCATTTTAGATTCGCCTTTAGCTTTGCCGCTGTCGTCCAGCAGCCTGGCGCGCTGTCCCAGGTTGCTGAGCACAAAAAACATGCCAGTATGCGGGCAACCCGGGCACAACAGGGGCGGACGTCCCGGCAATCCCTGCGGCAACTCTACAGGCTGGCTTTTTGAAGCGGCAAATAGCAAACCAGCACGGCGGCCTGCATCCTCCATCACGTGCAAATCCAGCTCGCCAAACCTGGGGATGAATTCTTTGCCTATAACCTTAATCCCCAGGACACGGATATGCTCCTCCAGAAATGGGTCTAGCTCCTCCACCACCAGCACCTTATCTACACTCCCGGCAAACTTGCGGATTAAAGCCTGGGGCAGGGGATAAGTCATGCCCAGTTTAAGGAAAGAAGCTTCAGGAAATATCTCTCTGGCGTACTGATAAGCAACGCTGCTGGACACGATGCCCAGCTTGGTGCCGCCTTTCACTATCTTGTTGTAGGGGAACGTCTCGGCAAAAGTTGCCAGCTTAGCCAGTCTTTCCTCCAGCAGCGGTCGCCTCATGCGAGCATAAACCGGCAGCATCACGTACTTTTGCACATCGTGTCTGAATGCCGCCTGCTTGGGTTTCATTCTCTCCCTGCGTATCTCTACCAGTGAGTTGGAGTGAGAAATGCGGGTGGTGCTGCGCAACATCACCGGTGTATCGAATCGCTCGCTGATATCGAAGGCGTAGAGCATCAGGTCATAGGCTTCCTGGCTATCGCTTGGCTCTAGAACAGCGACCTTGGCCATTTTTGCATAGTGTCGGCTATCCTGCTCGCCCTGGGTGCTGTGTGCCCCGGGATCGTCAGCAGTGACCACCACCAGGCCACCATCAATTCCGGTCGTCGAGGCTGCCATAAACGGGTCGCTGGCAACATTTAACCCCACCTGTTTCATACACACCAACGCCCTTACACCGGCATATGACGCCCCCAATCCCACTTCCATAGCTACCTTCTCATTCGTTGACCACTCGGCATAGATATCCTTGAACTGGGCTAAATGCTCCAGTATCTCGGTGCTGGGCGTGCCCGGGTAGGCTGCAGCCACGGCTACGCCAGCATGATAAGCACCCAGCGCCAAGGCTTCATTCCCGGAAAGCAGCTTCTTCATTTTCACCACGCATGACAAAAATTGAGCCAGCGGTCAAATTGAAATCGCCGGCTGGCAGTTCAACGGACTGTGAGGCTAACGCCCCACCAACGCTACCCGATAGCATAAAGCATCATGGAGTCTGACGTCAAACTACGCAGTCGTAGGTGGACAGCCAAATCCAGATTGAAACTCCGCTATATCAAAAATTCATAGATTCTTCACACCCCCATCATAGTATCTTCACGTTTGGATGCTATCCTTATATTAGTATCAAAATTATTCCTCCTACTCCTATGGCCAAGCTTTCGACCAGCTTGACCATACCAGTAGGCAGAATAGTTCCAGCTCCACGATGAGCACAGCTTGTCTTAACATCAGCAAGATATCAGCGCACTTATCATCATCGCAGCATGGCAGACACTTAGAGAAGATCTGCGTGTTCTTTTGGAAGCTATACCCTCAGAGGTAGATATAAGCAAAATGATATATGCCCTTGGCAAAATACCCAGAGTAAAGGAGATACACAACCTGCACGTTTCTCAAGCCATAGGAGTGGTGGCTTGTCAAAGTGGTTCAGGATAGGCTCCCGCCACCGTTTCGGTGTATTTCCATATCTGACTATCTCTGCGTCATCGGCTGACTTGGGGTTGAAGATGACGTTATTCAGCATTCTTGGCTGCCTCTTCCCGACTTTTCTGTCGCTAGAGACCCCTTATCTTCTCCTTGGCCCAATATAATCCCTTCAGCCCAGAGTACCTTTCCAGAAGTGTATCCATCTTCTGCATTCTCTTTTCACTGAGCTTTTCCCTGCCAACAAGGAATATCTTCTCCATTATCTGCACCTTCCTCTTTCAGTGTACGTCTTATTTTTTTCGAAATATTCCCTCACACAATCTAAAAAACAATAGAGAAACTATTGACTTGGTGAACTCCATAATATACAATCCCCCAGAAAGGCAGCAGTCATGGACAGCTTCCAGTATTAGGAGATTAGAATGGAACTATTGATTCAGCTCATATTGGGTGGGATTAGCACTGGAAGCATTTATGGATTGATAGCTATAGGATACAATGTTGTCTATAATTCTTCTCGGATGGTGAATTTCAGCCAGGGAGAGTTTTTCACATTCGGTGCTATGCTGGTGTTGACCTTTACTGGCGGTCTTGCCTCAAGTGCTGCTCTTGCCCATTTACCTTTGCCTATCTTACCTCTAGTTATTGCTATATTAATATCTGTCATGGCCACTGTACTCTTAGCTTTGGCCGCAGAGCGTCTTGTCTTCCGCCGAGCTTTGAAATTCTCCCCTTTTGCTGCGTCGAATGCCAGCTTTGGCATGATATTCTTACTCCAAGGAGTTTATCAGCTCATTTTCGGTAGGGACTATTACTTCACCTCCTCATTTATGAAGTTCCAAGTGCAATTCATGGGAGCCACCTTAGCCTCCCAGGCAGTTTTAGTCCTACTAACGGCTATTGGGATAGTGTTAATACTATGGGCCTATTTCTTCAGAACTTCTCAAGGATTAGCCATGCGAGCCGGAGCTGAGAATCCTGATGCTGCCAGAATCTTAGGAATAAGCACCACGAATCTGGTACGTCTATCTTTTATTATTGCCAGCGTCATAGGTGCGCTAGCAGGTATAGTAATAGCACCTATGGTAATACTTGGCTATGATTCTGGCTTAGCAATGACACTAAAAGCATTTGCTGCCGCTATCCTAGGAGGACTAGGAAATGTCTTCGGTGCTATGGTTGGCGGCATAGTCCTCGGTCTGATGGAAGCTCTTGCCGGCGGTTATATTTCCACCCTTTATAAAGATGCTATCGTTTTTAGTTTGCTGATTCTTATTCTGCTGTATCGGCCTACCGGCATCTTTGGCAAGTCAGCGTAGGTTAGTTATTAGGATGAATGAGGATAAAGCGGAATAACATGTTCTATCGAAAACTGTTCAACCGCAATAAAGCTAAGTCTTATATTTGGATAGGGTTTTTTGCCATCATCGCAATTTTCCCCTTGTTTGCTGGGGAAACTCGTTATGTGCCCCTTTTAGTGACCATAGGGTTGAATACAATAATAGCACTGGGGCTGGTGGTCTTATTCGGCTATTCCGGCCAGCTATCCTTAGGTCACGCAACCTTTGTAGGAGTTAGTGCTTACATAACCGCTTACCTCAGCACCGCGTTACATGTGCCCACCATATTATCCCTCCTTGCAGGTGTGAGTGGCGCCCTGCTCGTGGGGCTTATAGTGTCTCCCATCCTTAGACTCAAACGTTTCTATTTTACTATTTCCACCATTGCTCTGAATCTTGTCTTCTTCAGTTTGTGGAAAGGCTTGCCTTTGACCGGTAGGTCGATGGGAATCAATGGTGTGCCACCATTTTCGCTCGGTATTATTACATTTAATAATATCCTTGACTACTACTATCTGGCCTGGGCATTGGTAGCTCTATCCATGTGGATAACCGGCAATGTTATCAACTCACAATTTGGGAGAGGTCTGCGTGTACTCTCGCAGGATGATGCTTCAGCTCAGGTGGTCGGCATAAACGTCACCTATTCTAAAATAAAAGCTTTCCTCTTCAGCGTGGCGTTGGCAGGTCTCTCCGGTGCCGTTGGCGCTCATTACCTGCGTCTGGTCGTCCCTGACATGTTCACCTTTAGTTATAGCATCGGATATATAATTATGGCTATAATCGGTGGTGTTCAGAGTGTATGGGGAGTACTGCTTGGTTCAATGCTTCTGACATATATAACAGAAGCATTTCAAGTCTTTGTCAGATTCCGTGATATCTTTTATGGACTGGCCCTTATTATCGTTTTGATATATGTACCCAGCGGCCTAATTGGCATCTTGCAATTCTTGCCAGCCAGATTCAGATTAGCTACCTCTACCGCAGACTTCAATCCGGTCAAAGAAAAGAATCCCATGCAAAAGGAATCGATTTCTCTTAAGCAACAGAATAATGTCGAGCCTGTCCTTGAGGTGGAAGGGTTAAGCAAAAATTTCGGAGGTGTACAGGCGGTCTCAGACTTGAACTTCAGTGTCAGATGTGGACAGATAAAGGGTATTCTGGGGCCGAACGGTGCTGGCAAGACAACCATATTCAATCTCATAAGTGGTTTGATGACTCCCAGCAGAGGCAAAATTGTGTTTAAGGGGCAAGACATTACTCGCTATCCTCCACATGCTGTTGCTCGCCAAGGTATTGCCAGGACTTTCCAGGTGATACGGCCTCTTGCCGATCTGTCGGTTTTTGAAAACGCATTACTCGGCTGGGAGCGCTGGTTCAAAGTCGGATTTCATGACATTATGATTAATAGTCCCAAAATAAGACGGCAGGAGGCAGAAGCCAGGAGATGTGCCTCGGAAAACATAGAACTCGTCGGTCTCAAGGGAACCGAGGCCAAGATGTTTGCTAAGTTGCCCGTCGGTCAACAAAAGTTAAATCAAATTGCCCGAGCTTTGACTTTTGACCCTGACCTATTGCTCTTGGATGAACCAGCCGGCGGCCTGAATGATACGGAGATTAAAAACCTAGCTGAGCTTCTCAGAACCCTTGTTAAAAGAGGAGTTTGCATTCTTCTGGTGGAGCATAATGTAAACCTGGTAATGAGCATCTGTGATGAGATATTGGTCCTGGATTTCGGTGAAAAGATTGCCGAGGGTACCCCTAAGGAGATTAGAAGTAACCCCAAGGTGAAAGCTGCTTACTTAGGAGAATAAGAATGCTGGAAGTCAAGAACCTGGAAGTTTGTTACGGAGCAATTCAAGTGCTCTGGGATGTCTCCCTAAATATAGACAGTGGAGAGGTAGTGGCCCTTCTTGGCGCTAACGGGGCTGGCAAATCAACCATTCTCAAAAGCATAATAGGTTTGCTACCCACAAAGTCAGGGAAGGTCACTTTCGATGGCCGGGATATTACTGGCCTTCCAGCAGAAAATATTGCCAGGAGAGGCATTTCCTTGGTTCCTGAAGGAAGACAGCTTTTTGGCTCTCTCTCAGTATTGGAAAATCTCCTACTGGGAGCTTATGTCCATCATAGAAAGCTTGACACAAGAAAATTGGCACAAGACCTGAATTTTGTGTATGACCTTTTCCCTGTACTCAAGGAAAGAAGTGAGACAGCAGCAGCCAACTTAAGCGGTGGCCAGCAACAAATGGTAGCCATCGGCAGAGGGCTTATGTCCCGACCAAAGCTCCTTCTCCTGGATGAAGTGTCTCTAGGGTTAGCACCACTATTAATCAAGGAAATTTATAAAGCCGTAAATTATCTTCACAGTCAGGGGATTCCCATATTGCTCGTCGAGCAGCTTGCCAATGTCGCTTTGGCTTCTGCTCAAAGGGCCTATGTCTTTCAGAGTGGGAAGCTGTTCTTCTCAGGGACAGCTTGCGAATTATTAGAAACCGAAAAATTTACAACTGCATATTTTGGTGGTAGGTAACATACCCTACCACCAAAATATGCTCTGCCTGAAGGACCTTTCCTAATGGCTTCCTTCAACCCTCTTGATATTTTAAGCCCATTTTGACAAAGTTCACTGGATCTTCTGTTTTATAATTAGGTCCCACGCGGACATAGTCGACTTGACACGGCTCTTGCCGGCAAATTGTGATTCGGGCTGCAATATCAAATCACTCAAATCACTCTTTACTTTTAGGAGCAAGGCTAGATTTGTTTCCGCATTTCTGTTGTGGCTTGTAGGAGTATAGGTATATAGATTTGCCAAGCCAATCATACCTTTTACCTTAGTGTCCATCCACTCCTTCATTTTAGCAGGGTCAGTGCCTACTGCTTGCATGTTCGAAGTCAGCATCGCTAAAACATCCATGTTAAGCATGGAAAACGTTGGTTCCAGTTTCTCAGTTGGGTACCTGGTGTCAAAAGCTTTGTTCGCCCAGTCCGCATAAGGTCTCTGTGGTGAATTGTCCGGGAGTTGTGTAGTACAACCACTGAAACCAAGCATATAAAACTTATCAAGGTTTATATCCTTTAGCATTTTAAGAAGAAGATAGGAATGTGAACCCCAAGACAAAATTATTGGCATATTCATGCCTAGCTGCTGAGCCTGTTTGACAACCGCGACTGATTGCGCACCTGTAGTCCAGACCATCATTCCCTGTATACCAGCAGCTTTCAGTTTTGCCAGAACCGATGTGAAATCAACATCGGCTGGTGTAAACCTCTCCACAAAGAGTTGCTGTCCCAACTTGTCGGCTTCTGGCTTCATACCAGCTAACGATTGGTCACCGCTTGAGGTAGTATCGGTAGCTAACCCTATTTTCTTTAATCCCCAGCCATTTAAGATATCAGCAACTATGGCCGCCCCCTCCTCGTTAGAAGCCATGCTGGTGTAAAGATAACCACCCCCTTTTATTGCGGCAGCTGGTGTACAGGAAACTACCAATGGTCCGTTTCCCGTGAGATAAGGCTCGAGAGCTTCACAGGGGCGGCTAGTCATTGGGCCAATGATTGCTACTACTTTATCCTCCTTAGTTAGCTTAGTAAATCCAGTCACAGCTGCTGCAGCATCACCCCTATCATCGTAGTAAACAAGTTCTATCGGGTGCCCATTCACTCCCCCTGCCTTGTTGAAGTACTCGGCCCAAAGATCCGTTGCCTTTTTCGAGTTATCAGCAAAAAGACCAAGGGGAGCGAAAGAAAAGGAGTTCATCACCCCGATTTTATAAGTCTCCGCAGATGGCGTGGGTGACACAGATGTTTTTGCACAGCCCCCAATAACCAGGGCAATCACCAGCATAACTACTACCACAGGAATACCTATTTTTGTTACTTTCATAATACCTCCATTATTTGTGCGCTAAGAAGAGTAAGGACAGTTTACCATTGCCATTCTCAGTACATACCCATCACCTCCTTGACAAGTAGCTCCAGAACTCACTCGTTTAAAACCTTTCAGTCTTGAGTCAAATATCTTTTCTAGCATGTATAAAGCTCATGCATATCCCATCTTCCCCAAGAATCTAAAGTACTCACTCTGCCCAGCCCTAATTGCCTTCATTTCTTCCTGGGTGAACCATTTTTCAAAGTTAACTTTATCCACAGCATAACGCCCTCTAAGAAACCGATCCTTGGCCATCAATGGTACGGTGGCATCGATTCCAATACCACCTTCAAAGACGGCAACCGGCACTTTTCGCCCCGCTTCGCCCCCACCCCCAGCAGCCACTCTTTCTGATGGCTGATAAGCCTGCCCCCTGCCACCAATACCCCTGATAATATCAGTTTCGGGGTTTACCCTTGTAGTCATAGCGAAGAAAACGTCTTCAGGTTGGTAGATATCTATATCTTCATCCACGACTATAGCCAACCGCAATCCTCGAACTACTCCCATAGCTGCAGCCAAGATATTTCGCTGCAGCCCCTCATCACTTCTCCGCCTTTTTTTAACTTGAAATACAATACCACTCCATGTCGTCAGGCCCGTGAAATTGTGGACATCAATAACAAATCCCGGAGCTATTCTTTCTGCCAGTTCATAGAAGCCAGCAGTGATAAAGGGAATCGCCCCCCAGTTTGAACCAAAGTACGGCACATAGTAAAAAGGTTTGTCCTTGCGCCGAGTGACTGCTGTAACCTCGAACTTGCGCGCCCTGTACGCTGTCCCCAAGTAACGCGCCCATTCGGGGTGAAAAGGCGCTACGCCTTGCTGTCTCAATTTCTCTGCCTCCTCTGTCTCCCAGACCTTCTCGTAAGGGACGATGTAGCCCTCGATCACCCACTCTGAGTTGGCAATGGCATAGGCGTCAACCGTCTTTGCCTTCACTATTTCCACCGGCGAACCTTGAAGGAAACCAGCTGATGCCAGTTCGTCCAGTCCGGGCGGGAAGACCACAGCGAGGAGAGAACCAATGCCCATAATCTCAACCATAGGTGGCGGGCAGATATTAACCGTGCAGGGTATCTTCTCGTTGCTGAACTGGTCGGCAATCTGGTCACCATGTCCGCCAGGAACCATGTTGATCGAGGCATAATCTTTACCCCGGAAGCTCATACGGTAAAAGGAAAGTTGGCTGCCACCATGAAAATACTTGCCTCCAATGTAATGTACTCCAGAGCCGAAAAAGCGTCCACCGTCCAGCTCAGTATGCTTCACCATAGGAAACAGGGCGAATGGGTCAAACTCTTCCTTAGAGATAACTACCTCTTGGCAAGGGGCTGACTTCACTTCCCTAGGTGGAATACGGTTTTTGAGCGCTTCAAGTATCTTAAACTTCGTCTCCCTATAATCTTTTGCCCCTAGCAGCTTGGCCACTCTCTCCTGCTTATTCCAGAGACTCGCTACCAACCTGGCATGAGGATAACCTTTGACGTTCTCAGCTACGAATACCGGGCCTTCATCAAATGCCTTGTTGATAGCACTTATCTCTAGTATGGGGTCTACCTCGCCCTTGAGCTCTTTGACCTCGCTCTTCAACCAGTCCAATGTCCCCCTCAAACTGACCAGTTGCTCTTCCCTTTTCATTTAATACCTCCATCTAGTTCTTTTTATGTAGCTTTTCCCAGATCTTTAATAGCTCCGCTTTGGACACCTTCTGTCTTTCAGTCTTCGGGATTTCCTTGAGGATGTCTACTGTCTTGGGAAGCTTGAAATCGGGAAGCTTCTTTTTACAATGGTTAACAATGGTTTCCTGGTCAATCTTGTGACCAGTTTTTGGAACGATAAAAGAGGCAACTTCTTCTCCACGAATTTCATCCGGAATGCCGATGGTCGCTGCTTCTTGCACATCAGGATGCTGCAACAGCCAGTCGGTAACCTCTAACGGAGAAATATTCACACCACCTCTAATAATGAGGTCCTTCTTTCTCCCGGTTATGTATACATAACCATCGCTGTCTATGTAACCGAAGTCACCTGTATGTATCTCTCCTTCTGGAAGTAACCTGTTTATTTCGCCGTTCGGCTGCAGATAGCCCAATGCCGTTGCTTTGCCTCTAATGACTATCTCTCCAATTTCTCCGGCTTTACACCTGTTGCCGTCATCATCAAAAATCAATACTTCTTTTCGAGGCAAAGCTTTGCCAATTGAGCCAATTTTCCTTCTCTCTGGATGCTTTAGTTCTTCTGGATCATTTATAGCCAGCCAACCAGCCTCACTCATACCTGCCGCCTGATTGACTAGAATACCATATTTTTCTTCAAACTCTAGTTGCTTCTTCGGCGGTAAACCGGATGAACTGCTCGTCATAAATCTTAGGGCTGGAACGTCTTTTTTATGTAGAGGAACTTTCTCTTCTAAAAGGAAATTAAAGACTGTAGGTACACCAGCTGCTATGGTCACTTTATAGTCTTTCAGCCACGAAGGAAAGCGCGTTCGTGAGAATTTCCTGGGGAAAACGAGGGTCGCCCCTGTCATCAGGCTCGACAGGATCGATAGTTCCTGTGGAGAAGCCCAATTGTAGGAGCGGTAATCCAAAATGACATCTTGATCGGTAATCACCAGCCTCTCAACGGGTTCTAGTGTCTGAAAAAAGAGAGATTCTCGAGTCATCACTACACCTTTGGGCATTTCGGTGGTTCCTGAAGTGAAAACCACTTCGGCTATATCATCCTTGCCTCCCAAAGGACTTTCAAAGACAGGGGAATAACTTTTTAAAGTCGAAAAGAGCTCATTCTCTTGTTCACTGTCGACGTCGAAGTTAGAATAGGATATCCCTAATCCATCTGTGTATTTTCCCGGATTGAAAGCTAGCTCTTGACTATAAAAGACAATCTTCGGGTTTGTCACACCGACTAGGCGACGAAAATTTTCCTCGCTTTCCTCCACGTTTATCGGACTGATGATCGCACCATAATTCAACACGCCCAAAAAGATAAGCAGTGTTTCTATCGAGTTCGGACCTATAATGGTTATCTTGTCATCCGATTTCACGCTACGTTCTTTCAGGAAATTAGCAATTCTATTACACCATGCGTAGGTTTGTTCATAGGTTATGTTTTTACTCTGGTCAGGACTTTCTATATAGACTTTTCCCCCGTGTTTTTCAGCTCTTTCACGTAATATCGAATTGAAACCTTTAAATTGCAACTTGTCCTGCCTCATCATAATCTCCTTTTATCACATGAAGTACTTAAAAACTGAAACCTTGCTGGAAAGCCCCTTAGCGTTATGTTTGCTAGCTCTGTCTGCAAAAGCAAATACCATACTAGACAACGAAAAGCCCTCGATATGCTATCCATCATAGAAAATAAGAATACGCAGATATCATAATTTTTGTCAACCCCCCCTTAATCGTAATTCTCCGTAAATATTCTTTTCCCCAAAAAAATTCAAGCTTGGACTCTGGTACATTCCTGGGCAAAAAGGAGAAATGTACGGAGCAGCTTCATAAACGGTTTCACTTCTGAGCAGGTGAAAGCGTTGCTAAAGGCATACTGTCAAGGCATCTTAGATAGGTCAGGAATTGAGGAAACCTTAGGATCAGTAAATCCACGTTCTTTGTTCTCTTAAGTGAATACCGCCAGAATTCAGACGAGTTCTCTCTTGCTTATCAGAGAGCCACTCCAACCAGGCTTCCTGCTTCTGCCGAAAAGGAGATTGAGGCCGAATTAATGTTGTAGAAAGGATTGATCGAGGACCCGAGTTTGCCTATCTCCGGCTACAACTACGCGGCCATCCGAGACCGTTTAGCCAAACACGGGGTTATCGTATCATCGCCTACTATCATTGCCCGGGCTAAGGACTTTGGCTGCTACCAGCCTCATCCCAGGAAGAAGACCCACGACCGTGAGGTTGTTACGGCCGCCATTGGCGCTTTAATTCAACACGATGCTTTTCATCATCGTTGGTCGCCCTATGCCAACGAGAAATGGGTTTTGATTACCTCCCTGGATGGCTTTAGCCGAAAGATTCTGTATGCTGATTTCTTCGAGCAAGAAACAACCTGGGCTCATATCAAGGCTGCCGAAACATTAATGGTTAACTACGGGATCCCCCTGCGATACTACGTTGACTCATTGCGGGTATTCCGCTTCGTCCAGAGAAGAGATAGCTTCTGGAGAAAGAATGTCTTTGAAACTGATGAAGCTGACCACTATTGAAGAAGCTCGCGCTGTCTTAAAAGAAGAGCTGGACCGTTACAATAACCATCAGGTTCACTCCACTACCGGGGAGGTCCCAAGTATTCGCTTTAAGAAGGCCAAGAAAGAGGGAAACAGCCTGTTCCGACCATTTGCTTTACCAAAGCCATATACCTCGGCGAAGGATGTCTTCTGCTTACGAGAGACACGAATGGTCAATGGGTACAGGAAGATATCTTTCTTTAACCATGAAATAGTAGTGCCCAATGTTCCGTTGCGAGAGGAGGTCGAGATTCATCTACTTCCCGATACACGAAGAGACGCTTTGGAGGTTCGAATATGGTGGAATAACCGAATGGTGCACTCTGTCATCTATCCATTAAGCCAGTTCCCCAGAGTCCACTTTTGAACTTTACAAGTGTCCAGTTTTCAACTTTTCCTAACAGTGTTTTCGTACCGTTAGAAAGGTCCGTCCATCCTAACCAATGAGGCCGGAATTCAGAATTTGGCCATTGACACTCTCCATGTGATATATCCTACATTCACACACAAAAGGGAGGCGTTTAATGCAAGCATACTGTATGAAATATAAAACGAAGAGGGAAATAATTAATCCCAAAGCCATTAAGATGAAGAATGGCAGGCCAGCAACACAAGGTACTTGCCCAAAATGCGGAACTAAGATGCTCCGAATAGGCAAGAGCTAAAAATAGAAGAGGCCTCTATCATCTTTCTTAATCATGCTGCGCCCGCCTATACTTTTTGTCTTATCTCCTCCCAAATTTTCACCAGGTCTTTTTTGGCCACCTTTCCTCTCCCTGTCTTTGGGATTTGCTCAATAAAATACACAGTCTTTGGAATCTTAAAATCAGGAAGCTTCTTCTTGCAGTGATTAATAATATCTTGTTCATTAACTTTATGACCTGCTTTAGGCACAATAAAAGAGGCAACTTCCTCTCCACGGACTTTATCTGGCACGCCGAAGGTAGCTGCTTCCTGAACAGCGGGATGCTTAATCAGCCACTCAGTGATCTCCATCGGAGAGATGTTTACCCCACCTCTAATGATAAGTTCTTTCTTTCTCCCGGTTATATATATATAACCATCGCTGTCCAAATAACCTAAATCACCAGTGGGGACTCCATCTTCTGGGAATCGGCTAATCTCTCCATTAGGCTGCAGGTATCCTAGTGCAGTTGACTTGCATCTAACGACCATCTCTCCTATCTCCCCAGCCTTGCATCTGTTGCCATTCTCGTCCAAGATTAACACCTCACTGTTGCGAAGAGGTTTGCCAACTGAGGCGATTTTCCTTTTCTCGGGATGTTTCAAATCTTCCGGATCGCCCATACCTAACAAACCAATCTCCTGTCCACCGGCCAGTTGGTTTAGCAGGATGCCATACCTTTTTTCAAATTCTTGTTGGTTCTGAACCATTAGGGGGGCTGAACTGCTTGTCATGAACCTCAGGAACGGAACATCTTTTTTATGTAGCGGAACCGGCTCCTGTACAAGGATATTTATAACAGTGGGCACACCTATAGCTATGGTAATATTGTATTCCTTCAACCATGAGGGGAAGCGCGAACGGGAGAATTTTCTAGCAAATACGAGAGTCGCACCTGCTAACAAACTCGATAGAATAGAGATAAGCAGGGTGGACTGCCAATTATAACCGCGATAATCCAGGATGACATCTCGTTCAGTTATCCTCAATCGATCAATCGTTTGCCGAACCAAATATAAGAAAGGTTCTCGAGATGTTACCACAGCTTTAGGCGTTGCAGTCGTACCCGAAGTAAAAGTAATGGCAAAAATGTCCTCCCTGCTTCCTATATGATCATCAAATATGGGGCTATGCTGTTGCAATAATGAGAACAGTTCATTCCTTTGCCGACTTTCAATGTCGAAATCAGCATAGGGTATCCATAAATCCGCCTTGTATGCTTCATGGTCAAAGGTCAACTTCTTATTATGGAAAACGATTCTTGGCTTTATAAAATTGAGTAAATTATAAATGTTCTCCTTGCTCTCTTCGACATTTATCGAGCTTATGATAGCGCCATAATTCAACACACCAAAATAAACGAGGAGCGTTTCTATTGAGTTTTCTCCTATCAGCGTAATCTTATCACTTGATTTTATGCCTTGTTGTTTCAACAAATTTGCTATTCTATTACACCATGCGTATGTCTGCTCATAAGTTATGTTCTTTACTTGATCAGGGCTTTCAATATAGACCTTGCCTCCATGTTGTTCAGCTCCCTCACGTAAGATGGTGTGGATATCTTTATATTGCCAATCACTCTGTTCCATAACAACTATCCTTCCAGTTCACAATATTTACTCTCGGGGAGTATATCTATACGTCAAAACCTGGATAGTTGCCAATATGCAGCGGCCTTTCTCCCTGACAACATTTGCTTCGCCAACTGCAGCAGCTTTACTGCCTTTCCTATTGACAAGCTTCAAGCTTGACCCCCTGTGACGCTTTACCTTTCCATCACCACAACGACCCCATCCTCCAGGGAGAATCACTCACCAGGCTTTCTTCTTGCTATCAGCAGCAACTATGTGGTTATTGATTTCAGGCTAGCAATATCCTGTTTCCCCCAACCACCGGTAGTATTCTCCCTGCTGCGCCTTCATTGCCCGAATCTCAGCGTCGGTGAACCACTTGCTGAAGTCAGTCTTGTCAACAGCAAATCTGCCTCTAGTGAACTGCTCTCTGAGTCCCAAAGGTACTGTGGCATCAATGCCGATACCCCCCTCAAACGCTGAAACTCCAGCCTCACCTGCACCTGCCCGCTCCGCTGGCTGATAAGCTTGACCTCTGGCACCAACACCGAACACAATGTCATGACTAGGATTCACTCTAGTAACCAGAGCCCACATAATATCCTCGGGACTATTGATATTCACGTCTTCATCAATCACTATAGCTATCCGTAACCCTCGAACTAAACCCAAAGCCGCTGCCAGCAGGTTACGTTGCAGGCCTTCATCACTTCTCCGCCTCTTCTTCACCTGAAATATGACTGCACCCCAGGAAGTTAACCACATTGCGTTGTTCACGTCTACGACAAAACCTGGAGCTATTCTCTCTGCAAGTTCATACCAACTTGCAGACAATGTAACGAAAGGCGCCTCGCCACCGTTCGGCAAATGAGGATAATAATAGATCGGCTTGTCTTTGCGTCTAGTCACCGCAGTAAGTTCAAACTTTCGAGCTCTATAAGCTCTGCCTAAGTAGCGGGGCCACTCTGGGTGAAATGGAGCCACTCCCTGCTGGCCAAGCTTCTCTGCTTCCTCCGTCTCCCAAACTCTTTCATATGGCACAATGTAACCTTCGAGCGTCCACTCAGAATTAGCTATTGTGTAAGCATCCACTGTCTTCGCCTTAACGATCTCAACTGGTGATCCTTGGAGTGCACCAGCAATGCCGAGCTCATTAAGCCTTGGGAAGATTGCAGAGAAAAATGAGCCAATACCCATGAGCTCAACCATAGGCGGCGGGCATATATTCACCGTGCAGGGTATCTTCTCGCTACTGAACTTTTCAGCAATTCTATCACCATGTCCTCCCGGCACCATGTTTATGGAGGCATAGTCCTTCCCTCGAAAACTCATCCGATATAAAGCAAGCTGACTGCCGCCTTCACAGTACTTGCCGCTGATGTGGAACACTCCACTTCCAAAAAAACGTCCGCCGTCAGCCTCAGTGTGTTTAGCCATAGGTAAAAGCGCAAATATATCAGCTTCTTTTGCGGGAATGACTATCTCGTGGCATGGCGCCTCCTTCACTTCCTTTGGAGGGATTGGCTTATTGACTGCTTCTCTGACTTTGAACTTAGCTTCACCATAGCTGTCCACTCCAAAGAGCTTCGCTGCCCTCGATCTCTTTCCCCAAAAATTAATTATCATTCTCGCATGAGGGTAGCCCTTCACGTTCTCGGCTAGAAATACCGGGCCATCATCAAAGGCCTTACTTATGGCACCAACCTCCAATACTGGATCCACCTCGGCCTTAAGCACCTTCACCTCGTCCTTCAGCCACTCCAGAGCTCCCCTCAAACTGACTATTTGCTCTTCTCTTTTCACGTTGTTCCTCCCGCATTTTATTTATTTGTTGTTTTTCGGGCTAGTCCACACCTACCAGAAGTCTACCGGATGATATAGGTTTCCCTTGCTAAAACCTATATCATCCAATTTAGAGCACAGTACTACTTACTTCGCTGCTGTCTTGAGCTCGTCCAGTAGTAGTTGGCCGTTTTCCGGGTTTTGCTTCAAGAAGTATGCTTCGGCGACCGGGACCGGGATGCTCTGCCACTTTTTTATCTCATCCGGCTTTAAGTCGACCACTTTGACGCCTTTGGCGGCCAGTGCAGCAATCGCTGCATTTTCAGTATCTTCATAGTATTTTAGCCAGCTAGGAGAAATTGCCAACGGTGTATCAATCAAAAGCTTCTGAATGTCACTGGGCAGCTTGTTCCAGGTGTCCAGATTAATAAAGAATTGGCAAAGGGGTTGAAAACTTAGTGGTGTTTTGACCATATATTTCCAGACCTCATACTCTTTCCAGTCTATCACGGCCGCTGTCGGACGTGAACCACCATCGATGATACCCCTTTCAGCCGCACTGTAAACCTCCGCAGAAGCTACTCTGGTAGGCACAGCGCCTAATGCGTCAAGAAGCAAGGAATCCAGGCCTCCTATGGTACGTATTTTTAGCCCTTTCATGTCAGCAACGCTGGTAACTTCCTTGGTATTGGTAAAGATGTACATACCGCAGGGGCAATAGGACGACAATAAGCATTTGACATTGACTTTTTTCTGAAAAATCTTGTCCAGGTCGTCTCCTACCGCATTGCTTAACTTGAATTCGGTATTAAAATTCCAGGGGACTACTGGCAATCCCAGAATTGCTGCCTCAGGAACTACACCTGCAAAGTAGGTAGTAGCTCCCACTACCATGTCAATGGAGCCCTTTCCGCAGGCGGTTAGCTGGTCTGCAGCTGGGATTATTTCGGCACCACCGGTTCGTATAATCTCCAGCCGCCCCTTGGAGCGCTTTTCGATCTCGGCAAATACCTCCATGACGTTTTTGACAACAAAGTGATCTAGTTTCCACTGGTCAACGAAATTTAAGGTAATCTTTTGGGGGGCTGGTGTGGTATCAGGTACTGCCGCCGTGCAAGCTGGTATCAGACTTAATGCTAGAATCGTAATTACTACAACTGTATAAAACGCTTTTTTCATAACCATAACTCTACTTAAACTCCTTTTTAGACTAATACTGTAACCTAAAACTTCCTTTCATTTCTTCTCTTCACTTCATATACTACCTCCTTGAAGAGTTAGGACACCAGTGGTATTTATCAGCCCCTCATCCACTACAAATATACTCGATATCCTTCACTCTCTTCCTTATCCTATGCCAGACCACTATGAAAAATATAAGGGGATCAGCCAGCACCCCTCATCAAAGTCGGTAGCCAAAGGGCTAACTGGGGGAAGGCAATTACTAAAGCCATGTTTATGATGTGAAAGCCAACGAAGATGGCACACCCTATAACAATGTCAGATGAAGATATCTTTGTGCGGTCTACCATCTTCATCAAGATAAACAAGTTCAGCCCTACAGGCGGTGTTAAAGTCGCTATTTCAGAGTTCATCATCAATAGTATCCCGTACCACACCGTATCAAAACCTAACGCCTTGACCGCTGGGACGAAAATAGGAGTAGTGACACAAATGATAGAGGAGGGGTCAAAGAAACAGCCCATGATCAGAATCACGAACATCATCATCATAATTACCAACCAGCGCGAGATAGGAAGCACAGTCACGGATGAAGCCAACATTTGAGGAACTTGCAAGTAGGCTAATACTGCAGCGAAGATCGAAGATCCGACGACAATGGCAAAGACCATGCAGTTAGTTTGAACCGTACGCAAAAGTGTCGACCGCAAATTGGGCCAGTTGAGCTTCCTGTTGGCAGCAGCCAGTATGAGAGCGCCTATGCAGCCTATGCTAGCTGCCTCTGTAGGAGTACAAACGCCCGTGTAAATCGTTCCCAGCACTGCAAAGATCAGTCCAAACAGCGGCAATAGATCCACTAATCCCGCCATCCTTCTTTGCAGTGTCTCTCCTCCCTCCCCCCTCGGAACACTACCCGGAAATACCATAAATAACCATCAAGATGCTGGGAGGAATTAGGATAGACAACGCTGCCGACCCTCCAACAAGCCCGCAGGCGAGCCTCTTACTATAGCCCCGCTGCACCATCTCAGGAATTGCTATGGCAGCGAAGACGGCGCAAGTTGCCGGGCTGAAGCCACTTATAGCGCCGAATATTGTAGCAGCCACAACAGTACTATAAGCGGCAGCACCGCGGGCGGTTCCAAACAATTTATCTACGGCAGCAAATGCCTTCTCGGTTTGTCCAGTGAACACTAAAATCTCTGCCATTAGGATGAACAGGGGAACAGCTGATAGCACAAATGAGGAAGCTGCCCGAAAAGCTATTGGAGCGGCGACACTTAAGCCAGCAGTTCCCTTCCAGAGCACAGCCATCATGCCCATGCCAACAATCCCCAAACTAAATGCTATGGGCACCTTCATCATGATGAGGATAATCAAAATAATCATACTAACGAGGCCAATTATCCACCATTCCATGGTTCACCTCGATACAGTAGATAGCAGGATTGACCTGCCCCCCAAAAATCAGG
>DIKK01000004.1 GCA_002423605.1 Dehalococcoidia bacterium UBA5620
TACCATCTCATCCATTTAGCTCTATGCTGTTTTTTCTCTTCTGGTGCTGCCAGATACCAACCCATATAGGTCATAACTGCTCCGATACCAATCACGACTAATGCCATACCTATAAATAGCAACCGATAGATTATATTCATATCCATACTAATTGCCACCTCCTTACTATATTGCCATTTTACACCTAAACTAGTATTAATATCTCTATTGACCTTCTCCCTGTTCTCATATATCGTCTCGCAAACTCGAAGAGAAGGAGGAGAAATCCAATGTCTAATATAACCATAAAGCAAGCCATCGATAGCTTCCTTCTATCCTGCAAGGTAGAAGGCAAGTCCCTTCAAATGAGAACGGGTTTATTAGCTCAAGGTCTTTTTTGTATTTCTTTTGCCCACTGAGCTATCTTCTTATACTTCGCCTTTTCATAGAGACGCGTACTATCATCTTCTCTTGAAGCCAAGTAAGCTAGCTCTTTTTGTAGTTTCCGATGGCTTTCCAGTCTTGCCGGGTCCAATTCGCCATTGTATATAGCTGCTCTTACCGCGCAGCCCGATTCGACATTATGGCTACAGTCGCTGAATCGGCATTCTTTGGCTAGCATCTCAATGTCGCAAAAAGTGCCCTGGATGTCCTCTTCACTAGCCCACATTTGGATCTCTCTCATGCCGGGTGTATCAATCACCATGCCGCCGCCAGGAAGAAGAATAAGCTCACGTTTGGTTGTAGTATGTCTACCCATGCGGTCATCTTCTCGAACTTCGCCAGTATCCTGCCTCTCAACACTAAGCAAAGCATTGATAAGAGCGGATTTACCTACTCCTGAAGAGCCAATAAATGCGACTGCATTTCCTTTAGTCAGGTAATTCCCTAGCGAACCCAATCCGAGCCGTTCCTTAGCGCTGACAGGGTGAATAGGTATACTTGGGGCAATAGCCTCAACGTTCCGAATACAAACATCGACATCAGAGCACAAGTCTACTTTATTAAGAACAATAACGGGAGTAGCTCCACTGCTCCAGGCGAGGGTTAAATAACGTTCGATCCTTCGAAGGTTAAGATTTCTGCTGCCATCCAGACCATTAACAATGAAGACAGTATCTATATTAGCAGAAACAACCTGTTCTTCGGTACGTTCTCCCGCAACTTTCCTGGAAAACTTGCTTTTTCGCGGCAGTATGGCCTGAATTATACCCTTCTGCTCATCGACAAGCGGTTTGATAATTACCCAATCACCGACGGCTGGATACTGTTTTTCTGTCCTTGCATGGTATCTCATTTTGCCCGATATCTTGGCAGTTAATTCGCCATACTGGCTAAATAATTGATAATAACCCTTGGACTCTGAGATAACTCTGGCAGGCACTGAGCCAGGCATTTTCAGCTTTTCAAAGTGTTTCTGAAAAAAGGTGTCCCAACCTAATTGTGTTAAATATTGCAATGAATCTGCGTTCATATCATATCCATTATATAGCTTCTTTTAATATGTGTCGTTGTTGAAGTACATGAACCACGTTGCCACCTGATTGTTAATAGCGTCTAACAAATGAAAAAAATCCGCTAAGAACTTGAAGTTGTATGATATTCCTTTATCTTGACCATAAGCCCTTGGTCACTAGTTCAAATCTAGTCGCTGCCACTTGTTTTTCGAGTCTATTCCCCGTATTTCGACTAGTCCTAATCCTCAGTTATATTTGCTCTATAGAGCGAATTGACTTGATTAGTTCGTGTATGTTAGTTTCTACTTGAGCCAAGTCACTCTCATTGGGACGTCCTATAATATTACCCAGTCTTCCTGTCGTGCTGAGATCACTGCGGCCGTGGAACTCACCCACGATGTACCATTCTCCTCTTATCTCAAAGCCGAGGTGTTCGCAGAATTGGCCAAGGTACTTGCCTACTGGTATAGCTTCGTTTATTCCAGTGTGTGGTCCGGAATATGTACAAAAGACTACCGCCCATTTGCCGGGTAACTTCGGAGCGCATGGCTTGATATCGCCTCGTTCGTTGTGACGCTTCATCTGCTTCTTAATAAAATTCAGCACGGGTTCTGGAGGAAGAAACTGATATGATGGTGAGCCGAGTAGTACCAGGTCATATTCATAAAGGTCGACATCTCCTGCTTCCAAGATTTTTATTACTCTTGAAGTTACCTTCTCTTCAGCTAGGCTTCTTTGGATAGTATTCACTACCTTCTCGGTGTTTCCTGTGGCTGACCAATACATTATTATGGCCTTCATTTCTCTCCTCCTTTAAAATTACTAAGATCTAACTCGCAACCTAGCGACGATTTCATATTAGGCTAATCTAATAAAGTTCAAAACAGGTTCGTAGTCATTGGTTCAAATCCAGTCGCTGCCACTCTCTTCTTAGTCAATTGCTTTGCAACTCAGGTAGTTATATCATTTTGTAAAATGGTGACTCTGGGATAAAAATTGTGCCGTGAGTAAAAGGTGAACGCCTCTTCGTTACCGATGACAACTGCGATTACCCTCTTCGTAACTGCTCGACAATCCATCCAGGCCAGCGCTTTCTTCATGAAATTATCGCCGATACCATGCAGGCGATAGTCCTTCTCAATAAAAATCGATTCAATCTCACCCTGTTTCTTTTCGGATACGGTGCTAATGCAGTAACCAACAATCGCTTCAGTGTTCCCATCCTTCGCGAGGTCTATACGCATAGTACCGTTGCTGGATTTCTCCAGCAACTCTTTCTTTCTCAGGTCAAAGGTCATACGAGCAAAATACCTAGCATGATGAGGCGAATGTGCCCGGTGGTGCTCATTCAGCTTTTCCCACAAAGGGCCTACTAAGTCCAGGTCTCTCTGGTCGGTTACCATATATTCGATTTTCAGCATCAAAGATATACTCCTATTGTATAGTAGTTGTTAATCCTTAATATATTGCAATTTTACACCTAAACTGTATACCATATCCTTATTGACCTTCTCCTATGTTGAGACTATCGTCTCGCGAAACTCAGAAGAGAATAAGGAGAAGTCCAATGTCTAATAAGAAAGTAATCACGATTAAGCAAGCCATTGATAGCTTCCTATTATCCTGCAAGGTAGGGGGTAAGTCTTACGGTACTATTGAGTGCTATACCGACAAACTCAAAGGATATCTGTAGTATTCTACAAATTATCACTGGCCTGATGATATCAATGCCATAACTGAGAGAAAGACCACTACCGAATCTAAGAAAGCTGAAAAAGCCAAGCCAGTACTAACACCGGAAAAGTCTTAGTGATCGTACATGAAGGGACACGATAAATGGGAAATGTTGCTATAATAAAGTCCGAGACTGGCCATTTTAGGGTTTGTATTATCTCGATATTTGTGCGGGCAAATCTATGGAACACAAAGAAGCAATCGCTATCCTAATAAGCTTGTTGGACAAGCGCTCGCTTGACGCCGAAGAAAAAGAAGCAGTCAATACTGCCATTGGTGTTCTCAGTTGGACTACCCTTGCTAAAAGCAGAATAAAAGCACAAAAAGCCAAACGAGATAAAAGTACCGAATGGTAATGCCACATTAGAGTATGGGAAATATTCCTTAGCTTGAGGCTGGGTATATCATATACTAATAAATCGAGGGGTATTATAGCTAAATTGGCAAGCTCTATATACAATTTCATCACCATCGGTTCTCACCTGCTAACCTGATTTGCTATGTAAGATAAGCAAATGACATAACTTTCTTTATAGTATGCCCTCGGCTGTATGCTGCTGGTTATCTCGAAGAAATACTACAGAGACACGACTGAGTTTACTCAATTTAGCGCTAGCCTTTTCCAAATCTGTTGCATTAGCTATACGCTGTAAATTCATTTCAATAATGATATCTCCTGATACTAGTCCCAACCTTTCAGCTAGCGAACCTGGCTTGACCTTGCCTACATAAGCGCCAAGAGTAATTCCAGTTCCCTGTTTAGCGGTTATCTTACTGGCATCGGCCACAGATGCACCAAAAGAGGGTTGTTGCCTTTGATTTATAACTTCATCAAGCCGAGCACGATCGAACCCTACTATAGTCTGTCCATCAATAACAGTGACTGGTACCCCCATTTGACCAGTCTTGCTTATTAATTCTTGAGCGGCATTGCGGTCATATGAAACATCATGCTCTTCAAACGCTATTCCTCTTTGTGAAAGAAACTCTTTCACCATCGTGCAATAAGGTCAGGTAGGGCTTGTGTAAACAATTGCATCCATTTGCTAACCTCCACAGAATGCGTTAGGGAAAATAATCCTATTATTAGTGATTATTTTTTATTATATCACCAAAATATAATAGCTAGCAGCATGTATAAATGCCTTTATGCAATGGCATCTTGACCTTCTCCACAATCTCATTTATCGTCGCATGCCGACCGTAAAGATCAAATAAATCGTAAGGAGAAAGGACTTGGCGAAACAGAACACCATGACAAGTGCAACTGAAAACTTGGAATCAAGTGTTTCTGCTTTAGAGACAAGAATGGCTACCTTAGAGCAACTTTCAAAAAGGGTCGTCCGCAAGAAAAGGGAATATACCGATGAACAGAGAGCTACTATTAGAGCCAGGCTTGTAGCAGGTCTGAAAGCAGCTCAGAAGAAGCGCGAAGCTGAAGCCAAAGCCGCTAAAAGAGTTAAAGCCGGCGATTCTGAGAGCGTAAAAGCTGTTTGGAGACCTGACCTTGCACGGTTCAAGGGTACTCCGGGTATTAAATGTGCCGCACTTGAAAGCAATGTAAAGGTGTGCAATGATGGTGGAAAATTGGATTGGCAGGTTTAAGCTATGCAGATATGTATGGAACCAATCGGATATGTGAGAAACAGTGTCAACTCGCCAGTAGATTCGGGGTGGTCGAAGGTCGAATCAACCATAGTCCTTCGGGAAGACCTGACGGCTGCCCTATCCGGCCTCAACGCATTTTCCCATATTGTAGTAGTTTTCTGGATGCACCAAGCTGAGCCCTCAACCATGCTGGCACGGAGACCTCAGAACCGAAATGATATGCCTGAGGTTGGGATTCTCGCTCAGAGGTCTAAACATCGGCCTAATCCGATTGGAATTACGTCGGTGCCACTAGTTAAGATAAGCGGCTCCAGTATTGTGGTTAGGGGACTAGATGCCATAGATAGTACACCTGTGCTGGATATTAAGCCGTATTACCCTGGCTTTGATCGCCTTCCCGAAGCGCAGGTTCCCGAGTGGGTAAACCGCTTGATGGGCAACTATTTTTAGTCGAGACTGGCTTTGTTAGCGTTTGTATTATACCGATATTTGTGCATATTAACCTATGGAACATAAATGGCCATAATGATTATCTATGGCTGACAGAAAAAGGCATAACCCTCAAGGATAGCAGTGCTGTGGGTTGTTATGATGCGATTGAAGCTCATAAACGATATTCACCAGTTGATTGCTTCAAACCTTAAATCTATTATGACGGCAAATATAGCTTAAGAGGTGGTACACTTATTGGGGGCAAGCCAAGTTTGGTAAGTATATAATCCCAGAATATTTGTTGCAGGTTATTCTATATTAGCCCCTTTTCTTCCAAGATCTTTTTATGGAGCTCGTCGATGTCACGTGGTGGGACACTATCCGACTTATCAGCTCTTAGAACCAGGGTTGCTGCCCCACTGGGGCACTGAGCTACACAAACACCACAACCAATGCACCAATCTTCATCAACAGCAGCAAATTCGTCTCTTATGGTTATAGAATTAACAGGGCATACTTCAACGCAATGACCACACGCTATACATTTGTCTTTGTCGGTCTTCCTGATAAAATAGGTAGCCATCAGGACATCTCTTGGTATTCTTTTTCTCCTTATATTACCTACGTTCCAGCAAGCACAACCACAACAATTACAACCATGTTGGATGTGTCCTAACGCATTATCGACGAAGTGAACCAGACCAGCCTCCTCACTCTTCTTTACTATCTCCAAAGCCTCCTCTCTGGTGATTTCTCTAGCCAATTCCCGCTCAATCAAGTATTGAGCTGTCTCATCAAACTTAAGGCACACTTCTGTGGGATGATCACAACCTCTGCCTTGTAGCTTCATCATCATCCGGCAAGGGCAATGTCCAACAGCAAAAACCTTAGCTTGCCGAATAACCGTTTCCATCATATGAAACGAAAAAACTGCTTGGATATCATGGTCGATTGCTTTCCCTACCGGAATGTATCGGGCTACCTGTGTTTTTGAACTCGCGAAAGCCTGTTTTGTCACCTTACGAAAGTATTTGCCTACCAGATTAGCCATGTTCCTCGCATGTGGTGTATCTTCTCCCTTCCAGAACCAGGTCTGGGGGAATCCCATGCCCACCTGATGAAGGGCATAGCCTCTTTCTCCTTTTGTTGTCTTGCCTGTAAACAATAACCCGCGTTTCGCAAGTTCTTCCAGTATTTCTGCCACTTGTTCTTTTGGAAGGCTAACATTACTGGCGATATCATCAACCCCCACCGGTTGTAGTGGAGCAACCTTGGTTGGTAGCGCTAAAGCCACTTCAGCCTCCACTGGACTGTAATTCTCCTTGAGTATGTCTAGTAGCTCTTCGCTATAGGGTAATCCCATACCCAGAGTAGAGAGATGCAATGCTAACCGTTCATATATATCTTGTGTCATTATTTCACCTCCGCCTGTTTTCACTAGTAATTATACACCTGCATATTTCTTAAGGAAATGCCAACAAAGAGAATCTTGAAGTCACTCAGGTAGCTAGATAACTATATCTGGCCAGTTATTAGAATAAGCCAATTTGTGCACCAAATGCAAAATTATAGGCATTAGGGATAAGGTACGCAAAAATCTTTACGAATGAGTAGAGTCTAAAATAGCCCAAACACACTCCGCAGCAGCCAGATGATAATGAGGATAGCTCCAATAATCAGTGCTATATGGATTAGGCAACCTAGACTACGGAAAAAGATAAATCCAAGCAGCCACAGCACTAGGATGATAATACCGATAATCAACAAGATACTCATAACCACCTCCTCTGCTTTTGAATAATTCTAATCTGCCATTATTATATAACATATGTGTGGTCATTTTGCTAAGGATTGAAAATGACAAGATGATATACTCAAGCTCTTGGTTTTGATGATGTGTTCAAGAGACATGTGATGGCAAGTTAAGGGATGAGCTGCTAAATAGGGAGGTCTTTACAACATTGACTGAAGCTAAAATATTGATAGAAGGTTGGAGGAAAGAATATAATCAAGAACGACAGCATAGTGCGCTCAACTACCACCCACCAGCTCCAGAAGCTGTATTGGTGACAACTCTAACTTAAGAGGTAGTACAACTATCGGGGGCAAGTCAGTGACGTTTGTGGTAACTGATATACTACATTTATCTAATTGGATGGTTAATTACTCATTGAGAAGAAACGTTATCTTCATCTGGACCCGATACTCGGTTATCTTTCCTTTTTTATCTACTAGAACTTCCTCATTAGCAATCCATGCGGATTGGACATTATCTATGGTTTTTCTAGCACGGGCGATCCCCTTTTTCATGGCATCATCAAAGCTGATAGGTGATGATGACTTGACCTCAGTCACTCTTGAAATAGACATTGAACCCTCCTCCAATATTTTATTATTACCTTTTGCTTGTTAAGCCAGCAATTGTCTGCATGATCGTATTAGCCACCAGTGACCCGGATTGAGATCGATAAGAGTTACCCATGGCACTGCTGGAGACCAGAGCATTCACTATTCCCTCTAGGTTGCTGCCACCACGGGACTTGGTGTTCATAAACGACATCCCAGCATTGAGCAGACTACCGATATCCAGGCCGCCGCCGGACTGCTGACTTTGCTGCTGTGGTGCAGTTCCCCCACCGAGGAGCGAGCCCAGTAGGTTCCCTATACCACCGCCTTGCTGTGGTTGTTGTGCTACAGATGCCTGGCCTCCACCTAGCAATGACTGGATAAGCGTCATAGCGTTGTTCGGAGTAACCTGCTGTCCTTGAAACTCTTTGGAAGCTTGTGAAAGCCCCTGAGCATAGACTTGTGCTGACCCACTCTTGCGTTGGCGCAGTATTTCGCTAGCGTAGGCAAGCTGGTCAGCGGGGTCTGCATCCTTCTTCTCCCTCATAGCCTGTGTAATTACTTCGAAGGTGTCAACCATATTGTCACCATGGTCATGATTGGCAGTGTCGGCCTCATTTAAAGTTTCTTTGTTTTTGGTTAGCGTGCCGGTGACTTTTTGAAACAAATTTACCAGGTCAATTGGATTTTGCTGTTGCATCTCATCCTCCTCAAATAGACATACATCACTTAACGAGGCTGATAATCAGCCACATGTCGGGGATTGTTTAGCGCCATGTGCTAACTAGGTTTTGTCTTCGATAGCCGCAGTGGGGGCATTCTTCTTCACAGATTCTATGCCAGCCTTTGCGCTATCTTTTGCCTTGTAGCCTTCGCTGCTAGCAATGGTCTCGCCATTGGAGGCAACCAGCCTGAAGCGGAATTCACCCTTTTTGTCTTTGTACAGTTGGAACTTGGCAGCCATTGTTTCCTCCTCCTTTCCCAGTTTTATTAGACCGAATGAGATTGATAGCTAATTATCTAATCTCCTGGTTTGCCCACAACCCAAAGCGCTTTTATGGTTGCAACAATTGCAGCAGATGCCATTAATGTGGCCACATAGCTCAGTATATTACCCAGAATAGTACCTATGCTCAGTGTCTTCAGCGGTGCGAATACATTGCCAACGACAACTAGTGCTATAGTTGCTACCAGGAAGAGCATGATTTCTTTCGCCGTGATGTTGAGAAAGCCAATGATGAGACCTAAAATAATGAGAGCTATGATTATTGCGGCGTTCGCTGGAAGTGCTATCCCTGCTACCACGGCAATAATCAGACCGATGATAAATGCCCAGAACCCGATCATGTTGAGAATATTACATTTGCCTTCTGCCATACCTAGTCAACCTCCTTGCTGTTTTTGCGGGGATAATTTCATTATACTCCGCATTATTGGAATGTCAACGAAATGAAATGCCCTCTAGAACTTAATGTAACCATAGTAGCCGAGTATACCTGCAGTAATCAGTATTATCCCGATGATGAGAACAACAGGTGCTATTAAAGATGCGATGCCCCAGTATAGCCAAATACGCTGTTTTCGCTGAAATTGCTCTATGCTATCCCATTTCTTAGATTGCCATGCCCATTCGTTGCCCTTTATGCCAAGAATGATTGCCATTACGAGTCCCACCAGTGGTATTGGTATCAGTGCTATCAGTGCCAGCCATACCTTGTTGCCTATACCCCAGACCCAGGTCAGCAGGCAAGCTCCCCAGTTCCAGCCTTGAAGTTCAGGGGGAACTATGGCCGAGGGGCCTTGCCCTGATGTGTTAAATGTAGTGTTATCGGCTAGGGGTAACATAGGACACTCTCTTGTTCATCCAATTCAATATCAAGTGCATAGAGATGCTCTAGTTTAGGAGAAATTATACATCCATATATATTAGAATGGAATGCCAACAAAGAGAATGAAACGATTAGCTTAAAGAGAATCCGATAGATAATTCAGCTTTGAAGGAAGCAAGGATTGATTAGTCCCTTGGTCTTTCTAGACTGAGATGAACGGGTAAGTAAAATGTGATAGAATGTTTATTAGGGTGCAACGATTTTGACACTGGGGTAAGGTAATGGCAAATACTTTGGCCTTACTCCCGTAATTCATTACTCAAATTAGAGTATTTGACTATGTTCGTGAAGAATCATATCTCCGAGTGGAGGGTGTGAAACTGTACCTAAGTGAATCTTATTTATACCAGACTAGTCTTGAAAGGTAGAAGATAGTATGTCGATGACAGAAGAGTTACAAGAAATAGAGGAAGCTAAAACAAAGTATAGTAAGGTCAACCTTAACGCATTGACACCGTTGAACTTTCTGAAAAGGAGCGAACTGGTATTTCCTCACAAGAAAGCAGTAGTCTACGGGGATAAATACTGGAGCTGGCAAGAATTCGCCGAGAGAGTATACCGCGTAGCCCATGGTTTTAAGGGCATGGGTATTAATAGATTAGACCGTATTGCTTTGTGGTCGCGCAACAATAATGCCATGCTGGAATCTATGTATGGAGTTGGCATGGCGGGTGCGGTTACTGTGCCCTTGAATTACCGGCTAGCCGCAAGCGAAATTGCATATGTTCTGGATCACTCTGGGAGCAAGGCCATTATCTACGAGCGTATTTACGCTGATGCTATAAGAAGAATCCAGCCAAAGCTGAAAACTACAAAAATATTTATTGAAATTGATAGCCCTGACAAAAAGGAGGTTCAACCATTTGGTATACAGTATGAAGAGTTCTTGAGTAAGGCGCCCTGTGACCCTATGGATGTTCCGGACGTTGATGAGAACGATATGCTTAGCATCTGTTATACCAGCGGTACTACCGGAAAGCCCAAAGGATGTGTACATACTCACCGTGGGACTTATCTAAACGCTGTAGGAGGGATTATTGAAGCGCAATTAACTTCCAATAGCTCCTACCTGTGGACATTGCCCATGTTCCATAGCCAGGGCTGGAACTATGTCTGGGCGGTAACAACTGTTGGTGCCAAGCATGTTTGCCTTGATGCTATCGTAGCCGACCAAATTCATGCACTGATATCCAGAGAGAATGTAACTATCTTATGCGGTGCGCCGACGGTATTTACCATGTTGACCGATTACATGAAGAAGAACTGTATGCAATTTCCGCATACTGTCCGGGGTCTGATTGGTGGTGCCCCACCATCACCCAAAGTTATTATGGATGCCGAGAGTATTGGACTGGATATACATCAAGTTTACGGGCTTACTGAAGTTCACGGGCCAAATACTGTTTGCGAATGGCATTGTGGAGAGTGGGATAAACTTTCACTGGCTAAACGGGCTAGGCTTAAAGCTTTGCAAGGCGTTCCCTATGCTACTTCTGCTCCTGTCAGGGTGGTAGATGATAACATGAATGATATTCCCTGGGATGGCGAAACCCGTGGTGAAATCGTCATGCGGGGTAACAATGTCATGCAGTGGTATTTTCGGGAACATGATAAGACTGAAGAGGCTTTCAAAGGCGGATGGTTTCATAGCGGAGACGGCGCTGTAATCCACCCAGATGGCTATATAGAGATCGTTGATAGATTAAAGGACCTTATTAACACCGGTGGTGAAAAAGTCTCCAGCGTAGAAGTAGAAAATGTAATCGCTGAGATGCCCCATATCCTTGATGTAGCGGTGATTGGTAAGCCGGATGAGAAATGGGGCGAGATAGTCAAAGCTATTGTTTCTATTGTTCCTGAGGAGCAGGTAACCGGGGAGCAGATTATCCAGTATTGTCGTAACCATCTCGCCGGTTTCAAAATTCCAAGGGAGATAGAGTTCGCTGAAATAACACGCACATCAACCGGAAAGGTCCAGAAGAATGTCCTGAAGAAAAGGGAAATAGAAGCGGCGAAGCAAAGGCAATCCAAAGCTAAGGAGTAAATTCGTGGCCTGTGAATAGCTTTTACTGGCATGAGTTGGCAGGCCGTAGACACCTTCCTCTTGTCCTGCAAAGTTGAAGGTAAATCATATGGCGCTATCGAATGTTACTATAGATATTATCAGGCGGTTGGGTATGAGGGTGTGGTGGTCTTTTGTTTCATCTTGGCTGCGGCTTTGATAGCACCGATCCAGCCCATCACAAGGGTAATTTCAAATTGAAATAAACCTTTAAAAAGCGGGATTCTGAACCAGAAACTGGTCTCTGCCTCGTTCGCTTTTCTGGTCAGATGATAGATGCGCACACATACCCGCAGGAACGGGAACAAAGAGCACAGCCCCATTCTCACGTTGGTCACATCCGCTAGCGGAATCTGAAAATTCTTTTTGTGCAGCTTCAGGGAAAATTCTACTATCTTATTGAAATCCTCTTCACTGGATAATTGTCGTATTTCCTCTAACTGCCATTCTTCTGCAACTATACGGTTCAAGAAAATCAGACGATCAGATGTTAAGATCAAATTCCCAGATCCCCGTACTGCGTTTCCCTCAAGCCAGAAAGCAATATTAGGGTATTCTCTGATAACACACTCTTTAGTTGATACTGATTTATTACCCATGGTCGCTAACCTTATTTTTCACTTTATCGCCCATAAATTTATGCTGATCATATGAAGTAATCTGTCCATAGCAATTGTATCACCTTTATATCCTAATTTATTGAAGTGCAGGCGACATAGCATATCCCTTATTTGTCCACCAAATGCGAAATTCCGGGCATTCGTATAATGGTACGCAAAGGGATGAAAGTCAATACCTAGCAGTGTCCAGTCCCGTGGATAGACTAACCGAATAGCTACTATTTTCGGGGGTTCAGTCCAGTTTTTTCTTAAATAATTTCCCGTGGCAATAATAGCTTTTACAAAGTGCCGGTCGAGTAGAATATATTTTACACTTTCCGTCAGTATCTTGATTAGAACAAGGAATTTCTGTATTTAGCACAATATCTAAAGTAGCTCCATGTTTTTTAATAGTATTTAATTTACATTGCGAAAAATGGCTATCAATCCAACTATTAGGGGGAAATTCACCAGCTACTATAGAACAACAAATTCCAGTGCATTCTTTACAAGACCTCATTAATACTCACCATAAGCAGGTATTGCTATACCCAGTATCGATACGCCATACATCAATATATATTGACCTTTCCTATAATAGTTTATACCATTTTTAAGTTAGCCCTGCAAGCACAATAGCCTCAGAATCAGGCCAATCTTGTATGGGCATATATGCTCACCAAATGCAAAATTCTGGGCATTAGAATGATGGCCCAAGGTACTCCTTTTATCATAAAGGATATTTTGAGGATGCGATAGGGGCCTCAATCAGGAGGGATACAGTACACCGATAGAGGTAGTTGATTCACGGAATATCCGAAAATTCTTCCTGTGGCGCGTAAACGACTCCAACCATGCTGGTGCCTGTATGTGCCCCTAAAACAAGGGATATGTTGTCAATGGGTAACCAGTTGCACTTAAATCGTTTGTCTATCAGTTCATATAACATGTTAGCGCCTTCGGGGTTCTGTGTGTGTAATACCTGTGTCCTTAATGCACTGCCGGGGCTATGCCGGCGTGTGATCAGATCGACTAAACCCTCGATCGCTCGCTTGAAAGTTCTGAGCTGGCCAAGTTGGACATAGGTTCCTCTCACCTTTTCAACTCCTATGAGCGGCTTGATGTTCAAAAGCGATGCTATTAGTCCTTTCATATGGCTGATACGCCCGCCATGAATCAGATACTTTAACTCATCTAACGTATAGATACTTTCGCTGGCAGACTTAATACGCTCCAGTAAAATCAGAATTTTTTCTTTTGTCCAGCCTGCCTTTATAGCTCTTGCAGCCGCTATCACCTGCCAGCCTGCAGCAGCAGATAAAGTTTTCGTATCAACCAGCATAACCCTGGCGTCCGGCACTGACTCCGCGCCTAACTTGGCAGAATTAAACGTTCCGCTCAGTCCCGAACTCATATGGATGGAGAGAATATCATGGTCATCGGCAGCCAGACGGCGGTAAATATTGGCAAAATCACCAGGTGACGGCTGTGATGTTGTGGGAAGGCTATCCGTCGCTGTCAGCAATTTATAAAATTCGTCCGTGCGGATATCCACACCTTCACGGTAGGACTTTCCCTCAAGCGTCACGCTGAGGGGAACAACATGAATATTCAGTTCTGCTAATTCTTCTGGTGAAAGGGAAAGGTCGGTACCGCTATCTGTTACAACGCGCATCAATATTCCTCCTTATCATTATAAATGGGAATTGTCCTTTTTGGTCTGTTAGCAACGAATTATATCACTCGGTATTTCGTAATGGAATGCCGACAAAGAGGATACCACAGAGGTTAACTTGAAGCCAGTCCGATGGATACTTCTATACTGCTCCCCGTTAAGGCAGAGCCTTTATTAAAAGAGTAAAATGGCTTAAAGGAAAGGGGCTATGCCTACTATTAACGTGAGAGGAATTGAAATCAACTACCGTGATGAAGGTGCAGGTTTTCCTCTGCTCTTAATTCACGGGCTATCGGACACTTTGACATTATGGACTCCCTTGATGTCCGAATTCTCTAATTACTATCGGGTAATTGCCATGGATGTCCGTGGGCATGGATGCTCCAGTAAACCAGATATGCCTTATTCAATTGGGATGTTTTCCGAAGACCTTCGCGGGTTCCTTGATAGATTGGAAATCCCGCAGGCTCACCTGCTAGGACTATCTATGGGTGGTGCCATAGCTCAACGGTTTACACTGGACTATCCAGAAAGTGTTGCTTCACTCATTCTGCTTTCTTCTTTTTATCATTGTGATTCAGGCCTTCGAGATACACTTGGTAAGCTTAGAGAAATCGCGGCTGAGGAAGGATTGGCAGCCTTTTTCGACGAGGCGGTTAAGTTAGTGGTTAGTCATGACTTTGTTTCTGCACATAGGGAAGACATTGCAGAAATGAAAAAGATATGTGCTCAGATTAACTCTCCCATAGCCATCGTTCACGCAATCGATGCCTGCCTTGAATTTGACGCTAGTGATAGAATCTCACAGGTATCACTCCCCACGCTGATACTCTCTGGCAATGAAGACATATTTGTTCCACCTTATCTGGCAGAACAAATCCATAGATGTATAAGGGGCTCGGAGTGGCGAATCCTGACAGGGGTCGGTCACAATCTGGTCATTCCAGAAAAAACTCTCGAGTTGACACGCATTATATTAGAATTTTTGGGGCGCCTGACGTGTTGAATAAGCCCCTGGTCAGTAGTTCAAACCTAGCCGCTGCCATTTTGTTTTTAGTTTGAGAACTTTTTCTTAAAATCTTGAGGAATCGTTGCCACTTTCTGCTGCTTATAATCATAAAGGACGAAGCCTGTCTTTGCCCTAGCGATTTCAACTCCTGTTTCCGCATCAGAAACCCTGTATACCATATCAAAGCCCCTCGTAGTAAAATCATTGACAGCGATGTCTACTTTAAGAGTTTGTCCATAATGACCTTGCTTCAAATAGACAATAGAAGCGTCCGTCATGATGAGCCCTGCGCCGCTGATATCGCTCTCTGCGTAGCCGATGCTATGTAAGAAACGAACACGCGCCTCTTCAAGAATAACGAGGAAAGACTCATGACCGAGGTGCATGCCGCGGTTAATATCTCCAATGCGAACAGGGATTTCAGTGGAGAAAACAAATTCACTTGGCAAGCTGATTTTTATTCGAGCCATATTTCAAACACCCTTTCTGCCTATGTTTAGTATCTCTCAGTAAGACAAATGCTATATACATCTAGTCATTGGTATAAAATTGCACGCAACTACCCCTTCGAAGCAAGTAACGAGCCGAATAGGTACACAATGCCTATGCAAAGCCAAACAACACCGAACAACTTCATCCCTTTAGCTCTACTCAGCCTCTTCTATTCTGGCGTTTCCAGATATCTTCCTAAGTAAAATATACTCGATCCAGTGGCTAACATGGCTAATCCTATGCCTATGAATATTAACCGATAAACTATATCCGTATCCATATTGATCACCTCCTCTATTAGAATTTAGATTGTATCAAAGCGATAACTACCAGATAGTATATATTGGTTCAGACTTAATCTGACTTTGGCTATATCAGAGATGTGTGAGATCAGGCCGTGGCTATCATACTTATCACCATCGGTTCAGGTTTTGGAAGGCTTGTTCCGGATCAGTTCTAGCTCCCATTACTAAGCCCTTGGCTTCTCCAACTACTATCTCATATTCATTATCGGCCATTGCTGTTAGGGTTGCCCTGGCAACTTCAGATGGCTGTATACCCCTAAATTCCTGATCTCCTTCTTCAGTAGTGCCTTTGCCTAATTCGGTATCCACCATGGGTGGTATTATTTCAAATACTTTTATGGGAGTATCCCGTAATTGATACCGGAGGGACTGAGTGAACGAATGAACGGCAGCTTTGGTAGCGCAATATACAGGCATAGCTGCTATGGGCACAAAACCTAATCCAGAGGAAACATTAATAATGGCTGCCTCCTTCTTCTTGAGAAGAAGTGGAATAAAATATGCAGACATATGAATAAGGGCAACCAAATTGGTCTCGATTTCATTTTCAACGTTGAATAAGTCTTGAGTCCCTTTCGTGAGATTTACCATCCTCTGAATTCCGGCATTGTTTATTAATATGTTAAGGTCGTTGAAATTATCTCTGACCCAGTTGAATAACGATTCACGTTCATGCTGCATGGAAACGTCACATGCTTTGATCTGTACTTGTGGTAGCTTATCCTTGGCCTGTTTTAGCTTACCTTCCCTTCTTCCACAGATGATTACGCTATTGCCAGCATTTACCAAGGTTTCAGCCAATGAGAAGCCAATACCTGTTGCTCCGCCAGTAATTAAGATTGTATTTTCTTTAGTTTTCATTATTTATCCTCGTTACGTCAAAATTTAGCTTGCAAATGATTGTGACATATCAAGTAATTGTACCACCTTTATATTCTAATTTGTTGAATTACAGGCTATCTGGTATAGGCCTATTTGCGCACCAGATGCGAGAATCTAGACATTGGGATAGTGGTACGCCCACTGCCGAAGAGAAAGGTGAGGTTAAATTGTCCTTCTTTGCCGGGGAAAAAAGAGGTAGTAGGGCAAGGCTAGGATGTTTAGACGCGGTGGGGAGTCATGAGAGGTATGGGCCAGTGGACAGGTTTAAATCCAGATAGAGGATACTGTGAGTCTGCCGACCAATCTCCCGTCTAACATTAATACTGGGCTGATTCTTGGTGGGGCAGGCCTCTTTTTAAAATTAGGGCAAGTATAAAGGAGATGATAGCAGCTACTCCAGAGATGATAAAGACGACCTGGTAGCCTTGCGTCATATCAAAGAGCTGGCCTGCTACCCAGGAACCCACAGCCCCTCCCAGAACACCACCGAGAGAGACCGCACCCATTAACACAGAGGCAGCCCTAAGGCCGAAGAAATAGGCAACCAGGGATGGTATTTGAGGCACATCCCCACCATAAGATAGTCCAAAGCAAATAGCAAATATATAGAGCATCCAAATCTGTTTGACAAAGATAAGCCACAATAGACTGATTGGTAACACCAAACAACAGGCAATTAGGGCATTTTTACTGCCAATTCTGTCTGCTGCGATGCCCATCGATAGCCTCCCCACAAGACTACCTATTCCGATGACACTGATTATAGTAGCCGCTACCGATGGGGTAACCCCTGTGTCGGTGGCATAGTTGACTAGATGAACCATTATCACTTGTACACAAAAGATAAACATGAAGAAAGTGGCGATTAACAGCCATAACGCTTTAGTGCGGATGGCTGCCAATAGAAATCTGGTAGCATCTGAACCATCTCGTCTTATCTCCCCCGCTACTCCAGCATTGAGCTCGGGTAGCAGTGCTTCCACGCCATATGCTCTTAACCCCATTTGTTCAGGGTCTCGGCGCAGCAACATGGCACAGCTAACCATAATTACCCAAACGGCAAATCCCATTATCATGTATGCACCAGACCAGCCGTAGGCGGCAATGAGGCGTTCTAGTACCGGCACTATGGCAAAGGTACCCAGGCCAGAACCGCATGCCACAACACCTAAAGCTAGTCCCCTGCGTGAAAGAAACCAGCGGGCGGTTGTGGACATACTGATAGTGAAATTGCTGCCAATACCAATGCCAGTCATAACGCTGTAAGTCGCATAGAACTGCCACAGTGTACTTGCATGGCTAGCCAGTACCAGGCCTAATCCCGCAACGAAATTGCTGATAGCTAATACCCTTGCAGGTCCGAATCTTTCTGCTAACCATCCGCCGGCTAAGGCAAAGCAGCCATAAAAGACAAAAAATAATGATTGGATTCCTGAGGTAGTAGCGCGGCTCCAGCCAAAATCAGCCATTAATGGTTTAAAAAAAACGCCAAAGCCATAGAATATCCCGTAATTCATTGTTAACAGGATGGTAGACGCAACAACTATAATCCACCCGTAGAAGAAAGTATTTTGAGCAACCGAAGTGCTGCTTTTGTTGATATTAGGTGAATTCATATGAAATGGACTTTACCTTGAGCTATCCCAAGCAATTATACCACCTTTACATTCCACTTTGTTAAAGTGCGGGCTATCTGGCATAGGCCTATTTGTACCAAACGCAAAATTCTGGGCATTAGGAAGATGGTACGCAAAAGAAATGACAGATGCGGGATTAATCCTGATCGTCAAGGCAAAAAAGGAGGTGGGGTAGAGGTGGAATCTCTAGCTGCAACCGCGTTACTTGCTAAAAATCTTAGCATAAAGAGGAATCGCTATCACCAAGGCTACAACAAGAAATATCCACCACATCCATATTGGCAACCACGTTGCCAGCAGCAAGCCTAATGCCACCCCGGCAAGAAACTTGACTGTTATCAGTAGTAGCAAGTGACATTTTGGTAACTGTCTCAACTTTTCTATCCTTTTATCATACCAACGGACAATACTCGCCATAATATTTGCCTCCTATCCCTATCGCAAAATCATTGTATCATTTCCCAGCCAATATGCAAGAGGATAATTGCTGTGGTGAAATATCCGCCAAATATAAAATTCTGGGTATTTGGGGAACGATACGTAATTATTCAAGTTTGTCCGTTATTAAAGGGATAACTTGAGGGGGCATATAAGTGAGTATTGGCAGAAGGATTAATTTCGGGTTTAATTATGGAGTTAGCTTGTTAGCGAACGATAGCAATTCCTGCCACTTGCTTTTGCTAGATACAGCGATTCGTCGGATTTCCTTAGCAGTTCTTTAATGTCTTTACCATCTTCAGGGAATATCACAATGCCTATGCTAACAGTAATAGTGATATTATGCTCATCGATAATTAAGCGCTGTTGAAAAACCTCTATTATCTTTCGTGCGACTTTTATGGCATCGTCCCTCTCACTAATTCCCCACAAAAGCAGAATAAACTCATCTCCTCCAATACGGGCAACAGTATCAACCTTGCGCAGAATGCCTGTCAAGCGGCTTGCTGCGGCAACCAATACCCTGTCTCCTATATCATGACCAAACGTGTCATTGACGTCCTTAAATTTGTCTAGATCAAGCGACATCAATGCAAATATCTTCTTGTTTCGCTGTGCATTTGCCAGCGCTATGTCAAATCGGTCATATAATAACGTTCTATTAGGCAAGCCGGTCAGGCTATCGTGAGTAGCCATCCCTCGCAGTTTATCCTTTAGTTCCTCGCGCTCAGTTATATCGCGTATATTACATTGGATCACTCTACGCTTATTGACCAAATACGCATTGAATATGAACTCGACTGCGAATGGTTTGCCGCCTTTGGTTTCAAGCGGCATATTGTCGTAACGGATGAAGTTATCCTGCTGTAATTTTTCAAAGGCCGCTTTACTGCGTTTCATATCTTTGAACGCACCGATTTGCCAGAGCAGTTTGCCTATGGTTTCATCCCGTGAATACCCCAACATTTCTAGCAGAAACGGGTTAACGTCTTCGATTTTTCCCGTAGCCCCGTCGATAATTAATATCCCATCTTGAGCAGTTTCAAAAAGACGCCGGTACCGAACTTCAGAAGCTCTTAATTCTCGGTCTGTTTGTTTGCGGCCGGTTTCTACGGCCTCTGGTCGGCTGGTATTTTTTTGTGTTTGTCGCTCTCTTCTCATGCCACTCCACACGATACCATATCAATACCTAGCAAATATATTTTGCCAATAATTTTCAAAAAAATCAATAGCATCAGGCGTGGATTGGGGAGTGGGTTTAGATAGTCGTTATCTTTATACCAGCATATAGCCGAATGCTTTTTTACTGATGATGCGCGAAGGTTTAGCCGGTTCTGGTTCCACTCTTTCACGTAAACGGTGAACCAGCTGGTCTATAGTGGCGTCGGATGTAGCCGAAGGGTCTTTGCTCTCAGGCCACACGGCTTCAATTATCTCCTCGCGCGAGCAGACGCTGCCGGCATTACTATAAAGGAACCGTACCAGGTCATACTCTTTTTTGGACAGTTTCTTCTGTTTGCCATCTACCAGGACTTCCTTTTTCCCCTCGTCAATCTTCAGCCAGGCCACTGCCGGCGCTTTGCCGCGTTTACCAGCCAAAGACTCCTTCTTGCTAATTATGTTGGTGTCTTCGGATTCTTTAAATATCAGCAGGGTGCGCGCTGAAGTTCCTTCCACCCCGAGGCCAATTTTGCTGTTATGCTTGAGTTCATATAGATTGCCGGCAATTATCCTATCATCGTTGATCATGGTGCCGTTGGTGCTGCCCAGGTCTCTTAGCCAGTATCTACCATCATTCAGCAGTATTTCCAAATGCTGCCGGGAAATAACTTCATCCTTCAATTCGATGTCAGGTTTATTCTGCGAGGTGCGGCGGCCTACTACAACGGTCGGCCTGTTAAAGGTAAATGTTTTGCCCACATCCTCGGCATCACCGCGTTTCACAATTATGAATGCCAAGCGTAACCTCCGATCATTACAGTCCATATCTGAGCATTGCGGTATAATATATTTATCGTGGATGCTAACACCCTTTTCAATCCCCTTTATATATAGTCCAGGGGGAAATATAATTGCAAATAGACTACGAGTTTGTCAGATTTATATTAGGTATTTGTCAGATAACTGTCAAGCAACCCAGCTATCAATCAGCTAAAGTTTAAGTAAGATATAGAGTGCTGAAAAATTCAGGTCCAACCCCTTTATCCCCCAGTCTTGGGGGAAATTGGAATCTGGGGGACACCCCCAGACCCCTGGCAGGAAGATTCCTGCACCGCTTTTCAGCAATCTACCTAGAATATGGATAAGCGAAGATAATGGCGAAACAAGTAAAAGTTTTGTGCTGGGCATGTGATACCGAGAATGACCCCGGCGAGGCAACCTGTCGTAGATGCGGGTTGTCTCTGGGTGATATGGAGCCAGGCGGCCTTGAGAACAAGGTTATCTGCCCCAGATGCCAGAACACAAGCAATGCCGGCAGTTTCTTCTGTTACACCTGCGGGAAATATTTCGCCGATGTAGAGGAGGCAAAGACAGGCCGGAAGTCGAAGCGGAAATCGGGTACACCTCCGGCTTCTGCACCGAAAGCCAAGGTGATAATGCCTGGCGGTGCTGAAATCACCCTTACCAGCGCCCCTGTTTTCATCGAACGCAGCGACTTCGACAGCACGCTGCCGCATGACATATTGATGGCAGTCTCCAGACAGCATGTATTGGTTACCTATGATAGGGGCAGATATTACATTGAGGACTACGGGCGCGACGGCAAGGGCAGCACTAACCACACCAAGCTTAATGGCGTTGATATATACCATAAAAAACGGAAGGCTCTCAAGGACGGCGATAAGATTGAACTGGCCGGTCAGCCGGAGCTTACCATGACCGTCAGCCTGCCAGAAACGCAGAATAGGGAAAACGCGGGAGAGACAATTGGAAATAGGTTATAGCTGCGACCCGGGTCTGCTGAGGAACCTCAACGAGGATAGCATCCTGTGCACCAGCTTCGACCTCAGGACACATCTGGAGGTAATCTCTGCCGGACTGTTCATCGTTGCCGACGGTATGGGCGGGCACAACGCCGGCGAAATCGCCAGCGACCTAGCCACCAGGACCTTCTATACCGAGTGTACTTCCCGCCTCCTAGCGCAATCCCCTGCTCCACCTCTGTCTATTCTGGCTACCGCCTTCGATAAGGCTAACAGCAACGTCCTGGAATCCGCCGGCGACAGGGAGCTGCAGGGCATGGGCACCACCCTGACTGCTGCGCTTGTCATCGGGGGCGATATATATGTTGCGCATGTGGGCGATTCCAGGTGCTATATAATCAATACCAGGGAGGCTATCCAGGTCACAAAGGACCATTCCGTAATCCAGCAGCTTATAGACGCAGGAACGATCACACCAGAAGAGGCAAGGAACCACCCACGCCGGAACGAGATAACGCGCGTACTTGGTTGTTTCCAGGACACCGTCCCCGACCTGTATCATCTAAAGCTATATTCCGGCGACAATATCCTCATCTGCTCCGATGGTATCAGCGGTGTGTTACCTGCAAACAGGATATCGCAGACCGTCATTTCTTCTAATCCTAGCCAGGCATGTATTGACCTGGTGGCTCAGGTCAACCTGGCGGGAGGCCCAGATAACATATCGGTAATTATAGTGAAGCCTGGCAATCTTCCATCTTGGCAGGCCATGATTACGGCTGAGACTAGCGTCAGGACAAGATAATATGGGTATAGACATAGATGCTGTCATCATAGCAATAGTCCTGGTCTATATAGTCATAGGGATAACCGTGGCCATAGTCGTGGCCAGGCGAAAACGTGAGGGCGGCTCAGGGCAAGACTATGGGAAGGTAGAGACACCAAACTCCACAGGCGATAACATATACATGGTAAACAGGCGCTATGAGGTGAAGATGCCGCCGCATAAGCAGGGCGGTATGGCAGCTATATGGCTTGCCGTCGAGCGTAAAAAAGGCAGAGCCTGCATTATCAAAACACCTCGCAGGGGCACTGCCCTGGATAACGTGTATCTGGACAAGCTCATGTTGGAGGCCAGCTATTTGAAGAAGCTCAGACATCCCAGCATAGTTAAATACGTCGACGATTTCTATTACAACGGCGAGTTTCACATGGTGATCGAATACTTGCATGGTGAAACCCTGATGGCCTCGTCGCCGCGCACACCCTTTAATGAGCAACAGGTTATCATATGGGCCAGTCAGTTGCTGGATGCGCTCTCTTATATCCACGCCGCTGACATAGTCCACAGGGACATCAACCCCAAAAACATCATGCTCTGCAGCGACGGCACTGTAAAACTTATCGATTTCGGCACAGCAAAAAAGCTGAATCATGCAGATAAAGATGAGTCAAGGCATGACCCGTTCACGCAGATAGCCAACAGGGGGTTCGATATCCCCGAGCTATTCATAGGTGGGGAAAGCGACCAGAGGACAGACCTCTGCGGCATGGCACAGACCTGCATCTATCTCCTCACGCTGAAACAGCCAAACGAGATTTGTATGGACTTGTTTAAGTCCAACTGGCCACGCTCCTATAGCGAAGCTAAACTTGTAGCTGATTACCTTATTTCAGCAGGCATATCGAAACGTATGGCAAAGTGCCTAGCACAGGGCATCTTGTTCTCCCCGGGAAACAGGTTCGCCGACGCACACGCGATGCAAGTCGCGCTGTCATCAGCAGACGGTTACCCCATAAAATCAGCGGAGGTGGTGTCGAAGAAATGAGGGGCACATTACTATTTGCTGGTGCGCTTTTACTTATCGCTTTTATAGCGCTGGTGGGACAAACAACAAGCGTGGCAGCGGTGGGCGCACCCACGGAGAATTATACCATGCCCAATATCCCTACCAGCGACCAATCCAGCCCTGAAATCAAACCGCCGGTAAATTATGTCTGGCAGGGGCCCACATCACAGCCCCAGAGCACGCCGCCCGGATTTATTCCCGCTTTCATCGGCGCATCGCCACAGGACAGGTCCAGGGTTACCGCAGATGAAAACTGGTACCTCAACGTGGACATAAATGCGCCCGGGTGGCTTTATATCTATGAGTATTTTTCTATAGACAAAGACTTCCAGGGAGAATGGATAGCCTATAACTGGCAACTGCTGGAAAGCGGCCTGTGGCGGCTTGGTCCGTTCATCCCCGGGGATAGCGAGGCAGAGGGGCAACATATATACAGGATATGGTTTTACAGCGATGGCCAGTGGGCTGCGGAAGACTCCGATGCCCCGCAGCACAATCTTGTTTACTGGACGTATGTCAAAGGCCAACCAGCTGAGCAAGTACCACAACAACCACCTGCCCTTGTCAAAAAAACCACATTCCTTGATCAGATATATAAATTTATCACCATGCCAGTGGTGCTATTCGGCTTTTCGGCATTGGTGGTCATCGGCCTAGGCCTTTATCTGTTCAAGATCTATGCCAGTCGAAGGAGAACTCAAGGTACGTCATTACCTGCGGGGATAGGGCATGAAGATCCATCGGCCATGTTACAGTCAACTATCGCCAGCGCTAAGATAGCTCTTACTAATGGTCTAGAGATAGGGTTCACTGGTAACCGCAGGGTGATAGGCCGGGGCGACCTGGCCAGAGTGCTGGGATTGGATGATCTGGGGCTTATCTCCAGGCGACACTTCGAAATTAAATACGAGCAGGAACAATTCTACATCGAGGACATGGGCAGCACCAACGGCACCAGACTCAACGGTGTGGATATCAAAGGCAAAGGGCCGATGATTCTCAATGACGACGATGTCATAGAACCTGCGGGCACCATAAGTGTAAAGTTTTACATTCTTTAACCCCAATTTCATCACACTTCCATTTTATCAGTCAACTGTCAGTAACCTGTCAGCCCGCGGTCAAGCACTCATCTCTCACTGCATGTATATTTAGATAAAAGAGAGTTGAGTCATGAAAAAGGTATTAATGCCGCTGCTAGTTGCCTTATCCATATTCTTTCTCAGTGTAATCTCGCCTCCTGTCCAGGCTCAAGCCCAACAGTCTCCTCCTTTTAGCTCTGAAGAGCCGTGGCAGCCGCCGGATGAAGGAGGGGAGATGGCACCTCCTGTTACGGTTGAAAAATACGGTCAAACCTGGTCTAACCTGAAACTTCAACAGCCGATGGCTGTGGCACCAGGCCTGCCCGGTTCTATTGTAGATTCTTACCTTGTTAACGGCTATGGGCAGCTCCTGACCACTTTGCGCTCTGGCGAGGTATGCTATCTCGTTGTATCCTTCAATGCCCCTGGCTATTTCTATTTGTGGGAATATTACCCTCCCGGTGCCACCCCTTACGGACACTGGCTATGCTACCGGTGGTACCGTCCCTATGCTGGCGTCTGGAAGATCGGGCCATTCGCTGCCGAGTCGTTTGAACCTAGCGGCCGCTATACCTGGAAGCTGTGGTTCCTTTCCGGGGCATCCTGGTCTGCGCGCACATTGAGCTTCAACTATATCAAGGGTTATCACCCACCAGACATCCCAGGGATAATAATACCATCGCCAACACCGGCACCGACCCCATCCCCGGTCATAAACTCTTTTAGTGTCAACAAATCTTCTATCGAGGCCGGGGAGACAGCGGTGCTGACCTGGAACACCACGAATGCTAACAGTGTCAATATATCTCCCGGGGTGGGGGCGGTTGCCGCCTCCGGTTCCACCACGGCAACTCCCACTACCACCACCATATATACGCTAACGGCAAGCAGTAAGTCGGGTAACCCAGTATCAGCAACTACCACCATCACGGTTATGCCCAGGATACCGCCAACTCTCATCACCAGCCAGACCACAATACAAAGAGGGCAAGCAACGCCCCTCTCCTGGAACGCCCCCGGGGCACTTCGGGTATACATCACCAGTGTCGGCGATGTCGGAGCCAAGGGAACTACACAGATAGCACCGGATAAAACGGCTACTTATGCCCTAGCCGCCACATATGTTGACGGCACTACGCAGTCAGCAGTGGTGACAGTTAACGTGGAGCAGCCGCCCTATATGCTCTGGGGACTTATAGCTTTGTTGGCGGTAGCCGCCATAGTGATAATCGTTTTGCTTCCGAGGAAACCCACAACAGCCTGCCAGACACCGGCGGCAGCTACGCAAAGGGGTCATACAGCTCCAGCAGAGGTGACAATTCCTACAGATACATTGCCGTCCACTACGCCTGTAACAGAGACAGCTTCGGCTAAGCTAGGTATGCCCGATGGTAGTGAAATACTTCTGGCAGGCAATGCCAGGTCATTTGGCAGGCACGACTTCGGAAAAAGCATTCCGCCCGGTAATATCTCTTATATATCCAGGCAGCATTTCAATATCTGGTACGAAGGTGACCATTACTATATCGAGGACCGCAGCAGCACCAACGGCACAAAGGTGAACGGTGAGGATATCAAGGGAACGGGACGGCATATGCTTGCTGACGGCGATGTAATCGAACTAGCAGGAAAACTGAGCATCACTTTCAAAGGATAAAAATTAAACAAGGAGGTGTAATGAATTTCAGAAACACAATTTTCATATTGACGGCACCATTGTTGGTATTCTCTGTACTGTTATTCAAACTGAAAAAACAGAAGTCAAAAAGGAGGTAGAAATGAACTTCAGAAAGACAATCCCCATATTGATGATAGCATTATTGGCATGCTCTATGCTGCTGTCTCAGGCCACACCTGCATTCGCCTCAGACAACGTGACTGTAAACGTGACCGTGGAGCAGAGCATAACCGTTGAGCAGGGGGCAGGCCCCAATTTACTGCCACCGCCTGCACCGCCTACTCCACCCTTGCCACCTAGTCCCCCTGCTCCACCTGTTCCACCCACCCCCCCTCGTCCTACACCTGTACCACCAGCACCGAAACCGCCTGCCCCTATACCACCGACAAAGTGCTTCCCACAGTTCAACGCGTGCTATCCCTTCTATTCGGGATATGTCTGGAGATGGCCATATTACGTAGAGCACAACATGATAGTAGTCGATCAACTTCAACTACAGCCTGTATACGCACCGGCTGTTGATCCTCAGCCGGTAATAAACTCATTTGCAGCTGATCCGAGTTACATCCAGCCGGGGCAAACAGTTGTATTGACGTGGACGGTGAGCGATGTCCTCAAGAGAAATGTCAACGTCACGATATCTCCTGGCATCGGTTCAGTCTCCAGTTCTGGCTCATATAACGTGAGCCCAAGTTACACAACTACTTATACGCTTACTGCTACCAATATCGATGGTAGCGTCAGCGCTAGCACCACAGTGACAGTCGCTCCTTACATCTCCACCTTTACCAGCAGCAGTGGAAGCGTTGATACAGGGCAAAGTAATATTGTGACCAGCGGGTTAAGCGGCAGCAACGGACTGGCAGGCGATTCATGGCTGCTGTATGTCCTGTTGATCGGTTTGCTGGCGGCGGCGGCCGTAGCGGCAATTATCCTTCTCGTCAGAAAGCCCGCCATTGCCTATGCAGGTGCACGGACAGTATACCCGCCTTGGGTTGCTAAAGGGACTGAGACCGGGACACCACGCACCACACCATTTGCTGGAGCTAAGTTCATGACACCCGATGGGGAATATGTACCCCTCTTAGAAAATCTCGGGTCTCTGGGGAGGAATGATTTTCGCTCCTTTGCAAAGCCGGACAAAGCCGACTTGATTTCCAGACGGCACATACAGGTCTTCAGTGAAAATGACGGGTACTACATTGAAGATGGTAACAGCACCAACGGCACCAAGGTGAACGGGTCAGGGATCACAGGCAAAGGCAGGTACTTATTGAAGGATGGTGACATGATCGATCTTGGTGGCGCACTTACTCTTACCTTTAAGGCTTAGCAACTTAGCAGTACTAGTAGTCGGCAACTGCTTGCTGTGCAGTTGCCGACTACTGTCTTTACAATTCAGTCCTTTTAGCCTACTCACATTGTATCTGAGAGACGCGAAGTTTCTTGAGAATGGTCGTTGCGTAATTTAGCTGTATCGGATACAATTCTATATTGTCTGATCACTGTAAGGTTAATCTGGGATTATATACTTGATACATTAGTGCCGTGGTTGATATTGTGATTCGGATAGAGTTTATGCCACAACTCAATTCATCAAATCATATATTTGCGTCAAATATATAAGCCCAAATTATTATTTGAAATAAAAAGGAGGAGAAATAAATGGATTTCGAGAACATCATCTATGAAAAGAAGGACAATGTTGCCTGGATTACCCTGAATCGGCCCAAGGCGCTCAATGCTCAGAATCTAGCATTATGCAAGGAGGTCACCGATGCCCTTGAAAATGCCAGGGACGATGACCAGATATATGTCATCGTCATAACCGGGGCTGGCGATAGGGCTTTCAGCGCCGGCGCCGATATCAGCATGTTCGCTAGCTGGAGTTCGGTTGATGCGCTTATGTGGTCCAAGATCAGCAGAAGGCCATATGAGTTCATCAGGGAGATACCCAAGCCGGTCATTGCTATGGTCAATGGCTTAGCTCTGGGCGGCGGTTGCGAGCTGGCCATGGCTTGCGACATTATTGTAGCCTCAGATAATGCACGCTTTGGACAGCCTGAGGTCAATGTCGGCGTGATACCTGGTGCTGGCGGGACGCAGATACTGCCCAGGTTGGTGGGCGAGAAGAAAGCAAGGGAGATGATATTCGTCTGTGATCAGGTCTCTGCCGAGGAGGCTCTGAGGCTAGGTCTGGTGAACAAGGTGGTTCCCGCAGATAAACTAAAGGAAACGGTTGATGAGATGATAGCCAAGATAAAGAGCAAGAGCCCGGTTATTCTTAAGCTTGCCAAGCTCGCTGTGAACAGGTCACTTGAGACCACGCTGGCAGTCGGCATGCAATGTGAGGCTGAGCTGTTCGGCGCCGTATTTAGCACCCAGGATCAGAAAGAAGGCTCAAAGGCGTTCCTGGAGAAGAGGACGGCGAAGTATACCGGCAAATAAAATCTGTAAATACTGTTGGTGGCAGATGGCGGGGGCCACGTGGTCTCCGCCATTCTATTTCCTTTTTCGCTTCTGGCTTTCTATCTTGCGCAGGGTAGCATCTCCGATGCCGAAGTGATGGGCAATCTCGTGGCGAACTACTTCGCCTATCTCCTTTTCTATCTCCCTCTCAGAATGACATGTCGCCTCGATAGATTTCTGGAATATGGTTATCTTGTCTGGCAAAACGAAGCTATAATTTCCTCCCCGATTGGTATGTGGTATGCCTTCGTAGAGCCCTAATAGTTCTGAAGGATGCCTCAGCCGTAACCCCCGGAGCTGCGCTGGCCGTGGCCAATCTTCTATGAGCACGTCAACGTTTTCCAGCTTGTTTTTGAACTCCGCTGGCAGGGCTTCAATTGTCTTGAACACCAACTCTTCGAATCTCTGGTAATCCATATATGAGTATTATATTGAGAATGCCGAAGAAGTCAATGGTTTGCCTTTGAGTTAACTTATGTTTAAAGTTATCAGACATCCAGTGAATCTGTTAGGGAGTACATCATACGCCCAAGCAGGCGCTGGACGACATCATCATTGGTTAGCGAAGAACTGGCAATTATCACGTCCCAGCGCCTTGGCGCGGTACATAGCCACATCAGCATTCTTCCGCAGGGCAACAGCCTCCTCGCCATCATGAGGATAGGCAGCGACGCCGATGCTGGAGGTGATATGCAGATCATGACCACCAATAACAAACGGCTGATGAAAATCACTAAGTATCTTCCGGGCAGCCGTGGCGGCATAGTCGTCTTGAGCCACCTCCGGCAGAAGTATCACAAACTCGTCCCCACCCACACGGGCAACGGTATCGCTCTTACGCAGCAGAGCCATCAACCGACCACCAACGGCTTTGAGCAACTGGTCGCCGACATCATGGCCCAGCGTGTCATTGACATCCTTAAAGCGGTCAAGGTCAAGCATCATCACCGCCAGCTTATGGTGGCCGCGCTGAGCATGAGCCAGAGCCAGCGTCAGCCGATCCATGAACAGCGTGTGGTTAGGCAAGCCAGTCAAGCCATCATGGGTAGCCAGAATGCTAAGCTGCTCCTCCGCCTTTTTACGCTCGGTGACGTCTGCCAAAAGATTCAAGGTTGCGGGCTTGCCTTCCCAGGTTATGAGCACTACGCTGATCTCTACCCAGAGAACGCTTCCGTCTTTACGCACGGCTCTGAATGTATATACACCGGGCGGACTCTTGCCCTTCAGCCTTCGAAGATGGCGCTCTACTACCATATCTCTATCATCCCGGTAGACAAGTTCTAAAAAGGGCATTGAGATTAACTCTTCATTTGAATAACCTGTCAACTCCGTGGTCTTGGGATTGGCAAATCTAAGCACCCCATGCTGCGCCACGATGATCATCTCAGCGGCATTCTGTACCAACAAACGATATTGTTCCTCCGAAGCACTCAGTTTCTCCTCAGCCCGCTTGCGCTCGGTGACATCACGACCTACACCGAGGATACCAATCGGATTGCCGACATCATCTCTGACTACAGAAGCCGATACGTCGCTGGTGAATGTTGAGGCATCCTTTCGGTAGTATTCGATTTCAACTCTTGCGGTAATTTGGTCATCTGTATTCGCCAATCTCTCCGGTGCCAGCACTTGCGCTATTATTTCAGATACTCTAGCAAACGAAGCTGGCGTCATATGTTTATCAAGCGGCATAGAACACATCTCATCAAATGTAAAGCCGCGCACTCTTTCAGCCGATGGTGAGGCGTACTGCATTTGCAGGTTCATATCCAATAGCCATACAAAGTCTGTCATATTATCAGCAATGAGGCGATAACGCCCCTCGCTCTCCCTTAGTGCCTCTTCTATCTTTTTTCGCTCGGTGACATCATCATAGACGGCGACAATTTCACCTGAAGGTAACTTGTAGACGTAGTTCTCTCTCCATCCTGTTATCCTCTCGTCATGGTACCGGGCAGTCGGTAAATGCTCAGGATTACCGCTGCGCCAAACCCTCTGTAACACATCAAAAAGACCGAATTCTCTAATGCCCGGGAATATTTTCAGGATGCGCTTGCCGATGACATCTTCTTTTCTGAGACTGTCTATTTTCTCAGCAGCGCGGTTGAAATCCTTGAAAATAAAATCCTCGCCGCCGGCTGTTGCCTCATAAACAGCCACGCCGCTGCTCATGTTTTGAAACAGCTCCCGGGATCTAATCTCGCTAGCCTTTAGTACATTTTCTGTTCGCTTGCGCTCGGTGATATCCATGAAGCTGCCGACCGTAGCACGTTCACCTCGATACATGGTAGGGGTGACCATCTCCAGCACCCAGAGAAGCCCACCATCCTTGGGGATAAACCTGTACTCATAGGGCAAAGGATTCATCTCTTTGAGGCTCTGTATCGCTGTCTCTCTGACCATTCCCCTGTCCTCGGGATGTACATGATCCAAGCTGTATCTTCCCAGAAGTTTTTCTTCAGAATAGCCGCTGAGGCTTTGAAACAGGGGGCTCACATAGACAAAGTTGCCGTGCTGCAAGATGTAGATGCCAACACCAACGCTGCGGATGATATCCTTCGCCATGCCAGGTATCTCCTGCTGGCTGGTACAGCTCTTTCTAGGGGCTTTGCCCCTTGAAACCGGCGGCGCCATTTTTATTATCCTCTACTACCTTCAGCACAGAAGCCCATGAACAGAGGTTAAAACTATGCCGAATGTAGCATTATACAACATCTTATGTCTAGAATCTACAACTTCACCAGCTTGGCGGCATAGACGTCCGGAAGAGCCAGTATTTCCTGTCGCTGTTCTTCGGGAAGAGACTCGTCCAACGCCAGTATCATAAGCGCCTTGCCTCTGGACTGGAGCCGCGCCAGTTGCATGGAGCTGATGTTGATATCAGCCCTGCCGGTGATATCGCCCACAGCGCCGATAAGCCCGGGACGGTCACGATGGTCGCAGAACAAGAAGTAGCCGCCGGTGGGTATGATGTCAGGCCAGAAGCTATTTATCCTGACGATGTGCGTCTCGCCGCGCAACACTGTGCCAGCAACCATCGTAGTCCCGACGTTAGTGACAACTTCCAAGCTAACCAGGCTGGCGTAGTTATCGCAAGTGGCCTCCTTCTTCTCAGATATCTTGATGCCGCGACGGGCGGCGATAACGGTAGCGTTTATGAGGTTAATCCTTTCCTCGCTCAGACCTTGCAGCAGGCCGCCGATAATGGAAGCTTTTACGGCACCGGTGTCATAGGTGGCAAGCTCGCCGCAGTATTCAATCTGGATGCGGTTAAGCTGACCTTCCATCAGTTGCCGAGCCAGGCTGCCCAATATTGAGCCCACCTGCATGAATGGAGCCAGCGTAACCAGCAGCTCGGCCGGAATCCGGGGAGCATTGACAGCATATCGGGCCGGCTGTCCCTTGAGCACCGCCAACACCTGCTCGGCGACCTCCAGAGCAACACTAGCCTGCGCTTCAATAGTCGAGGCGCCGAGGTGAGGGGTAACGATAATCTTATCGCTCTTGAGGAGTATGTTATCAGTGGTCGGCTCGGTGGTGAAGACATCGCAAGCGGCACCGGCCACTTTGCCTGACTCCACAGCCTGGTACAAGGCCTCTTCGTCGATAAGTCCGCCGCGGGCGCAGTTGATGATGCGCACCCCCGGTTTCATATTGCTCAGCTCTTTGACGCCGAGCATACCCTTGGTCTCTGGAATCAATGGCAGGTGGAGCGTGATAAAGTCAGATTCCTTCAGCAGCTTATCCAGTGGGACGAGGGTGACGCCCAAATTCTGGGCATAGTCCGGCGAGACCAGCGGGTCATAGCCGATGGCACGCATCTCAAACGCCTGTACCCGACGGGCAACCTCCGAGCCCACGTTACCCAAGCCGATGATGCCAACGGTCTTGCCCTTTAGCTGGACGCCCATGTATTCGCTGCGTTGCCAGGCGCCTGACTTGAGCTTGGCATTTGCCTGGGGCACATGGCGCGCCAGTGCCAGCATCATAGCGATGGTGTGTTCGGCAGCAGCGATGGTATTGCCGGTAGGGGCATTCACCACCACTATGCCCCGGCGTGTAGCGGCTTCAACATCGATGTTATCTAACCCCACGCCAGCGCGGGCGATAACCTGGAGCTTTTTGCCAGCGTCGATGACATCGGCAGTTGCACGCGTCTCACTGCGGACTATCAAAGCATCGTAATCAGCGATGATACTCTTAAGCTCATCGGGCTTCAGCTTGATTTTAACATCAACTTCAGCCTGCGCCCGTAAGGCCTCAATCCCTTCTTCAGCTACAGGGTCGGCAACTAAGATTTTCATGGTACCACCTTCCTCAGAATTACTTTTAAACAGCGAGGCTAAAGCCTCACATTAAATACCGATGGGATATAATGATGTCTACTATAGCTACACATCTCCTTTACTGTCAAGATACTATGGAAAGAAGGCCTCAGTAAGTAATAGAAAGGCATTGGGGGGGATGTTAGGTCTTTTTGTAAGGCTGTTGGCTCCTACTTCGTAGAGAAGGAACAGATAATCTAGTTGCCGCCTTCGATTCTAACAAAAAGCACTTTCTTTACAGGCCGAATAGATATTACTGAATAGCTTCTCTATTTTGTCCAGGGGCGTTGAAGCAAAAGCAATCCGCAGCAGGTTATTCTCTGCGTAGCAGATCACTCCGGTACTATATTTGCTCAATAGCAGCCCCCAGATTTTATCCGGGTCTGAGTCTTTCAGTTTGACACACATAAAATACCCCGAATTGAAGGGAAGAGGCTCAAAATACTTGGCGTATTCGCTATGTGCTTCTAGAACACCCTTGACCTTGAGGTAACGCTCCTTTATCTTCTCATTGTTTTTCTGTTTTTCCTTTTCGTGGGCATCTGAGTTCAAGGCATGTAAAACGGCGAATTGAGATGCATGAGGAGAATTGGAGATGTTTCCCCTAACGGCTCCTGCCGTCTTATCTTCCAGAGCCTTGTATAATTCTTTGTTCCCATTCTTGATGCCATAGGTTACGAATCCTACACGCAGACCCCAGGCATACTCCTCTTTGGTGATACCGTCTACCTTGATGGCGAGAAGATTCTCATGGGCATGAGCCAACTTGGAGAACAGAGATTCAGTCACCACTGTATCATCAAAGACAAGGCCGAAATACGAGTCATCAAGGATAACAACAAGTTTGTTACCTGCTTCAGCAGCCTCTTTCAAGACATTTGCTATATCTTCTGCCTCTTCTCCCGTCGGGGTATAGCCTGACGGGTTATTGGGAAAATTCAAGAGCACGATCTTCTTTCCGACGGGATTTGAAGTGACTGCTTTTCCGAATGAATTGATGTCGAACCTCTTATTCTTGAAGAGGTTAAATAATCTTAGCTTCGCACCGTATGCATTCGTAAACACGAGATCATAGTTTTCCCAGTATAGGTCGGACAAGATGATATCGTCAGTCTCATCGACGAACATGTATCCTACTATACTGAGTCCGTTGGTGACTCCACATGTAACCACCGGCACGCTGATTTCTTGTGCTCTAAGGGAAGGATTCTTAGCCTTTATCAGCTCTTTCCACTTGTCTCGCAAGGGTTTAATCCCTTCACTAGGAGCATATGGGAAGACATCTTTGCTATCGATCTCAAAGTGGCAGGCGATACTGGGTATGACCATAGGTTTTCCGTCGTCTTCATACGCAGTGCCGATTGTTGCATTGATTTCTTTTCCCTTGGCTGCCATTCCCTGTGCAAGGATCCCCTTTGCCGGAAAGTATATCGCCCTCCCTCTCTTGGACAAGAGTTCATATGCCGTTGTGCTGTAGGTCTTTAATATCTGATTAAGCTCTTTCGCCTGAGAATTAAGCGCTGCCATATTAGGTCCTCCGTTCTGCTTTTCCATGCTTCGGCATTATTATACCGTTTCAGAAAAGATTTTTCTGGTGCCTTTAGGAATAAGATTTACTACAGTTTAGAGGAGATACAGCAGGATGCTTAAAAATGAATTCAGGAGTATAATAAGGCGTGGGAGAACAGGATGCTTCCACTCCTCAAAAAGCAACCCGCGGAGACGCTGCAAACAACAATATGCCCGCTGTGATAAAATCGCAGCGAATCAACAAGGAAATCATATTATATATGTTAGGAGATAAATGATAAAAAGAATCATAAATTTTAATCCCGGCCCGGCGGCTATACCGCTGGATGTTCTCAAGATCGTGCAGGGAGAGCTCCTCGATTACCAGGGCAGCGGAATGTCGATCTTGGAGAGCTCCCATCGCGCTAAGGAATTCGAAACGATAAATGACCAGACAATAACACTGGTACGTGAACTGCTTGGACTTGGCACCGATTGCCATGTGTTGTTCATGGGTGGCGGCGCATCCACACAGTTCGCCCTGATACCGATGAACTTCATCGGCGATGGCCAGATGGCCGCTTATGTGGACACCGGAGAATTTGCCGCCAAAGCCCTGAAGGAATGCCAGATCGTGGCCAAAGCCCATGTGGCGTTCTCCTCCAAAGAGGAGAAGTATCGCCGGGTGCCTAAGATGAGCGAGGTCAAGTACCCTGAAGATGTGGCCTATCTCCATGTCTGCTCCAACAATACCATCGAAGGGACCCAGTTCCATGAGTTTCCGGATACCGGCAAGGTTCCGCTGGTAGCCGATGTGTCTTCGGATATCGCCTCGCGGCGCCTGGATTTCAAGAAGTTTTCACTGGTCTACGCCGGAGCGCAGAAGAACCTCGGTGCAGCTGGTGTGACGCTGGTGGTCATTCGTGATGATCTTCTGGCGAAGGGTAAAAAAGGCCTTCCTACCATGTTCAGCTACAAGACCTATGCAGAAAATAAATCACTATACAATACGCCTCCCGTATTCGGGGTTTATATCATGAAGCTGGTGTTGGAGTGGATCAAGAGCAAGGGTGGTCTGGCAGGAGTGGAGAAGATCAACGCGGCCAAGAAGGATTTGCTTTACGGCGCTATCGACGCCGCTCCGGATTTCTATAGAGGCCCAGCCGAGAAGGCCAGCCGGAGCTGGATGAATGTCACCATGCGGCTGCCTACTGAAGAATTGGAAAACAAATTCATCGCCGGTGCCAAGAAAGAAGGCTTGCTGGGACTTAAGGGCCACCGCTCCGTCGGGGGTATCCGCTTCTCGATCTATAATGCCGTGTCTCTTGAGGATATACAGAAGACAGTCGACTTCATGGACAAGTTCCGCAAGTCTGCCTGAAGGCTGTAGATTTTTTCATAAACGATGTAAACAAGTGCTGCGTTTGGCAGCTTGCGATCTCATTAATGAGGATTATTAGCAGGTATCAAGATGAGGTTGCTTTTGTTCGCCAGTTTGATAGCACGTTGTTGTTGTTCAACTTTTTTCTCTGGCCAATCTATTATGTTCGCGTGCAATCTGGGAGTGTTATCAATCTCCAGCGAGAGGTTTATCGCTTGAATGTAGCTAGATGATACATCACCACGGCCATACAGAGTCAAGCTTCTTTGCTTGGCAACTTCTTTACCAATACCCCATATTTCCGCCTCCGTAATGCCACTGACCCCGAAGACTGATGTTTGAAGTGATCTTGTAGGCAAAAACGCAGGATACATGCACCGGGTTCTAGTGAAAAAATTTCTATGAACGAGATATCTGGTTACGACATCGAAGGGTGTCAAAATTATTTACCTAACCAGCGATTAGTTCTTGAATAACCTTTGCAGATTATAGAAAATCGCCTCAGGAAGATCTTGGTCGAAAGCCGCAATCCCATAATCCTCATCTGTGCCAAACAGTGCATTATAGGATAATTTATTTTCGTTTTCGATAGTTATGGCTAAGATGTAATCCTGTTGTCTATACCACTCAAGAACCATCATCCCATATGGGCTTATTGTTGCCTCGGGTTTCGGGAAATCATCTGGTAAGCACCTTACTAATTTTAATACGCCATACCAAGAAGAGGGCGTGACTGCCTTTGCATCATATCCATCCCAATTGTCCTTGGAACAGCAATCGTAAATATTGAAAATTGACAATTCCGAATCAATGTTGTCAATACTACTAGACGAGTCTCGATCATTTCCTCTTGCGGCTTCCTGGCATTGTATAGTCTGAGCCTCGTTACTTATGCCGCGTGAGTAACTATGGCATATTACTCCAATTCGGCGGCCTGCTAATCCAGCTTTCATTCAAATAACCTCGCTGTCTTTTCAGTAATACTAGCAAAGAAAAGGGCGTTTTCCAAATCTCGCAATTGCGAGAACACACCCCAGATATTTGGATCGCTAGCTTTGTAAGCACCTTGCTTGTATACATCGTTGTCAAGAATCAAAGTAAAAGTCTTATGATCAACGTTCGCATTAATTGATTGTATCATATTTGCCAACAAGTCGGTCTTATCATCGTGAAGCACTATTTTAGAAAAGCATGAATCAATAGGGTAATTAAGTTCATCGGGGATTTTTGGAGGTTCGGTAAGATATTCTGAAAGGTCATGCTCTGGCTCTGGCAGAGGAATATCCAGCTTATTGATATATCTAACAGCAATTCTGGTGACTATCTCAGGAGATGTTTTCTCAAGGTAAATCAACCATAGACGCTGTGCCTCTACTAAAATGTCTTCCCAACGAGTGTAGGGGTTGAGTTTATTAAAAGTGAAGCCATTTCTTCTGAATTGAGCGATCTGCTTCTTATCATCATTCCTGTAAATATAACCCTCTATTGCCATACCCGCAGTATTCACGGTTGACTTCCCCGATTTCATTTCAAGTTCAATCTCGCCAGAGACGCTACGGAATTCTTTACACACGGGATACGAATCTCCAATTTCGTTTTTGACAGAAGATAGCATGGGTAATACTTCATCCCCCAGCACAGGCTTGATCCTTAAGTCGATTACAGCTTCAGTAATTGGTGCGTTGTTGAGATGTCGTTGTTTAGCCATTTTAGGCATTCTTGTTCGATTGATTTACCTTATTCAGTCTAGCACATATTTCCAAAATACATACTAGATTATACATCAAGTTGAAGCAAAGCGGCGCTTGCCCACCTTAATTATTTTGCCTTTTCCTATTTGTGGCATCTCAAGGTCTTCAGTAATCGCTTTTCCATCGATCTCGATGGCGCCCTGCGACAGCAAACGCCTGGCCTCCGAGCGGCTTTTCACAAGACCAGCCCTGGCCAATTCGGCCGTAAGCGTAACGCCAGCGCCAGCCAAAGCGTTCAGTACCACCGCTTTTTCTTCCGGCAGCTCTCCTTTCTGAAACACCTTGGCGAAATGGTCTTCAGCCTCATGGGCAGCTGGCACGCCATGAAATTGGGCTACCAATTCATAAGCCAGCCGTTTCTTCACATCCATAGGGTTTACCGAACCGCTTTCCATCTGACATTTTAATTCCGCGATCTCCTCATCTGAAACGTCGGTCACCAGCTCAAGATAATCGATGATAAGATTGTCAGGGATAGACATAGCCTTGCCATAGATTTCGGCTGGCGGCTCGCTAACGCCGATATAATTGCCCAGACTTTTGCTCATCTTACGGCTGCCGTCGGTGCCCACCAGTAGAGGAACCAGGAAAACCTGCTGGGGATGCTGCCCCATCATCTGCTGCATCTCCCTGCCCACCAGGCAATTGAATTTCTGGTCGGTGCCACCAAACTCCACATCAGACTGTATGGCTACGGAATCATAAGCCTGGAGCAAAGGATACAGCAGCTCGGTGATGGCGATAGGCTGCCCTGAGCTGTAGCGCTTGCTGAAGTCCTCCCGCGCCAAAAACTGGGCAACGGTGAACTTGCTGGCAAGCCTGATGATGTCAGCCAGCGTAAATTTGCCGAACCACTCGCTCTGCCACCTGACCTCCGTTTTATCCTTATCCACCACCTTGAAGAATTGTTCCATATAGGTCTGGGCGTTGGTTTTCACTTCTTCGGCAGTGAGCATGGGGCGGGTAGCCGACTGTCCACTGGGATCGCCAATTTGCGCCGTCCAATCACCAACGATGAGGATAAGTTTATGTCCCAAGTCCTGAAACTGGCGCAGCTTCCGCAATCCTACCACATGCCCCAGATGAATATCGGGACAGCTAGGGTCGAAGCCCTGCTTCAGCCGCAACGGCTTGCCAGATTCCAATAGCTTCAACAATTCGGCTTCAATTATGGTCTCAGCCACCCCCCGCTTCAGCAACCGTTCAAGCACTTTATCCATATCTAGGCTCGGATTCCTTATTTTTCAGCTGTTTATCGATTATGCTCCCGGCTTGTTTCGCATCAGCTCTCATCTGAGTTTTCAGCTCCTCCGCCGTATCGAAACGTTTCTCATCGCGTAATTTGCCCAGGAGCTTAACCTCCAATCTTTTACCATAAAGATCGCCGTCGAAATTCAAAATATAAGTTTCCACCAGACGCTTCTTCCCACCAAAGGTGGGGCGGAGGCCTATGTTGGTTACCGAGGGCAACCATGCACCTCCGACACGCGCCAGGGTTACATAAATGCCGTCACCGGGCACTGCCTGGTCTGGCTTAACCTCCATGTTAGCGGTGGGAAACCCCAGTACTCTGCCTCGTTTGTCACCTAGAACAACCTGTCCGCTCAAAGTGAAGGGACGCCCGAAGAACCTCTGCACTTTCTCTATATCACCCTGAGTTAAGGCTTGGCGGATGGCGCTGCTGCTGATCACCTCGCCGTTCATAACCACCGGCGGTATCACTTCAACGCTGAAGCCCATTTCTCTCCCCATCAGGCGCAACCTATCAATATCTCCGTCCCTGTTCCTGCCCAGAGCAAAATCCGGTCCCACTATCAAACCGTGCATCTTCAAATATTGTTGAAGCAATTGAACGAACTCCCGGCCTGTGATTTTTGCCAGCTCAGAAGTGAAGGTCAAAGGTACCACAATGTCTATTCCCAGGTCTCGAATCATGGTGGCCCTGGCATCTACATCACTAAGCCACTTCAAACCCCGGGCATGGGATAATACCACCTCCGGATGAGATTTAAAGGTGACCACACCGCTGAGCCAGCCCTTCTTTTTAGCCTCATCTCTTAAATGCGCCAGCAAGCGCTGGTGTCCCAGGTGCACCCCATCGAAAACACCTATGCTCAGCAGTGTCTCCTTCTCAGGCTTGACTATGGCTAACTCTTGTTTAAACTGCATGGCTGGTTGAAACCGTCAACAGAGATATCAGGATTTTTCAACGGGTAGGGTGGCCAGTCGCCGGCCTATGCCCTTAGCTACTGGCTTTAACTGAGACATAAGCCGTCGGAAATTATCGAAGTTCAATGACTGAGCTCCATCTTTAAGCGCTGTGTCAGGATCAGGGTGGACCTCGACCATTACCCCATCAGCACCGGCAGCTACGGCAGCCAGCGCCAGAGGCGCTACCAGGTACCACTTACCGGTACCGTGGCTGGGGTCGGCGATGATAGGCAGATGACTCACTTTCTCAATCAACGGTATGGCGCTTATATCCATGGTATTGCGGGTAGCGGTCTCAAATGTTCTGATGCCTCGCTCGCAGAGCATGAGCTGCTCATGTCCCTGAGCCAAAATGTATTCAGCCGCGAGCAGCCACTCCTGGATAGTGGCAGATAACCCCCGTTTCAGCATAATAGGCTTGCCTATCTTACCCACCGCCTCAAGCAGGCTGAAATTCTGCATATTGCGAGCCCCCAACTGGATTATATCGGCGTACTTCGCCACCAATGCCACTTCCGACACCGACATAACTTCAGTGACAATAGGTAGGCCGGTCTCTTTCCTCACCTGAGCCAGGAGCTCAAGGCCTTGCTTGCCCAATCCGCGAAACTGGTACGGAGAAGTGCTGGGTTTAAAGGCACCGCCGCGCAAGATAGTAGCGCCGGCAGCTTTCACCGCCCTAGCGGTCTTAAAAAGCTGCTCCTCGCTCTCCACGGCACAGGGACCGGCGATCACCACTATGTCATTACCACCGATGGTGACCCCACCAACTTTAATTATGGTATCAGGTGGGTGAAACTCACGGCTGCACAGCTTGTAAGGCTTGCTGACCGGTATAACTTCCTCGACTCCGGACATCTCTTCCAGCATGTCCCTGAGTTCAGGAAACGTCTGGCCTACCACACCGATGATGGTGTGTTCCACACCTTGAGATAGGTGCTCTGCCAGACCAGTATCGTGGATTCTTTTAATTACCCCAGCGACTTCTTGATCGCTGGCGCCAAATTTCATTACTACTATCATGGTAGTAAACCCTTACTTAGCAGCTAACCTAAATCCGGCCTAAGAACCTCTGCGCCCTTATGGTAAACATGTACTATCTCGTTGCTCTTCTTTTCGGTATTGACCAACATCAGGACCCGTAGACAACGGTGCTGGCTGCCGGGAACATCCATCTCGTGGCTGCAGAGCAGGGCAACCTGTGACCAGCCCAGCTCACGAGCAGCGGCTGCGGGAAAAGCAGAATTCAAATCTTGTGTGGTGGTGAATAAAATAAAAGCAACATCATCCACCTCCACCCCGTTAGCAGCCACGATTTGCTGCAGCAGTTCCTTGCTCGAAGCTAAAATAGCTTCTCTAGTATTTTCCGCCACTATAGTAGCGCCTCTAATGCCACGGCACCACAAGCAGGATTGAACCTCCTTCACGCTTACAAATTAGGCTAATAGACTACCTCATTTTAGCCTTCAGCGTCAAATTCTTGTCTAACCACAGTAAAGCGGGTAAACTAATATAAGTTGCATAAATGCATATCTCTTTGCCCATTGCGGGAGAGGATCAAGGTCAGGGGCTCACAGAGCTTTTCATCCTCACTATTACCTCTATCATAGCGGGGAAGGGAAGTTAATATTTTGCTGCAGAGATGACTATGGACAACAGCCAAAGGATTGCTACTACCGTAGGAATAATCATGGCTGCCGTTATGCTATGCAGCGGCGCCTTGCTTATCGGCTACATTCATGGCAGGAATAACGGCTACCAGTCTGGCTATGAAGTGGGGCAAAGCGTAACCGCCACCACGCAGCAGAATACGCCGTGGGAAACGGAAAGCTATCAGGCTGGATATCAAAAAGGGCGTGAATCAGGGCTAAAAGAAGCTAGCAGCTACGATCTCCACAACCCCAGCTACCAGGAGATGATGGACTTTCTGTCCGAAGATACCACCAACTCAATCCCATATGTACCCAATGAATATATGTGCACCGATTATGCCGCCCAGGTCAATAACAACGCCGAGGCAAAAGGCATACGCTGCGCTATCGTCTATATTCTAAACAAGGAAAACGTTGGGCATACTATTGTAGCTTTCCAAACAACGGACAGAGGCTTGCAATTCGTGGAGCCACAGTATGACCGGGTGGTGAAACTGGTCATAGGCCAGAGCTACTCAGAACTCAATAACTTCTCACCCCAACCCAACGACGACACCATTGAACGTTATCTGATTATCTGGTAGACAACGTGCCGGACCGATCACATCCGCACAACTATGCTGGCCTCGGTATCGGAAAGCTGCTCGCCTCGAAGAGGCGTCCCAGGCATAGACAGCAGATAGCGGTGATCACCATCACACCCCAAGATGCGGACAGCAAATTCCTCGGTCATAGTGAGCGACTCTGCCCCGCTGTCCGTCCACTCCCCAAGTAGCTTGTCGGGCAAACTCAAACTGATACCATGTGTGCCGTCACGGATAGTCATCACCCTGACTTCTATGTTGAGTTCATAATCTTCAGCCATGGTTTTCCCTCGCATGCTTCTGGCTTATTGTAACATATCTCAGAGATAAAATATCAAACTCAAAATTAACAGATAATTTGGGTACCGTTTGGTGCTTGGATATTCGGATTTGGAGTTTCGCTAGGGTAATCTTCCCCCCATTGCTTGTCTATGATAGAATAGTTTAAAAAGCGTAGGGGGAAGAGAAAATGATTGTTCGCGACGTTATGAACTGGAATGTGGTCACTGTATCAAGTGATACGCCTACAATGGAAGCCCGGAGAATCATGGATGCCCACAAGATACTCCGCATGCCGGTGGTCGATAAAGGGAAACTGGTGGGCATGGTAACCAAGGAGCGCATAGCCCGCACAGGCCCATCATCAGCTACCAGCCTCAGTGTCTGGGAGATCAATTATCTTCTGGCAAAGATGACCGTGAAGGAGATTATGACCAAGGATGTGGTCACCGTCAGTCCTGATAACACAGTGGAAGAAGCCGTCGCCATGGCCCAGGCAAAAGGCGTAGGCGCCCTCCCGGTGATTGAAGATCATAAGCTGGTAGGCATAGTCACCACCAACGATTTCTTCTACAAAATTTTGAATCCTATGCTGGGCATTGGCAGACCTGGCACCCGCGTAATAGTTGAAAAAGCATCTAACCCCAAGGGCCTGCAAGATGTTGCCGAAGCTTTGAAGAAGCAAGGCTCGAAGTTGATTGTCCTGCACCAGGGGGCACCCTTCGAGAATCAGGATGAGCACCTGATTCTCCAGCTCGATACCAACGATATCAGCACGTTCACCAAGGAGCTGGCTGCCAAAGGCTATAAGTCCCAAATACAAGCACGCTAAGGAAAAATTGTTTAGCAACCATCGTCGCCCAAAGGGTAGGCGAGAGCACCTGCTCCGATTTATCCTTTGTGTAAGCGAAGTCCGTAAACGATCTCAAGGGTATAAGCAGACCAGCGTTTAATCGCGTATCTCCCTGCCTTTCACAGGAGAGGATTGCCTCTCTCATCCCTTCGGCTCCACTCAGGACAAGTAAGGGATAGAAAATTTTTATATGAGGAGCACCGGATGCCATTAGCTGATATTGTTTTAATCACAGGCGCCTACCTTTTTGGGTCCATCCCCTACATGCTATTACTGGGGCATGCCCGGGGCTTTGACCTATCTCAAGAAGAGGACCTTCACATCGCAACCTACCATAAAGTAGGCCCGCTCGAAGGCCTATCCGGCGTATTCGTCGACATCATGAAAGGAGTGCTCCCCATCGTAGTCGGTTTTACCTGTGGTTTCAGCTTGCCCGTAACCGTGGCTGCAGGCGTGGCCGGTGTTTTGGGACAGATGTGGCCTGTGTTACGCAAGTTCAACGGCGAGAAAGGCAATTCCGTAGGCGCAGGAATGATCCTTACCTTAACCATGTTCCTCACTACAACCACTTCTCCCCTGGCTTACTGGGTGTTCATCATAACTCTTATCCCCGGACTTACCGGCTTCATCATCAGGACCATCCCTCGCATCAAAGCCACTGGAAAGACAGCTAAAGAAAGAGGTTTCTTCGGCGGTCCAGTGAGCAACAGCCTGCCGCTGGGGATGATAATCAGCTTCGCTGTGGCGCCTCTGGCTTCATGTCTCTTAAGCCAGCCTCTAGAGCTAACGGTAGGCCTCCTGGTGCTCTTCATTGCTATTCTCGTCCGGCGTCTCACCGCCCGGCTGGGCGCCGATCTCAAGACACCGCTCACCAGCGTCAGCAGCATATTGGTAAACCGCCTTCTCTATGACCGCAGCTACCTGTAGAAAATCAAAGGTTAAAAAACAACAGGCAGGAAAGTTACATATTCTGAACGGAGTCAAAAAAGGAAAGAGATTTGTTGAGGTTAATAGACACGCATAGGGATTAGGAATCTAAATAAATCTCCCAACATCAACTAATGCATACCTTATGAGGGCATCCTGCCAGCTAACTGTTGTGACCAGCTCGCTGTCACCACACCTGACCGCAGGATTTCATCAGCAGCTGAATATGGGTCGATCTCACCTAATTCCACCATTTTCATGTAGCGTCCCATCTCCTTGTCCCGTTCCACCAACTGCAACAGTTCGGCAGAGATACGGTGCTCCACCGTCTCCAGAAATTCGCGCCGGCGCTGCTCCTGCCGCCGCTTAGATAGCTCACCGGTATCCTCCATAGTCTGGCGGTGCTTCTCTATTTGCATAAACAGTTCATCAATGCCAACGTCGTGGATCGCCTGTGTCGTCAGCACCGGTGCTTCCCAGTATGTCTGTCCGGTATGAAGGTGCAGCATATTCCTGAGGTCATTAACCAGATTGTCGGCGCCGGGGCGGTCGGCCTTATTCACCGCAAAGATATCGGCGATCTCAAACAGGCCGGCTTTCATCGTCTGGATAGTATCGCCAGCCTCAGGCACCAGCACCACTACAGTGGTGTCAGCACTTCGCATAATATCCAGTTCCGTCTGCCCCACACCCACCGTCTCTACCAGAACGAAGTCCTTGCCCGAAGCGTTCAGCAGCTTGATAACGCCGCTGGTGCTCTGCGGCAACCCTCCCTCGCTGCCACGCGTGGCCATGCTGCGGATGAAGACGCCCTTATCCAGATAATGCTGCTGCATCCTGATACGGTCGCCGAGCACGGCGCCGCCGGTGAAGGGGCTGGTGGGGTCAGCAGCGATAATACCCACAGTAAACCCCTGTTTTCTGATAACTTTGGTTAAGCAGTCTACCACGGTGCTCTTTCCGGCGCCTGGCGGGCCGGTTATACCGATACAATATGCCCTGCCTACGTAGGGATAAATCAGCTTCATTATCTGGGGCACACCATCGCCTCTCTCTACCTTGGTAATCAAACGCGCCAGAGACAATACATCTCCTGCCAGCATATCATGTATGAGCTTCACTACGGCAGACTCCTCGTTTCGCGTATCCTTTTTCAAACCGTAACATTCTATGTAATCCAGCGTCGCTACGTCAAATGATTCAGTTAGTTAGAGGCCGGCCAGAAGGTGCTTACCTACGAGGTCGCTGCATAGAGATTCCCCATTGACATTTGCTTCGCTACAAGCTAGACTGGGCGCAAAGTATGGTGGAAGCAAATTCTCGAATAAGGCTAGTTATAGCTGACCAGCAGCCCCTCTTCCTAAGAGGGATATGCGCATCGCTGAGGCAGATACCCGATATTGAAGTCATCGGGGAGGTTGGTTCCGCACAGGAGCTGCTATCCATCATCAATACCCAGCAGCCGGACGTTGTCCTGCTGGACACCGAGCTATCGTATAGCAGCAACCCCGACCTGTCCAAAACCATAAAGCAGAGGCTTCCCAGCGTAGCAGTAATCCTCATCACCTCGAAACAGAGCGATGCCGAGCTATTCGAGGCAATAAGGTCTCGGGCAAGCGGTTATCTACAGCGCGATGTCACCCCGGATGAGCTGGTGTCAACCATACGTAAGACTGCCAATGGCTATCATCCCATAAATGATACGCTCTTCGGCCAGCCCAAGGTGGCAGAGAAGGTGCTGCAGCAATTTCAGGATATGTCCTGGGGACGAGGCGTGGAAACGTTTGTCTCACCCCTAACCCTCAGGGAAACGGAAGTACTCAACTGTATCGCCCGGGGCAACTCCAATAAGCAAATCGCGGTGGAGCTCAGCATCAGCGAACAGACCATCAAGAACCACATCACCTCGATACTGCGCAAGCTAGACGCCAACGCCCGCACCGAAGCCGTGGTCACCGCCATCAAACGCGGTCTCATAACCTTAAGCTAGAGGCGCGCATCAAAATCAAAGGGCAAAACGCAAAACGGCAAGGCAAAACCGAAAGGAAATAAAACAAGGTCACGGGGCTCCCAGCAGAAGTTTGTGCTGGAACCTGGCTTGCCTGGGGTGGTACTCGAAGCGGATGGCTGCTACCCGGTACTTGGCTGTGGACTGGTTGGCTGGGGTATCGGTGACCTCGACCACATCCCATAGCTCCACGCCACAGTTGGGTGGTATCACCAGGTAACCTTTGGCCACTCCCAGCCGGCGCTTGGCCAGGATAGCTGCCGCCACATCTGCTGCCAGGGCTGCGGTGGTGATCTCCAGCTCCAGGTCGAAGTCTAAGCGCTCGCCTACTAAGCCAAGCTCGGCTGAATCCGTGCTGCTGCCATAGACATTGATGCCTGAATCATCCCTGCCGATGACATAGGCCTTGTTCAATTCTGCGCTCAAGCTGGCATATTTCCCGTCAAGGATGACATGCCATCTTACCTTGGTGACGGTGGGGATGCCCACCGACTCGGCAGACTCGATGCTGCCGGGGTAGATAGTTATTAAGGTAATCTCTATTGTTGGTGTGCCAAAGGCTTCTGCGGAGGCGATGCTGGATGGCAGGATCTCCTGGTATGGTGGGGCGCCCCAATCTTCGAAGTAACAGTCATAGTCATGGAAAGCCCATGAAGTACCACCGTCGCTTGAAAACTCCTCGTTACCGCCTGAGTATGTTGGGGAAGTGGCTTTGATGCGGATTGACACTTTATTAGAGCTATCGCCACTGGGAAACCTGAGGACGATAGCATACTTGGTGCTGGCGGAAAGGGAAGCCCCAGGGCTGAATGAGAACTCATAAACAGTGGCAGAGGTAGCGAGGTCGTTCCCAGCGATAGAGGCGCTGCATAAATCGGCTCCTGTGGGATGGCCGCTGCCATCGGTGGCCTTGATGGAGACTGTGCCATTCCCAGGGCTACCAGTTCGGTATAACTTAAGCTTTACAGAACTGATAGTGTGAGCTGTGGCAGGCGTAAAGGTCTGCGCCCTCCACCAGGTGCCACGTATATCCAGTTGGGTGTCTTCGCCGGTATATGACTCATAAAGTGTCGACATCGCTCATCTTTTGCCTTTGGAGTTCGTTGTCCGCCTGAGGCGGATTAGAGCTTGAAGATTTTGCTGGCCGTATCGGGCCAGGTGATCTTGACGTCGCCGCCGTTGGGGGTAAGGGGCAAGCCGGTGGCTGAGTCGATGTAGGCGATAAGCCTGGACGTGCTCTCGGTGCCGGTGTGCTTATAGAGCACGATGGCTTCCACCGAATCACCGGTAACGGCTGAGAAGGTGACATCGGCGGCATCGGCTACGCCGTCTGTTACGCTCTTACCTGTGAGGGCAGCGCTGACAGCAACCCTGGCAGCTTCTGGGATATCATCCAGGTTGTCATGGGTGGCCAGGTTGACGGTGTAGTCGGCGACATCGATGAGGATAGCGCGGATATCATCCGTATCCCAGTCTATGCTGCCATCAAGGAAGCCCTGACGGCCTTTGTCATAAAGTGCATTTGCCATAGTTCTTTCTCCTTTCTATCCTTTCCATCTGAGGTAGATCAGTAGGGCGACCACGATGATGAATGAGATTATGTAAAGTGCATCATTTTGCATCACGTTTCATCATGTTGGAAACTTATAATCATAGACTTCGGTATCCGATGCCTGGGGGTAGACGATATAGCCCTCGAGGCCGAAGAAGAAGATAACATCCGGGACCAGGGCTAAGAGCCGGCGCATAACGGAGGCGCCTGATTCTCCGGCATGGACATCAAAGCGGGGGTAAAGGCTGGTGATAAGCGTGCTGCGGCTCTTATAGTCCAGGGTGCCCCCTATAGCCGACATGACCATAGCCATCAAATCATATACAGCATAGTCATCTGAGCCCATGTTCCACTCTACGGGCTTGTTGAAGGCGTAGCGCTCCAGCAAGCCCCAGGCATCGATGCACTGCAGGGAGAAGGTGGCTTTGCCATCTCCTCTCCCGTATTCCCAGCCTTCGATAAAATAGCGGCCTGCTTCCGACAGCTCCTCTGCTGCTGCCGGGATTTTATAGCCGATGTGAAGATTTACCCGGGCGCCCCTTTTCAGCACGGCCAGGCTGTCCTCTCCGGGGCTGTTATAGGTCCCTTTGGAGTTGTCCATGTCCACCGCCAGGGTAGACTCCTGCTCCGGCTGGATATCCTCGACCACCTTGAATATCCTAGAAATCGGGAGTGTGATCTTGTCGCCGGCGCCGCTGCCTGCGGTGGGCGGCGTCCAGCTTCCTGGGAGGGGGCTTCTCCAGACCTCGTTGGCCTGTGTAGCCCAGAGGTAGCTGGAATCGCAGCAAAGCTGCATGCCATAGGAGGCGCTGGCAGCTTCTATGGTGGCTGCCTTATTCCAGTTATAATCGTAGAAGTCCGTCCCGGGCTTAAGCCTGAATACCCAGGGGGTGTTCGTCCGGGACATGGCCAGCAGCGTGGGGTAGCTGGCGGGTTTACATAATGACACACCTGAGACATCCAGGCTACCGCCTGCCAGGGCATCGATGACCGCCTGGTGCTTTTCCCAGTAGGTGGGGGTACGCCTGGCCTCGGCGCCGAAGGTGCGCTGGCTCTTGAAAGCCCGCATCGTCATCTGGGAGTTGATATCGAGCCTGGCTCGGCCCAGGCCTATTTTCTCATCCGTAGCCCAGCTGCCGGCGGCTACCTTGTAGCCATCTCCGTAAACCATACGGACCACGGAGAGGTAGCCGCCATCGATAACCAGGGCGATGATATTCCAGTCGCCGTCGTAGTAACAGGTAAGCCACTCAACCTCCCACTCGCCTGAGCGCTGGCCCAAGCCTGAGCTCCAGCTGCCGCCGGTGCGCTTCTGGATATAGAGCGATATGGGGTCATTGACATCGGAGGCGTGGACAATGAGGCAATCGCCGTTGGACTTGAAGGCGACGGCACAGCCGCGCTCGCAGGGGCGGGCGTTGGCCATCTCCACCCAGCTGCCCCAGCTGGCGCCGTTATCCGATGACTCCTTGCGAAACAGCGTAGCTGCTCCGGAGGTAACCATTATCAAATTGGCGCCAAGAGCGGCGATAGCGCTATGTGTGCCGGCGATTGTGCCGCCTGCGGTAGACCAGCTGGAATAATCGCTTGCGGGCCCGGGGCTGGTGACACGGCTATACTTAAGATTAGTGCCGTCAAGCCTGATGCGGTGAAGCGAGCCATCGCCCGAGATACAGCAACCATGCTTGTTCCTGGTCTCACTGCCGAGGTAAAGGCGCTGCCAATCGAACAGCTCCCACTGTATACCGCTGGAAGCCTGCGGGTGGCCATAGGCCTGCACCTCCAGCTTAACCAGCGGCTTCCGGCTGGGCTTGCGCTGCTCGTCCTCGAGGGTTGCGGATAGAGTTCGCATGTTCTCCTTTAAGTGCTATTGCTCAGCTCCTCAGCTTTGGCGATGGTGTTGCGCACCATGCGGAGCATAAACCAGAAATCGATGCCTTTCTGCCGTGCCATGTTGTCAACTGAGTAGTAAGGGCAACTTTTATTGTCTGCCAGGTGTTTATCGGCCTCGGCGTAGGGGAAGCCGAACTTAGCCTCGAAGGCTTTGAACGCCTTGGCCACCATGTAGTCTTGAAAAGCGAGCTGGTGGTAGAGGCTGGCCCACCTGGTGGTATTGCCCAGGTCCTGGGCGGCGAAGTAGCGGGTGATGTCATTGGCCTCCAGGTAGCTCTGCTTGGCTTTTTCCTCAACCATAGCCTCAAACTCCGCCTCATTGAATGGCACTGTTTCCTGCACAGCGGAGGCGGCTTGAGTTTGCTGGGTCTTGACCTCGGCTGCGCTCTGAGCGTTGGCCGTAGCGGCGATCGCTGCCACTGCGGCTGCGGCGGACCCGTTAGTAGCGGTGGCCACGGCCTTGCTGTTGTCGATCCTGCCCTGGATGATGATGTAGGCTACGCCTGAGATGATGGTAGCCAGCATGGGGATATAGCACTCGATCTCTGCCTTCAGCTCCGGCGAGAGACTAAGGCTTTCCATGATGGCGGCTGCGATGGTGATGATGAAAGCTGAGTACTTTTTCTTTCCGTCCAACCAGGTCTGTAACATTTTTCTTCTCCTTCAATTTTTGTTTATATATGTAAAGCCTTTTTTTACACCAGCACCGCCAGGGTATTGGGCAAGGGCTTATTAGCCTTGCGGTAGTGGCCAGCCAGGTGCGCGGCGGCGGCCAGCACTTCGTGAGCTTCGGCGTTTACCCTCTCCCCCTCGTAGCCCCCACGGCTGAGCGCCCCCACCGCGGCGGGCATCTTTTCCCAGTCCACAGTCCTTTCTAGCCCTATTTTGCCCTGGATGGCTCGGTATATCGTCCTAGTGTGGTGCGGCAACTTCCAGCTTTCGGGCGCTTCCTTGTCGCCCACAAGGGCATAGCCCTGCCAGGGGAGGCCGTCCTTGGTGCGGGTAACTCCTTCCTTAATCTTCTCGATTGCTGTCCTCTGCTTTTTTGTTGTATTGGTCATGGTTCATTTCTCCTTTACTCAAGGTCGCTGCCTTCATAGAGCTGGATAACCTGCAGCTTGCGCTTTTTGCCACAGAGCTTAAGCTGCTCCTTGAACTGCGCCATCATGTCCCTGCCCTGGTAAAAGTAATCCCGGTCCACAGTCTCTCCGCCGGTGTTGGCCTGGTTGGCCATATACTGCGCCTGAGCGGCCAAAGCATAAGCGGCAGCGCCCAGGGCTACCACGTCCTCGAGATAAGAGGGGATGGTGCTGCTGGCTCCCAAGCTGTGCTCCTGGCTCCAGTAGATATAGGCGTTTGTGCCGTCTCCCTGGTAGTCTCCGATCAGCGTGAGGGTAACTGCAAAGACCTTGAAGCGCTGGAAGGTGCGGGGGCTGTTGCCCACGGGGAACTCCACCCTATCAACCGATACCCGGTTGGTAAGGCTGGAGATATCGATGCTCCTGGAGCCGCTGGTGGTGGCCACCGTGGTCTTTACCTCATAAGGTATAGACCGGGATAGCTCGGCCACGGCCCGGGCGATGTGTCGGTCTATCTCGTCATTCGTCCAGCGGTACTCTGTGGCGTCCTCATCTTTAATGTCCCTGCGGACCAGGCCTCGCATTGTTGTTAAATCCATTTTTCACCCTTACCCTTTCCCTCTCCCTCAAGGGAGAGGGGGTATTATTTCTAAAGAGGGGCTGCGCCCCTCTTGAAATCCCGCATAGTGAGGGGGAGTGCGGGAGGTGAAGCGCACTCCCCCCGGGAAAGGAGATAGCCCTGGGGGTCGCATCCGCCTGTTGTACCGGCGTGCTTCCCAGGCTCTCCCTAACTTAGGCTAAGCTAGCATCTCTGCTGTTCAGGAAGAACAGGATCTCGGTTGCCGACAGCGCAATGCCGATGATGGTATTACAGTCGCCGGTATCGGTTGGCGCCGTCTGTGTCACCTGGCCGTTGCTGGTGCCCTCCGCCACATAGACGTAGCCTCCTGGCGTGGCTCCGGAATAGCCGCCGACAACCGCCCTGGGCGACACCGGGATAACTGCTCCGCTGGCTCCGTCCGCCAGGGCAACAAGCTTCCCTTGGATAGCGGTGCCCACGGTGGCCAGCGCTTTCTTCCATCCTGAGCTGTAGCCCAGGATATCGCCACGCTTCACGGCCTCGGCCAGCGTTATGGTGGGCGCCTCGGGTCCCATGCCTGAGCTGACTATCTGCCTATCTTGTCCCGGATCACTAAATGCCATTTTGTCATTTCTCCTTTATTTTTATTACACGCTGTGTAATATCGCTAGTCCTGGACTCCGATCAAAGCGGCTGCCTTGACCTGGCTGAACAGCGCCAGGCTGACGTACCACTTGATGCGGGTGCGGGATGCGTCCTTGGTTTCCATCTTGCCGATGGGCTCGACCTGCAAGCCTCCGGGGCTGGTGAGGCCGCAAAGGCCGCCTTCACCGAACTGGATGGCATAGATGACTGAGTTTGGCGCCGCCGGTGGTAGCGGTCTCTACGCTGCCGGCTACGGCATGGGTATCCAGCTGGAAGTCGTTGACTGAGATGGGGATGGCGTTATACAGCTGAACGAACTCGCCCAGCTTGCCTTGCCCCACTTCCAGGTTGTTGCCGGCTGCCCTGGCCAGGGCGTTTATCTTGCGCCGTGACCTGCGGCTCATCATGAGCAGATCGGGCTTGCCGCCCTTTACTGCATCGATAAGCTCGTCGAGCTTGGACAGGCTAAGTGTGGCGCCGGTAGCGCCCATAGCGATCACCTGGTCGGATGCGGCGGTAAGGTTGATGATCTTGCGCAAGCCATCGAACTGGTTGGCGTCCACCGCGCTATTGCCATAGAGGAACTTGTCCTCCAGCTCATGCTTGACCGATTTAGCAGTGAGCTGCACGATGGCAGCCTCGATATCCTGGACATTGGAGCGGGTCTGCTTGATGTACTCATCGACATCGGCGTTCTGCCCCAAAATTTTCAGCGTAGCGGTCTGCTGGCTGAAGTTGATGGCGGGGCTGGTTACCCAGTCATCGTTGGTGGCGTGCCATTCGGCCGCGGGCAGGGCGCTTTCCCGGTTATAGGTGAGGGCATTGCCCACGATCTCGATAAAAGGCATAGTCTGGAGTAGCGGGCTATCCTTAATGATGGTCTCGATTACTCCTGCGAGCAAGACATCATTGGAAAGCTTGGCTGCCTCGGTTAATGTGGTGGACATATTTCATTTACTCCTCTCCTCCCACCGAGATTCTTCGCTGCCCCTTCGCTTCGCTCAGGGCTTCGGCTTAGAATGACAGTGAGGGGGTCTGTTTATTTTCCTTTCTTCCTGGCTTGTTCCAGGCCGTGCTGGATTTTCTCCACTGTGGACATGGAGCTGATATCAGGCTCTTTCCTGCCAGGCGCACCGGCTGGGATCCTGGCGGCGGCAGCTTCGGCATTCCCCCCATTTATCACGCCTTCCCTGACCTTGGCGATGATGGCGTCCGCCTTTACGGCCGAAGCCTTAAGCTCCTCGATGGTGGCGCCGGTGATAAGCTCCTCGGTATAGAGAGGGTTGGATGCCATGAGCACAGTTTTGAACTCGGCCACAGCGGACTTAAGTGTTTCGCCCATAGTGGCAAACTTGGCCAGCTCGGTATCCTTGGCCTTAAGGGCTTCGCCCAGGGTGGCCAACTGCTCCTGAAAAGGCTTAACGGCCTCGGCGATCAGCCTGTCCCTGTCCGCCTTCTCCGCCTCCAGCTGGGTTTTAAGGTCGTTATTGACCTGGGGGTCTTCTACGTGATTGTTGGTTTCTTCTTTTGCCAATGTAATCTCCTTCCTGGCTTATTCAGTTAGGGCCTGGTCTGCCATATCGGCGGCGACATTTCTCTCTCTCGCTCCGCCTCGGGTGGACTGTGCCCGGTACTGCTGATTCATCTCCAATATACGTTTACGTTCATCTAACCATTTGCCGAACTCGGCTTCGGGGTCTCTGACCCCCATCTCGTCCATTGCGGTGCGCCTGGAATGGACGCCCGACTGTACTAATAGCTGCTCGTTCTGGGCTTCCCTGGCCCTGTCCTGGGGCAGCACTGCCCCCCAGATGATGCGCTGCTGCACTGCGGTCAAGTCCTCGCGGGCAAACTGCGCCAGCAATTTGAGAATCATCTCATTGCGCCTGGTGTAGGCGGCGGTGCGGATATTGCGCTTTCTCCTTACCTTTTGAAGTAAGGATTGCAGCTCCACCTCCAGGGCTACGCCTGATAGCTCGCGCTCGATGCCGCCGTAGGCTGCCCTGGGGGATTCTGAGATGTCGTGCATACATCGATAAATCATATCGATATAATCGATATGGAGGCGGATGCCTCCCCCCTGGAGCAGGTCGAGCAAATAAGCCTTGGCCTCGGGCGGTATGGTCCACACGGCGCCGGGCTGCACCCGGATATCCTCGGAAGACTCCACGCCCTCCAACACGGCGATGGGGTTGCCTGATACCTCCAGGATACGGGAGAGCTGGGTCAATGCCCGGTTTAGCTCGCGCTGCGACTCCATCAACCCAGGGATGTCGGAGGTGCCCCAGAACTGCTTGGGCTGCCTCAAGTTGGGGAAGATGACGAAGGGGGTAAACTTGTAGGGGTTGGGCTTATCTTCCAGCACCTCGTTATCCAGATACAAAACGAACTGCTTATCCGTCCACAGCTCGGTGATGGTGGCTGATTTCTTGGAGATAGTGCGGTTATAAAGCAGCTCGATTTCCTCCTGGGAAAGGGAGTACCTGCTGGCGACTCGCCATACCTGAGACAAATCATCGCCCATGTGCCAGGCATAGATGCCGTTGACATCGGGGGAAGTCACCCGGACGCGCTTGGCGGCGGCGTCCCAGGTAACCTTGTAGCAGCCATCGCCCAGGATGGCGGCATCCACCTCGGTCTCATAATCAAGCTCCTGCAGGTTATTGGCCAGGTAGACGTTATAGATAGCCTGCTCCGCTTTCTTGGCCCTTTCCCTGGCCTGGTCTGAATCATCAATCGGGTCGCAAGCGAAGTTAAGCCCCTGCATCAAATAGCTGGTGACCTTATCGATGGCGATGCGGGCATAGTTAAATACCAGCTGGCGATTACGGCTCTTCTCGGCCCACTGGGTGCCGTTATAGAAGTCCAGGTTTTTGGAGTACTGGCCTAGCCTATCCTTGTCGAGCTGGGAGAGAGACTGGGGGTTGAACTCAGTCATTGCGTATGCCTCCTGTGGCTTTGCGAGAAATCCTACCCTGTCATTCTGAGTTCCGATTTATCGGGACGAAGAATCCCGGATATCTCACCTGTCTCTCCACCGAGTTTCTCCGGTCGCTTCGCTGCCTCGGAATGACGGGATAGTTTTGATTTCTGGTTTTTCAATGTCCGTTGTACGGTGCGGGTGCTGACGCAGAAGAGGCAGGCAATGTCCCTGGTGCTTTTGCCCACAGCTGAAAGCTCGGCCATGCGCCGGGCGCGGGCGGACATCCGCAGCCGTTGCCTGCCCCGGGAGACCTCTTCAATACACCGTGGCAGCGGACAGCTCAGGCAGGAGGGAAACAACACGCAGCCCCTGTCTTTCCAGTCAATCTCGTCGGGCAATAAGTCCAGTTCACCGACTACCATAACATGGAAAATAATAGTACATATGTTCTATATTAGACAAGTAAAAGCTGTCGCTCTCCTCTGTCATTCTTGAGGGAGTCCGCCTTTGGCAGAGGACGCAGCAATCTCGAAAGACAGGCATCACCACGAAGCGGCGCTGTTACAAACAAGACGAGATGTGGTAGTGACCGTACCCATATGAAGACCTGTAAGTGATCTGAGAGATTGCCACCTCCTCGCTTCGCTCGGTCTCGCAATGGCAATAATGACAAAGGGGTCGTAATTTAGGCTGATATGGAGTCATACTTTTGGCCGATATACCTTTGCCAACAGGCTGATTGCACATAATCGCTGTCCGTAGTACACTACTATAGTGTATAATTAAAACTGTCATCCCAGACACGTTACCTGAGCGGAGTCGGAGCGGTGAGCTCAATCCGCCTCAGGCAGACAACAAACCCAAAGACATCCTGAAAGGAAATCTATGAAGAGGATATATCTTGCCTTGCTCATGGCATGGGTAATGGTGCTATCGCTGGCGCCGGCGGCGGTTCACGCTGCCGCCTGGGGCACCTGAGAGGGCAGCGGCTGCTCCGGAGATTCCGGGGCTTCAACCATCAGCTCAGCAAAGGTGGGCAGCACCGCTACCATAAACATCAAGAGCACCGCTCGCACTCTGACCGGCCAGTACTACCTGTGGCTGGGAATTTGGGTGGACGAGCCCAATGATAAAAACTTCAAGCTAACGGAGGGCTTGGGTGAGCAGAACGCACACGAGGTCAATGTCAGCTTCGTGGTGCCGGAGCTGCCCTACAACGCCAGCGGCTACGTGCTGAGCTGGTACAACGCCAGGCTCAATGCCGAGGGTCCGGCGTTCACCTTCATGCTCAAAATCGAGCCCAGCCTACAGGTAATCCCGGCGGCAGCAGTTCCCGGCACGCAGGTAACCATCAAGGGCAACGGCTTCACCGCCAATAATGCTATTATCCTTACCCTAGACGGCAAATCCTCTAATTTAGCCATCAAAACCAACGACAATGGGAGCTTCAGCGCCAGCTATACTATGCCCAGCACCATCGCCGGACAACATGAGTTCAAGGCCGCTGTGCCAGACATCTACGACCTGGAAGCCAAAGCCAGCCTCAGCCTGATGCCCATGATCACCGTGGAGCCCGATTCACCCCAGGTGGGCAACGATGCCACCATCACCGGCCGCGGCTTTGCCGCCAGGAGCCCGGTATCTGTAGAGTATGATGGCACCGTCATCGGCAACTCCCCCACCACCGGCGATTCCGGCAGCTTCAGCTACACCTTCAAGGTGCCTCAAGCCTCCAAATCAGAGCACTCGGTTATCGCCACCGACAGCGCAGGCAATAAAGCCGTCCTAGGCGGCATGCGGCTGGAGACGGTGGCGCCCCCAGCGCCCGCGCCTTTGAGGCCGATGGCGCAGACGTTCGGCTTGTTCGGCTCCAAGGTAGTCAGCTTCGCCTGGACCGATGTCGCCGACCCCAGCGGCGTCGCCTACACCCTGGAGATAGGCGATAACCTCAGCTTTTTCCCTCTGGGGCCGGGTATGAGAAAGACAGGGCTGACCACCACCAGCACCGTGGTCAATCTTAAACCAGGCGTCTACTACTGGCGGGTGAAAGCGGTGGACGGCGCCGGCAATGAAAGCCAATGGATGCTTTCCCCCTATCCCTTCAAGGTGGGCGCCATATCTGTCACCTACCTGATACTGGGCGCTATCGTCCTGATACTGGTGATAGTCTTCGCCCTCCGCGCCGCCTTCAGAAAAATTCATGAATACTTTTAGAAAAGGCGCAATGACAGGTGGGAGACTTGCGATGACGGGGGGGGAAAGTGGTAAACCCCTTGACAGACGTGGTAGAATACTGCTAAGGCAAGGAAATACCTTGCCCCTTTAATTATGCATACATAAACAAAAGGAGGTGGTGCCAGTGAAAGCATGCCGATGCAGGATGTTTTGCTGCTAAGGCAAGACCACACCAGTCCTGACTCCGGGACATAAAGCCTTAAAAAAACCCGAGACGATATATTTATGTCCGGGTTATCTGTGGAGTAGCCTAAAATGGGCCGGCTTAAAAGGAGCCCAGAAAACTAGAAGGTTTTACCGTTATGGGTTTAAAACCTGAGGCGTGGAGGTCGAAACTATGCCGAAGGTCCCCGGTGAAAATCGGGGTTAGTAAATCTAGGAGGAATAATGAATACAAAATACAGTATGTTTGGTATCTTAGCCATCATCGCACTGGTGGTGAGCTTTATAGTACCAGGCAACCTGGCAACACCGGCCGCAGTATCCGCTGACGCCGGAGTTTGCAAATGGAACTACATCGATATGCCAGGGTCGATCGCAATCAAAGGCGACCTTATTATCAGCTCCACCACCAACGCTTATTCCGCCAGCGAGGTAGAGAAGATAATAACCACCGCCAATGCTGACACGTTCTTAGTGTTGGAGAAGGAAGGCGCGACAGCGGCGGCCAGAATAAGGCTGCGCGTCTCTGCCGCCAAGGGCATCATCTGGAGCGCGGCTGCAGGCACCCGCCTGTCAACCGCCATGACTGCCGCAGGCTATCCTGCAGCAAACCTTGATGTCTGGAACCTGGCGGCTGCCCCTGATGACGCCAAGTTCTGGGCGATGGTTACCGGCACCGCCGGCAATGACGCCC
>DIKK01000032.1 GCA_002423605.1 Dehalococcoidia bacterium UBA5620
GATAAACTGGTCGGTTATCCCCCATCGTTCTCGGATTAGCTTGATCTCTGCCGAGACCTCTTTCCTGGCAGCATTGTGAGCTATTTGGTCAAAGTCAATGCTTATAGGGAACGGCCTTGCCATGGTGGTTGTGCCGCCACGTGACACCGTATGTCTCTCATAATCAATCTTACACTCTAAGGTTCGGTTAACGGTTTCCAGGAAATTATTGCGATGGTAGGCGATATGAAAACCAATGAGGTTGTTGCCCAGCAAACCATCGAGTATCTCCTCTTGCCAGGGGCAAATTCGAAAGGTCTCAGGGTTCGGCCAAGGGATATGCCAGAACTGGGCAGTTATTGCCTTACTATTCTTCGACTTTATCATCTTGGATAACAGTGCCAGGTGATAATCTTGAATAAAGATAAAGGCTTTCCTATTCCCAATCTCATCCAAGACAGCTTCGGCAAACATCTCATTGACTTTCACGTAGGTTTCCCAGTCAGCCTTGTCGAATTTTGGACGTGTATATGTGATGTGGCACAGAGGCCAAAGTGCCTCATTTGAAAAACCTAGATAGTATCCCGCTATTTCTTCCTTAGTGAGCCAGACCCTCCGCAAAGTATAACTCTGGGTATCAGGCGGCACGGTTACCCTGTTTTTATCGTCAACCACTTGCCGGTCAGCATCACCGCTGCCATAAGCAACCCAGATTCCACCACAAGCTTGCATTACCGGGTCTAGCGCCAGTGTAAGTCCGCTGGCGGGAACAGTACACTGAGCCTTATCTCCTTCCAGGATATGAACGTATGGTTCTCTATTAGAGACAGCGACGAATAGGCTGTCGGCCAATTTCGTCTTAGCCAATTTATGTAGATCTTCCCTTGTCCAGCTCAGTTGGTGCCCCCAATTGCTACAGAATTTAAGATACGTAAGCTACTTTTATGTTGTTGTGCCGGATTTGCTAAGTAGCTTCTCCACCAAGTTAGAGCTGCTATTTAACAAATCACCACATCCATATGCTATTTCTATCCCCAGCCGTTTGCAAATATCTAACTCATTTTGTGGCATATTTTCAGATGTTCGATCGCCACCCTTAGCGAAAATATCTAGTTTTACATTTGACTTTACTATATATTCGATTGTCTTAGCACAAGTCCCATCTTCATCTATATTGCTTACTACTCTGCCAACATATTTGATGGCATTTAGCACAGCGTATCTATCATGATATGGTACTAGGCGGTACCCCTTTTTATTTATCAAATTATCATCGTTCTGGAGTATTACGAGTAGTTCATCTCCTAAACTACTAGCCTTAATAATGTGATCGATATGTCCCGCATGGATTGGGTCAAAACCACCAGCTATAAATACTCTTTTCATTTTTCCTCTCCTATTTGTTGTCTCGGACTGCATCCTTCTGACTGGACAAAAGAGGTTAAGAGAGTCTGGCAGATTCCTCCTTCTTTCTGTTGCATAAGCATTACTTTATCGCCGATTTTGGTTATGTTGTCAAAGGTTATATAGATTTTCTTGTCCCAGACCCTATTGACCCTCGAAGAAGTTCAGAGTTCCTTTATATACGTCAAAATCCATTTCGGTGACCTTGCCGATGCTATTAGCATCATCATGAATTACTTCCTTGCCTAAAAAATCTCTGCTTATCATTATGCCTCCTTTTTCCCTACTCCTTTTTCCCTAGCCATTTCTAAAATCATGCGCTGTTCAGCCGCTGCGATATTCCGTCTGGTCTGGTCGATAACATCAGGATTTACTGACACCGACGTAATACCCCACCTGACCAACTTTTCTGCGTAGTCGGGGTAATTAGAGGGCGCCTGACCGCAGATGGAACAGGTTATGCCCATTCGCAGTGAAGTTTGGATGATAGAGTGGATGGCTTCCATCACAGCCTTGTCGCGTTCGTCGTATAATGGCGCCAGCATCTCGCTATCACGGTCAACGCCTAACATGAGCTGCGTCAGGTCGTTAGAGCCGATGGAAACGCCGGTGATGCCCAAGTTGATATAATCCTCCAACCAGGTAACTATCGATGGCACCTCAGCCATGACCCATAACTCCATTTCCCTGTCGTTGCCCAGGGGCGTAGAATCGATTATCTGCTTGCAGCGTTTGAGTTCCCATAATGTACGAACGAAGGGTATCATCAGGTGAAGGTTGTGGTACTGCTCTCGGACCCTTTGCAATGCCTTCAGTTCCAGCTCAAAGAGTCCTGGATTCTGAACATATCGATAGCAGCCACGGAACCCAATCATGGGGTTTTGCTCCGGCAACTCGTATTTCTCACCGCCGTAGAGGTTACGGAACTCGTTGGAACGGAAGTCTATAGCCCGATAGATAACTGGACGTGGATAGAAAGCACTGGTAAATATTTTTAACTTCTGTGCCATCTTATCCACGAACTCGTTGCCTTTGCCATCATCCATTAACTTGCGGGGGTGTACGCCATCGCAGGCATCTATGACCATAAACTCGGCTCGCAATAGCCCTACGCCATCTATGTCTTCCTCGGCTATCCGTTCTGCTTCATAAGGCATGGCTAGGTTGACGTAGAGCTTAGTGGCAGTTACCAGTTGCGCTGGCCTGGAGATAGCTTCAGTAGGAACTTTCTCAGCCTTTTTCTTTTTTACCTCCGGCAAATGTCCTTCATAGACGACGCCATGTGTACCGTCGACAGTGACCAATTCACCATTCTTTAATACCTTGGTAGCATTTCTGGTACCGACGATGCTTGGTAGTCCCATCTCGCGGGATACGATAGCGGCATGGCAGGTCATACCACCGCCATCGGTGACAATGGCTGCTGCTTTTTTCATCAGCGGCACCCAATCTGGGGAGGTCATTTCTGCCACCAGTATATCGCCTCGTTTAAATTCATTATCCTTATCTGGTGACTGCAGTACTCTGACATCGCCGCTGGCTCTGCCAGGGCTGGCTCCTAGTCCTCTGAGCAGCTCCTTTGCTTCTGCGCCTTCCTTTTCCCCCACTTCTTTCCCTGCTGGTTTTTTGAGGGTGGTAATCGGCCGCGATTGCACGATGTATTTTTGCTTACCTTCGATAGCCCACTCAGTATCCTGGGGGCTACCGTAATGTTGTTCATCTCGTAGCCCTATTTTGGCGATTTCAATGACTTCTTCGTCGCTGAGCACGCGTTTTTTTGCCTCTGTGGGTGAGAGCGTGATGGATTCATTTTCTCCGTCAGTGGCACGGATAATCTTGAAGTTTTTCTGACCTAGCTGAACATCCTTGATTTGAAGGGTCTTTTTATCTATCACATATAGGTCAGGTGCCACATTGCCGCCTACTACCACCTCACCCAACCCAAAGGCCGCCTCGATTACCAGACTCCTGGTGTCGTTATTAGCAGGGTTTACGGTGAACATAACGCCGGCTTTATCGGAGTTGACCATCTTTTGCACCACGGCGGCAATAGCAGGCTCTTCGAAAAACTCTTTCTTGGCTCGGTAAAATATAACGCGGCCTCCATAGAGCGAAGCCCAGCACTCTTTTACCTTCTGGATCAAGGCGTCCTCGCCTCTCACGTTGAGGAAGGTGGAGTTCATGCCGGCGAATGAAGCTGTCTCGGAGTCTTCCATAGTAGCGGAGGAGCGCACAGCGATGAACTGAGCATCAACGCCATCCTTCTGCGATAGCATGTGATATGCCTTGGTCACTTCCTTGCGAATTTGCGCTGGAACCTCAGCCTCGGTAATGAGGCGCTGGATTTCCTTCGACTTCCTTCTTAGTTGAACATTATCATCTATATCCAGGCTGTTAAGGCGGCGCTTTATCTTGGCTGCCAAACCGCTTTCTTGAATAAAAAGATTATATGCCTGTGCCGTTATAACGAAACCGGGCGGTACCGGTAAGCCTGCCTTGACCATCTCACCCAAGTTGGCTCCCTTGCCGCCTGCTTGAAGTACATCTGCCTTACTAATTTCCTCAAACCATTTTAAAATATCCATGGCTGCTCCTCTCACAAAGTCTTTTTAGTAGTTTATAAAGCCAGCACCTTGGCTGATTTTAAGAGGTTCATGTCAAGTTGTTTCTTCTTTGTCCAAGTGTCACGAAAGGGGATATATACTATCTGCCCTTTGCTTTCACCGGCTGCATGTCCTTCTTTGCCGTTTAGCAATCCCTTGATGGCAGCAGCGCCCAGCTTGCTGGCTAAAATTCTATCTTTGGCAGTTGGGGAGCCCCCGCGCTGTATATGGCCCAGCACGCAGACGCGGCAGCTTGTCTTCAGTGCATACCCAACATGGCGGGCAATTTCCACAGTATGGCCTACTTCGTTCCCTTCAACTACCACAATTATGCTGCTTCGTTTGCCGCGGTTGTAACTCTGTCTCAGCATATCCACTATTTCATCCAGGTTAGTCTCCACCTCGGGTATAATTATCTCCTCGGCTCCCGCAGGCGACTCCTACTTCAAGAGCGCTGAAACCGGAATCCCGTCCCATCACTTCTACAAAAAAACGCTCATATGAGTTGGCGGTATCGCGGATGCGGTCTATGGCTTCCAGCGCTGTGTTGACAACAGTATCGAACCCGGTGGTGAATTCGGTGCCGTAGACATCGTTGTCTATGGTAGAGGAAACTCCTATTATCTTTATCTTGGTTTCCTCGGCCAGGGCAGTAGCCCCTTGCAGAGTTCCATTTCCACCGATGACTACCAAGCCTTCGATGTTTTCCTGCTCCATGTTCTTAATCGCTTTCCTTCTTCCCTCCTTGCTCTTGAACTCCTTTGACCTTGAGGTTTCCAGTATAGTGCCACCACGCTGGATAATGTTGGCTACGGCACGGGAATTCAGCTTAACGAAATCCGCATCAAGTAGTCCGCTATAACCACGGCGGATACCATTAACCTCGACACCTTTATGTGCTGCGCTACGAACCACGGCTCGGATGCAGGCGTTCATCCCTAGGGCATCGCCGCCGCTGGTAAGAATTCCAATCTTCTGCATTTTCCTTTGGCTCATATAGTATTGCCGTCATCTGGATTGGCAACTGTTTGGCTTGTCTGGATTGCAGCTAAATACATCTGCTCAGTGTATTCCTTGGCCATTCGCCGCGTGCTGAACATTGGAGCGTTAGAACGTATCGTCTCCTTTATCATCTGCATCCAGCCATGTGGAATACCATCCATGTCGCGCTCGTAATAAAGGGGTACCACCTTTTCCTCCAGTATATCATATAGCTCTGCGACATCTATCTTATCTAGTTCTGGCGAGTCAGGTGTCTCGATGTTCTGGTGTATTGCCCATCCGTTGGTTCCGTTGTAGCCTTCATACCACCAGCCGTCGAGTGCGCTGAGGTGTATAACTCCATTGAGCGCTGCTTTCTGTCCGCTGGTACCGCAAGCTTCTCTGAGCGGTACTGGGGTGTTCAACCAGACATCAGTACCGTGTACCATGTATCGTGCCAGATGCATATCGTAGTCTTCTACAAAGGCTATTCTGCCGCTGAATTCTGGGTCTTTTGCTGCTTTGTATACCTCCTTGATGAGGAATTTGCCATATTCATCGTCAGGGTGTGCTTTGCCGGAGAATATTATTTGGACTGGTCGAAGCTCGTTCCGGAGTATACGCTTCAACCGATTGAGGTCATGTAGGATTAGTGTAGCGCGCTTGTATGCGGTGAAACGACGGCTAAAACCGATGGTGAGGGCTTCTGCGTCTAATAGGGCTCCCATAGCCAATGCTTGCTCTGGTGACACGTGGTCTTCAGACCAGCGCTTCCGTGTTCGGTCCTGTACTTCAGTAACTAGCTTGTGCTTGACCCAATGCCGGGTTAGCCATATTTCCTTATTAGGAATGTCCGTAACGCGTTCCCATATCATGGGATCATCGTGCTTGTTGATCCAGTCTGGACCAAGATATCTTTGATATAGTCTTGCCATCTCTGGCGACACCCATGAGGGCGCGTGAATACCGTTGGTTATTGCGACTATGGGCACGTCTTTTTCTTCTACATCGGGCCACAGTGAATGCCACATTTTACGGCATATGCCGCCGTGGAGCTGGCTAACGCCGTTGCAATGCTCAGCCATTCTCAGTCCTAAAACTGTCATATTAAAAACCGTGTTCTCTGGTTCCAGTATTCCTAGCTTGAGGAATGCATCCCTATCCAATCCTAGCGAACTGGGATAACGCTGAAAACTTCTCTCGATGAGATCTAAGGGGAAAACATCGTTTCCCGCAGGGATTGGTGTATGCGTGGTGAATATCGTGCTGGCCCGTACCATTCTTGTGGCATCTGTGAAGCTTAATCCTTTTTCCACCAGTTCTCGGATACGTTCCAGCATCATAAAGGTGGTATGTCCTTCATTAGCATGCCAGATAACTGGTTTGACTTTCATGGCCCCGAGGGCGCGCACACCACCGATGCCTATGATAATCTCTTGTTGTAGACGCATTTCACGATCACCTGCATAAAGCCTCGCTGAAAGCTGGCGATCTGTTGGTGAGTTCTCCTCTACATTGGTGTCCAATAAGTAGAGCTTTACCCGCCCGATATCTACCTGCCATATAGTAGCATGTACTGAATGGTCGTCTAGAGGTATTTCTACCTTTAACCTTTGTTTATTGGATGTAAATACAGGCGATATTGGTGCCTCAGCAAAATTCATCCGTTCATAGGTATCTTCCTGCCAGCCATCAGTCGATATATGCTGGTGGAGATAACCTTCTGGATACATGAACCCTACTCCTACTAGTGGAATACCGAGGTCGCTGGCTTCTTTGCAATAGTCGCCTGCCAGTATTCCCAGCCCGCCGGCATAGATGGGCAGCGAGTTATGGATAGCGAATTCCAGCGAGAAATAGGCGATAGTGTGGTGCTGCAGGTGAGGATAGTTTGCGGCGAACCAGGTATTGGTGTTGGAGATGTCTGTCTTAAAGGCGCCCATGATAGAGTCATAACTGCTGAGAAACTCAGGGTCTCCAGCAGCAGCTACCAGGCGGCATGTTTCTATTTGCTGCAGTAGTTTTACAGGGTTATGTCCAGTGGCTTTCCACAGCGGGCGGTCCAGTACCCTGAATATGTCCCGGGCTTCTATGTGCCAGCTCCACCACAAATTGCAGGATAGCTCGTTGAGCCCTAGAATGCGCTTAGGCAGCCTGGATGTAGATAAACAGTCCATATTTACGTCGTTCTCTGTTTCATCTGGTTGAATCTGAGTTAATGAAAAAGCATATTAAGTTTTCTATCAATGTTGTTACTATACCCTGTGGCAGAGTTAACGTCAACTTAACAAATTTCGTACTCATTCTGATCATCTTCACCCGACATTTAATATATGAATACCATCCCTACTGAAATGGCGCAGGATGTCTGGTCGAGTTCGTCCAGCAGTGGATATGCCTGCCACCCAACCTTGGTGATAAGGTCAAAGACATCGATTCCCATTGCTTCCATAGACGGCCGGGGGAGCGTAAAGGGAAGCGACATCTACCGCCGTCAAGGGACTGACAGAGTAAACCACGACAAAGGTAGTCTTTGCATGAGCCTCCACCGAAGCCCATAGCCAGATGGTAACCAAGCTTATAGGCCTCGTGCTCGACCTCATATACCACCTCACCAGTCTTTTGGTGGAATAGAAGGCTTTGCTCATGGTCTTTATCCGGGTCATAGCCTTCGATGGGCTCGACGTGGGTCTTGAGCAGCATCGACCAGGAGAACCTGGCGAAGGCTTTCTTGACGAGTTCTAAGTCGGGGGCGTATGGTGGGCAATTAGGGGTTTCACCAGCGCGGGGGCAACGCGGCACTGTGCATTTGAGCCTTACCCTATCATCCACTATCACCTGACTGGCTGGTAGTATCTCGGCTGCTGCTGCTCCTGATTTCAGAGCCTTCTGCCGTAAGGCCTCTAAATCTGCCATTAATATTTTATCAAGTCCGGCGGTAAATGATCGCGCGCCTGATTTTTTGGTTGTCATAGTCTGCACCTACCCAGTCATATTAATTGTATTATTCAGGCAGTATGACTGTGCTATACATTGTTTTATTGCTGTATAACGATTCTGCCAACCGGCTCGCTGATTACCTCTCCCACGATAGCAGCATCTTTAACACCTTCTTTGTGTAGTTCGTTTAGCAAATCTTGTGCAGACTTGGATGGTACCGCGATGAGCAAGCCGCCTGAGGTTTGAGGGTCGAAGAGTATGTCTTTCATGTATTGAGGCATACCGGTGGAGAAGTCAACCATCGGAGAGTAGAACTCTGCGTTTCTGCCTAAACCGCCAGGGCAGAATCCTTTTTGGGAGAACTCTTTGGTTTCAATAAAGAATGGGATATTACCGAAGTGGATTTTTATGCCTACTTTGCTTTGTTGTACCAGATTGTGCGCGTGGCCGATAAATCCAAAGCCGGTGATATCGGTGCAGGCATGAGCTTCCACCTTCTGCATCAGTTCCGAGGCTTTTCTATTTAGCATTGCCATTGACCTTGTTATCTTTGATATTATTTCCTTGCTGGCTATGCCCGCTTTTAAGGCAGTGCTGATGATGCCTGTGCCCAGTGGTTTGGTGAGTATCAGCTTGTCTCCGGGTCTGGCACCGGCAGTAGTTATCAGTTTTGCAGGTTGGACTGTACCGGTAACAGAGAGACCATATTTTAACTCGGCGTCATCTATGCTGTGGCCGCCCACTAAGATCACACTAGCTTCTTTCATCTTATCTAGTCCGCCCTTGAGGATGTCTTTGAGGAGGGAGATATCTAGCTTCTTAGTGGGGAAGCAGACGATATTCATAGCGGTGAGCGGTTTGCCGCCCATGGCATAGACATCGCTCAGCGCGTTAGCAGCTGCGATCTGGCCAAAATCGTAGGGGCCATCTACTATAGGCGTGAAGAAATCGACAGTCTGGATGAGAGCTAGCTCATCGCTCAGCTTGTAAACACCGGCATCATCTAGGCTTTCCATGCCTCGTATCACGTTCGGGTCAGATATCAGCGGTAAGCCATATAGAGCTTGGTCCAGGTCCCCTGGACTCAGTTTGGAAGCTCAGCCAGCTCCGCTGACGCTTTCAGTTAAGCGTGGGCGTGTTTCTTTGTCCATTTATGGAGTATTGTAACATTAGATAGGCGTGAATCTCAATCAATGTCCTGATCTCTATTTGTCTCTTGATTTTAACTAGGATTTCGTGCTTAAGATTTTAATCTGTCTCTTTGTATAGTAGAATAGTCTAAATATGGCGAACGAGTTTCGACATCTGCCAAGCGTGGATAAGTTGCTCTCGCAAGAGCGCATTGAGCGGCTTTTGAGTATTTATCCGCATGACTTGGTGGTAGACTTGGTGCGCCAGAACCTGATACACGCGCGCCTTTCAATCTCACAAGGCGCATCAAGCCCTTCTCTTGACGGGATAGTAGAGTCAGTTTGTTCTATGGTGAACGAGATGGCGAAGCCAAGTCTGCGGCCAGTTATCAATGCCGGTGGTGTGATACTCAATACCAATCTGGGCCGTGCCCCTTTGAGCCACGAGGCGATGGAGGCTATGAAGCTAGTTTCTAGAGGATGTTGTAATCTGGAGTTCGACCTCGATAATGGTGTGCGTGGTTCACGCAATGTGCATATTGAAGCACTGCTGTGCCAGTTAACTGGCACGGAGGCAGCGTTGGTAGTGAACAATAATGCTGCAGCGGTACTTCTGGCGCTTACTGCGTTGGCTAAGAGGAAAGAGGTGATTGTATCACGGGGGCAGGCGGTGGAAATCGGAGGCGGTTTTCGTATACCCGATGTGATGAGGCAGAGTGGAGCCAGACTGGTAGAGGTGGGGACAACCAACTGTACCTATATCTATGACTACGAGCAGGCGATTAGCCAGCGGACCGCGGCGCTTCTCCGCGTCCATCCCAGTAATTTCAGGGTAGAGGGGTTTATCAATGTTGTCGGTCTTGAGGAGATGGTAGCACTAGGCGATAAGCACGGCATCCCCGTTTTGGATGACTTGGGCAGCGGCTGCTTCCTGGATACGTCCAGTTTTGGGCTGATGCCTGAGCCTACGGTGCAGCAGAGCATCAGCATTGGCGTAGGACTGGCCTGTTTTTCTGGAGATAAGCTGGTGGGTGGTCCTCAGGCAGGTATTATCGTGGGCAAGAAAGCTATTGTGGATAGACTGAAACGGCATCCCTTGGCACGGGTGGCGCGGATTGATAAGATAAGGCTGGCTGGTCTGGCAGCCACACTGGTTCATTATTTAAAGGGTGAAGCGCTGGAGAAAATACCTGTGTGGCGCATGATATCTATGCCTCTGGATGAAATAGAGGAACGGGCTAGATTCTGGGTGCAGGCTCTAGGTAATCTGGCTCAAGTTGTGGAAGGGAAGAGCATGGTTGGTGGGGGCAGCCTGCCCGGGAACACGTTACCCACCAGGTTAGTTGCTATCAGGACACGTGGGAAGGGAGCAAACAAAGCTCATGTGCTGGCCCGCAGGCTAAGGCTACAAGAGGTACCGGTTATCGGGCGCGTAACTGGAGATGTACTGCTCCTTGACCCCAGAACTGTGCTCCCTGAGGAAGATGAGATCGTCATCAATGCACTCAAAAATGTAACGTAGGCAGAGAGAATAAGAAGTAACATGTTTGTTATTGGCACTGCTGGCCATATAGATCATGGAAAGTCAGCTCTGGTACACGCCTTGACTGGCATAGACCCTGACCGTTTGCGCGAGGAAAAAGAACGGGGTATGACCATTGACCTCGGCTTTGCCTGGCTGAAGCTACCCGGTGGTCAGGAGATGGGAATTGTCGATGTGCCTGGACATGAGAGATTCATTAGTAATATGCTGGCTGGCGTCGGTGGCATCGATTTAGCCTTGCTTATCGTAGCCGCGGACGAAGGCATTATGCCCCAGACCAAGGAACATCTAGCCATTCTTGATTTACTTGACATAAAGAAAGGCATTGTGGTCATCACCAAGAAGGATTTAGTGGATGGGGAGTTATTAAGTTTGGTCAGACTGGAAGTAGAAGAGGTTATTGGGTCTACAAGCTTATCTGGGATTCCGATTATTTCTGTTTCTGCGATTACTGGCGAAGGTTTGCCTGATTTAATTTCTGCAATCGAGAGGGAACTGGCGTCTACTGAGGCTAGAAAGGATGTGGGTAGGCCTAGGCTGGCTATAGACCGCGCCTTCACCATTGCTGGTGCGGGCACTGTAGTCACAGGGACATTGATCGATGGTTCGTTTTCAGTAGGACAGGATATAGAGATAGTCCCGCGAGGGCTGAAAGCACGATTGCGTGGTCTGCAGACTCATAAGACCAAAGTTGATGTCGCCAGACCGGGCAGCAGAGTGGCAGCTAACCTGGTAGGTGTAGCCATTTCTCAGCTAGAACGTGGTGATGTGCTCACCAAGCAGGGCTGGCTAGTGCCGACAACGAGAGCGGATATAAGGTTGAGGCTGCTCTCGGATGTGAAACGTCCACTGCGCCATGGAGCTACCATCAGCTTCTACGCTGGCACTGCTGAGATGATGGCCAAGATTCACCTGCTGGAAACGGAGGAGATTAAGCCAGGGGAGGCTGCTTGGGCTCAACTGGCACTGGATAGGCCGGTGGCCATAGTCAAGGATGACCATTTCATTATCCGTTCGCCCATGAGTACGCTTGGTGGTGGCACCATAGTGAGCGCTCAAGCGCAGCGGCATCGGCGTTTCAGGCCGGAGATTGTTCAGGCTTTGGAGAGCAGGGGAGAAGGGACCGCTGAGGAGGCGGCGATGGCTGCTATAGAGGCAAATCAGCCATTGGCTCTGGGCGCTCTTTCTGTGCGCTGCAATTTGTCAGGTGACGATGCTGGTAAGATTGTGGACGTACTTGCTAGGCAGGGAAAATTGGTGCTTATCGGCTCAGGTGATAGCCTGCTTATATTTACCACTTTAGGCTGGGAACGTCTGGCTAACAGAGCAGTGGCTATAGTGGAGGAATATCACCGTAGGTTTCCTGCCCGAATGGGCATGCCTAAAGGTGAACTGGTCAGCAAGCTGGAAATGGCGCCGAACTCTCCTGCATTGCAGATGCTTTTTGGTCATGGAACGCTGGTTGAGAGCGGTGTCGCCGTTTCTTTGCCTTCTCATCAAGTCCAGCTTAAGCCGGAGCAACAGGCCAAAGTTGATGTCTTTCTGCATGTTTTGAATGAGAGTCCTTATTCTCCACCTGGCGATATGACATTGGAGCCTGACCTATTGAACTTGCTGATTGCCCAGGATAAGGTAGTCAAGGTACACGATGGAGTGGTATTTTCTTCATCAGCTTATGAGGAGATGGTGAGTAAGGTCATGGCGTATGCTCGGTCTAAAGGTAAAATTACCCTTGCTGAGGTGCGTGACCTCCTGGGCACCAGCCGCAAATATGCTACGGCATTGCTGGAATACATGGATGAGAAAAAGCTCACCCGCCGCGTAGGTGATGAACGGGTGCTACGATAAACAGTTTAAGGCTAAGACTGGCTTGCCGTGCAATGCTTATACTTTTCGTAGGACGTTTGCTTCAATCGCTGTAATAAACTCTCCAGCGTACTCCCCTCTCGTAGTCATTTGGCTAGCTTATTCCTTCTATTTCTCTTTATAGTTTTCTTTTTAAGATTCTTGACATTATTACGGTCTTTACTTCCCATCTTACAATCTCCTCTTTCTATCACTAACGCTTAATCTTCTATCGTGATTATACACCTTTTCATTACTCCACAGTAGCAAATCAAACAAAGCGACTCACAATGAACTGCTATATGCTAGCCCCTATGCCACTCCTATCCTCTCTATAGCACGACTCATAATCTACTACTCAACAAAATTAAGTTGGACTGGTGTTGCCTCTGCCGAAGTTTTCAGTATTCTTTGGGCAGTCTTGTACGGAATTATGGCGGGAGCGTATGGGGGTCGAACCCACCGAAGACACTGTTCATGCCTCCCGACGGATTTGAAGTCCGTGAAGCCCACCGGGACTCAAACGCTCCCCTTTATATTATAGGTCATCCTCAACCGAGATTCTTCGCTGCGCTCATAATAACGCTGAGAACTGTCATCTCGCTCCAAAGGCGTTTTACTTCTTTGGTCGAGCTATCCCGACCAATAGTGTACCAAATTCATAGAGGATAATGATAGGCACCGCCACCAGGCTTTGATTGATGGGGTCGAAGGTGGGAGTTATAACTCCACCGAGGACAAAAGCCAGGACATATGCCCAGGGGCGGAACCTCTTTACTATTTCTGTGTTCAGGATGCCGATCTTGCTGAGAAAGAACATGACAAGGGGTATTTCGAAGACCATGCCGATCCAGAAAAGCAACCTGACCAATACGGAGATGTAGTTATCTACCTTTATCATAGGCTGGGCAATATCGCCTCCGAAGGTGAGCAAAAAGTTCAAGGCTGGTGGCAGCAAGACGAAGTAGGCGAAAAGGACTCCGCTGATGAACAGGATGAATATCAATGGCAATAGTGTGTAGGCATAGACCTTTTCCCGCCTGGTCATGGCTGGCTGGATGAACATCACTGTCTGGTAGACAATAAAGGGGAATGCGATGGCCACCGCTGCATAGAGCGTTACCTTCAGGTATATCCCCAGCATCTCTGTTATTTCGGTGTAGATAAGATGTAATCCGGGCACGGGCTGCATGAGTATGGCGAATATTTTGTCGGTGAAGAAATAGGCGATGGGGATGGCGATGACCAGTGCGATAACCGACCTGAGTAGACAAGAGCGCAGCTCCCGCAGGTGTCCCAGGACGGTCAGTCGTTTTTCCGCGCTCATTCGCCTGTTTTCTTGTCAGATGATCCTAAAAGTGTTTTCCCCGTTTTCTTAATTTCCGTGGATATCGCCTGACCCGGGGATTTAATTAGCTCAGAGGCAGTTTTAACCTCATCAGTTATCTCCCTGGTAGCCTCGGTAACAGACTTAGCCATGTCAGAAGCGGCTTTAGCTTCGGCAGATACCTCTTCAGTGAGGGATTTAGTTAAGTTTGAAGTTGCTTTGGTAAGATCGCGGTACAGTTCTCCTACTTTAGCAGCCATGCCAGGCAGCTTTTCCGGGCCCAGAAACAAAAAACCTATGATGAGCACCAGTAAAATTTCGAACGGTCCCATGCCCATGAAGTCCATAGAATACCCTACAATCCAATCCAATCTGCAAATAGTGATTGACCCAAAAAGCAGGCAATGGCTCTCTACAAAGTGGCTTATCTTTATGTGTACTGCGGTTTCAAAGGTGAGCAGTCAAGTTAGCTAGATTTTGTCTCTTTGGTTTCCTTCTCGGTCGATTTGGCAACGTCCTTCCCCTTTTCATCTTCTCCGTCACGTGCCTTGTGAAATTCCCTTATGCTCTTTCCGATAGCACCGCCGACCTGGGGTAATTTGCCTACGCCGAAGACGATGAGGATGATGACCAGGATAAGGATTATTTCCAGCGCGCCTAATTTAGGCATCAGTTTCCTCCTCAGCTAAAGCTGCCTGAGTTTTGATTATATCAATTGGGAATATAGCCAGTCAAAGGAAGCAGCTTTGTTTCAAAGAGAGTTTTGAAAAACTCAGAATCAACTCCCTTTATCCCCCAGCCTTGGGGAGATTTTGAATTTGTCCCCCATACACCTAAGATGGACTCTGCCAGGCGATTTCCTGGGCCTCTTTCCAGCAGTCTCTTAAAGATTCCACACTCCGAATATTATAAGATTAGACCAGATGACTGCTATAATGATTAAGGCGTTCGCTTCGGAGCTAAGAAGATGTCGGAACAACTCGAACGAGCTCGTCATATTGGTGCGATGAGAAAGGCATTCAGCCTGGTTAAGAAAAGACAAAAAGCGAATGCGGTGAAGATATCTGACTTTGAGGGCAGAAAGAAGAGGCTGAAGGAAGTCAGATGCCAGTGTATCGGGAATGAAGCCCTTCTGGAGCAGGCCATCGAAAATCTGCGTCGGAATGGAATAAAGGTCTATCTGGCAAAGAACAAGGAGGAGGCAATCCTGTTTACCGCTGCCGAGATAGACGGTGCCAAGCTGGTGGTTAAGTCCAAGTCGAATTTGACCAAGGAGATTGGGCTGACTGAGGCTCTAAAACCACTGGGAGTCAAAGCTGTAGAAACCGATATCGGCGACAGAATAATCCAGCTTTGTGGTGGCGTTCCTTCTCATCCCACAGGTCCAGCCAGCCACCTTAGCCGTCATGACATAGCCGGAGTGCTCTCGCATCATCTTGGAAAGAAAGTGGAAAGCACTCCGGAAGAACTGGTAGAGCAGGTTAAGAACGAGATAGCCATATATCTGAATGAGGCTAGGATAGGCATTACTGGGGCTAATGCTATAGTCGCTGAAGAGGGAGCTATCTTACTGATACACAACGAGGGCAATATCATCCAGGTGACAACCCGTCCGGGGAAGCATATCGTTCTGGCAGGTACGGATAAGATATATCCCAATATCGAGGAAGCAATCAACATGCTGAAGCTCCAGACGTTCTATGCCACCGGCTCCCTGTCGACATCTTTTATCAATATCATCAGCGGGGCAAGCCAGACTGCAGATATCGAGAAAAAGCTGATAAAAGGGGTGCACGGGCCTAAAGAAATCTGCCTTATTCTGGTGGATAATTACAGGAGCGACATTGCCAATAGCGAATATAAGGAGTTGCTATCCTGTATAGGCTGCGGCCAATGTTTGTTGGTCTGTCCTGCCTATGCTGTTTATGGTAGCGAATTTGGCAACGATAGCCAGTTGGGTGGTAAAGGGGTATTATATTCAGCCCTCTCTGATGGAGCTGCTGCACAGTCAGATGATGGTCTGAACATATGTCTCAGCTGCAGAAAATGTCTGCAGAATTGTCCCGTGGACATTGACACGCCATCTATGATTGCTAAGCTGAGATTGGAAAGGCAAAAGGTAGCTTTGGAACCTCATCTGGCGACTGCCTATAATTTTGTGGCTTCGCACTTGGAGTGGATAGGTCATGCGCTATGGCTTGAGGGCCTGCTTTTGGCTTCGAAGTTTTTGCAGGAGCCAGATAACGGCCACGATTTTGAAAAGGATGAATCTTAGTGGCATTGCGGGGGAATTATGGATTTATATGTATTGACTAGAGAGGGCAGTGAGGCGATAAACGTACTTCAGAAAGCCATGAGGCATGAGGAAGCTGGCATACTTGAATACCTAGGCATGAGAGATGGGGCGACTGTTGACCATGTAGCTGACTTCATGCATGTTGACAAAGATGTGGCATACGATAAGCTCAGGTCTTTGAGCGCCAAGAGATGGGTATGGTATAAACAAACGAAATTAACGCAGTTTTAGTGCTCGCCACGCTCTAGCTTTCTGATAGAATATTTGCGATTTCGCCGAACAGCTCTTTCAACTCCACGTACTTGGATGAGAGGGCATGCCATAATCATTGCTAAGCTTCAGAATAATCTGGTTGATACAGGTCTATGTTGGGAAATCATCGCCTGAAGATTATCAAGGGACAGCATGCCGAATGTAAAGCTAATTCGTTGCTGATTCTATCAGAGAATGGGAATTACTAGCTTTGCGATAGCACTTCTTTGACTTGCTGAACAATGGAATATCTTGAGATGCCTTCATAGTCGAGAAGTTCGCCTGGTTCCCCACTTCTCGGTGTTTTGCGCACCGCCAGCATATAAATGGGCACTGGATTTGCTGCCAGGGCATTCATTACAGCTTCGCCAATGCCTCCTTCGGCACAGTGGTCTTCCACAGAGATAATCACTCCGGTGGCCCTGGCAGCTGTTTTCACGGTTTCTTGGTCAATAGGTTTAACACTATAGAGGTCGATTACCCGTATCGAAATTCCCTGTGCTTTTAAGTCACCGTGTGCCGCCAGCGCTTCGTAAACTGTTATGCCTGCGGCAATGACGGTGGCTGCATCGTTTGTGCTTTCTCGAAGAATCTTGCTGCCACCTATAACAAAGTGTTCATTGTGGTCATAAATAACAGGTGTCTCGTTTCTGGTAAGCCTGAGGTAGACATTGCCCTGGTGCAAAGCCGCTTCATGAACTAGCTTCTCCGTAGCTACAGCATCCGCAGGATATAGCACTACACAGTCGTTCAGTGTTCTGAACATTGCGATATCGTTTAGCCCCATTTGAGATGGCCCATCTGCGCCGATTGATACACCCGAGTGCGAGCCAGCAAATTTTATATTCGATTCTGAGTAAGCCAGCATTCTGATTTGGTCAAAAGCACGGGTGAAGAAAGCGGCAAAGGTCGACGCAAATGGAATTTTGTGAAGCCTAGAAAACCCCAGGGCAGCGCCGACCATGTTCTGCTCCGCTATGAACATCTCGAAAAACCGCTCGGTATATGTGTCGCGGAATAGCTGCGAGTAAGTCGAGTTGCATACCTCAGCATCCAGCACCACCATGTGTGGGAACTTGGGTAATATCCGGACAAGGGCATTGCCATAAGCCCTGCGTGTAGAGACATATTGACCCGGGGCATAGGTCATAGCCCCTGTATTGCGAACAATTGTCTGTTCCTGTGGCTGGACATCAGAGGGCAATAACATTTTACCTCTGATAGTCAAATCGACTTTGCCGAGTTTGGACAAGGCAATGTTGTACTGGTCTTTGTTCAGAACTTTTCCATGCCAGCCATCTTTATCTTCCATCATGGATACTCCTCTGCCTTTGATGGTTCTGGCAATTATCATGGTAGGTCTTTTAGCTGCGGTTACTTTGTGATAGGCTTCGATTATCTCAGGCAAACAGTGCCCATCAATGACAAGTGTCTCCCATCCAAAAGGCGCAATACGCTCCTCATATGCTGCCAGATTGTGACCATACATTGTCTCGCCTCTCTGCCCCAGCCGATTTACATCGATTATTCCAACGAGATTGTTCAACCCATAGTAGGCGGCTATTTGAATAGCTTCCCATATGGAACCTTCTGACATCTCGCTATCGCCCATGAGGACATATGTCTTAAACGGGAGCTTATCAATATATTTGGCACACAGCGCCATCCCAACACCCACTGACAGCCCCTGTCCCAGAGAACCGGTGGCAGCTTCTGCATAAGGGGAGGCAACTGTAGGATGGCCTTCGAGCTTGCTATAGAATTTACGAAGCGTCCTGAGTTCCTCTTCGCTTACTTTGCCAGCGGCCGCATATAGCGCATAAAGCAAAGGCGCTGCATGCCCTTTGGAGAGAATGAAGCGGTCATTATTATAATAATCCCGATTGTTCAGATCGTATTTGAAAATACCGCCAAACAGCAACCCCACCATGAGCTCGACGGCAGACAAAGATGAGCTTGGATGGCCCGACCCTGCCTCTGTGGTTGAGAGCAATATGTAGTAACGAACAAGTCTGGCTAATTCTTCTAGCTGAGCATAATTTGACATCAGACGTGCTTCACTCCGAAAAATGGTGCAAAAGGCCACAGCCCACTTTTAGCTTAAGTTAAGCCTTTGTTAAGATGCCTTATTCCAGTTTTTTCCGTGTCATTATGGCTGCCATGGAAAGGGCGAGGCTGGTGATGCCTAGAACAAAATATACTATTATCAGCAGCTCTGATGAATGTCTGTTGAGCAAACCCATGCTCGAACAGGCAATACGGACAAATCCTCCGAGGATTGAGAGGCATCCAAAGACAAAGAATATCCAGACAGTGATTGTTGCCATTGCCTTGAAAATAGCTGGCATTTTAACCTCCTTGATTCAGATCATGTTGTGGGTTACACAGAACTAAGCAATGGTGTCTTTTCATTGTTTTCTCTTGTGCAAGCTAAGAAGTAATGTAACTGCTGCGATTATAAGTGCACGACCCCAAAAATGCAATACGTATTTTTATCGGAAACAATTACACAATACGATAGTAAACAGAATTCTGTCCAAAATGCTAGAATGTCGCCTGGATTCCTATCTAGGGGGAGTGCCGGAATTGGCAGATGAGCATAACTTAGGAACTGCCAAATCGTGAGGCGAACATAAAGCAATTACTGGGAGACTTCCTCAAATCACATAGGCAAGGCTCTTCACCACTAATGGTTATTTACGGGATTATATACTACAGGCAGTGTCTTACACCATTCATAACTTTCTATAGATTCACACCAAAAAGCATAGGTGAATTTTTCACTCATCTTAAGTGTAATGCAGGTGGCAAATATTCCTAGGTTACTATAACAATTTGGGGTAAAGGTAATAAGCAAAGGAAAGCTTGTTTCACTGACAGGACTGCTAAATTACCCAGAGAACTTATTTCACGGAATGGCACGGGTGAAAACATCTGGCATATGAAGCCCAGAGGCATACAGAACATGCCTCTGGAATTAGCAAAGAATGCAGGTACTCCCAGCAACTCTCATAGCTTTAGGCATGGCTTTGCCTGTAACTTACATCGGAAAGGTTTATCAACGTTGGATATCATGCACTTAGGTGGTTGGGCTGATTTGAGTATGGTACTGAGATACAATAGGAGTATCATTTTGACGACAGTCTAGAACGCTACAAAAGGGTTACTGATTGAGACGTGCAGGTTTTTTAGGAATCTAAAGGGTAGACCATGGTTATAGAGCCCTTGTTTATGGCTAAATAGGGTACCTTTGTAACAGCCATATCTTTGTCCAACGAAATGATTTCTGCATGGGTCATAGCGATAAAATCTTCGTTTGTTTTGCTATTAACGAAGTCTGTAAGCCTACTGTCAGGCAGAAGGTGAATTCTACCCTCGATTCTATAGTCTTCAGTCAAAATGGCCACAAGCAGTTTATCTTTCTTTACCTTGCGCATCATGTCCATAATACTTTCCACCTCGCAGACGATTTATTATATACCTATTTGTCAAGCTAGAAAGTTAAGCAAAAAAATATTCAAAATGCTAGAATATTGCTTGGATTCCTGTTTGGGGGAGTGTCGGAATTGGCAGACGAGCATGACTTAGGATCATGTGCCGCAAGGCGTAGGGGTTCGAGTCCCCTCTTCCCCACCACTTAGATAATAATATCTGATTATCCCTTGACATTCCGTAATCCTTGTGTTATAGTGTAGGTATAAAATAAGTTTGGAGTAAAGAAATGAAAACCTACACTATAAAAAACTTCGACCAACAATTCCCCACTGATGATGCTTGCCTTGATTTTCTGTTTAAGTCCCGCTATCCGAATGGTGTATTTTGCGAGAAATGTGGAAAGATAACCAAGCATTATAAGAGAGCAAATATGAAATTTTACTCTTGCGAGTTTTGTGGTATGGGTGTTGCCCCGACTTCTGGTACTATATTCCATAAGTCAAATACTCCACTTCGCTCTTGGTTCCATGCCATATTTCTGATGTCTTCGACCAAAACAGGTATATCTGCCAAGCAATTGCAAAGAACGCTTGGAGTAACCTATAAGACGGCTTGGCGTATGTTCAAGCAAATCCGTAAACTTATGAGCGAAAACGTTAATCCACTTAATGGCCAAGTCGAAGTTGATGAGACATATATCGGTGGTAAACGTTCTGGCAAACGTGGGCGTGGAGCTTCTGGTAAGACAACTGTAATGGGGCTGACTGAGCGTCAAGGGAAGGCAATTGTTAAGGTTGTACCAGATGTTAAAACCAGAACACTTTTGCCTATGATTTGGAAGAATGTAGCTAGCAATTCTACTGTCTTCACTGATGAGCTTCCCAGCTACAATCATGTTGGTAAGTTGGGCTATTCCCACGAAATTGTCCAACATGCTGCTAAACAATATGTTCGTGGTGTTGCCCACGTCAATACCATTGAGTCTCTTTGGAGTACAATCAAACGTGGTATTGATGGTGTTAACCATTCAGTTAGCCCTCTTTATCTACAGTCTTACCTTGACTCTTACGTTTATCGCTATAACCATCGGAAGGATGAGCAACCGATGTTTCTGTCTCTTTTGGCACGTGTTTCCACTCTGACATAGGTTGAGCAGCCTTCTTAAGAATTGCTTCAAATTGCTTTTTGGTTAAAATAGGATTTATTCTTCCTGATTTATCCATTTTACCGAATCCTCTATTTTATACCAGCGGACATTTATCTGCTGCCCTGGTAACAAAGTGCCAGCCAATTCATATCTATTTTCACCCACCTTTTTAAGTAGTTGTTGCTTATGCATAGCATAGCCTACTGATATTTCTATACCTTCAAATGCTTCTACTTCAACAAATGGAGAACTTGTTGAATGAGTGAATGTAATAGTATGTTCATCGTTTATATGTTTTATCTCCTCATATGTCATCCATGTATCTATACTAACCCTAGGCGCAATTTCTATTTCTTGTATGTCCTCAACACCCACTGAACACCCTTCCTTTTTAAACTTAACATCATCTTTCTTGCCAGTCCACCCGAACTCAATGATTCCAGATTCTTTTTCTGGATGAAACCACTCATCAATTGATAATAGAGGCTTCATTTTTGCAGTGTGCTGGCTAATGTTTTGAAGTGTTCGATTTATTGTGATTCTCATAACAACTAGATCATCTCCTAAAGGAGATAACCTACAAGTTTGTCGGTGTTTTGTGGCAATAATATCTTGATTATATACCCATTCCATCTCAGGTTTGAGTTCGGGGGGTAACAAATAACCTACAGCGGCCTTGAATACATCTTTGAGAATGGCATTTTTTAACCACCAATCAACTGTCCCGGCAAGCAACCAAACCACTATCGCAGTCGAACCAAGTGTTGATAGGAGAACTTCTACCCCTGTCTGTAATCTGAAAAACACAATGGGCAAGAAACAGACTACCCCGACAGTTAATAACCACCATAGGTTTAATAGTCGTTGCCACCATTTTGTCGTGTTCTCATCATCCATCTTGTCTATCCCCCTTATTTCTGGAGGCCAATGTCCAAACCAAGGGCGGAGTGGAGTATAACCTCTCTCATTCATTATACCACACTCCTACGGAATGACAAGGGATAGTTGCGTAATATTACCTGAGATGTCGTCGTTCAAATCTTTCCTGCTCAATATGTAGGAACATGATCGTTGGCAAAGGCTGAACCATACAATAACTGGGTTCTGAAGACATGCTACTCCGTATTATCTGAGCAACAACCTGAAGGTGTTATACTGCGTCAAGGGCTTATAGATTTTGGATATTAAGATAAGAGAGAAACTAGGCAAACCACTTCATAAGGAACATGCTAAAGGATAGCATGACTCCCTTTTTCATTTCAAAAAAGACTGGGCAGTTATCTTACAAACATGCCCAGTCTTTTTTGAAACTACGCGTTTACAATCTCTATTTTGCAGTCTAGGCTTTGCCTATTCGGAACATCTTGGTTCCGCACTTCGGGCAAGTCCCTTGAGTTGCCGGTTTGCCATTCTTCATCTTGATAGCCTTGGGGTTAGCCATTTCTCTCTTGGTCCGGCATTTCATACAATAGGCTTGCATTAGTCTACCTCCCTTTTGAATGTATTTACGTATACAATAACGATTCCAAAGTAAAATGTCAATAGTACTAAAGGCCAAATCGAACAAAATTTGAGTTTATTTGTCACCTATATCATCGCCCGGTTTCTTGACATTTTCTTGACCGCCCATATTGCTTTCTTGACACCTACTTGACTCAAAGTTGCTACGATTAAGATAAAAAGAAACAATAAGGAGGAACAGAGAATGTTTTTGAAACGTGAGGACAGTCGCGATGGCGAAGTGAAGTTGCCTGGACCTAAGGGCATACCTGAGTTAGCTTACAGGTACATGGTAGTTGAAGACAAGAAAGACCCCGATTGGGTATGCCATCTTAAGGGCGTAGTTTACCAAGTGGGAAAGAAAGAATTTTATTGCCGCGTTTTTGATGAGACCCAGACAACAAAAGCGAATGTTAGAGTAAAGGATTGGACATCACTGGATGAACACCCCGAGCTTGTGCTCTGGGAGGGTTACTTCAATAGAGAAACAAACGTGGCGCGCCGGGAAAAGTTTGTAATGCCTTCCGCTTCGTCGAATTAAATCTAATTGGCAAAAAGGGAGGTAATTAAGAAAGTAATAGTTATTGAAGGACAAAACACGCATGTAACTGATACAAATCATAATCCTTGCCGTCATTGCAGCAATCATGATCGGTTCGGTGTGGTTTTTCTAGAGAACACGACATTGAAGGGGGCAAAGAGATGTTCTGGTGTAAAAAGTCAGGCGAAGAGGAGACGAACAAACTGAAAGTTGAGAAGCTACCAGGGCGAAAACTAATACCAGAACCGGTGAGAAAGTATCTGGTAGTCCAACAGAAAAAAGACCCTAACCTGTTGGTAAACTTCAGGGCTGTGATACGGAAGAATGAAAAAGGAGAGAACAGCTTTGACATCCGGCTCTTTGATGAGTCCGAGGCTACAGTAAGGGAGGTAGTAGTCAAAGACTATATTTCTCTTGATGAGCACTTGGAGTTGATATTCTATGAAGGATGGTTTGATAAGAAGTCGGGGCATGTGGAACTACAAGAGAAGAGGACGTTAATGGCAAAGCCAGAAGTCCCTGTCTTCAGTGAGAACGAGATATGGCAGAAGGTTGAAGGGCTAAGTCAGCCCGGTAGCACCGTTTTCTTCTACCTTGGAGGTAGTCCGGCATGCGGAGGTCCCTTCAGTAGGGGGGCGGCTGTTGTCGAGCTTAACCCCAATTACCCAGTTGAAAGGCAGAAGAAATACATCATGTATACAGCCAACGTTGACGGTCTGAAACCAGTCAACAAGCGAGAAAAGATATTCGACTCCGACAGACCAAAGGAAATCGCAAAATGGATTAAGGCAAGACACTACAAGCCACCCAGCTACTAGTCAATCTACTAGAGATAACAGTGGTTCCTAAACGTAGTAATCCTGTCTGATAGATAAAGGGCACGGTCAAAGAGAAGCGGAGGGTGACATATAGTCAGGAGCTTTTCGGTTTGCGGCCAAAACTATAGACGGGCCACGCAATTTAATAGATCTGCTGAAAAGACTTCCTGGCACAAACTCGACACTGTATCCTTTTCACGTTTTTCTAAACTTCTCTCATCCCCTTCTTGCGCAGCGGGTGCAAGTAATAAAAATATCAAGCGTGGTGAATGCGGCATGGTCATTAGCTAGAAGTCTAAGATTAAACTACACCCACGAGTGGCCTTCTGATACTGTGCATGATTATAATACAGGCATTATGAAATACAATACACCTCCCGAAACATGGTGTAGAATCTGACTACAACAAGAGACCTGTGCAAACATGGGTGAACCACCTCTCGCTTACGAAAAGCTAAGTATTTCGTATAGCAGCATCCAGTTGGTTATAGCTATTACTCCCATGATAGAATGCGTATGGATGAATAACACTCATTATTAACAGAACAATTGATATATCGACAGTACAGAGAAAGCGCATGAAGCCACATAGGATACTGAGTATAAGGACATTTCTCAATATGTTGGGCTACCTTCAAGTCGCAGCGCTAGTAGCACTGGCTACCCTGCTGGGCTATCTGGACCAGACATTCCTTACTGCCAGTGGTACCAGGATGCTCTATTTACTGTGTGTTGTTCTAGGAGCCATTTTCTGGGGGCTAGGCCCATCTCTTCTGGCCTGCGTTTTAGGTGTACTGGCATATGATCTCTTCTTTGTCACGCCTTATCTGAGTTTTGGTCCGCTCCTTATCAATGACATCACACCCTTAGTTGTTATGATTCTGATCAGCCTGACAATTAGCTACCTGACCTCACGAGTCCGCTCACAAGCTGCAGAGGCAAGACGTCACGAGCTGGAAACGCATACCCTCTATCGTCTAAGCCGAAAGGTCGCTGCCACCCATGACCTTGAGGTCAGCATCAATGCCATTATCAAGAGTGTCAAAGATACATTGGGGTATGATATGTTATTGTTTTTACCTAGTATCCGGAACAATAAAACGCTAAAACAATATCCGGAAAGCGCAGAGCCCACTTATGGTAAAGACGGAATCACCGCAGCTGCCTGGTGTTTTCAGCACCAGAGGAAAGCTGGATACGGGACTCATACCCTCCCTGATAGTGAATCGCAATACGTGCCGCTAATGACTGTCCGGGGAGCAGTAGGAGTGATGGCTCTATCGTTAGGTGATGCGTCGAGCAAGTTGACCGCCGAACAGGAGAGGCTTCTTGATGCTTTTGCTGACCTTGCGGCAGTGACGATCGAGCGTATAGCCTTTGCTGAGGAGACGCTAAATATGAAGATCTCTCAAGCTGCCACGGAGAAGTTGCAAACGACTTTTTTGGATTCTATTTCACATGACCTACGGACGCCAATAACTTCAGTCTTAGGTGTGCTTAGCAGTCTGCAAGAAGACTTTGGTCTAGATGATACTGCCAAAAAGAGACTTATTCAGGTCGCCCGTGGAGAGGCCGAGAGATTGAACAATTCGATAACTAATCTGCTTGATATCTCCAGAATACAGGCCGGCGCAATAGTAATATCCAGGCAACCCTCTGATGTGAACGATATAATAAATGTGACTTTGGACGAGTTGGGCTGTTATAGTGAGCGAATAATCAGGGTAGACGTAGCCGCTGGACTGCCTTTGGTTTCGGTGGGTTTTGCGCTCATTGTAAGAGTGCTATTTAATCTTATAGACAATGCTGTCAAATATTCTCCCCTCGACTCACCGATTGATGTCGGAGCTCGGCAGGTTGTTCAAGGGGTCGAGATCGAAGTAGCTGACCGAGGGGTTGGCATTTCACCGCAAGATCTGCCGTACATTTTCCACAGGTTTTATCGTGTACCTCATACAGATGGACCAGGTGCTGGATTGGGGTTATCCATCTGTAAAGGAATTATGGAGGTAAACGGCGGTCAAATCGCAGTCGAGAATCGCCCTGGCGGTGGTACAATCATCAAACTAATCCTGCCTGTAGATAATAATGCTTCAGAGAACAAGGGGTAAATGGGATGAGCCAGAACAAAGTGCGCGTGCTGGTAGTAGATGATGAGCAGGCTATCCGGATATTTTTACGTGTTGCCTTAGAATCCCAACAGTATGCGGTCTTTGAGGCAGTATCTGGCCAAGATGCCCTTTCGGGTGCCACTAGCCATAGGCCCGATATAATAATCCTCGACTTGGGCTTACCTGATATTGATGGCGTCGAAGTTGTGCGCCTGCTTCGCCAATGGACACAAGTCCCAATCATCATATTGTCTATACGAGGCTCAGATGTGGATAAGATTGCAGCGCTGGATGCCGGAGCCGATGATTATTTGATCAAGCCGTTCAGTATGGGAGAACTAATCGCCCGGCTACGGGTCGCATTACGACGTGTCGCTCAACCCAGGAATGAGCCAGTCTTCACGAGCGGTGTTCTCGAAGTAGACCTGGTGCGAAGGATAGTTACGGTAGCAAGCCGTGAGGTAAAATTAACACGCAATGAGTACGAGTTGCTCAGAGTATTCATACTTCATGCGGGTAAAATGTTGACCCATGTCCAACTACTGCACGAAGTCTGGGGGCCAGGTTATGCAAATGAATCTCATATGCTCCATGTGAATATCAGCAACCTGCGCGGTAAGATTGAGCCAGAGCCGAGCCACCCCCGGCTCATTGTTACCGAGCCAGGAGTAGGCTATCGCTTAAGAGCCGACTAACGCTTGCCGACTCGAGATATATACTAATTGGACTCCTCACTTTGAGGGGAAATCTCTATTATATTTATATGGTACTCCGCGTTGAACAATATGCTAAAACGCTAGATGGGGAAATAACCAAGGAGCCGGAATACACAATACACCATTTGCCATTATAGCATGGGCTAACGGTTCGGGAGCTGCTATGAATGGTGGGCCATTGTGGACTCGAACCACAGACCCCGGTCTTATCAGGACCGTGCTCTAACCATCTGAGCTAATGGCCCGTTCGCAGGAGAAAAGTATAACTTTTGTTTCACGTATGTGTCAAGCTTTGAGTGATGCAAAAGCGATGCTGGTTATCCCGTTGACAGGGCTATGTATGGTAACTACAATTGGGTATGGCAGCTATTGCCAGAGACCTGTGGGGATAATAATTTAATCCGGTGATAAATAAGATAAAGACGATAATTGCTAATTTGTATCTTAGACAGTGTAGGAGGTTAAGTTGAAGATTAAAGTCATAGCGGGTGATATTACCAAGCTCGAAGCCGATGCTATTGTGGTCAACCTTTTTGAAGGGGTAGAGCAGCCCAAGGGAACTACTGGGGCCGTGGACAAGGCTCTGGGTGGTGTTATTGTCGACCTTATCAAGCTGGGTGAAATCAAGGGTAAGCTTAACGAGGTCAGCATTGTGCATAGCCTGGGCAAGATTCCAGCGAGAATCGTAGCAGTTGCCGGGTTGGGCAAACAGGCTGAGTTGAACATCGATAAAATCAGAGGTTTGTCAGCTGAGGTCTGTCGTTTATTGCGGAGGACGCATTGCCAGCGCATAGCCACCATTGTTCATGGTGGTGGTGGTGGTGGGATTGAGTCTGGGGCATCAGCGCAGGCCATAGCTGAGGGCAGCCTGCTGGGGTTGTACAGATTTCGCAAGTATATGACCAAAGTGGCCGAAGATAAGGAAGTTAAAGAATTGTTGATTGTGGAGCAAGAACCAGCAAAGCTGAAAGCTCTACAGCGAGGCTGTGACAGAGGTGAGATTATTGCTGAGGCTACCATGCTGGCTCGCGATTTGGTTAATGAGCCTGCAAACCACATGACGCCCACAGACTTGGCTCAGGTGGCTGAATGCCTAGCTAAAAAACATGGCCTAGGGCTAACTGTTTTAGACTATGAGCAGATGAAAAAAGAAGGAATGGGTGCGCTCCTGGGTGTGGCTCAGGGGAGTTGCCAGCCGCCGAAATTAATAGTGCTTAGTTATAAAGGTGATAAGAAGTCATCGAAGGCCTGGGGATTTGTGGGCAAGGGCATCACCTTTGACTCGGGAGGCATATCCATTAAACCATCCGAAGGCATGGCAGATATGAAAGGCGATATGGCTGGTGCGGCTGCGGTGATGGCAGCTGTGAGCGCCGTTGCACAATTGAAGCTTAAGGTTAATGTTACTGCCGTCATACCTGCTACTGAAAACTTGCCCAGTGGTACAGCTACCAAGCCAGGCGATGTCCTTAAGGCTATCACCGGCAAGACTATTGAGGTGGTAAACACCGATGCTGAAGGGAGGCTTATCCTGGCTGATGCCCTAGGTTATGCGGTGAAACAGGGATTATCGCCTTTGGTAGACATAGCTACCTTGACCGGTGCTTGCCACGTTGCTCTGGGTGGTTTCTGCAGTGGGCTCTTCGGTGGTAACCAGGAGCTCATTGATAAGCTGGTTAAAGCCGGCACTGAGTCGGGAGAGCGTTTGTGGCAGATGCCGATGTATGAAGAATACAAAGAGATGAACAAGAGCGATATTGCTGACATCAAAAACTCTGGTGGTAGATGGGGTGGCGCCATCACTGCAGCGCAATTTCTGGCTGAATTCGTGAGAGATACACCCTGGGCACATATCGATATCGCTGGCACGTCGGATACTGATAAGGAAAAGGGTTATTTGGTTAAGGGAGCCACTGGGTTTGGCGTGCGGACGCTGATTTACCTGGCTATAGATTCAGCTAGGTAAAAGAGGTATGAGTTGTGAATGTTAAGTGGTTGGGGCATTCTTGCTTTTTGATTATCTCCGACCAGGGGATTAGAATTATCACCGACCCTTATGCTTCTGGCAGCGGTGGTGTCGGCTACGCACCGGTGAGTGAAGCCGCCGATGTGATTACCGTGAGCCATGCACACTCTGACCATAATGATGTGGCATCGGTGCTGGGCAAACCTGAAGTCATAAAGGCCAGTGGCATAAAGAACATGAAAGGGGTTCAGTTTAAGGGTGTGGCTGTGTATCATGACGAGTCCCGTGGTAAAGAGCGTGGTGCCAATATCGTTTTCTGCTTTGACGTGGATGGGTTCAAGCTTTGCCATCTGGGTGACCTGGGGCATAGGCTCAGCAAGGAACAGATTGCTGAAATCGGTGTTGTGGACATATTGTTCATTCCTGTTGGCGGTTTCTACACTATAGATGCTAAGGTCGCCAGCCAGGTATGTGACGACCTGAAGCCCAGGGTTATTTTCCCCATGCATTATAAGACACCAAAGTTGCAGTTTCCCATTACTGGAGTTGACGAGTTTATTGCTGGCAAGAATAATGTAAAAAAACTCGATTCCACAGAGGCAGAGTTTAAGGTCGGTAAGCTGCCCGATGTTACAGAAATTGTGGTCTTGAGGCCCGCGCTATAGCCCTTACGTCGTGGGCTGAGTCACGAAGCAGTCAGTTTCTCCCAGGCGATACGAGCGGCTTCTACCTCTGCAGCCCTCTTGGTTTTACCCGAGCCGATCCCCAGCACAGTATCCTCAAGCCTGACCTCAGTGGTAAAATCTTTACTGTGGGCAGGACCCAAGGCTTCTAGAAGCTGATATGTAGGAAGCTGCTTATATTTAGCCTGAGTAAATTCTTGCAGCAAAGCTTTATAGTTTTTGCCTGTTTCCCCGGCCTCTATTTTCTGGAGATAGCCATCCAGTTGAGCCAAGATGAAATCTCTGGCAATGGGCAACCCCTGGTCCAGAAATATGGCCCCGATTAAGGCTTCTAAGGCATCTGCCAGGTTGGTTTGCCTCTGCCGTCCGCCTGTCGACTCTTCTCCCTTGCCTAAATAGAGATAAGCGCCCAGGTCGAGTGCGATGGCGAGTTGAGCCAAAGTCTCCTGTCGTACCAGTGAAATGCGGATTTCAGTGAGCTGACCTTCGGCAAGATAGGGGAATCTATGGAATAGGTTATCGGCGACTACGAAGCTTAAGAGAGCGTCACCTAGGAACTCCAGCCTCTCGTTATCGGATAGGTAAGAATCTGGAATTTCGTTGGTATAGGATGAATGGGCAAAGGCCTGCCGGAGCAAATTGATGTCCCTGAAGGTGATTCCAATGGACTGTTGTAGATTTTGCAGGTTCTTCAACGCTGGTTATCCTGGGTTGAGTATAGCAAGCCCATTGCATCCTGACAAGTTTGATTAGATTTTAATGGAAGCGAGTAGAAGCGTTGTTACTTTGCTAGCCTTTTACTTCTGTAGTTTGGGCTTGGCTGGTTGCTCGTTTGCCGATTGTAGTTTCAACACAAGGTGCGGTTGCTGGAGATATGACCTCATGTTATAATCGTGGTACGCTGGGGATTAGTCTAGCGGTAGGACAGCGGACTCTGAATCCGTGAGGCCAGGTTCGAATCCTGGATCCCCAGCCACTAAGGACTCAAATCGAACTCGTGAACCAGAGTCTATGGAGTCTCCTGGGATAGTTCCTAGTCCGTTAGGATTACAAAATAATCCGAATGGGGGATTGAGTTCATAGTCTACTACTTTGTCTCCCTTTAAGAAAAGCTTCGTAAATACTGCTTCTGCTAGTAGACGTCTTTCATCCAGATTACCCTTTTCATATAGCCAATTAAGATTACAGGCTATATCGAGGGCAAGCTCGAAATCTGCAGCAAAAAGAGTCTGATGTCTAGTGATGAACTCGATTCGTGATGTCAGCTCTGCTTCTTCCTTCTCAACTTCGTCTCGAAGCTCTCTGAACTCGTCCCAACTTATAACCTCTTCAGCGGTCATCCGATTAATATTCCTCTTCTTATTCGCCAGAAATCCAAGCCTTTGGCGTGCCTTAGAAAGCTCTGACCCTTCAACTTCTTTGCCCATCTCAGCCAGCAATGCATTCAACGAAGCCTGAAGCTTTGGCCTGTCTTCCTTTTCGACTGCCAGGGATTTTACCAACTCAGTTACCTGGTCATCGATTTGTCGGCAATTGTAGTATATCTGGCTGCCGCTGACTCTGGACTTGCTACGATAGTAACTTGCTTTCTTACGTGGTTGTGTCGTTACCAGGCAAGGGCTATCGGCATCAAGAGAAAATACCAGACCACGCAGCAGATATTCATGGCGTTGAATTCTTTTCTTATAGTGATCATGCTTAGCAAGCACCTCTTGAACTTTAGCAAAGGTTATGGGATCAACAAGTGGAGTATGGTTGCCATCGCGCTCGTCTCCGCCATTCCGTCCCCATGCCGTCTTGCCCAAGTAAAACCTGTTATGGAAGACATCATGCCATTTGGATCGGGATATCTTAGTACCTGATCTGTTACGATAACCTATGTTAAAGGCATGTTGTGTCCATTCAGTCAATGTATATTTGCCGGTAGACATTTCTTTGAATGCTTCCGTAACCAAAGGTCCAACTTGAGAATCCACGTCTACCCAAGTATTGGTTTTCTCTTTGCGATTGATATACCCTAGCGGTGCCAGCCATGCCCAACCTCCCTGGCTAACCTTCTGTTTCATACCTTTTTTCGCTTCTACCGCGAGGTTCTTGATATACCAGGATGATATGACCTGCATGATTCGGCGAGAGAGATAACCGGCAGGACTACTTACATCAAGGGGCTCACTTACACTCATAAGACGAATCCCCAGCTTCTCAAGCTCCCGTTCCGTAACAACATGCTCATAGTCATCACGAGCAAATCGGTCAAGCTTATGAACGATAATAATATCGAACTCCTTGCGGCGTGCTGCAGCCAACATCTCTTCAAAAGTGGGACGAATCTTGCCCGGGCGGGCGCTCTCAAAGCCATCATGATATTCAGCTACAATCGTCCAGTTGTTGCCCTGAGCATAGTAGCGACAAGCCTCGACCTGAGCCGGTATAGATAGATTTCTGCCAGCCTGCTCATCAGATGACACCCTGGCATAGATACAACATCTAAGTCCTTTGTTTCCTATCTCTTTCTCCATATCCATTCTTCTTTATACCATCGGCTAATATACTAGACTAAATCACTCAGACTACTTCTGCTTCTCTTCCTGTTCACGCCTCCGTCTTCGTCTTTCCTCATCTAGCGTAAATCGTATAAAAGACTTCACCCTGTCTTTGGCTTCTCCCTCTACCAATCTATCCACCTGACGGAACATAAGCTCAAGCTCTGGGTCTTTAAGATCCAGTTCACCCACTCTCTCCCAGGGATAGGTGTTCAATGTCCCTGCCATGGCGGCATATAGATCGGCAATCTCGATATCCAGATATTTGGACAAGCCAGCCACGATCTCAGAAGAGGGGTGCTTATTACGCCCATTTTCAATCGAAGTGACGTTTTCCATGCTGGTGCCCACTAGCTTGGCCAGCGCCTTCTGTGTCATCTTGCCGGCACGGAGCCTGGACTCTCTTATTAACTGTCCCAGCGTTATCGGCATAATTTTTTTCCTTTTAGCTTCCCTTCTACGTTGTGGTAATAATATCACCATACTTTGAATCTGTCAAGGGGTTGCTACCGCCCCACTTCTAACTCAATTTAAGGCGATATAAATACCATTTGGTGAAGTTCTAGTGGCGATATTATTACCTTGACCTCATCATTTAATACTAGTAATATGGTTACTGTTTGAGGAGGCCAGTATGATGAGAGGTAAGCCCACTGTGGTAGGTAGAGACCGGGTATCAATCAGGGTGCAGATATCTAGAGAAGACTACAAGTCCTTGTGTGAGGTAGCTGAAAAGGATAGAACCGACATAAGCAGTCTGGTAAGAAGGGCTATCGCTCGATATTACCTTGTAGCCGATGACAACAGTGACGATAAGCAAGTTAGCTGATTAGACCTTCTGAGAGAAGGGTTATGAATAGCCTTAAACACGCTTCACCTGCCCATAAGATAAAACTGAGAATATTGCCTTACGATGGCGATATTGAGGCAGAGAGAAGAGTCAGGACTCTGCTTGAGCTGGCCATAATCATCGGGAAGCGAGAAGGGTTGATTGGAAATCATATTCCAGACATACCCAAGGTCTCAACTCCGATAGCAAGAGGGGAGTGAGCATATCAATGAAAACAAAGCCAGGTTATGTACACAAAGGTCTGCGGATACTAGTATGCATGATTGTCAGAGCTCATCTAAAGAAACTGACTCGACAGCGTATGGAACAGACCACTGATGTAAAGGTAGGCTATCAGAAAAACGAGGAGGATAGCCATGCCACGCAAAAAGCAACTTGGAAAAGACACATCAGACAGCCAGTGCGACGAGAAAATCAAACGAGCCGAATTGCCGCTAGAAGTCGATCTTGCGGCTCAAAGAAGGCTCAAAACCATTCTGGACCTGGCTATTGCTATAGGAAGACGTGAAGGGTTAATCGGTAACAACAAGGAAAATACTGCCGTAGAAACAGGGGAAACAAAGGAGGAGCAGCTAGATGGCGATAAAAGGCGTGTCCAAAGTAGTCAGGCTGCCCAGACAAGGCAAGATTCGTTTGGGCATTAAAAAAGAAGGCGATGCAAACACAACTTATCCGACACTCACCGATTACCTTGTCTGCCCCGACGAAGTAAAAAAGGTATTCGGCGACAAGCCGAAAGAGCTTAAGATCATGTTTCCCACCGAGGATGAGAGCCAGTGGGCGACGCAGTATCTAAAATGCTATTCCGTGCCAAGGGAACTCATCTGTCGTGGTGACGGTGAGATCGCCGTGGCCAGAGTAGATAAAGCAACAGGTTCCATTGCCGCCAAAGATGCGGTGGATACCGAGTTGAGGGAAATTACCTGCAATCCTGAGAGCTGCGCGTACTATCAGCGGTCCCGGTGCCGCCGAGTAATAAGCCTGCAATTTCTCATCCCCGACTGCCCCGGATTCGGCGTCTACCAGCTTAACACCAGTTCTCTTTACTCCATCGTCAACATAAACTCCAGCATCAAGTTTATCCGGGGCATCTGCCAGAGGATTTCCATGATACCGCTATTCCTGAAACTCGTACCGCAAGAGACATATCCAGAAGGTAAATCAAAGAACATCTACGTACTGAGCCTCACCGCGAGCTACACATTGGCTGAAATCCAGAGATATGCATGCATACCGCCGGGACAGGCGTTACTATTGCCACCACCCGATATAGAAGCTCCCGACGACCTTTTCCCCCAAGAAGTCCTTGAGCAGAAAATCCATTGTGCTATCAGCGATATCCCAACTGTAGATGAAGCGCTCCTGCAGATCTGGAACAAGGTGAAAAAGCAGCTCAAAAAAAGAGGGGTGCAAAGTGCCCAGGTATCCCTGTGGTTCGACCAGCTCCATAATGAAGAGGTCAACCTGAGCGACTTTGAGGCGATAGTCCCTCCTGCCAAGTTCACCATCGAGATGTTGTCTCACTTCTATGATGCGCTGGTAGCCTACGAAGAGAAGCTTAAACAGGGACAGCAGGACTAGCCCAGTTTTCTGTTGCAATAAAGAAATCATGGTCATGAGCGGACAGGTCTTTTCCGATTCGATACCTGGGCTGCTAACCGATCACCTTCGCCATCTCCAGGAAGGCAGCGGCATCAGCGTTGAGGTTATAGGGGAACGAGGCTATAAAAGCCTGCTGGGCAAGTCCGAGCTGGAGGAACTGGGCTTCTCAAGGGCACAGCAGAGGACGCCTGGTATCTTAATTCCACTATGGTGTGCTGATGGCAAACAAACCAGTTACCAGTACCGCCCTGACAATCCCCGGCTGAGCCAACAAGGTAGACCGATCAAGTACGAAAACCCATACGGCTCAAGCATTCACCTCGACTGTCCGCCGCGCTGCCATAAGTCCCTCAGCGATCCCAACGTCCCTCTGTGGGTAACCGAGGGCTGCAAAAAAGCCGATGCCTTGGCATCACACGGAGCTTGCGCCATCTCTCTCACCGGAGTCTGGGGTTTCAAAGGCAAGAACGACCTTGGCGGCGTGGTCTTCCTGGCGGACTGGGACTACATCGCCCTCAAAGGCAGAACAATTTACCTCGCCTTTGACTCCGATGTCGTTATCAAAGAACTGGTGAAGAAGGCTCTAGAACGCCTGGCTGAACACCTCCAACGTCGTGGGGCCAAGGTAACCGCGATTTACCTTCCCCAGCAGGGCGAGAAGAAGGTCGGCATCGATGACTATCTTCTCAATCACTCGCTGGAGGATGCGCAGAAGCTGGCCGCAGATATCGACAGTGGGATACTGAAGATCACCGAGAGAAGTGTGCCAGGGTTTGTGTTACCCGATGGCGTTATCGGCGAGATGGTGATCGAAGACAAGGGCGAGAGATTCTTCATTATAGCCTCAGCTGGCTCAGTGATAAAAGCGCTGCAGTACCAGACCGAAAAAGTAACCTACATACCCACTGCCGATCCCCTGGTGGGGCAGGTAGTGCACTTCGCCAGCACGGCGAAGCCCTATGATTCACAGTCAGCTCTATTCAGGCAGATCAAGACGTTCATCCATCGATATATCGAGCTTCCCTCCGATTTTGAGAATATCGCCACTCTGTATGTTCTGCTCACCTGGGTATTCGAGTTTGCCCCCTCAATACCTTACCTCAGGGTGATCGGTGACTGGGGATCAGGTAAGACCAGGTTTCTCCAGGTAGTAGGCGGCATTTGTTTCCGTCCTATCTTTGCCTCGGGTGCCACTACCCCTTCTCCCATATTTCGTATCCTAGATAAGTTTCAGGGGACGCTGGTCTTCGACGAGGCCGATTTCAAGGATTCCTCATCCTGGGTAGAGATGGTCAAAATCCTCAACAACGGCTACCGCCCCGGCTTTCCTGTGCTCCGAGCCGACAAAGAGGACGGCAAGTGGTACCCACGAGGCTACCAGGTGTTCGGGCCCAAGCTCATCGCCACCAGATCGCCGTTCAAGGATGAAGCTCTGGAGAGCCGCTGCCTTACCACAGAGATGATGCCGCTGACACGCCAAGAAATACCACGTTTACTGCCGCCATCCTTTGCCAGCGAGGTCGATAATCTGCGCTCGCAGCTGCTGACCTTCAGGCTGGGCAACCTGCTCAAGCTCAAGGGCAGGACATTCGGCAATGAGCTTATCGAGCCCAACCTGCAGCCACGTCTCCAGGAGATACTTATCCCGCTCAAGGTCATGGTAAATGGCGACGACTCCATGATGCAGAGCCTGGCGCTATTCATTCACCGGCTGCAGGAGACGCTGTTCTCCCGACGCCGTGAAAGCTCGGCAGGCAGGGTGCTGGCAGCCATCATCGAGCTGCACCAGGAAGAGAAAGAGCTTTCGGGCAAGAACATCGCCGTGAAAGTATCTGAGATGGACGAAGATGCCACAACACTGACTGCACAGAGGGTGGGGCGCCTGACCAAGAAGCTCGGCTTTGATAAAGATAAGAACGCTGTGAGTCGGCGGACCGTGATCTGCTGGGATGAGCCGCGAGTAGCCCGGCTGGCGGCATCATATGGTTTATCTGATATTTTCCCCTTATCCCAGGAAAAAACCTTCGAATCCTTCGAAACCTACGCCCCGAACGTAGAGCCAGCTTCGAAGGTTTCTACGAAGGTTTCGGAGGATGATGTCAAAACCTTCGACAAATCCTTCGAACGTGAGGTCACGAGTGAGCCGAAGGATATGAAGGTTTCGAAGGTTTCTGTGGAGGATAGGGGGAAGGTTGATGTAACTGAGATATTGGGCATGCCAGTGGAGCAGGCACTGGATGTCTGGATAAAAGCAGGAAAGCCGGTTATTCACCTGTATCCCGGTGAGAGCTGCTACGGGCTGGATACCCTGCTGAGCCATACCGATATCCTGCCACGACACCTTCTAGCAATAAAAGACTGGCTATCGCAGCAGATGACGCAGGTATGAGATGACTACTTCTTTAAGTTTGGCAACAGGCATGAGCAGCAGGGAAAACTTGCCTCGGGGCATACAGGCATTAAGAAGCTTCGAGCTGGAAAACGGCTTGCCGGTACCCCGGAACAGGTTTGAGAAACTGGTAGATCGGCTCGAAGAGTGCGCTGACAGCAACGATAAAGTCGCCAGATGCCAGAGATGCCCCTATCTGGCTGAATGCATTAGCAGTTTCGATGCCATCTGCGGCAAGGTAGCCATGTATTAAGAGATCTGCAGGAGAAACCAGGAGATGAGACAGAACCTAACACCGAGCCAGAAGCTGTGGATAGAGGTCTTCGGCGTTTACGGGCTGCCCCTGCTGGATGAAAGAAAGGTGCTTGTTATCGTTGCGCAGCTGCCCCAGCGCCAGGCGCAGGCAGTTAGGCTGAGGTTCGGCTTTGGCGGTGTACCCCTCAGCTTCGAAAATCTTCGCCGGCTACTCCCCAGGGCTGACGGCAAGATGGGCGTCTCCAAGGAGCTGGCCAGGCTGGAGGTGAGAAAGGCGATTCATCACCTGAGGCAGCCCGGCAAGCGCAGATTCTGGCAGGAGGCAGAGCTGTGAAACCGCATCCCCTCAACAGCATGTTGGATAAGGTTATAGCAGACTTCCAAGAGGGCCTGGCTCAGTACGCCCAGGAGATGATGAAGATATCTATAGACACAGCCAAACTGGGGCAGTTTGCTGACAAGACCAGTTTCGACCCCTATATGATTCTGGGATTGAGAAAGGATTGCTCCGATGATGAGGTGAAGAGGAGGTTCAGGGAGCTGGCCAGGATATTGCATCCGGACACAAGCAGCTGTCAGGGCACCGAGTTCCTGTTCCTGCTGGTCAACCTAAGCTATGAGCACATCGCTAGAGAGAGGCGGTGGAGATGAAGCCGCAAGATATGCAGATTCTAAAAGAGATAGCCAGCTTCGAGCAGACTATTCCTGATACAGAGTATCCGCTGGGCTGGTCCTGGCGCCAGGTGAGGATCTGGCCATCGAAATTGAACCGGCTGGTAATAGAAGACCTGATCAAGGCCACCTTCTCCTCCAACTCATACACCGGCTACCGGCTGACGGAGAAGGGCAAGCTGCTGGCTTCAGAGGCTGAGCCAATGGAGACAACACCAGAGATAAGACCTCTGGAGATCCCAGATGACCTGTTCAGTCCCATAGAAGGCTACGAGGAGATCAAGGAGCTGGTAAGGCGAGTGCTAAGGTCGGAGAAGCCGGTGCACATGCTGTTTACCGGCGTCCCTGCAAGCGCCAAGACCATGTTCTTGATCGAGCTTTCCAAGATCGGCGCGGTGTATATACTGGGAAGCCAGGCGACCAAGGCCGGCATCGCCGACATACTGTTCGACCTGGAACCGAAACTTTTGCTGGTGGACGAGATAGACAGGATCGGCGCTAAGGACATCGCCATATTGCTGTCTCTAGCAGAAACTGGCATCCTCAGCCAGACAAAACATGGCAGGAGGCGCGAGGCGAAGCTTCAAACTAAGATATTCGCTGCCTCCAACAGTCTCAATATGCCACCTGAGCTTATCTCCAGGTTTCTGGTATTGCGCTTTGCCGCCTACGCACAATCAGAATTCTTAAAAGTGACAACTAGCATATTAATAAAACGTGAGAAAATCGATCCCCATCTGGCTGAATACATTGCTATCAGGGTTTGGCAAATGCAGTCATCTTTTCCTGACCCCAGGCAAGCGGTAAGGATAGCCAGGCTAGCTACGACCAAAGAAGATGTCGATAGACTCATCGAGGTGCTAAACCGCTTCGGTCAGGGGTGGTCATGACCAATTGACAGCCCAAGTACAGGGGCTATCATAGATGTCGGGGTGACCCCTCCCCTGTCCACTGAGCGCTCAGCACTGAGTTTCAAGCTAGCACTCAAATTAGCGCTGGAGGGAATTAGCATGGTTAAATGTGAAATCTGCGGCAAGGAGCTTAAAGACACTCAAGGTTTGTCAGGCCATATGCGCCTGGAGCACGCCGAAGTAAAGGATGTGGCTCCTACCACAAAAGAGATAATCTCGGTTAAGCCCCAGCCCATCGAGAACCTGATAAAAAATCTAAACCTGCCCGAGGTGGCCAACGGCACCAGGGAGGTATTCGATGCCGGCGTGGAATACGGCATGAAATCCATACTCATCGGCGTCAGGATCGCCCAGGAGCTGTCCAAGATGGGCATTGAGCAGGCTTCTCCTATCATCAAGATGGCCCAGGAGATGAGGCTGGCTGAGGGCCAAGCGGCGCAAGTGGCAGCTCAGGAGGCGGCCAGGGAGACAGCGTCTCAGGTCGTAGCCTACTTCGACCAGAAGAAGCCCGACATCGCTTCCACACCGTCGCCTATGGAAGGCGTTTTTGCCAGGGTCCTGGAAGGCACCCTTGGTAGTCTAATGAACAAGATGTTCCCGGGCGGCGGAGGAGAAACACCACTGGGGTTCACCATAGAGAAAAAGCAGAAAGGAGTTTAGCATGGTTTTCGGTATCAATCAGGCGGCACTGGAAAAAGCCAAGCAGGTCGGTGAGCACTATACCATGGAGGTAGTAAGGAATCACCAGGACGGTACAATAGACATCAAGCTCGTCCCCAAAGACGACTGGGCCAGGAGCCAGCTACCGGAGTTCATTGACGGTCTCACCAATCAGCTTTGCTCTCAGTTCCACATTTACTTCGGCATGCAGGGGAAGATCGTAGATGCCGATTAGCTGGCTGGAGCTGTTGAAGGTCCTGATAATCGCCTCCGCGGCGAGATCCCTTCAAGAGACAAAACAACCGGAGACAAAGCTGTTGCCCAACCCTGAGGGTGGTCATGACAAATTGACAGCCTATTTACAGGGTGGTAAGGTAAAACCAGAGCCTGATGAGCTGCCGCCACAGCTTAAGAAATGGGCTAAGAAGTCGGCTCAGAACTACGCCCTGGCCCAGGCGAAGAAATGGCGTAACTGGGAGAAGGCGATGTTTGAACCCAAGCCCTAGGCTCAAAGGTTAACAATTTAGAAGGCTGGTAGGTTCACCGGAAGGGTTTCGGTCTACCAGCCTTTCCTTTTCGGTGAACCTACAGTCAAAAGGGGTAGCAACCTGACCGGAGGAGGTCTGGCTACCCCTTTCCTCTTTCGGCCGGGTTGCACCCCAGAAACAAACAAGGAGGTATGCAACTATGGCCAAATACGCAAGCTGGGCAGATCTGGAGCGAGAAGCCCCAGAGAAGTATCAGAGGAAAGCAAGCCCCGATGCCTATCGCAACGGTCTACAGAGGATAGCCCCTCCGGGATCTAACGTCAGGGACTCCAGGATCAGAGGCTACCAGGCCGGCATCCAGGGCAAAGGCCCGATCTGGCTACGCGAATTTCGTGAAGCCATGTTCGGCGGATAATCCCTGTTCTCGGTTACATCACCAGATGTACAGCAGCCCTGATGACCATAGCCGGTGTGGCGGCACTGAGCGGTGATCTCTAACTCGTGGGGTATCTGCCATGGCTGCTTGTTCGCTGGGAGAGGCCGAGTGAATTGAGAGGAGAGCGAAGCTATTTTCGGAAGTAAGACTAACTAGGAGGTAATAATGGTTACAGCACAGCAAGTATTTTCCCCGGTGTCCCCGCAGCAGGTCTACAGCCCGGCGCAGGTGTACAGTCCGGCGACGACCTATAGCACACAGCAGCTCAACATCGGCGATCTCCTGAACTCCATCCTGCCGATGATGATGATGGCTATGGTCTTCTCCATGATAATCCCTATGTTCAAGGGCATGACCAAGGGGATGGGGGCATAGCACGGCATGAGAGAAAAAAGAGGAGGTAACGTATGCTAGCACCACAACAATTCGGTCCACAGCAAGTCACCACCTACTACCGGCCTACCCAGCTCGACATCGGCGAGATCATGAACATGGTACTACCCATCATGATGCTGGGCATGGTATTCGCCATGATCACGCCCATGTTCAAGGGCATGACCAAAGAGGTGGCCTAAGGAGGGAATATGGAAACTAAGGTAATGCCAAGAAAAGACGGTAAGGGAATATTCAGTCCGCAAGAGGTATTTCCTCAGCAGCTACCGGGTGCTGTCCAGGGTTCCCCAGTGATCGTCTGGGACCATAGAAACAACCAGTACGGCATACTCAACCAGGGTTTTGTGGCTGAGCTCTGCCTACTGGCAGAAAAAGCCTATACCATCGACCGAGTCGATGACAGAGATGGCGTTAAGGCCACCATCAAGAACGGAGCTGCGTTAAGCGACGTGGTAAAGGGCACCATCGAGGTCCCGGCAGGTGAGGTGTGGTACCTCAACCGGCTTTCGGTCATCTGTCCGGCGGCCGGCGCCGACGGCTCTGCCAAGTTCAATATCGAGGTCAGCCCCTTCCCCAAAGAAGACTCAGCCAATAAGGATTATCTTTCGGCTGATGTCACCGCCATGGGAGCCACCACTAACTATGACCTGGCTTCGGCTGGCCATCTGGGCGAAGAACTCCGGCTGGTAGGCGGCGATAAGCTGGTGCTGAGACTGACGGTAACTGTAGCCTTCACCGTGGACAAAGACTTCTATCTCAATATCTACGGGCGAGGCGGCAAGCGGCTGGTATAGGCAACAAGCGATATATGGTCATGGACAGGCTGCGGCTTTGTCCCTGACCGCAGGCCTCTCTAGCTGAAAGGAGGTACAGCGTGTTTGATACCGTCCTGCCGCCGGGATATAAGTCTATCTCTATAGGATCGGTTACCGGCTTTAGTCAGCTTGGGGCATTTCAACCTATGGAGGAGGGTCAGGAGGAGGGCAGCCGCATGCTGGCGCAGCTTACGTTCGAGCATCGGCCGTCTGACTTCGATTACCTGGCAGCGGAGCTGAACCAAAGGTGCCTGGAGACGGGTGTATCGACCTGGCCTGAACAGCAAAACATCGCCTTTGCCGATCCCACTCAGCCTGTCCTCTACATCTGCTGGCAGAAAGGGATGGTCTGGTGGGGCTGGATCATTGGACTTTTGGCATCTCTGGTGCTGCCGCCGCTGATCATGGCTGGTCTCTGGCTGATCCTACCGGAGTCGGTGAAGGAGATGGTTGAAGCTGTAACGTATATCGGCATTATGGGGGTAGCTATGTACCTGATATCGAATATGACCGGGGGAATGGCGACTTCTAGGGAGGCGAAATGAACCAGCAGTACCAGAGCCAGCAGTACACGGGCCAGTTTCTACAGGAGGTGATCCCCGTGGTGATGACGCTTGCCATCGCCGCCATAGTGGTGGCTAATGCAGTTAAGGCGGTCAAGGAAGCCATAAAGGGACGCGATACCGCTGAGACTACAAGGAGGTAACGAAATGAATAACAACAGTATTGAGGTCATCAGAGGGCTGGTCAGGCCCGTTCTGACTTTAATCTTCGGCATCGCCTTTATCTTCGGCGTCTTCGCCAGGCTTATCGAGCCCATCTGGCTTGCCTATCTCACGGTGGCCATCTTCGTCTTCTGGTTCGGCGACAGGGCATTCAAAAACCTGGGCTTCATGCTCAAGAATCAATTGCAGGAAGCCACGCCAGAAGCTACGGAACCGTCTGATCCCAAGCCGGTTATTAGCCCACCAGCTGTCACCCAGCCAGCGCCGATTGAGGAGACAAAGCCGGTAGAGCCAATTCCTGAGCTGGACATCGCTTCTTTTCATGAAGCGGTATTGAAAGATGTCGGCCCCACATACACCGAGGTCAACCCCTGCACCATCTTCTATGAAGCCAGGGACAAAGGGGTGGTGACCAGAGCTGGCCATATCAGCCAGGCAATGGATTACTGGAACTATCTTGTCGGCCTGGCTGGGGAAGCATTCCATTATATCTGGGGCTACAGCCTGGATGAAGCCATGCAGCACGCTAGCGAACCCGGCTGCCCCACCTGCACCACATGTGTTGCGGGCACGGATATAGACAGCAAGGCCAGACGTGCTGGCATGGCTTACTATGCAATTCTACTGGACCTGAGACGAACTTTGGAGAAACAGCAGGATCTCTACCAGCTTGCCCAGAGCGGCATTGACTGGAAGGCTAAGCTGGCTCCACAACAACAAACCCTGTATTCCCTGGGAGGGTTAGCCGAGGAGATTCTGCGAACAAGCAGATAATGGATTGTTATGAGTATTACAGGATGTTCTTCTTTCTGCTCTTCTGGATCAGCTTCAGCATGGGCATCGGCATCCTCATCGGCTGGTCTATCTGGAAAAGGAAATGAGGCACGGTATAAATGGCCAACACGTTCATTCTGGACATCATAACAGCCGTAGGCGGCGAGCCCAGGGACTACGCCTCGGCAGGAGAGGCAGTGGTGGTCTCGGTGAGGCTCAAAAATACCGGCAGCCAGGGCTTGTACATCTCGGCTACCGCAACCTGGGATTCGACACAGCTCAGTTTCGACCCAGCTTATGCCTGGGCAGAGATGCTGCAGACCATCTATTTTCGGGCTAACGCCATCATGCCCAATAAAGACGTGAAGGTCACTGCCTATGGCTGGTGGTGGGATGGCTCCCAGTGGATTAACGATAGCGGGAAAGAGAAGGACCTGCTGCTGGCGGCGGCAGCGCCTGAGGTCTCGGGTTTCCAAGTAACGCAATATCAGAAGGTCTAAGGAGGTGATGCTATGAATATACAGACTTTACAGGTGCTGCCCGCTCAATATCCGGGCTATTCCTTTTACTATCCCCTGGGCAGCATCATCGAGGTAAGAAACGGCGATACGGTGAGGATAACCGTAGGCTATTCCTATCGCGGGCCGGCTAAGACCCTCGCCCTATACGGCGCCATCGGCGTCCAGGCGGTGTGGTTTGACGAGAAGGTTAATGCCTCTCGGCAGATATCGCTGCCGGAGTCCACGAGCTGGATCACAAGGTCGGATTACGTTGATATCGCCATAGATACCACTAAAATCGCTGCTGGCTCTGGATATGAGATCTACGCCAAGATTATGGAGGGCAACAGCGACCTAGCGATCTCGCCGGTGGTCTACGACGTTATCACGGTCTTGAGCGCAGCCGCCGAGTTTCAAAACTTCCAGATATCTACCTGGGCCAAGGTGTAACCATGCTGCAGGTGATCTCGCTTGAGTCTCCACAGGTTGTGGAGCTAGCTATCGGCGACACCCTGAGGGCGGTGATCATCTTCGGCTATCGCGGGCCAGCTCAGAGGCTGACGTTGTATGCTGCCATCGGCAGCCTGGGGATCTTCGGCTTCGATGAGATAATCTCAGTGCAGAGACCCATGGACCTGCCTGCGTCGCTGGATAGCTTCACCACTTGTAATGAGAGCATAGATATACCTATCACTGAGGCCATCTCGCCGGGCACCGGCTACGACCTGATGGCCAAGATAAGTGAATATCAGTCTCAGACCGAGGTCAGGGTGGCCGATATCATCAATATAACCGGCGGCACTTCTATCTGGTCAGGGATCATGGGGATGATGATGATGTCGATGATGATGGCCATGATGGGCCAGTTCATGCCTACGGAGCAGGATTAGATGGCGAAAACTTACCTGGAGCAGAGCGAGGTGGAGAAGCTGGAGCAGCAGGCAAGCTGCGTCAGGGATATGCTGCTGATAAGGCTGCTTTCCAGGTTAGGCTGTCGTGTCTCCGAAGCTCTGGCTATCAAGGTAGAGGACATCGACTTCAACCGGGGACTGGTTACTATTCAGCATCTCAAGGAGCGCCTCAAGCTTTCCTGCCCCGAATGTTCCAGCAGGCTAGGAAGAGGACACAGGTTTTGCCCCAAATGCGGCCGGGAGGTAGATAAGCCCATGGCTAAAATGCAGGAGGTGCACCGCAGGAGGACACTCCCGCTCGACGATCAGACCCTGAAGATGCTTAAGGATTTCATCAAAAGAGACAGGACAAAGGGGCTTATCTTCGGCATCGACCGCCACCGGGCATGGCAGATAATCCGCATCTGCGCCAGGAAAGCCGGCCTGCCGCACCTGGTTAACCCTGAGACCGGCAGCGTCAAAGGAGTCAGCCCCCATCGTTTGAGGGATGCCTTTGCCGTCAATGCGGTTCGAGTCGATGACTCGGGAGACGGCCTGCGTCTATTGCAGGAGCACCTGGGCCATCAAAGTATCACCACCACCATGAGATATCGCAAGGTATCCGGCGAAGAGCACAAGGAGTGGTATGGCAAGCTCTTCGGAGGTTAAAGGGGATGTCTTCTGGGACCTGCCTCCCTGGATATCCTATATCGCTGGCACCGATCTCGGCTTTTCCCTCTATGTAGCCAACCCCACCGACACAGCCAAAGAGTACGCTCTGATATCCAATCTGTCCCAGGACAGCACAGTGCTCAGCGAAGAGTCGATAAAGGTCTTCGGCTACGCCTGGTTCCAGGTGGAGCCAGGTGACTGGGTGCGCCTCCATGGCTCGCTGCGCCTGGAGGACACAAACTGTCTCCTCACCGTGCTGCTGGTAGAGAAGGAGACCGAAGAGGTGGTGGACTCGGTGTCGACCTACCTCAGGATGCCGACGACTTCAGCCTTGCCTCCCGCTTGGCCGGGCTCAGGCACAACAGTGGAGACCACTGACTTGATGGGGCTTATTTATCCTCTGATGATGCTCGGCCTGATAGGGGCAATGATAGTCCCGATGTTTAAAGATACTGAGGAAAAGAAACAGCTAGCGGAGAGGAAAAGCTGATGCCTGGAGAATTCTACATCGAGGCCAAGAGGGAAAGGGTTGACCTGTCGATCATTCTATCGGCTATTGATGCTCTAACAGTCAAGTTTGATCGCCTGCGTGGTGAGTCTCCTGTAAGCAGTTCGGTAACAGCCGACTGGCAGTTGGGAATAGCCACCAGCGGTGAAACCGGCGCCGACCTGATAACCATAGGGACTAATGACATTAAATATAAGCTCCACTCGTTAGTGGTTAATATCAGCGCTTTGACTGCAGGGGCTGTCATAGTTGTCAAGCTGTTTATGAGAGTAAAAGGCACAGAACGTAAGGTCTATCATCAGTCGTTTACCAAAGGAACTGACCCAGATGGACTATGGCTGGTAAATGGTCCCGTAGGCATACACCAAGCCGTTAGAGTGGAGCTTGAGAGCAACAACGCTGCCGACAACGGCCAGGCGGTGGACTATGACTATATGCTGGAGGAGATGTGATGAGCCTGTTGATCAAAGCCGGAGGCGGTATCAGCAAGCTTTCCCAGCTTGAGATAGATATCAACAAGGACTGGGGCAGCTATCTCATCAGGAACCTCGGTGCTGCTGTGGACAATAGCGATGCCTTAGGGAAAGCCCAGGCTATCCTTCAATCGGTGCTGACCACAAAGGGGGATATCCTGGCCCGCGATACCTCTGAGGCTAACCGCCTTCCGCCCAATGCCGGGAAGGGATATAACTTCTTGCGGAGCAGAGGCCCCGGGCTAATGCCGGTGTGGGAGGATATCGAGAGCCTTATCCAGTATATGACAGCCAGCCTTAACCGGGCGGCAGCCTTCGACCTAGCGATAATGGAACCAGTTATAAGCCTGGCCGTCGCTGAAGACCACTCCGGCGGCGCATTTACCGGCAACCCAGCTTTAATTATCCCCGCAACCAACATAGCTCTTGAGGTTGCCGAAGACCACTCCGGTGGCGGATTCATATCTGATAAGGAGCTTTCAATTTCTGCCCCAACGCTAAGCAGAGACGCAACCTGTGTTTATGAGAGGTATCAGGCTGGTGACGACGCTTCCCTGGGCATCTATGGCGCAAACTGGGAGGCCCAGACCTTCACTCCAGGCATCGCCCATAACATAAACAGGGTGCAGCTAAAGGTCAGGAGAGCCGGCAGCCCCGGGGCGGTTACCTTGGGAATAAGGGCTACCACGGCCAATCTTCCCAGCGGCGCTGATCTCACCAGCGGGACTTTTGACGCTAACGTGTTGCCGACAGACAAAGACATTTGGCTGATTGTCTCTTTTGCATCTTTTGCCTTAGCTGCCGGTACCAGATATGCCATTGTGGTCAGGGCGCCGAGCGGCGATGCTGACAACTACCTCGCCTGGAGGGCCGACGTCACCTCGCCAACCTATGCTAATGGTGCCAGGTGCTACTCGGCCGACAGCGGTGCCAGCTGGACAGAGGATGCGACCAGAGATTTAATCTTTGAACAAGGATTTGGGAACTAGGAGGTTAACCATGAAAAACGAGGAGCTAAGATATACACAGCTAAGAAAACTGGGGCAGGAGCTTCATATCCCCATTCCCGAGGCATTTTGGGAGCTGGAGATCTTTGACCGGGAAGGCAAGCTTATCCACCGGCATAGGCAGAGGAGCCATAGCTGGGTGCGAAATGCCTACAATCTGCTGTTCTGCCAGTTGGCCGGCAAAGATGCCAACTATGGCACGTACGGAGCGGGCAACCTAAACGGTAAAGAAACCGATGGAAACCTGCGTTATGGTGCTGCCCCACTTACAATCGTAACAAATGCTATGTATTCGGTAGATGGCACTGACTATGGCTACCGAGCGCCGGCGGGCGACGACACTAGAGGCATCATGGTGGGCAGCGGCGTGGCTGCCGAGAGCTTCGAGGACTACGCCCTGCAGACGAAGATCGCCAATGGCACCGGGGCAGGACAGATCAGTTATATTCAGAGCGAAGCTCATGCCATCACCTATGATGCTGCTAACAAGATCCTAAAGAACTCGCTCATCCGCTATTTCAACAATAACAGCGGCGGCAACGTATCGGTTAATGAAGTAGGAATGGCTTGGTATACTTACCGGCCTGCTACTACATACGCGGCTCGTTTCCTGGCATCCCGCGATAAACTGGCCACGACTGTAACCGTGCCTAATACGGGACAGCTCAAGGTAACCTACAGCATTCAGCTGACTTATCCTGCCTAGAGGAGGTGTTAAATGAAAGAGGTTTGTTCTTGTGGAGCTAAGTTCGACACGCTGGATGAGCTTTACCAGCACATAAACACCCAGATGGGCACCGATTACTCGCCTGATGAGTTTTCTACTCATGAAGGGGCAGAGGGTCTGACCCCGGAGCAACAGCAGAGGCTCTCGGTTCTGTTTTCAGCGCCACACCACGGCTATACCATGACGGAAGGTTAAGATGCGTTACTCGATTATATCCAAAGGTTTATCACTACCTCAGATAGAGGCCGAAGCCCTCAAGGTTGGGGCTAAGGGCATAACCAAGACAAAGCTGCTGAGCCAGATCTTCTGCGAGATGGACGAAGGACAGGCTACACAGCTCTCTCGAATACCGGGGGTGGTGCTAAAGCCGATCAAGGATTATAAGAGCGACCAGATGGTAGCGGTAGCGCCAGCGGCGGAGACAGTGGAGACACTCTGGGATGTATTCTTCCTTCTGCGCTCCTATTTCACGCCACCGTTAACCGGGGCTGGCCTCACCGTGGCAGTGCTGGATAGCGGTATCCACAAATCACATGAATCGCTGAGGGACAAGGTTGTCTACGAGAGCAACTTCACCAGCTCGCCCACGTTTGACGACATCTTCGGGCATGGCACCCAGGTGGCCTTTGTGGCTGCTGGCGGAGTCCATGCACCTAATCAAAAAGCCGGCGTCTCTCCAGGAGCAAAAGTGTTTAATATCAAGGTCATCGATGACGATGGCAACGGCACAGACGAAAGCATCATCCTGGGCATCGATAAGGTCTGTGAGCTGGTGGAGACAGCGCAGAGAAATAACCTCCTGCCAACAGATAATATGTATCCCAATGTCATCAATTTCAGCCTGGGCGGCGAAGACGATGGCGACAGCGATAACCCGCTGAGATCTGCCTGCCGTCAGGCCAGTAAAGACTATGGGCTGGACGTAGTCGCTGCTGCCGGTAACTCCGGCCCGAAGATGACTACCGTCATGCTCCCAGCTTGTGAGCCTGAGATCATCGCTGTAGGCGCCATCGAGACCACCGGAGAGCTGACGGTGTGGGAGAAATCATCCCGAGGCCCTACTGTGCAGGGAGATACCAAGCCGGATTTTGTTCTCTGGGGCACTAATATGGAGATGGCCAGCCATAAGGCAGATGATGAGTACCTGTTCAAGTCGGGGACAAGCTTCGCCGCACCTATACTATCCGGTCTTACCGGGCTCATCTGGGAGAGCGGCAGACGAGCTTACGGCGAGAGCTGGCCTTTTCGCTGGGTATCGGCCAGGGAGTTCGCTCCCTACTTTTGCCTTAAGCCACAGGCAGCTCCTCTGAAGAAGGACAACACCTATGGCTTTGGGCTTCCCGCCATGGGGACGATGATAGGTTCCTTAACTGGCATAGGGACGTCCGGAACAGCGGAGATGACTAATGGAATGCTGAGCATCGGCATGCTGGGCATGGTGATGAACATGTTCAGAGGCATGATTTAGCAATAGATTGGATTGGGAAAAGATGTCTGGTCAAGCTGCAGTGATAATAAGGGACAAGCAATGGCAGGTTAGCCTGGCGACAAGCTATCTGGAGCTTATCCAGGGGCTTAGTGGCCTAGCACAGCTCTCTCAGGGAACAGGCATGCTGTTCGACCTGGGTAACGACACCATGTTTACCGTGACTACAGAGAAGATGCTGTTCCCCATAGATATAATCCGGATCAGTAGCACCATGACAGTGACCGATATAGCCCATAATGTGCTGCCAGGTCAACTGGTAACGTCTATGACTCCAGCCCGATACTTTCTGGAGGTGAATGCCGGCGAGGCGAGTAGCATAACTCAGTCAGACCAAGTAGCTATTCAGCTGGTGTCATCTGCAACGCCCCAACAGGTTGATATCGCCGGCTTTGCCGCGGCGCTACTAATGATAAGCCTCGTGATGTCTATGGTGAAGATAGTATGACAATGCCGCTTAGACCAGAGCGCGGTGGCTTTCTCCGGCCCTTTGGCTGCGGCATGTTTATCCGAGACTTCCTGCTGGGGCAGGCTTCAAAATACTGGGAGGAGATCCCCGACATCGACCCTGATGTCGGCGCTCCCCAACGGGATATCCACTACTGGTACAAGCGAGCTCTCCTCAGAGCCTTTGCCGAAGATACCGTCGCCCGGGAAGAGGAACAACGAATGAATAAAGGCTTACCGCCGATGACCATTGAACAAGCTGAAGAGAGGACAAGGCTTCACCTGGAGAGGATACCCTATAAGCTTACCAGATGCCGTTTTCACTCTTTCGTGGTCTATTTCTCCAATTTGCAGAGGCTTGGTTGGGTGGAGCCCACCGGCAAAGAAGAGCCATCTGAGTTTCAAGACCACTATTCGTCAGGGCCACCGCGGAGATATTTCCGCCTCACCGGAGCGGGGATGCAAGCAGCTGATGCTGCCTGGTCAAACCCGCTTTTCGCCCTCTATGGTGAAAGGTGGGATAGAGAGCATCTGCGACAGCTAAGGAAGAAGCACAAGTATACTACCGGCGGCAAGCGCGGACGCCCGGTAAAAGCAAAAAGAAGCTAGCCACCAGCTATATCTGTTATTCCACATAGAGCCCCTGGGTACACCAGGGGCTTTTTCTTTTTGCCACTGAAATCAACCGACGGAGTCGGGGAGGGAGGGATAATGAAGGTTCATTTTCTTATTTTACATTAGCTCATTTTGTTACATACTGAAGCTAAACAAACGTAAAGGCAAAGGTATGGCAACAAGCTGGCGACAGGTAGCACTCGAAGCAAGGGTCTTGAGATACAAGCCCGATAGCTACGAGGTGTTCGCTAGCTGGCTTGAACGTCTTGGCTATCCCATGACACTGGAACAGGTCAAAGCCGAAGTAAACCGCATACATCGAGATGGAAAGGACAAGCCAGAGAGCGGAGCAAGCTACTTTATCTGGCTGTGGCTGAACCGAGCCAAAGCACCTTAACAACTGAACAAAGCTTAAACCAGAGCGCTTGCCTTCAAGGTAAGGCAGGGCATTATAAATCCCTAGCCAGTGTGGCTGACTAGGGAAATCTAGCCTTGCCTCGAATGGAGACAAGATGGAGCTAGACTGGCAAAAGTATATCGAGATAGCCGACAAGTTTCAACACAAGGCAAAGGCTGCCGATAGAAAGGACTTGAGACAGGACATCATCTTAAGGCTTGCCGAAGTAGCCAGCAACAACGGACACGAACCTTTTACCGAAGGCGCTATGGTCAGAGTAGCCAGCTATACAGTGATGGCTTACTGGCGAGACCTGATGCGAAAGCCAACGATGTTAAGCCTTAATAGTGAGCTATCGGACGGAGACGGAGACACAGCCGAGCTGTGGCAGACCTTAGCCGATGATAGAGCTATTGACCTAGAGGCTTGGCAAGACGCTAAAAGGTGGCTGTTAGGCTGCCCCAAGAGGCTAGTCAAGATTGCCTATAAAAGGTATGTCGGCAAGCCGTTAGATGGTAAAGACCAAGACTATCTCGACCACTATAGGCAGAACGAATTAAGGAAATACCAGCAGAAACTTGCGGTTTTTCAACCCTCTTTCGGAACTATATAGGTAGACGATGGTCAATGCCAGCGGTTGCGGGTTGGCTGGAGTCAAATACAAGGCTGGTTAGTGCCGTGCTAACCATTAAAGCCTAAAAGCGAGGTGATAAACACGGAACAACTTAATATCGAAGGCAAGCGTTCTGGTTCGGGCTTTGTTTGCCATAAGGAAAGGCTTGTAGGTGCTCTCTCCAGAGCAACTGCCGAAAGGACTATGCTATTTGATAGCGAGACCACCATCGGCAAGAGAGGCTTTTTGAGCTACCTTAAGGCTCTGGCAGGCGGTAACATGGTTAAAGTTATACCTGCCAACGGTAGCGCTAGCGGTTTGCAGGCTAACGGTAAAGGCTTAAAGGTAGTCTGTGGCAATCATCAAAGCTATATCACAGACGGAGCTTGGCTAAAGGATAAGATGCCTCTTACCTTCTGCCAAGTTCGAGTAAGCCCCAGCTACGCTGTTATGCCTAACCTCGGCGGTAACGAGCTAGCCGAAGCCTTGTCTAGGGTGCTGCCGTTTACTGACGCTGATGATGCAAGACCAGTTCTCCAATGCATCAAGGCAGTCCAAAAAGACGGCAAACTAACCCTGACAGCTACCGATGGCTTTACGCTGGGAGAGATTAGCCTTGACTTCGAGGCTGGAGAGGCTGAAGCCTTAATCAACAGGGACGATGTTAAAGGCTTGATACCAGCCTTAAGGAAAGCCAAGAGGGTCAAGGTTAGCTTCGACCAAAAGCCAGATAGCGACAACGGCGGCTTGCTTGCCAAGTCGCTGATTGTTGACACCGAGCTAATCAAGTATAGCTTGGCAAGCCAAGAGGGAAGCTATCCCGATTATGACAGGGTATTTCCCAGCGATTTCATCGCTACCGCTAGCTTCGACACCAAAGAGGCAGTCAAGGCTTGTCAAAGCCTGCTGGCTATCTGGTTTGACGATGAAACCAAAGGGCTGTTCAGACCTCTTAGCTTAACAGTAGCCGATAACAAGGTTACTATCGAGGCTAAAGAGGATAGAGGCTCAATGGTGGTATCAGCCGAAACCAGTGGCGAGGCAAGGGTAGCGGTAGCTGGAAACTACCTGCTAAAAGCCTTAAGGGCTTGTGGTGGTATAGCTGAAATGAAGCTGGCAAGCTCAAAGTCGCCGATAGTCTTTACTGTCGATGGTTACCGATGCTTGGTTATGCCCATGAACTTACCTGAAAGCAAGACTGTGGCAGAAGCCGAAGCGATAGCCAATGAGAGAGAAGCCAAGGCAGAGACACAGCCAGAGAAAAAAGCCGAAGGCAAGCCGAAGCGAAAAGGCAAGGGAAAGGCGAGACAGCATGAAGTCGAGCCAGAAGAGGTAACCGAAACCGAAGAGGAAAGAGAGCCTGTAGCCGTAAGTTGAACAAAGCCAAATAGAACGCAAAGCCGAACGAAAACAGAAGAAGGGGTTTTCCTTTTGGATACCCCTTTTTTGTTTTTTGAAGGGTATGGAAAGGAAGGACATGACTGAAATTTATCACTGCGACCCAAAGGATAGCGCCGATGTTGAGCTGCGGAACGGCGAAGCCAGCGTGGTTTACAAGTGCGCTAATACCAGGAAATGCTACTGGCTATGCCTGCGGGAATGTCTCAAAGAGCATCAACAGAAATGCTCCATGAAATGCCCCGACTATCTGTCGGTAGCCAAGGTTAAGAGATTAGCCAGAGAAAAGAATAGATAAAACCTGTAAAGGGAAGGTGAAGGGTGGTAGACCTGGAGTAACCCACCCTTTATTTGTGCCCAAATCCAGAAAGAAGGAGGTGATAAAGGTGTTTGATTACCTGTGCCACAAGGTCAAGCCAAGTGGGGACTCGGTTCAGGTGATGATTGACAAGGAACTGCCTGAACTGGTGTCCCGCATACAGGGCGATAACCCAGATGCTGACCTGGCAAGGCTGTGCCTGGAGATTGACCGTGGCTCTACCTGGCTGGGGAAAGCTGTCCGAGCTGCAGGAACTGCTTTCATCAATAGCTGTAAAGGCAGCTATCCCGATGCGCCCGATGAGCTATGGTCAATCCTTCAGGTGTGGAGCGCTGTCAGCTTCTTGGCTGTGCTTCGCCTTGTCGAGCGTGAGCTTGAGGCAGATGACCTGGCTCAAAGGCTAGGGATATAGACACAAGTAACAGAAAGGTCGATTTGCATGGGGCAACTATGCCCGAAATCTGAAAAGAGAGGAGGTGATTTAAGTGGGTCTAGATGTGGGAAAGGTGAGCATCGAGTATCTACCTCGTCCTGATGGAGCTGCCTATGCCTTTATCGGGGAATTGGCCGGTGAAGCTGGCTGCGCAGGAGATGGCAATGCCTTCGATTCCTACTTCAGGGATGAAATGGAAAGGCGAGCCAGTAAATTTGTAAAAGATAGGCTGAGCTTTCCTGGGACAACCCAAAAAGAGGTGGAAGCCGGCAGGAAGACGATAATGGACTGGATTGCCAGCTTGCCCTGGGACGAGGATAACTATCTCACGCTTACCTTCAACTCATAGCTGAACAGCTAATAGATACAAGAGCTATAGGGTAACTATGCACAAATTTAAGAGAAAAAGGAGATGAAAGAATGAGCCAGCTTGGTCTATTTGAAAAAGAGGAGCTGAAGCAATGCCAGGTGGAACCTAAAACTGAGGTAAGACTGGGCAAAAGGTCTGTCCAGATACCTTTAGGTAAACGGAATAAGGAAGCTCTGGTCAAACTGAAGGAAGTACTTACCCTGCTTGAAGGGAAAAACATCTCAGTGAACCAACACTGCGACTTCTGGTGGTATCGGGGATTGCGATTGAGTCGGCTAAAGGTGCAGTGGGGGTCGCAATTCTACAATCCAGAGCTCGATAGACGCCCTGCAGTAATAGTCCTTTCAGGCAGCAGAAACGCCGAGATAAGGATACTCCACCCCGAGCGGCTTTATCAGGTAAGAGAACAACACTACATCAAAGGCAAGACAGAATATCTGCTCGACTTCTGGAACGGCTTTCATAACCACCCTATATCCATATATCAGCGTCATTATGACTGCTTGCATATAACAGCAGTTAGCTAACGGCATAGGTCGATATGCCTGTAGGGTAACTACACTCAAAAATCTGAAAGAAATGGAGGTGAAAACATGCCTATCAAATGGAGCGCACTTGAGGTTAGCCAGGCTCTGGATGCGGTCGAACATCAGCTCAACCTGGCAGAGGTGTTTCTCGATGAGGCCAAAGCGAAAGCTAGAGAAGCCAGAAACATAGCTAGCTTGCCCAGCTATATGGATGGCCGCCTTGTCCAGCTAATCACCGAGATTGAGCGGCTAGACTACGCAAAGAGGGCGATAGACTCAGTACGCAAGGCTATCCCTAAAGGCGCGATAGAGACAGAGCTATGCTATCAAAAGCAAGGCATTCAACAGAATTTGGGCCTTTAGACCCGTAGGTCGATAGGGTAAGCATGCCCGAAATAAAAACAAGGAGGATGACTATGACCGAACTGTTTACAGATGAGCTAGAAGCAACTACACCGAAGGTTAAGACCAAACAGAAATCAGACGAGCATTATATCTCCGAGCTGGTAGGTGCTCTCGCAGATCCCATCATCGTCTTCCCCGGAGGCTGGGGAGATACTCTCCCTGATTGGCTGAAAAACGCCATCACCCTGGAAAGGCTGGAGATCAACATGAGGGAGCTTAAAGGTGAAGATCCTACCGGCACCGATGCCGAGGCTTGCGCTTATCTCTACACGGCTTCATTAACTCAGCCGATGGGTCACGACTGGAGCGAGATATACCTTTATATCGCTACTAGGGTTTATGGTCGGTGGGGTAAGAACGAGATGCCCCAAGACATCAAGGTAGAATCACTCAGAGATGACCAGAAAGCAGACCTCGATCGGCTCAAGAAGTGGCTATACCAGCAGAGGGCCAGAGCTAGACTCGAAAGGGATAGATCTGAAAGACGCCAGAAGGCAGATGCAGCCAAAGCTGAGCTAGAGGTGATGCAGTCGTCATTGTTCGATTTCTAGCAGATTGAGCCTTAGTAACTAGGAAGGGTCGGGAATCCAAGTTCCCGACCCTCTTTTTGTCCTTATTGACTTCTCCCTAACCAAGACAGGCTTCTGTGTCCTATGTATATTTTTACAAAAACTGTCCTGACATGTAGTTCACGTTTCGGGTAGAATTTACGTATACTTCATTTCGGCCTTCAAGAGCCACGAAACTAGCATTATGGGTGGTACAGAAAAGGGGGCAAGTCCAGGTGGAGGAACCATGCCGAAATTCGATACCGACGACTACCTACCCTCCAGACTTAGTTTTTCGTTCTCAGCGCAATGCCCAGTGCCCCCGGCCCACCGTGAACGCCCAGCGCCGAACCCACCTGTGCAACGACTATGCGGTCTTTGGGGATTGCTGTGATGCTAGTGGCTAGCTCTTTGGCCTCATCAGGGATGGTGGTATAAAATACTGCCAAGTCTTCAATATCTTTAGCACTGCTTACGAACTCCAACAGTTTTTCCTTGCCCTTGCTATGGCTGTGCACCTGGGTAACTGGCACAAACTCGCCATCTTTGAGTGTCAGCAGGGGTTTGACATTCAGTAGTGAACCGAGCAGCGATTTTGCCTTGCCGATACGTCCTCCCTTAGCCAGATATTCCAGTGTGTCAAAGAGAATCAATAGTTTGGTATTGGACACCATCTTTCGGACAACATCGGCGATTTCAGTCAGTCCTTTACCGGCTCTGGCCATTCTGGCGGCAGCAATGACAATAATGCCCGTCGCCATGGAAATCTCCAACGAGTCAACTATCTCAATTGGACATTTCATATTGGCCAGCTTCTTGGCCTGCTCGGCGGAGTTGATGGTGCCGCTCAACTTGGAAGATATATGAATAGAGAGAATTCCGTCGGCTTCCTTAGCAAGCTGGGTATAGACTTCTATGAAATCCTCCGGGGTGGGCTGGGAGGTGGTAGGCCAAACAGGCCCATTTAGCAGCTTCTGATAGAACTCGTCCTCGGTTATATCTATCCCGCAGCGGTAGGATGTGCTCCCAAAGATCACGTATAATGGTATTATCGCGATGTCCAGTTCTTTTGCTAATTGGGCTGGAATATCAGATGTGCTATCGGTAACAATTTTGACAGCCATATTAACCCTCCTCTTATGGTCGAATACGACCAAAAATACTACATGGTTCAGATATGCGATCTAACCAAGGTGACGAGCAACACCATTTTCCCACCCATCTTTTTAACTTCCTGTCACCTGGATTGCGCTTGATTGAACACTCAGTCTTGTCCCTTTGATAAGGATCACTAAGTCTAGCCAAATCTTTTCTTTGTCCCCTTAATCTTCAGCGGTCGTGACCATCCCATGCGGAACCAAAATCTTGCTTTCCGATCCCACAAGCAGACTATAAGGTCTGCCATCTTATCGAACAACCACTGTAACGTCGCTTTAGTTCTCATCATTCTATATACTCTTCTCGTTTACCTCCTTACACAATTTCGTATGCATAGTAGTTATCTCGGGTCTCAGACCAGAAGCGCTATCGGTTACGATTCCCACGGTCATCAGACTCTCCATATGTTTTAGTTGCTGATTTAGTTAACTTAGCAGCCCAAACAGCCCGAAAGTGCCAAAGCTTACAAGTAAGCCAATAAAGAAACCGGTCACTAGTTGTTTTGGAGTGTGTTCACCAAGGATATACCTGGAAAATCCCAGCAACAAAAAGAAGGGCACTAACACAAGGGAAGGTAACCCGAAAATGAAAACCAGAGGTACTGTCATGCTAGTAAACAGAGCAAGATGAAAGCTGGCTCTATACACCCGGTTGACAAGGGCAATTAGCACCGATGTTATTGACACTACGATAACCGTGGCAGTGATATTGAGTGGAGCGTGCAACAGGTGTAGAACTAAGGCGCTAGGAATACCAAACAGGCAAGCAAGCGAAAGCATTTCATTTGGTTTTTCCCGGAAAAACGAGCGCAGGCTAATTTGTGCACCGCTTGTCCGAGCGGCAATGGCCATTCTGGTCTGCATATAAGACATAGGTAACACATAAGCCGAGAGCAAAGCCACTGCCGTCCACTTAGCCCAGACCAAAATTGAAGAGCTACCTTCATAGGATACCAAAGCTATTACTAATGAGAACACCACATAAGGGTGAAGCGCAGTAGATGCTAGCTGAGCTAGTTGTCTAAGTCTATCTTGTTCTTTGTCCATTGCCTATGTCTCAAATCGAGTGTATCCATTGGTAGAATGACCGTAAGAAACCAAATAATTGCCTTAAAAACTAGGCAACCTGTTCTTTCCGCAGCGTCCTCCAAATATCTTTCGTAAACTGGTGCAGTTGGGTCAGTTTTTCCTGACTCAACTGCTGCAAGGATGTTTCATATTCATTTATATGCTCTTGGAAACTACTCAAGTGGCGATGCTCAATACGACTAGTCAGGCACAACCCCAGGGTGAGTCCGGCCAATAGATTCATCGTTGGCCTATTTCCTCTTGTCTGTAGTAGTTTATTCAACAGACTCTGGCGGCTAAAGTCGTACTTGGTCTGTCTCAAAGTGATTAAGAAGGCAGTCATAATCTCTGCACAGCGCACCCGTGGTGAACGTGCCTCCGGTATTCGTGCAAGTAGCTGGTGTAGAACGTCATTGTATTCATGCGCTTCGCCTTTACGCAGACGGGATATAACATAGGTTTTTAAACCTTCCCATTCTGTTTTGTCGTCGAACCCACTGGCCAGATGGGCGAACAAGTCGTTTGCTTGGGCCGTTGGCACAAAAAGGATGATTGAGCGTCCAGGTCCCTTAGTCATTTTCGGGGTGGCGTACATGCAACTAACCATACCCTTTTGTTCAAGGAGCCTAAGCATATCGTAAGCAGTGGAGTTACTTAAGCCCATTCGCTCAGCGACCGCACTATAGTGAATGGGCTCTTGCATCTCCCGATAAACATCGATAATTTTGCTAAGAAAAGCTTTCTGCCTGAAAGTAAGCTTTATTACCGGACCACTTTGTTCCATCACCTTTTTTCCTTTATTTTGTTCTTCATCAGCTATTGACTTATTTATTTGGGCTTTAGGCAGCAAACTAATTATTCCAAAGAAACCAAAAAATATAATATATTATTGTCGTATAATTGTCAATATTCCGTATTTGCGGACAGATCACATTGTATGGCTGCTAATCTGGAACATTACTTTTGATAAATGCCAATTCGCTCCAAGTATTCTTTATACTCCACCATCTTGACTAAAACTCTAGCTGCCGCTCTGCTAGAAGGATAAACAAAACGAGAACTACTCAACTGAGGTGTGCCCTCGCCAAAAGTAGTGGTAAGCACAGGTTTGCCGTAGTCAGCAATCCACTGCTCAACTAGGCCAAACATAAACCCTGCAATTGCCTCGCTAGCACTCATTGTTTCTTTGGCTCCAACATTTTCAGCTTCACTGGAGCCCGGTAATGAAGGAGATATGGATTGGAACAAAGGAGCAATCCTTCTTGCAGCAATGGCAGATGCAATCAATCGAGTTAACCGTTGTATTTCCTCGTCATGAGTTCCCATTGCTGAGCCTATTGTAGCAATTGCTGGACTTATGATTTTACTGATCTCTGCGACATCTTGCGATTCAAATGCGGTAGAAATGGCCGGTATCATTTCTGCTAAACCAGCGCCAACATTCGAGTCCATTGAAAACATGGTCGGGGCGAAAGTTGAAAATCCACCAAAACCTACAAAAATGAGCGAATCCACATTTTCAACCTGCAATAACTTCTCAGGGGCTGTGAGATAGCCTATAAAGTTACGGTCCCCGGCTGGATCAACGGGATTGCGACGGCTCCAGCGAGGAGGAAAAACCTTGTCCAGGGCTGCAATAGTCTCGTCAGGTAGCGCTAAAACGTTTAAGCCCTCCGAAGCACAGTCACCGGCGCACAGCACGCCGTAGCTCCCACCGGGAGTTAGAATTGCCACGTTCCTACCTTTAGGAAGCGGTTGATATAGAAATCCTATGGCGACGTCAAGTAGCTCCTCAGGATTATCAACTCTGGTTACTCCGATACTCTTAAATGCTGCATTATAGGTCTCGTTTGAACCAGCCAAAGAACCCGAGTGCGAGGTGATTGCCCCAGCAGCAGCCGAGGTTTTTCCCGCCTTCAAAACGATTACAGGCTTTTTTGGCGTGACCTTCTTCACTTTCTCAAGGAAGCGTCTCCCATCAGTTAGACCTTCGATATAGGCCAAAATTACCTTCACCTTAGGATCATCGCCAAAACATTCAATATAGTCTTCTACCTGTATATCCGCAGTGCAGCCACAACTAACATATCGGTGAAAACCAATACCTAGCTGGTGTCCTGACATTACAACGGCACCGCCAACATTTCCGCCCTGCGTCACAAATGCCAGGGGCCCGTCCTCAATCAGCAGAGGCATCATAAAAGCCCTAAGATTTGATGAGGCACTCCAGTAGCCCATGCAATTGGGACCTATGAAACGTATGCCTCCCTGCCTAGCAATGCTTAAAACTTCATCTTGTAGTTTTTTCCCCTCAACTCCAGTTTCGGCAAAACCAGCCGAAATGAGGACAGCTGCCTTTACTCCCTTAGCCACACAGTCCTTCATCGCAATGGGTACATTAATAGCAGGAACCACGAAGACGGCCATATCAACATGGCCTGGTATATCTGTCACTCGACCAAAGGCCTTGCGGCCAAGAACCTCTTTCATTCTATTGTTCACCGGATAGACTTCACCAGTAAAACCATCCAATGTGCTGCTGAATGTATGAAATCCCCATTTATTCTGATTGTTGGTGGCACCGATTACAGCAACCGACTTTGGATTAAATAATGGATCTAATTCTCTAGTTATGGGATGGGTCATTCCATTGTACCCCTTTCTCCTTCACATTTGTTGGATTGGACGCACTCGGACGTACGAACAAGAGAAATGCTAAATCTAGCAAGTGTACCTCAATGGGTAGCAAATTAGTAGCTGAAAAGTATCGTATCAAGAAATAGGGCTGGACTACAATGACTCGCTATTTTGACTTGTGGCACTTCCAGCAGTAGATACCGCAATTCAAGGCAGAGTCTTCCTTTGGACTCTTCAAATGATGTGCCTCCCATGCTCCACTGCACTCTTTACCTCTGTTTGCCCATTCCAATGGCTTTCTACATCTCACAAAACTATGGTCATGAGTTGTTTGTTTACATTCACACATAGCCGGATTTGGTGGGGAAGCACCTCCTGCTCTACTCCATGCAGCTGTCACAACACTCTCGGGAAACGCCATATCACACCTCCTTCAACAATAGTAGTGAGTTGCAATCGACTAATTGACTCAAAGAAGTTTCATAGATATAATACCGTACCGTCATACTCGTTATCATATCATACGATAACGTACTAAGCAAAAAAGGATGTCATTGATTCTATTATAAAACCTGTGGTAGTATTTGACTTCCAGTTGGAATTTGGTAATTGCTCTTATGGATAATCAAAGCAAAATCTCAAGCAGATCAAGAATATCTCGAGGCGAGCTAAAACGGATAACACTACCTGAGGGTGTTCTTGTCACCTTGGGGATTTTTGTACAAGCTTACTCTGTCCATGAAAAAGCTATTGAGCGGTCACTGCAGTCCGCAGGTATTAATCGATCACAATTCATGGCCCTCTGGGCCCTTTTGCTCTCCGAACAGCCTTTAACACCAACCGACATCTCCAATCTTATTCCAATTGAGACACAGTCCGTTACTACGGTACTTGACCGGCTAGAGGAGCGAGAGCTAATAGTAAGAGAGCACTCAAAGCAGGACAGACGCGTTATTCAGCTAACCTTAACAGCACAGGGAGAACAGGTTGTCAGGCAGATAGCTCCAGCCGTGATTACTTTAATAACTGACGTGTTCGGAACCCTCTCAGCGAGCGAACTGCAGTCGTTGAGCTGTATTGCTGCCAAAATTCGAGATGCAAATATCCCTTGGTTGGATAAGAAGCCACAACCAATAGAAGACATGCTGAGAAGGGTTTTCAGATCAGCTTGACGTCCGGACGGTTATTACTGAGAAGCCGAGTGAAGAATGCCAGCCGGGCTGGAATTAGGCGTTTTATTGTAAGACGAAACTGCAAATTTGAGACGAACTCCTCCAGTTCTATTTATCAGTGACAAATTAGTAAAAAGATTACCTAAAGATATACGTTTTCAGCGGTTCACAATCCATCGTTTAGTTCAATAGGTCACGATAGTCAGTATTGTGCAACCTACAGAGTAGCGGTTTCGTAACAGCCAGTCTGCAATCGTGCGGAGTCGCTAAACGGTATTCCGGTGACTATGGCTAGGTGTGATCAGCCGCCATCTGATGTAACCACATGCCGACGACACCAGAACAACAAAACCGAGGGGGAGAGTGGTGAAGCCCTTTAGGAGACTCCTATTAAACAGCTTCCATCACTTTTTAGCCATATTCCTATACGAAGGTTAGCGAAGGTATTATGACTCATTACAATGCCACCAACCTGTAAAGCTTCGCCTGTTTTGCTTATAACTTGTGGCATAGGTGAATCTGAGGTTTTGACGAAGAAACCTTTTGGGGTATATAACTCAGCATGAGTTCTAAATGCGTCCCCTGCTTCGTGATATATTTCGAAAAGGGTCATGGTTCCCATTTTACATACCGTCATGTGAGCGGGATGCTCCATCACTATACCTGCCTTTTCCCCGTCTTTAGTAGGATAAATACGTGTACCGTTCACTTTGGCCAAATATGTACCATCGGAGTGGTAGATCGGAATTTCAGTTGTAAATCCCAAAGACTGCTTCTTAACTATAGATATTTGAGGAGTATCGTCGAATTGCAAAATAATTGGCACGTTTATAAATCTATTTGTGGCTAGAGTCACAGTCGGAAACGTTTGGTATGTCAGCTTTTCCATTATCCCCCCTATCTTTTTTAATTGCTTTCAATACATTTTAGCATTATTGTTGATAGATATTCCTAAATGCATCGGGAACTGGAAGCGTCAAAATCACCAAGCGGCTTAACGATCTTGGCTACCTACAGCCCTCAGCTTTCTCAAGGCTAGCTGTTTAAATGGACAGAAAACTGATTTAACAATTCGTCAGAATGTTAAATTGGCATACCCTAGTGACTATTTCAACCGGTAAGTGATTATATCAATTTTATACAGTTTTGATTTTTGACAAGCGTAACCAAGAGTCTTATAGTATTTATTACGGTAGCTGGTAAGTTATCATAATAACAGCTATTTAAACTAATTGTGTAAAAGGATATATAAAATATGACATTGTCGGAAATCACCTCAGTTCCTCGTAGGATTGATAGAATAATCAGTAGAATCGAAGAGGGGGACATCAAAATCCCAGCGTTTCAAAGAGGATTTGTTTGGAATCAGGAACAGGTGCTGGCATTATTGGACAGTATCTATCGAGATTATCCGATAGGTAGCATACTTCTGTGGCAGACGAGCGAAAGTTTAAAATCGACTCGAAACATAGGGGGTTTCTTAATTCCAGAAAGAGAACCTGAGTATCCTGTTAACTACGTTCTTGATGGTCAACAAAGATTAGCTACAATTTATGCGATATTCTGCAAAGATAGAGGTAGAGACCCACAGAATGCCAGGTATTATGATATAGACCCAGATATTTTTGAAGTATATTTCGATTTAGACGATGATAAGTTCGTGCCTGATGGGGATTTAGTCGATGGACACGCAAATTTGAAAATGACTTCACTATTAGACATCGACAGGTTTTTTGATGATGTGAATAAACTGAATAATAGATATAGAAAAAAAGCTCGCGATTTACAATCTAAGTTTATGAATTATGAAATACCAGTGGTTACAACCACAAAGCGTAGTAAAGAAGAGGTAGGTACAATATTTGAGAGGATAAATAATACAGGAACACGACTCACGGTGCTGGATTTGATGGTTGCTTGGACTTGGGGTGAAGATTTCCATTTACGCGAAGAACTAGACCAAATAAAAGAGATATTAGATTCGAAAGGATTCGGAGAAACACCAGACAAGATTGTCTTACAATGTCTGGCTGGTATTATTGAAAAAACGACTAAGACCAAAGATATTATCAAACTGCAACCAGAGACTGTCAGAAATAGTATAGATAAGCTAAAGAGTAGCTTGGAGAAGACTATAGATTTTCTATCAACAGAATTAAACATAAGTTCAAGGGATTTTTTACCACACTCGCATCAGATTGTGCCTCTCGCATTTTTCTTTTCAAAAGTGAACACTCCTGACCAAGAACAAAGCAAAACTCTGAAACAGTGGTTTTGGAAGACATCGTTCTCTAAGAGGTATTCTGGTTCAACTGATATGAAAATGAATGATGATATCGTTTTCTTTGAAAAAGTAGTAAAAGGCGACTACTCAGATATTACGAAGTACTCCTACTCTGTTGATAAATCCAGTCTAATAAATCAGAGATTTAGTATAAGCAGCCCTTTTGCTAGAGCCTTTCTTTTATTAGTAGCTCAAAAAAAACCACTTAACTTGGTAAACGGAAACAAAATTGACCTTGGAACTGCTCTCTCAAAATATAACTCGAAAGAGTTTCATCATATTTTCCCAAAAACCTTCTTGAAAAACAAAGAGGTTGAAACTGAAAAAATAAACTCACTTTGTAATTTTTCCTTTATACCAGCGGATTCGAACAAAACTATCTCGGGCAAACCACCGTCGGATTATATTTTTAATGTTATCCCTTCTGGTGCTTATTCACAAATTCTCGACTCCAATCTAATGCCTCCACGTAAAGAAATATATCAGAAAAATCAGTATGACACCTTCTTGCAAGAAAGAGCTACATTAATACTACAATATCTTGATAATATAATAGTCAGTTAATCTTAATTGCCTATACACTTCTAGTTTTATATTGTCAACCGGGTTTGCTGTGTGGTGTGCTCTTTATTTGATTTATCGAGTTACTACAACCTGATTCCCTTTATCAAGGTTGCATTCTAATCAATTACAAAAACAAACAATTAGCCATTTTGTTCAGCCAGGTGACGAAACATCGAGATGTTACCTAGTCCTAGAACAAGTCACAATTCAAGTATCCCCCTTTATAAGTGTTGCGAATCCCTCTTTATATTTGCACCGAAAAATGTTAACCTTAGTCTGACCATCTCTTCTGGCACCCCAAAATATTCTGCCGATTCTTTGACTCTCTTACCTTTTAATTCTAGAAGCTTCTCCTCAGGCATAAGAAAATGGGCAGCGAACTTGTCTGCCTCATCTTCTTGCTTTTGTCTGACCGTGTGCGAAAAACTAGCTGATTTCCGCGGTGCAACAATAGATGGTGTCCCAGCACATGAGCAATATCCCATCTGCGCCATTCGCTGGACAATCCGTCCCTTAATCCAACGTTCTGCCCTACCTTGACTTCTTCAACTGGCGGAAGTAGAGGCCAATTGGTTATTGTTAGTCCCTCTCTCCTGGCAATGTCTTCGACATCTATAGGGTAATCTAACGGGCCGTATCGTTCATGTAGTTCCGCTGCTTTTTCTATCTCTGTCATCTTGTCACCTCCCTGTGTGCAGTATAGTTTGGACTGAATTCCGAACTGCTAAAATTAGCTCTTACGCCTGACTATGTAATCCGCTGGAATTACATACTTGACGCCAGTCTATAGAATATGGCGAATGAGGCCATGGGAGAAATTCTATCTAAATTACAATGTTATCTCAGTATAGATGTATCAAGTATATAATCCCGATTCCTTTACTATACGTAGCCTTTTCGAATAGCCTGAGCTGCCCCCCTCGGAAAAATCAGTCCAGCATTAATGTTAGGCTGGAAATCAAGAAAAAGGGGCAAGTCCACTAAGGTTTCTCCATAAAATATAGCGTCACAATTGCACCGAAATACAAAATAGCCAGAATTGTGGTGTCTACGTCAACCCAAACACGTGGCCAAAATCGCGGCCGGAAAATAAGCCCGATAATGACAACACAGCTCATCAACACGGCAAATAGAGCTGTGCTGATGTGGTCCATGGATGCGTAAGACAAGATGGGTCCAGCAGTGTAAAATAGGTCGTCGATAAAAACGACAACTCCCATATTAAACAAGTTACTGCCTATCACATTGCCAACCGCCATCTCCGGCGCACCCAGGCGTACTGCTGAAATTGAGACTACAATCTCAGGCGCAGACGTGCATATGGCCAGAAATAGCGTGCCAACGAAACCAGCCTTTAGACCGGTGACCTCAGCTATCTCGTTACCGATGAACCCCAGCCATGTGCCTGCTCCAATAGTTGCCAGCGCTGCTATAGCAAAGAAACCAGCTATTTTCACAATGGACATACTTTCGTGGTCTATTGTTATTGACTCATTACCGGGGGGTTGATGTTGTTGGGGCTGCTGGAAGCGGAATATCATGTACTGGGCCAGGAGGTAAAAGCATAAAAATATTATGGAGTAGAGCCCCAGATAGTTCACGATACCAAGAGAAGATACATTTTGGGCGATATAAAGAAACATTGCCACTGCGGCAATAAGCATGGTGCTCAAAACAGTAGTCAATACGATGCCAGTCCCCAAGAAATGCAGCACCGGACCACGTGTGTAGAAAACATCAATGAGGGCGATGATAGCCAGGTTTATCAAGTTAGATCCAAAGAGGTCGCCTAAGGTTAAATCTGGTTTGCCTATCAGTGTTACTGAGCTGATGCCGGTAGCTAGTTCTGGCAAAGAAGTTATAGTGGCGAGAAGGACTACACCGATCCATACACGTCCCAGGCCTGTTTTGTGCGCAATTAAATCTCCATATTTGGAAAGCTTAGTTCCAGCGACAACGATTACGACCAAACAGATTGCAAACTTTACCCAAACCAATGTAAGTGCTCTCAGAGATTGAGTTATTTATAATAAGCGCTAGCCTATGAACGGATCAGCTAATTCTTAAAAAACGAGATTGGCAGATACTCCATAAATTTGTACATCAAATAGAAAATTCGGTGTATGTTACTCGTTAAAAAAGTGCCAAACAACAGGTATCGCTATTACGCAAGCAATAACCATGAAGATCCACCATGTCCATGTAGGTAGCCAGTTTGCCAATAGTAGGCCTAGACCTACCCCACCAAAAGATTTAGCTGTAAGATGCAAAATAGTATAAATATTCATAAATTTCTCAGCTTTTCTACTTTATCGCTGTACAAACACATTTTTCATACACCTCCCGAACCATGATTAGTATGTTATTGCGTATCAATAACCATTTATGACGACCCCACTTACAGCAGCCTAGATTGGCATCAAACCCGTAAGCCACATATACTCAATTGTCTGGCGATGTACCAACCTCATAGATAAATCAAATCAGATGTGTAGTCTAAGGATAGAAAGAGAAGTAAATAGTCTTTAAGATGGCGCGTAATCAAAAAGTTCTGCCGCACATGCTCTCGGCCATTCTTACCTAGCCAACTGGCATAATCTGGATTGCTCAATAGCTGCCGCAGGTCGAAAGCTGCCCCTTCAATGCTGTGACAAAGCAGACCGGTCAATTTGTTTTTGACCTGGAGCGGTATTCCACCAACAGCGGAAGCCACCACGGGTTTACCTTTCCAAAGAGCTTCACTTATGGTCAAGCCGAAACCTTCTTTGATGGATTTCTGTATAATGACAGCGGCTGCTCGCTGCAATGCGTTTATTTCTATGTCGCTGCCCGGTGTGATTAGCAAGATGTGAATATCTGGGTTGCCGGCTGCCCGTTCTCTGACTTTTTCAAGTACCTCTTCACTTTCGGGGTCATCCGTAGCGGTACCACCGGCTAATACAAGTTGACACTCTATGCTTTTTCTCACAATTTCAAAAGCCTGTATCACACCCACCGGGTCCTTCAAGTAGTCAAACCGCGAAATCTGAATGACCATCGGTTTGTCTTTGTCCAGGTTATATTTGTGTAATACTGCATCGATAGTTTCAGATGTAAGCTCTTTGTTCTTATCGCTGAGCGGGTCTATCGACGGAGAAATCAGCAATTGGCGGATGGGTAATTGCTGGGCGAAGTTGGGAGATGAAAAAACGGCGGCATCATATTGGACCACAAAATCTCGCAAGTATTGCCAAACTTTTTTATTGGGGTTCGATACATCGATGTGGCATCGCCAGACCCATTTCCCACCCATATCTTTTTTCCTGGCTATTAAAGCTGCTGGCTGTGGGTCGTGAATTAAATTGAAATCGCCGTAAGATTTGAAATCATCGATATTTTTCTGGCTCACTTCCTGAAACAATGCAAAGTCCGCTGTCGTGAGCTTTTCCTTCTTGCCATGCAAAGCATTGTGAAACTTCTTGGTTACCTCGAAAAACTCTTCAGTTCCCTGGATAATGTCCCAGCGAGCGTCAACGCCTAGCTGGCTCAACAATGGCACCATTCGCGACAGAATTTCAGCTACACCGCCGCCGCTGAAGGTGGAGTTTACGTTCTGGATAACCTTCCCAGACAGTTTGTCTGCGAGCATCCGTAGTTCCTCGATGGTGTTTTTACCAACGATGGGTTCATAGTCCGGTATCTTAGCTGCTGATTTGTGTAATAATTCGCTGCCCAATGAAATCCTCTATTTTATCCGTTTTTCGATAAGCTGTATTATCGCTGACCTTAAACCTTCCAAAGTGTAATTATAAGGGTCCAGCTTGGCAATCTTGTTAGCCAGGTCATCTTCTCCCAGGCATTCTTGAAGCCAGGTAGAAAAATCATTGGTGCCTTTCTGAAGCCGCAACCTAGACTCAAACACATGGAAGTAAAGCGAATCGATGGTTATCCCGCGCAAGACCTGTATAAACTCCCGGAGATCGTTGGCAACGTAGGCTGTAGGTAGGATTACACTTGTTGATTTGATAAAGTGGAATTCCCTTCCCTCGGGAGCGACTCTGCTATTGGGATTCGTTGACAGGTATTCATTAATGACCGATACAAGCCTGGTTCTCAAAGCACCTATATTGGGGAATTCAAATATATCTATACTGGCTAGCTTTTCAGCCAGGGCTTCATCACCGATGGCATCACTTATCCACAAGGCGAAGTCATTAGCAGGTTCTGGAGTCAAATATTGATGCTCCTCCAGAAAATGATGGGTATGGTAATAAACTACTGAGTCTGGAACTTCATTCAGTATCCGAGCCAATTCCGCTATATTGCTTGCCTTGAGCCCTGTAAGTTCCTTCAAGTGGAGCCGTGTATAAAAATGGAAGGGCTTCGTTGCTTTCTTTAACGGACGACCATAATTTGTAACCGTCGTCTGGGTAAATTTGCCGTTCGGCACTAGTATGATATTGCCGCCAAGAGTCTTTATTTTTGTATTGACCCAGGCAATATCTTCAATATAACCTTCTTCCCCCGACTCAAGCTTTATATAGTCTCCCACGTTTAAAAGGTTACCGGACATCAGTTCGAACCCGGAGAAGAGATTCAGTATCGTATTACGAGTGGCTATGACCACTACCAAGATCACCGTAGCCAAGACGAGGATGATTGGGGTAGTCGGAGCGCCCCAGATATCAAGCAGCACCAGTACCCCAACAACGATGACAGCTATCCGCACTACGTTTACTGTTAAACCAATTGAAGGTAAAGGTATCTCGATTTTGCCCATGTAAAACCTGAGTAATCTCTCAGTCAGAGTAATAGCTACCCAGGTCAAAGAGGTAACCAGCAGGCTACCCAAAATTTTCACTGCCAGTTCCTTGTCCGATGAAGGCATCGCAGAAATCTCAATAGCTACAAAGGCGCCCAGTATCAGCCACCAGTGGAAAAACGGTGTTTTCGTTGTTTGGACTATGAACTGGCTGCCTTGCCAGCTTGCTTTATTCAAGCGCTTATCAAGAGCTTTGTAGGTGGCTCCCCTGACCCACAATGCCACAATGAAGAAGGCCACAAAGACCACAACCGGCACAGTTACAAGAAGCCAGTTTTCAGTCAACCACTCATTCAATTTCTACCTCCTTGCAAACTGACCAATCTCCGTATGAACTCGGTAACTTCCTCAGTTGAGTTTAAAAGGTAGCCGGCTACTGTCTGTGCATCTTCAGAGCCAACATAGATGGAGATGCCGCCATAACCTTCGATTACCTGAAACGCATCTTCATCGGTCAGGTCGTCTCCCACATATATAGGGAGAAGGCCGCTTTGTCTTCCGTTCTTGGCGTATTGCTTCATAATGAACCTCACTGCTTTACCTTTATGCCAGGGAACGTTTGGTCTGACTTCGTGTACTTTCTTACCTGAGGTAGTCTTGATCTTCCCCAATGAACGAGCTAGCCCTACTACTTGCTCGAAAACATTCCTCACTTCGTCTACCTTCTCTTCATCCTCCACCATACGATAGTGTACGCTCAAGGTAGCCCCTTTGTCTTCTACCACAACACCCCTCGTTTTACTAAAAGATTTGCTCAGCATTTTTCCGATAACGCGTATAATGGAGCCCATCTCGTTAGTCAAGGGATGGATAAATTCTATATCTGGTCCTTTTATCTCAAGACCATGGTTGCCAGCATAGATTATACCGTTCACGGCCACTCTATTTTGCAGGTCATTGAGCGCTCTGCCGCTTAGTATCCCTATAGTGAATCTGGGCTTGTGGGCTAAAGCCTTAAGAAGCTGTCGTGATTCTATATGCAAGTCTGCTAACTCCGGCCTCT
>DIKK01000009.1 GCA_002423605.1 Dehalococcoidia bacterium UBA5620
TCGTTGGTTCAAATCCAACCCCCGCAACCAAATTTCGAGAAATAAAGGCAGAGCAGAAATGTTCTGCCTTTTTTGTTGCTCCGAATAGTCTACAATCAGCTCTCGATACCATATCACAGCTTTCTCCACAGGAAAGACAACTGCTAAGCTCGCTGATTCAAACGAAGCCAGCGTCAATTCTCGCTATCCCTAGTTACGGTATTTTAGACTGGCAAAATGAGCTTAATATCAGAGGGCTATCACAGCGGACTATTCACCTCTACTCATGCACAGTGACAAAAGTTCTCCAGCAATACCCAAATCCCACAAGCCAGATAATCAGGTCTTATTTAGCTGACAGGCTCAAAGCTGTCTCTGACACAAAGGTAAGGAATGACCAGAAAGGATTAAAATCATTCTTCAATTTCCTCGAAGAGCAAGTCTTGTGGTTAGACAATCCGGTAAAGGGTATGAAGCTGATTAAAGTGGCTAAAGTGATACGGCAAGCCCCAAATAAAGAGGATGTCGATAAACTACTTAATGCCTGGCCTAGATCAAAAAGAAGAATAAAGGAAAGGCTATTAATCGCCCTATTGGTGGACACAGGAATGAGGATATCTGAGGCTTGCTCGATACAGAAGCAAAATGTATTTATCAATAGCCACGAAATCAAAGTTATAGGAAAGGGAAAGAAAGAACGTTTATTGCCTATATCACCATCTGTGGTTGATTTATTGAAACAATACACAGTGACACAGACAGGTGACAGCATTTATCTATTTCCTTCCAACAACCATAATGGCTATCAAGATATTCATCTCATTGATCAGACATTCAGGAGACTGCGCAAAAGGCTTGCACATAAAGACTACTATTACACCTCATGGCTTAAGGCACTACTTCGCCACGTATGCCTTAAAGAATGGAGCTAAACTAGAGGTGATATCTAGGATATTAGGTCATGCTTCGGTGGGTATCACAGGGGATGTATATCGGACTGTTAAGCAGGATGAAATCAGGGATGAGCATATGAGGTTTAGTCCACTTGCTGGCAACATTTAGCGTTGCAGTATTCTCGATAGTTATAGAATTGAAGCTCAAAATGATTTTGGGAAACATTAACGGACGAAAATATCATCATGAAAGAAATCTATTAATAATCTCCCAGATTCGTTGAAAATCATTGTTCCCTTTGCTCAATAGCCAAGTAGCCGAAAAATGGTATACATTTGTGGGATCAAGTGATAAGCTTCTGGCTAAATTATAGACTTCATTATGCTTTGATGCGCTTGCAGCAACATCAAGATAAGTTGATAACTCTTCTTTTGAGACATGCAAAAGTTGTTCCAGTCCATCTATATCTGCAGATTTTAATGTTTCAATTAACCATCTTTCTGGCCATACATCTCCGGGCAAATAAGTCAATCTTTCAATAAACCAATCTGCTTCCTGCTCAGCATCTTTATTACTCTCCAATGATTTTAAAAATTGATCCTTGTGCAGATTGAGCGCACGAGCTTGATCTCCGTCCATGACTGCTATACACTCGGATTTTTGGGGTCTTTATATCTAGCAGCCATCTGACGGATAATTGGGATAGCTGAACCAATTGGTATAATATTCACACGTTTCCGCATGCTGGTATCAACAAAAGCCGCAAGCAATGTAGCAGAATCAGGATCCTCAACAAATATATCTAACTCATTTGTATTTTCTCCTGCGAGTTTACCAGCTGCATAAAGTGGTGTCACGCATGTCATGATATTTGTTTTCCCCGGTAAACTTTCTACATAAAAACATGCTTCAGGAGGAACTTCTTCAATAATCGCTGATGAATGTGTTGTGCAGATAACTTGAATATGTCGTTCCCGGCATATATCTTTGAGTTCGTGGATTAATCTTCTTTGCGCATCTTCATGAAGCCCCAGTTCAATTTCGTCAATAACAAGCAACGTACCCCGAGGAGTAGAATATATAATCGAAAATATCTCAAATAATGCATTTTCTCCCGCCCCCATATTGAATCCCGAATACTGAATGCTTTGTGAAACAACAATTGGCAGATGATACTTCCCATAGACTTTTATCCTAAATTCATCATAAGTTGTACCTAGAATCCTACCGACTACCTCTTTAACTTGACTTTCCCATCCTGCAGATGCCTGATCGGAAAAATATGCCTTATAGTTTCTAGAAACACTTTTTTCTGATGGTGGAACCACTCTAAGTACGCCGAAAAATACCACATTACGATTTACTCGTCTCGAGTATTTATTCCATTTGCCTTCTTTTTTCTTGTATCGCACCTGATAATGATTGCCAATACCATCAGGCACATTCGTTGATTTACGCCAATTATCGTGCATTATACGATATTGGATTCCAATGCCACCTGGGGGAATCTCTTCAAAGCTTTGAATGAAAAGGTCAGAAAATGTATAGTACGGCACTTTTCTTTCGGGTAATCTAAATCCGTCTTTCTTATTATGAAAAGCACACGCAACCATTGCTAAAATCGTTGATTTCCCAGACCTGTTTCTGCCAGCAATTACTGAGATGGGATACTTAAATTCTATCTTCGAAACATTTAATCCATGCAGGTTCCCGAATTCAATGGATGCTTCTATCAAAGAAGCCACAGTCATATCATTAGCAAACCAATTGAGATTATCCGTATCAACTCGTGAGTATTGGTATTTCACTGATTAATAGCTCCATTTTATAGCTATGCATAACATAATATATCTGATCTAGCACAAACGCAAGTGTCACCATGAAATATGGCCATGATTTGTCTTTTATATTAACTTATCATTCATATCAAAAACATCGTTTTAAGATACTAATTTCCCTACCGTGACATAGGCATCATGATGAGTTCATCCTAAACTCACCCAGCCCATCTCCTGTGCCATTTGCCTTCTATTCGGATAGCCACAGTAAGCCGCATACGGCGTAATGTTGCCCTCTACTACCGCTTATATAGTAATTACATTTGACCTGATCTCGGCTAAACCTACAGCCTAGACAACCACTATATCTAGTATTATTCCCTATTTTTTTCTATGCCCCCATCGTAGGCAGGCTTTGACAAGTTGCTGTAGCCTGATGCAAAATCAGAGGTTTTTTGTTTCTTGTATAATACCCAGTGAGATGGAGGCAGACCAATGAAACTGATAGGAATTTGTGGCTCACCCAGGAATGGCAATACAGAATGGATGCTCCATAAGATGCTGGAAATGGCTGAAAAAGGCGGTGCACAAGCAGAGCTGATTCTCCTTAGGAACAAGGATATCAAGCTATGCGATGGTTGCCTCAGTTGCGAGGCCGGCGGCAAAGAGCGCAAGGGCGACTGTAAAATCAAAGACGATATGCAGGAGATTTATCCTAAATTATTAACTGCCGATGCCTGGGTCATAGGCACGCCTGTCTACTTCGGCATGGTTTCAGGCCTGCTTAAGAACTTTATGGATAGAACCTGCCCTATCTGGACAAAGCTGGATGGAAAACCGATTGCCGGCATAGCCGTGGCAGAAGAAGGACCATGGGATGTTATCGCCAACATCAAAACATACGCCTCTGTCTGTGGAATGAAATGGATAGGTTCCGTGAAAGCGCTAGCGAAAACACCCAGGCAGGTTGCAAAGGACGAAACCGTTGAGAAACGGCTTGCCCGCCTCACTGCAAAACTACTGCAATCCGCTGTGTAAGCCATATGCTTACAGGTGACTCGGCAAAGCGGTCACTCAAGGCGAGTAACTCGCACAGAAGCACGTCTATTTGACAGAAAAGTCTTTTTAACACTACACTACCCACAATGACTACTAGATTATTTGCAGTCCTGACTGCTATCGTGATATTGAGCGCTACAGTCTGTATCGGCGCTACCTCATGTACCAACTCGCCAACTCCAACGCCTAAGACTAGCCAGGCTTTGCTGCTGCAGGTAGAGTTGCGTAAGCAACAGATTGCAGCACCAGCAGAGGAATGCCTGGCTCAAATGAAATCCATGGGCATGGTGCTGGACAATTTAAAGATACAACGGGTCTTTATCTACATGGATGATATGCCGACTCCTGAGCAAGAAAAGGATTTTGAGGAAATGGGCATAAAGTTCTATGTCGATTCGTGGATCCCACCGATGAGCAATCACCCTTCAGGGTTTTTCATCGCACAGATGCCCTTCGACAGGCTGATAGAACTGGCGTCAAAGGAGTATGTAGTAAAGCTGGACACCGCTGAACGGGAAGACCTGCCACGGTGCGGACTATATTGAATATGCTAACTGGCGGGCAATCAGCCCGGCTTTAAGCTCATTTTCGTGGACTTCCAGCCATTTTTTCCGCTCACGCCACTCCGGGCAATAGTCAGCCACAAGCTGCCAGAACTTCTTTGAGTGATTCATCTCCTTGAGATGTAAGAGTTCATGGATAACGACGTAGTCAATAATAGTTTCCGGAGACAATATCAGCTTCCAGTTATAGCTAAGGTTACCCCTGGGAGAACAGCTCGCCCAGCGGTGTTTCTGCGCCCGTACAGTCACCTTGCTGTAGTTAACTCCCAGCTTAGCGCCCCATTCCGCTGTCTTCTGCTGAAATAACTCCTCAGCCTGAGACCGATACCACCGCTCCAGCATATAGTTTAATTTATTGCTTGCCTTTCCTAGGCTCACGATAAGCATGCGGCGGCCTAGCTTGACTTGCCCGGCAACGCCACCCTCCTTTATTACCACCTTCAATAGTCTACCAAGGTACAAGACAACATCGCCAGACTTGAGCTGCAGCATATTCAAGGGAGGCAAGCCTTGCTCGTGCTTGATGAAATTGACTAGAATCCAGCGTTGCTTCTTCTTCAATAGATCAGGTAGGCACGCTAGAGAATAAGTCCGCGGAATTACCACGGTAAGTCCTGTCTCAGGCCTAATCTCCAGCCGGACATGCCGTGCCCTGATGCTGCGCTTTACGACATAAGGAATAGCTTGGCCATTAAGTAATATCTTGTTTTCTGTCACATCGGTTAACCGCGGTCGGCTTCTACGAACCATGCCCCTAGTGTAGCCCTTTCCTGAAAACATGACAAAAGCCATGGATGAATGGGCATACACTGTTAAGTGTGACAGATTTTAGTAGGTGCTAAGGAAGGAGGATACCTGTTTACAAACAACGAAACAGTAGCCCACACTAAGGCTTCAGTAGCTTTTAACGCTTGTTTACGGAGAGCCCATGAATGCTTATAAAATTCAGAATGGCATTGGAGTGGCTGAAAGGAGCAAATTATGCTTTTGAAAATGGGTAGGTTAGCTTTTCTCCAATTGTGCCGCTAGCAGTTCGGCGATATCCCGCGGCTTCAGTGTCTCTTCTGCCGCCTTAGCCTTTATAGCATCTTCGAACATTTGCAAGCAATAAGGACAAGCCGTGGCTACAACATCAGCTCCTGTCTCAATAACCTGTTCGGTACGCATCTCACTGATCCTCTTGCCAACTTTTTCTTCCATCCAATATCTACCACCGCCACCACCACAGCAGAATCCTTTGTTCCGAGAGCGCTCCATCTCCAGCAGTTTAGATTTAGACATGCCTTTCAATATCTGCCTTGGCTGCTCATAGATATCATTATGCCTGCCGAGATAACAAGAATCATGATAGGTCAACTTCACATTATCAATCTGGCCTGGCTTAATCTTACCATCCTTAATCAACTGAGCAATAAGTTGGGTATGATGAACGACTTCAAATTCCCCACCAAACTGAGGATACTCATTTTTAATGGTATTAAAGCAGTGCGGACAGGTAACAACTATCTTCTTTACGTTGTAATTCTTTAATAGCTCAATATTCTTCATAGCCTGCATCTGGAAGAGATATTCATTACCTAACCTCCGAGATGGTTCACCACAACACGTCTCCTCTGTTCCAAGGATGCCAAACTTCACACCGGCAGCCTTTAGTATCTTGGCAAAAGCGATAGCCACTTTCGAGCTTCTATCCTCCAGGGATGAAGCGCATCCTACGAAGTAAACTAAATCGACATTGCTGTCTTCAGCCAGAGTCTTAATGTCAAGCCCGTTAGTCCAATCAAGCCGAGTAAGTGTAGTACCTCGGCAGCTATGTCCTCTAGTTTCAATACATTTTAGAACAGCCTCGCCCGTCTCTGGTATCCTCGCCTGCTCTAAAACGAGATTGCGCCGCATATCTACGATTTTCTGAATATGCTCGACATAAACAGGGCATGCCTCCTGGCAAGCACGGCAGGTAGTGCAATCCCAAATCACCTCGTCTGTGATAACCTCAGAGATCATATCACGTCGTGGCCCTTTGGGTTTCATGACAAACGGTATGGGATATACTTCATATAGGTCTGCCCTGAGATCAAGTATAACTTTCTTGGGTGAAAGCGCTTTGCCGCTTAAATATGCCGGGCAATTATCCTGGCACCGCCCACACCTGGTACAGGCATCGAGGTCAAGTAATTGCTTCCATGTAAAGTGTTCTATCTTAGAGGCACCATACGATTCAGCAGTCTCAATGTCCAAGGAGATAAGTGCACCCTTCGGCTTCAGTGAACGAAAAAATACATTCAGAGGTGACAACCATACATGTTGCATGCGGGAACGGCTGATATAGACATAGGCAAAAAATACTATTGCAGGGATAGTATGAATTAGAACTCTATGCCACAACAAAATTTCATTCCTAGCCTGTGTAATAAACATCGGAAAGAGGTAGGAAAGGAAATGACTTACTGGCGCCCATAAGAACCAGTCCGATGAACTGCCGGTATCACTTATGGCGATGCGATATCCTTTAATCATGTAGCCGGTAAGCAAGATTATAAATACCCAGCCGAAAATCAAAGTATCGTCAGGTAATATATCAAGGCGTGGCGGCTTCTGAACATATCTTCGGAATACAGCAAGACAACCGCCGATAATAATCATCGCTCCGCCAACCTCAGAAGCAAAAGAGGCATACAAGAATATGCTCTGCGGTGGTACCGTTAATCCCACAACATAGGAGAACAACCGGACTATCTTGCCCACAACAAATATTACAGCGCCCCAGAAAATCAAAAGGTGCATTACCCCTGGATATGCCTCCTTCAATATTCGTGCATGGGCAAAGGCCACTGCTAGAGTAGTCTTTAGCCTGGTCCATGTCTGGTCGACACGCTTATCGGCACTGCCTGAACGCCACAACATTGCACGCCTGCCAAAACCGAAGGCAAAAAACAACACAAGCGCAGTCAGCAGGATCAAAGCAGCTATAATGATGGGTAAGAATATGTTTAATATATATACCTCTTGATTTGCCCAGAACAATTCTGTTGTAGAATTCAAAGCAGCCCCCTTAATTAAGAATCTTGTATTTAGACTACTCTCTAGGTGGATAGAAGGTTATTAAATGGGAGCTCAGAAAAACCACGATTAGACAACCTACTACACTGAGCAGCATTATTACAATCTTCGAATACTTCTGTGTTAACCCCATATCGAACAGGATCAAACGCACCCCGTTGAGTATAAAGTAGAATATCGATAGCAATATTACCAGTTCCACAGAAATCGCAATTCCCCTGATTAAAGCTTCTGACATTAAATTCCCCCTAGACCAGCCCGGCCTTTGCTGGCCAAGCTTTTGTTGATTGTGCTCGCTACATTATCCTCTTTCTCTATTGTCTTATAACATACGGTCTCAGCTTTGCATACTGGGCATAACTCAAGTTGGTCAACAGTATGGATACCGGCTTTCTGAAGTCTAGAACGTAGGCTTGTTATCATTGACATTGGTGCTACAGGCTTACCACAACGGCGGCAGCCTATAATACTATCGAAGAATATAGGCTCACCCCTGCATATTTTATCTATTTCCAGAATACGCTGCAATTTGATGCATTTTTCAGGACAGACGTTGACACATATCCCACAGGATACACAAGAACCATGATAGAACAACAACTGGTAACCATCGCTTAACTGAAGTGCGAGTGCATCTGTAGGACAAGTCATGGCGCACAGACCACATCCAGTGCAACGAGCACCATCCAATATTACCTTGCCAAAAGGCACCGCACCTTTCGATATGCTAACCCCTGCCTTCCGCGCCAGACGATTACTCATAGCCGCTACCAGCGAAGACAATTTCAAACCCCCGGCAGATAACGGTGTGCGATCAGCTAGTTTGAACACAGTATTATCAAAACCCATAATTTTGGCAGCAAAGCGGCCTAGCTTATCCGCGACCTCAATTACATTCGTCTCCCTAACTTCAAATAATTCAATCCTCTCCGGTGCAACCCCCAAATATTCCAACACCGCCTGGACAAACTCAATATTATCCTTCAATACAGCCACGTTAAAATGGGATCGGCATTCCCTCTGACCAGAGACGATGGCTAACCCTTGGGCCCCCATATCAAAAGCTCGCAACATGAGCCAAGGAGAAACCGCACTCAGGCAAGGAATCTTCAAAGGCAGCATGCTAGGCGGATATGTTATCTGGCCATCTGCTCCACTGCCATAATCTGACGGACAGGTCTGGTAGCTCACCGCAACTATCCTCGGTTCCAATGAAACGCCGTCATCAAGCAAAAGTCCTTCCATCTCACTATCGAGTTCCTCAAAAGAGCAGGTAGGATAATACACAGCACCGCGCGGACATTCAGCTACACAGGCCCCACATCCATTGCAAACATCATTATCAATAGTTACCACATTTCCCCGGATAGTAACTGCTCGTAATAGACAATTATCATAGCAAAGATGACATCTATCTCCACCTGCGCATTTCGACGATTCAATAAATGGTACAATCTCGTATCGTGGCAAAGGTAAAACTAAAAACTCACGCCTATTGACCTTATCACCAGGTCTTGAAAAGGCTAGCTTCAGATTGTCCTTATAAATCGGTTTGAATTGGCTAACACTCGTCACTTGAGCCCATAGTAGAAGTTTAATCCGTTCTGCCACAATCATGCTATCGTATGACATAGATAACTCGCCTAATATATCAATTACTCGTATCGAATAAGGAACTTTACTCGCAACTTCATCCCAGAAATATAGTTTATGCCTTAGTTGGGAGCAGGCTCCTATTATCATGGCCTGCGATCCGAACTCTTCGCTAAGATTATGAGCAGCATTACGCTTACAGAGGTCATCACTAACAATGACCTGTACACCCGGAGCTATCACCTGGAAGAATCGGAGTATATCACTAAGCGGTAAACTCCCAGCTATGCGTCCACGACAAGCACAGAGGACAATTACTGCGTTGGGTAACTTAGCCAACTCAAAAACACCCGCCCTGTAGTATTTGTTTCACCTATAGAGGCGCACATGTTCAGGATGATTGCTGAGCTGCCGTAGCAGGACTTTCCACAGGAGAATTGACAGGCTGTTCTACAAGCTCTTTGGGAGATAATGTCTCCAGATATTTCAAGCCAACCATGAACATAAGCCCCAACAAGGTAAAAATTCCTAGCGACAAACCCATCTCAGCCCACTGGATCGGAAAAAGACCTACGGCACCATATACACCCTCAATATGCCCGGGGTACAATGGCATAGGATATGCTGCTCCCGGAATCACCAGATAGTAACGTTCGAAAAACACTCCAACTACTACCGAAAGCGAAGCTAGAACTATACCACCTATAGATTTACCCCAACGAGGATGGAACAATATTACCAGCGGTACAACCACCACCAAGCCTACTTGCAGAATCCAGAAAATCCAACTGGATGGACCGAAGAGCATATAAATAGTGGCTTCCCGTGCCGGCTCGTAAACATGGGTCAATTTATCTATAAAAATGAGAAGGGCAAGCACGATAATAAATATAGCCAGCATCCGTCCCAAAGAGTTAATCATATCTTTTTTGATGTCACGACCGGTGAGTTTGAGGACAAGCACAGTCACTACAATCAAAAGCGCCATGCCAGAGGTAAGTGCAGCAGCCAGGAATTCAAAAGGCTTAATTGGTGAGAACCAGGCGTCTCTGGCTGCAACAAACCCAAATATGGCTCCAGTGCCCATATGGACAAGCACCGCCCACAATACAGCTACCGTACCCATAATTTTAGTAGCTGTTTGTTGCCCTGCCAATATGAAACCAAAATAGACCAGACTAATCACAAAATATCCTCCGTAAAGGATACCATTAATAGCAAACATCGAGGTCATGTTGTTCAAGTAGAAGAACATGAAGAGACGCCAGAATTTCTCTGGCCTGCCCAAATCTACAGCAATGGAAATCATAGCTCCGAAAATAAGTACGATGGCCAGATAAACCGCCATACGGGCAATAGATTTATACTCCATCCTGCCAAAAACATAGGTTAATGAAGATAATATAAGCGAGCCAGCACTAAGCCCGATGAGATAGATAGCCAGCACAATAGGCATGCCCCAGGGGATAACATTGCTACTACCAAACACCTGGTGCCCTTCAAAGTAAGACCACCCAAAGCAAAAGAACCCAAAAAACACCAGAGCTGCTAAGATTACTACAGCCAGATAATAATTCCTAGATCTGCCCTCAATAGCTACAAAATCAGCGGCCATGTATACACCTTACTTGGATAGATAATGAACCTTGGGTCTTGTCCCCTTTTCCTCACGCAATACAAACGAACCTCTGGCAGCAAGCAAGCGTGACACCTCACTATCAGTATCATCTAAATCACCAAAGGCTCTAGCTCTCGTTGGACAAGCATCAACACAAGCGGGCACCACATCAACACCGATCTTTTTGCCTTCTTTGAGGCCAGCGTCAATGCGGTGAAAACAAAAAGTGCATTTTTCTACCACACCATGAGACCTATGAGGATATGGCCAAGGCCCAATAACAGAACGATCTGGAGGTAGATCCGGCATATTGTATTCTTGTTCTGTTTGATCCTTATAATTATAATTCCGCACTCCATAGGGGCAAGCAGCAATACAATATTTACAGCCGATGCACCTTCTAAAATTCTGCATTACAATACCATCCTCCCGGGCATACGTTGCCTTAGCTGGGCAAACCATTACACAAGGAGGATTATCACAATGCATGCAGGGCATTGGTATCATCTCAATGTTTACCGCAGGATATTCACCCTCGCTGGCAGCAATCACCTTATGCCAGTACGATGTAATTCTTCGCGTGTTCTCCTCAGGAGAGCCAAAGGGCACATTATTCTCTGATTTGCAGGCGATACTGCAGGCTTGACAGCCGGTGCATTTGTCCAAGTCAATTACCATTCCCCATCTTGCCATTTTAGTTCTGCCTCATGCCCTGTAAACTTTTACTCTCGTATTGAAAAATGTTGATTGCCCACTTAAATAGTCATAATCAACACCGATAATATCATTTGGGTTTACCCCCATACCATTTGCCCATCTGCCGTCAGCATAATGCCCCTGCCCTCTGGCAATAGCAACAACCCCAGGGTGAATACCTTCAAAAACCCTTGCCCTTGCCTTCATCTTACCGAACGTAGATTCCACCCATACCATGTCCATATCACTAACCCCAAGGGTCTTAGCAGTCTCACGGTTAATCTCGGCAAAATTAGACCAGCCCTGACCATGCATGACCATAAATATCTCTTGAGCCCATGGGTAGTTCTGATTTCCATTCTCGATAACCAGCGTTGGTTGATATGTTACCAGCATAAGCGGATATTTTGATTCATCACCTAAGAATTTAGCGTCGGTATAGTGGGGCATGCTATCCAGCTTGTCTCCAGAGTATTTGCCAGATTGACTGAGCACAGCCGCCATATTGCCAGAAACAAACTCAAATTTTCTAGATGGAGTTCGGAATATGCTCCCATACTTCTTATACTCATAAGCCGACCCTACCCAAACGCCCCTATCACAAAAATCAGTCCACGAAATAAAAACTGAAGTCCGATATTTCACAAATCCTTCTGCATTATCTCCGATTCCAGCAAACGACTGAGATACACTAGACCCAACTCTGCGTGCTAACTCAAAGATTATGTCACCTATAAACCTTGACTCACCCAGAGGCTTTACCACAGGTTGTTTGATCTTAGCTTCAGCAAAGCCCGACCCCGGCGGACAATGATCATAAGCCCACTCTTCAAGGAATGTACATGCTGGCAACACGATGTCAGCATATTGACCCATTTCCATTAAGGATGGAGCAACATGAATGTAGTAAGGCAATTTAGCCATGGCTTCGGCCCATCTACCAGTGCCAGGAGCTGACATATTGAAGTTGCTATTAAATCCTATAGCAATCTCTGCAGGATAAGGTTTACTTTCCAAAATTGAATCTGCCACCTGGTTGGTAACTACACCAGCAGCAATAAACTTGACCGACTTAGACAAATCAACTCGTGGCTGTGTTTTACCCGCTTTTGCCACACTATCTTCAACCACCGGAGGCATATCTTTATAGCTAGGATACTCCTGATATATCACTCCACCGGGAACATCTATGCTACCCACCAAGGCATTAAGGCAAAAAATAGCATAGCTGGTGTATGAGCCGTCAGGCCAACTTGTAGCACCTCTGCCTCTCCATGCAATCGCCGGCTTTGTTTTAGCAAACTCCCTGGCTATATCGCGTATGAGACCGGCGCTAACGCCAGTTACAGCGGCGGCGTTCTCAGGATTGTACTTACTAAGAACCAGTTCCTTATATTCAGTGAACCCTGCGGTCCATTTCTCAAGAAAATCTTCGTCATACAGGCCTTCAGTGATTATCACATGCGCAATGGCAAGTGCCAAGGCACCATCAGCCCCCGGCCTTATCGGTATCCACTGATCAGCCTTAGCAGCAGTTACAGAATACCTCGGGTCAATCACTACAACCTTTGCCCTGTTAGGTCTTTCGCGGCGTATCTTGCCCCACATCCTGAGATTCCGGGCAAGAGGTTTTTGAGATTCGGTGATGTTCGCGCCAAAGGCTAGAATATAATTGGTGTTTTCAAGATCATAAGCGCTTTGAGTGAAACGTCCATCTGCCATCCACTCGCCAGCCTTATCTGCTTCATCATCTAAACCATCACCACTAATGGTATTTGGAGTCCCGTAAGCACTGGCAAAGCGGCCAATCAAATCTTCAGTGCTAATAGTATTGAGTCCCTGGAAAAAAAGCAGTTTATAAGGCTCGCCCTTTGTCCGTAACGATTTCAGGCGGTTAGCTATTTCATCTAATGCCTGTTCCCACGATATTGGAGCCCATCTCGGGTCTACTCCTTTACCTTTTAGAGAATTCGTCCTTTTCAATGGGCTATGAACTCTGTCAGGATCATACAAAACCTGAAGGCCAACATGGGATCGCGGGCAAGTTTCTCCCTCCGAAACCTTAGCTAGTGGATTCCCTATTATGCGAACCGCGTTATCATTGGTTACTCTGACCTTAATAGCACAACGAGTGGGGCAATTCAAACATGATGTTGAGATCCACTTCTCAGTGACCGTCCCATAAGGAGGCTTGTCTAGATCAAGTTCTGAAGCAACACCGGCTCTGGGCTTCCAGAAGCGACTTGCTGCAAGAGTTGCACCAACCCCCGCCAAAACACCAATGAAAGTCCTCCGGCTTACTACCAAGCCTTGTGACTTCTCCGTTGCTGAGTCAGCTGCTTTCTTTCTGTTATTCTTGGGAAACATCCTTCAACTAAGCCTCAATCTACAGCATTCTCCCTCTATACACCACACTCTGCAGTTAGGCTAGAACCAATCATCAGTCAGTTTTCACCCATACTCCCCAGAAAAAAAACGAAATGTATTCTAGCATTACACCAAAATAGCAGTCAATAGCTCAAATCACCTAACGCAGGCTACTTTAGTCTCATCTTATCAAATCAAGGCTATCACTTGTTAGCCAGAGCAAACAAACTTTCTACCGATTTTGATGGGCTAAGTGCCTGCCCAATCATAATCTCCGTGCTATGCCCGAAGGCATGATAGTCAGTCCCACCTGTAGGAATAAGGTTATATCGATGAGCCACTTTAAGCATCGCATCAACTGTACCTGCAGAATATTCTCCATAATACACCTCGATACCAACTAGACCCGCCGCCTTCAATTCTATAATAAGCTCATCAAGATTATCGATATTCGCAGGATGAGCTAGAACCGGCAGGCCTTTAGCTCCGATAATCAACCTTACTGCTTCTACCGGCAATAGCTTCTCACGCTCTACATAAGCAGGGCCATTACGTCCAATGTAGTTATCAAAAGCTTGTCTTTCTGAACTAACATAGCCTTTCTCAAGCAAGGCCTTAGCAATATGTGGACGTCCTATAGACCCTCCCTGAGCTAGCTCCTGCACCCTCTGCCAGTCTATTTTCATACCAAGGTCACCAAGTTTCACAATCATCTTCTGCGCCCGGTCTTTCCGTGAATCACGAAGATGGTGCAAACTGATAGCTAAATTCCGATCAGTATAATCGATAAAGTAGCCCAGAACATGCACCTCGCTATGAGGCGCGTCGGTATTTATTTCGACGCCAGGGATAACTGTAAGCAGAGGCAAATTCTTAGCAACCGCTAAAGCCGTAACTACACCATCTATGGTGTCATGGTCAGTAATAGCGATAGTATCAAGCCCTTTTTCGATCGCCAATCTAACCAGTGCTTCCGGTTCAAGCCGCCCGTCTGACGCTGTGGTGTGTAAGTGGAGATCGGCTTTCATTCACCGTAGCCCTTTTCCCTAACCCGCTTGATGCTTATCGCCTTGCCAGTTGATTCATTCACCTCAATCACCATAGCATCAAAGATAGCATTCCCTTTGCCGATGGAAAAGCGGTGAGGCATCTTGGTAAGGAAACTGCAAAGCACCGCATCAGCATCGTCACCGATAATTGAATTCTCAGGGCCAACCATGCCTACATCGGTCACATACGCAGTTCCACCGGGCAATATACAAGCATCGGCGGTACCCACATGTGTATGTGTTCCAAATACCGCACTGACTCTGCTATCGAGATACCTTCCCATAGCTGCCTTCTCCGAAGTGGCCTCGGCATGAAAGTCAACAACGATAACCTTGGGCGCAGTTGTTATCTCTGATAACAAGCTGTCAATAGCCCGGAAGGGACAATCAAACTCGCCTACAAAAACACGCCCTAATATGTTAACCACCATTACGTTCTCAATCATCAGGAAACCACGCCCGGGCACACCGGGAGGAAAATTCAACGGACGCAGAATAGGTAAATCGCTATCAAGGTAAGGAATGATTTCTTTCTTTGCCCAAATATGGTTACCAGTTGTTATTACGTTTACGCCACAATCGAGAAGTTCTTGAGCAGTATCTATGGTAATGCCTAAGCCACCCGCAGAATTCTCGCCATTAGCTATAACCAGGTCAAGGCCGTATTTAGAGCATAAGCCTGGTAGAAGTTCACGCACAGCTCTCCTGCCAGGCTTACCAACAACATCACCAATCATTAATATACGCAATACTCAATAACCCCTGCGCTAGTTATTTGGCATAGTCCACAGCCCTCGTCTCCCTCAGTACAGTCACCTTTATCTGGCCAGGATACTGCAGCACCTCTTCGATTCTGACAACGATATCACGAGCCATTCTCATGGCGCCAAGATCGTCTATCTGGTCTGGCTTGACTAAAATACGCACTTCACGCCCGGCTTGGATAGCAAAAGCCCTCTCCACTCCGGGAAAACTAGTAGCCACATTCTCCAGAGCTTCAATACGCTTCATATACTGCTCTAGGGATTCCATCCGAGCACCCAATCTCGAGCCGCTGATAGCATCAGCAGCGGCCACAATAAAACCAAGTGAGCTAGTGGTAGCAGCCTCGCCATGGTGTTCAGCAGCGGCCTGCACGACCTCAGACGACTTGTCCCACTGGCGAATCAGATTAGCCCCGATAGCAGCATGAGAGCCTTCTACCTCATGGTCAACCGCCTTGCCAATATCATGAAGCAGTCCAGCCCTTTTAGCCAGCACAACGTCAGCGCCAATCTCTGCCGCTAGCATACCAGATAAATGAGCGACTTCAAGGCTGTGAATCAATACATTTTGACCAAAACTACTGCGGAACTTCAACCTGCCCAAAAGCTTAATCAGCTCAGGATGCAATCCGTGCACACCAGCTTTGCGAGATGCTTGTTCACCTTCAGTGCGGATTGTGGCATCGACCTCATTCCTTGCCTTCCCTACCACTTCCTCAATCCTTGCAGGGTGAATCCGGCCATCAAGTATAAGATTGGTCAATGCCACTCTAGCCACCTCACGCCTCAACGGGTCAAAGCTAGAAATAGTCACCGCTTCAGGGGTATCGTCAATGATGAGGTCGACTCCGGTAGCTTGCTCCAATGCCCGAATGTTACGTCCCTCACGACCAATAAGCCGCCCCTTCATCTCATCATTAGGCAAGGGAACAACAGAGACCGTGGTCTCAGACACTACATCAGTGGCACATCGTTGGATAGTCGTCGCTAGAATATCGCGGGCTTTCTCATCAATCTCGTCTTTTATCCGCCCTTCCCACTCCCGTACTCGTCTCGATGCTTCCTCACGTATCTCAACCTCAACAGTCCGCATAAGTTCCTGCTTAGCTTCATCGCTCGAGATACCAGAAATCAATTCAAGCTGGTGCAGTTGTTTATTGCGTACCTCTTCGATCTGAGCCTTCAAGACATCGATCGATTTCTCCCGCTCTACCATGCCACGCTCACGGCGCTCCATGGACTCCATTTTATGGTCAAGGCGTTCCTCCTTCTGGGCAAAGCGTCTTTCCATTTTTTGAAGTTCGTAGCGCCGTTCCCTGCTGTCAGCCTCTGCAGCTTGTCTGACACTAATCGCCTCCTCCCTCGCCTTCTGCAACATATCCTCATGTTTAGCGATCGCCTCATCTAGTAATCTCTTAGCTTCATTTTGAGTACTGCGGAGCTGCTGATTAGCTAATATCTGCCTAGCAAAATAGCCACATAGCAGACCTACAATAAGAACAAGTGCAATTACAACAAAATATAACCATGTAACCATCATTTGATTGCCTCACTTTCCTAACGCACCACATATAACAAACCTGTTAAGTTATTTTCTAGCTTAATACTAACCTTTTGCAGAACAAGTGTCAATGACTTGAATAAAACTTTATGTTACACTAGCCTGACGGTCGAGCCACAACCGCTTTATGACCCGTCCAGCAACTTCGTAACTAAATCCACGACGGCGAAGATAGCCAAAAAGATGGAGGCGGAACCCATCGTAATCCATGGAGGTTAAGCTGCGCATTTTTCTCAGTCCTGCTTTATAAGCGCTGGTTTCATCATCCAGTTCGCTGGTAACCTCGTCAGCCATTTCAGCAGAGACACCCTTTTGTCTCAACTCAAGCTGCACTAATTTGCGGCTTCTAGGACTAAACGACAGGCGGTTATCCTTCCAGAATTCAGCAAAGGCCACGTCATTAACCAAGCCACGCTCCTTAAGTATATCAATAATTGTATCGACTATGTCTTCATCAAAAGCACGTTTATGCAACCTTTGCCTTATCTCAGCTTCACTTCTAGGCCGATAACTAAGATAATGCAGCGCAGCATCAAGACAATTCTGGAAAAGAAACTCTCGCTTTAGCTCTTCAATCTGGTCTACTGATAAGCTTTGCCCCAATTGAAGGCCGGCTTTGGTAATCACCTTTTTATCTGCTACAAACAGTAAAAAACCGTCAACAAATACCTTAATACGTCTGCCAACCTTGTCTTCTTTCAGAGCTGTTATCTTGCCCACTATATCACTCCAGTTTCATCGGGCAAAGAAAACTCAATCTACAGCAGATCTTGCGCCGGTAAATGCAGTCTCTGAAACCATAATGGCAGCCTTTATCTGACGCTCGATCTCAGTTGCCTCATCAGCATGCTGGGCCAGATATTCTTTCGCGTTTTCTCGTCCCTGGCCTAGTTTAATGTCACCATACAAAAAGAATGTCCCCGATTTTCTGATTATGCCTGAACCAGTACCCAAATCGATAATGTCCCCTTCTTTGCTTATTCCATGATTAAACATTATGTCAAATTCAGCAGCCCTGAACGGTGGCGCCATTTTATTCTTGACCACCCTGGCTTTAACCCTGCTACCAATTACCTCATTACCGCGCTTAATAGCCTCTCCCCGCCTCAAATCAATCCTGACCGAGCTATAGAATTTCAATGCCCGTCCACCAGGAGTTACCTCGGGGTTACCAAAAAAGACCCCTACTTTCTCCCGCAGCTGATTAATGAATACCACCGCAGTATTTGATTTGCTAATGACACCTACCAGCTTTCTGAGCGCTTGCGACATTAAACGCGCCTGAAGACCAATGTGGCTATCACCCATATCTCCCTCAAGCTCAGCCTTCGGCACCAATGCAGCGACGCTATCAATGACAATCAAATCGACTGCCTGGCTTCTCACCAATTCTTCGGCAATCCCCAGAGCCTCCTCCCCACTGTCAGGCTGGGACACATTCAAGTCCGTCACTTTTACTCCGCAAACAGCCGCATAATCAGCATCAAGGGCATGTTCCGCATCTATATAGACAGCAATGCCGCCGAGCTTCTGCGCTTCGGCAATTATATGCTGCGCTACCGTAGTTTTTCCTGAAGCCTCAGCCCCGAAAATTTCCGTAACTCGCCCCCTGGGAATACCGCCTATGCCCAAAGCCAGATCTAAGCTCAGCGACCCTGTAGAAATAGCTTCAGCGCGTACCTTGGAGGAAAGCTCGCCTAGCTTGATAAGCGATCCTTCTCCATACTGCTTCTCAATGTGACTTTTTGCCAACTCCAAGGCTTTCATCTTCTCCGTAGTCATTCAATACCTCCTAAAAATATTCGACTCTATCACAAACTATACTTAGCAATCATCGGATACAAATAGAACTGCTGGCAGGCAACACTTATGGCTGCTCCCGATTAGCATAGAATAAACCCTATCCCCAATGTTTTTAAGAGCTTAGCAGTCATTAAGTAGTGGTACAATCTCATACATAACCCAACTCCAACTACCAGATCTGTTTTTCCCCACCATAAACAGGCTGAAGGAGGCTTATCCATGATCATTTTGAGTATACCTAGATATTCAGCAACCTCACGCACCTGACTTTTTACCAGGATACCTGGCAGCAATAGGTCTACATCTACAGAGCCATACTCAGTGAAATAGCCAACAGACAACTTGCTCCTGTTGCTAATGCCTGCCCCTACAACCTTACCCCCAGCAGCAAAAACGACATCTTCGATCCACGAAACAAGACTCTGGGTTGCTATCTCAGTTGGCAACTACCGACTCTCCTGCTCTTCCTAGATTGATTTCAGGTATTATACAACCGCACTAATGCCACAACAACCAGTTTCTGGCACGGATGAAAAAAACATATGAGCTTGACCGGAGTGACAGCCATAAGCTAAAGTAATAGTGGAGAAAAGAGAATGCCTATCTACGAATACCTTTGCCCCGGTTGCAACTGTAAATTCGAGCTACTACGGCCAGTGAGTAAAGCCGATGAAAATGCCGCATGCCCTCGATGTCAACATACTGCTAAAAGGGCCTTTTCTCGCTTCGCATCTTTCTCCAAAGGAAGTAACGGGGAATCGGCTCCAATAGCAGGCACCGGCAGTTCTTGTTCCGGCTGTACTTCATCCAGTTGTAGTAGCTGCCATATGTAGTATCGGATACCACCTCAACTATTAGGACAGCTACTTTCACGCTTTACCGTCTTTAGTGCACCCATAGAAATGCCGCCAATAAGCAAGGCTTCTAATATCACAGCCCCAAAAGCTAATATCGTTGCATCATAGAAAAATCCACCGGGGAAAAGCATGATCAGGTAATCCCTGGTAGGGTCCAATATCCAGAACTCATTGGAGAAGCTTACCTCATGAAACAGGATAAACAGACGGTCAAAGCCAATGAGTGCCCATAGTGCCAGAAAAACCATTATGCTCAGAGTTAGAAAACTCCCCCTGACTAAATACCTAGCCAATGTCCTCCATCCCGTTTTAAGCCAAAAAAGCAACACGAGGGCACAGACAACAATAAGGATGAATGTCCCTCTCTGAACCCAATACCCCACCTGGACTAAATCCCTCACGTCCCGGAGGTGAACTAGTTCCCGCTCGTTGAACAAGTTAAATTTTTGCCCCGTCCTAGATACAGTAATCTGGGCTGATTCTACCTTTAAGTTAAAAAAAATAATCAGATTCCGGGCAACCTTGGTCAATTCTGATCTATCGATCCCTGTTGCCTGGCTGATTTTATACTTGTCAAAACCATACTCATAAAGCTTAAGGGAACTCGCTTCACAGGTAAGGGTAGTGGCAATTAATAACAAGGGCAGACAGCATGCGAAAATCCAAAAAACAATACGTCGTGCAATCGTCATCTCAATCCTCCGGAAATAATCTGATAATAGCCAGTAGCATTCGGAATTGTCAATTATCCGAGCTTAGGCTCGCTTTTGAATGATGCACCAGCAGACATTATGCTATAATTTTGGACACAATTTCCCTCTATCAAAGGCCAGATGTTTATCCATCTACACGTACATACAGAGTATAGTCTGCTCGACGGCTTATGCCGCATCCCACAGCTCGTTTCCAAGGCCAAAGAGTTTGGGATGGATAGCCTCGCCATAACCGATCATGGTAACATGTACGGAGCTATCAACTTCTACAAAACAGCTAAGGAGGCAGGCATAAAGCCTATTATTGGCTGTGAAGTCTACGTAGCTGAAAGCAACCGCCGCAGCAAAAGCCCTGGCGATAAAAACGTCTCTCACCTGACTTTGCTAGCCAAGAATCGGCAAGGTTATCAGAACTTGCTCCAACTGGTCACAAAAGCCAACCTCGAAGGCTTCTATTATAAGCCCAGAGTAGATAAAGACCTGCTACGGGATTACCATGAAGGCTTGATAGCGCTGTCTGGTTGCGCCCATGGTCAGTTGGGGCGTCTTATCCTCGAAGGACGTATGGAAGACGCCGCCAAAGAAGCCATATGGCACAAAGAGCTGTTCGGTGACTACTACCTGGAGATACAGCGACATCCAATGCCAGAGCTAGAGCAAATAAATAATGTACTGCTTCAGTTAGCCACCAAATTAAATATCCCCATAGTAGCCACCAACGACGTCCACTACATAAATAAAGAGGATGCTTCATCACATGAGCTACTGCTTTGCATCCAAACTAATACTTCCATTTATGCCGAAAAGAGGCTGAAGATGGCTGGCGATTTCTTTTATTTCAAAAGCCCCGAGGAGATGACAAACCAGTTCGCTGACCTACCACAGTCTTTGGATAACACTCAAAAAATCGCTGACCTGTGCCAATTAGATTTAGAGTTCGGCCAACTCTATCTGCCACAGGTGAATCTGCCAGAAGGTAAATCAGCTGATGAATACCTGGCAGAACTCTGCTGGCAAGGCTTCAAGCAACATTACTCCTCATCCTCAGCACAATTAGAAGAGAGGCTAAACTATGAACTAGAGGTCGTCCGTAAAACTAAATTCGCTGACTACTTCCTGGTAGTTGCTGATCTGGTTTCATTTGCCAAAGAACGCAACATCCTGTTCGGAGTCCGTGGCAGTGCTGCTGCCAGCTTAGCTCTCTACTGCCTTGGCATTACCAGTATCGACCCGGTAGAAAGTAAACTGGTTTTCGAACGATTTCTCAACGTGGAACGCATTTCACCTCCAGACATTGACCTGGACTTCCAGGATGACCGCCGCGACGAGATGATAGCATACGTCACCCAGAAATACGGCCCCGAACACGTAGCACAAATCATTACCTTTGGCACTCTAGGTGCCAGGGCTGCCACAAGAGATGTAGGCAGAGCGTTGGGGATGCCCTACAGCAATGTCGACAGAGTAGCCAGGCTCATTCCTATGAGACCTAACATAACCCTTGACCAGGCATTGGCTGAAAGTACAGAGCTCTACGCCATTTACCATGATGATGAGACGGTAGAACGCCTGATTGATACCGCTAAGAAGCTGGAGGGAATAGCACGGCATGCCAGTACCCATGCCGCCGGCGTGGTTATATCCAGAGACCCTTTAACCTGGCATGTGCCGCTGCAACGTTCGAGCAAAGAGAGCGAACAATCCACACCCACAACTCAATTCTCAATGGACGACGTCGCCCAGCTTGGATTGCTAAAGATGGACTTCCTGGGATTGGCCAATCTCACAATATTGGACAGAGCCAGGAAAATCATTTCCGAATACAGGAATACCAAGATAGACCGCCAGCAGATCCCCCCGAATGACCCTGCAACCTTCAAATTGCTTGCCTCTGGAGAAACTAGTGGGATATTCCAGTTAGAAAGCGCTGGCATGCGCCGTTATATCAAGGAACTCAAGCCTACTACATTCAATGACATAGCAGCCATGGTAGCTCTCTATCGTCCCGGCCCCATGGAACATATACCCACCTTCATCAAAGCAAAACATGGTATTGCGCCTATAAAATATCCACATCCCATCGTCGAACAAATCCTGGAAGAAACGTATGGGGTAATTGTCTATCAGGATCAGGTTCTCCTCATCGTTCAAGCACTTGCTGGATATAGCCTGGGACAGGCTGACATACTACGAAAAGCCATGGGAAAGAAGAAGCCCGAGGTAATGAAGCAAGAGCGTCAGAACTTCATAAACGGCGCTAAGAAGAAAGGCTTGACCACCGAACTCGCCGACGAAATATTCTCATTGATCGAACCATTTGCTGGCTATGCTTTCAATAAAGCTCACAGCGTAAGCTATGCTCTCATCGCTTATGAAACTGCTTACTTAAAAGCAAACTACCCCGTTGAGTACATGACTGCTTTCCTGAACACCTTTGCCGGAAATTCAGAAAAGGTCAGCTCAGGTATATCCGAATGCCGCCGCCTGGGTATATCAGTCTTGCCACCTGACATCAACATGAGCCATGCTGAATTTGACATCGAACAGCTAAGAGGAGATCTTGCCATTCGCTTTGGTTTAACAGCGATAAGCTTCGGTCTAACAGCGGTTAAGAATGTGGGGCATGCAGCTATAGAGCCATTGATAACAGCCCGTCAGAAAGATGGCGTTTTCACCTCGGTCGAAAATTTTTGTCGTCGAGCCGACCTGCGCAGCATCAACAAAAAAGTACTGGAAAGCCTCATAAAAGTTGGCGCTTTTGATTCTTTAGCCTCTCGTGGAGCACTCCTGCAAACTCTTGACCGCATCATATCCTTAGCCCAGCGAGAGCATAAAATGAAGGAAACAGGACAAGTCAGTATGTTCGACCTCTGGGGTAGCACTGTGCCTGTACCCCTTCCAGACCTAAACCTCGAGAAAGTCGAAGCATCACTCACAGACAAACTGACCTGGGAAAAAGAGCTTCTGGGCACCTATTTCTCTGAACATCCTCTCGCCTCGTTAGTTCCCAAGCTGGCTCATGCCACTACCACGCTTTGTGGCGCAGTCAACCCAGAAATGGTTGGAGACACAGTGATAATTGCCGGAATGGTGAGTACCATGCGACAGCTCTATACACGAGATAAGCGACCCTTCGTTATTGCCACTCTGGAAGATTTAGATGGCAATATCGAAGTTACCACTTGGCCCGACGTGTATAACAAAACTAGGGATATATGGCAAGAAGGTAAAATCCTGTTAATCGAAGGCGCAGTAAAAATAAGAGACGAACATGTAAGCATTAATTGCTTCAGGGCACGGCAATACCAGCCCGAGATAGAACAAAATAACTCTGAACCAGCTATTCAACCAGCAGTGCGCCGCAGGTTAATAATAGCCATAAACCAGAGCGACAAAGAAGAAGAGGATATATCACTGCTCAATCAAGTTAAAGGAACCCTCAGTCGTTATCCCGGCAAAGACAAAGTGCACATCACCATCAGCACCCCGGAAGAGACAGTCAACCTCAAAATGCCCCACAGCATCAATTACTGTACCGAATTAGATGAGGAACTAGTGCGCATACTTGGGAATAATAGCTTGAGGTTAGAAGATATTTAAATCACAATTTCCAGAAACTAGTCAATCGTGCAAAATCAATAACGCCGCTCTCAGCCACATTTTCTACTTCAATGCCTCCCTCCACAGCCACAGCCACAGGATTCAGCCCGCCGAGAAGCACCATGCCAATCCTATTCACACCAACAGCAATTTGGCAAATCGGCTCACTGATATCACCCAAAACATAAACTCCATTAATTCCAGCCTCTTTAAGGGCAGCGAGAACTTCTACCACAAGTAATCTAGACAGCGCTGGAAGCTCGCGGAAATTAGCCAGCACCCTGCCGTTGCTGCTTTTAGCAACTTCGCTAACACTTGTCATACGGGCGCGAATATATTGCTCAGAGGGGTCGAGAGAAGTGCCACCGTAGTTAATGACAGCAGTAAAACGCAACGGCCTGGAATTTCGGACCTCAAGCACACCACCAAATTTAGATTCGATTGGAATTCCATGCTTCAACAGTACGCCATTGATAGTCACGCCACAAACAGTAGCAAAACCTATTTTGCCTTTAGGGATGACGGTATCACCAAGCTTCTCATCCTCCGAGGCCACTGCCACCATCTCGCTGACACATAATCCAGCCTTAAACGCAGCTCGCATAGACTTGATGGCTCGAAGGAAATCGTCTTTAGCAAACAACGATGTGTTTATGGGAAGCTGACCCATTTTTCGCACGGGATCAAATGTAGTCCTAAAAGCTAGCAACTCAAGCTTTTCTAAAATAAAGGTAAGGTGATCTGGCGCCAAAGCAACACGCAGTTCTTCGAGGCCTTTTTGTGCAATCATTCTGCCGTCTCTGCCTAACGGCTCAGTATAGCCTCTCTCATCGGTAATTCTAAGATGATACCTTACCGCCCTCTCGCTTAAAAAAACCCCACGCTTCTCGAGCTCTCGGGCAATTGTAATCGATCCCAAGGGCTCTGAGGACTCGCTCAGAACTCGCAGTATAGAGATAATCTTCTTTTCTGCATCAGAGGTGGCACCCTGAACCAAATTTACCTCCATAGCTCCTAAAGATGAGCTTTTAGCAATTATAGCATGCTGATGTAAAAAGCTGAACAGCTTGATGTGATACTTTGTTCTGTCTTGAATATCGGTAGAATTAGAGTGGAATTACCACTCTTTGAACTGGTTGGTAATAGGCAGCCTTCTATCTTTGCCAAATGCCCTAGGGGTTATCCTTATGCCCGGAGGAGCTTGGCGACGTTTGTACTCGCTTCGGTCTACCAGTTTGGCTGTCCGTTTTACTGTCTGTTCTTCAAAACCAGCATCAATGATTTGCTCGATACTCTTATCTTCCTCAACATAAGCTGTTAGAATGGGGTCAAGCACATCATAAGGCGGCAAGCTGTCGGTGTCTTTCTGGTCTGGCCTTAGCTCTGCCGACGGAGCTTTGATCAAGACGCTCGATGGTATCACATCTTTGCCAGCAGTTTCGTTCCGATATTTAGCCAGTTTGTATACCAGCGTCTTGGGCACATCCTTGATTACGGCAAACCCTCCGGACATATCACCATATAGAGTAGTATACCCTGTCGCTATTTCGCTCTTGTTGCCCGTAATAAACACCAACCAGCCGAACTTATTCGATAAAGCCATCAAGATATTGCCTCTGATGCGAGCTTGAATATTCTCCTCGGTCGCATCCGGCTTAGTTACCTTGCATGGCTCCTGCAGGGTTTCTAAATACGCCCGAAAGATTTTTTCTATGGGTACGATAATAGCCTGAATACCCAGGTTTTTAGCCAGCAACTGAGCATCTGACAGACTGCTCGATGAGGAATATCTTGAAGGCATAGCCACACCTACGACATTCTCAGAGCCCAGTGCATCAACAGCGATAGCTGCTACCAGGCTGGAGTCGACTCCTCCAGAAAGGCCGAGAACCACTTTCTCAAAACCGTTCTTGTGAACATAGTCACGAGTTCCCAACACCAGAGCATGGTAAACTTCATCGAAAAAGTCGCGGACCTCAGCCTGTCGCGGAGGCAATTGGAGCTTAGAAACTGCGGCTGGCTTTTCGGATACTATCACTCTGGGCTTACGATAAGTTTGCTCATTGAGGAAAACAGGCCTCTTTCTCCATCGAGGATCATGAAGGCGTGTTCTAAAAACCGCTTCCAAATCCAAATCTATCAATACCAGGTCCTCCTCAAACTGTTTGCCTCTAGCTATTAGCTGCCCTTTTTCATCAAGCACCATACTGTTACCGTCAAACACCAGATCATCTTGTCCACCTACCAAGTTGTTGTGGGCTATAATAGCCACGTTGTCCGAAGCTCGAGTTCCCAGCATCCTCTCCCTGAAATCCCCCTTGCCTGCATGATAAGGCGAAGCGCTTATATTCACTATGATCTCCGCCCCAGCATAGGCTTGCGCAGTAGCCATCCCGGTCTCATACCATATATCTTCACAGATATTCACACCAACGCCAACCCCGCATATGACATACACCGGGCATTCTCCACCGGCACGGAAATAGCGATTCTCATCAAACACACCATAGTTAGGCAAGTATACCTTGTGGTATACATCGATAAGTTTTCCATCACTGGCAATTGCGGCAGCATTGTAAATATCCTCTTTGGCATCTACAAAGCCAACAACGACAGCCAGCCCAGAGGAATGGTCAATAATCTTCGTGAGACAACGGAGGTTCTCATTGACGAATTGCGGCTTGAACAGGAGGTCTTCTGGGGGGTAACCGGTGATAGCAAGTTCCGGAAAGGTGAGCAACTCCACTCCTAGAGGCCTGGCTTCGTCAATAGCCTTTAATATCTTACGCGTATTGCCTTCGAGGTCACCTACAGTGGTATTGATTTGTGCCATACCAAGCCGCAGTTTGCGCACATCAATCCCTCATAAATGGCAGAATGTGTCGAGGTCACAAAATAGGCAGATACCTTCTAAGCTCATAATCTGTAACTTGCGTCCTATACTGATCCCACTCGATCTTCTTGTTTTGGATGAAAGCATTGAAAAGGTGATCGCCAAGAGCCTTTCGCACCAGCTTGCTTTTTTCGGTCAACTGAATTGCTTCCCATAGGCTAGCAGGCAAGGTCTTTATTCCCCTCTTCTCCCTCTGCGCGGTGGACATCTCATATACATTCTCTTCTACCGGAGCAGGCAACTCATATTCTTTCTCAATGCCCTCAAGCCCGGCAGCCAGCATCACGCTGAAGGCAAGATACGGGTTGCAAGCAGGGTCAGGGGACCTAAACTCTATCCTCGTAGCATTTTCCTTGCCTGGCCTATATTCAGGAACTCTGATCAGATCAGAACGATTTCGCCTTGCCCAAGAAAGGTACACAGGCGCCTCATAGCCTGGTACAAGACGCTTATACGAGTTGACCCATTGATTACAAGCCAGGGTGATTTCAGGGGCGTGCTTGAGCAGTCCTGCAATATAATGTTTAGCGACTTTCGATAGATGGAATTTGTCGCTGGCATCGAAAAAGGCATTTCGCTTCCCTTTGAATAGCGACTGATGTACATGCATGCCGCTGCCGTTTATGCCGAAAACAGGTTTGGGCATAAAGGTAGCATGGAAGCCATGCTCAATAGCTACCTGTTTAACCACCAGTCTATAGGTCATTACGTTATCAGCCATGGTTAAGGCATCGGTATATCTCATGTCGATCTCATGCTGGCTAGGAGCTACCTCATGATGTGAATACTCAACACCAATACCCACCTGCTCCAGCATGAGCACCGTTTCTCTTCTCAGATCAGTAGCTGCGTCCAGAGGAGTCATATCAAAATAGCCACCCTCGTCCAGCGTCAGCGTGCTTTGTGAATTACGGAAGTAAAAGTATTCCAGTTCAGGTCCAACATAAAACGTGTAGCCCAGGTCAGCAGCTCGTTTCAAATTCTGCTTCAAGATAAACCTAGGATCACCCTCAAAAGGCTTACCGCCAGGCATCAGAATATCGCAGAACATCCTGGCTACACCGTGTTCAGAGGGTCGCCATGGGAGTAGCTGGAAAGTATCTGGGTCAGGCAGAGCCACCATATCACTCTCATCAATACGTGCATATCCTTCGATCGATGAGCCATCAAAACCCATGCCATCTACCAGCGCACCTTCCAGCTCCTCCACAGTAATGCTAAAACTCTTTAACACACCCAAGATGTCGGTAAACCACAACCGGATGAATTTGATTCCCTGTTCTTTGGCCTTTCTCAACACATAAGCGTTCGCTTCGGCTCGGTCCCTAACAGCCATAAATAATCCTCCTGCTTTTTGGAATTTCTGGCTGTTATCAAAACACAAATTGTGAGCAAAGTCAACAGGGGCGTCGTTCTTCATCATGGCTAAATGTCAAAGTACAGATAGAACTCGTATGGGTGCGGCCTGAGCCTCATTTCATCCACTTCTTTGCTTCTCTTGTAGTCAAGCCATACGTCTATTACGTCTGGCGTGAAGACATCGTCTTCTAGCAAATATTTATGGTCTTTCTCCAGCGCATTCAAAGCCTGTTCCAATGACGAGGGTACAGTCTTTAGCTTAGCTGCTTCTTTAGCACTCAAGTGATAAGTGTCCTGTTCAAAAGGAGCGCCAGGATCTATCTTATTTTTCACACCATCAAGCCCGGCCATAAGCATAGCAGCCATAGCCATATAGCCATTACAGGTATTATCCGGCGGTCGATACTCAATCCTCTTGGTTTTGGGATTATCACTGTACATCGGGATACGAACTGCAGCACTGCGGTTACGAGCCGAATACACCAAGTTCACTGGCGCTTCAAAGCCAGGCACTAGCCTCTTATATGAATTAGTCGTCGGTGATACCAGGGCTGCCAGTGATTCTGCATGTTTCAACAAGCCACCGATATAATACTTGGCAGTCTGGCTAATCAAAGCATAACCCTTGGGATCAAAGAAAACATTCTTACCATCTTTGAACAAACTCTGATGAACATGCATGCCCGACCCGTTATCATCGAAAATCGGTTTAGGCATAAACGTAGCCACCTTGTTATGCTTCCGTGCTATATTTTTCACAATGTACTTATACCACATCATCCTGTCGCCCATGATAGTCAGGCGATCGAATTTCATGTCAATTTCACACTGTCCCCCAGTAGCCACCTCATGGTGATGTACCTCAATAGGTACGCCAGTACCAATCAACGTCGCTACTATGTCTGACCTCAGGTCATGAAGCGAATCATGCGGCGGTACCGGGAAATAACCTTCCTTATACCGTGGCTTGTAACCAAGATTAGGATTTTCTTCCTTGCCTGTGTTCCAGGATGCCTCTACGGAATCAATATAGTAGAAACCGCAATGTTGGTTTTGATAAAAGCGCACATCATCAAAGAGGAAGAACTCCATCTCCGGCCCCCAATAGCTGGTATCAGCTAATCCAGTAGACTTTAGATATTTCTCTGCCTTTTTAGCTATGAATCTGGGATCTCTAGTATATGGTTGTTTGGTCAGCGGGTCATAAATATCGCAGATTATGCTCAGAGTGGGGCGCTCGCAGATAGGATCGATGATTGCAGTCTCCGGGTCCAGCATTAAAATCATGTCGCTTTCCTGAATAGCTTTGAAACCTCTAATGCTTGACCCGTCAAAACCTATGCCATCAACCCAGATGCCTTGCGTGGGATCATCGATCTCTACAAGCTCACTGGTAGGGATAGTGAAATGCTGCCATAACCCCGGCAAGTCATTGAACTTAAGATCGACAAACTCAATCTTTCTCTCCTTGACAAATTTTAAAATTTCTTCTGGTTTCATGTTATTACCTTCTTTACTTTTTTCCCTGTATATTATTTTTCCCACAGATTACGCCGTTATCACCAGTTCTGACCCGCACTGCATTTTCCACGGGCAGAACAAATATCATGCCGTCTCCCTCCTTTCCAGTTTTTGCAATCTGACAAATAGCATCAATTGCAATCTGACACTCATCGTCGCCCAATACAATCTCTATCTTTACTTTGGGCAGCAAATCCACGCGGTACTCTCCAGCCCTCCACTGCAAAGCAATACCTTTCTGACGTCCCCGACCACTTACCTGGGTCACCGTCATACCTACAATGCCTTTTTTTTCCAAAGCTAGCTTGACCGCTTCTAACTTCTCCTGTCTTATGATCGCTTCTATCTTTTTCATCAGGATATACCTCCGTAAGCTCTTTCCCCATGCTGGGATATATCAAGTCCGACTGTCTCCTCTTCATCCTTCACACGCAGCCCCATGGTAGCCTTGAGAATCATTGCTAATACCCAGGAAACCCCAAAGGCATACACGGCCGTGACGCCAATAGCTGCTAGCTGTACTATGACCTGCCTGGCATTCCCGTCAATAAGGCCAGACCCTGCTGAATTGACTGCAGCGGTGGCAAAAATGCCTGTTGCAAGAGCTCCCCAAGTCCCGCCTATGCCGTGACAGGCAAAGACATCAAGCGACTCATCTACCTTGTTAGCTTTGTTCCGCCAAATCATCACATAGTAGGAAAGTATTGAAGCCACCACCCCTATAGGGATTCCAGCCAGAGGGTGCACAAAGCCAGCCGCAGGTGTAATTGCCACTAAACCGACAACTGCACCAGTGGCAACACCGAGCACCGATGGCCTACGGTTAATCCATCCCAAAATCATCCACGTAAAAGCAGCAGCCGCAGCGGCAGTATTCGTAGCGATGAACGCGTTGGAGGCTAATCCACCTGCGGTAAGAGCACTGCCAGCATTGAAACCAAACCAGCCAAACCAAAGGAGAGCTGCACCCAGTACAACGTAAGGTATGTTGTTGGGTTCCATAGTTTCCCCCTCTTTGAAGCCTTTACGGGGACCCAGCACCAAAGCCAGCGCCAGTGCCGATATGCCGGCGTTGACATGTACTACTGTACCGCCGGCAAAATCAAGCGCACCCAGCTTTGCCAACCAGCCACCACTACCCCATACCCAGTGGGCAATGGGACAATAGACTACAGTAAACCATAAGGTAGCAAATACCAACAAGGCGCTGAACTTAATTCTCTCCACCACAGCACCTGTCCAGAGAGCCACAGTGATAATGGCAAATGTAGCTTGGAAAGCCATAAATGCCAGATGGGGTACGGTTGTAGCATATACCGATGAAGGCCCTTGTCCTACCCCCATAAGTCCAACCCATTCCAGTGCCCCGATTACGCCACCTCTGTCTGAAGCAAAACTTAAACTATAGCCATAAAGCACCCAGAGAAGGGAAACCAAAGCAAGTATGGAAAAACTCATCATTATGGTAGATAGAAGATTCTTTTTCCTCACCATCCCACCATAAAAGAACGCCAGGGCAGGCGTCATCAACATGACCAAGGCCGTTGAAACCAACAGCCATGCAGTATCACCTGAATCGATTGACATATCAAACCTCCGTTAGAGTCTACTAGCTAAACATGTAATCCCTTAGAACTAACGCGTTGGTCGCTAGAAGAATGCAAAACCTGAAGAATAGGATGATCCCTCTGCCTATCACTGGCCTGATTTTGGTCAGCTTGTCTTTCAGGATCAGGAGCACAGCTCGATATCAAGTGATCAGGCGCTGCTCTGACCAGCCTAGGCGATAGCGATGCCCACAGTCTCATTGTTTGATGTATATTCATCATAGTTGCTACCTCCTGTGTCTACACTAAGGATAACAGCCATATGTTTCCATCATATTACAAGCAGATTAAATCCATGTTACATGCCAAATTCATGTTACTGAGGAACCCACCCCATAGCCCTCCGAAGCTGAGGAAATAACCTCTATGTTCGCATAACTAGTTTGTAAAACAGGCTCTAAGGTGACGTTAATATCAGATTGATTGACATTACACGGGCTGATTGCTTAAAATGTGACCGGCTCACAAGATAGAGCTTAAGGATTTATGATGTATATTTCATTGGAGAGAAGAAAAAATGTATAAAAAGATTATGGTCCCATTGGATGGCTCTGAAATAGCAGAATGCGTCCTTTCCCATGTTGAAGCCGTTGCCAAAAGCTGCCGAGCTCCTGTCGAATTGGTCCGTGTCGTCGAACCGATTGAAATACCCACTCGTGGAGGATTAGCTCTAACCAGCGATGACTTGAAACAAATTGAACTACAGGCTAAGCAGGAGGCCGAAGTGTACCTCGAAGGAATAGCCGGCCGCCTGAGCCGCGCCGGGCTGAGTGCTAAATCAGAAGTAATTATAGGCAAGGCGGCTGATAGTCTTATTGACTACGCACGAAGTACCCATGCCGACCTCATTATCATGGCTACGCATGGCCGTTCCGGAATATCCCACTGGTTTTGGGGAAGTGTGGCCCAACGAATTCTTCACTCTTCTCATATCCCAGTTTTACTAGTACGGCCTCCGGGATGTATCCCCGGTGTTTGTGATACTTCCGTCTCTCACTGACTGACATCTAATTCAGTCGCGACTAAACTTAAAGGATAAATAATATGGAGCATATTCCGCAAGAGCCAGTATTGTATATGGTAGCAGGGTTAGTCTGTATAGCCATTCTTGTGCTATCCCTCCCCTTCAAAGTTAAGAAAATAGAGGAAAACTTAGAACCATTCTTCCTGATTATGGGTGTGCTAGCTGTGACTATTTCGGGGCTATGGACTTGGGGACTAGTGGAAGAGGCTCTTAAAGCTCCTGTTATGATTGGACACATGCCTATAGGGATTTTCCAGGTAGTACTGGTATTCGGCCTTCTCATATATTATTTCAATGAGCCCTTCTGTAACGGTATTATATCCCTTGCTGGCAAGCTCGGTCCTAAAATTTTCATCTTCTTGCTAATAACTGTACTGGGTTTAATCTCCAGCCTTGTTTCAGTTATAGTTACCGCCTGCATCTTAGCAGAGGTTGTAGCAGCATTACCTTTTAAGAAGGGCGACAAGATAAAGCTGGTAGTTGTTACCTGTTTTGCGGTGGGTTTAGGTGCCGCCTTGACCCCTTTAGGCGAACCGCTATCGACAATCTTAGTACAGAAGCTATCCGGGCCGCCATACAACGCAGGTTTCCTTTTCCCGCTACAAAATATTGGAGTCTATATCATTCCCGGCGTTGTAGCGATGGCTGCTTTCGGATCGTTATATATAGGCCGCAAAGTAAGTTTTGAGTCAGAAAATACTGCGCCGGAGTACTCAGAAAATTTGAGGACAGTCATAATGAGAGCCATCAAAGTCTACATGTTTGTTGCTGCTCTTATACTCCTGGGCGATGGCCTGAAGCCGCTTATCATTTGGTATTTTACCAAGATTCCAGCCTGGGCGCTCTACTGGATTAACATGGTCTCGGCCATTCTTGATAATGCCACTTTGACTGCAATCGAGATAGGCCCAACGATGATGCTACCTCAGATTATCAGCATAACAATGGGCTTACTTATAGCCGGTGGGATGCTTATTCCTGGTAATATCCCGAATATAGTAGCAGCGGGAAGGCTAAAGATAAATATGAGGGAGTGGGCAGTGATAGGAGTTCCCATTGGGCTAATCATTCTGGTTATTTACTTTGCGGTCTTGATTCCTATCCTCTTTTGAAGCACAAGCACTCTTTGCAAGATTTAAGATGACTGATGTTCACTAAAACCAAAAGGAATATTGCTTCGATTTGTTCTGTGCCAGCCCAATTACAACACCAGAGCTGTAAGGGAGAATTAGAGGTCATGGCTACATATTTTCCTTGAACTTGTAACCTATGTTCCTCACCGTCTCAATGAAGGTATGAGATAAATCCTCAATCTTGCCCCTCAGCCTCCTGATATGTACGTCCACCGTCCTATCACCACCATAGTAGTCATAACCCCAAACCTGATTGAGCAATGCCTCCCGAGTAAAAACACGTCCCCTGTTAGACGCCAAGAACTTGAGCAGTTCATACTCTCTGAAAGCCAACGGGACTAACTTGCCGCTGACGGACACCTCGCATTTAGTCTGGTCTATTGCCAGATCACCGCATTGTATTAAATCTTCTCCGCTAATAACCTCTGTTTTGCTAATAGCCCGTCTCACTCTAGCTGCCAGTTCAGACAGGTCGCAAGACTCAACGACAAAATCATCGATGCTCAAGCTAGAGCTAAACTTACTGAGCGTTTCTTTCGATAAGATAGCAAGAATCGGTAATTGTTTCCTCAGCTTCACATCCTGAATCTGTTCCCACATATGCATACCCCATGCCGATGTTGCTGTCCCATTCATATCCACAAGCGCTAAATTCACATCTGGCAGCCCGGCAAGCGCCTCATCCAGCTTCTCATTGCTGCCAATTATTGAGCAGTCAAAGCCCATCTGGGCAAGTCCCGACACCATCTCTGCCGCTTTGCTGGTCTCTTTAGATATTATTAGTACTCTATCCAATCTCTACTCGCCTACACTAGCGTTCAGATGTTCCGGAAATTCCTCAGCCGTCCAACATCAATCACACCACTCATTGTTCGACAAGTTACTTCGAAACCTGCTTCTGCAACCGCTGCCACTGGATTCAGCCCACTGGGAAGTAACAAACCGACGTGGCCCAACCTGACAGGCATCTCGCATACCAATCCGCTTGGCTTCCCAACTATAAGCCAATTGCAAAGCTCAGCTTCTTTCAGCCTATCGATAATGCCTAAAACTGCAGGTCTTGATAGCATCGGGATCTCATGAAAGCTGGCAAGTACCTTGCCTACACCCTGCCTCGATGCTCCATCAACTCTCGTCATCCTGCCAGCGATGAATATCTCAAAAGGATCCAGGGTAGAGCCATCATACTCGATAAGATCAACAAAACGTAACGGCTCATGATTGCGCATTTGGAGTATACCTCCAAAGCGAGAGGCTATAGGGATACCAGCTTTCAGAAATGCACCATTTATGACAGCGCTGGCTACCGTGGCAAAACCTACTTTGCCCTGTGGCACGATTACCTCACCCAACCTATCTCCTTCATCAGCTATAACCACTAAGTCAGTAACAGAAAGGCCCGCTTCAAATATCCCCTCCATTATTTTCATAGCTCTGGAAAACTCACTCTTAGGGAGTAAAGATAAATCAATAGGAATGTTACCTGAGCGTTTAGCCAGATCGAAAGTAGTCAGATAAGCCAAAAGCTCTATCCTGCTAACAACAAAGCCTACCTTGTCGCAAACCAGGGCGCTTTTTAGTTCATCAAGCCCCGGTTGTGTAATTGAGCGCCCATCTCGTTGCCGCGCACAGTAAGTCAATCCACGTTCATCCATAAGCTTGAGATGATATCTGACTGCCCGCTCGCTAAGGTCCACACCCTGTTCTCGAAGTCGCCGAGATATAGTCCTGCCTCCCAGCGGTTCTGCAGAATCACTAAGAACTTTCAAAATCGCAGTTATTTTTCTTTCTACGTCATGAGTTTCCTGGCCTATCATGCTGTAACCCTCCAATTCTATCAATAAGCATAAAGCCTGCCATAAGGACGGAGATAAAGAGGGAATAGCTTAATGAATTTGTGCTTCAATATTCCTTTAGCATCGTAGCCAAAGTGGTCGGCAAATTCGCCCACGAATAACTCCAGATTTACGTAATCACCACCATCAAGCTCCGCAATGCCGACTTCCTTGCCTAATTGGAAATCATCAACGTCTCCCCTGAGATAGATAACGCCGCCATGCATACCGGTTCCTATATAACTGGCCCTATGTTTTTCACCTTCCTTCAAATTTAAACCCAGCAAGATCAGGATTCCACCCGCCATATACTCGCCAAGGAAATCCTGCGCAGTATGTCCCACAACCAGCACTGGCTTTTGATCACCATACTCTTTCATGTGTATACCGACACGATAGCCAACACCATCCCTAACGAAAATCTTTCCCCCCCGAGCTGATAATCCGGTGATATCCCCGGCATGGCCATGGATTACTATTTCCCCGCTGTTCATAGTGTTCCCGCAGCCATCCTGAGCATTACCACGAATAATAATCCTGGGCCCGTCCATGAAAGCCCCCAAATCATTGCCCGGCGTGCCGAATATTTCTATCTCTACCGGCTTATCCAGGTCAGTGCCGATGTATCTCTGACCATAAACATTCCTAATTTCGATCTTCTGAGCCCCGTTAGACACTACCTCCCGCAGCTTCAAATTAAGTTCACGGGTCAAGAGACCCTCAGCATCGATCCGCACCGCAGGGTCGTTATTCTTTTGCTTAATTGCACTTTGTACCATTTTTAACTCCCTGCCATTTTTACTCCGAGGATTTCTAGCTCGGTATCGGTAAGCCCAACGCCTCGCAGCGCCAGCCTGTTACCACGCAAGCTCTCCAGGGCATTAATGCCCATGCCACCCAATATGTCTTTGATCTCAATGCTCCAGCCTCGTAAAAGATTCGTTAGCCTTCTGGCTCCAATCTCAGGATTGATACGTTTGGTCAAGGCAAGGTCACTGGTACAAATACCCCAGGCACATTTACCGGTATGACATTGCTGACAACAAGTACAGCCCAAAGCCATCAAAGCCGCGGTACCGATATAGACCGCATCAGCACCGAGGGCGATGGCCTTTGCCACATCACCGCTGTTTCGGATCCCTCCTGAGATTATCACCGATGCCTGATTGCGAATTCCTTCTTGCCTCAATCGCGTATCGACAGCGGCTAGAGCCAGCTCGATAGGGATACCTACATTATCACGTATAACCTTAGGGGCAGCACCCGTAGAACCACGTATCCCGTCAAGGGCTATGATATCGGCTCCTGCCCTAACCATACCACTGGCGATAGCAGCAGAATTATGTACAGCAGCTATCTTTACCGATATCGGTTTGGTGTAGTTCGTAGCTTCCTTAAGGGCATAGATCAACTGTACAAGGTCTTCTATGGAATAGATGTCATGATGAGGGAACGGAGATAGCGCATCAGTACCCCGCGGGATCATCCGGGTCAATGCCACCTCAGCGCTCACCTTCTCTCCCGGAAGATGTCCGCCAATGCCAGGCTTAGCTCCTTGCCCGATTTTAATCTCGACTATCCTACCTGCATTAAGGTACTCAGAATGCACGCCAAACCTGCCCGAAGCTACCTGTACTATGGTGTTATTACCATATTTATATAAATTGGTATGTAGTCCACCTTCACCGGTATTCCACAAGGTACCTGAAGCAGTAGCTGCTCTGGCTAAAGATTCATGAACATTCAGGCTCACCGCTCCATAAGACATGGCAGCAAACATCACTGGCACCTCCAATTTCACCTGAGGAGCCAGCTTTGTTTTTAGTTTCAAAGTACCTCTTTCAAGCTCAACTTTATCTGGTTTACGACCAAGGTACGTGACCAGTTCCATAGGCTCCCGTAGCGGGTCAATAGAAGGGTTCGTCACCTGACTAGCATTGAGCAACAGGTGGTCCCAATATATGCGCTGCCCCTTATCGTTGCCCATTCCTGTAAGAAGCACTCCACCAGTCTCAGCCTGCTTGATGATGTCCTCAATGATCTCAGGCCGCCAATTATAGTTTTCCCTATAATCGAGGGGATTGTTCTTGATAGTCAAAGCATCTGTTGGGCAAAAGACCACACAACGATGACAAGCGACGCAGTTCTGCTCGCGGCTCCTCACCTCACCATCAGCAGCATCATAGTAGTTCACATCAAAACTGCACTGATTTACACATACCTGGCACTGGATGCATCGAGCTGAGTCCCTTTCTACAATAAACTTTGATGGCATATAAGTCTTCATCTTTATACTCCAATCTATTAGTCTGTCCTTACCGGAATCCCTCTTTCCGCCAAATATATCTTTGCTTGACGTATAGAATAAATTTGGTAGTGAAAAATGCTGGCAGCAAGAACAGCATCCGCCTTACCTATCACCAGCGCTTCATACAGATGCTCCAAGTTGCCGGCTCCACCGCTTGCAATCACCGGCACTGTGACAGCCTCACTAATAGACCTGGTTAGTTCAAGATCATAGCCCGCACGATGGCCGTCAGCATCCCAGCTGGTAAGCAATATCTCGCCAGCACCAAACTCGACAGCTTTCTTTGCCCAGGCAATAGCATCGATACCCGTCGGCTTCCTACCACCATGAGTATAAACCACCCATCCCAGCTCGTTATTCTCGTCGCACCGCCTGGCATCAATGGCCAGCACGATACACTGCGACCCAAACCTGCTGGCACTTTCTTTAATAAGGTCCGGATTCAACACGGCTGCTGTGTTGATACTCACTTTATCAGCGCCAGATTCCAACATCCGCCTCATATCATTGATGCTGCGTAGCCCTCCGCCAACTGTCAATGGTATGAAGACCTGCTTTGATACATGCTTTACCACATCAATCATAATGTCGCGTCCTTCGGGTGTAGCTCCAATATCCAAGAAGACTAGCTCATCAGCACCTTCCGCATAGTAGAAAGCGGCAAGCTCCACGGGATCACCAGCATCACGAAGGTTAGTAAAGCTCGTGCCCTTGACCACACGACCTTCAGTCACATCGAGGCAGGGTACAATTCTCTTAGTTAACATCGACTAAAACTTTCTCCGCCAAAGTATCTATGCCACCTTGCCTGCCAAAGTAGTCTCTTTGGATTTAAGCGGTTTCCCCAAACTACCTATAATGGGTTCACCACCCATCGGAATCCACGTCTCATCTAAATCATGACAAATCAGCCTGATCGATGCCTCTTCAGACGATAAGTACAACATTGAACCTTTCACACCAGCAGTGAGCGGCCTTAACCTTATTCTGTCAGTTAGGCCAATCATCTCACCCTGATGTGCAATAATTATGGTGAAAGGTCCATTCATTAGGAGGCTACCATAGACCTGTCTCAATACTGTAATCAACTCCCTATCTTCCTGAGAACGCCTCTCAATATCATCCCAAAACGGGGGCGCAAATACCTTAGCCATAATTTCGATAGGAAGACTATGTTTCCGGACCAATAGATCAACGGCATAGGTGATAACCTCGGTATCAGTTTGCAAAGTACACTTGTAACCGAACTGCTCCAAATACCGGCGGTTTATGCCGTAGGACGAGATCTCACCGTTATGAACCACAGTCCAGTCCAAGATATTAAAGGGATGCGCACCACCCCACCAACCAGGTGTGTTGGTAGGAAACCTGCCATGTGCTGTCCATAAATAGCCCTCGTAGTTCTCAAGGCAAAAATATCCTCCTATCTCCTCGGGATAACCTACACCCTTGAACACACCCATATTCTTACCACTGGAAAAAACGAAGGTGTCCCTAATGCTGGTATTGATATCCATAACCCTGTTCACCACAAAGTCATCCTCTGATTGCTCTCGGCATTCCTGTTTCTTCACCTTCAAGAAATAGCGCCGGACTAGAGGAGGATTTACTATGGTTATTGTAGGTCTCGTGGGTAATTCCTCAGCATTTACCACCTCAAACTTCTGCTTGAGGAAGCATTCGGTATCTGTCTTACCCTCCGGGCTCATATACATGATGTGGAACGCATAAAAATCGGCATACTCTGGATACAGCCCATAGGCGGCGAAACCACCACCTAATCCGTTGCCCCGCACATGCATGTTGGCAATAGCTTTAATTATGCCTTCACCAGAGAAACGCTTGCCGGTGGTGTCCATCATCCCGAAGATTGAACACGATTCAATCGCCTTGTCCTCACCATATGGGTTGTTTATTCTAGTTATGTCCTTCATCTCTGCTATGCTCCAATTCAACAGTTGCTCACCGTTTTCAATATCAAGATTTGGTAGCCGCTTTAGATGGCACAACCCCTAATCGCTCCCGCCGCAGCTCCGCTGGAAAATACGCCAGGCCAAAATCATCAGCCAGGAGCTCATGCTTGAAACCATCTACTTTAACCATGCCTCTCATCAAACCAAAAATCATGCCTGATTTCTCTATATCACCAATGAAAACCATCCCCTTCACAAGGCCATCACCCAATATCACCTTCTGATAGACACCATCCTCTCTTCTTCGGCTGATTACCTCATAGACACTGCTATCCTGCGGGGCAACTATGCCGGCTGTAGTGATATCCATACCAAAATAATTAAGCGAGTTCATGGCAGTGCCACCTGCATAGTCAGCTTCAATGCCCGCCATGTTACGGCCGGCAACCATACCCCCGATGTAAGCATTAGGCCAGATAGGAGTAATACGATTAATACCATAAATAAAATCATATGCTTCAGCTACATCACCACAAGCATAAACATCAGGACAGCTTGTAGCCATATGTCGGTCAACAACTATGCCCCGGTTCACCTTTATCCCTGTATTCCGTGCCAATTCTGTGCGTGGCAGCACTCCAATAGCCATAACTACAAGTTCGCAGGGTACCCGCTCACCATTGTCCAGTATCACACCCTCCATAGATGACTCACCCATAATCTCAGAGACGGTATGGCCTGTGATGATCCCAACACCCTTACGCTTGAGATTCTGTTCTGTCATCAGAGACGCCTCATCGTCCAGGATAGTATTCAATACCCTATCCTTCATCTCAACCACATTGACAGCAACACCTAGCTTCATCAAAGCCTCGGTGACACTGATACCAATAAGGCCGCCACCGATAACAACAGCCCGACTGACACTGCCGATGTAGTCGGCGATCGCCTTGGCATCACCCAGCGTGAGAAAGGTAAAAACACCCTTTTGGTTTAACCCCTTTATATCAGGAACTATGGGCTTACCACCTGTGGCCAGCAGCAACTTCTCCCACGTAATCCGCTCGCCGCTATCCATTTCAACCACTTTTCTTCCTAAGTCCAGGCTCTTTACCTTCTTGCCCAGCAACAGCTCAATGCCATGTTGCTCATAGAAATCGGCAGGGCGGAACAGCATTTCCTCCACGATGCGTTCGCCAGCCAGATACTCTGAGATAAGGGGACGTGAGTAGGCGGGATAAGGCTCATCAGAAGTTATGACTATGCGGCCAGATTTATCCATTTCCCGTATTGATTCAGCAGCCCCGATGCCACCAGCCGAACTCCCAATGATGAGATAAGTTGTTTCCAGTCTTTCGTTATTCTTCATTGTGTCTTCCCCTTACTAAGTGCCGTCTCTAAGAAATTAGAATACATCTTCAATCCCCACTTGCCGCTTTTCTCAGGGTGAAACTGAGTGGCCACCAGGTTATCCCTAACGATCACGCTACAGATAGATACTCCATATTCTGTAGTACCTGCCACCACCGATTTGTCCTCCGGATCAGCGTAATAGCTATGCACAAAATAAAAGTTAGTTTCGTCCGGTATGCCCTCAAAGATGGGGTGCTTAATTCGCTGTTTCACCTGGTTCCATCCCATGTGAGGGATCTTCAGCCCTTGCGGTAACCTCCGTACTACACCCGGCATCACGCCCAGACAGCCATGCCAGCCACCTTCCTCCGTGCCCACAAACATGACCTGCAAGCCTACACAAATAGCAAGCAGCGGCCGGTTATCGCAAATTAGCTGTCGGATAGCGCTGGTCATCCCCAACTTATCTAAACACGATAACGTATCACCGGCAGCTCCTACACCCGGTAGGATAACTGCTTCAGCATTGAGCACTTCAGCAGGTTTGCTAGTCACCGTCGGCTCATAACCTAACTTGGCAATAGCATTGGCCACGCTGCCCAGGTTACCTGCTCCATAATTTACTACGGCTATCATAGCTCCCTACATTCTTACCGATGAACCAGCAAACTCTGGCACATCCTCCTTATCTTCCTCTACCAGCACCAATGCGTCATTGGGACAATTAGCCACACATGCCGGGACTTCAAGTCCGGGGCATAGGTCACACTTGGCCACAATCTTGTTATCCAAGTCCCTGGTCAATGCCCCATTAGGACAAGCGACGATGCACGTCCAGCACCCCATGCACTTGTTCCTGTCTACAACTACCATGCCAGTTGCCACATCACGATGCATAGCACCGGTAAGACAAGAGTATACACACCAGGGCTCATCACAATGCCTGCATCGCAACGAAAAACAGATCTCTGCCTTTCGTTCCACCCTGATGCGAGACACTGGGCGAGGTGATTCTTTCTTGAACGCCTTCAAAATATCCTTCGATACAGAATGTTGGGTTTTGCAATAAACCTGGCAAAGACCACACCCCATGCACACCTCCTCATTTATATGTATCTTCTTCAATTTCTAAACCTCCTATCGGAGTCATGGTATGCGGAAAGCGGTTTCCGTATACCATGTATATTACTATATATGTAACAGTCTGTCAAGCGCATAACTAAGCAGTAAAATATTAGGTATGTATATACATACCAAGATGGGACCCTAACTATAAATACGATGGCATACTTATGATGAAGGGATAATCACGAAATATTAACGCTGGTACTTAGTTATATGAACCAACATATTTACTCATACCCCAACTTAGGCGGGCTGCCAGAGTACTATGAGCTAGCAGAAAGGAAAATAGACCAGTGTCGCTCTACCCCAAAAGCCTCAGTTTCCGTGCTCACCCCATTCAAATAGCTTGCTTGACCAAGTAGTTCTAACTGCAGTCTCCAATACCGCCTGTCTAGGCTCAGGCACATCAAACAGCGGCGGCAAAGTATGCTCATCGAATTGTCTCAAAAATTGACAACGCTTCCTTAATTCCAGCATCGCCGTGCGCGAGCCACCGTAGACCACATAGTCCAGTACCCGGGCATGCGGCTCCAGCTGCTCCTGCACATGGTGGCACACCCTCACCACAAACTGCTCTATTTGTTTATCCCTCCGCCTCTCAAACCTGTGCTGTGAGGAGCCACCTTTTCTATGCCTTCCGTGTATCAACCCGGTACCAACTTTGCTTTCTATCAATTCCTCACCCCGGCATACGCCAATAGCAAACGCACCCAGCCGCACCAAAACCAACCCGATGGTGAAGTCAGATTGAACCAATAAGCAGAGAGCCCCAACATCCCAGCCCAAGGTCAGGTATTTCTCTTTCACTGGGAATGGGGGCATTATCAGGCATCTACATGACGAACCCCAGAAAACGACTGCCCCCGTCTTGGAGTTGGCAACTAGTTTAGCGATATCGGGATTGACGTTTTCCCCACCCATGACCTCCCGTAGCAAATCCTCAACCTCAGACAAAGGCTGTCCCTGCGGCAAGTAAAGGGAGCGAGCTACACCGCCAATCTTTCCCATGTCATCCAGAAAAGCGAGTAACCGTAGTCTGCTGAGCACCAGATGCTTCACTACCATCCCCTCTCACAATGTCACAAATGTCACGCCGTCACCACCCTCATTCGCCTTACCAGCGCGGAATGATTTAATTAGAGGATGAGACTTCAAAACCTCTCTCACAATATCACGCACCGTCCCTGTGGCAACACCATGGGTGATACGTACCTGAGGCAGGCTCGCCAGAGAAGCATCGTTAAGATAGCGATCCAGCATCGGTTCAACTTCCTCAGCCCTCTTCCCCCGCAAATCAAGTTCCTCGGGGATAATCCGTCTGCTTAGCTTTTTACGTAGGGGGATAGATTTTGTCCCTGATCCGTCCGCCAAAGGCACTACTTTTTCCACGCCATCTATGCTCAGGCTGAGCTTAGTATACCCCGCCTGCACCTCAATTAGCCCAGTCTCCTCTGAAACAGAGAGCACCTTCGCTTGCAGGTCTGCTGCTTTAAACCACACAATATCTCCGGGGGCAATGGTCTCCGAAGATGAAGCCAAGCTTATTTTTCTCGCTGAACCTGCTCTCCAAGCCTCCACCTGCAATTGCTCTTGCGTATTTACTACAGCCTTTTTAGCCCGCTCTATTCTTTCTCGTGTACTCTTAATTGCCAGTTCTGCTGCAGCCTGGCGAATCTGTTTCTGCAATGCAGCCGCCTCCAGGAGAATCACGTCTCTGGCCTCTTGCATAACCCTGTTTTCATCCACTCTTAACTGCTGCAGCTCTGTCTTCAGTTCCGCTTTAATTCGTTCCAGCTCTCCCTTATCCTTCTCCAACTCCAGCCGCAAAGACTCAGCCTGTTGCTTTTCACTGACCAGGTCGCCAAGCAGAGCTTCCAGTTCCTGCGTGCCCTGGGACAACATGCCCCTGGCGCTGGAGACGATCTCCTGTGGCAAGCCCAAGCGAGAAGCAGTAGCCAACGCATTGCTGCCGCCGGGGACACCAAAGACCAGATGATAGGTCGGCATCAGTGTAACCAGGTCGAAATCGAACGAGGCGTTTTGCATTCCGGATGTGGCATGGGCAAAGGCCTTAAGGTCACCATAATGTGTAGTAGCCACCGTCATTGTCCCCTGAGATAAGAAATGGAGCAAAATAGCTCGCGCCAGGGCAGACCCTTCTTCCGGGTCAGTGCTGGTACCCAGTTCATCCAGAAGCACCAGGCTCTTGTCCGTAGAACCCTTGATGATGTGGATTACATTGCCCATATGCCAGCTGAAGGTGGAAAGCGTCTGCTCTATGCTCTGCTCATCGCCGATATCAGCGAAGACATCATCGAACAATGGGAGACAGCTATCCTCAGAAGCAGGAATAGGAATGCCCGCCTGCGTCATCAAGCTAAGCAACCCGATGGTCTTAAGCGCTACCGTTTTGCCACCGGTATTCGGCCCGGTGATGATTAAAATAGAGAAATCTTTTCCTATCTCCACATTTAGCGGCACCGCCTTACCCTTAAGCAAGGGATGCCTGGCAGATACCAATTTGAGCATAACCTGGTCTGGGCACTCTTTATCACTATCGAATCCAGTGATGATAGGCTCAGCCGCATTAACCTTTTCAGCATATCTGGCTTTAGACAGCGCCAGGTCAAGTTCCGCAACCAGATCGATATTTCGAGATATCTCGGCCTCATAAACTCCGACCTTGCCGCTCAGCTCTCTCAAAATCCGTTCTATCTCTCGCCTCTCTTCCAGCACAAGCTCCCTGATATCATTACCCAGTTCCACAGTGGCCCAGGGCTCCACGAATACAGTAGCCCCCGTATTAGAGACATCATGTACAATACCCTTTATCTCTTTGCGAAACTCGACCTTGACCGGAATAACATATCTCCCTTCTCTTTCAGTTATGATAGGCTCCTGGATTATCCTGTGCCCCCTGGCAGAACTCATCATATTCTGCAATCGTTGCAATAGCTGCTCGCGTATCCGCCTCAACTGACCTCTGACCTCAGCCAGCCTGGGCGAGACAGCATCGAGCACTTCTCCGTTTTGTGTGAAGCAATCGCCGATATCTTCGGCAAGACGCCGAAGGTCTACGATGTCCTGGGCGACCCGCCACAGCAACGGTAATTCCTGTGATAGCTTCGCCAACTTGGTACGCACTAAAGAGATAGCGATTACAGTATCCCTGATTTCAACCAGGCTTACAGACTCCAATACTTTACCCCTGGCCGCCATCTTTACCGTCTCACATACGTCAACTACCCCACCAATAGAAAACCCCGGCTCCAGTGATAACAATCGCCGCGCTTCTGCCGACTGCCCCAGTAAAAGAGAAACCTTCTCAAAATCAGAAGATGGCTGTAGCCTGAGCGCCTGTTCCCGGCTGGCGGAAAACGAGGTATACTCAGCCAGAATCTCCCTTACTCTGGGAAACTCCAGTATCTCTAACGTTTTACTATCCATTACAAACCTTAAGTCAACCGAAAAAATAATATGTCACAGTGAGCCCCGATGCAATCGGGGCGTGACGATCCCGTGAGATCAATGGGACCCCACGAGTTCCTTATGATTGTTATATTCTGACAGTTGAGAACCCTTTTCGCCATTCTCCACCCACATTGTATCACCACAGGTCGCCTCACATGAATTCATCAACAGGACAAAAAGGAACAACGCAGGTGCTTCCACGGAATATTGAGTGATGTGCGTAACTTCTACTGGACTTCTTAGCTAGGTTGGTCCGGTAAATAAGTAAACAATATGACGAATCGTTCGGAGAAAAGAGCACTCTTGCTCTATTAGCTGGCAGCTAACTGATGAAACAAATTTGTTACACGAGATATTTCTGCCAAGTATTCCGTGACACGCTGTTTATCCATGGGACCAAGCCTGCGTTTGGCATCTTGCCTGAAAGCTATGTATGAGTAGTGTGGCACAATCTCAACATGCGGTAAGGCAAGTCCTTTTATATGTAAGTAATCCAGAAGCCTTTGAACTTGTTTTCCCATTGCTACAACCATTTTCGGCCTTGATATATCCATTTCCCATCTCAACACTGGGAGCCAGGTTTCGGCAACATGGCAACGGTTTTGCCACGATTGTTTGTGCCAGCTATTTGCATAATCGATTTCTTTAACAATGTCAGTTATATAGCAGTTCCATCCTCCAGGAGAGTCTACTGAACCTAATTTCAGGCCGCATTTCACTAGTGCTTGACGGAATAATCTATCGCCCTTGCTCACATTCCATTGATTCTCTTCTGTAAATACAGTAATGTGCTTAGCAGCTTTTTCGACTGTTCTTAGACTAGGATTTTCGCCAACAAACCAAATACCACGAAACGGGTTTCCAAGAAATCCAGCTATCCAAGGATATTCTTTACGCTCGTCTCTACGCTCCGGATGTTCAGCAAATACCCTAGCAATGCGCTTTTTCAAGTTCCTATTGTAGTCATCATAACCGGATTCCATACGCTTGACTGGTAATTATAAACTAGCAATTGCCGCTATGCAACATGGTTTGGAAATTCACCCAACGTGAGGGTTTGAAAAATAGAATACAACAACTCTGGATGACATGCTAAGTAGTGTGGGTTAAGTGAAACAAATCCACCGCAAAGGTTCTGTAGGTTTCGCTAAATCTTATAACATGCTACTGCTTGACGGGTGTGTACAGAGCCATTAGACTACTACCGGCATGTCAAATAAACGCATCATCGTAATCGGAGCCGGCGCCAGCGGCATGATGGCCGCCGGCAAAGCAGCAGAAGCTGAAGCTAAAGTGTTGCTGCTAGAGAAGATGGAGCGCCCCTGTAAGAAAATCCTAATCAGTGGACAAACTCGCTGCAACGTTACCAACAGCAAGGAACTGGACGACTTCATCATTACCATGGGTCCGAATGGACGCTTCCTCTATGGCGCCTTCCATCACTACTTCAGAGATGACTTGCTGGCATTCCTCAAACGGTACGGCGTGGAGACAAAAACAGAAGCCGATGGCAGAATATTCCCGGCTTCAGACAATGCCGGCGATGTGACCAATGCGTTGAGAGAGTATACGGCCGACCACAAAGTCCAGCTAATCACAGATATCAGAGCCACAGGGATAAAGGTTGAAGGAATTCAAGTAACAGGCGTACAGACCGACAAAGGCGCTTATCCCGCGGCAGCGGTTATCCTGGCCACCGGCGGAGCATCATACCCCGGCACTGGTTCCAGCGGCGATGGCTACAAAATCGCTGCAGCGTTGGGACATACTCTAGTAAGGCTGCGCCCCAGCCTAGTGCCCCTTATCGTTCACGAAACTGAACTTGTAAAAAGTATGCAGGGAGTCAGCCTGCACGATGTCCGCCTTACCGCCTACAAATGCCAAGCAAGAGATATAAATAATTATCCAGCGCAGACCGGCGATTGCGGACGCGGCACCGGACACGGGCATCCTCCACATCCTATCATCGCCAGCCGCCGGGGCGATATCATATTCGCCCACTTCGGCATAAGCGGACCGCTCACATTACAGACGAGCCTGGCAATAGTCGACGCCATGGAGAACGGACCTGTCAGTGTCTCCATCGACATCAAGCCAGAGGCCAACGAAAAAGAACTAGATCAGCAGCTGCAACAAGAATTCGACCAGCATGGCAAGCGTAGCTACCGCCATATCCTCGATGACCTCCTGCCTCACAAAATGGTCCAACCATTTGCCAAACTAACAGGAATCCCCCAAGAAAAGCGTGCCAATCAGCTTTCTGCCCAAGAGCGCAAGCGTCTGGTAAATTCGCTCAAGTCGCTGTGCTTCACCATCAAAGGGCATTTGCCCCTGGACTCTGCCATGGTCACCGCCGGCGGTGTCTCGCTCGATGAAGTCGACCCGCGCACCATGGCTTCACGGCTGATTAAAGGGCTTTACTTCTGCGGTGAAGTCTTAGATTTAGACGGCGATACTGGAGGCTACAACCTACAGGCTGCCTTCTCCACAGGCTACGTCGCCGGAGAGCAAGCTGCCACCTTTATCCATACCGCACATCCACAAAATATGTAGGGAGCAAACTTCAGGTCGGCCTGCCAAATATCCTACAGCACACGCACTCCAAATTTCTTTAGGCTCTCCACAACGGTGCTAAGCGGCAGTCCCACCACATTGAAATAGTCACCCTCGACCCGTTCGATGATAGTAGCGCCTAAACCTTGGATGGCATACGCCCCGGCTTTGTCTAAAGGCTCCCCTGATGCAATGTAACTATTGATTTCTTCCGGTGATAGCTTTTTAACGTAAACCCTGGTCTCCACCGATTTCGATGCCGATCTGTTATCGCTGGTATCCAAAATGGTAAAACCAGTTATCACCAGATGGGACTTACCGCTCAATGCCGCAAGCATCTTGCCTGCCTCTTCAGCAGTCTTAGGTTTACCTAGTATCTTACCTTCAAGTACACCGATGGTATCGGCTGCAATAATTATGGCATTCCGGCGCCTGCTTGCTACCGCCAGTGCTTTCTTTTGAGATATAGCCTTCGCCAGTTCGTGAGGCTTTAGCCGTGGCTGTATATCTTCAATATGGTTACTGGGTTCGACCTCAAACTTCAGGCCGAGCTGTTCAAGCATCTCTTTCCGTCTCGGAGATGCCGACGCCAGCACTATTGTCTTTACTGAGTTTCCTTCAACCATACTTTACGTCGTCCCAGACTCCTCCAGACAGAGCAAATGTTTTTTCATCTCTAAACCAGCGCTGAAGCCACCTAACCCTCCATCGCTGCTGATGACACGGTGACACGGGACGATAATCAGCAATGGGTTCCTGCCCAAGGCTTGCCCCACAGCTCTGGCTGCTCCGGGCAAACCTAGTTGAGTCGCCACCCAGGCATAGCTCCTGGTTTTGCCATAATATATCGTCCTCACCACCCGCCACACTTGTTGTTGAAAAAGGCTGGCACCTGCAAAATCCACCTTATCCAATAAATGTACTTCTTCACCCCGGAAATAACGTTTCAACCTCTGCGATAAATCGCCGAACGAATCCGTGTCACAGATTTGGGCAGAACTGTCGTACTGTTCAACCTGTCTCACCACATCGTCTTTAGATTCTTGAAATAAGATGATTTTCCGCAGTCCCTGGGATGAGTAAACAATACCAATCCAACCAAGGCAAGTATCAAAAACAGTAAATTCCAAACCATACATGTAATAATCAAACAGTCGTCGAAATCGTCATCATGGCTCCCAACGCATCTCCCCCACTGTCATTCTTAGCTCAGCGAAAAATCTCGAAAGTCGACCTATGATCCCCACCACCGAGATTCTTCAGTCGTCCGCCTCAAGCGGACTCCTTCAGGAATAACAGATAGAGATCGCCATTACACATTAGCTAATCAGTTACGCTAGCTTAGAAGCATAAGTCCGGTAACTGTTGGAGTCAAATAGCACAAAGTAAACTTCAGTCAGAGAAGTCGCCGTATTATGCAAGAAGTCAACCACTGCACTCAACGCCACCTCAGCGGCCTCAGCCAGTGGATAACCATAAGCGCCGGTGCTTATCGATGGAAACGAAACGCTTTTTAGCTTACGCTCATCAGCCAGCTTCAGGCTTTCCCTGTAGGCACTGGCTAAAAGCTCAGCTTCCCTTCGCCCACCACCATGCCACACCGGCCCCACAGTATGAATTACATACTTAGCCTGCAAGTTGCCTCCGGTGGTTATCACCGCCTTGCCCGTTTCCAGCCGTCCTATCTGTGCTACAATCCGCTTACATTCTTCCAAAATTTCCGGTCCTCCAGCCCGGTGGATAGCGCCATCGACACCTCCCCCGCCCATCAATCTGGAGTTAGCAGCGTTGACAATAGCATCGGTCGCCTGTCGGGTAATATCACCCTGAAGCAAAGCAAGCTTGGTTTTGCCTATAACTTTTTCGTAAACTTCATCCACATAAAGCCCCCACTAATAACCCTATGACAACTCAGGCTCAATCAGCCCGTAGTCACCATCCTTGCGCCGGTATAGCAGATTCATCTTATTATTGTCACAGTTGATGAAAAGAAAGAAATCATGACCCAAAAGCTCCATCTGCTCCGCAGCCTCTGCGACAGACACCACCTCAGCAGTAAAACGCTTAACCCTGACTACCTTAGCAGCTTCCTCCTCATAGCCAGATACTTCATCAGCAGTTTCCCGAACCGGTGAAACACCCCTCTCCCTTTTATACAGCTTCCCCTTGTAGCGCTCAATCTGGCGCGTCAACACCTCGTATACGGCATCAACCGCAGCAGCTACGCTCTCAGCTCTTTCCTCAGCCCGTAATAATGTGCCATTGTTATTCAACGTGACTTGCACAATAAAACGGTCCTTGGGCGACTTCGTTTTCTCCTCACGTATCTCCACCTTGGCTTCGTCTATCCTGGGTAAATAACGTTTTAGTTTTTCAACTTTCTTCTTTACGTAATCTTGAATCGAGTCCCAACCATCCAGATTTTTGCCCGCAATTTCTAGTTCCATAATTTAATCTCCTTCGTTAAAATTTCCCTAGCCAGAGTTAAACCATACACCGAAAACGCACCAGCAGATTTAAGAGCCGTAGCGCAAGCCTCTAAGGTAGTACAAGATGTGCTTACATCATCAATTAACAGCACCTGGCAACCACTTAGTCGCTCATCCTTGCAGGCAAAAGCTCCAGACACATTCCTTTGTCGCTCTTCGACATTTGTCGTTCTCGCCTGAGGCAAGCTGTCTTTAATACGGAGCAAACAGTCTGCAACCACCGGTAAATCAATCAATTTGCCTAGCTCCCGAGCCAGAAGGACAGATTGATTATAGCCGCGTTCCCGCAGCCGGCGAAGGTGAATCGGCACAGGTACCAAAACATCAGCGAGAATAGGAGCTTCTCGAAGGTAGGATGCCATAAGCTCGGCCAGGCAGCCAGAAATCGCCCTGAGATTATGATATTTCAGGTCATGGACAGACTGGCGAATCACACCCTCAAAGCGAAAGGGAGAGCGAATGCCATCTATTGCCATCTGACTTCCCCAGCAAATTGGGCAAAAGCCACCGCTGGATTCAGGCCTGCCGCATTTCTCACAAAAGGGCGGTAGCAGCCGGGGTAACTTTCGCAGGCAATCAGTGCAGAGAAACTCGCCTGTCTTTCCACAGCCGACACAGCGACGCGGAAAGAAGAAACCAAGCACTACCTCTTGGAGCTGCCTCGTTGATAAAGCCAAAGCAACCACCCCAGAAGTTCTGAGATTAGAAGTCGGCTACCTATAGATATCTCTTAGCGTTGCGAACGGGGATTAGGGCCCGTTCCGCTAAAGATAGGCTCATTTAGATATACGTCACCATTCCTGATTTTGAGGTTAAAGCCACAATCAGGATTGGAACACACCCAAGCCTTGTAATAGATCGCTGCACCCTGGCTACCAAAGTCAGAAAGCGGCAGCAAATCACCGACCTTGCACTTTAGACACTTTGGAAAGGAAACGTTTTCCACGATTTCCACCTCCTCCAAAAAAGTATAGTATACCTGAACCACCAACCAGTGGCAAGCTCATTCAACACAAGCCCATTTATACTATCCTTTTAACTCCACATTAGTCAAACGGCTATACACCGCCCCTGTAGAAAGTAGCTGGCTCCTCATCAAGCTCACGCTGGTTACAGTCATTTCATAATCCCCTGTTTCAGACTTCCGAGCAACCATGTCGCCAAATTCTAACAGTTTATCAGCCGCAATCCCCTCCCTTAGTCGCGCCAGAGTCAAGTGTGGAGCAAAAGGGCGTGTCTCAGGGGCAAAACCCAGCGGCTTAAGACCTTGGTCAATGTGCTGCTGTAACATCACCAGCTTCTCGACTTCACCACCAACTCCAACCCACAGAACCCGAGGCCTCCTCAAATTAGGAAAAACTCCCAGCCCACCGATGGTCAAACGAAAAGTACAAGCTTCTAGGCTAGCTTGTTCGATAACCCTTGTTATCTCAGTCACCTTTTGCATAGATATGTTGCCCAGAAATTTTAAAGTTAGATGTACGCCCTCTGCCACTACCCATTTCACAAAGGGATGTCCATGTAACTTAAGCTCGGCCTGTATCTTATGCAACCCAGATCTGACTTCACTGCTCAACTCAATAGCAATGAAAGACCTGATCGTCTGATCCTCCAATGACTTTACCCCTTCGTTATCCTTCACTTGATTCCTAACAGTAGCTCAGCGTTCCCGCCCAAAATCTTCGATTTATCTTCTGTATTAAGGTGAACTTCATCAAGCTGGTCTATTATCCGCTTGGGCGATATAAGCGGGTAATCGCTGCCGAACAATATCTTATCGCTGCCCACGACTTCAGCAACCTGTTTGAAAATCTGAGGTTTATACAGGAACGGAGTGGCCGCGGTATCGAAAAATGTATTTGCCAGAGCCTGAGCCACCTCTGGCATTAAAGCATAAAAGGGCAAGCCTCCACCCCAGTGAGCGCAGACCAATTTCAGATCAGGAAAATTCTGAACAAAAAGATAAATGATGTCAGGAGTAATATTTCCCTTGCCAAAATACTTGTGTCCCACTGGTTCAGAGGCATGGGTAAGCAAAATCAAGTTATGTGCCATAAGCACTTGTACCAATGGTTTCATCATGGCGTTATCGCTAAGATCGAACTTCTGCGTATCCGGCCGAAGCTCGCCAACGCCTCTGGCTCCGTTGGCAGCGCAGCGCTCTAGTTCCCTTAACGCCCTATCGCCAGCGTTGGGCTGGACAGTGCAGAAACCGATAAGGCGCCGGGGATAGCGAGCTATTGACTCCAGGATATAGTCGTTAACCTCAACACAGAGCTCGTGGCTAACCAGCCCCAGACCAAGGATGACGGATTTATCAATTCCACATTCATCCATACTAGCTATTAGTTCCTGAGCCGTAACTAGCATGGCTTTAGGTTGGGAATAAAGCAGAGCAAAACAGGCATCTCTCCCGGCATATTCCTCCCGCCTTTCTCTCATTCTGGGTGAAACCACATGGGTATGGAAATCTATCATATTGCGAATTATAATTCACAGGCGGCACATTCTCAATAGTAGACATGGTCTGGCCTACTACTCTATAATTACAGCCTGCTGAAAGCAATCAAACTCATGTCTAAAAACACATCAACCCGCAGTAATCTCCCCAATAATCCCTCAACTCCGGCTAGATTCGATTTGTCGCACTCTGAGCTCAAGTACACGGCCAAGAAGCTGCGCCGTCATGTTATCACCATGATAGCTAAAGCAGGTAGTGGCCATCCCGGCGGCTCGCTTTCCGCTGCCGACATCGTTACCACGCTGTATTTCAAAGCATTACACCATGACCCTAAGAACCCGCACTGGCCCGACCGCGACCGGTTTGTCCTGAGCAAGGGACATGCTGCGCCCATTTTATATGCTGCCCTGGCTGAATGCAGCTACTTCCCTGTGAGCGAGCTCGCTACTTTACGTAAATTGGGTAGCCGCCTCCAGGGGCATACCGACATGAGGCTCACCCCCGGAGTAGAGATGTCATCGGGCTCTCTGGGACAAGGCCTGTCTTTCGGCATCGGCATTGCTCTGGCTGGCAAAATGGATACCCGCAATTACCACGTTTATGTGCTCCTCGGTGATGGAGAATGTGATGAAGGACAGGTCTGGGAAGCAGCAATGTTCGCCGCTCACCACAATGTGGACAATCTGACCGCCATAGTCGACCACAACATGCTGCAGCTCGATGGCAGGTGCTGCGACATTATGGGTCTCGAACCGCTGGCGGATAAATGGAAATCGTTCAACTGGCATGTCCTGGAAATAGACGGCCATGATATCAGTCAGATTCTACCTGCCCTTGATAAAGCCAAAGCCACCAAAGGAAAACCCACCGTCATCATTGCCAATACCATAAAGGGCAAAGGCGTTAGCTTTATGGAGAACAACGTCGATTTTCACGGCAAAGCACCTAATGCACAAGAGACCGAAACAGCTCTGAAGGAATTGGAGTAACCGTGGCAGCAGAAAAATCTACCCGCGAAGCTTTTGGCGAAGCATTGGTAGAGCTGGGCAAAGAGAATCCTAACGTGGTGGCTCTTGATGCCGACTTGTCACGGTCAACAATGACCAAGCTCTTTGCCAGGCAATTCCCCGACCGCTTTATCCAGTGTGGACTGGGCGAACAAAACATGATAAGTATCGCTGCTGGTATGGCAGCCACAGGGAAGATACCCTTCGCCAGCACCTTCGCTGTCTTCGCCTCCTGCCGTTGCTTCGACCAGCTCAGGATATGCATCTCCCAACCTAACTTAAATGCCAAGATAGCAGGCACGCACGGGGGTATCACCGTGGGCGAAGATGGCGCCTCACATCATGCCATCGAAGACCTGGCATTGTTCTGCTCCCTGACCGCCTTCACCGTCGTCGTTCCAGCAGACGCTATCGAGACCAAACAAGCAATAAAGGCCGCCGGAAATACTGATGGACCTTTTTACCTCAGGCTGGGACGTCCCGCAGTCCCAGTCCTCTATACTGAAGACTATCGCTTCCAACTGGGCAAGGCGGTAACCATGAGAGACGGCAAGGATGCCACAGTAATCGCCAACGGCATAATGGTATCACGAGCCATAGAAGCTGCTAAACAACTGGCGACGCAGGGTATAGACTGCCGCGTGCTCAACATGCACACGCTTAAACCGCTGGATGAGGATGCCATAATCCAAGCAGCTTCACAGACAGGTGTCATTATAACCGCTGAGGAACACCTCCTTCATGGCGGCCTGGGCAGCCGTGTTGCCCAGGTGGTAGTCAGCGAGAAGCCAGTCCCCATGGCGTTTATCGGTATCAAAGACGTTTACACCAAATCAGGCAAACCCGAGGAACTGCTGCAACAACGAGGACTGACCGCTGAGGCTATTGCCAGCGCAGTCATGGCAACCATCGCCAAAAAACAAAGTAAGTAACCTATTTCAGATCATCATCCCTTTCCTTAATAGTTTGTCCTGGCAAATTTTTAACAAACTTCTTGTATATATGACCAATTTTATATATTGAAACGTCTTTATGTCTGGTATAATAGATAAAGAGGAGAGAAAATGGCAGATAAGGACTCAGTTCCGGGGATTGCTATTGGCTTCATTGTTGGCGCAGCTGTCGGCTTAGCCGCTGCACTCTTGCTCGCTCCCAAAAGCGGTAAAGAAACCAGAGAGCTGCTGAAAGATAGAACAACTGACATCCCTGAAACGATCAGGGAACATACCGCGAATAGGGAAAAGGTATATAAGCAAACATGGCATAAGCGCAAGGGGCAATCAAAACTAAGTGGCTCCTATTTCGAGTAGCAAACACAGCAAAAGCAGTACTATGGACAACAAGTTATGCAACTTAATCGAGAAATGTGAAACGCCTGAGGCTCCTTTATGCCCAATGTTAGCAGAATCTTTAACACATGGAATCTGGTACCCCAACGAAGCCGTTTGCCGGGCGCAAAAATTTCAGAACCTGCCTTGGCTTAAAAACCAGAGACGGATAGCCAGCCTCAAACTGAATATGGACGATGGCTACTTCACTATCAGGATGCTCAGTTCTCTGCCGCCGGCAGCCATAACCATAAAACTTAAGGGTGCTGACCCCTGTTATCCTGATGCGGAGTTCATGTGGTTCCAGCAGCGGTCAAGAAAACAAACCTCTACGCCTCAGAAGAAGCACAGAGCAAAGGCTGCCCGTGTGGATAATTTACAGCTCCAACTCTGCTGAATAGCTGGAGGCTGCCCGAAAATGGGAACCCAAACTTGGGATTTTAATCAGTCCAAGTTTGGGTTGTACCGGTCCTCGCTTGGGCTCTGCGTCTTGAATATCCCCGCGGTGCTCGATATAGACTCAAGCCCCTCCACATTCTTCGACCTGACCCTAAAGTGATAGGTAGCTCCTGAGCTGAGTCCGGAGATTAACACCATATGTGAAGTTACCCCCAATGACGTACCCAAGCTCGGATCATCTTTAGGTTCCAGGGGAGCTAGCCAACCGTAGCTGGAAGCCTTACCGTATTCCACCTGGCTGCTCGCCGGGACATCGGTCGTCCACACAATAGTAGCGCTGGTAAGAGTGGTCTGCCTGACCCTTACATCGATGATTGTCGGCCCCTTGGCAGATGCCTTAGCATTGACACTGAGTTGCCAGTATACTATTGCTCCAACACCGATGAGGAAGACTGCCAGCGATAAAATCATCAGTAGCCTCAATGATAACCGCGAATTCCCTGACTTCTTGCCTCCAAAACTCACGCCGCAATTTTTACAAAACTTAGCACCAGGATTGACTACAGCTCCGCAGTTAGAACAACCTGCATTCAATGCTACCCCACAAGTCTTACAAAACCGCTGTCCCAAGTTAATCGGAGTGCCACAGTAAGGACAACTCATCGGATACATGCTATCTTCCCTTCATCTTTTCTCATTGTATAATGAGGATATGAGAAGCGTCGAGAAAAACAAAAATGCCGAGGGAGGGACTCGAACCCACACTCCCTTGCAGGAAGCGGATTTTAAGTCCGCCGCGTCTGCCATTCCGCCACCTCGGCATGTAAACTTGAGGCGGCGACCGGATTCGAACCGGTGAATAGGGGTTTTGCAGACCCCCG
>DIKK01000018.1:0-315 GCA_002423605.1 Dehalococcoidia bacterium UBA5620
GATGCCATGGCTGTAGCCTTAAATATAGCTTGTAACTTTGTTTGCGCTTGTGATAATTCTATATAACCTTGTTCCAGTTCTCTTATTGCAAAAACAGATCCCAATAGGGCAGCCCCTGCAACAGCTACACCCACCATTCCGTTTCTGATTGCCCACCATGACCTTGTACCGTCTGCTTTTAAGGTCTTAAGGCTGTGCTTATATGCCAATGTATTCTTATTGATTTTATTCATAGTCGGGGTCACTTGGTCTCTCAGAACCATACGTCTCTCAATTGCTTTACTCATTAGCACCACCCCACCTTTTAGCTTCTTC
>DIKK01000018.1:351-3558 GCA_002423605.1 Dehalococcoidia bacterium UBA5620
ATCCTTTAATCTATGTCCTCTTTGCACGTAGTGATGCAAGAAATATAGCTCAGCATCACTACTTATTAGTTTTTTACTGTTACCCCACCACTAAATCCACCAAGGCCCATTATTTTATCTGCTATAGCTGCGACTTCTCCGGGTAGGAATATCTCACTAACTACATCCATCGGCTCAACACATCCAAACGCTTCCTGCAGCTTAGGATCCTTCAGGTTGGGCTCTACGCAACATTGGTATACTAGATATATATCCGCTTTAGTAGCGTCCTCCTGGCCTAATCCTTGAGCTTCTAACAACAAAGCATTTGTTGGTACCTTAATTACTATCTCCGCATCCATTGAAGCTATATACAGAGTTTCTGTTCTCTCTTTCTTTTTAACTAATTTCTCTTTTTGAGCTATTAGCTCTTGTACTGTTAGTTTTTTACTCATACAGCCCATCCCCTCATATTAAATCGATCGGATCATAATCGCTAAATGCAAAGCTGACCTCTTCTGACATTGGAGTCTTTTGCTCAAACTTCATGATCGTAAATGAATCCATAGTCACATCGTACAGAGCGATCCTCTCTGATCCAAATGCATCTGGATCGGCAAGCTTCCCTACAAACTTCATTCTTGGAGCCTGTCCTGTCTTTACTCCAGCTGCTAATTTAGCAGTAATTCTTGAGTATACTTTCTTTATTGTCAGCGAGCCCGTACCATTCCAACCTATCTGCTTTTTGTAAGTGGCTGGACTTCCCGCCATATTTACATCCTCGTAGTCAATATTGACGATCGCTTCGAAAGACTCGACATCGAGCCAGGGCTCATTGTCGACCCATAAAGTCCCGAATGTCCCGTTTATTATTCTTTTTGAGTCCATCTATTCTCTACCCCCTTTAGGCAAGTAATATTTCCATGGTCAGATCTTCCATGGCATCAAGGAACTTCAGATTTCCGCCTAGATACACGTTTGACTGATAAGACATTTCCTTCACCTTCTTATCTTCCCAATCAGTTGTATCTGTCCCTGCTGCTTCCCAAGCTAATCTTTGGGCCTCTGTATCTACAGAAACTCTGTTGTCATATGCAGGATCCAACACATCACCCTGAAGCCCTCTTAGATACGCGTTCACTGCTGTTATGAACAGTACCTGGTTGTCGTAGCTGTTGTTTACTTTACCTACGTATTCATTGTTAAAGGTTGTTTGGATGTCAGTCTTAATTAAGTCCATGCCCTCAACGATTTTAATTTTCTTGAATATTTCAGATTTGCTCGCCGATGTAGTCGTCAAGCTGTTGACAGCTCTTGCTATCTTGATTTTCCCATCTTGCTTGATCAATACAAGCTCGCCTGCATCGATCGCTGCACCTGGATCAGCATCCTCAGTTATATCTTCAACTTCTGCAAGCTCATAATAAGTTGCTGATCTGTCAAGACTCAATCCTGCGAAAATACCAGCAATTCTTCCTGTATACTCGGAGGCGCTGAACGTATCAAGACCTACTTTAATATCACCTGTGGTGAAGTTAACTACACCCTCATTATCAGCAACACTGTTTGGAAGCACTGCTTTGACCATTATGTTTCCTTGTCTCATAGTCTGGATCCATGTTGCTATATCACTGACATCAGCTGGATCTATGCCAGGGACTGCCAGCCAATTGAACTTGATAGATTTTAGAAGGTCCAGCTGGTCACTGTAATCTAGGTCTGTGGTTGCACCTCGTACTACAATGACTTTTGATGGAACACCTAAAAAGGCTTGTTTTATCAACTTCAAATTAGTCGATGTCCAGTCAGTGCTCACCACATCACTTGCTACTTTGTACTCGCTTATGGCTGTTGTTTTTGTAGCATCTCTTATTATCAGAGCAACTATACCTCTTTGAGATCTCTGAACAGCAGTAACAGCAAGTGTGCTGAACGTTATGTCTATTTGTGGAAGGCCCATTTTATCAACTCCTTATATTTTACTTAATGCCTTGTCTATTTCTCGCTCCAATATATTGTGAAACTCTCTATCTAGCGCTCTGCCCGCTCTTTCAAATGGCCGTTTCCCGTGCACATATCCTAATTCTTCGCCATTTTTAACTAGTCTGTGACCGTATTCTATAAGATGAGCATGAGGTGCTATCTTGTAGGACGGGAAGACCCTAACGGTCCATTCCCCATTGTCAGATAAAAACACCTTCCCTCGCTTTATTGACTTCAGGTAATTGCCTGTCTTAGTGCCTACTGAGTTCTTGATCTCTGCCTTAACAATCTTCTTAGCTTCGTTTCCTACTTTGCCCATTACCCTCTTTGACTCTTTTGGGAAATCTCGCTCAAATTGCTTTAATACCTCACTCCAGGCCAAAAGATCACTGTCATCAATTTCAAATATATCACTCATTGAAATACAACTCCTCCATAAGTGGGGCAGACACACCTGAATCGTCTATAGTATCATAAAAGCTCAACTGGAATACCATTTGCAGCACTCCATCGATGACAGTTGCCTCTATATCCTGCGAGATATTGAGAACCCTGTCCTTAACAATAAACCCACTTCTCATAATGTCCTCAACCTTTTGTTGGATATCGAGCACTTCCAACTGATATTTATACCTATCTGATGGGAAAAAGTACAAAATCACAGTTATTTCACGAAGGAAGCAGTCCTTGTAATCGGTTCTGTATACTGTATCGAATTTGACGAAAAACGAAGGCCTTTTGAAGCCTTCCTGCACATCGTTTTCGTTAATATTAATGTTTAATGCGGATAACTCTAAGTTGATTTTTGCCATTATTTCCTCAAGAGTCAGCATCAAATCACCTGCCTTGCAAACACTTCAAGAGTGTCGTTGCTCTCATAAGGATTCAGTATATATTCAATATCAAATCTTTTGCCCTTGAATATCAGCCACATTTCAGGCGATAAACCAGGGTAAGCGGAATACCTGATAATCACCTTATGTGTGACATTGCTTAAAAACGTATCTGCAGGTTGATTTAAGAGCCTGCCTGTCTGAGGAATGATCTCAGCCCACACTTCTTTAAGCTTCTCATCTTCCAAAGTGGTTTGATTTAGGATATTTGTACCTTCAACCTTACCCCATATTTCAATCCTCTTGCTTAGTCTTCCTGGATTCTTCATTTCATCACCTACAGTAGGTTCTTTGAATGCATCCCAAGGATGGATTCTACTACATGATTGACATTGTTTTTATCTACGTAATA
>DIKK01000005.1 GCA_002423605.1 Dehalococcoidia bacterium UBA5620
ATCTGGAATCCGTTGCAGATGCCGATGACCGGCCTGCCCTGGGCGGCGAACTTTTCCACTGAAGCCATTACCGGGGCGAAGCGGGCGATAGCGCCGGTACGCAGGTAATCGCCATAAGAGAAACCGCCGGGCAGAATGACGCAGTCATATGCGGAAAGGTCGATGTCTTTATACCACACGTAGCTAGCTTTTTGTCCCAGGATATCGCTCACAGCGTAGTAACAATCAGCATCGCTCCAGGTGCCGGGGAAAACAATAATGCCGAACTTCATTGGTCTGCTCTAAATAAACAAATATGGCGGCACTGTCTGCCGCCGGAAGTCATCTTAGCAAAGAATAAAGGGTAACACTTCAAGGCGACGTGCTGCCCAGAAGCTCTACCACAACGTCATTTATCTCTTGACCTTGAGCTTTACCTTTGAGCTGGGGCATAAGCTTGGACATCACCTTTCCCTTGTCGTTCGGGCCCTTTGCCCCTACTTCCCCTATCACCCTCCGGGCTGCTTCGACAATCTCCTGGCGGCCCATCTGCTTGGGCAGATATTCCATGATCATAACCAGCTCTGCCTTTTCCTTATCCACCAGGTCCTGGCGGTTGCCTTTTTCAAAGGCCTCGATGCTCTCGCGCCGTTTCTTGGCCTCTTTTTCCAGGACGCTGATGACGCCGGCATCATCAATAGCTTTCCGCTGGTCGATCTCGGCGTTATGCATGCTGGACAGAGCCATGCGCAGTACAGAACACCGTAATGAATCCTTATTTCTCAGCGCCTGTTCCAGATCACCCCTGATTCTTTCGACTAGCGCCATCCTAGATACCTCTGCTGGTTTTTCTGCGCTTGGCTGCGGCTTTTCGTTTCCGTTTGATGCTGGGCTTTTCAAAGAATCCACGGCGGCGGGTTTCGCTGATGATGCCTTCTTGTTGCACCCTCTTGGTGAACCGCCGTATCATGCTCTCAAAGCTTTCGCCTTCGTTCAGCCTTACATTGGCCAATAAAATCACCCCTTCTCTTCAGATGTGTTAACGGCTTGCTTACAACAAGCGATTAACGAAGAGAAATTTTATTCCCTCTGCCTGCCGCTGTCAAGTTACGTATGGATTCGGTAGTGTATCATTTTGATTTAGGAGACTATCCTATGCATGTAGAGAATGGTAGAATATGGGCATGTGGCGGCGTATTCCAACCATTCAGTCAGCTTCTGCTATTGGGATGGCGCTCTTGAATGTAGTTTCTTGGATACCACCTGTCCAAGATTTGTTTTCTAAAACATTTCCTACAATTGATGTTAGGTGGGTCAATCTTGCATTTATTGTAGTATTTATTTTAGTTATGTACTGGATATTGCATGAACTATATAAGAAGTTAGAGGAATCAGAAAACAGGAAGCCAACAATAAGTGTGAGCGCTGATACTATTAATGGTAAATATTATTTAAGAGTAACCAACAACGGCGAAAAAGGAATATTCAAGGCACAGATCGCTCTTTTAAGAGATAGGGTAAGTTCTATTGGTGAGGAATATACTGCCGTATGGGAGAAAACTAATTCATATAATTCTGAAATACTGTATGCACAGAGTGATTCTATCAAAATTGCCTCTGTGGGCTTAACTAAGACAGCTAAATTCCTTGAATTGCATGGGTATGATGTTGCTAAACAAGAAGAGTACACAGTAGAATCAATTAAATTTGAAAAGCCATTAAACCCCAACAAAATTCCTGAATTTATTGTTCAAGTTAATATTAGTTCTGACCCAAGTTTAATAGAAAAGAAATTTATTAGAGTATATGAAATTACTTTGAGTGGTATACGCCCAACCTCTATTTTGCACAATATTGTATTGGTTCCAAAGGAAAGACTACCTAAACCATTTCATATAGGTTGAACTTAATTAACCATAAGTTTGGCTATCTCCTCAATTGTCCAAATATGGTCAGTTAGCCCTGCTGCTATTGCTGAGGAGATCGGTTTATTGGAGGAGAAAATAAACGAGATTAGAATGGCAGCCTTGTTATATGACATTATGCTGTGCCGCGCCTGTTGCCTTTTGGCTAGCATTTCTGGATAGCCCAGCTTATAATGGTGGAACAACAACGAATTTCTATCAGGAGGTGATGGCTATGGCTACATATTTGACGCTGCTAACGCTTACCGCTGAAGGCAGGAAGAAAATGGAAGAGTACCCGGAGATGCTCAAAGAGATCAACAAAGAAGTGGAGTATATGGGGGTCAAGATACTGGCTCAGTATGCTCTGCTGGGGCAATATGACTTCGTCAATATACTGGAAGCTCCAAATGATGAGGTGGCAGCTAAGCTGGCTATTCACTTGAGCACCCGGGGCGGTTTCCAGACTTTGACTCTGACGGCGATTCCCCTCGAAGACTTGGTGGCTACCCTGAAGAAGAAGCCGGGACAGCCATTCTAATCTCCAGATCGCTGTAGCTCTTATATGGGTGGCTGTTTTATTCTGGTCAAAGACCCCAGGAGAAAGGGATGGTGCGCAAGATGACCAAGACCGAGATGGCCAAGGGTCACCAGAAGATAGTGGAGACAAAGTAGATTTACTTTGAATAGGTAAGATTGGGTGAAAGTCCAGCCAGGAGAAAAAGATGCCGAGTTTGTCTCCGAGCGATAATGTTGCTATTTACCAGCGACCTGTGGAGCTGCTGCAAAACCTCATCCGCTTTGATACCAGCAATCCGCCGGGCAACGAAGCGGAATGCATCAATTACATCAACGGCTTGCTGACTGAGGCTGGCTTTGAAACTACCGTATTAGCCAAAGTTCCAAAACGTTCCAATTTGGTTGCGCGCCTGAAGGGCGAGGGAACCGTGCCGCCGCTATTACTCTATGGGCATGTGGACGTCCAGATAACCAAGGGACAGACCTGGCAACATCCGCCGTTTGAGGGGAAAATAGTAGATGGCTGCGTGTGGGGACGTGGCACTATGGATATGAAAGGCGGCGTAGCCATGATGCTGGCAGCTTTTCTCATGGCCAAAGCCGAAGGCTTAAGGCCAGCCGGCGATGTGGTGCTTGCCCTTCTGGCTGATGAGGAATGCTTTGGCGATTTCGGCGCCAGATATTTAGTGGAGAACCACGCAGGGCTGTTCAAGGATATCCGCTATGCCTTGGGAGAGATCGGCGGCTACACTTTTTACGTTGGCAAGCAGAGGTTCTATCCCATACAGGTGGCGGAAAAGCAGGTCTGTATCATGAAGATAACAGTGCGTGGTCCGGGTGGGCATGGCTCTATGCCTCAGCGCGGTGGCGTTATGGCGAAGCTGAGCCGAGTGCTTCGGCAACTGGATAAACGGAGTTTGCCGGTACATATTACCCCGGCCGTGTACCAGATGATTCAGACGATGGCATCGCATTTTTCCTTTCCTTCAAATTTGGTTCTGCGGCAGCTCCTCAATCCTGCGATGACCGGCCGCGTTTTGAAGCTCCTGGGTGCCAGGTGGCAGAGCTTCGAGCCACTACTGCATAACACGGTCAATGCCACCATTATCCATGGTGGCGAGAACGTGAATGTGATTCCCAGCGAGGTTGTTCTGCAACTGGATGGTCGCTTGCTCCCCGGCTTCAGCCCCGATGATATGCTGGCTGAACTATGCCGGGTACTCGATCCCGGTGTGGAGCTTGAATTGGTGCGATATGAGCCCGGCCCTGCTCCACCAGACATGGGGCTATTCCCCACGCTGGCTGATGCCTTGCGCGAGGCAGACCCGGATGGCGTGCCCTTACCCATGCTGCTGCCCGTAGTTACCGACGGGCGTCTATTCTCCAAGCTGGGCATCCAGACCTATGGCTTCACGCCCATGAAACTCCCGCCAGGGCTCGACTTTATGCAGTTGCTACATGCCGCCGATGAACGCATCCCGATTGAAGCCCTGGATTTCGGCGCCGGTGCCATATATCAAGTGCTGCAGCGATTCAGGTAGGCAAGGAGTGCTGCCCCCTGTTTGCATACAAGTATAGGATTTCATGCAATATTACAGCCTTTTATCGGCTTTGCCATCGTTGTGCTATTTGTTTGAGAGCTCAGGTGCTACGCCGGAGGGGTTTGAGCAACATGATGAACGGCGTGAGCAGGTAGAGCCACAGGCTCCATTCCGGGATGAAGAAGGAGAGCACGATGACCATTGCTGAAATAGCAGGTATGACTATGCCCCTGCGTCTGAACTGTATGATTGTGGCCATATCCAGCTTGGGGTCAAGTAGTTTGAGGTTGCGGGTGGCATATGCCCAGTTTGCCAGGAACAGTAACCCCAGCATCAGCATGTTGCCGGCAAAGAAAACATTTGCCGTGGTGTTGCCGACATAATCACCTACTATGTCTGTGGAGAAAGGCATCAGCGCCACGAACAATAAGATGAAGATATTGATCCAGAGCAGCCTGGAGTCTGTGCGCTTTATCCAGTGAAATTCCTGATGATGCCTGACCCAGAAAATAGCCAGGAGCATGAAGGCTAGCACGTAATGAAAGAACTTGGCGGCCTGATTATAGAGAAGCTGATATAATCCGATGTTCGCCTGTTGTGCTGCGCCATCAGGCAGTATCAGGTTGAAGACAAGCAGAGTCATGGCGATGGCAAAGATACCATCCGTAAGCGCTTCAATGCGGCTGGTGGCTAGTGTCCCTGTCATTTCGGGTTTTTTGATATAAGGTTCTATTTCCCCAGCAGCTCTTTTAGCTTCTGGCTGAGCGCTGGAATGACCTCTTTGTAATCGCCGACGATGCCGTAGGTTGCTATCTTAAAGATATTCGCCCCGCCGTCCTTGTTGACGGCTATCACGCACTTGGAGCCGGAGCAGCCGGCGATATGTTGCATGGCGCCGGAAAGAGCCACGGCAATGTAGAGCTTGGGGCTGACGATTTTACCGGTCTGGCCTACCTGGTGGGTCATGGGTATCCAGCCTTCTTCGCAGGCAGCCCTGGTGGCGCCAACTGCCCCATTGAGCAGATTAGCCAAATCCCGGAGTACCTGGAAGTTCTGGGCGTTACCGATGCCACGGCCGCCGCTGACCACCACCTCAGCATCTTCCAGCTTCACGCCTTCGGTCTTCTCCTTCACGCGCTCCAGGACCTTGACCTTGACTGTAGAAGCATCTATGTCTTCAACCGGGATAACCTGACCTTTGCGGGAATCATCGCGCACTGCGGGCGCCATGGTTTTGGACCGGATAGTGGCCATCTGCGGTCGGGCAGCCTTGGAGACTATCCTGGCATTGGCGTTGCCGCCGAAGACTGGCCGGGTCTGCACCAAGAGCTTGGTTGATGGGTCTATGGAAAGCTCAAGGCAATCCATAGCTAGTCCGCCACCTAGCCTGCCTGCCAGCCGGGGCGCCAGGTCACGGCCCCCGTCTGTCTGGCCCAGGAGCACGATGTCAGGAGATATCTTCTGGCAGAGCTTGGCTGCTACTGCGGTGTAGGCGTCGGAGTTGTATTCCTGCAAGAGGGCGTTATCGGCAACGTGAACCTTGTCGGCGCCGAAGGCAATGGCCTCCTGCGCCAAGTTGCCTATACCGCTGCCCATGAGCAATATGTTCAGCTCCTGACCAAGGTCATTGGCCAGTTTTCTGCCGATTCCTAATAACTCTAGGGTGATGGGCGCCAGCTTCCCTTCTGCTATTTCACCACAAACTAATATACCTTGATTACTCATTGCTATTCTCCTATCTTCTATACTACTTTGGTCTCCCTGAGCTTAAGCGCCAGCTTGACGGCAGCCTCAGCTAGGGTATCAGCGGTGATGACCTCGCAGGTTGTATCCCGCGTCGGTATGAAAAGGCTGGTGATTTCGCTGTGGGCAGCAGCCGGGCCTATCTTGGCCGGGTCAGCGCCGATGTCAGCCGCCGTCCATGCCGGCACCTGTTTTCGGGCTGCCTGTATGATGCCCATGCCGCTGGGGAGGCGGGGTAAGCCGACCTCGTTGCTCACGGTTACCACACAGGGCAGGGGCGCTTCCACCACTTCATAGCCGTCTTCCATCACGCGTGATACCTTTATCTTATCGCCGGCAACTTCGATATCTTTGGCGACGGTGACCACAGGGATGCCTAACGTTTCTGCTAAAATGGAGCCCGTTTGCCCTATATCCCAGTCGGCAGCTTGCCTGCCGCATAAAATTAAATCATAGCTGCCTATCTTCTGGATAGCCTTGGCCAGGATGTGTGCGTTGCCGAAGCTATCCGAGTCTTCAAATGCTTTATCCTGGAGAACGATGCCTTCGTCGGCGCCCATAGCCAGGGCATGTTTCACCACATCGGATACCTTCCCTGGCCCCATGGTGATGGCAGTGATTTTAGTGCCGGGGTTTTTCTCCTTGATTCGGCATGCTAGCTCCACAGCGCGCTCATCGAACACGCTGATAACCGGCGGCAGGCCTGGCGGCGGCATCACCTTTTTGGTATCCGGGTCGATCTTGAACTTGGCTGGCGGTACCTCCGGGTCTGGTATTTGCTTAACGCAAACGATGATATGCATACAAATCCTCCTTCATGCAGATTTCTCCATTGCTTGGTCTACTAATTCAGCGATGTCCTTCGCCTTTAACGGTTGCTGAAGGTCCTTGCCTTGTATTGCCTCTTCCAGCATCAGGAGACAGTAAGGGCAGGCAGTAGCCACGATTTCAGCATTGGTCTTGAGCGCCTCGTCGGTGCGGATGTCGTTTACCTTGGTGCCGATTTGCTGCTCGAACCACATGTGCGTCCCGCCACCGCCGCAGCAGAAGCTCTTGCTGTGGGAACGCTCCATTTCTTTGAGCTTGAGCTGAGGTATGGCGTGCAGAATATTGCGTGGCTCTGAGTAGATGCTGTTATAACGCCCCAAATAACAGGGGTCGTGGTAGGTGGCCAGTGAGCGAAGGTCGCAGGTAAGCTTTATCTTGTCCTGTTTGAGCAGATCGGCGATAAGCTGGGTATGGTGAACAACGTTGAAGCTACCGCCGAACTTGGGATATTCGTTCTTGAAGGTGTTGTAACAATGAGGGCAGGTGGCAACGATATTCTTGACGTTGTAGCCCTGGAGCAGGGCGATGTTCTGCTCGACAGAGGTCTGAAATTGTATCTCGTAGCCGGCTCTGCGGGCGGGGTCGCCGCAGCAGGGCTCATCTTCGCCTAATATGCCGAAGCTGACTCCTGCTGCCTTGAGCACCCTCACCAGGGCGAGGGTAACCTCAACATTGCGGTCAGACAGTGCGGCGGTACAGCCTACCCAGAGGAGCATATCCACATTGCTATCTTCGGCCAGCGTATTGAGCCCCAGACCGCTGGTCCAATCGCCGCGCAGACGCAGCGTCTGTGCGCCTACCCAGGGATGTCCCCGGGTCTGCATGTTCCGGAGCATAAGTTGGATGTTCTCAGGCATCTTGCTTTGCATCATGGTCAGATTGCGTCTCATGTCGATTATTTTGACGATATGTTCGATGAAGACCGGGCATGCTTGTTGACAGGCGGCGCAGGTGGTGCAGGCCCAGATCTCGTCTTCGGCTATGGCTCCACCGATAAGCGGCGGCAGGCTTTCTGGCGGATTCGACTTAGGGTTGGCTACTTTCTGCCATTGCGTCTTGATGTCCTGGGTCAGCTTGCGTGGTGAGAGCGGCTTGCCGCTGGCCCATGCCGGGCAGACATCCTGGCAGCGGCCGCAGTTGGTGCAAGCATCCCCATCTAGAAGTTGCTTCCAGGTAAAGTCCTTGATCTCGCCCACGCCCAGTACCTCTGCAGTCTCCATATCGATGGGAGCAGGAGCGCCCACGGGTCCAAGGTTGCGGAAGAAGGCGTTCAACGGCGAGATGACGATGTGCTGCAGCTTGGAGTAGGAAAGGGCGACGTATATGATGGTGCCGTTGACCAGCACGGCATGGAACCACCACAGCACACTGTGAAGGGTGAGGATGGTGTCATGGCTCAGTCCACCGAATAGGGTTTTCTTGGTAAAGACCAATCCGACGGGAGACCACAGCGCCCAATCGGGATTGGTATTTACCTCGGTGGCAGCCAGCCGCAGCCCTTCGATCATGTAGCCAGTGATAATGACGATAGCTATAAGCGATAGGATTACGCCGTCATCAAGGAAGGTATTCAGTCTTTCCGGCTTCTGGATGTAGCGGCGGGTAATGGCGAGTATGACGCCAATGAGCACCAGTATGCCGGCGATATCGACGACCAGAGAGAACCAGAGGTAGGTGCTGCCCTCAAGTGGTATCACTAGATAATGGGTAATGGCATCAACCGCGGCGGCCAGGAGGAGTATGACACAGCCCCAGAAGATGAGGAGGTGCATGATGCCGGGATATGGTTCGCGGAGGAAACGACGGTGTCCTAGGCCATCGGCGAAGCCGGTCTTGACGAATGCCCAGACGCGGCTTCCCATGTTCTTTGAGCGCTCATCACCTTTGCCCATGCGCCACATCTTGTAGTGCCGATATATCGCATAAGCCACGAAAACCACAGCGATAAACGATAGAACATACATGATGTATTCATGCGATATATTCCAGAATATTTCTCTATGTGCCAAGGTAGTTTCTCCTTTTTGTCCGGATGAGTCTATTGGTTCTCCGCACCTAAGGGCAAACGGGTGGTCTTAGGCAAAGGCGGGTATGCCGATAGATTCTCGTCCGATGATCAGCTTCTGTATTTCGCCGGTGCCTTCGTAGAGCAACAGCCCCATGGCATCACGGTAGAGACGCTCCACAGGATACTCGCCGGAATAGCCATAGCCGCCGTGTACCTTGATCGCTTTGGTGGCGCTCCTGGCGGCTACTTCTGCGGCGTAGTACTTAGCCATGCAAGCCTCTTTGGTGAAGGGTTCACCCTTATCCTTAAGATAGGCAGCGCGGTGGACCAGGAACCTGGCGGCTTCCGTCTCCACGATGCTCTCTACTATAAGTTCCTGGACTAGCTGGAAGCTGGCGATCGGTTTGCCGAACTGGATGCGCTCCTGAGAGTATTTCACAGCAGCGTCAATAGCGCCCTGGGCTATGCCCACGCAGGCAGCAGCCGTGCTGGTGCGGCCGTTATCCAGGGCATACATACCTACTTTGAAGCCATCGCCTACCTGACCTACCATGTTTTCCGCGGGCACCTTGCAGTCCTGGAAAGAAAGCTCGGCGGTGTTCGATGATTTTAGCCCCAGCTTATTATGAATGTCCTTGCTGGCAAAACCGGGCATGGTTCTTTCCACCAGGAAGGCGGCTATACCCTTGTGTTTCTTAGTTTTGTCAGTCTGGGCCAGAACCAGAAGCAAATCTGCTATGCCACCATTAGATATCCACATCTTGCTGCCGTTCAGTACCCAGTTGCTGCCGCTCTGGGTAGCGGTGGTCTCGATGCTGGCGGAATCGCTGCCCACGTTGGGCTCGGTCATGCAGAAGGCGCCTAGCAGCTTGCCTTTTGTGGTTTTAGGAAGATACCTTTTCTTTAAGGCATCGCCGGCCCATTTTAGGATAGGCATCTGGAACAGGGAGACATGGACAGTAAGCGCGGTGGTGAATACCGAGGCGGAGGCCTTGGCTATCTCTTCGCATACCAGACAGTAGGCCACGGTATCCGTCCCCAGCCCTCCCCACTCTTGGGGGATAGGAGCTCCCAGCAGTCCCAGGTCTGCCATTTTCTGGATAATCTCCGGACGGTAGTAAGTGTTTCTGTCGTCCTCCGTGACAAAAGGCAGGATTTCTCTCTCGGCGAACTCCCGAGCCATGTTGCGGAACAGGACTTGCTCATCGGTGTAGTCGAAATTCATATAGTTCCTCCTCGTACTACATTCGGTTAAGTTGGCGGCTTAGTCTCGATTGCACCACAATGCTGGCGCAGCAGCGGTTATTTTAGCATTACGTAACCGATTGCACAAGTGTTAATGAGCTACTCACTCCTCCGCCTCACTGCCTTCTGTGTCATTTCGAGGAGCCACGATGAAAATCGGGTCCGTCTGAGGCGGATGGGAATCTCGAAAGACGGTTCAAGTACTGAAACCGCTCTGGAGTCGCTTTATGAGCTGAACGGAGAGTGACATGAGAGATTGCCGCACTGCGTTCGTAATGACAGATAAGATATGGTGGGAGGGATTTGGAGAAAGGGATGAATAATTATGATTTGCCTTTGGGATGGCACAGAATTACAATAAGCTGGCGCTTATGAAGAGGTTGTTGTTTTTTATAGTCCTGGCGCTGGTATTTCTATCCAGCATCTCTGCACCTATAGCATCGGCAGCGGAGCCTCCTACTGGCACCAAGGATCTGAATTTTGTTTTCTCTCATGGTGCTGGCGGCAATCCCTGTAGCGTACAGAAATTATCAGATTCTATCTTGAAGCAGATGCCGCTATATATACAGGAGTACGAACGGGCCAACCCCGGCATTAAAGTACGTGTTAATACGATGGATAGGTGTTATCCCAATAATGTTGATGCGGATACATGGGCACAAAATATCGCTGACAGTGTTGTAAAATATCTGCCGGGCAAGGGTGACATAATTCTCATCGGCCATAGCATGGGTGGGAAGTCTGCACTTCATGCCGTGGCCAAGAACATCGGCGGCCTGGCTGACAGGACGCGGCTGGTGGTCACCATCAACAGCCCTATAAAGAGGTTGGATTTGTTTCAGGCTGCCGGCGGAGCGACTCTGAACGACTATTGTCGAGCGTTTGTAGTCAAGCCTGACCGTGGCATATGCACTTCGGTAACTACTGATGATAGCTCTGAGGATGGTCTTTGGGTAGGCAAAAACCGGCACTGGCTGGCTTTTATCTCAGGCGAATCGTCTCCTCTTAGCTCAGATTTTAATTACGGTGGTCTTGACCCATTTCCCAGAGACGCCGATGATGGCGTAGTGCCTATCGCGGCCCAGTATGCCGATGGCGCCGATGTGGTATATTACGGCGAACGCGGGCACAGCGACTTTAATGATGATGAAGAACTGGCAGATTATATGGCAAGGGAAATCCTGGAGTACATCTTTGGCGGCGTTATCGAGTGCTCCGTATTTACCCAGGTTGGCACTTTTGAACATTACTCCAGCGGCTTGTGGGGTACGGACAACTGGGAGGATATCACTGGAGATATCCCGGGCTTGAGCGGCGTCATACGGCATAGGAACAACTCTTATACCCTCTGGCAGCGATGGGAGGATGTTATAGAGTACGAGCCACCGACGTATGAGAATAGCAGGAGAACCCGCTATGAAGTTAGCCTGTCAAAGTCATCTGGCATCCTTACCGGCATAGAAGAATTACGCTGGCTGGAGACAGAAAACCCCTACGATTTCCGTGTGTATGTGCGGACAAAGGCTGCCCCCCTAAATGCTTTACAACTTGATTGGAAAGTTTATCGGCAGGGGTTATTGCCACAGGGCATGGAGCGCGACCATTACGAGGTGAGAACAACCGCCGGCACATCTTTGGCCGGTATCGAGAATGTCTCATGGGCCAGCAGCGACCCACGTGATATAGGGTTACGGATATCGTCTTGGACAGAAAGACCATACAGGTGGTTTCAGGCTGAGTGGAAAGTCTTCCAGAAGGAAAGCCGTTACAGAGAAATCATTAACGAATTCCGTGTCTTGCCGGAGTCTACTTCTGCACGTTGAAACGTCCTATTCTTCAAGCTTGGCTCTGGTACTAAGAAAGTTTAACAAAGCGAACCTGGATACAACCCCTAGTAGTTTGCCTTCTTCCAGTACCGGTGTCTGGTTTATATCATAATCTTCCATTTGTTCCAGGATGTCCGCCGCCGACTGATTGGGGTTGGCGCTTTTGATCTTATTGATGGGTGTCATCGCTTCGCCTATAGTGGAAGTGTCCCAACGCTCTTTGGGGATTCTCACGTCCCGCAAGGTGACAATGCCCAGAAGCGTGCCTTTTTCGACTACCATGAGGCAGCCCTGCCCCGAGTTTTCGATATATTCCCGTGCCGCCCTGATGCTCAGCTGTTGCTTGATGGGCGTGTAGTCTTCAGCCATCATGGAGACGGCTGTAGCGCCGTGGAGGATTTCTCTAACCGTTGTCTGGCGGCGACTGTCGCTTGCAGCGTTTTCCAGAAACATGCCAGCAAAAGATATTGCCGGGCCGATAAAATACGTCTTGGCGATAATGACCCATAAAATACCGCCTACAATAAGTATATAACCCATGATGCGTCCGGTGAGGGTAGCTATATGTGTTGCCCGGCTATAATCATTGATTGCTAGCCAGCTAATAGTACGGAAAATCCTGCCTCCATCCGTGGGAAAGCCCGGGATGAGGTTGAAAAAAGCTGTCGTGATGTTGAAAAATACCAACCAGCGCATGACCTCGGCGGCGCGAAAAGCTTCGAAACTAGCAAGAGCGTTATTTGCAGCCAGGAAGATGCCGGCGATGATAAAGCTGGTAACCAGACCAGCCAGTGCGGTTAGTATTTCAGGGATAGGGCGGGTATCCCCATCGCTTATCCTGGGAACCCCGCCGAAGAAGTACAAAGTGATGCTCTTAAGTGGAACGCGAAGGCCGACTGCTACAGCCCCCTGGGCCAGAGCGCGGGCGCACATAGAACCAAAGAAAAGCAGGCTGGCAACGATGCCCAGAATTATATTCTGCCACAGGGGATAGACGCCGATCAGGGTAATCGCTAATGCTGCTGTTATCAATACTATGGCGACGAACCATGTATAATGGAGACGGACAGGTATGCCAAAGGCTTTGCCTAGCCTGATAGTACCTTTGATAGTATAGGTTTCAAACATGATTTTCTAGTATAAGTGGTGGAGCCTATTAAGGCAAGAAGTGGGACACGAAGTTAAGAATCAAAATGACAGATTAAAATGCAAAAGCAGCAAGCGAAAGATAGCTACAATGCTAATTTCTACTTTGCCTGGTTAGACTGTATAATTTGTTGGCGGAGTTGTCATGCCTGAGTGGTTGATTGCACTGATAATATGTACTATTGTGGTGGGTGTAGCTGTTATTCTTGCCTTAGCTAAATGGGAATAACACGATACAGCGGCTCGATTAATCCAGAGCGATCGTTACGCTTGAGGCTTTAATGACGGCATAGGTTTCTTTGTCCTTGGACAGGACTAGGCTTTCGGCGGATTCTTTGGTAATAATCGATACTATTTCACTTCCACCTGCCAATTCGACAAGCGGCTGAGACTGGAGTTCCATGGTGCCAAGACCACATCGGATGCAGGGCTGCTCCTGGGTCATTCATAAATTTTTGGGCATTCAACCTAAAAGCCCCTTGACAGCGTTTGGGGAGTAATATGTTATTATGAATTGGTAACTTCGGGAAGATTAAACTGTCGAGCCTGTCTCATAAACTAGCTCTGCTAGCGTAGGGTTCATCTTCTTCTAGCTCCAGAGAGGTGGTTGCTAGTAGTGAGTACTATATAAAACGTAGTGGTTTGATAAGAGGTAAGTCGTCTTGCCCGAGTTGGTTTGTCCGAAAACGGCTGAACCGATATATGGAAATAGTTGGCGTGCTCAGGTTAAGCAATTTGAAAGCGAATTTTTGAATAATGGGGGTAATGTAATGTCGATAGCGCAAATCGTGGCTAAGTTTTCTGAGGTTACAGCAGATCCATATGGTGCTCTGGTTAAGTGGAAGCAGCAGAGCGGTAAAAAGGTTATAGGTTGCTTTCCTATGCATATACCAGAGGAGATTGTCCATGCTGCTGG
>DIKK01000013.1 GCA_002423605.1 Dehalococcoidia bacterium UBA5620
CCTGATTTTTGGGGGGCAGGTCAATGCCTTAACTTATGTGGTGATAATCTTATGCCATTCTTCTTGCCCAGGTTCCTTATCATCTGTGCAATGCTATCTGTAGCCATCTTATTGTTGTCTTTACCCTGCCATACATATTCAGTATCCACTGGTCTATGAGCAATATAGCTCCATAATGCCTTCTGTGTCTTTATGCCTATTCTTGCAAACCTCTCTTTATTGCCTCTACCATTAGTCTTGATTATGCCGGTCTGCAAGTCTATATCAGACATCTTCAAGTTAGCCAGTTCAGATAATCTCAAGCCAGTGTCGAGGAATATGTAGAGCATAGTCTTGTTTCTCAATGTTCTTATATCCCTGCCATTCAACGAGCTTATCAGTTGCAGTATCAACTCTTTGTCTAATCCTTTAACAGTCTTCTGTTGCAGTTTAGGCTTCTTTACAGTAGCCATAGGGTTATGCTCTCGTACAGCCCAGTTGAATAACACAGATAGAGCTACATAGTAGCTTTTCACTGTTGTTGGAGATACCATCCTATTTGCTCTTGTATTAGTGCTATCCCATCTATTGACTGTATCTTTAACATATCCCAGGAAGCTTCTGATGGTTGTAGCGTCAATGGTTTCAATATTGAACTTGTTCAAGTACCACTGGAAGTTACGCAAGATATCACGATAGAAGGATATGGTCTTGGGAGATTTGGTTTCCACTCTACAGGATAGTAGAAATCCTTCAATCAGACAGTCTAAGGTGATAGCTAACTGCGTGCGAGGATTTTGTCCAATAGAAAGATACGTTGAGGACGGTTTAGCTTCCTGAGGTTCTTTGGTGGAGCTGAGGGGATTCGAACCCCTTACCTTCTGAATGCAAATCAGACGCTCTCCCAATTGAGCTACAGCCCCAGAATCTGGTTAATTATACTAACAAATAGGATACAGCAACAACTTCAGCCATTGCCTCTGTAAACATCCCAGATTCTTGAAAAAAAGGCGCTATGCTATAATAACGAAGGAACATACGAACTCGAGCCATGCGAATATAGAGCAGCTCACGTGCCTCCTTGGCATGTTTTGAAGAAGATCAATAAGCAGGGAAGATAGGTTGCTTTTAGAACTGAGAGTCAAAGACCTCGGCATCATCGAGAAGATAAACTGGAGCCTGGGCTCCGGCCTGAACGTCATCACCGGCGAGACCGGTGCCGGGAAATCGCTGGTTATCGACGCCGTGGAGGCGCTGCTGGCAGGGAAAGTAAATGAGGAGGTCATCCGCCACGGAGCCAATGAAACCCAGATAGAAGGGGTTTTCGCTCTGCCTCAGGGCAAAGCTGTGCCGCAGCTTAAAGAGACGTTGCTAGAGAGCGGTCTCAAATCAGATGACGACACCTTGGCTATAAGCTGCGAACTACGCCGGCAGGGACGAAGCGTTGTCCGCATCAACGGACGTGCCGTGCCCAGGGCAGTGGTCAACCAGATAGGCCGCTTCCTCATCGATATCCATGGCCAGAGCGAACACCTGTCTCTTATCGATAAGAAGTACCATCTCGACTTCCTCGATTCCTATGCCCATGCTATGGAATTGCGCCATAACTTCAGCGCCAGGGCATCAGAGCTGAACAAGATAGAGCAGGAGTTGAAAACACTGTCCCAGGCGGAAAAGGATACGGCCCGCCGGGAAGAATTCCTGCGATTTCAACTGGACGAGATAAAGAAAGCCAATCTGCGCGAAGGAGAAGAAGAGGGGCTTGAAAGAGAGAAAAGCGTGTTGGCATCTGCCGAAAAACTGAAGGCTCTGTCCTATGAAGCCTACCAAGCGATATATAAGGGTGATGCCTCAGGCGCTGCCATAGATAGATTGAATGAGGCAACTGATTCCATGAGAAAGCTAGTCGAGCTAGACCCCACGCTGAAGCAGCAACTGGGCTTTCTTGAGGACACTATCTATGGGCTGGAAGAGGCATCCAGGGAAATCGGTGCCTACAGCGACAGGATGGAGCACGACCCTAACCGAATCGAGGAAATAGAGCTACGGCTAGAGCTGCTCAGAAATCTCAAGAGAAAATACGGAGAGACGATCACCGACGTATTAGCTTACATGAGCAAGGCAGAAAAGGAGTTAGATGCAATCTCCCACTCCTCGGAAAGGCGTGCTGAACTCGAGGATATGCGCTCTTGTCTCAAACAGGAAATGGGTGAAGTCGCTGCTGCACTCTCTCAGGCACGCTCGGAAGCAGCCAAGAAACTGGTGACTGAGGTCAAGAAAGAGCTTAACGACCTGAACATGGCTCAGGTGGAGTTCCAAGTCTCCATAACACAGGGCAAAGACCCTGAGGGCATCCCTTTGCCAGATGGAGGGGCCTACGCCTTCACCAGCGAAGGTGTGGACGACGTGGAGTTCATGGCCTCGACTAACCCCGGAGAACCGGTGAAGCCCTTGAGTAAAATCGCCTCCACCGGCGAGATCTCCCGCTTCACTCTAGCCCTGAAGGGCGCCCTCTCCGAAGCAGACAAGACACCGGTGCTTATCTTCGACGAGATAGATATCGGCATTGGAGGCAGAAGCGGCGAGGTCATAGGCAAGAAGTTATGGGCGCTGGCACAGACCCACCAGGTCATTTGCGTTACCCACCTGCCTCAGATCGCCGTCTTCGCCGATGCCCACTACAATGTGCGTAAGAGCAGCAGCGGCAGCCGTACCATCAGCACGCTGGAAACGCTAGAGGGCGAAGCGCGGCTTAAGGAACTTGCGGTTATGCTCGCCGGCCCGCAGTATACACAAACCTCACTGAACGATGCCCGCGAGCTTCAGCAAAAGGCGGCCACCTGGAGACAAAGCTACCATAAAGCCACAAAATAGCCCCGCGACCCAAATCTCAATGACCAAAAAACGACCTCGTGTTATAATATTATAGGAAAATGAACTTCATGCTCTCGCTTCTAACCAACAAAGTGCTCATGGTTCCCGTTGGCGCCTGGCTTCTGGCACAGGTTCTCAAGATCACTATCACCTCGGTTCAAGCCAAACAAATGAAATGGTCATGCTTCTTTACCATGGGAGGTATGCCCAGTTCTCACTCCACTCTGGTCAGCGCAGTAGCCACCACTGTAGCCATAGTTCAAGGTGTAGGTTCACCGCTTTTTGCTGTTGCAGCCATCTTCGCCGTGATCATCATCCATGATGCCGCTGGCGTGCGCCAGACAGTAAGTGAGCAGTCTGTAATGCTCAACCGGATACTCGACGAACTCCTCAAAGGCAGACCAGCCTTCGAGCAACGGCTTCGAGAGCTCATAGGCCACAGCGTGCTTCAGGTAGCAGCCGGCACCATATTAGGCATAGCCTTCTCCTCGATAGCATTGCTCATAGTATAGGAGGAATCCCACACACCGGATTTATCTACCGGTCTTCAGCTTCGCCCGCAGAGATGCGGCAGCATCATCAACCCACACGCTGGACAGATAAGAACGAGCCCTCTTGTCACTGCAAGTCTCATCTGCTTTTTAGCATTGCAAAGAGCCTTTTGATGTTTGGTGCTTGGAGTTTCTACTATGATTTGTGATTCTGTTGAGATTGATAGCAGAGAATCATATAATAGGGTAAAAATAAGCTAGGAGCCGAGCAATGCAACAACTACAGATATGCCCCGGATGCAGAACACAGAATGCCCCAGGACAACGGTTTTGCGTAGGCTGTGGCGCACCATTGGTTCCATCGGGTAAAGTTTGCCCGTTTTGTGGCACCAATATGCCTGCTACATCTAGGTTCTGCACGACCTGCGGATCCAACCTGGGCTGGGATAAGCAGCAGCCAGCGAAGCAACAGAAGCCGACATCGGGCCTGGCTAAATTCGGGACTGTGCTATTTGCACTGGGAGTACTGTGCATTATCGGTGGACCTGTGGCGATACTGATAACGTCGCCAACTGAGCAAAGCTATACCCCGATGATACCGTGGGCCGTAACCGGCCTGGTGGGCATAATCGCTGGCCTTTCTCTGATGTTCAGGGACTAGAGCAAGCGTCACCCAAACTTTTGCCATGGCATAACATATGCCAAATTTCCTATGATACCACAGAGCTGTCTGCTTCGATGGCTTTTTTCAGTGCGGCGATGGCAGCTTCAAGCTGGTTGTCGTTGGGTTCCCTAGTGGTCAAGGACTGCATGAGGAGGCCGGGGACCAAGAGGGTGTGCACCACGGGGTTATGGCTGTGTGCGCCACCGAATTTGACGAACTCGTAACCGATAGCAGCAATAACGGGGATGAGAACAATGCGTGAGGTAATGCTCAACCATAGCACCGGACGGCCCAGAAGAGCGAAGACGAGTATGGCGATGACCATCACTATAAGCGTGAAGCTAGTGCCGCAGCGGGCATGCGCGGTGGAGTAGCTTTTTACGGCGTCCACTTCCAGCGGCATGCCTGCCTCAAAGGCGTTGATAGTTTTGTGCTCGGCGCCGTGGTAGGCGAAGACCTTCTTTATGTCCTTCATCCACCCTATCAGCCATAGATAGGCTACAAAGATGCCGATGCGTAAAGCACCCTCTATTAAGTTGCTGGCCAGAGATGAAGAGATAAAAGGGTCGATGAGGTAGCGGGTTACCAGCAGGGGAAGGACAAAAAAGATTGCCACTGCAAAGGCCAGGGCTATAGCCATGCTGCCCCACAGCACCCCAGCAGGTATATCTTCTTCCTCCTCGGAGGCGGCAACCTGGGCGGAGTGGAGCGTGGTTTGAATGCCTAAGATTAGGGTTTCGATGAGGACGATAATGCCTCTGACAAAAGGAGCGTTTCTCAGCTTGCCTTTATAGATGCTGGGGAGAGGCTTGCTGAGTATCTCTAGTTCACCATTAGGGCGGCGGATAGCAGTAGCTATGTGCTCTCGTCCCCGCATCATCACACCCTCTATGAGGGCCTGGCCGCCATAATAGAAAGGTTGTTGAGGCATTTTCACTCTTACCCTATCACTCTCCTGTCGAAGGAGAGTGATAAACAAACGGACAGACCTGAAGGCCTGTCCGCAGTTGTGCAGAATTTAAAACTCCTGTTGATTATCCCTTGATGTTGTAGCGGCGCTTGAAGCGTTCTACCCTGCCGGCGGTGTCCACCATCTTCTGCTCGCCAGTAAAGAAGGGGTGGCATTTGTTGCACAGCTCAACCCTGATTGTCTTCTTGGTAGAACCGGTGGTGAACACGTTGCCACAGGAGCAAGTCGCCTCGGCATCGGAGTAATATTTGGGATGAATCTTTTCTTTCATATCCTATACGGAGTAAACGCTGACCTTTCTTCTTTCCTTGGTGGCCTGTTCGAATTTGACATTGCCATCGATAAGGGCAAAAAGGGTATGATCTCTGCCCACGCCCACATTGGTGCCGGGATAGATACGGGTGCCACGCTGCCTTACCAGGATGGTGCCGGCACAGACTTCCTGACCGCCGTATCTCTTGACGCCCAAGCGCTTTGGTTTACTATCGCGACCGCCACGTGTGCTGCCGCCGCCTTTTTTATGTGCCATTAGCTTTCACCTCCGGCTACCGCCTTTTCCTTTCGCGGTTTCTTGGCTGCTTCGCCGCCGGGATTGATGATTTCTTTGATTTTCAGCCTGGTATAGGGCTGCCGGTGCCCCTTCTTACGTCGGTAGCGCGTCTTGTTCTTATACTTGAAGACGATAATCTTGTCTTGCCTGCCTTCGCCCAGCGAGGTAGCTATTACCTTAGCGCCGTCAATGGTGGGGGTGCCGATGATAGTATGCTCGCCATCAGCGATGAGCATCACTTTGGAAAACTCTATCTCTTTCCCTTCGCCTAAAGACAGGCTCTCGACCTCGATGGTCTCTTCGGCGGCTACCTTATGCTGTTTGCCGCCGGCTTCGATTATAGCGTATGTTTTAGTCATCTCAAAAAAAGCGAACTTCAATATACCAGATTAGCTCAAGTCATGTCAAGTCTAGTGGGGTTCACCCCCACACTAGCCCTCTCCATTCCTTACGTCTACGCTCAGGACAGGCAAGGCAGAGGGGATGCTCACGATACGGCAGATATTCCCAGAGTTTCTCTGCCGATGACCAGCTTCTGGATTTCGGTTGTCCCTTCGTAGAGCACCATCGCCATGGCGTCCCGGTAATAACGCTCCACGGGGTACTCTCCGGAGTAGCCGTAACCGCCATGTACCTTGATTGCTTTCATGGCTGACCTCTGGGCCACATCGGAGGCGAATACCTTGGCTATGGAGGCTTCTCTGGTGAAAGGCTCTCCTTTGTCCTTAAGGAACGCGGCATGGTGCACTAGGAAGCGCGCCGCCTCAGTCTCGACTATCATATCTACCAGCATCTCCTGGACAAGCTGAAAACTGGCGATGGGTTTGCCGAACTGGATGCGTTCCTGGGCATACTTGGTGGCGGCGTCTATGGACGCCTGCGCCACACCAACGGAGCCGGAGGCAATGCTTACCCTACCGCAATCCAGCGTCGACATCATCACCTTGAAGCCGTCGCCCACCTGTCCCAGTATGCTCTCCTCCGGCACCCTGCAGTTCTGCAGGATAAGCTCGGCGGTGTTACAGGCATGAAGCCCCAGCTTATTTTCGATGTCTTTGCTGGAAAATCCGGGAGTGCCCTTCTCTACGAGGAATGAGGTTATGCCGCGGTGACGTTTTGCCTTATCGGTCTGAGCTGCGACTATGGCCAGGCCAGCCACTCCACCATTGGTGATCCACATTTTGTTGCCATCTAGCGCCCACTCCTTACCGTCTTTTCTGGCGGTTGTCTCCATGTTGGCGGCATCGCTGCCTATATTGGGCTCGGTAAGACCGAAGCAGCCTATCATCTCGCCTGTAGTCGCTTTCGGAAGGTATTTCCGCTTCTGTTCTTCGTTGCCCCAGAGCAGGATGGCGATCTGGAACGTGGAGACGTGCACCGTGATCGTGGTGAACACCGAGGCGGAAACGCGGGCGATCTCCTCACAGATGAGGGTGTAAGTGATATAGTCGGTTCCCAGCCCGCCATATTCTCGGGGTATGGGCGCACCACATAAGCCCAATGCCCCCATTTTTTCTATTATCTCGCGTCTAAAATGCCCGCCGCGGTCATCTTCTGTAGTTACAGGTGCGATCTCACGCTGCGCAAACTCCCGCGCCATATTGCGGAACATTATTTGCTCATCGGTGTAGTCGAAGTTCATATTATCAGCTCCTTTTTTCAGCGTATCCTTATATGATAATCGGCGTAATATTGTAGCAAAATATCATTGTTGATGTAAACATACTCTCACGTCATTGCGAGCCCGACTTGCCGGGAGAAGCAACTCCGAAAACAGGCTGCGTCTCGGGATTCGGTATCAGGATTTAGGATTTGGCAATGCGGTGGTATAATTGAGGCTGCAGGGGTTGATATGAAAGAGGGGTTGCTTTATGACAAACTTCCCGGCTCCAGGGTGCAGTGCAATGTGTGCCAATGGCGGTGTAATATCGGCCCGGGGAAATACGGCGTATGCCAAGTGCGGCGGAACGACGATGGCGTGCTGCATCTGCTGAACTATGTGCAGGTATCCTCGGCTGCGGTTGACCCCGTAGAGAAGAAGCCACTGTTTCACTTTTTTCCGGGAAGCCTTTGCTTCTCCTTGGGTAGCTGGGGCTGCAATTTCCACTGCGAGCATTGTCAGAACTGGCAAATTTCCTGTGTTGAAGAGCCAGCGAAGGCGGATGGCTTGAGAGAGATATCGCCGCATGAAGCGATAAGATTGAGTAAGGAGAGCAATGCTGGCGGCATCGCCTGGACGTATAATGAGCCTACCGTCTGGTTTGAGTACACCCTGGACTCGGCGAAGCTGGCTAAGGAAAACGGGCTTTATACCGTCTATGTAACCAACGGCTATATCACATCTGAGGCTCTGGATATCATCGGGCCGTATCTCGATTGCTGGCGTGTGGACATAAAAGGTTTTTCCGACGATTTATACAAGAGCCTGGCGCGCATTCCGCATTGGCGGGGCATCCTCGACATGGCTAAGCGGGCGCAGGAGAAGTGGAGCATGCACGTTGAGGTGGTGACCAATATCATACCTACCATGAACGATGATGAGGAGCAACTTAACGGCATTGCCAGATGGATACATGATGAGCTGGGGGAACTGACGCCATGGCATGTGACCCGTTTCTATCCTCAATATCGGCTGATGGGCCTGCCGCCGACCCCGATAGCCACCTTGGAGAAGGCGTACGACATCGGTAAAAGAGCTGGCCTGCACTTTGTCTATCTGGGCAACGTTCCCGGCCACAGCAGCGAAAATACGATGTGCTACTCCTGTAATAACGTGGTGATAAGACGCGTTGGTTATAGCACCGAGGTGTTGGGCGTTGATGGCTCGAAGTGTAAGTTCTGCGGCTCTGAGCTTAATATGAAAACAAAGTTTGGATGGCGAGACTCGAGGAGGTAGCTATGGGAGGTATAGTCTTCGGTTGCATTGTGCCTCATCCACCCCTGCTGGTGCCTGATGTGGGCCGGGGGCAGGAGGCAGCGATATCGGCCACCACACGATCTATGGAAATATTGCGTGACCGGTTGGCCCAGCAGCGGCCGGAGACAGTGCTGGTTATAAGTCCGCACGGGCAGTCTCACAGCGCTGCTATGGGGATACTTACCGCCTCGTCTTCGAGCGGCGATATGAGCCAATGGGGTGTCAAGGGACCGAGGCACAACTTTGACAATGATTTAAAAATGGTGGCGCTGATTAAAGAGGCGGCAGAAAAGGCCGGCATTCCGGTAAGTCCTATCGGCGAGCGGGGTTATGATCTGGACCACGGGGTGATGGTGCCTCTGCATTTTTTGACTCCTGCCATTAAGGGTGTGTTGCTGCTGCCCTTGACCTTTTCCTGGCTGCCACTGGAAGACCATTTCACTTTTGGCAAAGCTATCAGGCAGGCCGCGGAGCGCAGAGGAAAGCAGGTGGCGATAGTTGCCAGCGGCGACCTGTCACATAGGCTTATACCCTCGGCGCCAGCTGGTTATGACCCGATAGGCAAGGTCTTCGATGAGAAGCTGGTGAAGGCGGCATCCAAGCTGGATAGCAATGGTCTTTTAGCCATGGATGACGAGCTTCTTGAACGGGCAGGACAATGCGGCTTACGCTCCATTATCATACTTATGGGGGCGCTTGATGGGCTAAAGGTGAAATCTGAGATACTTTCCTATGAGGGGCCTTTCGGAGTGGGCTACCTTACAGCTTCCTTCGAGGTCTTATCTCGAGAGATTGAGAATGTGAGGTAATGATGAAAAAGCAGCTTAACCCCATAGTGAAATTGGCTAAAGAGGCGGTTGAAAGCTATGTGCGGGAACGTAAGATAATAAAGCCGGTGGAGATTACTCCTGAGATGAAGGAGCGGGCTGGCGTTTTTGTGTCCTTAAAAAAGCATGGCGAATTGAGGGGCTGTATCGGCACCTTTGAGCCTACCATGGCAAACGTGGCTGAGGAGATAATATCCAATGCCATAAGCTCGGCGACTCGCGACCCGCGTTTTTTGCCGGTGACCGCTTCCGATTTGGATGACCTGGAGTATAGCGTGGACATCCTTACCAAGCCTGAGCGGGTGAAAAGCAAGGGCGAGATTGACCCTAAGGAGCATGGCATCATCGTGGAATGTGGTTATAAACGCGGGCTGCTGCTGCCTGACCTTGAAGGCGTGGATACCGTTGACCAGCAGATCGAGATCTGTCGGGCCAAGGGCGGCATCTCAGACAAGGAACCGATTAACCTATACCGTTTTGAAGTAAAGAGATACAAATAAAGTAAATCCCAAACTCCAAACAAAGTTGAATTACCAAAATACGAAGCTTGACCGATTCAGCCTCGTAATGCGACCCTTAGTCGCTTTATATAGCTAGGCTAAAGCCTCGCACTATGTGCTTCTTTATGCTATTCTTAATTGAAAGAGTATGACATAATGAGTAACTAAAGGAGATAACTGATGAAGTTACTGGTTATTGGCGTTGGAGATTGTGGCTGCAGGCTGGCTGGCGGGTTCGCCCAGTTGAATAAGACGGCAAAGACAAAGCGGCATGTAAGTATAGTCAGCCGCGCCTATGCGCTTAACAACACACGCGAGAGCCTGGCGAATTTTGCCAAGCTGGGGCCAGACTTTGTGCAACCCGTATTGATCCGCGGCTCACTCACTGGAGACACTAAGTCCAGTGAATCAGGCGCCAAGCTTATGCGACAGGAGTATGACCGCGTGCTGGCGGGCATGCGGCTGGGTGGTTTCTTTGAGGCAGATGCCTTCCTGTTTATTGCTGGTGCTGCTGGCAGTGTTGGCTCCGGTGGCGTTCCTGTGATAGCCCAGGTGCTCAAGGAGCGCTATGTGGATAAGCCCATATATGCGCTTGTCATCATGCCCTTCGATTCCGAATCTGATGACCCACGCTGTCTCCATAATACAGCTACCTGCTTAAATGCTATCAACCAGGTGGCTGATGCATCTATACTGATAGATAACGGCGGAGTCGGCGTCATGGGCGACTTCATACCGCTGGAGAATATCGCCAACGTAAATAAGGAGATAGTTGCCCCGTTCTATGACTTGCTCTGCGCTGGCGAGATGGATGGTCAGAAGAATGCTGGAGCCAATGTGCTGGACGCAGGCGATATTGCGCAGACCATGAAGAGCTGGACGTCTATAGGCGTGGGCACAGCGAAGTTCGCTGATACCGGGTTCTCGCTGTTTAAATCCAAGGACTTCCGGGATAAAGGCTCGGAGACCATAAAGGTTATGGAGGCCATGAACTCCGCTTTAGTACGGCTGTCCATCGATTGTAAACTGGAGAATGCCGGTAAAGCGCTGTATCTGCTGACTGTGCCGGCCAAGCTGGCTAACCTGGATATGGTCAAGGCACTGGGGAATCGCCTTAAGGACCTGGCACCCGACGCCGAGATCAGGGGCGGAAGCTTCTATGATTATACAAATACTGTGCAGGTCTCGATAGTGGTATCAGAGTTGATTTACGTAGAAAGAATTAAGAGCATATATGATAGAGCAGCTCGAATAACCGGAATGCAGAGTAAGGAAGCAGCAGAGACAAAGCAGACGGATAGCAGCAGGGTCAGGAGCCATCAGGACTCGCAATGACAACGGGGTCGCGTGACTCTTTTTGATTTAAGTCAACTCCAACCCGAGAATCAGCCTAAGCCTGAGGTCTTACCTGTAGGCGATATGCCGCTGGCGGCCAGGATGCGGCCGAGGAGCTTTGTCGAGTTCGTGGGGCAAGAGCATCTGGTGGGGGAGGGTCGGGTGCTGAGGAAGAGCATCGAGGTTGACCAGGTGCCCTCGATGATTTTGTGGGGTCCGCCGGGGAGCGGCAAGACCACGCTGGCGTATGTCATCGCCAGCATCACCAAATCACACTTTAGCTCGCTGAGTGCGGTTACCGCCGGCGTAGCTGACCTGCGCCGCATCGTGGAAGAAGCCAGGAAAAGGCTGAAGCAAACCGGGCAGCGGACTATCATGTTCATTGATGAGATCCATCGCTTCAGCAAAAGCCAGCAGGATGCGGTACTGCCCTTTGTGGAGAACGGCGTGGTGACGCTCATCGGCGCTACCACGGAGAACCCTTCCTTTGAGGTCATCTCTGCTTTGCTCTCGCGCTCCCGTGTGTTCACTCTGAATTCATTGACCGATGAAAACATCTGCCAGATAGTGGAACGGGCTGCTAAAGATGAAGATGTGGGCTTGGGAAAAATGAAGGTGGAGATAGCCGAAGACGCCTTAAAGCATCTGGTGGTCATGGCTAATGGCGATGCCCGCGTGGCATTAAATGCTCTGGAGGTGGCAACGCTGGCAACTGCTCCCGATGCCGGCGGCCATCGCAGGCTTAACCTGGCGACCATCGAGGATGCGCTGCAACAGAAGGTTTTGCTTTACGACAAGAGCGGCGAGCAGCACTACGATATTATTTCGGCGCTGCATAAATCGCTGCGGGGCTCGGACCCGGATGCTTCTCTTTACTGGCTGGGCCGAATGCTGGAGGCGGGTGAAGACCCGTTGTATGTGGCTCGTCGGCTGGTGCGCTTCGCTTCCGAGGACGTGGGAATGGCTGACCCTAGGGCATTGATGGTGGCAGTGGCGGCGCAGCAGGCGGTACATTTCGTGGGCATGCCTGAGTGCAATCTGGCGCTGGCTGAAGCGGTGACCTACCTGGCAACGGCGCCGAAGAGCAATTCACTCTACGTGGCATATTCCAGGGTACAGCAGGATGTTGACCACACACGCAACGACCCGGTGCCGCTCCACCTGCGTAACCCGGTTACCAGACTGATGAAAGGTCTGGGATATGGGGAAGGTTATAAATATGCTCATGATTATGAGGGTCATTATGTGGAGCAGCAAAACCTGCCAGATGCGCTTAAGGACAAGCATTACTACACGCCCAGCGACCAGGGCTACGAGAAAGACGTGAGCATCAGGCTCAAAGGCTGGCGGCAGAGGAACAAGGAGAAGAAAGAGTGAAAGCGAGGCAGAATGAAGTTATTTTCCCTTGCGGTGACCTCAATCTGGAAGGGATTAGTTATTTCCCTGAGGGGGATGGATTTTTCCCAGCAGTGGTGGTATGCCATCCGCATCCGGTTTATGGCGGCTCCATGAATAATAATGTCACCATGGCCATAAGCTCGGCTCTGGCGGGAAGGTCTATCATCGTTTTGATGTTTAATTTCCGTGGTGTGGGAGGCAGCCAGGGCAGCTTCGGTGGAGGAGTTGCTGAGCAAGAGGATGTGAAAGCTGCTCTAAGCTGGATTGCTTTTCAGGCTGGTGTGGATGCGAACAAGATGGCCTTGGCTGGATATTCCTTTGGCGCTGCGGTGGCGTTGCCCGTTGCCTGCAGCGATGCGCGGGTCAAGGCTATGGCGCTGATTTCACCGCCGTTGGAGCAACCGCAGGGGTTGCAGCTACGTGATTGTACCAAGCCCAAGCTGGTGATTTGCGGAAGCGAGGACTATCTGGTTCTGCCCATGAACGTGGATCCGATTATGCGGGAAGCGGCCGAGCCGAAGCAATTTGAGGTTATCGACGGCGCTGACCATTTCTGGTGGGGCTTCGAGAAACAGATGGCGGAGAAAGTGGCTGAGTTTTTCAGCCGTTCTTTCAATATAGCATCCCAGTAGTCATTCTGATAAAGTCCGCCTGAGGCGGACGACCAAAGAATCTCAACGGTCAACGGACACTATTCACCATAGTATCTGACTTGGAGATCACATGGTTAAACGGAGTCATGAGTACGTGACCAAACATAGGTGTGAAATTGAGCTCGATTTTCGAGGTTTTTCGCTACGCTCATAATGACAATAAAAAGAAGATGCGTTTATCTGCTTTGCATCTGTCTCAGCTTCTGTTCTGCCGCCTGGATAAGGTCAGGGTCGTTGGAGAGCCCGATTGCCTGCTGTAGGTCGGCGATGGCAAGTTCCTTCTGGTCATATATGTAGAAGATGTGGGCTCGGTTATAATAAGCGCGATCGTAGTCGGGATTGAGCTCAATTGCTTTAGTATAGTCAGCGATGGCCATTGGAGCTTGCTTCAGGTCTTGAGCGACGTAAGCATATCCGCGGTTGTTATATGCCATATAGTCGTTGGGGTCAACCTCGATAGCCTTGGTGAAGTCAGCGATGGCCAGGTCCCATTTCTCTTGTGCGTTATACGCTGAGCCTCGATTGTAATAAGAATCTGCTGAATCTGGGTTAAGCTCTATCGCCTTGTTCAGGTCGGCAATGGCCAGGTCCCACTGCCCTTTCTGGCCGTAGATAGAGCCTCTTTCTTTATAGGCTTTGGCCAGGTTGATATAGGCGTCGGGGTAGTTGGGTTCAAGCTCGATAGCTCTGGATAAGTCGGCGATGGCTGCGTCCCATTGTCTCTGACTGGCATAAACCCAGCCCCGGTTGTTGTAGGCCAATGCTGAGGTGGGGTCAAGCTCGATTGCCTTGTTCAGGTCAGCCAGGGCGAGGTCCCATTTCTCTATCAGGGCATATGCGGACCCCCTGCTTCTGTAGGCCTCAGCCAATTTGGGGTCAAGCTCGATAGATTTAGTGAGGTCGGCCATAGCCAGTTCACCTTTATTCTGTGCCAGGTAAAGGGAAGCACGTTTGTTGTAAGCCTCGGCTAAACCGGGATTCAGCGCTATCGCCTTGTTTAGGTCGGTCAGCGCCTGGTCCCATTGTTCATTGATTTCGTAAGCGGCGCCGCGATACAGATAGGCTTCAGCCAAAGCCGGGTTCAGTTCAATGGCTTTGTTTAAATCGGCAAGGGCTGATTCTAATTCACCCTGGTTGATATATATCCAACCCCGGTCATTGTATGCCACGGCCAGATTGGGGTCGGCCTCAATTGCCTTGGTGTAGGAGCTAACGGCATCATCCCAATTGCCCTGCTCGCGGTAGGCATTGCCCTGGTTAAGGTGCTCCATAGCGGGATTGCTGCATGCCACTATAAAAAGCATGACAAAAATGAACAGGATATAAACGACATTTTTCATGGTTAATCTCCTAGTTTTTTCTGTCATTCTGACCCCGATGTAATCGGGAGAAGAATCCAGGTGGATGGGTAGATGTAATGAGACTCTTCAATTATTGAATAAAACAATATTGAGCTATAAGTATAGCATAACAGCTGACCTGTCCCAAATCACGAATAGAACTTGATTGTAAGATTAATGGATATTAAGAGGTTGGTCGGGAAGTGACATCTTTTCATTGTTTAGCTAGAACATTAGTGCTACCATTCGGGTTTATCATGGCAAAATTGTTGAAGGAGGCTCTGGCGGAAGGCAGATATGATGTGGCAGCCTATGTCCTCGTCTATGGGCTGCTCAAGGCGAAGCAGTATGGTAAAGAAAGGCGAACCAAAAGGCAAAAAGCGCGGCTTCTACGGCCTGGCGCTGGATGAAGCTGAGCGATTGGAGCTTGAGGAGGCTGGAGGCGTAGAGGGTCTGGATGAGGAGATCGCTCTCCTCCGTGTCAAGCTAAGGGATATTATCGCCGCAGAGCCGGAACGGATCGAGCTTTACCTCAAAATGGCGGACACCATCGCCAAGGTTCTTGCTGAGATAGCTGTTCCCCTGGGCATAAAGGCGCTTATCAAGTGAATAGAGTTGATAGAGTGTGAACACAGCGAACTCATCCTGAGCGGAGTCGAAGAATGAAGCTGCGTCCTTATCAGGCAGAAGTAGCCAGAGCTGTAGTGGAGAGCATCCAGGACAAGCTGGGGCTTACTTTTTCTGTAGAGATAGCCCGCCAGGGCGGCAAGAACGAGCTTTCTGCCCACCTTGAGGTACTGTTGCTCACCATGTTCATGGCTGCCGGCGGCAGGGCGATTAAGTGTTCCCCGACGTTCAAACCTCAGACCATCATCTCCATGAACCGGCTGAAAGAGAGGTTGAACGACTTTGGCTTTGCCGGGCTGTGGTTGACTGAGGCGGGCTATATGGTGAGGCTGGGCAATGCTTATCAGGTATTCCTCTCTGCCGATGAATCCTCTTCTGTGGTAGGGCATACTGCTGATATACTGCTGGAGATAGACGAATCGCAGGATGTCTCGAAAGATAAATATACCAAGGAATTCCGCCCCATGGCTTCAGCCTCGAATGCCACCACTATTCACTATGGCACAACCTGGGATGAGCGAACGTTGCTGGAACAAATCAAGCAGACCAACCTTGAATTGGAGAAGAAGGATGGCATCAAGCGCCATTTCCGTTATGACTGGCAGGAGATAAGCAAGTACAATTCTCATTATCGGGCCTTTGTCGAGTCGGAACGGGAGCGTCTGGGCGAAGACCATCCCCTGTTTCTGACTCAGTATGCCCTGTTACCGATACATGGTGGCGGTGGCTTTCTTACGCATCAGCAGATTGCCCAGATGATAGGCCAGCATCCTAGGTTGCACCATCCGCAAGAGCGCGGCATCTTCGTTGCCGGCATTGATTTCGCTGGCGAATCTGAGCAACTTGAGGATGAGGCGCTGACCCGTCCGGGGCGGGATGCTACCGTTGTCACTATTGCAGAAGTTATCCCTTTGCCTACCGATGCCATAATTAGAGAGCCGCTGATACGTGTGGCGGAGCACTATGCCTGGGTAGGGAAGAGCCATTGTGAGCTATATCCTCAGATGGTGGACATACTGAACAATGTGTGGCGTTGCAGCCGCGTGGTCACCGACGCTACCGGCATCGGTGAGCCTGTCACCAGCTTCCTGCGGAGTTCACTGGGCAGTAAGATTGTCCCCTTCAAGTTCACTCAGAGGTCCAAATCTGAGCTGGGTTTTGACCTGCTATCAGCTATAAACTCCGGCAGGTTGAAGGTTTACCGGCAGGACGGCTCCGAGGACTATCTGGAGCTGATGTTTGAGTTGGAGAGAGCCAGGAGCGTCTACCGACCCAACCAGACCTTGAATTTCTTTGTTGACCCTGCCGACGGGCATGATGACTATCTGGTAAGCCTGGCGCTGGCCATTCAAGCAGCGGCCAGATATGTGCCACGGAAGGCAAAGGGTAGGAATGTATGACGTATCACCACATAATTCACTGTCGCTTGGAATTTGAAAAAGGGGAGGGCAAATAGCCCTCCCCTTTTTATGTGTTATGAGTAAACAGGTGTTAAATCAGGCTGGGCAGACCTTTGGCTGCATCCTCCATATCGCGCAGGCGGCCAGTGGTCTCCTTGATGCGGTCTTTCTGTGTAACAGCGAAGGCCGAAGCCCTGTCGTAATAGTCTCTGATTTTCTGTACAAAAGCGAGCTGGGAGAATATGAGGGTGACTTCTATGGTATCGCCGCCTCTGGGGAAATCGCCAGCTCTGATTACGGCGTTCTCCGCTAGCTCTCTCAGGTAATCACCTAAGCCTTTGGCTATATCCATAGTCATGTCACCGGCTGGAGCTGACAGCAAGTAAAGTGCTCTGCCGGCATCTTCAGGGCTTACACCTATTGAAAGCTCGCTCACTGCAGCATCCATAGCTTGTATGGCCCGCAAAGCCTCATTACCCTTTTCTTTGAAGTCGCTTTTGCCTACGTGCCAGGGCATACGGAATCCGCGTGGTATCCCTGATCTGCCTACACCTATAGCCGTCCAGCCATCTATGGATTGCATGATATCGCCGGCATCCAGTGTCTTGGCACCGACATGCTTGAACTTGGTGATTTCACCGGCGCACATCAGGTCATACCAGGGGTCAACGATGGTAGCGTTTATCCTCTGCAAGTTCATCGCTAGGCTGGCGTCTTTTCTCACATAGCGCTGGTTGTCAGCCAGGAAAACGCCGTCAGCCACCGAGTGGATGGATTTGAGACAGGTGGCTGTGTTATACACGCTTCGCAATTCTGCCATCTCCTCATGCTCAAATGGCAGAACGATCAGGGCATACACCGGTTTGCCGATATAGCGTTCCTTGAGCATCTGGGCGATGACTGAAATAGCACCGGAGCCGGTGCCGCCGGCTGCGCCGGCAATGAGCAGGAATGCATGGGTTTGATAAAAGTTGGGTGCGGTCCTGATAGCATCAACGACTTTATCGCCATCTTCCCTGGCTAGCTCAGCACCCATTTCATTTATCTTGCCTACACCGTGTCCCCATGTTTTACGTCCGCCGATGAGAATACGGTGCGTGTAGTCCGAGCTTATATTATTTAAGCCGGTTAGGTCAGTCTGGTCAGTGTTGACAGCGAAGGTACCGGTGACAATATTGGTACCCCATTGTTGCTGAGCGCGCTTGCTGAGGCCGACAAATTCATCGGCGACCCTGGAGCCGCACTGCCCTAGCCCGATAACTAATAATCTCATAGCTAACTCCTTGCCTTTTTGTTCACGTAATAGTCAATCTTTTCCATGTTAAGCTATACATTCCTCATTTGTCAAGCTATAACAACTCACCATGTGTTGCTCTCCCTTTGCATCCATTGCCAAGGCTGTATAAAAACCATGGGTGGGTTTTCAGCTTCGATCAATGAGCATTCATTTGCTCCAGCCGCTGCCCTGGCGCCTAATGGCTACGATTCGCCGGATGATGAGCACCAGGATAATGACAGCCGCGGCGATGAGAGCCATGGTCATTAAGTTCATGCCGACTATCCTGAAGAGTTGGCCATTGGTCCAATCGCTGTTAACGCCGGCTCCGTCCACAGCCCGCACATGCCAGAAATATTCACCCTGGCCCAGAGCCTCATCATCGCCTAAGGTATATTCGGGCTGGGTCAAGTCCTCTTTGTGGAGTATGGCGCCGGTGAAGCCAGCGCTGTTGCTTACCTCGAGTGTGTACCATACGCCGCTGGGGTCTTCAACAGGAGACCACTTGAAGGTGACGGCAGATTTACCGAAACCAAGTGCTGGAGCGCTTAGCTGCTTGCCGGCTTCAGGGACCAAAGGATTTGGCGTTGGTGGCGGACTTGATTCCACCGTGAATTTTGCTGAAGCCACTGAGGCGGAAGTATCGGTGACAGTTATGGTGCGGTCGCCTGCCTTGCCTCTGGGGACTTTTGCGCTGGCTGTGAAGGTCCCCTTGGTATCGGTTGACACGGCTGAGCCAGTCGTTAGCTGTGCCCCGTCGATACTGATAGTCACCGCCTGTCTTACTCCGAATCCGCTGCCATTGATAACTAGCTCGTTTCCCACGGCTCCGGAAGTGGGGCTAATATATATGGTGGGGGAGATAACCAGGATAGCAGCAGTGAGGTCGCTGGATTTAGTGTATTCCCCTGAAGCGCTTATCTTATGCTCACCCCTGGTAGTCGATGGCACTTCGATTTGCGCTGACCATGAGCCTTTGGTATCTGCAATGATACTACTGGTGGCCATGTTGCCGTCGAAGGTGATCTGGATACCTGCCTCGTTGCTTTCGAAACCAACGCCGCTGACCCAGAGTCTGTCGCCAGGGCGGATAGCACCGCCGAGGTACCCCGAGATCAGCTCCAGCTTGATGCCCGGCGATATGGTGAAGGTAACATCGGGCACATCAGCTTCCTGAGTGGTAGCTCCGTGGGCATCTATCATATGCACACCTGTGGCCGAGGTAGGTATTGAGAAGTTGGATTGCCATGAGCCTTTAGCATCGGCGGTGACGCCGCCTTTGGTCGCCAGACCATCGTATGTTATGTTTATATTAGTTTCCCCGATATCGAAGCCAGTGCCCATTATGTCCAGCACGCTGCCTACCCAGCCGGAGGCTGGATTAATAGTGATTTGGGGTATCACCACGAATTGCTGGTCATCTACCTCGGCAGCAGGAGTGCTGCCCCCGGCGTCGATAACATGCTTTCCCCGGCTGCTGGTGGGCACCTTGAACGTAGCTTGCCAGCTTCCTTTACTGCTGGCTCTTACTGCAGTCTGAACCGGGATGGTATCGTAAGTCACGTTGATGACCGATTCGTTGCTATCAAAGCCCTTGCCCGTGACCGTGACGCTGGTGCCTACAGCGCCTTGATTGGAGTTGATGCTGATCAAAGGTGTTACTATGAAATCCCTTTCATAGGTATCTTCGCCTATCTTCAGGATGACTTTATGCCTGCCTCTGGTCGTCTCAGGCACTACAAAGCCTATGGAAATGGTGTTGGTCCCTACCGTGCCCTGGCTGAGAAGCTGGCTGGATGTCTCCCAGTAGATATAGTAATTACCTTTACCGTAATTACCAGGGCCGGGTATAGCGACTTCAGTGCCTGTGGGGCCTGTCGATGGATTGAATGATAAGGTGGAGGCCTGAACGGCTACTGGTGTCAGGCATACAGCCAATAAAGATACGGCTATTACTATAGCCAGCGCTCTTGTTTTCATCAGCATCCTAACAATATTTTTCGATTATCATAACATAAAATGCAGGGAAGTAAATAGTTGGCTAAGCCCCCATACTCTAATATCTCCCATTACTATACATCCTTGGACAATGTAGCCAGGAATTCCGCATTGGTCTGTGTCTTTGCCAGGCGGTCCAAAAGCCTTTCTGTGGCAGAGGTACTGCTGTCTGAATCCCCTGCCAGCATACTGACGATGCGCCGCAGCAGCCAGACCTGTTTCAGGGTAGTATCGTCGAAGAGAAGCTCCTCACGGCGGGTGCCGCTCTTCAGGATGTCCATAGCCGGGAATATCCTTTTCTCAGATAGACGGCGGTCGAGGTGCAGTTCCATATTGCCTGTACCCTTGAATTCCTCGTAAATGAGCTCGTCCATGCGGCTGCCGGTATCGACCAGGCAGGTAGCCAGGATGGTCAGGCTACCACCCTCCTCCGTGTTACGGGCAGCGCCGAAGAAGCGTTTTGGCGGGTAGAGTGCCACTGAATCGATGCCGCCCGACAGGGTACGCCCGCTGGGAGGCATTGCCAGGTTATAAGCGCGGGTCAGGCGGGTTATGCCATCGAGGAGGATGACTACGTCCTTGCCTGTTTCCACCAGCCTCTTGGCACGTTCCAGCGCCAGCTCTGCTACGCGGGTATGATGCTCTACCGGCTCATCGAAGGTGGCGGAAATAACTTCGGCTTTCACCGAGCGCTTCATGTCGGTGACCTCCTCCGGCCTCTCGCCGATGAGGCAAACCATGAGATGGATATCGCTGTAGTTGGTGGTTATGGCATTGGCTATATGCTTCATCAGGACGGTTTTGCCTGCCTTTGGCGGAGACACGATGAGGCCACGTTGACCTCTGCCGATGGGCGCTATGATATTAATCAGGCGGGTTGACAGGTACTTGGGATTGGTTTCCAGGTTGAACACCTTGTCGGGAAATGTGGGTGTCAGGGCGCCGAAACTAACCCGGGTTTTGGTTTGTTCGGGGTCGAGGCCATTGATTGCTTCTACCCGCAGCAAGCTGCAGTATTTCTCGCCGTTTTTGGGTGGTCTCCCCTGGCCTGATACGGTATCGCCTATCCTCAGGCCAAAACGGCGAATCTGGGAGTTGGAAATGTAGACGTCGTTTGGGCCGGGCAGCAAGGTACCCTGGCGCAAGAAGCCATAGCCCTCATCCAGGATGTCCAGGATGCCGCTGACGAAGAGAAAGCCCTGTTGCTCGGTTTGCGCCTGGACCAGGCGCATGACCAGTTCAGCCTTTTTCAAGGTGCTGTAGCCTTCTACTCCTTGCTGCCTGGCCATGTCCACCAGTTCTTCACGGGTTTTAGCTTCGAGATCGGCGATGTTCATTCTGATGAACCCTCTCGTCTCTCGAGGAGGAGGCGCTTCCCTCTCCACAGGGTCATTGTTATTGTTAGTTATTTCAGGTGGCATTGTTGTCATATTTTCTTACCTCTACCCATTACTTTTTGCCAGTCTTCCAGAAAGCGACTGCACCCGATATCGGTGAGCGGGTGTTTGATCATCTGCAGCAATATCTGGTAAGGCACGGTGGCTATCGGTGCGCCAGCCAGCGCAGCTTCCACGCAGTGCTGCGGATGCCTGATGCTGGCGGCGATTAATTCCGTCTTGATAGTATCGGGATAGTTATTATAAACATCCATGATGTCCCTTACCAGCTCCATTCCATTTTCTCCGATATCATCCAGCCTGCCCACAAACGGGCTGATAAAGGCAGCGCCAGCCAGAGCTGCCAGAAGCGCCTGGTTCACAGAGAAACAGAGGGTACAGTTCACCTGTATGTTTTCCCTGGATAGCTGGTATGTAGCTTCAACGCCTTCGATGGTGGCCGGGATTTTCACCGCCACATTCTTTGCCCAGCTAGCGATTTCCCTGGCTTCGGAGACCATGCCAGCAACGTCCTGGCTCAGCACCTCGGTAGAGACCGGGCCAGGAACGATAGCGCATATCTCCTGGACGATTTTCTTGTAGTCCACCTTGCCCTCTTTGGATATTAAGCTGGGGTTGGTGGTCACGCCGCTGATTACTCCCAGCTTGACCCCATGACGGATATGCTCGATGTTAGCTGTATCTAGGAATAGGCGCATTTATCTCTCCTTAAGTGTTTTGGTGTTACTTGATTGGCAGCGTTACCTGCGTGCCTTCTACCAGTGTTTCCGTGGCAGCCGCCATAAAGCTGGCGAACAGCGGGTGGGGGCGGTTAGGGCGCGACCTAAATTCAGGATGGAACTGGCAGGCCACCATCCAGGGATGGTCTTTGATTTCGACTATTTCCACCAGCTGGTTATCCGGGGATAATCCGCTGCAAACCAGCCCTTTCTCTTCTAACTGCTTCCGGTACTCATTATTGAACTCAAACCGGTGCCGGTGGCGCTCATATATTACGTCGGTACCATAGGCTCTGGCGGCACGTGTTCCCGGGACCAGGTGGCAGGGATAGGTGCCCAATCTCATGGTGCCGCCCATAACATCAACGTCCTTCTGCTCTGGCAGCAGGTCGATGACAGGGCAGGGAGTCTGCGGGTCGAATTCAGTAGAGTTGGCGCGCTCGTTGCGCAGGGCGTAGCGCCCGAATTCTATAGTCATGACTTGCATGCCCAGACACAGCCCCAGATATGGGATGTTGTTCTGCCTGGCGTAGTTGGCGGCAACTATCATGCCTTCGATGCCGCGATGGCCAAAGCCGCCGGGAACGATGATGCCGTTAACCGATTTCAATAGCCTCTCATTGCCCCGGGTTTGCAGGTCTTCAGAATGCACCCACTTAATATCGACCTGCCTGTTGTGATATAGCGCTGCGTGGCACAGGGCTTCTCGCACTGAATAATATGCGTCCTGCAGCTCCACGTATTTGCCTACCAGGGCTATACTTACTGGCTCTTTAGCAGCTTTAAGCTTTTCCACCATCCGCCGCCATTCGCTGAGGTCGATATTCTTGGCTTCAAGCCCCAGGCGTTTGATGATGAGGTCGCCCAGCCCGGCGTCTTCCAGCATCAGCGGCACCTCGTAGATGGTCCCGGCTGTAACCAGAGGTATCACCGCTTGCTTATCCACATCGCAGAACAGAGATATCTTGTCCTTGATACCCTGGGATATCTCATGGTCTGAGCGGCAGAGGATAACATCAGGCTGAATGCCGATGCGCCGCAGCTCATTCACGCTGTGCTGTGTAGGTTTGGTCTTGAGCTCGCCGGTGGTGCCGATATGTGGCAGGAAGGTAACATGAATATACAGGACATTGTCTCTGCCCTCTTCATTTCTCATCTGGCGGATGGCTTCCAGGAAGGGCAACCCCTCGATGTCACCCACCGTGCCGCCGACCTCCACGATGATTACTGAGGCATCGGAGCGCCGGGCAACCTCCCGTATCCTCCGTTTTATCTCGTTGGTGACATGCGGCACTACCTGAATGGTGCCGCCCAGAAAATCTCCGCGCCGTTCTCCGGCGATGACTTCGGAGTAAATCTGCCCCGAGGTGGCATTGGAGGCAGAGGTAAGGTCGACATCTATAAACCTTTCATAATGTCCCAAGTCAAGGTCTGTTTCGGCGCCATCCTGGGTAACGAAAACTTCTCCGTGCTGATAAGGAGACATGGTTCCGGGGTCGACATTGAGATAAGGGTCAAGCTTCTGGACCGATACCGTGATAGCACGGCTCTTGAGTATCCTGCCTATGGAAGCGACACTTATGCCTTTGCCTACAGAGCTGACCACGCCGCCGGTTATAAAGATATATTTGCTCATAAGCGAAATGAATGCAGGGTTATAGCAATATACATTAGTATAGCTCGCCGCAGGAAGAATTCAAAAGAACAAGAAACTCAAGTGGAGAGGGGGAGCAGTTTCTAGCTATTATATGGTGTTGCTCATGTGTTGTCAAGTACGTCGCGTTAAAACCACCAGCGTTATCACTGCGATTACCAGGATAGCGCCGACGGCGATGAGTACCCATGCCCAAAGCGGGGTCCCCGGCGTCTCGGCTGGCGCTGGCGCTGCTGCCGGCGCAGCCTCAGTCTGGAAGACGAAGGTGGGGCTCCAGTCGCTGGGCACCGGCTGTATCGCCATCACGTGCCAGAAGTAGCTGGCGCTATATGCCAGATTCCCCTGGTAGTTATAAGCGGTAGTAGGCGCCATCGCTTCCGCTATGACCTCGGTCATGGCCGCATCTTTCGCCAGCACAAACTTGTATGTGGTGGTATCTTTAAAAGGCGTCCAGGAGAAAGCTACTGGAGCCACCGGGCAACCTATACAACCGTTATTTGGCGATAGCGGCTGGGGGCTATAGCCGGGGCTGGTCATGGGCAGGCCCGATTTGACGGTAAACTTGTACACTTGAGACCAGGGGCTGAGCAGGTACAAGCCGGTGGCTGTTTGCCTTACCCTGACCCGTGCGTAGTAGGTATGCCCAGCTTCTAAGGTAGATAGCGAACCTATCGCCGATGTGCCCGGGTCAAGCGAGGATCGTGGAGCCGGGTTATTGGTTGCTGTCCCGCCGGCGGGATAATATGCCGACGGCGCTGTTACGTCTGACGGCGCAAAGGGGCCTGTGTCTACCACGATGAGGGCGAAATCAGAGTCCTTGGCTATCTGCACCTGGTACTCGCTGGCAACGCAGAGCTGTTCCCATCTGAAGTCGACCTCGTCGTTTCTTCCTGATACCGGGTCGACGTCTACCAGATGTGTATCCTCCTCGGTGGGCGTGGTAGCGGCAGGAGCCACGGAGGCTGTAGCGCCGGCGCTATCGGCTGTGGAGCCGGGCAGGGTGCTTGCCGGCTCAGTTGCATTCTGGGGTGGGGCTATCTCAGACGATTCCACAGGCAGAACGACGCAGCCTGCGGCTGCAGTGAGCGCCATAAGGGATATTAAAATGAACGTAAAATACAATTTAATTCGCATATTTTTGCCTCGGTATAAGTAGTATAGCCATCGGTAGAAATCTTGTCAAATGCTATTTCCCCACTGCGGCGCTTGGGGAATAATTAAAAAGGGGGGCGGCATATGCCGCCCCCCTTTTAGGTCCTTACTAAGGCTGGTCAGCTTACACTCGGCGAGTTTTGAAGATAAGTACGAGTGTAACGATTACCAGGATAGCGCCGATGGCGATGATCACCCATACCCACAGCGGGGTAGCGGGCGCCTCAGCCGGAGCTGCTGGTGCTGCCGGTTTAGGTTCCGTCTGGAAACTAAACGTGGCGCTCCAATCGCTCGGAGCTGGTACGGTGCTCATCACGCGCCAGAAGTAGTTGGTGCTGTAATCCAGCGTGCCAGCGTACTCGTAGGCGGTAGTGGGTACCTCAGCCTCGGCGACCACCTGGGTCATAGCAGCGTCC
>DIKK01000026.1 GCA_002423605.1 Dehalococcoidia bacterium UBA5620
AGCAGCGAAGCAAAACATGTATAACGTTTTTCGCTTCAAGCCGAAGTGGTGGAACTGGTAGACACGCCATCTTGAGGGGGTGGTGGCCAATTGGTCGTGCGAGTTCGAGTCTCGCCTTCGGCACCAAAAATAAGACAACCTGTTAAATCAGGTACTTAAAGCTCAACCTTTTAGTTTGGTACACCAACTGGTACACCGACTAAGGAGTTGGGCTTTTGTCTTTCTATCTCACAAAACGTAATCAAACCTACTATTACCGCATCAAAATCCCAACAGATTTATCTCACCTGATCCCTTCCAGGGAAATCAAGCAATCCCTTAAGACTCGTAATCTTGATGCTGCTAAGTTAGCTGTTGCTGGTATCAACCTCAAGGTCCAATCCCTGTTTAGTCTGCTGCGTGTAGGAGCAATAGACCAGGAAGAAATCCCTAGGCTCATTGCTTCATATTTGCCACGTAAGCGTTTATTTAAGGTTATTGCTACTGAGGGTAGCGATAGCGGTAACCTTAAGCTATCCGAGGTTATTCAGCTATTCGTTACAGATAAAAGTCCGAGATGGACGGTCAAGACAAAGCTAGAGTTTTCCTGCATGTTTGATGTGCTTGTTGAACTGATAGGGGATAGGGATATCTGTGTGCTGACTCGTGCTGATGGTCTGGCATGTCGTGATAAGTTGATGAGTCTACCTGCTAATTTCCGTAAGAAGAGGCAATACCGTGGAATGTCCGTTGCTCAGATACTGAGAGTTTCTGCTGACGAGAAGCTTACCCCTAAGACTGTAAATAAGTATCTGGTGCTCTTGAGTTCACTGTTTAAGTGGTGTGTGAAAAACGGGATGATGGAGAACAATATTGCCGAGGGATTGAGCTTACCTGAGGAGACTTCTGCGCATGAGGAGCGTAAGCCCTATGACCTGTGTGATCTGAAGCGAATTATGCTTAATCTTCCACATAAGCCTGATGAGCCTGAGAAATTCTGGATACCTGTAATTGCTATGCATTCTGGTATGAGGTTGGATGAAGTGTGTCAATTGCATGTGGACGATGTCAGGGAGGTAGATGGCGTTCTCTGCTTCGATATTAATGATGCTGGAGAACGTAAGGTTAAAACTCAAGGGAGTAAGAGACTTGTGCCTGTTCATCCGGTACTGCTTAGGCTGGGATTTGAGAATTATCTGAAGGGTAGGTTGGCTGTTTGTGCTGTTAAGTTATGGGAGAATCTGGAGCCGAATAAGTATGGCTACTGGGGCAAGAAAATTGGTAACTGGTACGGAAGATTTAACCGCAAACATATAACCCAAGATCCTAAAAAGGTCTTCCACTCTTTCCGACATACGGTTGCTGATACCCTTAAGCAAAAAGGAGTACCTGAGGGGGTAATTGCCGAGATCCTTGGGCATGCTAATCAGTCGATTACTACTGGTAGATATGGTAAAAGGTATCGTCCTGCTATTTTGCTGGAATCACTTGAAAAATTAGATTTCTAAGGAGGTCAGGAAATGATTGTTTTTAAGAGGTTTACAGATATTGATTACATTGCTATGGGCAAGTCTGATGTGTGGGAACTGAAGCGGGTAGCCGAAATGGTTACTTGGTTTGCTTTACAAGAGAGAGCTCAACTGGAGAGCCTGGAAGAGGCTGTTGTTTATGAGCCTGGAGAGTACGAAAAGGGTACGAGCCCGTTCAAGAACAGAGAGTCCAAGGCATTCGCAGACATTCTTAATGCCACCTATGATCATTTCTACAATGCTTACGTTGCTAAGCAGATTACCCCTGTGGAGCGTTTGAAGTTGCAGGATCTCTTGGACGGGCGAATAGAGGATAACGAATTCTGCATGAGAAAAGACAGTGTTCTTGAGTTTCTTGAAATAACTACTAAGGATATAAATGTTGAAAAGCTGAGACGGCTCCTGGAAGGTGAGGAAGTGTCCGGTAGGAAGGACAAAATTACTGAGACCCTTGTTGACGCTTACCGGGGTGAGGCAGAGCAAGGTGCCGTTGCTACATCAATGGCTGAGATTCGGCATAAAAAGTCTGCGAGATTTAAAGATGCTTTACAGACTAGAATAGATGATTACTTCACCGGTGGATGCCAGTGCACATCAAAGACCGCATTTGAGCAGTTGAGAAAACAGTGGCCTAACGAGGAGGCCATGAAGGTCGATGTAAAAGTCGGATACTATACGCTTAAGGAGAGAATTAAAGCGACTTTGGCTGAACTGGAGACGGAAGATCCAGAGAAGATTGTCCGTAGGTGCCAAGCTAAAGGATATAGAAAAGAAAAAATTCCAGTCTCATGTCCAAGACATAGAATAACTAATCTAAAATAAAAACTAATTAAAACAGTAATTTAGCCACCTTGCCACTGATGCTAGGTGGCTTTTTTGTTTTTAGCACACAGTTCAGTTTTGTGCTGGCACCTAGGTGTTGCAGAGGACTCAGGTGCGCCTCAAGAGGAAATCGAAGAGTATGGCCCCATCGGTAGGAACGAAAGAGGAGGAGCCATATGAGAGATCCGCCCTAGGAACAAGGCATTGAAACAAGAAGCCCAGAACAGTCAACCCAATATCTAAAAATATATAGGAGAAATACAATGAATACCGTAACTGAAAACAATTTCGATGAAGCCTTGTACGCTAATCTCAAAAGCAGCTTGCCTGCACCTGACTATGAGGCCTTCATCAGCTTCAAGAAGCGTGAGAAGGAGATGGATGAATTTAAGACTCAGCAGCGGCTTGAGCAGCGTAAGAAGGACGCTGGCCAAGATTTCTTCAATCGCAAAGATGCTTTGATCCTACGTCGGGTCAAGGCAAAGAAGCGCGAGAATGAGTTCTGTACTGAGGATGAAGTTTTGGCCTTCGTGGATATCCATAAGATGAAGAAGGCTAAGGAAGTTGAAGATGGGACCTATCAGGAAAAGATGAGGATTGAGGTCTCAGACGAAGATATTGCTGCTTTTCTTGAACTTGAGGGGGAAGGTCACTTTTACAAGGATATCTCTCTTGAGATGATTTCAACCAAGGTAGCAGATACCGAGGGTGGTGGGGGTGATAACCAAGGTGAAGAGGTGATTGCTCCTGCTGCATAAAGACATGATGGATATTGGGTAAGGGTTCCAGTCCTACAGTTCTCTGGGACCCAAGCCCAAGAGAGTTATGATGCTGATTGATTCCTAGTAAATAAAATTAAAAAATAAGCTAATATTTTTGGCCTTACGAAATATAGGAGATAAAAGATGAAGAAGATTTGTCCTGAATGTTTGAATGTTTATGTCGGTTTTGCTGATATTGCAACATGTCCACTCGATACCTGTGAGGGACTTCCATTGGTAGTTGTGGATGATCTCTATGTGGATGCCGTTAAGAAATTTCTGAAGTTGTGTATAAAGATTACTCGCTTAGATGCTGGGACTTTGGAGGAGTATAGCAGTGGTCCGCTGACATGTTTCGTTGATACCTGGTATGAGGGGACAAAGATAGATATAGAGGTTATCCGCGAATTGGCACTGAAGGTCAATGATGGGACTGCCATTGTTAATGATATTCGCCAACATGATGGGTACAAAACTCTAATGGTTAAGAGTAAATACAAATTTGATGACATGAATCCTGTTACTCAACTTGAGTGTCATGTATCGTTTGTCAAGTATCTCTACAGACTGTTGGATAAACTTGAAAATGTCGGTGAGCATCTCTTGAAGTTTGAAAGATAACTGGCTCGTTGTGTAGATACTACCTTGGGGATTTATGTCTCGGGTAGTATCTGCAGCGATACAAATAAGATTTCTATATGGGATTCAAAATGGCTTGGCGAGATTTTGGGACTATAGGGATATAAGGTTTTTGGTTCCAGGGTATTTGCTACCCCGCCTGGTCTATCGATAGGAGAATCTGATGGATTCCGCAATTAAAATAGAGAAAAGTACTGAAAATGAAAGTAGGTTGGTTGATAAAGATAAGTCGGATATCTTGATTATTGATACTGATGAGGAAGACTTAAAACCTTATTTAAATGCGCATGTATTTGAGATACATAGGACATCTAAAGCAGATGAAGTTGATAGGGCAATTGATGTTTTATGTGCTGAGTTTGGGAAAAATACTACTAAATTTAAGGTGCATCTAAAGACACTCGTCTGCGATTTATTTTATAACTATTCTGGCTGCAAAGAACGCTACTTAAGTATAGGGCTCGCTAAGGTTGCAGGTAAATTTAAGCTTATATCTAGATATAATAGATTCCGTATAGGGTACCGACTACTCCATGAAAGTATTAATCATTTGAAGGGTCACGGATATATCGAATATAAGAAGGGATATCTGAAGAAAGGGTTTGCTAACGGGTTCCAGACACGGATAAGGGCTACCGAGAAATTGATTGGCTTCCTCACGGGGTATGGCGTCTCAGAGGAAATGATTCACGTATATCAAGACCAAGAGCTAATTATCCGCAAGAAAAGAGCAATTGAAAAGAAAATTATAACAAAAAACAGACAAGGAAAAGTTATAAAACCAAAAGTTAAGGTAAAGCTGTTAGATGACTACAACGATACTAATCATACTAAGAGGTGGCGTAATACACTTGAACAATATAATGAGCTAATAGCAAGAACTTATATAGATATTGATCTAACTGATTATAAACCCAAAAAGGAGAGAAAACGATTTCTTTATTTCGACTTGTCAAGAAAGCGAACAAAACGATCTTTTAGTAACGGGAACTTTGAAAGTGGTGGGAGATTCTATGGTGGTTTTTGGCAGGGTGTTCCTTCTGATATGAGACCTTACTTGCTTATCAATGGTAGGCATGTAGTGGAGAACGACTTCTCGGGGATGCATATTCATATCCTTTATGCCATGATTGGTAAGCGTTTTTCAGATACTGGCCTGGAGCCTTACATGGTTCCGAAACATAATGACCCTGAAGGGAAGCGCCCATACTATAAGAAGCTTCTCTTGTCTGCTTTTAATGCGACTACACCTAGGGATTGTATTTCTGCCGTTAAGAAAGATATCAAGAAGAATCCAGGTGACTATCCGCAGGGAGATTATGACCTTTATGCAATGCTGAAGGAGATTAGTGCGTATCATCCTGATTTGGAAGGATTTCTTCAGGGTGAGAAAGGGCTGTACTCTCAGTATATTGATTCGTGTATTGCCTATCGGGTAATCAAGGAGATGACCGGTAAAAACATACCAGTGCTATGTATACATGATAGCTTTATCAGTGCAGATAAGCATGCAGATATAGTTCTTGATTGCATGAAACGTTCCTATGTTGAAGAGCTTAATCTCCTTCTTAAAAGAAGAGGATTTGAGCTTAAGCTAACTGTAGAAGATGCTATTACAGATGAGACAGCCATAATTCAGAGAAAAGTAGATGTTGCGATATCGAAAATAATTAATACAATCGATAAGTTGCAACCTCTAGAGATAGTATCTAGAGAAGTTAGAAAATATAACCAAATATCAGAAAAGCCATTATTCCAAACAGTAGATAGGGATAGTATATACCACCTAGCAAGAACAGATTTAAAAATAGATATAAAACAGAAAAGAAGACAAGTAGAATGGCTTGCTTCAGGAAAGAAGCAAGCAATATTCAACGAAACAGTAATAGTAAATACTAAAGGTAATGTAATCTAGCAACTAGTTAGCAGATAAGTAGATATATATTCTAAAACTAATAAGTGTAATTGCTTTTAGTGTTACTAGTAACAAACTAATTGATTGCTATTGTGATTATTGATTATTATATATTTGCTAAATGCTACTTAACTGATATTGCTATTATAACTATTATTATACACTTCCATTACGCGGCACAAAAAGGCTCCGAAACCCGTGTTTATGCGGGTTTCCGAGGTAAAATGGGGAACTAGGCTGTTAGGATAAAACTTCAAGAAGACTAAGCCGCAGGTTGTGTCAACGGATAAATTTCAATAAGATAAAATGGTGCTTAACTGAATAAGGAATTCTTAAATCCCAGGAGGATAACCATGCCCACATTACTTGAAATGGCAGCCGAGATTGTAAAGGCACACGCATCTACCACCTCGATGAGCAAAGAGGATCTGATCAAGGAACTCAGTGAGATTCACACTGCTCTTAAATCCCTTGACACTGGAGAGGCTATAGCAGCTACTGCACCAATAGAAGAGGAAGAAGCGGCCCCTGCTATCTCTATGCGTAAAGCCTTCGGTAAAAAGCAGATCATTTGCATGATATGTGGTAAGGGTATGAAGACCCTGGCACGTCATCTCAAGACTGCCCATAACATGACAGCCAAGGAATATCGCGCACAGTTCGGTATCCCCCGGGCTCAACCTCTTGCAGCCAAGGATTACAGTGAAACAAGGAAGCAAATGGCTATAGACCGTGGCTTAGGTGAGAACCTTGCTAAAGCTCGTGCTGCTAAAGGGAAGGCTAAGAGAAAGCCTGCTTCTAAGAAAGTGGCTGCAAAGGAACCCGCACCTGAGGTTGCAGAGTAGGTTGTTAATAGATTGTCCAGTAGATAAGCCCCCTGATCTTATTAGGTTTAGGGGGCTTTTTGTTAAAACTTATAGGCAATTCAATCTACCTACCATCACTCCCATTTAGGCTTTTCCCCACCATCATAAGGCTTTGCCAATCCAGCAAAGATTAGCTCCTGACCTAAGCTACTCCCATCCACATATACATCAGCAACAATCCTAAAATATTTCCCCCTCTGCATGTTGCGTAGGATGATCTGTTTGCCTTCTCGTAATCTCTGAACAGTGTACCGCTTAGCCTTACGAGCTAGGGCTTTGATTTTAGGTCGATTGTCCTTCATCTCTGGGGTGTCGATACCATTGATCCGGATGCTTATCCGTTCACCAACAATAGGTGGGTATTCCTGGAGGTTGCACCGGAATGTATCACCGTCGTATATGCTGGTAACTTCAGCAACTAAGGCATCTCCATAGAAATGGGGTGATGCAGCCAGTGAGACTTTACCAATAACCAGGAGCATGAGAAGGGCCAAGAGTCGAATAGTTCTCATCGGAAAAACCCTCAAAGATTCCTTAGGTTTAAAAAATAAATTAGATAAGGCATTGCACTAATTGATGACAGGCTTTGGGCTAGCTTGGGTGTCTTGGAGTGAAATTATTAGAATTGTCGAAATTCTAAAAACAAAATGTTATGAATGAAACCTTAACACTTGTAGCTGTTTTCAGCTGCGAAGGTTGCTTCCATAAAGAAATACCTCTTTTTTTTGTTCACCGACTTGAGTTGTACTGTATCAGTATGTCTTGCCACGCTCCAGCACTATGAAAAGGGCACTGCACCAATAGTGGTCTTCGCTTCAGGACCCCTTTGCAGTGAAAATGCTCAGAGAGGATGTTGCTCCTGGCATGGAGGTATCTCGCTCTGTGGGCCTAATGGTTACCGGATTTGCAATGATGGTAAGTGGTTGCATGGGGTTCGCTGTTATTAAAAGCTCTATTTACAACAGGAGATGTTTCATGAAATGGGTATGTTTTGGGGTTTTTTTTGCGCTTCTTACTGGTTGTACCCCTAATCCTTTCCAAGAGTATTATACAGACCGAACCGGAAATGTTGATATCGTAAACTCAAAGATGATAATTCTTCCAGAAGGCGAACCTGCAGTATTCAACGGGTCAGATTTAGACAGTGACTACCAAAAAATGGTTGAAGATGGATATATTCTTCTTGGATATTCTAATTTTCAGGGAGCTAATATCGATTTTAAACAGGCCAAAAGTCATGGAAAAAAAGTTCATGCTAAAGTTGTGGTCTTGTACTCTAAGTATCTAAAAACCGTCTCAGGGAATATGCCCTTAATGCTTCCGACAACTCAGACGACTAGAACAAATGTTTCTGGAAACGTTTCTGGGGTTGGTGGAAACGCCTATTATTCAGGATCTGGAACATCTACAACAAGTGGAAGTCAGCCTGTTTATGTACCATTTAATGTTGATAGGCATGAATATTTTGCAAGTTATTGGATCAAGAGGAGGGGCACTATACTCGGTGTTGAGCCAAAAGATATAACTGATGAAATTAGATCTGAGATTGGCAGCAATATGGGTGTTCTCGTTAACGTTGTTATTAAGAATACCCCAGCATTTTTTTCCGGACTTTTTAAGGGAGATGTAATTACCTCTATAGGTGGTAGTTCTGTATATGATGGTCCGTCTTGGAGTAACGCCTTGTCAGAAAATGCTGGTAAAGAGGTTGATGTTTTATTTTTTAGAGATGGCGAACATCTTACAAAGAAGATAAAACTTAATAAAAAATTCGATATTTAAGTTTAAATCACCGAAGCTTTTAAACTTCAACCCAGGCCAATAGATGAGGGAGGTAATCTCAAGCTTTTCTTAAGCTCCACGATTCCTAAGACGTTCAATCGCCCAACCTATTTGCAGGAGGTTGAACTGTAGGTCTATATGGGATTCAAAATATCTTTACGAAAAAATAGGACTGGTAGAAATATGGGACTCCTACCTTTCTGAGATAATCTTCAACCCCACCGTCAAATCAGGGAGATGAGGCATTAAGCCTTGTCTCCCTTTTTTTCTTTCTGCGCTGGCCAGCGACATATCACTACTAACCGCAGAAAGGAGAACTGTCATGAGTGTGTATGATATCGTGACGAACCGTATCATCGAATTGCTGGAACAAGGAGAGATCCCCTGGCAAAAGCCCTGGAAGACAATCGGAGGGCCAAGGAACTTTATCTCAAGGAAACCTTATCAAGGCATCAATCAATTCCTGCTAAACGTATCCCCCTATAACTCTCAGTATTGGCTGACCTTCAAGCAAGCTTCGGAGAGAGGTGGGCATGTACGTAAGGGTGAGAAGTCTACTCTGGTTGTTTTCTGGAAATGGCTTGAATCCAGGGATGATGATTTTGTAGGTAATGATCCAGATGCATCTCGGCGTAATGGCAAGATTCCACTTCTGCGCTACTACAAGGTCTTTAACCTTGACCAAGTAGAAGGCATATCCCCGCCTCAAGAAGAGCCCGTAAATAATCCATTTACACCCATCGAAAAAGCAGAGCAGATCATTGCGAATATGCCACTTAAGCCTGAGATCCACTTCGGTGGAGATAGGGCATATTACTCTCCATGGGTGGACCACATCCAACTACCGAATAAGGAGAGGTTCCATTCTCCACCGAAATTCTACAGCACCTTGTTTCATGAAATGGCTCATGCAACAGGACACGCTATGCGCTTAGGCAGGAAAAGTATCACTGAAAGCGTAAGGTTCGGTAATGAGGAATACAGCAAAGAAGAGTTACTGGCAGAGCTGTGTGCGTCAATGTTGTGTGCTGAATCCGGTATTGAGCAAAGTACGATAAATAATAGCGCAGCCTATATCCAGGGCTGGTTACGTGTCTTGAGGAATGACAAAAAGATCCTCCTGCATGCTGCTGCAAATGCAAATCGAGCCAAATCTTACATCCTCGGAAAGGGTGAAGAAGAAACAGACAACTGAAGGTCTGGGTTAAGTCAGCAAACTGGGTTGGTCCAACGGATTGTGAGGGGCATTGCTACAGGGCATAAGCCCCTTTTCGCATTTAAGGAGACAGCTATGCAGCAGATCTATCCGGTTATCAGAAGCATGACATGGGAAGAGACCCGTAAGTACGGATATTTCAGCCAGGGGAAGATGATGGACTATCAGGGGGGTAGCTATCGCCTGAGTGCAGGTGCTAGGGACAGCATCTATATGTTCAAGTCAGGGGTGACTCTATATGTGCTGGTGGTTAATTCTTCCCTCGACTATCTGGGACTCGATGCCTATATGCCGAATGAGGAAGATTCGATAGATAATCTCTTTCTGCAAGGAGAATGGGTAATACAGAAGTGCCTAGGGTGTCGGTGGAGAGAACTATCTCTTGCCACTATCGCTGACCGATTGATGCGCCATTTCAGCTAATCGCATATCCTTCAAGACCAATTAAACAAAAGGCGGCAAGCATACCCACCAAGGTAAGGCTACCGCCTTTTGTCATTTTAGGAGATAAGACCATGACCATAGATAATCTATTCGGCCAGGAATCCGTTACAGGCAAAACCAAGAGCATCAGGTTTAAGATCCTCAAACCTATCTACGAGACAGTTACCATTCAAGAGAAATTACCGGAATATCTATCATCCAAAACGCGCATCTCTTCCTCTTCAGAAGTGTATGAACTCTTCAAGTTCTTAGCACAGGAACCCAGAGAGAATTTCCTATGCATCCATCTCAATTCCAAGAACCGCATTATCTGCATAGACAGAGTATCTGTAGGCTCTTTAACCGCAAGTATCGTTCATCCAAGAGAAGTGTTCTCTTCAGTACTCCTAAGCGCAGCTGCAGCAATATTGCTCTGTCACCAGCATCCGAGTGGAGATCCTGAGCCGTCCAGAGAAGACCTTGAGATTACCAAGAGACTGAAAGATGGAGCTGATCTGTTGGGTGTGCGTCTTTTGGATCATGTGGTTATCGGTGATGGTGGATATGTGTCTCTTGCTGATAGGGGGCTGATATGAGCGTCTATAAGAGGGGAAATGTCTTCTATATGAACTTCACGGTTAATGGGCAACGGGTCTTTAAGTCTACAGGCATGACCACTAAGCGAGAAGCTAGGGCAGTAGAAGCCGCTGAACGCAAAAGGGTGCTAAAGCAACAGGGACAATCAGTGCAGAGGAATGTAGGGGTAACTTTACTGCGAGATGCAATAGAGCAAACCTATGAGGCTAAGTGGAGATACGGCAAGGATAGCCAGAGGTCATATCGCAGAGCATGTAACTTGGCGGAGATTGTAGGGAACATAAAGCTGGCAGACATAAATGGAACCACTGTTACCAAGCTTGTTAAGTGTCTCGAAGCAAGAGGATCAAGTGTTGCGACCATCAACCGCTACCTGGCTTCACTCAAGACCATTCTCAGGTACATACAGCAACCAACAGGTTTCATTTCCCTCAAGAAGGAGCGTAAGGGCAGGATTCGGGTATTGAGCAGGGAAGAGGAGAAGCTGATTGTGCAGCTGTTACGTGACAGGGATCATGATAAGCGCAGAGCTTACTTTCCTGAAGTAGGAGATCTAATCGAAGTGTTATTGGATACGGGTATGAGGTTATCGGAAGCGTTGAATATGCGATATGAGGACATCGATTTTGCTACTGGTCTGATAAGCATTTGGGTAAACAAGGGAGATAGGCCCAGATCGGTACCAATGACAAGCAGGGTAAGAAGCATTTTATCCGCTAGGAGAACAAGCAATTCAATTCAACCCTTCAGCATCAAGGACCATCAAGCAGAAACAGCATGGAGGTGGGTAAGGAAAGAAATGGGGCTGAAAGGTGATAAGGAGTTTGTGATTCATAGCACAAGACATACGTGTGCCAGTCGCATGGTCAATGCCGGAGTAGATCTATATGTAGTTAAGGAAGTGCTGGGCCATAGCTCAATCCAAGTGACGGAGAAGTATGCTCACTTGGCTCCTCATAAGCTATGCGATGCAGTAGCGGTGCTGGAAGTGTAGGGCTATTTGAAAGGCGCTGAATATGGGGACTTATGACGGTCGCCATATCACACTACCGGAAGAATAAAGCTCTGAAGATTGCAGGTAAGCTATCGTGAAAAGGGCAGTCTGTAAGCTGGGCTGCCTAAGTCAAGAGTATTGTTTTATGGAAAAAGTCTACTAGGGGGTCCACTTGTCAAGTGAGATTTAAAAGGCGAAATCACACTTGCCAAGCGGAGCCATGAAAGAATTGCTAATAACCATTAGAAAGTTTGACAGGTGGCATGTGGAGGGGCAAAATAGCGTCAATATTTGCGTCATGTGTTCGCAACCTATTGTTTTTACATAGCGATAAGGGGATATGGAGTCCTCTTTTTGTAAATTTGGCGCTAGCTATCCCTTGATTTCATGGGGGACTAATAACCGTATTCTTCTAGATAGTAGGTTTTGAATTTGCTAATATGCGACGGTTACTATGCCTGATCTCACGATATTATGCTGATCTTAAGGTTTGTTGCTGTTGGTATTTTATAGGAGTCCCATGTCTGCGCAAAAGCTCACCCTGGCAAAACTAGAATCTCTACTCCTTAAAGCCTGTGACATCCTCCGTGGCAAGATGGATGCTTCGGAGTACAAAGAATATATCTTCGGTATGCTCTTCCTCAAGCGCATGAGTGATCAGTTTGAAGAAGATCGCCAGTTGCTACAGAAAGAACTTGAAAAGAAGGGCATGGCTGCAGGGCTGATCGAGAAACAACTTGATAACCCGACCAAGTACAGCTTTTATATCCCTGAAGACGCACGTTGGAACAAGTTGCGTCACCTTAAGCAGAATGTAGGTACTGGCCTTAATAAGGCTCTGGCAGCTATCGAGGACGCTAACCCGAATACCCTAGAAGACGTACTCAAGACAATTAACTTCAACCGTAAGGTTGGCAAGAACACCATGTCGGACGATACTCTGGTGCAGTTCATTCAGCACTTTGAGCATGTCCCACTGCGGAATGAAGACTTTGAGTTCCCCGACTTGCTGGGGGCTGCTTACGAGTATCTGATCAAGTACTTTGCTGATAGTGCCGGCAAAAAGGGTGGCGAGTTTTATACTCCTTCTGAGGTTGTGCGTACTCTGGTGCAGTTGATAGAGCCAGAAGAGGGGATGGAGATATACGACCCTACCGTGGGTTCTGGTGGTATGCTGATCCAGTCACAGCAGTATGTTGCTGAGATCGGTGGTAACTCGCGTAACCTGTCTCTCTATGGTCAGGAAGATAACGGTGGTACCTGGTCTATCTGTAAGATGAACATGATCCTGCATGGGATCAATGCAGCAGATATAAGACAAGGAGACACTATCAAGGAACCGCTGCATATCGCTGATAGTGGCGAGCTCAAACGTTTTGACCGTGTCATAGCCAATCCCCCCTTTTCGCAGAACTACTCTCGTAAAGAGATGAAGTTTGACACCCGTTTTCATACCTTTATGCCAGAGTCAGGCAAGAAGGCCGACCTGATGTTTGTGCAGCACATGATTGCTGTACTTAAGGCTGATGGCAAAATGGCAGTAGTAATGCCGCATGGTGTCTTGTTCCGTGGCGGTGAAGAGAAGACCGCGCGTAAGAAAATCATTCAACAGGGGATACTGGAGGCGGTTATCGGCCTACCGTCAGGACTCTTCTACGGTACAGGCATTCCTGCTTGTGTGCTGGTGATCAATAAGCAGGGTACTGCTGAGAGAGACAGTATCCTCTTTATCAATGCTGACCGTGAGTACAAGGAAGGTAAGAATCAGAACAAGTTGCGCCCTGAGGACATTGAGAAGATTTCCTATGTCTACCGTAAGAAGCTTGATGTCGATAAGTACTCCCGCAACGTACCCGTTGCTGAGCTGGAAGAAGAGGATTACAACCTCAATATCAGACGCTATGTAGATAACTCTCCACCACCAGAGCCGCATGATGTGAAGGCTCACCTGAATGGTGGTGTGCCTGTTGTCGAGATCAGCGAGCTGCAGAACTATTTTACTAACTATCAGGGGATCAAATCACAACTCTTTACAGACCGTGATGACATCTACAGTGACTTCAGTGACTTGATAAGCCAGAAGGAAGATATCAAGCAGCTGGTCGAAACACACCCTGGCGTACTTGCCAAGCATGATCAGTATGAACGGGCCCTCTTAGGCTGGTGGGATAAGAATGTCACTCAACTTGAATCGCTGCCAGAGAAGCAGAACGTCTTTGGTGTAAGAAAGTTGTTCCTTGAGAGCATTGTTGACGTGTTGCTGCCTCATAATATGCTCGATCTGCATAAGGCACAGGGTGCTGTTGCCAGCTACATGGATAATATCGCCAGTGATCTCAAATCGGTGGCTGCAAGTGGTTGGGGTGCTGAACTAATCCCAGAGGAAGATATTCTTGCTTCGCAGTTTCCAGCGGTACTGGAGCAGTTGGAGCAGGACAAGGCTCGCATCCTTGAGCTGGAAGGTCTCTTTGCTGCGGGTGATACCGATGAAGACTCAGCTGATGAAGCAGAAGAGTCTGAGGGTGGAGTGTTGCCTAAGGCAGTCGTGAAGTCGTGCAAGGAGAGCATGAAGGCTCTGAAGGGTGAGCTGAAGAATGTGAATGCTGAGTTGAAGGCTGTTAAGCAGGATATCAAGCGGGCAAAAGCTTCAGGCTTCACTGCTGATCTGGCGAGTTTGCAAGAACGAGAGCGCAAGTTGGATAAGCAGGCTGAGAGGATCAACCAGGAGATAGCTAATATTGAGAACAAACTGGAGACTCACTCTGAGCTGGATAAAGAGCTTAAGACCTTAAAGGCCAACCTCCGAGAGTCTGAGAAAAAAAAGGATGATCTGGTAGAGAAGGCTAGAGAGAAAATCACTGAGCAGGAGGCCAAAGAGCTGATCCTTGAGCGGTTCAGGAAATTACTATTGAGTGAGTATCAGGGGTACCTTCGTCAGTATCGCCAGGGGTTTGTTGCCAAGGTTGAGAACCTTTGGAGAAAGTACTCGGTGACGGTGAAAGAAATATTGGCTGAGCGGGATCAAGAGGCTGATCTGTTGAAACAATTCCTGGTGGAGTTGGGGTATGAGTGAGATCAGGCTTAAGGATTGCTGTAGAATTAAAGGTGGTAGTGGATTCCCTGAGGTTTATCAAGGACAAACGACAGGGGATTATCCTTTCGCAAAAGTTAGCGATATGAACCTGCCTGAAAATAGTAAGTTTCTTAAGGTCGCAAATAATTATGTAAATAAAGATTTAGTTAGTCGCCTAGGACTTACTGTATTCCCAGAGAACACGGTTGTTTTTGCAAAAGTTGGTGCTGCGGTATACCTTAATAAGCGTAGATTGCTAGGTGTTGAGGCTATCGTAGATAATAATATGATGGGGTTGACTCCTGATGGTGTTGATCCGGAGTTTCTATACCAGTTTCTACTAGCTGTGGATTTCGCGTATCACGTTCAACCAGGGGTTCTTCCGTCTTTAAATCAACAAATAGTTGGAGAAATAACCCTTCCCCCCTTGGAGATTCTTGAACAACGCAAAATAGCCAAGATCCTCTCCACCGTAGACAACCTCATAGAAAAGACCCAAGCCCTGATCGACAAGTACCAGTCCATCAAGCAGGGAATGATGCATGACCTATTTACTCGTGGAGTAGATGAGCGCGGACAGCTTCGTCCAAACTATGAAGTGGCTCCGCATCTGTATAAGGGGTCTGAGCTGGGATGGATACCTAAGGAGTGGGAAGTTGAATTATTGGGAGATATCACTTTAAAGATTGCTGATAGAGATCATTACACCCCGATTTATAGTGAGTTTGGTATACCAATTGTTTCTCCTAAGGACTTCAATGAACATGATGAAATAGACTTTAGTAATTGTCAATATATAGGTTCTGTAGAGCACGCAAGGAATAGGAAGAAGACTGATATCGTTACTGATGACCTCATATTTACTAGGATCGGAGCGAGATTAGGAAAGTCATGTATTGTTACTTCAGACATGCCAGAGTTCAGTTTGCTTCATAGCGCTGTAATGATTAGGTCTGATTTATCGCGAGCACTACCTCGGTTTCTACTTCATACTTTGAAGACCTCCTATTTTCAGAGTCAAATTGGAAAAGAAATCCAGAGCATTGGAGTTCCTGATTTGGGGATGGATAAGATAAAGTCATTCAAGATATTAACTCCTCAGAAAGATGAACAGTTGAGAATCGTAGAAAAACTTGATTCTCTTGCCTCTAAGATCCGAGCAGAGAGTACCTATAAAAGCAAGTTGTTGAATGAGAAATCAGGCCTTATGCAAGACCTTCTCACTGGTAAGGTGCGAGTAAAAGTCGATGCTTGATATGTAGTGTTCTCCGATAAGGAGGTTTGTGTTGTCTGAATACAAGTTTGTCGAAAAGCCATTTCTGGATCAGCTAGAGGCTCTGGGCTGGATCATCATCAACCAAGGTGAAGGTATCCCTGGTGATCCTGCTGGTAGTCTGCGGACTGGCTTTCGAGAAGTAACGCTTAAGGAGGTATTCAAGCAGAGCGTTAGTGCGATCAACGTTCTTGATGATGGAACTGAGTGGCTGACCGACAAACAACTGGAAGAGCTACATGATGGTCTGACGGATCAAGCAGGTAAGGGGCTTCTGGAGGCGAACAAGGATGTTCTTGCGCATCTATACAAACAACAGGTAGATGTTAACGAGGTAACCGGAGAAGAGTATCCGGTCGTTAAGTTGATCGACTTTGATAACCCAGAAGCAAACACCTTTCACGCAATTAATCAATTCCGTATCGACACCCCAGGTAGAGTTAAGTCGTTTATCATTCCAGACTTGGTTCTGTTCGTTAATGGCCTCCCACTGGTGGTCATCGAATGCAAAGATAAGAACATCTACACATCCAATCCAATCTACGAAGCGATCACCCAGCTCAGACGCTACAGCGACCAACGCGAAGACACCATAGAGGCAGGACTCAAGGAGGGTGAAGATCGCCTGTTCCATTTCAATCAGCTGATGATTGCGACCACAGGTGATGAGACCAAGTTCGGCACCATTACCTCTACTAGCGATTACTTCTACAGCTGGAAGACCATCTATCCCACCCAGTATCAAGATTACGTAAAGCCATTAGGTGTTGAACGCCCTCAAGAAGTTCTTATACAGGGGATGCTGCCTAAGGATACGCTGCTGGATATCGTGCGTAATTTCATGCTCTACATGGATGCTGGCGATAAACAGATAAAAGTTGCTTGTCGCTATCAGCAGTACCGAGCTGTTCTCAAGACGATGGAGAAGTTGCGGACTGGCAACACCTCTATGGAGCGTTCGGGGGTTATCTGGCATACGCAGGGGAGTGGTAAGTCACTGACGATGGTGTTCCTGGTGCGTAAGTTGCGGCAGAGCCATGACCTCAAAGACTTCAAAGTGCTGATGGTCAATGATCGTGTAGACCTTGAAGAGCAGTTGACCAAGACCGCGACTCTGACAGGCGAGAAGGTCTATGTGATCGATAGCTCCAACAAGCTTAAGAGCGATCTTGCCAACGATTCATCCAATCTCAACATGGTCATGGTGCATAAGTTTAAAGAGGCCGAGACCATGTTGCCCGACTATGTGGCTGAGGCTCTGGGAAAATATGGTGATATGACGATACCTAAGAAGGAAATCTTTGGGATAGTCAATGCTTCTAAGAAGGTACTGGTGCTGATTGATGAAGCACACAGAACCCAGTCAAGTGAGCTGGGAGATAATCTCTTTGCTGCCTTCCCTAATGCTGCTCGTATTGCTTTTACAGGTACCCCACTGATTACAGAAAAGCACAAAAAGAAAACCTGGGAACGCTTTGGTGGTTACATCGACAAGTATAAGCTTCAGGATGCAGTGGATGATGGTGCGACGATCCAGATTCTCTATGAAGGGAAGACTGCTGATACCGCTATCAACGAGAAGCACCAGTTCGACACTAAGTTTGAAGACCTGTTTAAAAATCTGACTGACGAGCAGATCCTCAAGATCAAAAAGAAGTATGGCTGCACCGGTGACATTCTCGATGCCCCCAAGCGGATAGAGGCTATCGCTAACGACATGGTTAATCACTATGTTGACCAGATACTTCCTAACGGTTTTAAGGCTCAGGTGGTTTGTAACTCCAAGATAGCCGCAGTCCACTATCAAACCTACATTGATAAAGCTATTCAGGCCCGACTCACGCAGGAGAAACAGAAAGATATCCCTGATGCTGAGCTGATCAAGCAGCTTGAGTTCATCAAGACTGCCGTTGTTCTTTCGTCTGACAATGTCAATGAAGATGCCCGAGTTACTAAGGCGGTGAAATCATCCCGTGAGATGAACGCCATAGAGAATTTCAAGAAGAAGTTCAACTATGAGAAGCCTGATACGGGTATTGCGTTCATGATCGTTTGCGACATGCTGCTGACTGGCTTTGATGCTCCGATAGAGCAGGTCATGTATATCGACAAGAAGGTTAAGGAGCATAACCTCCTGCAGACGATTGCCAGGGTGAACAGGGTTGCCAAGGACAAGAGCAGGGGCTTTATCGTTGACTACATTGGTCTTGCTAATCACCTCAAGTTTGCGCTCTCCATCTACTCAGAAGACGATCAGGCAGATATCCTCGGACAGCTCAAGAATATCAACACCGAGATACCTATCCTCGAAGAACGCTATCAGCGACTCTTGCAGCTCTTTACCGATAAGGGAATCAGCAACATAGAATCCTTTGTTACGCAACAGATCAAGGACACCGCAACGGAATATCAGACGCTAGAGAAGACTGTGGATTTGATGGAAGACATCAAGCTCAGGGCCAACTTTGAAGTCTACTTTAAGAAGTTCCTGCAGAGTATGGATATTATTCTTCCCGCATTAGCAGCTACCCCGTATAAGGTTCCCGCGTACCGCTTTGGTTACATCCTCAACAGGGTCAAGGAACGCTACAAGGATGCCTCTATCGATATCTCTGGGGCAGGGGCAAAGGTACGGAAGCTGATTAGTGAGCACCTTATTAGTCTGGGTATCAATCCGAAGATCCCGCCAGTGGAGCTGATGTCTGATACTTTCATCAAGGAGTTGGAAAAGAACTCTAGCTCTAAGGCTAAGGCCAGTGAGATGGAGCATGCTATCCGTAAGCACTGCAAGGTTCACTGGGATGAAGACCCTGCGCTCTATTCGAAGTTAAGTGAGAAGCTGGAGACACTTATTAAGAAACACCAGGAAGACTGGGATCAGTTGTCTCTGGAGCTAACCGTACTGCGTGATGAAGTGAAAGAGGGGCGCAAGCCAGGCAGTGATGGTCTCGGTATCAAGGAAGCACCTTTCTACGATCTGATCATCCAGATTGCTTTCGGCAAGCAAGAGGTTAAGCCAGAGCAGGCCGCACAAATCAAGCAGATGGTTATTGAAGCCTTTGCACTCATCAAGGAGCGAATTGATATCATCAATTTCTGGAAGAACGGGTACGAAATAGACCGCATGAAGGGTGAGCTTTCCGACTTGCTCCTCATGACTAACGTAGACGAGATCATAAGCACAGAAGAGAAGCTGGTAACTGAAATCACTGCTCTAGCCAAGCACCGCACACAGGATGTCCTCGCTTAATGCCGACTTACAAAGACATCACATACTCACTCACCACCAGTGACCGCAAGACGCTAAGCATCTACATAGAGCGTGATGGTCAGATATCCGTACTCGCACCAGAGACTTTCTCGCAGCAGCAAATAGAAGACGTTCTGGAACAAAAGAGGGGGTGGATTTACAAAGGATTAGCGGAGTGGGAAGACCTGAATGCTACCAGAGTAAAGCGAGAGTATGTAAATGGTGAGGGGTTTCTTTACTTGGGCCGTAATTACCGGCTTCAGATCGTTAAACAGCAAGATAAGCCACTAATGCTGAAGAATGGCTGCTTCTGTTTGAGAGAGCAATCTCTTTCTAACGCAGATGAAGCTTTCAAGGAGTTCTACCGCCAAAAGGGAGTTAAGAAGCTCAAGAAACGAGTGGAGTACTACCAGAACAAGATAGGTGTGAAGGCCAATGATATCCGGGTTCTGGAGTTGAAGAACCGCTGGGCCTCATGCTCAGAGAAGGGGAATCTTAACTTTCACTGGAAGTGCATGATGGCACCGCTAACGGTGATTGATTACGTGGTAGTGCATGAGCTGGTGCATCTGTTACACAAAAACCACACGTCAGCATTTTGGAATGAAGTAGACAAACTGATCCCCGACTACCAAGAGCGTAAACAGTGGCTTAAGGTCAATGGTGCTGGGATGGGGCTATAACAAGAGGAGGTCTGTATGGAGTTCTTTTTTGCTGATGACTCTAAACAAAAATCTTCTCGTGAAGGAATGGGAAATATTCTTGGTTTTGGGGGGATATTTGCCAATAAAGAAATTTTGGGAGAGCTAGAGAGGCAAGTTAAAGCTATTTGCGACGAATATGCAATCCCCCATGAAGAAGAGATAAAATGGTCCCCCAATAGAGGGTCATGGATTCATGAAAATTTACATGGTATGCATAGAGTCAGTTGTTATTCGAGAATTTTGAGTGCAGCTAAAGGGTTGGGGTGTAGGGCACTTGTTGTAGCTTGGGATGAAGGAAGGACAACACTCAAGGGGGAACGCGCATTTGACAAAATATTGGATTTTGCATTTGAGAGAATAACAATGCATTTATCCAAAATAGGGAAATTAGGTGTAATTATCGCAGATAGACCAGGGGGAGGGGCAAGGGATGACGCTCATTTTTTAAGTAATTTTCTAACTCGTGTTCAAAAAGGGACGGTGCATGTTAGGCCAGAGCGCGTTCCTATCAACATCCTAACCACACCCTCCCACTTGCAGGTGCATCTACAAATTGCCGACTTGGTTACTGCTATCACATGTGCAATGGTTGCAGGACAAAATCAATATGCGTCTGAATATTTTCCTATTGTTAAAGATATGTTGATTGAGAATGCTTATGGATATAAGGGTGGTACAGGTCTTAAAATATTTCCTGATAGTTTAGTTAATTTATATTTCCATGTTCTTGGTGAGACAGAGTTTTCTAAAGTTGCGATGTCAATAGGATGGGGATTACCAGACAAATCCCTTCCATATGCTGATTTGTAAAAAAAATTCTCTAGGTACGTTTTAGTCATTATGTTTCTTATATGTTGAGGGGGGACTATGGATTATGCTGTTCTGACAACTAAAAGCGTATCTTCCGGATCTGTTTTTCATCATGTTATAAAAACAACGTCAAATTCTTCTGTTTACGGCGACAGAGATGACAAATCATGTGTAGTGAGTGGTGAGAGGATCTTTACCACCAAAGACCTTACCGAAGCACTCGGAAAAATTGATGAACTAAGATCGATTGAGCGGGATATGGGTTCAAAAGTTGTATCTGCTGAGACTTTCAATAAGCTGAGGATTGATTCTGAGCTTGAAAAAGATCTGGAGGCAGAAAGGCACAAAAGGAGACAGGAAAAGCTTAGAGATGATGGCGGTTCTGAGCGGTAAGCAGGTAAGTCATGCTATATGTGTTATTGAAAGGGGGTTGCCACTTGGTAGCTCCTTTTTTTGCAGGAAATGATCTCTTGGTACACAACTCTGACGTGTTTTCTGAATCAAAATGCATTTAAAGGATTGAGATTCTGAGACTATTTGGCTAGGATAACTGGTACACAAACTGGTACACCAAACCAACCCAAAACCACTATTATCCATACATTCTAAAAGGTCTATGCGTTGTGCTTAAAGAGTAGCGGCGATCTCTTAAGTGCTTGACATTATGAGCAAAATTGGTGCGTTGGTAGACACGCC
>DIKK01000007.1 GCA_002423605.1 Dehalococcoidia bacterium UBA5620
GTACATTCAAGGATAGAACAAAGGTAGTGAGAGCATACAAGAATCTTAAAGCTGCAAACCTGATTACTCAAGGATGGTTGATTCATTACAACTTTTTTAAAGAGCATGCTGCATTAGGTAATATACCACCAGCGCAAAAGATGGGTATTACTATACCATTTAAGGATTGGAATGATATTGTAAAGCCACAACAGTCAAATGAAGTAAAGCCTACGGGATTTGAAGTAAGACCAATATCCTTAACCCAGCCATTAACACCTGAACAAGAGAAAAGGCAAATACAACGGCAACGAGTACGTATAGCAGTAAGAAAACATGCCGCTAAAAAGAAAGCGCAACAAGCAATATCATCTATAAGGATAGGTCGAAAATGAAACAACCATATTTGAACTTAACCAATTATTTTACTAAAGCGGACATGCGGTTGAGGCAGCGGAGCCAGGTGATCATGGCTTCCCAGGCTTCATCGGTATCGGTTAACTTGGTTTCGACGTGGGCGACACGGGTGTTGCGGAATTCGTTGACCTTGGAGAGGTCCTGGTAGAGGGCTGACATCTCGGGGCCAGCGAAGACCTTCTGGACGTCTTTCCAGACACCGGCGGCACCCCAGCCGCCATCTGCCGCATAGCCCAGGCAAAAGAGAAGCGTGGCCAACTTCTGAATTGAGCGGCCGAAGACAAGATTGTCTTTCAAATATCGCCCATTCTTTTCCAGAAGCGACTGTTCCTTGCCGCGCAGGGAACCGAGATAGGGAGCAAAGTATGTATCCCGCTTGCCAGCATCGGCGGGAATATGAGGCGTTAGCTGGGCATCCAATATCTTTAGAGCGTAATCGTCCAACGGAGCTAACAGCGGCTGGAAGGCGTGGGCATAGTCGGGCATATTTGAGCGAACGGCATAATCAAGCAGGTTGACGGCCTGCTGCATGAGCGGCTCAATGGCCTGAGGTGCGATGGATATACCGGATTTCTTCAATATATCCTGGAAGAGGGTAGCAGCCTCAACTTTGGCAGCCTGCTCCTGCAAGGGCAGCTCCATCTGCAACTTCTCGGCTTCCTGAATGAGCGCCTTGAGGGATGGCTCACAGGCACGAGCCAGTTCTTCCATGGACCCGGCCGCGCTCTGCTGAAATAGGTAATAGGGGATATAGCAATAGCGCCACTTCACTTTGCCTTTGGATGACGCTTTGCACCATTCCATAGCCGCCCGGGCCTTGCGGGGAACCAGCACATCCTCTTTGCCTTTGAGCTCGCAGAGCAGGTAATCATCGTTATTGAGGCGGACAAAGAAATCAGGGATATATAGAGCGCTGTAGCCATCCGGACGCAGATAATCGATCATAAGCTTCTGAGGGCCGGAGTTTTTGGCGAAGGATTTGATATCTGAAGCGAAATCACAGAAGTCCACGAAGGCACGCTCGAATTCATTCTCGCAAGGGGAAAGGTTGAACATGGTGCGCTTAGCCTGAACTGCCGGGCGGTTTGCCGTGCTGGTAGCCTGATATGGCTGCCAGGTAGAGAGTTTGAGCACCTGAGTGAGACGGCGGCGGGCTTTTTTATGGACGGTGCGCTCCATGATAAGGGGAATGAAAGTCGCCCGGATGTGTTCAATAACATCGATGTCACGCATGCGGTGGTCGACTTCGCCGCCAAAAAGGTTGACCTCACGCTCAAACAACACCTTTGTGATGAAATCCTCTACCAGCGGCGTCAAGGCCTGGTGGAAGTTGCTGAGATGGCAGGCACGACCGAGCATCTGGGCGAAGTAACTGGCGGCCGACCAGGCGTTGGTCAAAAGGCCGGCATCGATCTGCATACGGGAGATAATCTCATCCGTGAAGAGATGGCGTTCCTTATACTCAACCTGACCCTGCTTCTTTTGTCCGACCGGAAGTACACGGAAATGATCATCGAAGTATTTTCTGACATCCTCAAAGGTGAGACCCTGCAGCTCGGCTGTGGTCTCAATGGAATCAGACACGCGTGGCAGCTCAATTTCGAGCGTTTCGACCGGCTTCTTGGCGTGGTCGACAAAGATAGTGACGGACTGCTTGAAGACATCACGGATGGGCAACACGGCGATATCCAGCCCTTCCTGGGCCAGCTCCTCCTCATAGAGCTTGCGGAAAGCGGGATGGTGAACTACAGTTACCATCTCCGGAGTATCACTTTGTGGAAACATGCGGCGCAGGCCACGGCCCAGCGTCTGCTCCGGAAGGATGCCTGACTTGGTGGAATAGGGGCGAAGAGGGACGATGGTAGTGACATTACGCACATCCCAACCCTCACGAAGCATCATGACCGAGACGACGCAGCGGAAATGGCTATCCTTCTTATCAAGCTCACGCGACATCTCGCGCAAAGCACGGAGGTCATCCGGCTTCATCTTTGATTCATTCTCAATGAATTCCTTGACTTCACGGCCGCCACGCAGGACCTTTTTGATATGGCCGGTTAAACGCGTATGAATGTTAAGAACATGGCCATTTAGCAGAGGGAAGGCAGTGTCGTTATTCAGATAATCGGCAATCGCGTTAGCAGAATCGGCATCCTCGGTCATAACAAACAGGATGGGCTTGCGTACCTGGCTAAACTCCTCATAGGTTTTAGCATAGCGTTGATAACCCAGCTTGAGATGCATGGCGTAACGCTCATGAGCCGGGGCGTTCTTATCGCCATGCACTAGCAGCTCTTCCGATTCACCTAATACCGGCACTTTGACGATACCGGCGTCTACAGCTTCGCCCAGGGGGAAATCGCAGACAATATGCCTGAAGAGCTCGCCGTTGTTATGCTTGGGCGTAGCAGTAAAATCAAGCTGGAGGCAAATGCCATCATTGCCGGCGCTCAAGCTCTGGCTATGAAGGGTATCGATAGCACGATTCCAGGCCAGATCAGGGTCGTGCATGTGATGGGCTTCATCATTGAGCACCATAAGACGCGGATGCGAAGCTATACGCTGACGCAGGGCCTCACCGGTATCAAGCACCTGAGCACGTTTGACATCGGGGCCGAAGATGGATGAGACAGACGCAGAGCTATCATTAGAGCGAGGCTCATAAAGGCGGTGGATATTGGTAAGATAAATCGTGCCCTGAGTAGCTGAACCACCCTGCTCCTCCTGCAATACAACTTGAACCTGAAAGTCGTTTTTCCATTCCTCGGGAAGGAGAGGATCACGGTAGAATATGACACAATTCTCGAAATCATCTTTGAGGCGCTCATAGACGGTAAGGTTAGGGGCAATGATAAGGAAGTGCTTTGCGAGATCAGAATCGGCTTCATAAAGGCTGTGATAGTAGCTCCAGACGATGGCAAGGCTCATAACCTTGGTCTTGCCACCGCCAGTAGCTATCTTCAAACAATTCTTGGGCCAGCGATCCTCGTCCGGGCTGATGCCGGCGGCAAGATCAGCCAGGGAGCTATCCCCAAACTCGGTTATAAGCTGGGCAACATTACGGATACGGCGCAGCTCATACAGGTAGACAATGGTCTCCATGGCCTCTCGCTGCGCCCAGTGATAACGGAAGGGAAGGGAATTACCCTCATCATCAGTAATAAGATGATCGGTGGTAAACCAGTAGTTGAGCAAGGTGCGAGAAGTGTCACTGACACCGGCATAACCGCCACGGCGCCACCCATCAACCTCGGCCCGGATAGAACGCACAAGCGGGCACTTGCTGGGACGGCGACCAGGCTTGATTAAGGCAGCACCGCCGGACATGGGATTGGGGGTACGATATTGAGCTGGCTCTTCCCAAGGCTTAAAAAGCGGCAATAAAGCGGCCGAATTCTTCTCAGTAACCTCAAAAGGCATTACTTCTATTCCTGTGCATCAATCACGATGGTAGTATCAACACCGAATACATCGATAACCTTTACGCAGATCCTGTGCTTGCCGCCTACAGAATACTCCCAACCGATATCGGTTGTGGTTTTGAGAGAGCGGTCCTTGCGGGTGCGGAAATCCTGCCAGTGATGCTCAAAGGGCTTATCATCATGCCAATCAAAATCAACAGCCCAGAAATCGATGAAATCGAAGGGTGAGCTGACAGCACGCTGGCGGAGGGCCGCCATCTCCTCTTCCGGCGCCTCGGCAAGGGAGGGAGAAAAGCGAACGAGCGCGACATCCCATTTCTTGCCGTGTCTAACTGCCTTAGCCTCAAGATATCCGGCCTCAAAGAACTGGCACTCGGTACGGTTAGGCTCCATGATCTCACGGGGGATGTATTTCAGCTTGATATCAAGGCCGGTTATAGCCTCAACGGCCTGCTTTTTCAAGGCAAGCTCCATCTCGAATTCCCAAGCCAGGCAGTGCAGCTCACGGCCGCCGGCGGCCTGGGCGGCCTCGGCCACAGCATTAAGCTCCACCTCTGTAAAGATACCGTCGATTTTATCGACATGGACATAGGCTCCATTCTTCTTACCATGGAGAAGGGGACTGGGGGGAGAAGCCAGAGGCGTAGCTTTATAGAACTTAAGGACGATATTGCGATGCTCCTCATCGGCACCCTTAAGGCGATCCAACTGCCACCACTGCCGCTCATAGCGACCCAGATTATAAACATCAAAGGAACGGTACGGTTTGCCAGCCTCGTGCAATTCACGCTGCACCTGTATCATACGCTTGCGGGTGGTATGGATGGCATAGCGGGAAAGGTCACAGCCTATCCAGCGTCGTCCTAGCTTCTCGGCAACGGCAAGGGTAGTACCAGAGCCGCAGAAGATATCGGCGACCAGACCACCTTCTCCGGTTGACGTCTTGATGACCCGGTTGAGAAGAGCCTCAGGCTTCTGAGTCTCAAATCCGGTACGCTCTTCCTGACTCGCCGCGTATCCGCGAAGTTGGCTTATGTCGTCCCACCAATCTGTTACTTGCCTACCCCTGCTTTCGTCAAGGTATTGCTTGACCTTCAGTGTTCTCTCTGTTTTTCCAACGACCACCAAGAGACCTTTGCGATCGTATTCATCCATGCGTTCCCTGGAGATACGCCACCCGTTGGTGGGTGGTTTAATCCCCTTATACTCGTACGTAAGGTTTGGTCTGGGATGGGGACTAACGAGATTACCAAGATTGTACCGACGACCCGTCCCTTCTTCCACATGCCTGTACCAAGAGTCTTCAGTCTTCTGGCTTAATGCAACATATTGCGCCGTGAACGTTGGGTTGTCTCGCTTAGAGAAGAACAGTAGCGTGTCGTGAACTGCGCCATACGTGTGAGCATCATTGTGGCTATCCGCACGCTTCCAAACGATTTCACTCTGGAACATGTCCGGGCCAAAGACCTCTTCCAATATGCACCGCAAATAGGAGTTCACCCTTGTGTCGCAGTGTACATATATGCTGCCTTGCTCGTTCAGGAGATCGCGCATCAGGAGAACCCGCTCGTACATCATGTGCAGATAGGAATCGGTGCCCTTTCCCCAAGTATCACGATAGGCCACGGCTTCAAGGATGGACTGCTCCTTCTGCACCTGTTCTCCTTCCTCCCCGAACTGGACCTGCATACTGAAGTCAGCGCCCACATCGAAGGGTGGATCAATGTAGATCAAATCAACCTTGCCACGAAACTGCTCAAGCAGGGCGGCCAGGGCAAGCTTGTTATCACCCCAGATAAGCATGTTGCGGAAGTCATCACAATGAGCCTTCTGGTTGAACGCTTCCATGTTGAACATATTGCCCTGAGTGGCTTTAGCATGGTCACGTGGTTCGTCGATGGTCTCGATGCGCTGTAAAGGTAACGGTGAGGGCGGCAGCTTTACGGTGCGCCGGTTACCATACTCATCATACTTGCCTTCCCAGACCAGCTCGGTCTTAAGGCGTGAAAGGGGATGCGGATTATCAGGACCCCAACGTGTTTCAGTATTATGATTACCCACGATGTTAAACTCCAACCCGTCGCTAATGATAGAGGCTCGCACGCGATGCTGAACGCTATTATAGATTACATGCCGAATGATATCAACAGATTATGCGGAAATCGGCATGGAGGCCGCCGGCACGGCCGGTGCGGAACGCACGGGGAGCGTCCAGCGACGC